>NZ_JBNWAF010000001.1:0-1473665 GCF_050496705.1 Chryseobacterium sp. MIQD13
CACAGGAGCTCTTGAAATAACAGATAGTAATGATTATTATCCTTTCGGAATGAATCATTTGAAAACTAGGAATGCATATTTTGGGGCGGGTAATTATAGAAACTATAAATATCAGGAGCAGGAATTACAAGAAACAGGTTTCTATAGCTTCAAGTGGAGAAATTATATGCCTGATGTTGGAAGGTTTTTTAATATAGATCCTCTATCAGAAAAATATAGTTATCAATCACATTACAATTTTTCTGAAAACAGAGTTATTGATGCGAGAGAACTAGAGGGATTAGAAGCTGTAAAATTCAACGAAGGAACGAAAAATTTGATAATTGCTATTCAAGGGTGGGATAATGGAAATCCTGATCCTGGAAAAACACAGGTCAAACCAGACAAAAATGGTTTTGCTACCGTACTTTTAGAAGCGTACAGTTCTCGAAAAGATACTCAAGTGGCAGTGTTTGGAGCATCTTGGATTTCAAGAACACCAAAAGATATTTCAACATCCATAAAAGATTTCAGAAAACAAAGCCCTGATGGAAAGTTAATTATTGTAGGTCATAGCCTAGGAGCTGATAATGGTGTTACTGTTTCTAAGGATAATCCCGAAGTGAAAATTGACAAATTAATTACACTTGATATTTCAGATCCAATTGGAGTAGCTGATAATAAAATACCGTCAAATGTTGCAGAAGCTACAAATTATTATCAAACGAATAACCCATTTGTAGGAGGAACTCAGGTTGTTAAAAAAACAGGAAATTCAACCTCAAAGATAACTAATACCGAAACAGATAGTAAAACAAATCACACAAATATTGATGAAAACTATAGTCCTAATGTTCTAAATGATGTTAAACAAGTAATCCCAACAAAATAATGATTAAAGTAGTTTATTTATCTCATATTTTTTCGCTTTTTACATTGATTGTTTTCTACCCATCAATGAAATTTGATATTAGAACTATAATATTATTTTCAATTTCAATAATATTTAACATTGCCTCAATTTGCGTTCTATTATTGAACAGAAAAGACATATTAAAAAAACGAGTTTGGTTTTTCGTTCATTTATTATTTAATATCCTATTTTTATGTCTATTTATTTATATTCCATTTATAGTTTATCAACTAATGTATGGATAGTATTATATTTTAGATATGTTGGCAAAAAAATATAGCGTTGACTTTCAGCGATATATTTTTTTAGTTGAATCTAAGAAATTACCGACTATCTAAGAAAAATGTATATTTATCAGTATAAAGATCATTTGGGTAACGTAAGAATAAGCTACAAAAGGAATGCAGGCGGACAGTTAGAAGTTACGGATCAGAATGAGTATTATCCTTTCGGGATGAATGTTCCCAGAGGTGAGAAGGCGATCTTTGGGACAGCTAGTATGTACAACTACAAATATAATGGGAAAGAATTACAGGAAACTGGAATGTATGATTATGGGGCGAGAATGTACATGGCAGACATTGGAAGATGGGGTGTTGTGGATAATTATAGTGAAAATTACTTTTCTTTATCACCATATAATTATGTTGCAGGTAATCCGATCAAATTTATTGATGTGAATGGTGAATGGATTTACATCAATGATCAGGATGGTGCTCAATATAGGTATAGTAATGGAGCAACTCAGCACCAAGTAAACGGAAAATGGGCAAATATAGATAGCTCTACAAAATTATCAGATTATGTTACACAAACTGTGGCAGGACTGAATTATTTAGATAATAATACATCTATAGGAAATACAATGATAGATTATTTTGATCAAGAAGAAGGTAAGGATGGAAAAAAAAGAGATATTAATTTTAATTATACAGCTGGAGACTCAAAAGTAAGGCATGGAATAAGTAATATTATTGATCTAAATCCTTCGTCAGGAAAAGGTCGTTGGACAACTTCTGGAAAAGATGATATATATTCTCCTTTATATTCAACTATTGCACATGAGATGGGGCATGTCTATGGTAATTTTGCTTTAGGAGAAACAGCTGAATCTGCGGTAAGATTTGGAGATGACTCTACAACAGCTGAAATTTATGGGACTCACGTTGAAAATATTGTAAGAGCAGAAACAGGACTCCCTTTAAGAACTCATTATAGAACAATTATAGATGGTGCTGGTAAATTATTGCCAGCAAGTAGTAGTAGATTGATCGATAATGCTGGTGGTAGTATTTATTTTAAATCAAATGGCAGCCAACTAAATCCTATACCGAGTATTACGGAGGTAAGAAATGTGAATAATACTATATTGCAGAGTAGATATAATTATTATGGTGCTGCAGCAATGTATAATTGGGCTAAATTTAAAAATAGAGGACAATAGATATTCAAATTTTATGAAAAAAATCGTTTTAGTATTAATTATTACCTTATTCCATTCATGTTTTTCTCAGCAAAAAGAATCTCTTATGAATATGAATGAATATTTATTAAATAACTTAGATTCAAACGAAACTAAAGGAATAGAAGATGCAATAGCAAAATATAGATTACTGGGGGCTAAATCTTGTAAAATAAATCCTGAAAAGAAATATTCTTCTGTTTATATAGAAGATGGTTTTCATGATGAAGAAGGATTCTATAATGGAATTATTATTCTTGATAATAAAGATGTTTGTGAGATTACAAATAGTCCTTATAAACTAAATATTGACAGTCTTTCTTATGCAAAAGTTAAAGATGGAAATTTTGTCTTATATACAAAAGCTATTTCTATGGAAGATTTTAAGAAGAATTATGCAAATGAATATTTTAGATATGAAATAGTAATTCAGAATAAAGTTAACGAGTTGAATAAATGTTTAGCGATAGATCAATATACTCCAAAACCTTTTATTTATGCTAAAAGCTATTATTTTATAAATAAGAAGATAAATAATTATGGAGTGATTAGAATAAAGTATTCCGAGATTAAAAATGGTATAAATGGAGAAATACCATACTTGAAGCCAGATAAAGAAAAAGCTTTTTTAGAGTGTATAAATAATTTAAAAATCTTAAAAATTCAATCGAATTAAAACATAATAGTTATCTTTCAAACATAGATAAAAAATAGTGTTGATTTTTCAACGCTATTTTTTTATTTAAATCTAATCACCGATTATCTTGACGGTTTCCTGTACCTGAATACCACATCTTCAGGAGGTGGAATATCTGACATGTTTTTGACAGCCCCGCTGGAAACCAATCAGGCATTAGAAATGCAGGCATTTACAATTGGTCCTCCTATTGATATTGATCCCACCCCAATAGATCCAATTGTTCAGAATCCTCATAATCCTGAATTACAATTCTTTCCTACAGCAGAAGGATTTTACGATTACCAGAGAAAAATATATATTTACCAGTATAAAGATCATTTGGGTAATGTAAGAATAAGTTATACAAAAAATAATAGTACAGGAGGCATTGAAATAACCGATTCTAATGATTACTATCCTTTCGGAATGAATCATCTGAAAACAGGTAATGCTTATTTTGGGGCAGGTAATTATAGAAATTACAAATACAACGGTAAAGAATTGCAAGAAACAGGAATGTATGATTATGGAGCGAGAATGTACATGGCTGATATTGGTAGATGGGGAGTAGTTGATCCACTAGCTGAGAAAATGAGAAGACATAGTCCTTATAATTATGCGTTTAATAATCCTTTGAGATTTATTGATCCAGACGGAAGGCAAGGTAAGGATATTATTATTTTAACTGCAAATGGGTCTTTCAAAGCTTCAAAAGAGGTGCTTTATAAGACGGCTGAGGGTAAGAGAATTTGGGATAAATATGGAAATAGTAAAACAGATGATATATATATTAATTCTAAAAATTTTGGTACTAGTTCAACAACGGTAGCAGAAACAATTGCTGACGTTAAATCTTTAGGGCTTGCAAAAGATGGCAAGGTATCAATTCCCGAAGGATATTCTAATGCTTCAGAATTTAATAATCTTGATATATCTCAATCGGGCGATAAAAATGTACATTTGATTTCCTTAAATGAAAATTTTTTCAAAGAAAAGAGTAGTGATTCAAGATACAATGCAACATTTAAAAACAAGCAAGGTGTTGAGAAAAAAACGGGATACAGTAATTATGATTTAGCGGAGTCTGTTTATCACGAGATGGATGCTCATATAGAAAATAGAACCGGAGATGCTGATATGGATCATACTAAGTATGGATCTGAAGATTTTAAGTTAATTGCTCCAAGAGCACCTGGTACTAATTCAGATAAAATAGTTAATCAGCTCGTTAATGTTCGAGAAGAAGAAAAAAAGAAAACTAATGGAACAAATTAAAAAGAAAATATTTATATATATCCTATTATTATGTTTTGCAGGAAATGTCAAAGCACAAGTATTGGAGTTTTATGAACCAATTGTAGTAAGCTATAAGTCAGGAGTGCTAAATAATGAAAAGATTGATATAGGAATATTTGATTATTTTCAAGAGGACACTTCGAAAATGGAATATGAGTATTTAAAATATGATTCTGACAAAGGAATTTTGTACAAATACGATAGAAAAAAGAAAGTTTTACAAACAATATTATGTTTGAACAACCAAAAATATAAATCGAAAGAGGAAATAAAATTAGGAATGTTTGATGGATTTGTTTTAACAAGAGAAAATTCTAATAGTTTTAAAGCTACTTCGCCATATGGAGATGGAAGATATCCTTCTCATCATAAAATAATTAATTCTATAGAAATACTCCAAAAAACAAAGAAAACATTGATATTAAGAATTAATTATCAAGATGAGTTTGAATGGAAATATTTTGGAATACTAGTTTTGACAGATTATAGGTATGAGAATATAGAAGACGATGAATGAAATTGAGTTTGTTCCAAACACTAGTCATATTTCAAACATGTTGGTAATGAATATAGCATTGATTTTCAATGCTATATTTTATTTAAAATTACATACAATCACCAATTATTAGAGAAAAAATGTACATTTACCAGTATAAAGATCATTTAGGAAATGTGAGGATAAGCTATGGAAGGAGTAGTAGCACAGGAAGTCTTGAAATAACAGATGCCAACGACTATTATCCATTTGGGATGAATCATCTGAAAAATTGAGAATGCTTATTTTGGATCTGGAGAGTATCAGAATTACAAATATTTAAGGCAAATTCATTCAGATTAAAAAATAAATAAAATGAAAAGAATATTTTTTTTAGTAAGCATATTATTCATTTGTAGTAGTTGCTTGGGGCAAAGTAATATTGATTTTTATTATCAAAACAAAACGCAAGCAACAAAAACGGATAGTATAGGATACAAATTTTATTTGGAAAATACTTCAAAAGAATTTCTTAAAAAAGATAGCGAAGTCTTATTGTTTTTTAATAATGCTGCTTTTATTGACGACGTAATCACTATTAATGGTAAAAAATATAATTTTGATAACTATACCTGTGGGTATAGAGAAATTAAAATTTCTAAAGGAAATAGAAAGATAAAGATTATGTCTAAGAAAAAAGAAAAGATGGAGTTTAATTTAAAAAAAGGAATTGATTATATTATTATTAACGGAAACTTTGATAATAAATGGAGTGTAACATTTTCAGAATATTTTCCTATAATGGAATGCTTATAGAACTATAAGTATCAAGGGCAAGAGTTACAGGAGACTGGTTTTTATAGTTTTAAATGGAGAAATTATATGCCAGATGTGGAAAGATTCTTTAATATTGATCCTTTGGCGGAAAAATATATTACTTGGTCTCCTTATGCTTTCAGCGGTAACAGGGTTATTGACGCAAGAGAACTTGAAGGGCTGGAGCCTGTTGAAATTAATAAAGGAACCAAAAATTTGATTATTGCAGTGCAAGGTTTTGATGGAAACCCTGATCCAGGAAAGACACAATCAAAACATCCAGATAAAAATAGTTTTTCCAGTTTACTAGTGGAAAGATACTCTGGACAGGAGGGTACCTAAGTAGCTGTCTTTGACTCATCTTCAAACTCAAGAACTACAAATGATCTTATAAAATCAATTGAAGCTTTTAGGGCGGAAAGTCCAGATGGTAAATTAGTTATTGTAGGGCACAGTATGGGTACAGATAATGCAATTGTGGCAGCCAATAAAAGTTCAAACATAATTACTTTGGATTTATCTGACCCTACTGGTGCTGCTAATAGGTTTGTAAAATCTAATACCGTAGAGGTTAAAAATTATCGTCAAACCAACAATCCTTTCGTTGGAGGTACACAAATTGAACCGACAACTGGTAATACAACTACTAAAATTACAAATGTGAAAACAGACGATAAGACTTGGCACACTACTATAGATAATAATTATCGTTTTAATGTTTTAAATGAAGTTAAAAAAATAATACCTACTGATAATGAATAATATTATATATTTCTCTTACGTTTTTTCAGTTTTCACATTTGCATACTTTTTTTCTAAAATGAAATTAGACACTACAAATGTAATATTATTTGTAATTTCGATTTCCTTAAATATTGTTTCAATCGGAATTCTAAGAAATAAAAAAAATATCATTAAAAAAGAATGGTATTATATCAAATTATTATTGAATTTTTTTTTTATAAGTTTATTTTCATACAGCTTGTTTATGCTCTATCAATTAAAATATGGATAATTGAATGATAATCATACATATTAACCCAAACTTAATGTGACTTATAAGAAATACTAAAAGTATAGTGGCAAAGAAATCCAGAAAAACGAGTATGTATGATTATGGAGCAGTAAAAATATAGTGTTGATTTTCAACGTTATATTTTTGAAGTCAACAACTTTGAGAAAAAAAAACCTCGCAAGATGCGAGGTTTCTTTATTATAGTTTTCTATTTATTAAGTAACTTTTCCAGTCTCTCCATCATTTCATCCTTTTCCTTCAGCATACGCTCATACAAAGCAATTTTTTCTTCATGAAGGGAAACTAACTTTTCTATTGGGTGAAAATTTATCGTGCCATAATTAAAAGAGTTACTAAAAGCATGTTCTCCGAATGTATTAGAAATAATATTCACAGCCTGTTCCTCATCAAAATTCTGAAAAGCCTCTACAGGAATTTCCAAAGAATCTAAACACACTTCCTGAAGTGGCCGCAGACCCTTCCGAAGAGCAAATACCCCCTTACCTAAGGGGGTAAATAGGCTTCATTAACTACCTCCGGGTCTTTAGAGAGAGCCGAAAGACCATTATACAAGTATCCGGAGACAGTTCGTATAATACCTTTAGACGGGTAGAGAACTGGGTAATGCTTTAATAATATGGTCTGGTTCCACAAAAAAAACATTATATTGATCACTATAACGGCTATCGTGGAAGTGACAGGGATAAGTTTTGCCAGAAAAGTACAGGTGTTCCTCAGATTTACTAAACTTTAGTTAAATTAAAAAAATGGAAAATACTATTGAAATTCAAAAGGAAGATATAAAGAAAATCCTCTCCATTTTGATGGATAAGCTGGATGCTTCTGATGACAAAATTATATTACATAAAGACTTATATTGGAATATCCCTGACGAAGAATTATATGATGTCTATAAAGATCCCATAAATTTAACAATAGGAAGTCTGGAAGAGGATTGGGAGCTTCTTCAGAAAATTTTAAAAAATGAAAGAGAGGCTGTAGGTCACGACTTTAGTAAAATATCTAATCTCTTTCGGTTCATCGCCCAATATTCATAACTGTTTCCACAATCCCTGCTTATATAGGTATTTGCAAATGTTTCGGAAGCGATTCTATCCTTCATAAAATGTAAACCACTGCTAAAAACAGTGGTTTAATTAAAGTATAATAAATTTGATATAGGACTTCTTTATTTTCTAAGCTTCTGAGCCGCCATAATCCTCTCCTCAACAACCCTCCAGTCATAAAAATGAAAAACCCTGCCATTGCTCATCGCAACAAATACACCCTTTGGAAACTGAGGCCCTAGATTAATATTTGTGACTTCTGAACCATCACTTTCACGGGTAGAAACCGGGATTTCTGCAATTCTTCCCTTAGCCGGATCTTCTCTCAGGTACACATTAAAAGTATCTGCCTGCTGATTTGAAACCAGAATATAACCCGTGTGTGCTGAAGTAGGATAGATGGAAATTCCTTCTACATCAGACTTAAAATCTCCCTTTCCAAAAACCAGAAGCTCTTCATTTCCTTTGTCCGGATCCGCATAATACTGATGCACTCCTAACTGTTCATCAGAATAATAAATGTAGCCTGCTTCATCATCCACAGCTATACTTTCTATTTCTTTCAGGCCGCTGTATTTTCCAAACTTTCGAATAACTTCTCCCGTTATTTTTCCATCTTTTTCAGAAAGTTTATACTGCCACAGATAACCGTCGGCCGGACCGGACTTTCTTCCTACAACAGCATAGATTTCTCCTGTTATAGGATTTTTATACATCGAAATTCCCATCGGACCACGTTCTGTTTCACCTTCAAATACAGTAAATCCACCGACCTCATTAAGGTCGGGAAGACTATAAAGTTTAACAGTATTCGTTTCTCTTTCTGTAACCGCAGCAATATCCATTTTCCTTCCATTTAACATGAAACCATATTCGAGGTCTACATTGTTCGGGCGTTTTAATCCTAAAACTTTATTGACGATTTTGCCGTTCAGATCGAAAGCATAAAGTCCGCCGTCAGTATCCTTATCTGTCCCGATGATAATACTTTTTGAAGCATCTGTGGGGTTGATCCAGATGGCAGGATCATCCGTATCATGCATCACCGTTTCGGTAATAACAGAAGGTTTTATTTTTTTTTCTGAATGTTGTACAGTACAGCTTCCTACGAAAGGTAAAACCGCAGCTGCTATAATCAATGGTAATTTTCGCATGTTTTTAAAAATCAAATTTTAATCCTAAAGTAAATCTCGGTCTGTAGTATTCCACCTGGGCAGTTCTGCTTTGGATTCCCTGATAATACCGTAACGGTTGGTTTGTTAAATTATTAGCCTCTGCAAAAACTCTCAGCTGACTGGTGATCTTATAGGAAGCATTTGCATCAAGGAAAACCTGCTTGTCGTAATAACGGTCCTCAAATGGTTTCCCGCCCAGTTCATCAATATAAGAAGAAGCATAGTTCATGGAAACCCTTGCAGAAAAACGTTTATTCTCCCAGGAAAGAGATCCGTTGAACATATGAGGTGCAGCTCCCGGCAGACCTACATCCGTTCTTTCCACACCATCTTCATTTGTGATGCCTTTTGCTTTTGACTTGGTATATGTATAGTTCACATAGATACCAAGACCTTTCCAGAATGCTCCCGGAATAAAATCAAGCTGACGTTGAAGAGCAACTTCAAAGCCGTAAATGTCTACATTATCACCATTACGTTGCTGTGTAAAACTCCAGTTGCTTTCTCCCGCAGGAATAGGGTTGGTTTGGCCTGCAAAATCATTGGCAAAATCAGCCGATGTATAATTTTTTCTTGAATAGGTATAAATAAAATCCTTAAGGTTCTTATAAAAAATGCCTCCTGAAAGAATTCCCACAGATTTAAAATACTTCTCTGCCATAAAATCGAAATTATAAGCATATGTTGCTTTCAAATCCGGATTCCCTGCTGCAATAGTTTCATCTCCCGAAATCACACTGAGATAGGGAACCAGTGAATAATAATTCGGACGTGCTAAAGCTGTTGTAAATGCTGCACGAAGCACAAGATCCTGAACAGGAACATATTTGAAAGATAAATTCGGAAGTACGTTGGTATAAGTATTTGTACGGTTGATCTTTCCTGCCAGATCCTCTTCATCCAGCACATAGTTTCCGGTATAATCAATTTTTGTAGTTTCAATACGCGCCCCTACGATCATTGAGAACTGATCACTGAAATCCTGATCCCATCTGATGTATCCGGCATAAATATTTTCCTTTGCATTGTAGTTGCCTGAAAGGAATTCTTCAGGTTTCAGTTCGCCTTTAAATAAATTGGGATTGAACAGATCAAGACCTCCCAGATAGGAAGGATCAACGAAAGTTCCCGGAACATAATTTCCCGGCTGGAAATTCTGACCGTCAAAATGAACCGTAGGAACAGACAAAAGACTTCCCATATCATTCAAGGGCTCAAAAGCATAATAATCATTGTTCCGCTCCTTTTCCTTTAAACGGAGACGCAAACCCGCACGAAGCCTTCCTTTCTGGTTATCAATCACAGAAAAAGGAAAACGCACATTTACCTTTGCCCCGAATTCTTTTTCCTGGGTGAAACTGTTGGAATCCGAAAGATCACTCAACTCATAAACTCCCAGATTATCTGCAGAAAGAGGAGTAATCATAGGTCTGCGCGGGTCACTGAGGTCTGAAGAAAAATTCATCTTCCCGTTTTCAAATTCTATATAACGTTCATGAGGCTTTTTTTCACTGGCTGTGGCATAGTTCATGGACCAGTCAAGATCTATTTTAGATCCCAGAAGATGTTCCCCTCTTAAAGCATAATTCTGTACTTTCTGTCTTTCAAGACGTGTATTGTCATTATCCGAATCTCCGCCTTTATTCTGTCTCGTAATGCTTCCTTTCCAGCCTGTAATCTCTGTTTCATCATCATTGTAAACAGGTTTTACCTTATAGCCTAATGCAAACCTGTTTTCCTTATCAGTTCTGAAATTGTACATTGCTGAAGCATAGATTTTATTTTTTGAATTAAATTCATAATCCATATTCAGATCAAAACTGTGCCTTATACGGTGCTCATTATAATAGCGGACTCCCATTTTATTGATATAGGCAGTTTGTGCTGCATCATCAGCAATACTCCACGTAGGTTCGATATTGTCTGAACCAAAATTATTGTTATTGTAGGAAAAACTGAAAACAGCCCCTAGCTTTTTATTCAAAAAACGGTTTCCATAGACAAATCCCGATGTATAATTTCCCTTTTCACGGATCGGGTTGTAACCGCCTGCCAGTGTTGCTGAAATCCTCTGACCGTTAGGAGAAGCTCTTGTGATAAGATTTACTGAACCACCAATGGCATCAGCATCCATATCCGGAGTCAGGGTTTTATTAACTTCGATAGTGGAGATCATATCTGAAGGAATGAGGTCCATCTGAACATTACGGTTGTCACCTTCAGCAGACGGAATTCTGTCACCGTTCAATGTTACAGAATTCAGGTTTGGGGCAAGTCCTCTGATAATAAGATTCCTTGCTTCACCCTGATCATTCTGTATGGTAATTCCGGGAACACGCTTCAAAGCATCACCAATATTGGCATCCGGGAAACGTCCCATCTGGTCAGATGAGATCACATTGGTAATATTGGCATTATTTTTCTGTTTGTTTAATGCTCTTGCCTGGTTTTTCAGAGTTGATCCGCTTACTACTACTTCAGCAATGGCTGTTTCTTTTCTGGCAAAAATAATATTCTGCCTTGTATTCTTTTCAGCCTCTACAGTAACCTGATATTCACTGATACCATAGCCAAGATAATTTACAATCATCGTATAATTTCCTGCAGGTACATTCAGGAAAATAAAATTACCGTGATCGTCCGAAGTTGTATAGATATTTCCCGGGATCAGGGAAATCTTTGCGCCGGGCAGCGATAATTTGGAATCGTCATTAATATTTCCGGAAACAGTACCGGTCTGTGCATAAAAAAAGATCGACACACAGAATAAAACAGAGGTAAAAATTTTCTTCACTTTATTACAGTATATTAGGTCTGGACAAAATTAAACGTCTGTTTGGGGAAAGGCTTGAAATTTAGGTTACGGTTGTTTTAAGGATTTATGAACGATCAGGCATAAAAGAATCTTTTATCAGACCTTTATTTTTTGTAATTTGTAAAAAAAACAATATTCCATGAAAAGCTACAGCTTGTATTTTACATTACTCACATTTGTTTTTTCATGCAATGGAAGTAAAAATGATATGTTCAAAAAAGATGAGGATAAAACTTTGTCTATCGAAGATATGCCTAATAAGAAGACAGTATATGACACTGTCTATACTCAAAATACTGCGGATAACATGAAACTTATTACCAATCTGAAAACAAAATTGGAAAAAGCCGGATTCAGTTTTGAACTTCAAAAAGCAGATAGAATTTCTTATAATAATTGTGAAGAAAACAGCATAAAAATAATAGGAGGTGATGGCATAAGAAAATATTTTGCTAGAAGCAGCAAACCGGAAAAAGGAACTAAAGACTTTTATCCTGATTTTGTGATCCGGGTATATGAATTCTCATCGAAAGCAGAGGCGGAGGAAAATTTTAAAGAACTGGATAAAGCATTGTATTCCAGAGGAAAGCACTGCAACGGGAAAGCTCCCGAAAAGCTGGTGATTAATGGTAATGAAATATTTCACTTATCAACCCGCGCAGAAATGTTCAGAACTTATATGGAAAAATATGGTGAAATGATAAAGAATTACCATTAAATATTTGAAAAGCTATATCAAAAAATCAGTAATTGTAGTTTTTTGATACAGCTTTTTCTCTCTTTATTTCTGTTCTATTGACGGAATATTCGTAATTACCTTCCATTCCTCATTTTCCCTGACACAGGTAATAAGTGATGAAAACCTGAGCACAGGATTTTCCAGGGAAACCCGTGCATAGACTATATTATTTTTCTGTTCCAAAGTATGATAAATAATAGTTCTGGGTCTGCCACCAAAAACTTTGTCTCGCACCAATTGAATATACTCTTTCTTCGAAATAACAAAAATTCCAGGCTTGTCAAAAAATCCATCCTGAATATTTTGATAATCTGAATGAAGAACCTGTTCCAGAAGTTCTGTATTGCTTGTGTCGCCACCTTTGATGAACTGTTCTATAGTTTGCCTGATCTTTTCCATAATTAATTTAAATATTTAAAAATTGAAGTTTCTACTAATTTTGTTTTTTCTGAAAGCTGATCCGGAGCAGCAGTTCCTTCCAAAGGAAAATAGTTTATATCGGTGATCCCAAGATGGTTTAAGATACTGGTTAAATGGATCTCAAGAGGATTTCTGTTTCCGGATGAAGAATAAATACCACCCATGACAGAAATGATATGTGCCTTTTTACCTGAAAGTAATCCTCTGATTCCGTTATCATAGGTAAATGTTTTCCTGGTTCTGATTACAAGGTCAAAATAAGCCTTTAACGAAGAGGGAATTCCATAATTATACATAGGGCAGGAAATAAGAATTTCATTGCTTTTGTAAAGCTCTTCAATCAGCTCATCGGAAAGGGGCAGGTCTTCAGAAGATAAACTTTCATTAAAAAATGCATTTACTGTCTGCTGGGTAAGGTGAGGTGTAGGCTGTTTAATCAAATCTCTATGAATAATACGATTTTCAGGATGCTTTACCATCCACTGTTTTACAAAATAGTTGCCCAACTGGCGGGAATAAGAATCGTTGAGTCTAAGACTGCTGTCGATCCGGAGAAGTGTGTTCATATCTTTTTTCTTTAAAGACACACCTGTACTCGGGAACGTAACAAAAAATAAAGAAAATTTAAATATTTCCTTAATACAACCTTTTTAGTTTTTCAGGATCTACAATAGAATAGATTTCTCGGATCAGGCCACTCTGGTCAATATCTAAAATATGACAGTTATAAATGCGTTCTCCCAGCCAGAAGCATAAAGCGGGCTGATGATTGAAAACTGCAAAAGTAAAGGGCTTTCCTGTAAGAAACTGCTGCTGTACATAAGCAAGAAGCGATGCAGTTGCCTTTTTGCCGGTTTCTACTGCTTTGATGACACGGACACGTTTTCCACCATCTGAGGAAAGCCTGATGTCATCAATCAAAAGTTTTTCGATTCCGGGAATATCTCCTTCACTCAATGCCTGATGGTATTGGTGAAGAATATCAGTATCAGTAGAATCTGCAGTGTCAGGAGCATATTTTATATGCTGCAGCTGTTTTCCGGCACGGCTTAGTAACTGACGTGAGTTATCAATAGAAATATCAAGAGTTTCGGCTATTTCCTGATGAGAATAATCGAAGGCTTCTTTTAAAATGTAAACGGCTCTTTCCCGGGCATTCAGTTTTTCTAAAAGGACGAGAAGTGTGTAGCGGGCAGTTTGTTCTCTGATCAGCTTATTCTCTGCATTGTCAAAAGACAAGGGCTCAGGAAGCCATTCGCCATAGACCATTTTTTTGCTGTGTCTGTTTTTAAAGTTGATGGCATGGTTAACTGTACTTTTGATCAAGAAATTAGTTTCATTTCTGATTCCGGATTTATCCAAAGAAATATATTTTTCTATAACATCCTGTACAAGGTCCTGCGAATCTTCATATGATCCTGTGATATTGTAGGCATAGGTAAGCAGTCTGCTGTAGTTTTCCTGCATGATATTTCTTTTGAAGACAAACTTAACGAATAAAACGTGACAGTTTTTTTGAAAACTATTGAATTTTTAATCCATAAAGAAATCAAAAATTATTGTTACACTTTTGGGGTTTTCCATACTTATATATAAAACCTAAGCCTGTTGAGAAGTATAGTTAACCATTTAAAGTTCAGATTTTATCAGATATTCAGGATTTTTAACCTGGATTTGAAAGTGAGTATCCCGTTTTTACTGATCTTCATTGTTCTGATCATTGTGAAACTTCCTTCTGATCGTTATTATCCGTTTTTATTTTTTATGATGGTGCTTGCATTTCATAGCAGCAGAAAAGATATTCCTTTTTTGAAGAAAGTCTTTGAAAAGAGCTGGCGGGCGGTTATCGTACTGGAATCTGCATTGATTTATACTGTTTTCCTGTTGGGAAATATTCACTATAAACCGGAAGAGATTGGCTGGGCTACGTACCTGCTGATTATGGTATTTGCCTTTTTCTTTCCAAAAACTAAACTGAACCCTGCACTGAAGTGGAATTTTATTTCGGATGACCTGTTTGAATGGAAAAGTTTCCTGAGGAAGAATACCTGGTTTTCTATCGCCGGATATACTATTGTACTGTTTTCATCATATCATCCTGGATCACTGATTATAGCCGGAATTTTTCTGATGGATTATATTTCGGATATCTATGAGCCGTATGAAAGTAAAGAAATGTTGGAAATGGGTTTTAAAAAAATAAATTTAAAAGAGAAAATCAGAAAGAACTCCCTGTTTTTCAATGCGCTTTTGCTGCCGGTTTACATTCTTTTTTTGATCATGAACCTTTACAGCAGTTTATATTTACTGTATTATCTTGCTTTCATGAATCTGTATTTTCTTCTGATTATCACCAGAAAGTATAAACTTTATCATTACAAAGAAAAGAGGGGATATTATAACATCAGTGTTTATATTGAATACATTTTCTATAGTATGACGGTCATTCCTGCTTTGCTTGTGCTCAGAAATAATATAAAAAACGCAGAACAAAATATCAGAACTTATGTTGGAGATTAAAAATTTACAGGTTGAGTTCAAGAACCAGAAGGTTTTGAATGGAGTAGACCTGTCCATAGAGGAAGGAAATATAGTGGGTATTCTTGGAAAGAACGGGGCAGGGAAGACGACCCTGTTTGATTCTTTGTACCAGAGTATCCGGTTTTCAGGAGACGTCAACTGGCAGAACAGGTCTTTGAAACGAAGCTCTGTTTCTTATCTGGAAACGGAAAATTATTTCTATCCTTACATCACAGGAGAAGAATATTTATCTTACTTTTTAGACAAAAAAGAAATTGACTTCAGGGAATTTACAGAAAAATTCAATCTTCCACTGCAGAAATATGTACAGTATTATTCCAGCGGAATGAAAAAGAAACTGGCATTAATCGGGATGCTGATGCTGGATAAACCTGTTAATATTCTTGATGAACCCTTTAACGGAGTGGACTTTGAAGGTGTACATATTCTTTATGACATTATTAAACAGCTTAAATCTGAAAACAAGGTTGTCATCATAAGTTCCCACATTATTGAAACCCTTTTTCATACGTGTGATAAAATAGCGGTACTGCAGAACGGAAAAGTTGATAAAATATATGAAAAACATAACTTTACGGAGCTAAATACGCTGAAATTTTAAACTTTAAAATATGAACGAAGCATTTTCAAAAGAATTAATTGAGCTGGCTGAAAAAGATCTGTCGGTGAGAGAAAAACTTTCTTCTGAGGGTAAGCTTTCCAACGGGTATCATCCGGAAATGGAGCTGATCCACAGAAAAAATGCCAAAAGACTTCGGGAAATCATTGAAAAAATAGGGTTTCCTACAATTTCTAAAGTAGGGGAGAAAGCCAGTGACGCTGCATGGCTGGTTATTCAGCATTCTATAGGAGAGCCTGAATTTATGAAAGAATGTTACAAAATGATGACTGAACATAGAAGTGATATCAATCCTTTAAACATAGCTTATCTGTATGACAGGATCCAGGTTTTTCAGAGCAAGCCGCAACGGTACGGTACACAGCTGATTTCAGAAAGAATACCTTATCCGGTGGAGAATAAAAATAATCTGAATGAAGAACGTATGAAAGTTAATCTGCTGCCTTTTTCACAGGAAGAACTTGATAAGATTTCTGACATAGAAAATATAGCCGAAATAGATGGAAAAGATCCAGATTATACAGCATGGAGAATAAAAACGGGATGGATACTGACTCCGTAATTTTCCTGTTTGCAAAACATTTTATACTGTAATTCAATATTTTTTATAAAGAGCGGAAAAAATATTTTGTCAGTTTCAAAAAACTTTATATATTTGCACCACTGAAAACGACGGTACAGCCGTTATTCAGGAGAGTTGGCAGAGTGGTCGATTGCGGCAGTCTTGAAAACTGTTGACTGTAACAGGTCCGGGGGTTCGAATCCCTCACTCTCCGCAAGTTAAAATTAAAACCTATTGATTATCAGTAGGTTTTTTGTTTTCTACAGAATTTATTCCCCACAAAGGTATAACGTATATATTATTCTATATAAAAATGTGTTAAAAAGTTTTTAAACAATTAAGGTATTATTGTAATTCCTTTGCTTAATCACTTTCATAACTTAATTACAAAGCAAGTTCAGACAGGATTTAGCAGGTTAGCTATGAAGTTTTAAATCTTTATCAAAATAACAGGAAATTTTTCGATGAAATTATTTCCAGAGTTGAAATCTAAGACCCATCTCCCTTCAAAAAATTCGTTTTCCTTTTCGTCAAGAAGGCGGCGGTTTTATACATAGACCTTTGCCTCTCAATTTTTATAATTTTTTCAAAGTATGTTATCTTTAAATCAGCTCGAACGGCCTCTGTTTTTTTCGCCTTAAATTGATTCTATATCACTTTTACAGAGATAAGGCTTAAAATGATACATCGTATAGTGTGAAAATGAAAATTCAAATCTTGCTTAATTGACATTTTACCAAGCAAAAACAAAGGTTACTTTATCAAAATTGGATATATTTTGGATCATTGATCTGCTCAAAATCTTTTGTATATATTGTTCCATTAGTATTCCATTCCAGGTAACCTGAAGTGACAATATCTTCAAAGTTTTTTCCATGATACCTTTTACTCATACGGTGCCATTGAGTATTTCCGGACATGAAATATTCCATCGCTGTAACAAATATGCGTACATCATTAGAAATTTGTTCCCCGCTATTATACCATTCATTCCGGATTTTTATAAACTCGTGATGTGCTGTTTCAATTTGTGTACATGTTTCATCTACAGCCTCCTGAAGTGTCATTCCGCTGGAAACAAGAATAGGTATAATGTTATTTACTTTCTCCAATTTGCCTTCTTTACATTCTTTATATAAAGAAAAAAGATCATTTGTAAGTGTTACCTGCCATGTACAGGTTTTTTCCAGTTTCTCTATAATGGGATGATGGTATTCTTCATCGGTTAAATTTATTTCATAGAGATATTCTGCCATTAATAAGCTTGTGATGCAGGCTATACAAGTGATACGATATTGTTTATAGATTTCAACTGTGAGATTTTGTTCGTTTCCGCGCATATGCCCTTGTGTGGCTGCGTTTTCAATATATTCTATGAAACGATCAATATATCTTTTACGAAAAGAAGGTGTTCCCGATCGTAATATTTTTTTCATATGATTAAATATAAGTCTTTGATAAGAATGGGCTGAAGTATATAAAGCAATATTACGCAGCAGCCTTTTTGGCAAAGGTGTTTCGTCTCGCAATGTTTCGATCAGGGAAATTACTTTGTCCCAGTATTTTTGAATTGTTTCCGGATCTCCTTTTCCTTCCCCCCAAGGTTCATCCGACTGATCATCCAGAATGCAGTAAAGTTGGAAATAATTGCTGAGATAGACATATTTTTCTCTGTCCTTGGTTAAAGGAAAACACAAAGCAGTCCAATAAACCAAATCACAACCTATCGTGTGTATTGCATTGTCCTCAGTTTTGAATTTTCCAATTTTTGTTGCCCAGCTCATTAATTCTTTTGCTAATTGCTTATTATAATGAGGACAACACTTATACTGAAAAGGTTCATAATAACGGCGTAAATAAAATCGAAGTGGCATTTCTACAGTATTATTTTTTGTTTTCATTTGTTTTAGTTATTAATTTTTTTTATTTGTTTTATTTTTTAAATATAAATATATATGATGATATTTTATTTAAAAATAATTTGAATTTAATGTGAAAAATTAAATTTTATCTAAAATTGTGAACTAAATGAAAATAATAAGTTTTTTTATTTGAGATTGCTTATTAGTTGGCTGGAATTGTTTTGTTGGAATAAGATGATTTTATCTCTTAAAATTGTTGTGTCAATATAAATTTAGTAATCAGCATATAGGTTTTAATGTTTTTTCAACCTGGATAATCTAAGCTGCTAAATATAGGAGGAGAAAATGTCTTATAATTTTCTTAGTCATTCATTGAAATTACTTATTCAAACAAACTATTATAATATAAATATGTTTTTATAAAATTAGTATAAATAATTCTGGGCTATGAACAGAATGTCAAAGACAAACAAGATGAAAAAAATACCGATTTGTATTTTTTCATTTGAGAATTTAATTCCGATGACACAAAGAAATATGTGCAATATATTTCTTATTGGATAGGTCCAGTGTAATGAATGAAAGTAAACTTTCCCTTTTAAAAGAGAATCTCCAAAGTCTATTACAAAAAGAGGTATCTGGAATAAGAAAAACCAATTCTTTCTGGAAAAGAAATAATCTTTATAATTTCTGTATTCATCTATATTGTCAGGAAAAATTAGAACGCATAAGACATAGTATAATGTTGTATAGACGATTAGAAATAAATAAGTAATGAAATTCCAGCTCTGAACGGCTTCAAGCCGATGTTCCCACCACCAAAAGAGAACAATTAAAATAAAAATATAACATACCCAGCATAAATGTAACCAGTAAACGGATTTGCTTTTCTTGGGATGGTCTATTAATTTGACTATATTCTTCAGTAATTGAGCAATACCAAAGCCCAAAATCATACTTACTATAACCCTGATGTGAGAAAATGCGTCCATATTACAATATAAAATGAATGATAAATACCGGTTACCAATACCTTACTGATCATTTTTGATTTGAGTTATAACAATGTAGACTATTTGAACAATTTTAAGTGTTCCAATAACACTGTAAATACCAATCAGCCCAAAATGCCTCATTACTCTGTACGTCGTTATGATCTGAAGAGTAAGCTATTTCAATAGTTTTATATCACTATACAAAATAATGCGTGTATCCCCTGAATGTAAGCGGCGAGTATTTATTTATGTTAAAACGAGGTAAAGCCAAAAATGAAAACATCTTAGGTTCTCACACGCAGTACACCTAAAAGCAGGATAAATATCATTCCAATTGCAGAAAGATTGGGACAATGATCTCAGTTTCTTTCATAAAGCCTATCAAGACAAGGCTTCTATTACCAGTTGAGAAGCTAAATAGCTACTGTGCTGTTGCTGCGCGGTAATCAGTCTTCCGTCTTTTACGGCAAAAGGTTCTAATGGGCCGGCAACCTCAAAATTAGTATTTGGGTTTTTTCGGGCTTCGGTTTCTATCGTATACTCGTTTACTTTTTTTCCAAACATTTGGTTGATTATTTCTTCTTCGCTATCCGCAAATCCTGTCCAGGTTTTCCCATCGGCTAAAAGTTTTCCGTCACTCAGTTTTGTCCATAGTAGTAATGATGTTCCGTGACAGATTAAACAAGTAATTTTTCCTGCTTCGTAAAAATTGGCAATTAGTTGATGTAGCTTCACATCATCCTTAAAAGTAATTAACGGTGCACCACCACCAGCTACGCAAATCGCATCGTAATCAGCAACATTTATATCAGTAATCGGAATTGTATTTTCCATCCATTTGCCAAATGTTGTGTGGTGTACAAAGCCTATACTGATAAGGTCGTTAGGATAAGCACCGTTGGGGTTTTCAGGATTGCTATGCCCATCAAAAACTACTGCACCCCCATTAGGTGATGCTACATCTACATCATAGCCAGCAATTACAAAATCATAGAATGGTCTGGTCATTTCCTCAGCAAAAAAGCCTACCTGCATACCCTCAAGCATTGCAGCATTTGATACCAGGCAAAGTATTTTCTTTTTTGGGTAAGTATGCCTTCCATGCTTTCTGATTATATTGTTTTGTTCGTTCATGATTTTTGAATTTTATAATGTGATCAGTAAAATATGTTTCCAACTCAATATTATAAATATAATAGTCCAAACAAAAGAAATGAATGTGTGTTTTTCCGAATATATAACTAAGATTTCAATTAAAAGGATCTCTTTTTTTATGTTAATTTTTGATGTGTTGTAGAGTCTATTGGATCTGATCTTTTAAGTAATTATTTTTTCTTAATTTTATCAGGATTTATCATATAGTATTATCATGTTAGCTGACGTAAATCAATTCCCAACCATCCAGTCAAAACATTCCAAAATATTTACCCTGTTTATAAAGATTTTTGGAATAACCATGTCTTTAGTGATACTGGTAACTGCTGTAAGTATGATATTTCTAGGTGGAGTCACAAAAATTAGGTTAGAAATAAGGATTTTGCTTGCTATAATTGCCATTTTGCTGATCATATTTATAACCTGGCTGTTAATAATCCAATTTAAGAACAATTCGCAAAAAAAGGTAACACACGTAATCGTTGACAGAGAAGGGTTACACCATTACAGAAATGAGGAACTGATAAAAACGATAAATTATAATGATTTAAAAACAGCTCCTCAGAATGAGCGGTACGATGTATTTTTTTATAATCCTCCCGAAAGCGAGGCATATTCTGATTTATGCTTTTATATCTATGATGAAGAATCAAAAATGGCGGTCAGAAAAGCTGTTTTTTTTGAAGGTGACACTGTAATAACGAACGGTAAACAGCTCTTGGCTCATTTTATAAAAGGAATTGTACTTTTTAGACCAGATTTGAGAATTGATCCCAATCTCTTTGAAATATTTAAAATCTAACTTTTCAATTATAGAAGGTATAAAAAGAAAAAAGGAGGGATTGTAGATTAAAATCAGGAAAAGTAAAAATTCTCATGTAACTCTGCAGTTAATAATTCAGTTTGAATATTTCATTTTCCATTAAATTAAAAAAAGCCTTAAAATCAAAGATTCTAAGACTTTTTATTTGTATTAATTCGTGAAAAGTTAAATTAATATATCACATGGTGCTACACAAATCACCCAGGGACATCTCTTTATTCCCGGAGGCGGACAGCATGCTTGGGAACAGGTTAAAGCTCCACCATTGATGTTCTTCAACTGATCTCTTGAAATTTTTTTGCAATTTTTCATAATAAAGTAATTTGGTTAAACTGAAAATTTAAGGCTGGTTTCCACCACCACATCCGTCGTATGGTCTGCATTCCCATTTTCCGTTGATTAAGCATAATTGACCGCCTGTGCAGTTAATTCCACCTTTAATTGCTTTCATTTCTTGTCTACTGAATTTTTTTAAATTTTTCATAATAATAGGTTTAGTTGTACTCGAAATTAATCAATTTTTATCAACTAAAGTAAAATTATTCTGAAAATGCTTATTAATATTTTATTTTAAAAATTCTGAAATTCCGTAAAGTATAATGTTTAAAAGATTCTAAGAGGTATTTATTGCATAATAAAATTCATTCGGCTAAAATCTTGTCTTGTGACAAGTTTGCTTTCATGATAACTAGGTAATTTTGATAAAAAGTTCTGATTAACCCAAATCCAAATAATATTATGGAAAACTCATTTAAATCTTATAACCTTAAGTCATTGCTGATATTGGCGATCATTGTGCTGACAGCATCACAATTGTATGGGCAGAAAATAAAACCTTCTGATAGCGGTTATGCACCTGTGAATGGCATCAAAGTTTATTACGAAGTATATGGTGAAGGCAGACCTGTTGTTTTACTGCATGGTGCTTTCATGACGATTGATATGAATTGGGGCGAATTAATCCCCGAACTCTCAAAAAACAGGAAAGTAATTGCGATCGAATTGCAGGGACATGGACACACTCCCTTTTCAGACAGAAAACTATCTCATACCACTTTGGCAAGTGATGTGGAAGGGGTAATGGATCACCTGAAAATTGAGAATGCCGATGTTGTGGGGTATAGTTTTGGTGGTGCCGTGGCTTATCAGTTTGCTATTCAAAGTCCTAAGCGGTTAAAAAATCTGGTGATCATCTCTTCTACCTACAAAAGCAGCGGTTGGCTTCCGGAAATAAACAGTGCTTTTAAAACAATGAAGCCCTCTCTTTTTGACAGCAGTCCCATGCATACCGCATATGATGCCGTAGCTCCTGATAAAACAAAATGGACAAAATTTCTGGAACAAATGATTGCTTCTGCCGGAACACCATTTGACCTTGGTGATACCAAGATTTCAAAAATTTCTTCCCCTGTGCTGATCATAGCCGGTGACAATGACGGATTGGATAAAATGGAGCTGATAAAAACATACAAATTGTTGGGGGGCAACATAGCAGCAGACTTTTCACCTATGCCGAAATCCCAGCTGGCCATAGTTCCGGGACAGGGACATGTAAGCCTGATGATGCAGACCTCTGTTATTTTGAATTATCTGAACAATTTTTTAAAATAATTTAATACAGCTTTTCTAAATCTCTAGAAAATTTTAAGTCTGCAATTTTTGTAATTGCAGACTTTTTGTTTTGGGAAAGTTGATTGGATAATAGATCTGTTTTATTATGTACTCTTAGAACTGCTATATTTAATGTTTTATTAATTCATCATTCAGATTATTCTTGCTTAAAAAGATTATTTTTCCGAAAATTTTTAGCAATTCATTATGGAAATTTCCGGGGCTTTTTTAGCCGTCATTTTAGAAGCTGTTCTGTCATTTTTCTTGATTAAAAAAGAGAATTCAAAGAAAAATATTTTTTTAATACTTTATATAGTCACGGTAACTTTAGATATTCTTTGTGAATATTTTATTTTTAATTTAGGGAATGGAAATACTTTTTTAATTGACCAGTATCCGTCAAGTTTCAGACTTATAAAAGGTCCGCTTTTGTTTCTTGCAGGAAGACATTTACTGAAATATAATTTTAGCTGGAAAAGTTATTTTCATTTTCTTCTTTTCTTCGTTGTGTTCATCTGCAACGTTATTGTTTTGTTTATAGGTTCGGAATCTCGGAGTTTTCATCAGTTTTATTTATGGATTTTCAAAATTTATCCCTTTTACTGGATTGGTTATCTGGTGATTACTATTACCGAACAAATCAGGAACAGAAGTAAGGATAATGTATTTCAGAAGCTGTTTATTCAGTTTTTATGTTTTGTGCTTACACTGGTAATTGCCTATTTAGTATGTGGATATGGGAAATTGGTAGACAGGGAACTTTTAAGGGTTATTTACACATTTTCCTTCTTTATACAGTTTGTTTTTCTGATTCGCCTGACTCAAATAGACAGTCAGACTTCTGTAGTGAATGATGAAAATAGTAAGATAACTATAGATGAAATTACAGAAATAACAGCAGAGGAAAAGAAAAATAGAAAATACAAAAATTCTGTGTTGAGTAAAGATTATATCACAAATACCAATAACCGGTTAATTGAACTTTTAAAAAACAAAAAAATATATACAAAAGAAGATCTGAATATGGACGATATCTCTAAAATGATCCATATTTCTAAAAACCATTTATCCCAATGCATTTCCGAAGGACTTGAAACAACCTTCTATGATCTTATCAATAAATACAGAATTGAAGAGTTTATTGAACAGATTAATCAAAACCCGGAGCTGCAGATCAGTGAGCTTTATTACCATTGTGGATTCAGATCTAAGGCTACTTTTTATAAATATTTCAAACAGGAAACAGGGGTCAATCCTAATGATTACCGGAAGAAAATTCTTAGGAAAAAAGAATTTCATCAGGATTATTAACTTTTAATTTTTATCTGTTAATAAATAGTTAAAATAGTACAAATTACTCATAGTCAGTTATTTATTTGTTCAGTTTGCAGAAATAAGTTCATCTGAATTAAGATGAACTTTTCAAAATCAAAGTCGGAATAGTTTTGTGGCAGATAAAAAGTATCTGTAAAAATGAAAAAACTAACATCAACTTTAGCCGTTGCCTTATCCTTGTTTTCAATACAGTCTTATGCACAGATTCAGGTAAGCGGAAGGATAGAAGATTCACAAGGGAAGCTTCCGCAGGCAAAAGTTTTAACTAATGACAAAAAGACCTTCGTTCTCACGGATAACCAGGGAAATTTCAATATTACTGTTCCCGAGGGTTCTGCTTCTGTTATTATAATGTATGAAGGGTATACCGACAAAACAGTCGATATTGATACCTCTTCCGATCCAAAAATGGCAGATCTGGGAGTTATTATTCTGGAAAACAAAGAAAAGACAAAAAACATTGAAGGCGTGGTCATTACTTCTGCCTACAAGCCTTCCCAAGCCAGAGCACTGAACATTAAGAAAAACTCTGAAACTATTTCTGATGTTTTAGCCTCAGATGCTATTGGAAAACTTCCGGACAGAAATGCTGCAGAAGCTATCCAGAGATTACCAGCTGTAACCATCGAAAGAGATATGGGTGAAGGCCGTTTTGCTGCCGTAAGAGGAACACCTATCCAATGGAGCTCATCTACACTTAATGGAAACAGAATGCCGAGTGCGAGTGGAGATTACGCCAACAGGGGGCTGCAGATGGATATTTTTCCTTCAGAATTAATTCAGTTTGTAAAATTATCAAAAACTCTGACTCCGGATATGGATGGAGATGCCATCGGGGGAACAATAGATTTTATCACAAAAACAGCTGTTAATAAAGAAACGCTGTCTGTAAATGTGGCAGGAGGTTTTGTCAACCAGTCCAAATCTCCCAGCTATAATGCCTCCGTAGTTTATGGAAATAAAATAACTGATAAGTTAAGGTTTATCACTTCTGCGGTAATATGGAACAGAGATACCGGAATTGATAATTTCCAGATGGTTTATGATTTCAATAATAAAGATAAGTCTAAATCTTTTGCGATCAATCAGTTGCAGCTGAGGGATTATATTGCACAAAGAAGAACTCTGGGCTTCAATGGAGCATTGGATTATCAGATTAATAAAAACAACAAGCTTTATTTCAAAGGATTATACAGTCAATATATTGACGGACAGAATGTTCGTGAAACCTATTTTAATTTCAATACAAAAAATGTCCAGCTACAGGCAAGGCATTCAGATTACGTTACAGACTTATATTCTTTTGACCTGGGCGGTGAACACAAATTATCCGATAGATTAAAACTGGATTGGTCATTGGTAAAATCAAGATCAAGTTTTCAGTTTAATTCTCCCGAAAATTTAAGCAAAGACGAAAGAGGATACCCGATCGTTTTGTTCAGGCAAAATATGACCTATGGAAACCTGTCAGCCGACGGATTGAAATACCTGGCAATGGATTCTCCTGACGGTATTGGTGATGCTTCCGATGTTGTTCTGCCTCATAACTTAAACGCACTGGATCCTTCTCAGATTTACCTCTATCAAACCATTATCAGCAGAAATAAAAACAGTGAAAGAGATTACAGGGCACAGTTGAATTTCAGCTATAAACTTAATGATAAAATCAACTTAAAAGCCGGAGGGAAACTGGTAGATAAAGACAAAGATTTTGCATCAAGTGTTTACGTCTGGATGCCCTCAAAACTGTTGGGAATTCCCGGAGCAGCCCCGCTTTTATATCTCAATCAGCTGCAGACAGAAGGTTTTGCCTATAATGGAGGATTTCTGAACCCGTTAGGCCAGCCTTACAACAATGTATTAATCAATCAGATTACCAACGGACAGATTGATCAGATGTATACCCCGGAATTTATGGCTGGTAATACAATGTTCAATGTACAGGGTGCAAATACGGCGAGTAACCTTGCCGCATCATATTCAGGAAAAGAAAATGTGTATTCGGCTTATTTGATGGGGAATTTCAGGCTCAGTGAAAAATTTACCGTTATAGGAGGATTCAGAAATGAATATAATGTGACTAATTTTAAAGGAAACAGTGTTGTAATAAAAGGAAATACCACGGCTGCAGAACCTGTTGAAAAAGAAAATAAATACAATGCATTCCTGCCGATGGTGAATATGAAATATAATCTGGATGAAAATACTATTTTCAGAGCTTCGTATACAAGATCGTTTGCAAGACCGGATTTCAGTGATCTTAATCCCGGTTTACAGATCAATGATGCCCTCCAGACCATTACAGAAGGTAATGCTGCACTGAAGCCAACTTATGCCAGCAGCTTTGACCTGATGTTTGAAAAATATTTTTCAAACCTGGGAATTATTTCTGTAGGAAGCTTCTATAAACGACTTAGCAGTATCATCTATCAGGATCAGACGACGGAGCAGAGAAATGGACTGGTATATCTTAAAACTTCACCGGGAAATTTAGAAAAAGGCTGGCTGTTTGGTCTGGAAGCCAATTTCAGCAAGCGTTTTACAGAACTGCCGGGCTTCCTGCAGCATTTCGGATTTGAAGGAAACTATACTTTTGTAGATTCAAAAACGGAAATCCCTGTATACAACGGAACAGTTGTAGAAAAAATTGAAACTACATTACCCAAACAGGCAAAACATATTTTCAATGCAAGTATTTTTTATGAAACCGATAAGCTGATGATCAGGCTTGCCGGAAATTACAAAGGAAAATACCTCAATGCAATCCGTTCTCTGGCAGGTCCTGAACATTATCAGTGGTTTGACAAAAACTTTACACTGGATGCTACGGCTTCTTATGCTCTTTCAAAAAAGATAAGGCTGTTTCTTGAGCTCAATAATTTACTGAATGAGCCTAACAGATTCTATCACGGAGAACAAACCAGAACAGAAAGTGTTTCCTATACAGGCTTCCGCGGACAGATGGGAGTTTCATTAAACTTTTAATTTAAATATTTCAACATGAAAAAAATAATAATATCCACATTCGGATTGTTATCGGTAATGGCTATGGCCCAGAATAAAAAAGAGTTTAGCGGATATCCGAAAGATTTAAGAATAAACCAGATTCAGGTACTGGGAACCCACAACAGTTATGCACAGCCTGTAGATCCAAAAGTTCTCAAACTGGCAACCGGGATTATGGAGAAATTCAAAGGTTCTTTTTTTGATAATATGTCTGCAGAGGAAAAAGCCAAATTTCAGGAATATCATCCCAACGGTCTTGATTTTTCTGAAGCTCTGAATTACAATCACCCTGATTTTAATGAGCAGCTCAATGCCGGGATGAGAAATATTGAAATAGATGTATATTATGATCCTACAGGAAACAGATTCAACAAACCTGCTTCTTACGAAATGCTGAAAAAGCAGGGAGTTACGGATCTTGCTCCTTTTTCTACAGAAGATCTGGATAAACCCGGTTTTAAAGTACTGCATATGGCTGATATTGATTTCAGGACCCATTACACAACATTTAAAAAGGCACTTCAGGCTTTAAAAAACTGGTCTGATAAAAATCCTGATCATATTCCGGTCTTCATCCAGATTGAAGCTAAAGACTCCGGTCTGCCTATTTTCCCCGGAGCCGCCGAAGTTCTCAAATTTGATCAGAAAGCTTTTGATGAACTGGATCAGGAAGTGCTTTCCGTGTTGGGAAGAAATAAAATTATTGCTCCTGATGATGTTAAAGGAAAATATAATACGCTCAATGAAGCTGTAACACATAATAACTGGCCAACGGTAAAAGACTCAAAAGGGAAATTTGTTTTCGTATTATTACCGTCAAGTGCAGGAATCAGCAATAATGAATCGCCTTATTTGGCAGGACACCCGGGTCTTAAAGGAAGGATGATGTTCATAGAATCTGCCCCCGGAAAAGATTATTCTGCTTTTATATTGTATGACAACGCAATTGTAAGACAAAACGAAATTCAAAAGCTGGTAAAAGAAGGCTATCTTGTAAGAACCCGATCGGATATAGAAACATACGAAGCAAAAGTAAATGACAGAACAAGGGAAAAAGCGGCATTCAGCAGTGGTGCGCAAATAGTTTCCACAGATTTTTTCAAAGAAGGGAATGCTTATGGAACAGATTATTATGTAACGATGCCTAATGGAGAAACTGCAAGATGCAATCCTGTGAATGCGCCAAAAAAATGTTCTAAATAAGTTGTTTTCAAATGAACTTATAAAAAATAGGATTTAATAATTCTTAGATTCTGTAAAAATATCTCCTTAAATTAAAAATCTATCGTATAAATAGTTGCTGAGTGATTTAAAGTAAATGCGTATCCGAAAAATAGACAAAAGGAATTCGGAATTCGACACAACTCCCGAAAACTTCACCATGGTTTGAAAATTCAGACTCCCCATATTTGTACTACTAAAACAATTAAAAAAACATTATCATGTCAAGAAATGATTTAAATGGAAAAGTAGTACTTATTGCGGGAGGAGGAAAAAACCTTGGAGGATTATTAAGTAAAGATTTTGCGGCAAAAGGGGTGAAACTTGCCATTCACTATAACAGCGAAAGCTCAAGAGAAGAAAGTGAAAAAACTTTGGCCGAGGTAAAAGCTCTGGGAGCTGAGGCGTTCTTATTCCAGGGAGACCTTACTAAAGTGGAAAACATTACAAAATTTTTTGATGAAGCTGTAAAAACTTTCGGAGGAGTTGATATTGCCATCAATACTGTTGGGATGGTACTGAAAAAGCCGTTCGTAGAAACCACTGAATCTGAATATGATACCATGTTCGGGGTTAATTCAAAATCGGCGTATTTTTTCCTTCAGGAAGCAGGTAAAAAAGTGAACAATAATGGTAAGATCTGTACTATTGTTACTTCCTTATTGGCTGCATACACAGGATTATATTCAACCTATGCAGGAGCTAAGGCACCGGTAGAGCATTTTACAAGAGCAGCTTCAAAAGAATTCGGTGACAGAGGAATTTCTGTAACAGCGGTAGCTCCGGGTCCAATGGATACCCCTTTCTTTTACGGTCAGGAAACTGCCGATGCAGTGGCTTATCACAAATCAGCAGCGGCTTTAGGCGGATTGACTGATATCAAAGATATTGCTCCTTTGGTAGAATTTTTAGTGACTGACGGCTGGTGGATCACCGGGCAGACTATTTTTGCCAACGGAGGATATACTACAAGATAAAAATTTGATTAATTTAGAAGTACTAAACTGGAAAATGGATAATTGTGATTTTAAATGAAATCCGTTATCCATTTTTATTTTAAAACTTAAAATTATGATTATCAGAATTATTAATTCAGTACTGATCCTTATAGCCGTATTTATGGGGATTAAACAGGGATACGCCATGTTTGCCGGAAAACCTGAAATGATGGAAATGTTTGGTAAATGGGGATTTAACAAAACTGCACTGGCAATAAACGGTGCCATTACTATGATTGCAGCTTTGATGATTTTATTTCCGAAAACCTTTCTATGGGGAAATTTTTTGATGGCTGCTGGGATTTTACTCATTATTTGCCTGCATCTTTTGGATAAAGACCTGAAAGGAGTTCTTATCGAGCTTCCGTTCTTATTGCTGAATCTGGTAATTATTTACCTGCAATACCCTTTAAAAAATGCATAATGAAAAATATAGTAATTATTGCCATATGTATGCTCAGTTTTACTGCTTGCGGGCAGCAGAACCCTTCTTCAAACAATACAATCAGCAAGACACAACAAAAAGAAAATAAAATGGATACCAGTAAATTAACAGACAGTACAGTAAAAGAAGTATTTGATGCATGGCAGAAAGGAGACAGTCAGACTTTTCTGACTTATTTCACAGCAGATGCAAAATTATATGATGACAGAAATCCGAGAGACTTTAAAAAATTTGTAAAAGATGCATGTGGGCACGAACGCTTTACAAGCATTGATAAAGTAGAGAATGAAGGAAAAGATATTTACGGAAACTTCCATACGGAAAGCTGGGGAGATTTCAGAACCTATTTTAAATTTCATTTCGATGCGGATGGAAAGATCTCACGTCTTGATATAGGACAGGCCAATTAAAACTAAAAACATAAAATGATGAATAAATATCAGCCCATTTTTGATATACAGAAAGAATTTTTCTTCACAGATGCCACCAAAACCTATGAGTGGAGGATAGATCAGCTGAACAGGCTGGAAAAAATGCTTGTCGAAAATCAGGATGTATTTTGCCAGGCATTAAAAACAGACTTTAATAAACCACCTTTTGAACAGCTTTTTGAGATCACTGTACCATTAGGTAATATAAAATATTACAAAGAAAACCTTCAGAAATTAATGGATCCGGAACAGGTTGCCATACCTGAAGGGCTTGAAAAAACAGGTAATAGAGGAATCATCTACAAAGAGCCTTTTGGAGTAACACTGGTGATAGGGCCGTTTAATGCACCTATTTTATTGCTTTTAGATCCTGCTATTGCGGCTTTGGCTGCCGGAAATCCTGTGACCCTTAAACCTGCCAATACGACACCTGCCGTAGCCAAGCTTTTTGCTGAACTTATCCCTGAATACTTTGAGCCGGAAGCGGTTAATGTTGTCACTGGAGGACGGGAAGAAATCACCGAATTACTGGAGCTCCCCTTTGATTTCATTTTTTTTACAGGAAGCTCAGCCGTAGGAAAAGTAATAATGAGAGCAGCTGCAGAAAACCTTACCCCGGTTATTTTAGAATTGGGAGGCCAGAATCCCACTGTTGTAGATGAAACTGCAAATCTGGATATTGCCGCAGACAGGATTGCATGGGGACACAATGCTATTTCAGGGCAATGGTGTATTGCTCCGGGTTATGTATATGTACATGAAAGTATTGCAGATGTTTTTATTGATAAACTGAAAAAATCAACAATAAAGATGTACGGTGAAGATCCACAGCAAAGTCCCGATTTTGCAAGAATGATCAGTGAACATGACGCAGAAAGAGTAGCTTCCTATATCATCCCTGAAAAAGTAGTTTTAGGCGGAAGGTATGATATTCAGGGCAGGTATGTGGAACCAACGATCCTATATCCGAGTACATGGGAAGATCCAGCATTGCAGCAGGAGATTTTTGGTCCCGTCCTGCCTGTAATGGTTTATTCTGATTTTAAAGAAATTGTGGAGATCATCAAAAGAAAACCTAAATCACTTGCTGCCTATATCTTCAGTAAAAACCAGGAGAATATTGATTATTTCCTGAACTCAGTTTCATTTGGGGGTGGATGCATCAATCAAACCAACCTGCATTGCTGGATAGACAGTCTTCCGTTTGGAGGAGTAGGATATTCCGGGATAGGAAAATATTACGGAAAAGCAGGATTTGATGCATTAAGCAATACCAAAGCCATGCTAATCGGGAATCCCGATCTTGAGTTGGATGTTTTTCCACCATATGCCAATAAAGATATTGCTAAAAACCTGAGTGTTTTTGGATAAATATGATTAGTTTCAATTTCTATTAAAACCACAAATGATTATTCAAAAATTACAGGAGAGGAAATACGAAATACTTTTACTGGCTCTGATGCAGCATTTATTTGTAGGAATATTCCTTACAGATATGGATTTTTATACCCGTGTCGTATGGCCGGTTAATATGCTGATGCTAGGATTGGGCTCTGTTTTTTTATTTACAGGAAAGCATAGTTGGAGGCATTGGTTCAGAAACCTGCACTTTATTCTTATTTTGCTTTTACCTGTTGGTATTCCTTTATTTAAAGATGTTTCATGGTATTTTACATTTTTGAATATCAATTATGTAGTGTTTTTCTGCTTTCTTTTTGTGGAAGTACTCAGGTTTCTGATAAAGCCGGGGTATATCAATACGGATATTATCTCTGCTTCCATATGCGGATATATGCTGTTAATAGAAATTTCGGTTTTTTCACTGCAGTTTTTCCAGTACCGGGATACGGCATCCTTTAAAGGAGTTGATATATCATCACCCGCACTTACGTTTATGGATCTGGTCTATTTCTGTTCCATTACCTTTACAAGTATTGGCTTTGGAGATATTACTCCCAACACCCATGTTACAAAACTGATTACAGCCTTTGTCGGAATTGCCGGCCAGTTTTATACTGTTGTACTGGTAGGGATACTGATCAGTAAATTTTCATCAAAAAATTAAAATTATTTATGAATATAGGCTCACACTATAAGCTTTACCATTTCATTCCGTGGACAAGGACGAAAATTTATAAAATGCTTATTTTAAGTATCGTTCCGACACTGTTGTTTTATTTCCTGGGCTGGAAATGGCTGGCCATTCCCTGGGTTCCGGTAGCACTGCTTGGGACAGCTGCAGCTTTTATTTCAGGATTTAAAAATACCCAGACCTATAACCGAAGCTGGGAAGCACGTCAGGTTTATGGGGCGATCATCAATAACAGCCGTAGTTTCGGTATTCTGGTAAAGGATTTTATAAGATCAGATGATAAAGAGGAAGAGGCTGCTTTACATCAACAGATCATTTACCGTCATTTTGCATGGCTTACTGCATTAAGATTTCAGCTCAGGGAAACGAAAAGCTGGGAACATGTAAAAACTAAAAGCTACAATAAAGAATACCTGCAATACTATAAAGTTCCTGAGTGGGAAAGTAAAGTTGAAGATGAACTCAGAGCATTTTTAAGCGATAGTGAGCTTGAGTATGTGCTTTCCACCAAAAACAGAGCGACACAGATTATTGCATTACAATCTGATCAGTTGAGAAAATTAAATGAAGAAGGTAAAATTTCAGATTATAATTATACTGCACTTGAAACCCATTTCAAAGAACTATACGATCAGCAGGGAAAATGTGAAAGAATCAAGAATTTTCCTTACCCAAGACAGTTTTCAAGTATTAATCTTTACTTTACGAATGCTTTGTGCTTTTTGCTTCCGTTAGGATTTTTAGGAGAGTTTTCAAAAATGACTGAGAAATTTGGCGATAATATAGTTTGGCTTACCATTCCGTTCAGTGTACTTTTAGGCTGGGTATTTCTGGTTTTGGAGCAAATAGGGGAAAGTACGGAAAACCCGTTTGAAGGAAATGCCAATGATATTCCTGTTACCCAGATCAGCAGGAATATAGAAATTGATCTTCGCGAAATGCTGGGGGAAAAAGAACTTCCGCCTGCTATACAGCCTGTGAATAATATTGTCATGTAAAACACAAAAAAATAAAATTATGAGTTTAGAATCTGTAAGAAAATGGTATCCAAAGGCTTTAACGTCTATTGATACTGTCAATCGGTTATTAGATACGATTGAAAATCATCTGGAATTAAAACCCAATCAGCTGATGCATGCAGACAGTATGTGCTGTGATGATGTTAATGCCATACAATACCCGCCGAGAGCTTATGAAATGCTTGGTCCCTTTCATTTGGGAGGACTTGACGGTTTCCCTTTTGCCGGACTTACTGGAATGGGAGCTTTTGCCCATCATGTTCCGGAAGATGGAGCAGTGATTATTTTTTATGCTCCTCACATCGGGATTACCAACGAAGGACAAATAGGAGAGATCAGCAGGATAGGGCAGAGCAGCAGTTCTGCGTGTTGTGGTGCTGCAAAAGGTGCACTGGGAAAATTGGCAGCGGGACAGATCATAGAAGGAAATATTACTTCACTGGATTTTCAGATGAATACTATTGAACAAATTTTTCTCCGCAGCAAAGACAGAATACTGAATGCAGAAAATCAGATTTTTGAAGCAACAGAGGTCATGTACGAAGCTATAGACGAACGGATCGAGGTATTGGTAAAAGAGACCAGCTATCCTTGTAAATATGTGATTCTTGTAGGCGGTATTTTTATTAATGGGGATAAAGATATGGGATCATTCTGCCAGTATAAAAAGTTTGAATACATCAACCTTGAAACCCGGGAACGGAAAAACCTGATGGAAGAATATTACGGATAACCGGGAGCCGTCTGTTAAAAAGTAAAACTGTTTACAGAGTAACACAATCTGTAAACAGTTTAAAAGAAAAGGTAGAAAATGATTTTATTTTTTCAGAATTTTAAAAGACTTAATACTTCCATCATCCAAAGTTGCAGATGCAAAATAATTTCCGGTTTCTAATCCGGATAAATCAATTTTGGCTTCTTTGCTATTAACGGTGATATTATGAAGAACCAATCTGCCTTCAGCTGAATACACAGATACAGATTTTATCTCTTTTTCACCGGAAATATGGAGAAAATCTTTCACAGGATTAGGATAAACCCGAAGGTTTTGAGGTGCTGTTCTTATATCATTTGCGGCAAGTACGGTTTCCCCTAATTTGGCTACCCATCCCTCAGCAAAAATAGGCGGGACTGAATTATCAAATCCACAGATGTATTTTCCATCCGAAGATATACCCATGCCTGTACCGAGCTTTCCGTCAAACGTATTTAATGTAATACCCTGAGCAGTTAAAAGATCAGTCAGTAAAACAGGAGCGGGACCTAATGACGGATGATAAATAATAACTTCTCTGTCCCCGATCATTCCGCAATATCCGACAGCAGCGCCATTTTCAGACACAGATACAAATACTGCATCTGTATAGCCTGCAGGAGCATCAAAAGACTGATAGATCCCGGTATTGATGTTATATATAAATGCCTTACTGCCTTTATTTCCTACCACCAGTCCGGCATTGCTTACATCATTGGCTTCACCGTATTCAGGAGTTCCAAAATCTATATAATGAAGGGTTCCGCCTGTATCAAAATAAGCAGGCACCCTGAAAGTTCCCATTCCAAAAATATCTTCCCGGTCAATCCATCCCGCTACAACTCCGTTATCATTTACAGCAGCTCCTCGTGCATTTGTATACAACAGGTCACCGGTAAGCTTTGTGAGAGCACCGGACTCCGTATTATATAAAAAAGGATAACTGCTTCCGGCATTGGATGAGGTCATTTGCCCGGTTACATATACACTGCTCTCTGAGATTCCTTTTGCCTCTCCAAACCAGCTGTTTCCGGGTGTATCTCCGGGAAAGTAACCAATAGCTGTCCAGTTTCCATTCTTTCGGTAAGCTGCCTGGTCCAGATTTGAACCATCAGTAGCTACAAAAGGCATACTTCCTGCAATATTTCCTGTATTATTCAGTCGGTTGGTTGCACTTGCTACAGATTCTATAGCTGTGCTTGTGCTTGTATTATAGCTATAATATCCGCCTGAATGCACAGCATTGCCGTTACTGTTGATGTCATATAATCTTGTGCCCATACCGGAAACCACTGTAAATTCGGTTTGGGCATTTAAAGCAATGCTGCTTAGCAGCAAACAAGCTGAAATAAGTTGATTTTTTCCCATATAACAAAAAGTTTACCCAGTGAAGGTCTCTTCTTTTGTGATGCAATGCAAATGTTTGTAGTTAGAATATCTGAATTACTTACATGGATTTTAGACATATAAGCCAGTATTTGTTAAAGTACCAGTTTTAAAAATGAATACTGAAATTGAAATCAAATCTAAAATTAGAATCCCCCTCTTTGTTTGGGAACAAATTGCTTTCTTTCTCATCATGTATGCATAATGATAGTAAGGGGGATTGACTAATTTGTATTATAATACGGTTAATTAGCAATTTTATAACCGTAAAAAGAACTTACCACTACCTGATAATTATTACCGGTGGTTACAGCCGCAGCGGAAGCCATACTGATTGTTTCTCCGGCATTTAAATAGGTGATGCATGAAACATTCGTACCTACCAATATGCCCGGACTTGGCTGATAAGATTGTACCAGGATATTATTGGGAGTGGTGCTGAAGTTTTTTATAAGGTATAATACTGCCCAGGAAAAATTGGGAGCTCCTGCAATGGCACCATTGTCAAACTGTGTGGAGCCATAAAACATATAATATCCGTTTGTAGTGGCTGTAAATCTGCCATTCCCGGTATTCATTACATTTCCGGTATTGATTACTGTTCCTTGGGGATAATTAATTTCAGCGGCAACATAAGGACCGCTAATAGTAGCAGGAAGAGTCTGTCTGGTTGTGGTGCTTATAGTGGAAAAAGAATAAGTAGATGCGGCAGCCGGAAGACTATCGGAACTTGAAAGCAGGATAAGTTCCCATGTGGTACTGGTGACTGTTCCTTTACTTATGAAAAAAGCATAATAACCTGGAGGAACATCTACAGAAGGCACTCCTGCACCGCTTTGATTATCGATCAGTTCTGGTCCGGCAGCTGCAATAGAGAGAGTTGCCGTGCCTGTATTTTTAAAATGATAGGTTCTTCCTATAAAATTACCATTTCCTGTTATAGCAGCAGGTAAAGTTAAAGTACCATTGCTGCCGCCGCTGTATGCTATATAATAATCATCAGCGTCAACAGGGCCACTTGCTGCTGTAGATTTGTAGGTGGCAGCAAATGAACCGTTAACAGTAAGTTTGCTTCCCGGAGCTGCGGTATTTATACCTAGTATTGCCGGATTGAGAATACATTAAAGTTCTATTCAAAACCACCAATAATGGCAGAAAAAACAATTTTTTTATCATATTTAGTAGGGTTAACGAGTTAAGAAATAGCTTGTTAAGAAATTTGTCTGATGAACTGTTATAAAACTGAGGGAAGTTTTGGAGCAGTCCAGTTTTCAACTTTATGTATTTAGAATCATGCTTTACGTGATTTTCTTTAATTCTGAAACTTTACAAAATCCAGATAGAAACTTGGATTTCCGGCATTAAAACTGCCTGGAATGATTCCATTGGTTTTAATGGCTAAAACCGTATAAGTTCCCGGATTGGAAAAATATAATACCCGGTTCTGATCTCTTGGAGTCATAAAAACAGCTGTATTGGAGGTACAATAGCTCTTCCATACATCTCCGATCCCATTGATATAGAATGTATAATCATTACAGTCAGAATTTATGGCAATTCCACTACGGAAAAAGTACCATCCTTTGGCAGGGATTACCACTGAGATTCCTGTTGCCAGATTTCCACCTCCTGTTGCTCCGGTAAAAGGATTAACCAGTGTTCCCGAATAAGCTGTCCAGTTGTTGGCAAATGCAGTGGTAACAGTGGAGGACCAGGTAGCTAAACCATTGGCGTCACTGGTCAGTACATAGCCTAGCTGTTGTGTGCCGTCTTTAATCTGCAATGCACCATTTGTGATACCATTATCTATAACAATTTTAGAATTGGCTGCTCCTGCCGGAACTGCATTTGTGCCTATCAGAACTTTTCCGCTTCCGTCTATGCTTAAATTATTTCCACCAGTGGCAATATTGGTTGCCTGGGAAAGGGTACCTCCTAATTTAACATCGGTACCTGACATAGAGAGACCATTGCTGGCTGTGATGTTATTATTGATGATGGTAGTTCCGCTGCCACTGCCTCCTTCAAGTTCTGTAATTGACATAAATCCTATACCCGCGTTTAATTGGGCTGTCCCGGCTCCTCCAAGCCTTACTTTCACAGATGTATCAGCAGCAGGTCTGAAGATAGCATAAGCTTCCGGCTGGCCTCCTATAGTTGTAGCAGGGTAATTGTTTATTGCATCAACAACTCCGGTAGTACTGGAGGAAAGTACAGAATTATTGGATGCATCAACCCATTCATAGATAAAAAAACCGCCTGCAAGTGAGAATTCAGTAGCATGAAGCTGACACCGCAGTACATAGGTTTTCCCGGCTTTTAAATTGAAAACTCCCGCACTGTAAGTAATATTATTGGAAGCAATTACGGATCCGAACGCTACATCTGATCCTGTAGAAATAGACTGAACTGTATTAGGTTTTACAATGATATAATCCCCCGTTGAAGAAGAGCCCATTGTGACAACTTCCCATGTAGAATTGGCACCTGTAAGCCCTGTATTGATCAACTGTGCACTTTGATTTGAGGGAATCGTAATGCTGGTATTTCCATTGATGGTTTCGGGTGCTGAAGGATTGACAGTAATTGTAAAATTTGTATTATTCTTGACGGTGTACATTCGTCCCTTAAAATTTCCGATTCCACTGATGGCAGCCGGAAGATTGAATATAGCATTAGCAGTACCGTTGTAAGAAACATGAAAGTCTGATGAGTTCAAATTGTAAGATGCAGCATTTATTGCAGTGTAACTGGCGGCTACCGATCCGTTAATATCTATTGTAGATCCGGGATTGGGAGTATTTATTCCCACGTTTCCTGCTTGTGCAAAGACAAGAGATGAGGTTATAAGCGCTAGTATTTGTCCTGATTTTGTAATTTTTTTTAGCATTTATCCTGGTTTTAATATTTTATATTTTATTCAATAATTATGTATAGCATAATATTTATATACTATGCTCCCTGACTTATTAATTTTAAATTAAATAAAGTTTAAAATATTATTAATTTATCTTTATTTTGGCTTTAAATTTGTGATGTATTTATTGATATTGTAAAAATATAGAAATACTGCTACAAAAAACAATGTGTTTCGTAGAATAAAATAAAGGCTGGTGTAGAAAATTTTCTACACGCTATGATTTATGATATTGATTATTAGAAATCAGGCAATATAGGTTTGGTATAGCTTAATGAGATCTGCTAAATTATTGGTTTTTAATTTATTATGAATTCTTTTTTTATAAGTGCTGATCGTAGGCATCTGTATCCCCATTTTATTCGATATCTCTAAATTCCCGTTACCCTGTACCATTAAAATAAAGATCTCATATTCCCTTACGGATAAATTTTTTATAGAATCTAACGGAGATTCCTGAAGCAACTGCTGTACAATGGATGGAGGATAATAGAATCCTTCGGAAAATATTGTATTTACGGCGTCTGAAATTTCCTCTGATTTACTTAGTTTGCTGATATATCCGTTGGCACCTTCTCTTATATATTGTACTGCTACCTCTTCTTCATAGGCGGAAAATATCAGTATTTTTATATCGGAGTCCAGTGCTTTAATTTCGGAGATCATTTTTTTATTTTTGCTTTCCGGCATATTGATATCCAAAATAACAAGATCATATTTCTTCCTGGAAATTTTGTCCAGAGCTTCCGGGTAATCTTCAGCCTGATCTATAATTACATCTTGTATTTTTGACTCTAAAATCATGCTTGTTCCCACCAAAACAATGTCGTGGTCATCGGCAATAAGAATATTCTTACTCATCTTTTTTATTCATTAAAATCAGTTGGACTGAAGTTCCTTCCGGGTTATTTTTTCTGAAGACAATTTTACCTTCTATCATTTGCAGGAGCTGCAGTACGAGGTGAAGGCCCATTCCGTATTTCTGCAGTAATAGTTTTTCATTTTCAATATTATCCTGAAGCTTTGTATAATATTCTATTTTCTTTTCTTCCATTCCAATCCCGGTATCTGTTATCAGTAAGATGACAGTATTTCCTTCCACCTTGCTTTCTATTGTTATCGAGCCGTTCTTTGTAAATTTTACAGAATTATCCAGCAGATTGTGAACAATTGCAGACAATATATTTTTACTGATCCATACGGATAATGCTTTATCCACATTATTTATTATAATTGTATTATTGTTTTCTGCTATGGTATTAAAAAGCACCTTTTTTTCTTCTATAAGCTTATGCAATGAATATAGCTCTGTCTTTACGGATCGGTGAAGAGTATAGATGTCAGCATACTCTTTTAAGGTAATGGTGAAATTGTACAGCTGATCAGATGATTTGTAAATAGAGCTTAGAATTTTCTCACTATGCTGTTTGCTAAAACCATTTTTGTTCAGTGCTTCTTTCGCAGTGAGTGCAATAAATTTCACCGGAGTTGTAATATCGTGGGTAATAGTTCCGATAAGCTTCTTTTGCTGCTCAATTTCTTTATGAAGCTTTACTTTGGTAATCTCCAGTTTCTCTACTGTGTCGGAGAGGCTTTTCGTTCGGGAGCTGATGATTTTTTCCAGCTCATGATTTTTCTTTTTCAGAAAACTGATTCTCCACCTTACCAGAAAGTATAAAAGGAGCAGGGCAATGGAAAATATAAATATTTTAAACCATATAGTCTGGTAAAAATAAGGCGGTATGATAATATTTATCTTTTTATAAATATATTTTCCGTTGTCGGAAACCAGTATTCTTACAATAAAAGAATGGTTTCCGTAAGTAAGATTTGAAATAGAAAATTTTCCGTCTTTTCCAATAGGTTCCCAGTTAGCATTGGGCATTCCGCTCAGTTTTGCTTCCATGACAAGGTTGTCAGGATTAGAATAGTAAGGGACATCAATGAATATATCTATGCGGTTGGATTCCGGTTTCAGCTTTAGGATTTTGTTAAAATAATGTTCCTTTTTATCAACAACAGCTCTTTCTATGTAGATGTTTTCGGGATAATAGCTTTTTATTTTCAGCGGATTGAAGAAAACCAGGCCATTTAAAGAGGGAAGTACAAATTCCCCATTTTCTAATCGGTTGCCGCAGATATTGCTGCCACCATTAAATTCATTGGTTTTAAAACCTGAATCCTTTGAAAAGCGATAATAATTAACCCTGAATTTTTTATTTTGAACATATTCCAACAGCTGACTTTCAGGAACCCTGTAAAGCCCGTTGTTTGTAGGAATCCAAAAAAAACCGTGCGGATCTTCTAAAATAGTATGAGAAGAAGAAATATTGTTGTTTGCATCGTATGGCATTCTGATCAGGCGGTCATTTTTTAACAGGTAAAATCCTTTTCCTAAAGTGGTTATCCAGACATTACCGTCTTTAGATTTAATAATATTGCGGACAGATAGCTCATTACCGGGATTTAAATTGAGTATGGTATTGGTCTTCAGCGAAACTTTGTATAATCCTTTTATGGTTCCAACCAGCAGATGATCCTCGTCAAGTTTTAGGAATTTGGACGGCTCATTATTAAAGAAAAACTTTTTCTTCACATTTTTGAAAGACAGGTCTTCATATACCAAAAGAGTTCCCTTATATTCCGAAGTTCCGTCTTTTTTGGGTTGGGTTTCTAAAGCGTAATATCTATTGGTATCAAAAAAGAAATCTATTAAAAAGAAATCCTTCTTAATAGCCATTTTCTTATAAGACTCTTTTTTCTGATATATGATAAGGTCGATGGCTTTGCGTGCAATAAGATTTTTTTTCTCGTCATAAGCCATGAAGAATGGGGTAATGCTTTTAAAGCTTTTGTCCTCTGTAAGTCCGTTGTGATTATAGATTTCTCCGAAAGTGGTAATTACCGAAGAATTGCTGTAGGGTAGAGTGGTATAAAAAACAGATTCAGGTTTTGAGGAATGCCTTTGGATAGCAGTGAAATCTGAAAAGCTGATGACCTGCAAACCATTGGTACTGCTTCCGAGATAAAGTTTTTTATAAACATGATCAAAATAAATACTGATGATGTTTTCAGCAATATGCTCAAGTTGTACAACCTTTGCTATTTTGAATTTATTCCCTTCAAAATGGCAGCGGTAAATATTGTTTTTATTGACTATAAAAACCTGATTGTTAATCCGGCTCCAGTAAATTTTACTTTTAATATCCGTCAGTAAAGGTTCGTTATAATAATCAGTAATTTTCCCCTTTTCAATTTTCTGAATGTTTTTTGACTGATAATCAATAAAAAATACTGAGTTATTGATCACAAATATCCTTGCAGTATTCTTATATATTGCTTTTATGTTCAGACTTTCTTCCTTTTTTGAAATGGCGTCAATGTATTTCAGGGAATTTTCTTTTATAAAATAAGTGCCTTCCTGAAGACGGAAATAAAGATGAATACCGGGCGATGTCGTATAGCTGTAATTGGAGCAATATAAAAAATAGTTGAGATTATCTTTAAATATAAAATTCGAATTTTCTTTTGACCCGTCTGCTACTTTGGGCAGTTTTTGATGTATAAGAACGGTTCTTCCGTAATCTCCCGTAGTAAAAATACTGTCTTTTTCAGGATGGCCATAGAAGTACATAAACCTTTGGCTGTTCAGCGGAAGATTTTTATAAACCAGAAATTTCATTCCGTCATATCGTACAATTCCATTCTCAGTGGTCAGCCATATAAAGCCATATTTGTCTTTTATAATATCCTTTACACTATTCTGCGGCAATCCGTTATCTGTGTTATATAGCTGAATATTATATTGTTGCGTATAAAAAACAGAAAATATGAAAAGAAGAATAACGGAAATATATTTTTGCACAAAACTTTTATTTAATTTTGTTACAAAGTTATCATCGAATATGTAATAATAATAATGATAAAATGTTTTTTTTTAATATTTGGCAAAAATGAATAAAACGTAATATGATTATAAGATTTTTGAGTTACAAAATTAGTTAGCTCGGGGCGGTGGCGGAGGAGGAGGATTCATACTGTTGATCTCTTCAAGGGTCGGCGGGACAATATGCTCAAGTATAACCGTTTTTTTGAAAGGAAATTGTTTTTTTGAAACTTTCTCGTAATAATCAAGATAATAGGCCTTCTGATTATGATAATAAGCCTGGATAATCAGTGAGCCGTTTTTATCAAAATAGTCGTCAGTAAGTTTTAATTTTAAAACACCTTTTTTATCTGTATTTACTTTATTAATGATAACCGCATCGTCTTGGGTTTCTTTAATAAAAGTTACCTGAACATCAGAAGCCTGTTCATTGCTGTCAGTTAGAAAATTGAGTTCCAGGCTGTATTGTTTTTGTGCCGCAGCATAAGAAAAACAACATAAAAAAAATAAGAATGTTAAGCTTTTCATGATGGAAATTTAATGTTAAGTTAAAAAAATATTCCGGATTAAGATAATATGGCGCTCTTTTAGCATAGAACCTGAGATTGATTTTATTTCAGAGAATAATGAAACTCTGTTAAACTTCAGTATAAAATAGAAACTTAGAACTATTTTTAATTAAAAGAAAAATTATGAACTTAGAAAAAACTAACCTTTATTGTTTCCAATATCTATGTTTGGATCAAAAAAAATACCTGCGTTGAGTGAAATCTTGGAATTTTGTTAGGTTTTCGTGATTTGAGACAGAATTAAATTCCTAATATTTATCGGATATTTACTATTAAAAATAGACAAAAATTACTTTAACTTTGCCATTGGAATGGTATATGATAATTACTAAGCTTTTGGTAATGTGATTATATCATTTAAAAAACTAAAACCAGAAAGACTTAAATAATCAGAAAATTAATTTAGCTGATAAACAGATATGAAATATAAATTCTTAAATTTTAAATTGAGAAAGATTGTTCATTATTCATTGATCGCGTGTATATTATTAATACAGGTTATCATAGCCATATTTTTTTATAACGAATTTGTCAATGAAAAGAAACTGAAATTTATCAAGGACCAACTGGATGAAAGCAGGATGCTGGGCGGGTTAACAGATAACTCGAGAAAAGATTTCATGGATGCACAGAATTATTTTCAGAAGTACATCATCAGCCAGGACGATAAAGATCTGAAATTATACTTTGAATCTCTTAAAAAGCTTAATAACAATTTCGAAAAAATAAACGATTATGGAAATATAAATCCAGGATTGAAAAACAGGCTGGCCCAGCAGAAAAAAGATACCCTGAAAATTGTAAAGCTTAAAACCATTATAGACTCTGTATATCTGACCTCCCGGAATCCTCCTGTAAAAAAGATCGAGGATCAGCATTTTGAACTGGAGAAATATAAGAATAATGATGATTTTGAAGACCTGAACATACAGACTCAGACCTATTCTGATACCGTTAAGAAAAAAGGCTTGATGGGACGTTTAAGAGACGCTATATCAGGTAAGGTAAACGTGCAGAAAGAAAGCACTGTTATTACCATGAATAATAAAAAACAGGCCAATCTTTCTAAAATAAAAGTAAGGATGGACAGTCTGGTAAATGCTATGGATAAGCATTATACAACTGAAATTAAAAAAATTCAGCGTACAACAGTTCAGAATCAGTTGTCTACAGCTCAGAATCAGCGTGAAAACATTAAATTTTATGGTAATTTCAGTAAGTTATTGGTTTACAGCAACAGGCTTATCAATGTTTATGAAAAAGCCATTAAAGATTTTAAATCTGAACTGGAAAAAGAATACAACGAGCAGAGCTCAAATAATAATAAAATCAGGACATATCTCGTACTTGGATTAATGATCTTAATGTTCATAGTGTCAATCCTGATCATGTACTTTACGAGATTGGCATTCATCTACGAAACAAAGCTTAATGCTGCAAATAAAGAGATTAAAAAGAACCTTAATTTCAAAAACAGAATATTGGGAATGCTGAGCCACGAGCTGATGTCGCCTTTGAAAATTATCAATATTTTTATTGATAAAATCAACAGAACCTCAAAGGATGAAACTACAAAGGACTATCTGAAATCCATAAAGTTTACCAACAGCACTTTGCTGATACAGTCACAGCAAATCCTGGAATACACAAAAAACCAGGAAGTTGAAAAGAAACTTATAAACGTGGCCTTTAACCTGAAAGATGAAATAGATTCTATTGTAACAGCCATTACGCCTTATATAGAAACAAGGAACAATAAATTTATGGTAACCAACAGGATACCTGAGGATGTAATGGTAAACTCAGACAACATAAAAATGAACCAGATATTTATGAATATTCTGGGAAATGCCAATAAGTTTACGGAAAATGGACAGATTGACCTTGCCATGGCTACCGAAAAGATAGACGAAAATAATATTTCTCTGATAACAACGGTAAGCGATAGCGGGGTAGGGATTTCCGAATCTGATTTGGCGAAAATTTTTGAACCTTACTATCAGGGAATGGTATCAGATAAAATTGAAAATTTTGGTGCCGGCCTGGGATTGAACTTATGTAAAGAAATTGTAGAACTGTTTGATGGTGAAATATCTGTTTCAAGCAAATTACATAAAGGGACAAAAGTAACATTTAATATCAATTTAAATATCAGTAAATAATGGGAGTGCCAATTGAAAATAAAGAAATTGTATTCCTTTTGGCGGATGATCATAGCATTGTACGCCAGGGAATGGAAATCGTGGTTGATGAAATTGTTCCAAATGCTAAAGTATATCACACTTCATCTTTGCTGCAGGTTGTAGAGCTAATCCAGTCAAAAGGAGTAGATATAGCCATAATCGATGCCCATTTCCCGGATGGAAACAGTCTGCATGTTTTGCCACAAATGAAAAAGGCAAATCCGGATATTAAAATTCTTGTTTTCACGGGGCTTGAAGAAGAGCTGTATGTGCTTAAATTTATTAAAGCCGGAGCCAGTGGATATGTAAGTAAATTAAGTGAAGAAGAACAAATAAGACAGGCTGTTTCTGATATTGTACACAAAGGAGAATACTTTTCACCCCTTTCCCGAAACTTAATGCTTCAGATGGTCCAAAATCCCGACCTGATTAACCCACTTAGCCGTTTAACCAAAAGAGAATTGCAAATTGCAGAAATGTATGCGGAAGGACATGGAAATCTGGAAATTGCAAATGATCTGGATATAAAGCAAAATACTGTCAGTACAATCAAGAAAAACATTTTTGATAAGTTGAAAATAGAAAACCTTGTCGAGCTTATTGATATTATTAATACCCACCATAAAATATAGGATTTTTTAAGATCCGTTCCTCGCATCCTCATTTCCGAAGTTTTCATCGATAAACATCTATAGTTTTATCGATATATATCTATGTGTTTTATAAAGAATTTTATCTTACAATGTTGTTACTTTGTCCTAATAAAATTAACCAAATAAAGATGCAGATTTAATGCAGATGGTAAGTTTTATAACACACAAAGATGAGATAAATATAAGTGTATGCTTGGCCTAAAAGGAACTTCTCGAAAGCAAATTATTAAAAAAACACAAATTAATATAGAGAAGTTAACTTGGTCTTTGTAGGTCATATTATACAGAAAAAAATGGAGGCGCGAGCCTCCTTTTTCTTTAGTGATATTTTCATTATTTCTATTTCTTTTCCGTTAAATATCTGTGTATTTGTCGACATATATCGATCCCAATTATGAGGACTGTTATCTTGCAATGTCGTTACTTTGTCCCAATAAAATCAGCCAGATGAAAGATGTGGATGTGTATACAATTGGTAGATTTTATAACACACAAAAATGATGAGATAATAAGTGTATTGACCTTAAAGGAACTTCTTGAAAACCCATTAAAAAAACACAAATCAATATAAAGAAGTTAACTTGATCTTACAGGTCATTTATACAAGAAAAAGGAGGCAAATAGCCTCCTTTTTAATATTTATGGATAAATATCTATGCCGTCATCGATATATATCTATGTGTTTTATAAAGAATTTTATCTTACAATGTTGTTACTTTGCCCTAATAAAATTAACCAAATAAAGGTGCAGATTTAATGCAGGTGGTGAATTTTATAACACACAAAAATGATGAGATAAATATAAGTGTATACATGGCCTAAAAGGAACTTCTTGAAAGCAAATTATTAAAAAAACACAAATTAATATAGAGAAGTTAACTTGGTCTTTGTAGGTCATATTATACAGAAAAAAATGGAGGCGCGAGCCTCCTTTTTTCTTTAGTGATATTTTCATCATTTCTATTTTAATTCTGGTAAAAAATCTGTGTATTTATAGATATATATCGATGCCAGTTATAAGGAATATTATCTTTTAATGTTGTTACTTTGTCCCAGTAAAATTAACCAAGATATTATATGACTGGTAGATTTTATAACACATACAAATGATGAAATAAATATAAGTGTATGTATGGCCTTAAAGAAACTTCTTGAAAAAAAATTATTAAAAAACACAAATTAATATAAGAAGTTAACTAGATCTTTAATGGTCATTTTATACGAAAAAAAGGAGGCAAATGACCTCCTTTTTTCTTTTCTGCTCTTTCCATTTTATTTGACAAAATTCTGTGTGTTTATCGATAATTATCGATGCCAGTTATAAGGAATATTATCTTTTAATGTTGTTACTTTGTTCCAGTAGAATTAACCAAGATATTATACGACTGGTAAATTTTATGACACATACAAATGATGAAATAAATATAAGTGTATGTATGGCCTTAAAAAAACTTCTTGAAAAAAAATTATTAAAAAACACAAATTAATATAAGAAGTTAACTAAATCTTTAATGGTCATTTTATACTAAAAAAAGGAGGCAAATGACCTCCTTTTTTCTTTTCTGCTCTTTCCAATTTTATTTGACAAAATTCTGTGTGTTTATCGACAATTATCGATGCCACTTATAAGAAATTTTATCTTTTAATGTTGTTACTTTGTCCCAATAAAATCAGCCAGATGAAAGATGAGGATATTATACAATTGGTAGATTTTATAACACACAAAAATGATGAAATAAATATAGGTGTATGTATGACCTTAAAGGAACTTCTTAAAAACCCATCAAAAAAACACAAATTAATATAAAGAAGTTAACTTTGGCCTTTAATGGTCATTTTATACAAAAAAAGGAGGCAAATAGCCTCCTTTTTAGTTAAATAATATTTCCTGTAACCAGCCATACATCATTACCCCTGATTTTCCGAAAGATGAAATAAATAAAAACCCTGTCTGGTAGCGGGTTTTCGAAATAAATACATAATTTCGTGTAATGAAAATACTTCTTTCTGCATTATTATGCTTTCCCTTTTTATTGTTCTCACAAACAACAGCCAAAGTAATCGGAATTTCAGACGGAGACACTATTACGGTTTTATTGGATGGAAATGTACAAAAGAAACTTCGCTTAGCGGAAGTTGACTGCCCTGAAAACAGACAGCCATTCGGGAAAAATGCCAAAAAATTTACATCTGACCAGGTTTTTGCGAGGCAGATTACATTTACAGAAACAACTAAAGACCGCTATGGGCGTTCAGTTGCTAAAGTATATTATGGCAAAGGAAAATATCTTTCAGCGGAAATTATAAAAGCCGGATATGGCTGGTGGTATTATTCTTTTTCCGATGATACTGATTTAGGGAAAATGCAGGAAACAGCAAAAAATCAAAAGCTGGGCCTGTGGCAGGATAAAAAAGCAATTTCACCATGGGACTTCCGTAAGTTGCAACGTGAAAATGCTAAAAAGAATCAGCTCCAAAAAGAACCGGGGAAGCAGTTATAAAAAAGATAAAATAAAAACCGCTATATTTCTACAGCGGTTTCTTTATGATAACATAAATAATAAACTAAGACTCTGTCTTCAATAGTCCAAAGCTGGAAGTTGCAGGCTCTTTTCCGAAAAGACACGAGAAAATATTCTGAAACTCATGAATATATCTGCATTTAATAGAATTACCATATATTTTTAAACCCTCAAGGATTTTTTTTGAACTTAGATCAATGTCATATTTAATAAATGTTTCGGGTCTTTCATAACGGATTCTTTGTGCCGAACTGTATGTTCGTAAAAAACCGAACTTTTCCAGCCATTCTTCTGTTATTTGAATTGGTTTGATGGAATCCGCCGGAACTGAAATACTTTGGATATCATTTTCAATTTTTACAAAATAATCATGATTGACACCATGAAATATTTCGGAAATAGTATAAATCTGGTTTTTATATTCAACTAAGTTTCTGATTTTAAGATCTGCTGCATTCATAATATTTTGAGTTTAGAAAGATGGGTTGGTCAATTAGAAAGATGTGTTGGTGAATATTTAATTGCAAATATTATGCCCTGCATTCCAATAAATCTCCGGCTCTTTTTAAATGTTTTGTTAATTTTAGACGTAAATGCTTGGCGTATTGTTAAAATTATGCTATAATTTATTAAAATAATAGAAATTTAATTATACATATGTGGTATCTATATGGTACGTACTGTTGTTTTTAAAAAAATGTGTCTTCTAATCCTTGTTCCTTACAGCAAGTAAAAAGGAAATACCTACAGAAAATAAAAGCAGGGTTATAAAAATATTCCATGAAAAAGCATGCAGAATATAACCTGTGCCGCTTCCCAGAATACTGGATCCGAAATAATAAAAAAGCCAGTAGATAGATGTTGCTGAAGATTTTCCCTGCTTTGCATGAAGCGCCGTCATTTGGCTGGCCATCGTATGAGCAGCAAAAAAACTAAGTGTAAACAATCCTAAGCCTAAAATAATGACATAAATATTCTCTGACAGTAGTAATGCAGTGCCGGAAAGCATAAAGAGAACGGAGGCTTTCAGAATAAAGTTACTGCTGAATCTTTTTAAGAGCCTGCTTGTAATCATAGTACCAAATACCCCGAAAATATACATTAAAAATATAAAGGCAATTACAAAATGACTTAAAGAAAAAGGTGGAGCTTCCAGTCTGAAGGAAAGATAATTGTATACACTCACGAATGAACCCATCAATAAGGCTGCAATGAAATATAGCCGCAGCATATAAGAATCTGTAAGGAATCTTCTCATCTGTTTTACTTTCAGGGAATAATCTGTTTCCTGAGGATTGAAAAACTTGGATTCCGGAAAAAGCTTCCAGAAAACAAGGCCTAACAGCAGACTTTCTATTCCTATAATAAGAACAGCATTTCTCCAGCCAAATTCACCTGCCAGGATAGTGGCCACTATTCTCCCGCTCATTCCGCCGATGGTATTGCCGCTGAGATACATGCTTATGGCAAGCCCTACTACAGAAACATGTACTTCTTCAGTAAGATAAGCTAGTGCTATTGCGGAAACACCGGATACTACAAAACCTTTTAAAATACCGGTTGCAATAAGAAGGCTGAGACTTGGCATCCATGCTGAGATAATAGTAAGTACAGCAGAGGAAACGAGAGAAAAAGTCATGAGTCTCTTTCTGGAATAGCTGTCTGCCTTAAATGCAAAAAAGAGGAGGCCAACAGCCATACCGATAGTGGAAGAAGAAACCAGAAGAGAACTGTCTCCGGCGGTTGTTTTGAAATATTCGGAAACTGTAGGAAGGATCGGCTGAAAAAGATAAAGCTGAGCAAAGACGGAAAGTCCCGAAAAGAAAATACAAAGTTTTATATACCGGAAACGTCGGCTTCCTTTTTCTGCTTTTTCAGATAGATCCATGATTTTATAGTTGAAAGCACTATGGCTCTTATAAGTTTAAACTCCTGTAAAGGTCATGATATTTTTTCAGTTCTGAAAATGCTTTGGCTGATAAAGAGGTGTCGTTAAACCTGTTACTGCTGCATCTTGCTGATGTATTCGGATGGAGTAGTACCTTCAATCTGTTTAAAGACCCTGTTAAAGGTAGATTGGTTTGAAAAACCGGCTTCAGTATAAATATACATTAAGGTTACACGCTCCAGATCATTTTCATCAAGAAGTTTTTTGACACAGTTAATCCGGTACAGATTAAGGTAATTGCTGAAATTCGGGTAGCCTTTATATCGTATTGATTTCGAAATATATCCGCTGTTGATATCCATTTCTGCAGATAATTTGGAGATGTTAAAACTGACATCCTTATAAAGCTGTTTTTCCTTCATTATATTCTCAACTTTTCCAAACAGTTCTTCTGAGAAAGTGTCTTTTTCTGTTAAAAATGCTGCCGGCTTACTTTCTACCTGCAGCTTTGCTTCTATCTCACCCTGAATTTCCACCCGCCGGATTTTATCATTAAAGTAGAGAAGGAGGGAAAGAACTGCTACATTGGAAATAACCAGGAAAATATCTGTCATTCTAACATCCTCATGGCTGTGCTCAGGAAAATTGAAATTAAAATTTTTAGAAATGATATAACCGGAAAAGATATTCAGCATCACAAATATGATATAAAAAAAGGCCCATTTTCTTGAAAAAAATACATAAGCTGCGAGCGGAATAGGCATCAGCCAGACAAAACTTGCTACAGAATTGTTCCAGAAAGCCAGCATAATGTAGAAATTGTAAAAAGAAGCCAGAATCATATAAGTATGTACCAGAATATCCACCGAATAATTTTTGCGGATGATAACATAGGTGTAGACCATGAGAAATAATCCTCCATAAAGATACCAGGACATAACTTTATCAGGAATAATAAAAGTGAAAATCATAGCAAATACAAACAGAATAATAGCCATCAGAATAATATAATAATGGATAAGTTCTCTTTTGTAAAGTTCTATTCTTTCAGCTTTTAATTTCTTTACGTTTTGCATCTGTGTTTCGGGGATCAATAAATTCGTTTCAATATCTACATAAGCAAATAATATCAGGGAAAATCAATTTAATGTTTTGTGTTTTCGGATTGTTGTATTTTATAACCACTTTCGGTTTTTCATCATTTATTTTATAAAGTCGGTTAACCGGAAAAGGATAATTTTAAAAGAAGGCTATCATTATAATATTCAGTTACAGCTATTTCCCATATCTGATAAATCATGGCTATATCTCAAATAAAAAGCAAATATAAATTAAAAATGAAGAAAATAAAATTATCTTATAAAAGTCTGAATATTATCCTTATTTCCAGTGGATAAATTATTTAGACTTAGAAACAAAGCGGGATGTACGGAAATTTCACACTAATCTGCTGTTTTCCTTAATGCATCATTTCATGTACCTTGATCAGCTCTGCAATATTGGTTACATTGAGTTTTTTAAAGATCCTCTTTTTATAAGTGCTTACAGTAGACATCTGGATGTCAAGTTTATTTCCGATTTCAAGATTTCCGGATCCTTTAGCCAGAAGTTTAAAGATTTCATATTCCCGGGAAGACAGTTTTTCTGCGGGATTACTCTTTTTATTCTGGATAATAAGCCCAATCAGTTCGCTGGGGTAATGATAGCCCTTCTGGATAACAGATCTTACCGCGTCCCTGATCTCTTCTTCGCTGCTTTGCTTATTCAGGTAGCCTTCAGCACCTTCCCGGATATATTGTATGGCTACATCTTTACCATGCCCTGAAAAGACAAGAATCTTCAGATTTGCCTGTATGCTTTTAAGCTCAGGGATCATTTTCTTATATTGTGTTCCCGGCATATCAATATCAAGAAGGAGAAGGTCATATTCATGATTGGATATATGTTCCTTCACCTGGTCATAATTTTCGGCAAAATCTATTTTAAGTTTTGGATAGGCAGACTCTAATACCAAAGCAGTTCCTGCTCTTACTACATAGTGATCATCAGCAATTAAAATTCTTTCATTCATATAAATTGGCTTTTTTAATAAGAGTTTTTTTTCAACGTTAAGGTTATTGTAGTTAGTTTTTGTTTAATGATATAAAAAAGGGATTCTTTTTGCTGTGACATCGGTATTATTGTAAATTGCAGTCAGCGAAAAGTCCCCACAAATTATATTGAGAATTCTGTTTTTCACTGTATTTACAATGTTTACAATTCTATTTTTGATAATTACTGCTAGGCTTTGTGTAAAATCATAGCAGTCTATAACAATGGTTTTAGCAGTTTTCTGCAGAAATCCATTGTCATCAATATACGATGGGGAAATATGACGCTGCTTGTAAATGTTCGTAAACAAAATTACAAAAAACAATGCCCGGGCTTTCATAACATAAATGATCCATGTTTTCCGTTTGATTAGTGCGGAAATATATTATTAATGTACAAGCCGAAGTTTTTTTAAGTGTTGGGAATGAATATAATTTTTTCGCATTAAATTTTTCTGTGCTTTGCGTCCTGTAGTTAAACAGATTTGGTTTTGGTTGTAAAATTAATGATTTTATACACATTATTTGTTATAATTAAGTATATTTTAACATGTATTCATTCAATTAATGAAGTATAATAATAAGGTCTGGTGGGTTTTATTATCAATAAACAGTGAAATAATGCCTTTCATCCTTTTGCTTCTATACTATTTAAATAATATTTAAAATATCAGGAGACTTCTGAAAAAAACAAAACCTCCCTTAAAAAGAGAGGTAAATAAAAATTGACTGTATATTGAATAAAAATTCAATCGCTATTTATTGTTTTCAAGCCATTTCAGTCTTCTCTGATCCGGAAGATGCTTTATTTTGAAGTTCTCAAAAACAGCGCTGAAACCATTTCCATCAGGACAGGCAGCCATCAAACCTACCATTACAGGAGTATTGTCCTGAAAGTAAGCATTACGCATCATTATATAATTTTTATCGTCAAAAGAATAAAAAACTTCCACTGCGTCAAGTCTTCTCACTGCTTTTATCCAGACTTCGGAAGGTGTTTTGTCCAGCGTAATGACACTCCAGTCACTTGTTCCATGAGTAACTACAGTACTGAGATTATATTTTCCGTCTACGAATTCAATGCCCGCCTTTATATAATTCTCTTTATCTGTTCTCAGCATAAGTCCCATCTGGTCGAACCTTGCTTTATAATTCCCGCTGATTTTTACCTTTGCCTCAAATTCTCCACCATAAGTCGTATAATAAAAAGGAGCATCATCCACCGTAAAACCATAATGGGAAATTCTCCAGTAATCACTTTGCGGAGTAACAGTCATTGATAGGCTGTTGTTTTTGATCTCCCATTTTTCCGGCTCATTGAACCAGTTCATCTTTTCCAGTGTTTGTGCAGGTGTTTTCTGAATAAGAAAAACAGTACCTAAGCTTAAAATCAATCTCTTCATCCTCTCTGGCTGGGTGTAAATTATTATTTTAGCAAAAGTATATTTAAACCCGTATTGTGCCAATACTGATAAATAACCATTTATGGAAATCATAGAAAAACTGAACAACAAGCTTTTGGATCAATCATCCCGGAAATGTAAACTTGATATAGAAGAGTATAAGCAAAGAGCATTGATGTATGCAGAGATGGAAGGAGCAATATCTGTTTTGAGCGACATGCAGTCGGATAAAAGCTATGTGTACAAGCCCAAAACAGCATGGGAATTGGGTTTAAATATGCAGGAAAATCCATCAGAGATCAATTCTATCTGGGAAGAAGAAATCATTAAAAAGATCCATCCGGATGACAGGCTTAAAAAATATATTCATGAATTGCGATTCTACGAGCTGATGGATTCTATGGATGCGGAAATTCGGGCAGACTATAGTGTTCTTTCAAAGATCAGGATGGAAGATAAAAATAATGAATACAGGTTTGTAAAGCATCGCATGTTCTATATTTATTCGCCCGATAATGGTAAACTTAGATTTGCGCTCTGCCTTTATCAGATTGCAATGGATCAGACGCTTCCTTCGGTTTCTGATTTTATGATCATTAATATGGCAAAAGGAGAAGTCATTGTAAAAGATAAACTGAATTATCAGAATATTCTTTCAAAAAGAGAGCTGGAGATTTTAAAATATGTGGGGGAAGGCTATGCCAGCAAAGAAATAGCAGGATTTCTTTCAATAAGTATCAATACGGTAAGCAGGCATCGCCAGAACATTCTGGAAAAGCTGAAAGTGAAAAATTCCGTACAGGCATTTAAAGATAGTTTTTATTAACAGGTTTTCAATTTATAATAGACACCGAAAAGGTCACCATGTTTTTTTAATTCTTATCCTTAATTTTATAGATTAAAATCTTACTAATAAAATGAAAAGAAGCGAAGAGATCACCAGGCAGTATTTTGATTTTCTAGAAAAACATATTCAGGACGTGATCATCGGAGCTGTTCCTGAATTTATGGAGCTCAATGAAATTGCCGCGCAGCTTGCGGTTTCCCATAAACACCTTACAGATACCATTAAAAAGGAAAAAGGACAGCATCCGTGCTATTTTTATGATGAGAAAATAATTGATGAAGCGAAGGCAATGATCGCAGGTTCAGATCGGTCTATTGCAGAGATAGCAAGAGTGTTCACTTATGATCCTTCCAATTTTTCCAAATTCTTTAAAAAAATGACAGGAGTTACCCCGGGAGAATTCAGGAGAAATGGTAGACTTAAACCCTGAAATCGGGATGCATTTTTTATAAATGGCAGAAAGAAAACCGTCATAGAGCTCCCATGGAAGTCTTGAAGTTGTAGAGATTTTTTATATCTCATGTTAGGTATGAAAATAATATTTTAGAAATGAGGCAATTGTGAAGCATTTGTCTTTTTTTTGTGATTTATTTATAAATAGTGATTTATTGTTGTTACTTTTTTGTTAAATTTAAATTCCGATAATGACTGATAAACCGGAAGAATTTACTTCAGATATATTAATAAATAAAGTAGTTTAATTATCAGATCATAAGGTGAAGTCTATAAAATAATGTATAATATTTATTATATGTAACGAATGAATTTATAAGCTTCAAATAATCATATATTTGTCTCATCAAACAACTAATATTAAACAACTAACAACATTAAGGATGACCATTGATTTTACAACAGCAACATTTAAAGATTTTGAGAATATTCCGGAGTACGATATTGCTCAAAGAGCAGACTATTTCTACGAATTTCTGGATCATATGAAGTCCAGAGGACACATGAACTACAGACTGAAAAATACTTCAGGAAGTAATGCGACATTAAATATAGATATTGCCAACCAGAATAATGAATATGTAAGCTTTGTTTCCAGCGACTATTTAGGATTTACACAGCATCCTAAAGTAAAACAGGCTGCTATTGAAGGAATTGAGAAATATGGAACAGGTACGGGAGCATCACCCCTTATCGGCGGATATTTTGATTATCATAATGCCATAGAAAAAAAAATTGCTGATTTTTTTGGAAGAAATGAAGAGGAGGTCATATTGTTTACTACCGGATATGCCGCTAATAGTGCCACTTTGCAGATCCTGATGCAGAAAGAGGATATTGCCATTTTAGACATGGGAGTACATGCAAGTGTACATGAAGGATGTGCTTTTACAAATAAAAAAACATTTCCGCACAATAATTTGGAAGCTTTGGAACACATTTTGAAGGTATGTGAAAATACGTACCGTACAAAGCTTGTTATTGTAGATGGAGTATACTCTCAGGAAGGGGATACTTCGCGCGCTAAAGAAATATATGCTCTTGTAAAAAAATATAATGCCTATCTCATGGTAGACGATGCCCATGGCGTTGGAGTTATGGGAAAAACCGGTAGAGGAGCCCTTGAGGATGACGATTTATTGGATAAGGTAGATTTTATAACAGGAACATCCAGCAAGACTTTTGGTAATCTGGGAGGATACGTGATTGCTAATAAAAAAATAGCATCATTCCTGAAGTTCCAGTCCAGACAGCATATTTTCTCAGTTACAGCACCCCCTTCTTCATTCGGAATTTTGAAAGCAATTGATTTGGTTGATGAAGAGCCATTTTGGAAAGATAAATTGTGGGATAATATCAATTATTTCAAAAATGGGCTTAATGATTTAGGTTTGGATACCGGAATCACCTGTTCAGCTATTATTCCGGTGAAAATAGGAGATCAGAATAAGATGTGGGACATCGGCAGAATTCTGCTTGAAAAAGGAGTCTATACCAATCCTATTATGTATCCTGCTGTAGCCAGAAAAGATGCGCGTATCAGAATGACAGTAACAGCCCGTCACGAAAAAGAACATCTTGACAAAACGCTCAATGTTTTTGATGATATTAATAAAAAATTGCATATTGCAAAAAAATAATAAATTATGCCCAGAAAAGTAGTGCAAGGCCCCATTAGGGACAAAGAAAAAACAAAACAGAAGCTGCTTGCAGCTGTTGGTAAAATTTTGAGAGTAAAAGGGTACTCAGGTCTTAAAGTAAGTAAGATTGCAGCAGTAGCCGGTTTCGACAAAAAGCTTATCTATGAGTACTTTGGAAGTACAGACAAGCTTATTGACGAGTACATAAAATCTCAGGATTATTGGAGCAAATTCAGCCCGGATATTGAAGCGGAAATACATGTGGGAAAAGGTAAGGAAGCCTTAACTCAAGGAATTCTTATGCAGTTTGAAAGTCTGAAGAAAAATAAGGAGCTGCAAAAAATCATTCTTTGGGAACTTTCTGAAAGTAAGCCGATACTGAAAAATATACTGAAGCAAAGAGAAGATGTGGCTGCCAATTTATTTGAAAATGTAACGGATCCTTACTTCGGGGAAAATGCTGTAAACGTAAGAGCAATGCTGGCATTAATAGCAGCCGGAGTTTATTATCTCAACCTGTTTCCTGCATACAACGGAACAGAATTCTGTGGTATTGATATGAGAACTGATGAAGGAAGAAGAGAAGTTGAAAAAGTGATCGTTGAGATTATAGACTATTACTACAAGACTAAAAAAGCAAAAGAATAATCATTAAAAGTTTTCCAATTTGACCCGAAAATAATTTTTTGTTGACAATTTGAAAACTTTTAATTTTCAGATTAAAACTATATTTCTTATTTTTGACCAATGGAAAATTTTATCGTATCTGCAAGAAAATACCGTCCCCAGCAGTTTGACACTGTAGTAGGGCAATCTCATATTACAGATACTTTAGAACATGCCATTGAAGAAAATCAACTGGCTCAGGCCTTACTTTTCTGCGGTCCAAGGGGTGTGGGTAAAACCACATGTGCCAGAATTCTGGCCAGGAAGATCAACGAAAAGGATGGCTCAGTTTCAGAAGACGGCTTCGCCTATAACATCTATGAACTGGATGCGGCGTCCAACAACTCCGTGGATGATATCAGGGAACTGATAGATCAGGTCCGCTTTGCACCTCAGGTAGGTAAATATAAAGTCTATATTATTGATGAGGTGCACATGCTGTCTTCTGCGGCCTTTAATGCATTTCTTAAAACTCTTGAAGAACCGCCTGCACACGCTATTTTTATTTTGGCGACTACAGAAAAGCACAAAATAATTCCTACCATTTTATCACGCTGTCAGATTTATGATTTCAAGAGAATTACCATTGAAGACATTCAGGGACATTTAAGAAACATTGCCAAGAAGGAAAACATCCAATACGAAGATGATGCCCTGTATCTCATTGCTCAGAAAGCTGACGGTGCTTTAAGAGATGCACTTTCTATCTTTGACAGGCTTTCCACATTCTCCCAGAAAAATATTACTCTGGCCAAAGCCGCCGAAGTTCTCAATATCCTTGATTATGACCAGTACCTTAATATAGTAGATCTGGCCAAGGAAAACAAAATTCCCGAAGTGCTTTTTGCCTTTAATGAAATTGTAAAAAAAGGCTTTGATCCCCATATCTTTATTGCAGGATTGGGAAACCATTTCAGAGATCTTATGATGGCACAGAATGCCAGAACAATAGAACTTATTGAAGTCGGGGAGAGGACTAAAGTGAAGTTTGTAGAACAAAGTCAGAAATGGAACGCTCAGGAGCTGATTGATGCCGTTGAGATCTGCAATCATGCGGATATCAATTATAAAAACTCCAAAAATCCAAGACTTACAGTAGAAATTGCATTGATGCAGCTGGCTTCACTGACAGCTAATTCAGGCGATACTAAAAAAAAAAGTTCTTAATACTGGCGCCGTTTCTCAGTGAGAAACAGGAAGTGAAAGTTCCGGAAAAAGCTCCTGAGAAAAAAGAACCCATAGCAGAAAAGCCAGTACAGCAGCCTGAAACTATTCAGGAAACAGCCGTAAAAACTACAAAACCTTTATCAAGGCAGGGAATTTCTTCCGGTTTCAGCATTAATTCTTTTCTGAATAATGAAGAGAAAGAAGTAAAAGAAGAAACGGTAGCCGTAAAAATAGAAAATCTTCCCAAGAACCATTTTACAGATACAGATTTGCAGATGGAATGGAATCTCATGCTTAAACAGCTGCAGACCAGAAACAGTTTTGTTTTTAATGCTGTAAAAACATTTAAGCTGATAAAGTCAGGGGAAAATACCATTAAAGTTTTATATCCTTCAGATTCTGCCAAGGCTGAATTTGACAAAATCGCCGGTGAATTTTTCAATCATTTCAAAACAAAGGTTCACAACCATGCCATTGAAATAGATTATCAGCGGGACTTTGATAGCTTGAAAATTGAAGTCGTTACCAAAAGAAAAATGTTCGAAAAATTTATCGAAAAAAATCCGCTTTTAAAAGATCTTGATGATTTAATGAAGTTTGATCTGACATAACTTTTTGTATTTATCACAATTTTTTTTTGTCAGATTGAGTTTTTTTATATCTTTGTCAAAGATTTTTGCTAAAATTAAGTTTTTGACAAAAACAAATCAGATGTAAACTAAACAACAGAAGTTTCAGAATCCAGTGGAAAAATCGTTAATCCCATCTCTGTCTCATTTTGTACCCGCTAATTTCTTTAGCGGTTATTTTAGTTTTTCTGCTTTCTATTATAGAAATTTCAGAACGTATTATCGATTTTATTGGTATTACTAACTGAATTTCTTTCCAAAAAATACAGGAAAAGTAGAGTCCTTTTATTTTCCTGATTCCTTTAAACAATTTTGAACGGCATTTTTTGAAAAGAATTATAAAGTAAATTTTATAATGAAAGGACTATTGCTGTTAATCTGAAAAATAAAAAACAATAAATTTAAAAGTATGAATTTAAAAGATGTAAAAAACGAGTGGATCAACGAGCTTTCACAGCCATTAATGATCGCAGGGCCATGCAGCGCGGAAAGTGAAGCACAGATGCTTGAAACCGCCAAAAGAATAAAGGAGACCAATGCTCCGGTGCCTATTTTCCGTGCAGGGATCTGGAAGCCTCGTACTAAACCAAACGGTTTTGAAGGAGTAGGAGTGATAGGTTTGAACTGGCTGAAAAAAGTAAAAGAAGAATACGGATTTAAAACGGCTACAGAAGTAGCGAACGCTCATCATGTATTTGCAGCTTTGGAAGCTGATGTGGATGTTCTTTGGATCGGAGCACGTTCTACCGTAAACCCTTTTACAGTTCAGGAAATTGCAATGGCTTTAAGAGGAACCGATAAGCCGGTATTCGTTAAAAATCCCGTAAACCCGGATCTTGCTTTATGGATCGGAGCTTTGGAGAGACTTTTAGGACAGGATATTAAAAATCTGGGAGTAATTCACAGAGGATTTTCAACTTACCAGAAAACAAAATACAGGAATAACCCAAACTGGCAGATTGCTCTTGATTTTAAAAGCCAGTTCCCGAATATTCCAATGCTGATAGACCCTTCCCACATTTGTGGAAACAGAACAGGTCTTGCAGATGTTACTCAGGAAGCATTCAACGTAGGATACCAGGGGGCAATCATTGAAACCCACTGTAATCCTGATGAAGCCTGGAGTGATGCTTCACAGCAGATTACACCGGAAGTTTTAGCAGAATTAATTGGAAACCTGAAAGTAAGAAATTCCGGTCTTGCAGGTTTTGATAATGAAATGGGCAGACACAGAACCCTGATCTCTGATCTTGACTTCCAGCTGATCGAGCTTCTTTCCCAAAGAATGAAGATTTCTGAAAAGATTGGTAAACTTAAAAAAGAGAATGATATCGCAATCTTCCAGCCTGAAAGATGGAAAGTGATTACGGAATACGCCACTCAGAAAGCAAAAGAAACCGGTATGTCTCAGGAATTTATTGAAAAGGTTTTCAAAGCAATCCACGAAGAGTCTATTGAAGTACAGAACAATATTATGATCAACAGATAATAATCAACGGATAAATAAGTGACAGGGCTTAGGAAATAGGGAGGAGTTTATTCTGATACCTAAATCCTAAGCCCTAATTGCTTATATTTGTAGCCAATTATTATATGAAAGGAAAAATCATTAAATCTACAGGCAGCTGGTACCAGGTTATGGAATTCGAAACAGATAAAATTTTCGAAGCCAGGATCCGGGGTAAATTCAAACTGATCAAAACGAGACTTACCAATCCGCTTGCTGTAGGAGATTTTGTAGAATTTCAGCTGGAGTCTGATGGTATTGCGTGGATCACGAAAATAGAACCGCGTACCAACTATCTGATCAGAAAATCTGTCAACCTTTCAAAGGAGGCTCATATCATTGCTTCCAATATAGATCTTGCCTGTTTTATCTTTACTTTAAAGCATCCGGAAACCTCATTAGGTTTTCTTGACCGTTTTCTGGCATGTTGTGAAGCTTATAATATTAAGCCTTTAATCCTGTTCAATAAAATTGACGTTCTGAACGAAGAGGAAATAGAGCTTGTAAAGGACATAGAATTTCTTTATCAGGAAATAGGTTACGAGACTCTGGAAATTTCATCCTATTCCAAACTGAATTTTGAGCAGCTTCAGGAACTTCTTAAAAATATAACTTCTGTTTTCTTCGGACATTCAGGATGTGGAAAATCTACTCTGGTCAATGCTTTGCAGCCCGGTTTAAACTTGAAAACTTCCGAAATTTCAGATTCCCATCTGAAAGGAAAGCATACCACAACCTTTGCGCAGATGCACTTCTGGGATTTTGGCGGTAATGTTATTGATACACCCGGAGTACGTGAATTTGCTATGATAGATATTGAAAAAGAAGAAGTTCAGCATTATTTTCCAGAGATCTTCAAAAAAAGGGAAGAATGTAAGTTCCATAACTGTCTTCATATCAATGAACCGAAATGTGCCGTTCTTGCTTCCCTTGAAACCGGAGAAATACAGTATTCCCGTTATGCCAATTATGTAAAGCTGATGGAAGAGGCAGAAGAAGCTTCCCAGAAATAAAAATATTCCTAAACTTACAGCCAGATTTTAGTATTACAGTTAGATTGTACCATTAGTCTAGAAGAATTCGCATGGATTTTAATGGATGATGCACAGGTTTTATGCATTAAAGTAAAAACACGTTATTTAAACTTAATAACAGGATAACATGTCAGCTTAGTCAAATCAATTAAAGATTGATTCTTCTTTGCCGCCTTAAATTTTACAAAACCAAAATAAAACTTTGCGTTAAAATTAAATTATAGATTTCCAACTTTTACTGTCACACAAAAAAGTTTATTTTTTTTTGAACAATATTCTATCCGAAGAAAAAAATACTTCTGTTTTTACAATAACTCTAATCTTTGCCTTGATTATTTTGTCATAAATGACCATTTTTTGGTATCCGGATTCTGATTAAAAAACAAGGATGGAAAAAATATCAAAAAATTAATATTATTCCATTGATTGAAATAGAAGCAATAATATATTAATATGCTTTTAATAGCTTTTTAAAATTATCAAATCCGCAATAATATATTTGAATTTTTGTCAATAAAAAACCCAGCCGAAGCTGGGTAAAAACTAATAACCATGAAAACTCAAATTAAACATGAGAATCGTAATAGAATTAACAATTACTATGCCAAAGTTTTTTCTCTATTTCTTAATAAAAGTTATTTTTATGTTAAAAAAAAATTAAAATCAAATATATTTTTTGTAATTTTGCGGCATTAAAAAAATATACATTTATGTCTAACATTACATTCACTATGATTAAGCCTGATGCAGTAGCAGACGGACATATCGGTGCTATATTGGGGAAGATTGCAGAAGGAGGTTTTAAGATCAAAGCATTAAAATTAACTCAGCTTACTGTTGCTGATGCTAAAAAATTCTATGAAGTTCACGCTGAAAGACCATTTTATGGTGAGTTGGTAGAATTCATGAGCTCAGGTCCTATCGTAGCTGCTGTTTTAGAAAAAGACAATGCAGTAGAAGACTTCAGAACACTAATTGGTTCTACAAACCCTGCAGAAGCTGCAGAAGGTACGATCAGAAAAATGTTTGCAAGAAGCATTGGTGAAAACGCTGTTCACGGTTCAGATTCTAACGAGAACGCTCTTATCGAGGCTCAATTCCATTTTTCAGGAAGAGAAATTTTCTAAGAAAACCACCTCAAAAAAAATATAAAAACCAGAGAATTTTCTCTGGTTTTTTTGTGCCAAAATGGCTTGAAATGATTGATTATAAGTTGTTTTCAATGGCACCGACTTTTTCCCTGTATAATTCTACAGGTTTGTCCAGCAAGACAGCAATAACTGTCATATTTTTGTCCAGCCTTTCCTTTGGAATATCAATATAGACAATTCCCGGAGTCTCACTCCAATACAGTTTGTTATAAACCTCATGACTGATAATAGATCCTTCGCCTACAATCCGGATTCTTGAAATACCATTTTTTATACCCTTCAAAGCGATAGGGCCTGTAGGGGTTCCTTCCACAAAAAGATAAATTGTTTGTCTGTCTTTGGAAAGAGCACTCATTCCGGAGTAGTGTCCTTCGGGTAATCCTTTTCCTGTGCCATATAGTGCTTCGGCATGTTTGCCAATCCACTGAACTGTTTCCGGGTTTGTTTTTGCCGGTTGGGGAATCTTCATATCTTGCCCGTCGCTGGTAATACCTGAAGTATTCAGTAAGTTTTTACCATTGTGCAAAGCATTCGCTATATCGTAAACTGCTAATTTACTACTCTTGTTTTGTAAAAGATCAGTGAGGGAATAGGAGTCTGCTTCAAAATTCTTAAGAAGAACAGGAGGATTTTTAAAAATCAGTTCTACCACAGTAACATCCTGATCAAATTTTATATAAGACAGATCAATATTCATTGTAGCATCATTGCTGAAGCTGAAATTTACTTTAGCATTTTCATCACCCACAATTTTTACAGCATCCGGTTTGCTTCCAAGCCCATAAATCTTTACAAAATCTTTAGCTTCTTCCAGATAAAGAAAAATTGATTTTTTTGTTTCTGAAACAGAAGATTTTCCTTTAAAGTTTTCAAAAGGAATACCACGGTCGGTTCCATAAACGGCTTTTTTATTTTTTGAGGTCCATCTTCCCAGGTTTCTTAGAATTTCAGCTTGTTTTTCAGGGATAGTACCATCAGATTTCGGTCCGATGTCAAGAAGGAGATTTCCTCCCATGCTGATAACATCTGCTAATGTTCTGATAATCATATTGGGAGTCTTGTAATGATTGTCAAAAGGCTGGTATCCCCAGGAATCATTCATGGTATAACAAAGCTCCCAATACCTACTTTGTGGATTTATTACAGGGATTCCCTGTTCAGGTGTGTCATAATCACCGTGGTTATTAAGCCTTGAATTGATGATGATATCAGGATTGTATTTCTTTAAAATGCTTAAAGTTTGAGGAGTCTGCCATTCTGCAGAAGAATGCTCCCAGTCACCATCAAACCATAACAGATCAGGATGATACTGTGAAGAGAGCTCTCCAAGTTGTGTCTGGTAATAATTAACAAATTGCTGCCATCGTTGCGAATCATTTTTAATTTCATACCGCTTTTTTGTACGGGTATTAATATCATAATAAGGATGACTCCAGTCGGGAAGAGAAAAATATAGTCCTGTTTTCAGTCCTGATTTTTTAAGACTGGTGACAAAAGGGGATAAGACATCTTTTTTAGCCAGAGAGTGGGCCGGGATCGTAGTTGCTTTCTCCGCTTCTGAATTCCAAAGTGAAACTCCGTCATGATGTTTGGTGGTGATCACGGCATATTGAGCTCCGGAACTTTTGATCAGGTCAACCCATTCATCAGGTTTGTATTGTGAAGCTGAAAATCCGTTCAGCTGTTTCATATAATTGTCGTGGCTGATATAATTGTTGAAGAACGCCCATGATTCAGAAATTCCGTCTACGGAATATATCCCCCAGTGAATGAAAATACCGAGTTTGGCATTTTTAAACCATTCCATTTTTTTGTCTTCTGATTGTTTTTTCTGGGCATTGATACTGCATGATACTGTTAGCAGTCCTAAGAAAATAGCTTTCACCAAACTGTTTTTCATCTTTCTTTTAAATTTAGCTTAAATATAAATAAAGCAGATCTAATTTCCGGATAATACCATTAAATCTTATATCTGATATTAAAATAAGCAGGATAATTTTAAATTTGAAAATGTTCCTGAATAAATTATTGTATTTTTAGCAGAATCATAAATGGAATACTTATTGTAAGTTTCATTAAAAAATGTATTATGAAAGTTCCAGCATTAGTAATGGCCAGCTTATTGGCAGTAAGTGTATCAGGACAGACAACAAAGCCTGTCAAAAAAGTGAAAAAGCCTGTAGGTAAAGTAATTAAAAAGACAGAACCTCCTAAGCCTGTCAAAACTGCGCAAACTAAGTTTGTACCCATAAAAGATACTATTTTTAAAAGCAGCGTCGGCTGTCCGGCCTGTGGAATGGGATAAATATGAAAAAGCCGCTGTTAGGATTAGCTATGATGCCGGAAGCAGATTTTGTTTCCGCCATACTTCCTGTACTGCAAAATAATGCTGTAGATGTATTGGAGTGGTCTTTCGATACTTTTTATGATGTGGATGAACCGGAGTGGCTTTCCGGACTTTTGGATTTTTATGCAGAAAATAGCAGACTTCTTGGCCACGGTGTTTATTACTCTCTTTTTGATGCCAGATGGACGGATAGGCAGGAAGATTGGCTTAAAAAATTAAAGGAGGAGTTCAAACACAGAAAATACAACCATATTACCGAACACTTCGGATTTATGAACACCGAAAATTTTCATCAGGGTGTTCCTCTGCCTGTTCCGCTTCACTCTAAAACACTTCAGATAGGGAAAGACAGGCTTAAAAGGCTTCAGGATGCTGTAGAAGTTCCTGTAGGACTTGAAAACCTTGCCTTTTCATTTTCTGTAGATGATGTGAAAGAGCAGGGAGAATTTCTCAATAAACTTGTAGAAGATATCGACGGTTTTCTTATTCTCGATCTTCATAATATCTACTGTCAGTCCTGTAATTTTGAAATTGCCATGCAGGAAATCATCAGCCTGTATCCACTGGAAAAAGTAAAAGAAATCCATCTTTCAGGAGGAAGCTGGCAGGAGAGTGCTTATGGGAAAAGTCCTGTGAGAAGAGATACCCATGATGATAAAATTCCTGAAGAGATTTTAAATACATTTCCTGAAGTTTTATCCCAGTGTCATAACCTCGAATATACCATTATTGAAAGATTAGGGCATACATTGGATACAGATATAAAAAAGCAGGTCTTTTTTGATGATTTTAACCGTGTAAAAAAGATTATTGAGATTTCAGATTTTCATGCCGGAAATAAAAGAGGATGGAATAAAAAGAACGGAGAATATTCAACACCTGTAGAAGATCTGCTGTTGTATGATGAACAGACCAAACTGACGAAAATGTTGTTTGAAGAAACGAATATTGACTCGGTTAAAAATCAGATGTTTCATTATTTTAAACCCGGGAATTGGGATGAAGAAATGATCTCAACAGCACAGCAGATTATCAAAAAATGGAATCCTTACTAGGGTTTCTTTTGTTATATATCACAAATCAAAATATATGAAAATGACAACGGTTTTTTTATTAATTACTGCCGTACTTACGGCTTTGATTGCCGGGCTGTTCTATGCCTATTCATGCTCTGTAGTGCTGGGGTTGGGAAAGCTTTCCGATACGGAATATCTGAAATCCATGCAGAGTATCAACAGGGAAATCCTTAATCCTGTATTTTTCATGAGCTTTATGGGTACTGCGGTGCTTCTTCCGGTAACAGCTTTTCTGTTCCGGGGAGAACAGCCGGTTTTTCTTTTCCTTCTGCTGGCAACTGCTGCTTACCTGATAGGTGTTTTTGGAGTAACGGTTGCTGGGAATGTTCCTTTGAATGATATGCTTGATAAATTTGATATCGGAGGATCTACAGCGGAAACGGTGAAGCAGATGAGGGATCGTTTCGAAAACAGGTGGAATCTTTTAAATGATGTCAGGACTATATTTTCAGTCATAAGTATTGCTCTGGTCATCTGTGCGTGCATCTGGAATAAGACGTTACCTGAATAATTTTGTTAATTACGTATAAATACTTAATGATAAATTCAGTATTTATACGGATGCATTATATGTGGTTTTATTTGGAAATTTACATCAGTAACAGCCCAATGGAATCTTAAGCATTTAAAGTCTTACGACAAAAAACTAATAACCACATAAGCTCAAATTCCACAAGAAGAAAGGCAGCTCCCCAAGTGCTGCCTTTTTCTTTTTTTAGGTATTCTGCCAAAAAATGGTGCAATAACTCACACCAAAAAGGGGTTTTTCCTGATGTTTTACTTTCCGGTTATTTTAATCTTTGTCTCAGCAATTATTAAAATTAAAACCAATGAAACATTTAGAAGTTTTTTTCACTTTGAGATCTTTATCTCTTAAAAGTCTTTGTACAATAATAATCCTGAATTCAGTATTCCTGATAACAAGCTGCAGTAAGGATGATGATGAACAGGTTCCGGAACCTATCGTATATGCGGAAGAAAATCCGTTAAATAAATATCATGAAAATGCAGGGTTTGATACGACAACGAATTTTATAAATTCCGGTAATTATGAATTTGGTCTGGCGTTTTATCCTAATGTAAAAGGAAAAATCAATGCAATTACCATAAAATTACCCGATGCAAATCCTAATCTGAAAATAACAATCTGGGATTATACAGCTAAAACAGTATTGAGAACAGAGATGGTAAATGTTTCGGCTGCAAATACTCTAATGACGAAAGCTATAGAGGAACTGGCTCTGGAGAAAGATAAAAAGTATATGATCACAATGAATTCCAATGACTGGTATAAAAGAACAAAGCCTGATAATAGTGATGCGGTATATCCAATTACTGCAGGGAACATTAAGTTTTTGGAATACCGATGGATGAGTACTTCAGCTCAGGCTTTTCCTACCAACGTCTCACTGAATTATAATGGAGGTGATCTGAGCTTTAATTTTCAGCAGGTAGACTAATAACCAATATATTTTTATGAGGAAAGGCAGCCTGTCAGGCTGCCTTTTTATATGAATGAGTTCGGAACTTTCTTAAATCTTAAGCAATTCGATTGTTCTTTCAGGGCTCTCTGCGGAGAAAACTGCATTTCCGGCCACAAGAACATCTGCTCCTGCTTCAAAGAGTTTGGCAGCATTATCAAGATTAACCCCACCGTCTATTTCGATAAGGGCAGTGGAGTTGTTGCTCAGGATAAGATCTTTAGTCTCAGCAATTTTCTTATAAGTATTTTCAATGAATTTCTGTCCTCCGAATCCGGGATTTACACTCATCAAAAGAACAAGATCCACATCAGCAATAATGTCTTCAAGCATCAGTACCGGAGTGGAAGGGTTTAAAACAACACCAGCCTTTGCTCCTCTGCTCTGGATATGGTGGATTGTTCTGTGAAGATGGGTACATGCTTCATAATGCACGGAAATAAGATCTGCACCATGATTGATGAATTCATCCACATACTTTTCAGGTTCTACAATCATCAGATGAACATCAACAAATTTTTTGGCATGCTGCTGTACAGTCTTCATCACAGGAAACCCGAATGAAATGTTGGGTACAAATCTTCCGTCCATCACGTCGATGTGGAACCAGTCTGCCTGGGAATTGTTCAGCATTTCAATGTCTCTTTGCAGATTCCCGAAGTCTGCGGATAAAAGGGATGGAGCAATAAGCTTCGTTTTCATTTTTACTTTTTATACTTTACTTTTTATTATCCTACTGAAAATGATTGATCATGAGTGTAATAATAGGCCATATAAGCAGTTATCAAAATTACTTCTATGATAGATAATTTTATATGATCAATTTTTTTAACTAAAAACCTGTCAATAACCAATAGCCCAAACACAACAAGTAGAAAAATTATCTCTACAGTTATTCCTAAACTTCCACTTGAACTTACCGTGAATAATTGATAAATAATCAGTGGAATACCTAGTCCAAATAGTGCAATGCTCACAATGGTAAGGAAGGTTGGTTTCTTGATTAAGTCATAAAAAAGGTTCATTTTTTAGTGATACTTCAGTTTCATATCAGGTTTAATCTTCAGAAGTGTCTCGTAGATCAATTGGATCACGTTTCCTACATCTTCTTTAGATACCATTTCCACTGTTGTATGCATGTAGCGCAAAGGTAGGGAAATTAATGCACTTGGTACCCCGCCGTTAGAATGGGCAAAAGCATCGGTATCTGTTCCTGTGGATCTGCTTGCAGCTGCTCTCTGAAAAGGAATCTTTTTAGCTTTTGCAGTATCAATAATCAGCTGTCTGATGGTGTGGTGAATGATTGGTGCAAAGAATATCACAGGTCCGTCACCACATTTCTGATCGCCTTCTTTTTTCTTTTCGATCATAGGGGTGGTAGTGTCGTGAGTAACGTCTGTTACAATAGCGATATTCGGTTTAATGGTATCGGCAATCATATCTGCACCGTAAAGTCCTACTTCTTCCTGTACAGAATTGGTGATATATAGCCCGAAAGGAAGTGCTTTTTTGTTCTCTTTTAAAAGTCTTGCCACTTCCGCAATCATAAAACCTCCGATTCTGTTATCCAAAGCTCGGCAGACGAAATATCTGTCATTCATTTCAAAGAACTCATCGGGGTAGGTGATCATACAACCTACATAGATTCCCATTTCTTCAACTTCTTTCTTGGAAATGGCGCCACAGTCGATGAAAATATTTTCAATTTTCGGAGTTGGTTCGTTCTGATTGGTTCTGGTATGAATTGCAGGCCATCCGAATACCCCTTTTACAATTCCTTTTTCACCATGGATATGGACAACTTTTGAAGGAGCAATCGTCTGATCCGAGCCTCCATTTCTGATTACATAGATCAATCCGTCATCTGTAATATAATTGACATACCAGGAGATCTCATCTGCATGGGCTTCAATTACTACTTTGAATTCAGCATCGGGATTAATTATTCCATAGCAGGTTCCGTAATGATCCACTTCTATTTTATCTACATAAGGTCTGATGTAGTCCATCCAGACTTCCTGGCCTTTATGTTCGTAACCTGTTGGAGAAGAAGTGTTTAAGTATTTTTCTAAAAATTTCAAAGATTTCTTTTCAAATTTCATAAAAAGGAATGATTTTTGCGTGTAATTTTTGTTATTATAAGTGTAAAAATAATGAATTTTAGTAAGATTGTCTGCCTTTTTATCTTCTTTTTTGGAGTCAGTGTTTTTGGTCAGAAGGATTCTATCATTGCAAAACCTCTTAATCAATATCCCGCTGAATCTTTAAAAACAGATGAGTTCGGTAATAAATACTATTACGACGAACGTCAGAAGATGAAGGTTTATGAAATTAACGGCGAGCCTGTAGTTGTACTGGATGAGCTGGTTCTGATCAATAAACCGCGATTTAATAATCAGCTGGACAAAAATTACTATTACTTCCTTAATAAAAAGCTAAACAGGGTTTATCCGTTATTTGTCACTGCGCTTCAGCAATACAGAGACATTCAGGCTGACATGACAGATATGGACAGCAAAGCCAAAAGAAAATTTGTAAAAGACAGACAGAATATGCTTGCTGATCAATATGAAAAACAATTAAGAGATCTTACAACTACCGAAGGCCAGGTTTTTGCCAAACTGATGAACAGAGCAACCGGAAAAAATGTCTACGAGATCATTAAAGAAATGAGAGGCGGATGGAGCGCTTTCTGGTGGAATGTAAAAGGAAAAATGGCTGACATTGATCTGAAAGACCAGTATGATCCACATAAGAACAGAACAGATGAGTTTATAGAATCCCTGCTTCAGTCCAACTGGAACTCCGGCTATTTACAGCCTTATCCCGGAGCATCAGATTTTAAAGTCAAAAAATAGAATAGATAATAAATATAAATTCCTGTAAACAGCTTACAGGAATTTTTCTTTTAATTTATCAAACACAATTTTGTCTATTGGAAGCGGAAAAGGGTTATCCGGTCTGTCGATGTCGATCCACTCTGTTTTCTCAATACATGGATCGAGGATAAGGAAATCTTCCTCAGTAGTAATGTTTACTATATAATATATGGTAAGCAGCTGCTCATTCTCCCTGAAACGCGAGACAAGAAAATCTTCCTGGGTATAAAAATGTTCTACAACCTCTATCTTTACGTTCAGTTCTTCATCAAATTCGCGGTGAAGACAATCTATAAGTCCTTCACCGAATTCCAAACCTCCTCCCGGAAATTTCATTAAAGGTTCACCGGCATATTCTTCAAACAGTGTCAGTACTTTTTTATCCTTTACCGCACACGCATATACTCTAATGTTGATCTTATCAATCATATATAATATTTTGTATAGCTAAAATAAGGAAATAAGTGGAAAAAGCCTATAACGGATTTGTTAATTTACCTTTTATATGGTCTGCTTTCTTTCCTGTTTTTTATTCCGATTCCATCTTTACAGCATTAATCATTTCCCTCTTTCCGGGAGGGCCCTGTTTTTTCTCCACTTTAAAATTCAGTTCCTGAAGAATCCGCCTTACACTTCCTTTAGAAGAGTAGGTTGTTAATAATCCGTTAACGGACATTTTGTCGGAAACCATTTCAAACAGTGGTTTTTCCCACAAATCGGGCTGTACTCTCGCACCAAAGCAATCGTAATAGACAAGGTTGATTTTAGGTAAGTCTATGTCTTTCAGGTCAAAGAAGTCACATTCAATCTTTTTTAGATTAAAACCTTTAATGATTTCTGATGATTTTCCCCAGTCTGCCTGATGAATTTTTTGATAAATATTTTTGAATTCCGGGTTATCAAAATGTTCAAAATAGGCAAGATCATTAATTTCGGATTCATTTATCGGGTATTTTTCAAGAGAAAAGTAGTTGATGACATGATTTTTGTCAGTTTTTAAATATTCATTAATTGTTACCAAAACATTCAAACCTGTTCCAAAACCGAGTTCTAAAATATTAATTTCGTAATCATTTATCTGATTTAGTCCATTTTTGATAAACACATGTTCTGCTTCCTGAAGCGCTCCGTGATGAGAATGATAGTTTTCATTTAAATTATTGATAAACAATGTTTTACTTCCGTCGTTTGTAGTCTTAATTTCTCTTTTCAAGCTATTTTTTTGTCAAATTTACTCTAAAATTTTTATATTTAGAAAATTATGTTAAATTTGTAGAACATCGTAAAAATTTTAAAAAATGATAATTCAAAAAACGGAGAACTCCAGACTTTCGGACTTTGATCCGAATAACTTTTCATTTGGAAGTACTTTTATTGACCACATGGTTATATGTGAGTATGAGAATGGAAAATGGGGTGATGTAAAATTGGTTCCTTATGGTCCTATACCATTTACGCCAGCTATGATGGGTGTAAACTACGGACAAGCTTGTTTTGAAGGTATGAAAGCCTATAAAGACAAAGACGGCCAGGTTTTCCTTTTCAGGCCGGAAAAGAATTTTGAACGTATCAATAAGTCCGCAAAACGTCTGGCAATGCCGGAAGTAACTGAAGAAATGTTTTTAGACGGACTGAAAGCATTAGTTGATATAGACAGAAACTGGATCCCGCAGGGTGAAGGAATGTCATTATATATCAGACCGTTGATTTTTGCTACAGAGGAAGCTCTGAAAGCAAGAGTTGCCAATAAATATATGTTTGCAATCGTTGCAACACCAGCGAAAAGCTATTATGCAGAACCTGTTTCTGTAAAAATTTCAGATCACTATTCAAGAGCAGCAAACGGAGGGGTAGGTTCTGCTAAAGCAGCAGGTAACTATGCAGCTTCTTTCTATCCTACACAACTTGCCATTGAAGAAGGTTATGAACAGATCATCTGGACAGATGATGCAACTCACGAATATTTTGAAGAGAGTGGAACAATGAACGTATTTGTAAGAATTAATGATACGATCTACACGCCGCCAACTTCTGAGAAAATCCTTGACGGAGTAACAAGAGACAGTTTCATCCAACTTGCCAAGAAAAGAGGAATCGAGGTAAAAATAGAGCCGGTAGCTGTTAAAACTGTTATAGAAGCTCAGAAGAACGGAACTCTGAAAGAAGTTTGGGGAGTAGGTACAGCAGTTGTAACTACTGTATTCCAGGCTTTAGGATATGAGGGAACAAAACTGGAGCTTCCAAAACTGTCAGACGAGGAAAGCTATGCAGCTATTCTTAAAAAAGACCTTACAGATCTTCAGAACAACCTTAGCGAAGATCCTTTCGGATGGAGAGTTGTGGTTGAAAAAGATGTTCTGGAAACTGTTTAATTTTAAACTTTATTTGATTCAATAATAGGACCGGCGGAATAAATTTCTGCCGGTTTTTTTATTTTCTCGCTAATTATTGGTAATTTTTCAGAAAATTTAGAATCTATGCAATTTGTAAAGTTCAAATTACCTTTTAGTCTGCTTTCTGTAATCAGTGTTTTGGCTGTTTCCTCATGCAGTAAGGATGATGATGATGATGAAATGGCGGTAAATGATAGGGCAACTATAACTGTCGAAAATGTAATTGAAAGCAAACCGCTGACACAGTTCGGAACCTTTATGAATGCTGGATCATCACCTGTCATTAATCCGGGAGAATCGACTTCTTTTACGTTTTATGCAGGAAAAGGCCAGGCCATAAGTTTTGCAGCAATGTATGGAAATAGCAATGACCTGTTTTTTGCTCCTTCCAACCCGGGTATAAAACTTTACGATAATAGTGGCAATCCGGTAACGGGAGATGTATCTTCCCAGATCAGGCTTTGGGATAACGGAACACGTATCAATCAAACACCGGGTCCTACTGTTACTCACCCGGGTGAGGCAGAACTTGTGACAAAGAATATTACTGAAATAACATTAGCTACTCCTGCTTCCCAACTGTTAAAAGCTGAACTAACTCATGATGGCGGAACTAAATTTACTTTAAAACTAACCAATACCTCAGGAGGTACAGCCAATGAGACACCTGTCAGTGCCGGAATCTGGGCTGTCTCCCATATTTCAGGAACAACACTTTTGAAAGAAGATCCTATTTTTTCGCCGGGAAAATTATCAGCCAATGGTTTGACGGATCTTGCTGAAACCGGAAAGACAACACCTCTTGAACAATATCTTACGGGTATTACAGGTTCTAATTCTGCACTTTCACCTGTACTGGTAGTAGTATACAACGGAAACGATAATCCTGTCTTTAAAACTGGAGAGAATGATCGTGGACAAGGCCTGAAAGAATTGTCCCAGCAAGGAAATGCCGATATTTTAGCTGCTTTTCTTAAAACAAAACCCGGAGTAAAAGAAGTATTTGTTCTTAAAGACCCGGCTACAGCTGTTTTACTGCCTAGAATAAATGGTAATGATGGCGGGAAAGCTTCACAGGTAATATCTGCCCAAAAAGGAGACCGTATTGCATTGGCAATGATGTACGCACAATCCAATGATTGGTTTATTGCTGCGACAAATAATGGAGTAGCCGGTGCAACGAGAGGGGATATCTCTTCAATCATGGGGCTTTTTGATAATGGAACCCTGGAGAGTTCTTTTCCGGGTGCCCATATCGGATCGGAGCCGGCGCAGGCTGAAAGCCAGCCGGTACAGCAGCTGGCTAACCCCAATCAGTTCAATACGCTTCCATCACTTCCACAGATGGTTAAAGTAACTATTCAATAGAATTTTTAGTATAAATATATAATATCACCTCATAAATGAGGTGATTTTTTGTTTTAAACCATTACTCAGCTTCTTAACCTCTTTAATAAATTCAAAATTCTAATAAAAATATCTGTGTAATCCGTGAAATCCGTGCGGTTTTTATGCGGAATTTATTTTAATTCCCCCACATTTATAATAAGATAAATCCTTAGTCACTCAATTTCACAATCTTTTAATCCTTTAATTTTTAAATCTTTTAATCTCTCCCAAACTTATTTATATAATATACTTCATCATATCTGCTAAATTTTTTAGAACCTATTGAACAATATTTCCCCGAAATGCGTATTTTCGCAAAAGTTTATGAAAAAAATACTCTTCATATCAATAGTAAGTCTGTTAAGCTGTAACAGAAATGCGCCCACGGCACATCCTCCGGTAGGTGGAGTATTGAGCCAGAAAGACCTGGATGTTTCTAAAGAAAGGATGAGAAATCTTAATACCCTGGAAAGAAGACAGATTCAGGAATGGATCAGTGGCCAGCCTGTGAAGTATTATCCTACACAGCTTAATTACTGGGTAACTGTTGAAGGTTTTGATCAGAGAGAAAGAAGAGCGGATAATACACCGATTTCTTATTCTTATGAGCTGTATGATTTTGATGAAACCAAGATCTATGACAAACCTTTTGAAAGAAGAGATGCCAGATTCGGGCATTTTGATGAGCTGAAAGCGGTAGAGAATGCTTTGCGTTTTATGCATGATGGAGAGGAAGTAACGCTTTTGGTACCTTCTTCACTGGCCTACGGGACTTTTGGAGACGAAAAGAACATAGACAACGACATACCATTAATCATAAAATTAAAAGCATTATAAATAATGAAATTGTTTAACAAGAATATAATTCTGGCAGCGGCAAGTATCTCGCTGATGAATTGTACCCCAATCTATAAAAAAATGAACGTAGACAAAGAAACTTACGAAGGTCTTCATGATGGACTTTATGCAAACCTTCAGACCTCTAAAGGAAACCTGATCGTGCAGTTCGAAGACAAAAAAGCACCGGTAACTGTAGCCAATTTTATTGGTCTTGCAGAAGGAAAAATAGATAACAAAGCTAAGGCGAAAGGAGTTCCTTATTATGACGGAACTATTTTCCACAGAGTGATCAAAGATTTCATGATCCAGGGAGGTGATCCTCAGGGAACAGGAATGGGAGATCCGGGATATAAATTCGAGGATGAGAGAAACGACCTTAAACATACAGGAAAAGGTATCCTTTCTATGGCAAACTCTGGACCTAATACAAACGGTTCCCAGTTCTTCATCACTGAAGTGGCTACACCTTGGTTGGATGGAAGACATACGATCTTCGGAAAAGTGGTGAAAGGAAATGACGTGATTGATGCCATTGCTAACGTAGAAAAAGGAGCTCAGGATAAACCTAAAACAGATATCGTTTTAGAGAAAGTTTCCGTTTTTAGTAAAGGTGATGAGTACAAGAACTACGATCCGGCAAAAACTTTCACAGAAGGAAAAGCTAAGATCGCAGAAAATAATAAAGCTTATATCGCTAAAGAAGAAGCTGAAAAAAAGAAAAAGGAAGAGGAATTCAAAGCTAACCAGGAAAAAATGGTTGAAAACCTTAAAGCCGGAATGCAGAAAACCGAATCAGGATTATACTACAAGATCACAAAAACATCTGCGGGAAAAGCTCCTAAAGCAGGTGACAATGTATCTGTACACTATGCAGGTAAATTGATCGACGGCACGGAATTCGATTCTTCATTCAAGAGAAATGAGCCAATTGAAATTCCAATCGGAATGGGAAGAGTGATCAAAGGATGGGATGAAGGTATCCTGTTACTTAAAGAAGGTGAAACTGCTACATTATTGATCCCGCCGGCAATGGCTTACGGAGAAAGAGGAGCAGGAGGTGTTATCCCGCCAAACGCTTGGTTGGTTTTCGATGTTGAGCTTGTGAAAGTACAGTAATTGAAACTGTTTATAATATAAAAGCCGTCCGGAAGGATGGCTTTTTTTGTTGCTATACATCTAGAAATTAATTTCAGGTAAAGTAAAAAACATATATTTTTAATTTATTGTAAAATCCTTATTTTCGTATAAAGTATTCATATGAAAAAAATCTTTTACTCAATTCTGCTGGTCTCTGCAGTTTCCCTTTCTGCTCAGGGAAAGAAATTCTTCAAAAGCGGAGAAGTACAACTGCAGAACCCTGTGGAGAAGATCAATTTAAGATATGCGAATGACCTGCCTTTTGTACAGGTAAATATCAATGGAAAATCTTACAACTTTTTGTTTGATACGGGCGCACCAACTGTAATCTCTACGGCAGTATACACCGAACTGGGATTGGAAAAAAAACATAAAGGAAAAGTAAAAGATTCCCAGAAAAATAAACAGGAACAGATCTTTACCATTCTGCCGGAAATGATTGTTGATAAGGCTATTTTTAAAGATGTAGGTGTTGTGGTAATGGATTTCAGTGTGTCTGAATTAAGCTGCTTCAAAATTGACGGAATTCTAGGGGCCAATCAAATGGCAAAATTATTCTGGAAGATTAATTATGCTGAAAATTCACTTGAAGCCTCAAAAGATCTTGCCCGGTTTAATCCTGCAGATTATGATATTGTGATTCCATTCAGTCCAAGGCCACAAAAAACTCCTGTTGTAGAAACCGATCTGCAGGGGGAAAAAATAGATCTCACCTTCGATACAGGTTTTTCAGGAAGGTTAAAGATTGCAGATAATGCATATAATGCCCAAAAAGCACTGAAGAGTGTAGAAGTCTATGGAACGAACTCTGTGGGCGCTTATGGGGCTGGAAAACCTGCGCCGGGATATATTTTCAGAACTGCATCTTTGTCTCTGGGCAATAAAAATTTTTCAAATGAAATAATCGCTACCGGAAATGCAAGCCTTATTGGAAATGATTTCTTTAAAAACTTTATTTTCATCCTTGATTGGTCCGGAAACAAAATCTATATGAAACGGATCAGGAATGAGCCTGCAAAATTGGAATCTTTCGGCTTCGGATACCGTTTTATAGATGCAAGACCAACGGTTGCCTTCGTGTTCCGGGAAGAAAACTTTCCATTAAAGGTAGGGGATTCTATTATCAGTATTAACGACATTAATCTCGATGGCCTTGATAAAGATGGTGCCTGTCATTATTTTCTCAACAGAGTAGAGAATGGAAAGAATGCAATTAATCTTAAAATTAAGAGAGATGGGAAAGAAATGCAGGTAAAATTAGAGAAGAAGGAGTTTTTAGGAATAGGGGTTTAGGAGCTTGAGTGCTTGAGACTGGGATAGTTTTTAAAAAATTAAGAGACATATAATAAATAAAAAAGCCGTTCAATATATTGAACGGCTTTCTAGTAAAGTAGAAATCAAAGTTATATGTTTCTTGACTTCCTCCTCATATGGGAAGAATTCATTTTTCCTGTAAGGGAGCTGATAAATACGATTCCAAAGCCGATGTAGGCAGCAAATGCGGTAAGGTATACTATTAAGCTGTTAAAATCAGGGTTCGAGGTATATGAAAAATATACCAGCACGGAAAAGACAGCAAAACTTAACAAGAGCATCAGGCTCCAGATATTCATTTTTGCGGCATCTTCATTTCTCTTAAAAATCATTTCAAAAAAGTCTCTCATCATAAATCACTTTTTAAGGGTTATACATCTGTTTTCCGTTCTTCAATAGAGCGGTCCGGAATTTTTCCGTTATAAATTAAATAGCTAATAGATCACAGTTAAACTTTGGCTAAGGTTATGATCTTATGGCCGTTTGATTGTTTTACATCAGGGTATGCTTTAAATACCCAGAAAATTTCAATTAAAAAAAGCAGTATTGAATCCTGAAAAGGAATTCATGAGCTTTATGACACCGTACACAATCATCATCGTAAATGGAATTGATAAGAGGATTATCTTTTCCGTTGCATACGGTATCTAAAGAAAAAGGATCATATAAAAATATGAAACAGCCTTTATCCGGCTCAGCGGAAACTGAAGATTCCGCGGTAACCTTTTCTCATCGTCTGTGCTTTAAATAATTTTTTTTCAGTGATTTAGCTTGCGAATTTCATGCCAAAGTGAGTTTTATAACGTATTTTTATAAATAAGTAATTTTAAGTTTGTTGTAAATAGATCGTGAAAACCTGAAAAGTGGAATACAGGAATTTGCTGTAAAACTTATAAAATTAAATTTTGAAGAAGTTTATTTAACTACAAAATGGACAAAAATTTTCAAACGCTTAAGCTTAGAGAAAAATTAAATTACCTCCATAAAAATGTGCTCAATCTGCAAGAGAATTTGAAAAAAATAAAGAAAATAAGCAACAAAAAAGCCAACAAGTTGATTCAAGGAAGTTATCGTATTGTATAAAGCGAAAAGCTTATCCAATAGCTTCATAAGAGTCAACTTGTTGACGAAATCTTTGACTTCTAAAATCAAAGATGTTGTGTGTGTAAAACTTTGCGTTAAAAGAGATAAGAAATTACCAATTCTTATCAATCATATAAATAATCTGGGTCATGGCTGTAGCACCTAAAAGAAGCTCCCTCCTGTTCACTTTATCAAAAGTGTCTTCCTCTGTATGGTGAATATCAAAATACCTTTGGGAATCCGGTACCAGTTCAGCCGTAGGGACGCCCATATCATGGAGAGGATAGATATCGGTTCCGGAATATTTTCCTTCAAAATTATAAACCCCATATGGGAAAAATAAGCCCGTCCAGCTTTTGATCTGCTTTCTCTTGTCATCATCCATTTCAAGGGCAATTCCTCTTGGAGCAAAGCCTCCCGCATCAGATTCTATGGCAAAAAGATGTTTCTCATTCTTTTCTTTAGCTGTTTTTCCATATTGAATACCACCTTTTACACCATTTTCTTCATTAGCGAAACAGACCACCCGAATGGTATGATTATTTTGAATTCCTAATTTTTTGAATGTTCTCAGTACTTCAATGCTTTGTACAATTCCGGCTCCGTCGTCATGAGCACCTTCACCTACATCCCATGAATCAAGATGTCCTCCGACTACGATTACGCTCTGGTCTTTTTTACCCGTAATTTCACCAATGACAGAGTGGGAGAGTTTCTCTCCTTTCATACCACAGTTGGAATTGAGTTTTGCCGTAATTTTCTGTGTTTTTAAAATAGCTTCAAGCTCATCAGCCGTTGTTGCTCCGATGGCTACGGCAGGGATTTTTGAAACTTTATCTTCATATCGCATTGCTCCTGTGTGTGGAACATCGTCAAAAGCTGAAGACAGGGATCTGATGATCGCAAATTTTCCGCCTTTTTTAGCAGTTAGTGAAGCAGCAGTTACCCTGTATTTTGCAGCGTCACCGTACCCTCTGAATGTTTCCACAAAAGACTGACTGAAAGGGTAGTTAAAGAACACGATCTTATCCTTTACTTGATCTGCAGGAAGTTTGTCATATTCCTCCATAGATTTTACGATGATGATCTCGCCGGAGATATCTTTTCCGCCTGTACCTTCAGAATTTCCAAGAGAAAGCATCTTCAGATTTTTCCATTTGCCGTCCGCTGTTTTCATCTGCAGGGATTCCTTTCCTCTGGTCCAAACGGGAACCATAACTTCCTGAAGCCATACCTTATCAGCACCTGCATCCCGTAGCTTCTGTTCTGCCCATTTTACAGATTTTTCATAAGCCGGAGAACCACTGAGGCGGTGACCAATATTTTTAGTTAAATCTTTAAGGTCTGTATAACCTTTTCCGTTGTTCAGGATTTCTGTAGAAATTTTGCTGAACTGTATAGAATCTTCCTTAGACTGACCAAAAGCAGCTATTCCAAGGAATAATAATGAAGTTCCGATTATCTTTTTCATAGTTTACCAATTTTTATCGATCATATAAATAAGCTGTGTCATCACCGAAGCACCAAGAAGCAGTTCTCTGCGGTTTACTTTTTCAAAAGTATCTTCTTCCGTATGGTGAATATCAAAATAACGTTGTGGGTCGGGAACTAATTCTGCAGCAGGAACACCCATTTCATGTAATGGAGCAATATCCGATCCCGAATATTTTCCTTCAAAATTATAAACTCCATAAGGCAGGAACAGACTGACCCAGCTTTGGATCTGTGTTCTGTTTTTATCATCCATTTCAAGGGAAATTCCTCTCGGAGAAAATCCTCCTGCATCAGATTCTATGGCAAAAAGATGTTTTTCATTCTTTTCTTTTGCTGTTTTTCCGTATTGTTTTCCGCCTTTAGTTCCGTTTTCTTCATTGGCAAAGCATACAGCGCGGATCGTATGATTGTTTTTGATCCCCAAATTTTTAAAGGTTCTCAGTACTTCTATACTTTGTACAATTCCGGCTCCATCGTCATGGGCACCTTCGCCTATATCCCATGAATCAAGATGTCCTCCAACTACAATTACGCTCTGGTCTTTTTTACCCGTAATTTCACCAATAACAGAGTGAGAAAGTTTTTCACCTTTCATGCCGCAGTTGGAATTGAGCTTTGCTGTTACTTTTTTGTTTTTTAATAATGCTTCCAGTTCATCTGCAGTTGTATTTCCGATGGTCACCGCAGGTACTTTGGAAATATTATCATCATATTTCATATTGCCCGTATGAGGAACATCATCAAATGCGGAAGATAATGACCTGATGATAGCATATTTTCCACCTTTCTGAGCTGTTAAATTGGCTGCAGAACGTCTGTAGGCTCCGGCCTCACGGTAGGAAAGAAAAGTTTGCACATGTGACTGATTAAAAGGGTAGTTAAAGAACACGATCTTATCCTTTACTTGATCTGCAGGAAGCTTGTCGTATTCCTCTAAAGATTTAACCATGATGATCTCACCGGAGACATCTTTTCCGCCTGTACCTTCAGAGTTTCCAAGGGAAAGCATTTTCAGTTTTTTCCACTGGCCGTCTGCCGTTTTAATCTGCAGTGATTCTTTTCCTCTGACCCAAACAGGAATCATTACCTCCTGAAGCCACACTTTATCAGCTCCGGCTTCACGGAGTTTCTGTTCTGCCCATTTTACAGACTTTTCATAAGCTTCACTTCCGCTTAAACGGTTTCCAATGTTTTTGGTAAGCTCTTTCAATTCATTGTAACCTTTTCCGTTGTTCAGTATTTCCGTGGAAATTTTATTGAACTGTATCGAATCTTCTTTAGACTGCCCGGAAGCAATCATGCTTAAGATTAATAGTGAAAGGGTGATAGTCTTTTTCATATTACCAGTTTTTATCAATCATGAAAATAAGCTGTGTCATGGCAACCGCACCCAAAAGCAGTTCTCTTTTATTCACTTTATCGAAAGTATCCTGTTCAGAGTGGTGGTAATCGAAGTATCTTTGAGTGTCTACAACCAGTTCAGCTAAGGGAATATCCAGCTTTTTCAGTGGGGAAATATCCTGGATAGCTTCAGTCTGGTCAAAATCATAAATACCATAAGGAAGGAAATAATTTTTCCATTCAAAGACCTGTCTTCTTCTTTGTGGCGGCATATCTAAGGAAAATCCTCTCGGTGAATATCCTCCTGCGTCTGTTCCTAAGGCAAAAACATGTTTTTCATCTTTCTTTTTCACATATGCAGCATACATTTCGCGTCCCTGTCCTCCGTTTTCGCTGTTCGCATAAAAAACAACCCTTATCGTATGATTATTTTCAATACCAAGAGCCTTGAATGTTCTTAAAACTTCAATGCATTGCGCAACCCCGGTTCCGTCATCAATAGCTCCTTCCCCGAAATCCCACGAATCTAGCTGAGCTCCCAAAACAATCACTTTAGAATCTTTTTTACCCTGAATTTCAGCAATAATATTCGGATTGGTAGTGTCACCTTTTGACTGCGCGGTCATATTCAGTTTGGCAGTAACTTTTTGCCCTTTTAGTAATTTTTCCAATTCATCAGCGGATCTTACTCCAATGGACAGGGCAGGAATCCTTATCTTGTCATCGGGTTCGTAATACACCATTTTTGCATGCGGTGTATCATCCGTAGCTGTTGTTAAAGATCTTATAATTAAAGCTTTTGCTCCTGTTTTGGCAATTACGGAAGCAGAAATTAATTTAGATTTTGCGGTGATTAAATAAGAATCATTTGTATTAATGATTTTCGGATCCATTGGAAGATTTACGAAAACAATTTTATCTTTCAATTGTCCTACAGACATGGCATTAAGCTCAGAAGTTGAATTGATTAAAACAATTTCGCCTGTGAGATCTTTCCCGCTGGTTCCTTCAGAATTCCCGAAGGACAGCATTCTGATATTTTTCCAGTCTCCATTTGCGGTTTTTATCTGCAAAGATTCTTTTCCTCTTATCCAGACCGGAGCTTTGGCTTCCATTCTCCAGATCATTTCAATGCCGATAGATTTGAGTTCTTTTTCTGCCCATTCCACGGCTTTCATATAGCCGGGAGTTGCGCTGAAACGCGGGCCGATACCTTTGGTAAGCTCTCCAAGATTTTCATAGGCTGTACCGTTGGTCATAATCTCGTCTGAGATTCTCCGGAATTCATCGTTGTAATTGAACTTGGCTACAGTAGTTTTTTTTGCAGTTTTTTTCTGCGGTTTTTTTTGAGAAAATAAAAATCCACTCAAAAAGAGTGGAAGTATAATGAAGATTTTTTTCATTTTTTATTTACCTTTCTTTTTCCAATGATAAAAGTAGGGAAAAATTAGGAAATTATTAAGGTTTCATATCGTACATTAACAGTGCTGTAACCAATTTCGGTTCAATAAATGTACATTTTGGAGGCATGCTGAGTTTCAGATCTGAAATTTTAATCATATCATTGAAACTCACAGGGTAAATCCCGAACCCTACTTTTCCTTCACCATTATCTATTCTTTCTTTTAATGCATTAATTCCCTGAAGGTTGGAAGTTCCTTTCACATAGGAAATCTTTTCAGAACTGTCAGAATTTTCTATTTTCAGGATGTCTTTAAAGATATATTTATCTAAAAGGTGATGATCCAGATTATCCAGCGACATTTCCGGTGAACGGAGATCATGTTTTACGTGAAGAGAGTAGAATTTGCCATCCAGATACATGGAAATGTGGAATTTCTGTGACGGGAAATAAGAGGTTTCACCTTTTTCGTGAATAAGGAAATACTGACCGAGTTCTTTTAAAAATTCTTCGCTTGAAAAACCATTAAGATCGGTTAAAATCCTGTTGTAATCATGAATTTTGATTGATTGGTTGGATACAATAAAGCTGTATACAAAGTTATAGGCTTCAGTACCGTTGTGTCTCTTATTTTTCTCTTTATGGTGCTTAGCATTTAATGCAGTAGAACCTATTCTGTGGTGTCCGTCCGCAATGTAGAAAGAGTCGATCTGGTCGATTACTTCTTTGAACTGCTGAAGCTTAAGACGGTTGTCTATTCTCCAGATTTTATGTCTGATCCCGATAGAATCTACATGATTGAAGATAGGGACATTCTTTTCTTCATGATTCATCAGAAGCTCGATCTTGGAATTGGAAGGGTAGGTAAGAAGTACAGGTTCAGCCTGAAGACTTACCTTATCCAGATAATGAGCCAGTTTTTCCTTTTTCTGAGGAATGGTACTTTCATGTCTTTTGATCTTGCCGTTCCAGAAGTCTTCAATGCTTGCCAATCCCAGCAATCCTCTGAAAACCTGTTTATTGGGATAGATCTGCTCATAAAGATAATACGCCGAACTGTCCTGGATCAGTTTTTTTTCGTCCAGAAGCTCTTCAAACGTTGAACGGATCTTCCTTAAATTCCGGTCAATATCTTTGGATTTACTTACAACATAGGGTTTAATCATGTTGATATAAGTATTTTCAACTTGAGCTTTCTCTGCAATTTCCTCTTGTGTGAAATTGTCCAGCGGATGGGTAGGGAAAGTGCTCTCAAAGTCTTTATGAGGTCTTATTCCACGGAAAGGTTTAAAAACAGGCATAGTTTATCTTATAGTTTCTTTTTGTAGCTTAATAATTTGTTCTGCAAGTTCTGCACCAATTTTCTCCTGTGCATCTATGGTGTTTCCACCTACATGGGGAGAAAGGGATAATGCAGGGTTCATCAGTAAAGGAAGTTCCGGACTAGGTTCGTTTTCGAACACATCCAGTGCGGCTCCCGCTACTTTTTCAGATTCGATGAAATCTATGAGGGTTACTTCATTGATAACACCGCCTCTTGCAGTATTCACTATGTAGACTCCGTCTTTCATTTTTTCAAACTGAGGCGTGTCTATAATATATTCGTTCGTTTTTGGCGTATTGATGCTGATGAAATCTGTATCTTTAAGGAAAGCATCCATATCATTGGTGGAAGTGATTTCAAAATTCAGACTCTGCCCGTCAAAAAAGTCCAGGGTAAGAACTTTTGTTTTAGGGCTTCTCGTCAACACTTTGATTTTCATTCCCAATGCTATCCCCATTTTCACAACTTCCTGCCCGATACTTCCAAAGCCAATCACTCCGAGGGTTTTTCCTGAAAGTTCATACGCTTTGCTGAATGACTTCTTCATGGCATCGAAGTGGGTTTCTCCTTCCAAAGGCATCAGTCGGTTCGATTCATGAAGGAATCTTGCCAGAGCAAAAAAATGTCCGAAAACAAGTTCAGCTACTGATTTTGAAGATGCATTAGGGGTATTGATTACTTTTATGCCTTTGCTTTTAGCATAATCTACATCAATATTGTCCATCCCGATTCCTCCGCGTCCGATGATTTTCAGACCAGGGCATGCATCAATCATGTCCTTTCTTACTTTCGTCGCACTTCTTACCAAAAGAATATCCACGTTATTCTCATTAATGAAATTGATAACGTGATCCTGTGCCACTCTGTTCGGCAGGACTTCAAATCCTGCTTCCGTAAGGGCCAGTTCTCCTGTTTTTGAGATTCCGTCGTTTGCTAAAACTTTCATCAGTTATTTAGATTTAAAGATTGAAAAATTCAGATATTTAAAAATTTTAAATCGGGTCGCAAATTAATAAATTTTAATTAACTGCTCTAAATTTTTCAATCTTTGAGTTTTTTACTGTTTTAATTACTTGATTGATCTCATTACATCTACCAGAACCTGCACGCTTTCAATAGGTAAAGCATTGTATAAACTTGCTCTGTAACCTCCCAGACTTCTGTGTCCGTTCAGTCCGCTGATTCCCGCAGCTTTCCATGCATTGTCAAATTCTTCTTTTTTGTTCTCGTCTGTAAGCTTGAAAGATACATTCATCAAAGAACGGTCTTCTTTTACACAGAAAGTTTCAAAAAGAGGGTTACTGTCGATCTCATCGTATAATAGTTTTGCTTTAGCTTCATTTCTTGCTTCTGCAGCTGCAATTCCACCGTTGTTTTCAAGATGCTGTAAAGTAAGAAGGGAAGCATACACAGGGAAAACAGGTGGTGTATTGTACATAGATTCTTTTGAAATATGCTGAGAATAGTCAAGCATAGAAAGCATATTTTCTCTTCCTGTTTTTCCAAGAATTTCTTTTTTGATTACCACTAAAGTAACTCCTGCAGGTCCCATATTTTTCTGAGCTCCTGCGTAAATCAGGTCAAACTTGGAGAAATCCAGCTGTCTTGAGAAAATATCAGAACTCATATCACAAACCATCAAAGTATCCACATCAGGGAAAGATTTCATCTGGGTTCCGTAGATTGTGTTGTTTGAGGTACAGTGGAAATAATCATATTCTGAACCTACCGTATAATTTTTAGGAATGAAAGAATAGTTTTCTTCTTTGGAAGAGCCTACCACATCTACATTTCCTAGTTTTTTTGCTTCTTTAACAGCTCCTGCCGCCCATGTTCCTGTATCCAAATAAGCTGCTTTACCACCAACTTTCAAAAGATTGTAAGGAACCATTGCAAACTGAAGGCTTGCACCCCCTCCTAAATAAAGTACTTCATAATCATCACCAAGATTCATCAGCCTTTTCACAATGGCACGGGCTTCATCCATTACAGGAACGAAGTCTTTGCTTCTGTGCGAAATTTCAAGGAGAGATAAGCCAATTCCGTTAAAATCCAAAATAGCTGCTGCTGATTTTTCAAATACCTCTTGTGGTAAGATGCATGGTCCTGCGCTGAAGTTGTGTTTTTTGCTCATATTTTTACTTTTTTTGGTTGTGCAAGAATTTTATGGACTTGCAGTTTATTATTTATTTTTTACTAGATTATTTCAGATTTATAGTTAAAAAAACCGCCTCAATATGCTGAGACGGAGTGTTTTATCATTCACCGTGTAAGAACGCTTTTTTGTTAAGCAGCGCTTCTTCAGATTCTACATGGTCTTCATCCGGAACGCAGCAGTCTACCGGGCAGACAGCTGCACACTGAGGTTCTTCATGGAATCCTTTACATTCGGTACATTTATCTGTTACAATGAAATAGACATCGTCACTCACTGGTTCCTGAGGAGAATCTGCGTCTACAGTAAGTCCTGACGGCATAGTTACGGTACCTGTAAGAGTAGTACCTTCAGAAGCTTTCCAGTCTACGGCCCCTTCATATATTGCATTATTTGGGCATTCCGGCTCGCAGGCCCCGCAATTAATGCATTCATCAGTTATTTTAATAGCCATCGCTAATTTTTTTTAAATTTGCACAAAATTACAAAATATTCCCCAATTTAAAAGTAATTATGAGTATCGAAAATCAAGTTTTAGGACTTATTAAGTTAAGTGAGTATATAAGAGAGTTTTTGGCAAAAGATCAAAAGGATTATAATGAGGATGATAACGCGTTTGAATTATTGCTGAAAAGGTCTGAAATAGAAAATCCTTGGTTTACCATTGAGAATCAGAAATTTGCTCTTACAGAGTGGACAAATTTGCTTACACAGGAAAATATAAATAACTGGCTCAGAAACTATTCCGTTTCCCATACTTCAAAAAGAGTAGGGCTGATTCTGGCCGGAAATATTCCTCTGGTTGGGCTTCATGACGTGATATCTGTTGTTTTAAGCGGTCATATTCCGTTAATTAAGCTATCTTCAAAAGATAAGCAGATGGTTCCGTTTCTGTTAAAAAAATGGAATGAGTTTTCAGATGGAACTGTTCAGTTTGAAATTGTAGAAAAGCTGGAGAACTTTGATGCGGTTATCGCAACAGGAAGTAATAATACGGCAAGATATCTGGAATATTATTTTAAAGATCATTTAAGTATTATCCGTAAAAACAGAACTTCCGTTGCAGTATTGAAGGGTGATGAAACACCTGAAGAACTTCAGCTTCTGGCCGAAGATATTTTTAGGTATTTCGGGCTTGGATGCAGAAATGTAACGAGAATTTTTATTCCGGAAGGTTTTGTGATCGACAGGCTGTTTGAAAGTTTTTTAGGTTTTCAGGATATCATCAATCATAATAAGTATGCTAACAATTATGATTATAACAGAGCGGTTTACCTTTTGAATCAGGATAAGTTCTGGGATAATAATTTTGTGATGCTGAAAGAAGATGAGAAGCTTTTCAGTCCGCTTTCTGTAATCAATTTCAGCAGATATTCATCATTGGAGGTTGTTAAAAATTTCATAGCTGAAAATGAAGAAAATATCCAGTGTATTGTTGCTAAAAATGAGCTTGGAATAAACTCTATTCCTTTCGGAGAGGCGCAGCACCCTGGTTTGGATACTTATGCGGATAATGTAGATACGATGAAATTTTTGGAAGTGGTCTGATTTTCGTATCTTAACTTATTATATCACTAAATACCAAAAGATCATGAAAAAAATATTTTTAGGACTTACAATTCTTGCCGCACAGCTGATGTTTGCCCAGAAAGTGACGGGAGTGAAGGTTGAAAAAGTTCAGAAAGACATTCCGGCGCAGTTGAATAAAGAAAAAATCAATATTTATAACGATAATTTTCTTAAGTTCGTTGAAGGGCTTAAAACTTCAGACCGTGCAGCTATTGATGCACTTTTGTCTGATAAAGTAAAGGCAATCGTAACAGATGATGTTCTTAAAAAAGTGAAAGAAGGCTTTGATGTAAATAAGAAGCTGGAAATTTTGCAGACAGGGTATCATAAACTGATGGATGGTTCCAGCCTTCCGAGTATTAAATACAAATACGCAGGAGAATCAAAAGAGGTGATAATGGCTGTATTCGAAGAAGATGGAAAGATTGTTGGAGTGATGCCGGCGAAAAAAACAAAATAATGTATTCAAAAACAAATTAAAAAATACTAACTATGATGACAGATGTCTTGGTTGCTCATTCCTCAGACGTGGAAAAAGCAGCTTTTTACAGAAAAACTTACTTACATGTTGCTTTATCAATCCTTGCGTTTATCGGGGTTGAAACTATTTTACTGAAAACAGTTCCGGTAGAGGTTATCGCAATGATGTTCGGGCAGAAATACACATGGTTGCTGATCATTGGTGTATTCTGGCTGGCTTCCATGCTGGCTTCCAAATGGTCGCTTTCACAGAGCAGATCTACGCAGTATTTCGGATTAGGATTCTATATTATTCTGGAAGCGCTGATCTTTATGCCTATGATTTATATCGCAGCAGGAATGCAGGGCGGTGGAAATATCATTTTCCAGGCTGCAATGCTTACTATTGCTATGTTTGCCGGACTTTCTGCGGTGGCATTTACTTCTAAAAGAGATTTTTCATTTTTGAGAAATATCATTATTATCGGAGGTTTTCTTTCCATTGGACTGATTGTGGCCGGAGCTATCTTCGGGTTCAATTTAGGGCTTTGGTTTTCTGTAGGAATGGTACTTTTAGCTTCTGCAAGTATTCTGTATGAAACAAGCAAGCTTAAAAACACTTATACAACTGGACAGTATGTAGGAGCTTCATTACAGCTTTTTGCTTCTGTTATGCTTTTGTTCTGGTATATTCTGAGAATTTTAATGAGCAGAAGAAGCTAATTTAATGAGAGTGAAAAGTGGAAAATGAAGAATTGTAAATCTTGATTTCAATCTTTTATAAATAATAATCCTGATGATATTTTCATCGGGATTTTTTTATTTTTTAAATACAAATAGCACGAATACTTTCACAAATACCACTGTTTACAGGTTAATGTTATTTGCGTCATTAGTGCAAAATGTTCGTGAAATTAGTGTTTGAATTGATCTTATGAAGAGAAATATTCTTTAATCCAAAAAATCCTGATGAAAATATCACCGGGATTTTAATTGGATTCTTTAACCAATATAAATAGCAGCATCGGCAACGGTATACTACAGAAGCTTTAAAGCGTGTATTTAAGTTGGAATTAAAGAATTGAGAAAATATTGTATCGAGGAAAGCCTCAGTAGTATTGTGCTTTGTAATTTTTAACTGTTAAATCTTCAGATGATTCAATAAAAACTACTTATCAATAGATCCTAAGACCTTTTGAGCAAAAGAATTTAAAGCGTCTTTTTCGCTCATTCCGTTCTGAACATTGGCGTGTACTTCCAAAGCACCACAGATATTGGTGATCAGTTCACCTGCTACATTTAAGTCTTCTTCACTCGTTCCTCTGAATTCGCAGAAGCTTTCCAAAACCTCTAACGTCTTTTCAAGATTCTCAGGAGTCTGATTCTGGTAAAACTGTCTGATTACGGGTAACTTCATTACTGTATTTCTTTAAAAAGATTGATTAAACTTTCTGCCTGGTTGCTCTGTACCTGATTTACCAATTCACCGTTTTTAAAAACTGCGAAAGTAGGAAGGTTGTCAACAGTTGCTAATTTTCTGCTTTCAGGAAGCTTTTCAGCATCTACATATAAGAATGGAATTTCTTCATTTTCTGATGCCAGTTTTTTGAATTTCGGCTTCATGATTCTGCAGTTTCCGCACCATGTTGCTCCGTACTGAACAACTACTTTTTCATTGTCGTTTACGATATTCTGTAATGTATCTTCTGTTAATTCTGTGTACATAAGTTAAATTTTAAAATTTAACAATGTAGCAATCTGATAATTTACCAATGTAACAATTAAGAAATAGTGAATTTTCAGATATTGGTAAATTGTTACACTGTTATATTGTTACATTATTCAAATTACTACATTGTTATATAAGTTTTAATTAGTTCTTAGCCAAGTATTCTGCTGTAGAATTTCTGTCTGCTTTCATTGCATCCTTTCCTTCTTCCCAGTTTGCAGGACATACTTCACCATGTTTCTGAACGTGAGTGTAAGCGTCGATCAGTCTTAAATATTCTTTCACGTTTCTTCCCAAAGGCATATCGTTTACAGACTCGTGGAAGATTTTTCCTGTTTCGTCGATAAGATAAGTTGCTCTGTAAGTTACGTTAGAACCTGTGAAAGTTTCTTCTCCTTCTTCATTGTATTCGAAATCCTGATCTACAATTCCTAAAATGTTTGCCAGTTGTCTGTGAGTATCAGCTAAAAGCGGGTAAGTTACTCCTTCGATACCTCCGTTATCTTTTGCTGTGTTCAGCCATGCGAAGTGTACCTCGTTGGTATCACAAGAAGCACCGATTACTTTAGTGTTTCTTTTCTCGAATTCACCTAAAGCATCCTGGAAAGCGTGAAGCTCTGTAGGACATACGAAAGTGAAATCTTTAGGATACCAGAATAAGATTACTTTTTGCTGGTTGGAAGTTGCTTCTTCAAGGATGTTGATTCTAAGATCGTCACCCATTTCAGACATAGCATCGATTGTTACATTTGGGAATTTTTTTCCTACTAAAGACATAATTTTCTGTTTTTATATTAAATTTTCTTGTGCAAATATATAAATATTTTATCTATCGAACAAATCAACATTGATAAATAAAATCTATAATTGTTTTTAATGGATTTAAAGGAAAAAAGCCCTGAAATCAGAGCTTTTTGTTTACTTTATACTAATTTTTATTCAGTCTAATTTATCAGTTGAATGGAGCCAAAATATCTTTGATTCTTTTCATTGCTTCTCTCAGGTCTTCTTCAGAAGCTGCATAAGAAAATCTGATACATTCCGGACTTCCGAAAGAAACACCACCTACAGAACCTACATGAGCATTTTCCAGTAAGAACATGGCAAAATCATCAGAATCTTTGATTTCTGTACCATTCAGGTTTTTTCCAATATAATGCGAAATATCCGGGAAGAAATAGAATGCCGCCTTTGGAAGCACTACTTTGAATCCAGGAATTTCTTTCATCAGATCATAAACAAGGTCTCTTCTTTTCTGGAAAGCATCAATCATGTATTTATATTCGGAAGGATCTGTTTTCAAGGCAGTAATAGAAGCCCTCTGTGCCACTGTATTCGCTCCGCTGGTCATCTGTCCCTGGATCTTTTCACAAGCCTTTGCCAGCCATTCAGGACAGGCGGAATATCCGATTCTCCATCCCGTCATGGCAAATGCCTTGGACATTCCGTTGATTACGGCAGTCTGCTCATATACTTCAGGGAATTGGGCAATGGATGTTGTTTTCGTCTCGTAATTGATAAACTCATAAATCTCATCAGAGATAATCGTCACATGAGGATATTTTGCAATAACTTTTGCCATAGATTTCAGCTCATCATATGTATAATATCCACCTGAAGGATTACATGGAGAACTGAAAAGGATAGCTTTTGTTTTATCTGTAATAGCTTCTTCAAGCTGTTCAGCAGTTATTTTAAAATCTGTGACATAAGACGTCGGAAGCATCACAGAAGTTCCTCCCATCATTTTCACCATTTCATCATAGCTTACCCAGTAAGGTGCAGGAAGCAGGACTTCATCACCGCCATTGATTATAGAGGCAAGAACATTTAAAATAGCCTGTTTAGCTCCGTTGGAAACACAGATCTGTGTTGGTTTATATTCAAGATTATTATCTCTTTTCAGTTTATAAGCTACGGCTTCACGAAGTTCAAGAAACCCGGGAACAGGAGAGTAGTGGCTGTAATTCTCATTGATCGCATCAAAAGCGGCCTGTTTGATATTATCCGGAACATCAAAATCCGGTTCGCCAAGAGTAAGACTAATCACGTCAATGCCGGCGGCCTTCATTTCTCTTGCTTTGTTGGACATTACGAAAGTCTGTGAGTAACCTAATCTTTTTACTCTGTCTGAAAGTTTATCCATATGCTCTTTTTGAATTTTAACAAATATATAATAAAAACGTTTTTCAATGAAATAAAAGTCGGCCCAGAAAAAAGATTTTTGTCAGGTTTTAATTTAATCACTAGATTTGGAAATACTTGATTGCTGTCTTATTTAAAACAATATTTATAACCATATCACCCCAAAAATGTACAGGCTCTTATTTTTATTATGTGCGTCCTTTATTTCAGCCCAGACTTACCGCTTTGTTTACGAATACAAAATGAAGCCGGATGCAGGGAAAAAAGATTCTGTAGTGACAGACTATATGAATCTGGATACGGACGGAAAAAAGTCTTATTTCTATAATGCGGTAAAATACGAGAGAGATTCTGCCTATCTTACTGATAAAAGCTATTCTGCCCTTCTGAAAGGTAAACGCTATGACCGTAATTTGAATTATACAATTGAAAAAGATTATGCCAAGAAAACCATCAGTTTCTATGACCGGTTTAAAAATGCAAGTCTTGTTATAAAGGATAATAGCACTCCAAACTGGATCATTGAAAATGAATTCAAAAAAATCAACAATATGAACTGCCAGAAAGCTATAGCCGATTACAAAGGGAGAAAATGGGAAGCTTGGTTCAGTAAAGATTTTCCGGTGAATGACGGACCATATAAATTCAGCGGGCTTCCGGGGCTTGTTGTGATGATAAAAGACTCTGAAAACGATCATACTTTCGATCTGATCCAGATTAAAAAAATAAATGCTTTAGCCAATTTTGTACCTAAAAATAATAAGCTGATAACTAATGAAGCATATAGAAAACTTCTCAAAGGTTATACATTTTCTTCAGGCGAAGATATTGCCGGAATGAGTATTGATTCCAAAGCAGGAAAAATGGAAATGCAGCTGAAAGACGGCTATATCACACAATTCGATTATAACGAGCTAAAAAAGAGCGGAGCCAATATGGATGCTGTGATTGCCAACAAACTCAGGCTGTCTAATAATCCTATTGAAAAAGAATAAAAACAAAAAAGATTGCAACGGGCAGTCGTTTTTTATCTCAGCAAGGTTTCGAAAATATTTATGTTTTGTATATTTAAACAATCTAAGACTGATTGTATGAAATATTCCCTCCTTTTAATACTGGCTCCTTTTGTTGCTTTTTCCCAGGTTCAGACAAAAGATAATGAAATAAAGAAATATGTTTCTGAAGTAAGTTCAGATTCTTTAAAATCTTATATTGGTAAACTTGTTGGCTTTCATACCAGACATACTTTAAGTTCAGTGGATGATAAAAACCAAGGGATAGGAGCTGCGAGAAGCTGGGTGTTAGGAAAGTTTAAAGAATATTCGAAAAATTCAGGCGGAAGAATGGATGTTTACCTGCAGCAGGAAGACATTCAACCTGATGGAAAAAGGGTAGACAAGGTTACTAATCTTGGAAATCCGGTAGCTTTTTTAAAAGGAACAGATCCCAATGATAAAAGAATTTTTCTTATTTCTGCACATCTGGATTCAAGAGTTACTGATGTAATGAACAGAACCTCATTTGCACCGGGTGCCAATGATGACGGAAGCGGAGTAGGTGCCGTGATGGAAGCAGCAAGAATTTTAAGTAAATCATCCTTTCCTGCATCTGTTATTTTCGTTACTTTTTCCGGGGAAGAACAGTCTTTGCTCGGATCTAAACTTATGGCAGATAAAGCTAAAAAAGAAAATCTCCAGATAGAAGCAGTCCTCAATAATGATATGATCGGAAACCCTGAAGCAGGAGAAACGGGAGAGGTTAATAACCGTACACTGAGAGTTTTCAGTGAAGGTCTGTCTTATGCAGATCTGGATAAAAAAGCTATGACTATAAGAAATATGGGGCTTGAAAATGACAGTGAATCCCGGCAGCTGGCCCGATATATAAAAGAAACTGCAGAAGAATACGTGAAAGACCTTGAAATAAAACTGATTTACAGAAATGACAGGTTTCTGCGCGGAGGTGATCATTCCAGTTTTGTCGGTCAGGGATTTCCTTCCGTAAGGCTTACCGAGTATTATGAAAATTACGATCATCAGCATCAGGATATCAGAACGGAAAACAATAAAAAATACGGAGACCTTCCTGAATTTATAGATTATGACTACCTGAAAAGAAATGTTGCTGCCAATATTTCCGTTCTGGCCAGTCTTGCCAAAGCTCCCTCAAAACCGGAACACGTAGAAGTAAAGGTTAAAGAACTTACCAATTCTACAGAATTACAGTGGGAAAAGCCAAAAACAGGAACGGTAGCAGGATATTATGTTCTTGTAAGAGAGACTGACAGTGCAATGTGGCAGAAAAAAATATTTACGAAAGAACTTTCCGTTAAAGTTCCGCTTTCTAAAGACAATTATATTTTTGCGGTTCAGGCAGTTAATCAAAACGGAAATTTAAGTGTTGCCGTTATTCCGGGTATTGCCAGATAATATCTTTTATGTAAGCTTAAATTTAAAGCCTTACCGAAATCAACTTCATTTGAATACAACAGAAATAAAACTTATTTTTGCAGATTATAATATTTCATATGGCAGCATCGTTACTATTAAAATACTTTCCTGATCTTACAGAGAAGCAGATCGAGCAGTTTTCCCAATTGGAAAAGCTGTATAATGAATGGAATGAAAAAATCAATGTGATCTCAAGAAAAGATATGGAATCGCTGTATGAGAAGCATGTTCTGCATTCTTTGGGAATTGCGAAAACAATGGAATTTGCACCCGGTACAAAGGTTCTGGACATCGGAACCGGAGGAGGTTTTCCGGGAATTCCCCTGGCGATCCTGTTTCCGGATACAGAGTTTACTTTAGTGGACTCTATCGGAAAGAAGATTACTGTTGTGAAAGCTGTTGCAGAAGGAATCGGGCTGACAAATTTAACGGCTATTCATGGCAGGGCAGAAAAAGTAAAAGAAAAATTCCATTTCGTGGTAAGCCGTGCTGTAACACAGATGCCGGAATTCCTGAGATGGCTGAAAGGAAAGTTTGAAAAAGAACAGTTTAATCCCAAACATAACGGAGTTTTGTATTTAAAGGGCGGCGATCTTGCTGAAGAATTAGCCGGAATTAAATGTGAAATCTTCAACCTTAAAAACTATTTTGATGAAGAATTTTTTGATACTAAAAAAGTGATTTATGTATCAAAAGGCAATTTTAACTCTTGATTTTTTAAAATTAAGTGATAATTTTTGCTGAATTATTATTAATAATCAGTAAATTTAAGGGTATGAAAAAACTTTTAAATATTGGATGTTCTGCATTATTTTTAGGGTTGGTTTTTATCTCCTGTGAAGATGATGATTATCAGACCGTGCAGTCTATAGGAAAAATCAAAATCGACAGTGTAAAGATTACGAAAGATACTATGGATGTATATTCAATACAGAGCATTAAGACGTATTCTACATATTCGTCCCAATGCGAAGGGTTTTACGGATATGATTATATTCATGACAGCAGTCTGCAAAGATCAGTTACTGCTTATAAATATACTACAGATGGTCCCTGTACTCAGGAAACTCACACAGGAATCAACCAGATCAAATTCAGTCCGCGGGAGGCAGGAACTTATACTTTTAAATTCTGGAACGGTGGCAACAGCTGGATCACCAAAACAATTGTAGTTGAATAATAATGAAATTGATTTCACTCTGTTTTTTTCTCTTTATTAATACTCTTTTCGGACAAAAAATAATCTGGAAGGAAGATCACAAGCTGGTTTGGGATAATTTTAAAAGCGCTGTAAGGACAAAAAACAATTCTGATGTGATAGCCTACACCCATTGTGGCTGGGAATATTCCGTAGTAAAATCTTCCAATCCGAAATCTCCTGTTAAAATTGAAATAGCTGCTATTTTTAACGAGGACAGATCCTGGAAAGATGTCAAAAGGACAAATGATTATATTTTGCTGCATGAGCAAAAACATTTTGACATTGCGGAACTGTTTGTACGCCAATTCAGGAAAGAAATAGCAGAAAATATTAAAACTTCCGGGGATTACGATAAAAAATTTAAAGCAGTTTACAGCAAGATATCAAACGATTACGAAAACTTTCAGATTTCCTATGACAAAGTTACGGAGCATGGGATGAATAAAGAAAAACAGGCAGAATACAATACCCTCATTGCTGAAGAACTGGACAACTTAAAAAGCTATAAAGCCCCTTGAAATTTCTCAATAAAATCATCCACGAGCTGCTGGCCCAAAATACAGACCTCTCGGAGTTCAATATCGTTCTTCCGGGAAAACGTCCCATTGTATTCATCAGGCAGATCCTGGAAGAAAATAATTACTCAGGGTTTCTCCCTAATTTTTTTACCATAGAGGAACTGATCGACAGGATTGCAGATAAGCAGCCGGTTCAGGGGATTTCTCTGTGGCTTTTTGCATTTGATGTCTACAGGAGCCTTGGTCTTATCCCAAAAGATGATTTTGCAGACTTTTTAAAATGGTTTCCGACTCTTCAGAAAGACTGGGACGATATATTGAAGTTCTCTGAAAGCGATGAAGCTGTTCTGCAGTATATGTTTGATGAAGAACGCATTAAAGAATGGGCTCAGGATTTAGGAGAAGATGATGATGTTCCGCGTAAGAAATTCCTTAATTTCTGGCAGAATATGAATGTTTTTCTTCCAATTCTAAAGAAAAAACTCCGGGAAAAGAATTGGGCAACCTCGGGAATGATTCATGAAACTGCTAAATTAAAGATCTTAGATTTTGCAGAAAATACTTCTGAAAACTTTGTATTCTGTGGTTTCAATGCTTTCACTCCGGTAGAAGAAAAGCTGGTAAGAAGCCTGCTGCGTTGGAATAAAGCACAGTGTTTCTTTCAGGCGGATCATTATTATTTCGATGATGAAAGACAAGAGGCGGGAAAATTCCTCAGGAATCACAAAATGTGGAAGGAATTTGATGATAACAGGGCATTTCAATGGATAGAAGATGATTTTAACCAGCCTAAAAATATCAAGGTATATGAAGTTTCCGGAAATGTGACGCAGACCAAAGTATTGCCTGAAATATTCAAAGAAATTGAAAACAAGACCTATTCCAATACTGCAGTTGTGTTATTGGATGAAAATCTTCTTCCTGCAAGTTTAGATGTAATGTACGGTGTTGAAAACCTTAACATTACGATGGGATTTCCATTGAAGAATCTTTCATTTTCCAATGCTGTAAAACAGCTTTTTTATCTTCAGAAACAGCTGGAAAAAAATAAATCTTCTTATTACTACAGGGATATCTTCCCGATCCTTGAAGAGCTTCCGAAATCTGCTGAGGATGAGCATATTATCAGTAATTTCAGAACCAAAGTAGAGGAGAGGAACATTGTTTATATATCCAAAAAACTTTTGGAAGAACTTCTGAGCGGTCTTTCTTATTACGGACTTCTTAAAAAAGCCGATCATACAGGTGTTTACCTGGATATGCTTATTGAATTCTGCAGGCGGATCAAATGGCTGGATATAGATGATATTCAGTATGAAAACGTTTCCCACTTTGAGAATGCATTCAGAATTATTAAAAACCAGCTCAGTCCTTATGATTTTGAGATTAAAATGGAAACGCTGGAGATTCTTATCAACCAGCATGTTAATTCCGAAAGTATAGATTTTCAGGGGGAGCCGCTTCGCGGACTTCAGATCATGGGACTTCTGGAAACCCGTCTTCTGAACTTTGAAAATGTGATCATGCTTTCTGTGAATGAGGGAAAACTTCCTTTGGGAAATTCACAGAACACTTATATTCCGTTTGATATCAGAAGGTATTTTGATCTGCATACGTTCCTGGAAAATGACAGTATTTATGCTTATCACTTTTACAGGCTGATCCAGGATTCCAGAAATGTTCATCTGCTTTATAATGCACTCAGTTCTGGGGTGAATACCGGCGAGAAAAGCAGATTTATCACACAGATTGAAATGGAGAGTTCGCATAAGATAGAACACCTCATTATTGAGAACTCTTCTGAGCCGATTGCTTCACAACCGATAGAAATCCTAAAGACTCCGATTGTACTGGAAAGGCTTCAGAAATGGAAAGAAAAAGTATCTGCCTCACACCTTACCAGCTATCTCTACAATCCGATAGATTTTTATCTTTCCAAGATATTAAAGACCTCCGAAACGGATGAAATAGAAGAGGAACTTTCGGTTAAAAATTACGGAAATTTAGTCCACTATTCACTTCAAGAAGTTTATGAAGTACTTAAAGGTAAAGCTTTAAAAGAAAAAGATTTACAGAATTCAATTAAAAAAATAGATCAATATATTAATATTGCTATTGAGAAGCTGAAACACCAACCTGAATTCTATGAAAAAGGGATGAATTTTATTCACAGGGCCATTGCCAAAAAAGTGATTGAAAATGTTCTCAACCATGATCTTGAGTTGGTAAAATCGGGTAATGTACTGGAGATTTTAGACATTGAAAAAAGGTTTGAAAATGTAGATTTTTATCTTGACAGCAATGATAAAATTTCTTTCTTTGGATTTATTGACCGGATAGACCGACTGAACGGAACTTTAAGAATTATTGACTATAAAACAGCGAAGATCAAAAATCTCACGGTGAAAATAGATGAGGATAATGTGGCTGAATATTTCCATAACAGTGATAGAAAACAGGCTCTTCAGCTCTGCATTTACCATTATGTGGTTCAGAATCTTCCTGAATTCTGGGGATTGCCTATAGAAACAGGAATCTGGAGCTTTGCTGAAGCTAAAAAAGGAGTGGTTTCCTTGCAGTTTGATAAAGGAAATATTGATGATGCAATGCAGTCTGTAAAGAACCTGATTCTGGAAATCCTGAATCCGGATCTTAGTTTTATTGAGAATATCAAGCCTTATTCCAATTAAAAAATGCACTCCGTTGCTGAAGTGCATTCAATTTGAAATGAAGAATATATTGAGGAATTTCTTTTATAATTTTACTTTCTTATTAATTGTTTTTCCATCGGCAGTAATCAGTTGAACGATATAAACTCCTGATTCCAAATTGTTTGATTTGAATTCAGGTTTGTTAATTTCCTGTTGAAGTATCAATGCTCCGGAAATATTATAAATACTGATATTTTTGATACCATTGTCTGCTTTTGCACCGATCTGATGATTTTGGGTGAATATTTCAGCTTTGTTGGCAGATGAACCACCTGTCAGTGCTTTCTTGAACTGCAGATTGTAAAATTGGGTAACAATTTCAAAAGTATTGTTTTGATTATCAATGTCTTTTATATTGATTCCGCCATTTTCTGCATACTCTTTCTGAGAAACAGCTTTTAAGAGATTTCTGTTTTCATCAAAAATATTCACAGTGACAAGTTCTTCCTGAGGAATTTTTAGCTTTAAAATATTATTGTTTTCAGACTGTATGATCTCATTTTCAGGAACTTCTACAGGCGTATTTTTAACATACGGAACTAATTTCTGATCATTATTTTCCTGTACTTTTAAGAGATAAACACCGTCTTTTAAGGTAGATAGGCTGCTTTCTGTCCCTGATCTGCTTACTGCTTTCTCCTGATTGAAATCTGTAATTCCCACCAGCTGCATATTGCCAAGATCCGGTTTTAATTGGGAAGAGTAAAGTGTATTAGTTTCAGACTGGCTGTTTCCCTGCTGTTTTGAAGTCAGTATAGCCCATTGATTCAGAAGCCCTCCGCTTCTAAGTGTATTGAATTTTGCATTAGAGGCCAGAGTAAAAGGTACAATTCCTCCCACATGGCCCAAAGGTCCCCAATAGAAGGCTTCAAGCTTGTATTTGTTCAGATCCCACCACGAGTAATATCCACGCTGTACATCAATGGTTTTAGACGTATTTTCAGGCGGAATAGCCAAATCTACAGTAGAATGCCCTAAAGTAATAGGTGTTTTGTTGTACCAGTCATATACATCCTTAGGCTTCATACATCGTCTGAGATTGTTATTCGGATTATTGGTGACATCATTAACGAAGCTTTGAGTGAAAAGATTTCTCCAGATGACAGGTCCCCAAAGAAGGCCTCCATTGTCCTGTACCACATGATAATTGTACTTATCCAGATACTCCGGTGAAATAACTTCTGAAATGCTGGTATTATAGGTTTTATAGCCGGTATTGTTACAGGTATGAAGAACATTGGCGAGGAAAGAAGTGAACGGATAGAAATCTTTTTCCAGAACTCCTTTGTTCAAAGTCACCCCTGAAAAATCATACGGTCCGTCTCCCATATAAGCATATTTGAATTTCAGATTGGTAGGGTTGGAGGTATTCAGGCTTTTTAGAGTTGACATAGCAGCATGAGCACCTTGGGAATAGCCTGCCAGAAAGTATTCATCATATCGTTTTATTCCCAGCTGACTAAGAACTTTATTGGCAGCAGTTACAAAATCTATTGTTGCGCCGGCTTCTGTAGCAGCATCTACATAAGGATGAACTCCGTCTCCGCTTCCCATTCCTACATAATCCGGGGCCATCAGAATGTAGCCGTTGAGTACATACGACAGTTCCACTACAAATCCGGCTGTTAAAGCTCCTTTAAAATTAGAAGGGACATTATCTCTGCTGTCAGTAGTTCCATGGTCAGATACTACCGTAGAAAGCTTAAAATTGACATTAGGATACATCAGAAGCCCTGTAGCCTTTACCAGAACATTTTTTTCATTTTTGGTGTAGTAAGTGATTTTGTAACCTTTAAGCCCTACGTTGAATCCATTGAGGTAGCTGACAAAATCCGGAGCATTTTGTTCTCCAAGATTATTGGCAATGAAATTGGCAACACCCTGCGGAGTCAGATCCAGCTTTTGTTCAAAATTAGCAACATCTCCTGCCTGTTGGGCAAAAAAGAATGGAGCAGTGAAACTTAATAAAAGAGCAGATAATTTTCTCATATCAATATTTTTTAATGATATTAAATTAAATATTTTTAACAAAATGTTAATAATATTAGTACATCAATAATTATTCACTGAATATAAGTTCCCTGCAAAGTGAGTAAAATAAAGAGTCCGGCCATTCGGCCGGACTCCACTTAGTATATTTTTAGCTTTTATTTAAAAAGCATTGATTCCTGTAATATCTAAACCAGTGATCAGTAAATGTACATCATGCGTTCCTTCATAAGTAATCACAGATTCCAGATTAGCTGCATGTCTCATCATCGGGAATTCACCCATGATTCCCATACCGCCAAGAATTTGTCTGGATTCTCTTGCGATATCAATAGCCATTTTCACGTTGTTACGCTTAGCCATTGAGATCTGTGCAGGACTTGCTTTATGAGCATTTTTAAGATTTCCTAGCTGTAGACATAATAACTGAGCTTTGGTAATTTCAGTTAAGAATTCAGCCAGTTTTTTCTGCTGAAGCTGGTAAGAACCGATTGGTTTACCAAACTGCTTTCTTTCTTTAGAGTACTGAACAGCTGTACAGTAACAGTCAATTGCTGCACCAATTACGCCCCATGAAATTCCATATCTTGCTGAATTTAAACAAGATAATGGCCCTTTCAATCCTGTTACACCCGGAAGTAAATTTTCTTTAGGAACTTTTACATTATTGAATACAAGTTCTCCGGTTTTCGATGCTCTTAAGCTCCATTTATTATGAGTTTCAGGGGTGGTGAAGCCTTCCATTCCTCTTTCAACGATCAGCCCCTGTATTTTACCTTCTTCATTTTTCGCCCAAACTACTGCAATATCGCACAGCGGAGAATTGGTGATCCACATTTTAGCACCATTCAGCAGATAATGATCACCCATATCTTTGAAATAGGTTTCCATAGAGCTTGGATCAGAACCATGATTAGGCTCAGTCAATCCAAATGAACCTATCATTTCTCCTGCAGCAAGTTTAGGAAGATATTTTTTCTTCTGTTCTTCAGAACCAAATTCATTGATAGGGAACATTACCAGTGAGCTCTGTACAGAAGCAGCAGAACGTACTGCAGAATCTCCTCTTTCCAGTTCCTGCATAATAAGACCATAAGAAATCTGATCCAACCCTGAACCGCCGTATTCAACCGGAATATAAGGGCCTAAAGCTCCGATTTTTCCCAGTTCTTTCATTAAATTGGGAATATCGGTATGATTTTGTGCGGCCTGATCAATCTGCGGCATTACAAAACTTTCCACCCAATCTCTTACCGATTGGCGGATCAGTTTATGTTCTTCAGTAAGTAAAGCATCAATTCCGTAGTAGTCTGGAATGCTTGTAAGAGGATAATATGACATGATTTTTTGATTTGTCTAAAAGTAATACTTTTAGCTGGTTTGGAAAATTTTTTTATGAATCTTTATTACCTTTGATTATCAATAAGATAAAGAGGATTTTACGGGTTTTAATAAAAATACGGCATCCTAAGATTCCTCATCATTAGAGATAGGATACTGGTTGACAGCATTGTGTACCTTGCTTTTGAACTTATACAGATAAGGAGCTTTGTTTGCAGAGCCGTCGTAAAACTTCTCAAGCCTGTCCAGAATATTTAAGCTTAATATTTTGCGCTGGAAATTATTTCTCCTGAATTTCTGTCCCAGAATAGTTTCATACAGTGACTGTAGATCTTTCATGGTAAATTTTTCAGGAAGAAGATTACTTGCAGCCACTTCGGTATTAATATTCATCCGCAGATATTCAAGGCCGGTTTCTATCACTCTGTCATGATCAAAAGCCATCTTGGGCAATTTATTTACTTCAAACCATTCGCAGCTTTCGTTGAATGCATCCGGAAAAGTATTGGCAATAGAGAAATCAATAAGGCTGCAGTAACCTACCGTAATGAATCTCTGAAAGATCCAGTGGTCTTTTGGAACTTCAATTCCTTTATTGTTGAGAAGGATCTGATGCACATTATTCTCTGTACGGTCTATTCTCCCGAAAGTATGGAACTGTTTCAGGAAAAGGTCCTGAAGATGGGTTCTCTCATAAAGCACTCTCGCAGCAGCTTCACGCAGATCTTCATCATTAAATACAAAACCTCCCGGCAATGACCACAGATCCAGATCGTGATACTTTAAAAGCAAAACCTTCAAAATGTTATTGTGAAAACCAAATATCGTGCAGTCGACAGATACGTGTGCTACAAAATCTTTTGTATCAATAAGTTCCTGAAGGGTTTCTTTGTTTTTGGTGTCTTTGATTTTCATGGGAGTAAAAATAAAATTATTTTCTATAATTTCTTTCCTGCAAGCTTAAAATATATCAAACTCACTGTAAAAAGCACAGACACAGCAAGTAATATATACAACGGATAGTAATTTAGCAGTTGTTTTCCGAACAAGACGGCCATAATGATTGAACTGACAGAGCTGCCGAGTGATGAAAAAATTACAATCAGAGATGTAAATAAGTTGATTTTTTCTTTATCAACCTGTGCAATCATTTTTGAATTGATAACAGGGTAGAGTGGTGACAGAAAAAGCCCGATCACCGGAAATAAAAACAAAATAATGCCGGAATTCAGAGAATTAAAATACTGAACTCCTAAAATGATTAACAACACCGTGATAATTAGAAAAATACATAAAATATAATACTTTGATAATGAAAATCTCTGGATAATATTAGCTGTAAGTGTTCTGCCTGCATATGAAAAAAGGGCAAGGAAGGAGGAAGCCTGTAACGCAAAAAATGAATTGACTTTCAAGTGGTTTTTGTAAAAAGATGGTAACCATGAATTAAATCCCTGCTCTACAAAAACAATAAAGAAAATTACAGCAAGAAATACAATTGTTGCAGGCTTTGCAAATGTTGAAAGTTCAGAAATAAGACTTTTATTTTCTGTTTTTTTAGCTTCTGAAATATTTAGCTTTGAAAACAGGAATATGGCTATTGCACAAAGTATTGATATTGATAGAAATCCGAATTTCCAGTATTCGGAATAACGGCTTGAGATCAGCCAGCCGAAACCGGTATTCACGACAAAAATTCCAATCATAAATGATGCTTCTACGCTGTTCATCATTTTAGCAAGCGATTTCTCATCTGAAATATTATTCCGGATAATTCCGAAAACACATATCTTTCCAACAGCAAAACAAGTCCCGATAATGGCAAACCATACCTTATAAAACCAAAAATCCTCTACAAAAGGAAGGAGGCATGAACAGATTCCGACAATGACCAGAGCAGAGATTAATGCCTTTTTAGTACCAGTCTTGCTTATAAAATTTACAGCAAAAAGAGAAATAAATGCAATAGGCAGGTCCTTGAATGATTCTAAAAAGCCTAACTTTTCATAAGTGATTTTTGCCTCCGAAAGTTGAAGAATCACAATACCCATGCAGTTCAAGACCATTGAAAAAATAAGGAAGGTCATTTTTAAGGGAAGGGAGATCCTGGAAAGCTTGGCTGTCATTTTGGGGATTTTTTTATTGATTTTTTATGATTATTTTACGAATTATTAAGAAGATATAGGGCTTTCAACTCCCAAAAATAAACGAAAAATTAAAATAATTATGAATAGAATGTTAATTAATTAAAAAAAAATATATTTTTATTGTCTCAATTTGAGAATTAAAAACTAACTGTATATGAATTTAAAAATATCAAGAAGCCTGGGAGTGGTTGCTGTGCTGTACTTTACAGCTAATTTCAGTGCACAGACCAAGGTAAAAGACACCGTTCCGAAAGAGAAGGCTATAGAAGAAGTTGTTCTTGTAGGATACGGATCAGTAAAAAAGCAGAATCTTACCAGTGCGGCTTCTGTTGTAAAAGCAGATGCTTTCGATAACAGACCACTATATAATGTAGGTCAGGCAATGCAGGGCCAGGCTGCCGGAGTGAGTGTTGTTCAAGCATCGGGAAAACCGGGCGCAAATATTGACATCAAGATCAGGGGAAATAATTCTATTTCGTCATCGGTAACTCCTCTTTATGTGATTGATGGTATACAGACCAATGATATCAGCGGAATTAATACGGATGACATCGTAGATATGACTATTCTGAAAGATGCTTCATCCACTGCCATTTATGGGATCAATGGCTCTTCCGGAGTGGTAATCATTACTACGAAAAGAGGAAAAATTGGAAAGCCACAGCTTAATTTCAATGCGTATTGGGGATTCTCAAAAGCTATGAAAAATATCGATGTCTTGAATCAAGATCAGTATAAATCTTTATTAGCTGACATTAAACTGAACGGGGGTGGAGATTATCTTTCTACAGCCAATAACCCGCGGTATGCAGGTATTAATACGGATTGGACTAAAGAGGTTTTCCAGACAGGTTTTGATCAAAACTATAACATCAATTATTCTTTCGGAAATGAAAACATCAAAGCGTATGCTGCATTGGGCTATCAGGATATTGATGGTATTATAAAACCTTCAAGGTTCCAGAGAACTTCTGCAAAACTGAATCTGGATGCGGTGATTCTTCCGTGGTTAAAATTAAATTCATCCGTAAACTATTTCCTGACTAATCTTACGAATACAAATGATAACCTGAGCACAGCAAGAGGAGGAGTAGTTCTAAGTGCATTTAATACACCTAATTTCTTACCCGTGTACGGAAATCAGGTTATTTTGAATCCAGCAGACCCGGAAATATATGACCAGACAACAGGAGCAATAAAAGATGGCTATAAGCCAGGACAGTTTGCTCCCAATCCTTATCAGTCGTCATGGGAAAATCCTGTAGCTTACCAATCTAGAAAAGATAAAACTCTTACCCAGAGATTTTTAAGTAATTTGGGACTTGAAGTAAGGCTGTTTAAAGACCTTACCTGGAAACCAGCCATTTCTTTTGATATGATAGATTCGAGAAATACCAAGTTTACAGACGGTTTTCAAACCAGTTATGGAAGATCTAAATTTGGGATAGGTTCTCAGGAATTCAATACATTCCAAGAATATAATTTCGAAAATACTCTTAACTATACCTTGAAAAGATCTGTTCATGATTTCTCTTTGCTTGGAGGATTACAGATTAATGAAAGAAACTTTCAAAGCAATTACTATAGTGGAGATAATTTCCCGGAAGGTACATTCAATTTTAATTATGACCTTGCAAAAAACCAGGGTTATGATATCCGTAAAGAGATTCTGAGACAGGTTTCATTTTTTGGAAGAGCATTATATACATTCAATGGTAAATATACTTTGATGGGTGTTTTCAGGGAAAATGCAAACTCCGCTCTGGCTCCGGGAAACAAATGGGGCTTCTTTCCGGGACTTTCGGCTTCATGGTTGATTTCCAAAGAAAACTTCTTAGCTGAGAGCAAATTGATCAGTGAATTAAAATTGCGAGGAGGCTGGGGGAAAACAGGTAATGCATCAGCTATTCCGGCCTATTCTCATTTCAATCTTTATAATCCGTTTTGGAATAATGGTGTTCCAGTCTATGTCAATTCACAATCGGACAGTGGTGATTTAACTTGGGAAACTACAACGGATACTAACGTAGGATTGGATCTTGGAGTATTAGACAACAGGATCAGACTTAGCGTAGATGCCTATCAGAGAAAAACAGATAATCTTGTATCCCAAATTAGAATGGGGACCTATGATTTCCTGATCTACAGAAATATGGGCTCACTTGAGAATAAGGGATTGGAATTGGCTCTGAATACAATAAACTTTAAGAACCAGAATTTCACATGGAATACGTCATTTAATATTTCATTTGCTAAAAATAAGATAACAGAAATCAGTTCATTTCTTAAAACAATTCCAGCTGCAACTGTAGAAGGAATGGGCAGTTTGGTGAGATTTGAAGAAGGGCAGCCATTAGGCATGTTCTATGGATACCAAACTTCAGGAGTCAACCCTGCCAATGGAGATTTAATGTATGTGAATGCAAGCGGAAATGTTGTGGAATATAAAGATTTGAAACCTGAAGACAGAAGATATATCGGAAATCCTAATCCTGACTTTACATTTGGTTTCACCAATAATTTCAAACTTAAGAACTGGTATCTGGATATGTTGATCACCGGATCAGTAGGAAATGACATTTTCAATGCAACAAAATTTGATCTTGAAATGATGAATGACTATAAAAATCAGTCTACAACAGTACTAGACCGGTGGACAACAGCTGGGCAGATTACGGATGTACCAAGGGCATATTCACCTTCTGCACAGTTTATCTCCGACAGGTTTATAGAAAACGGATCCTATCTGAAACTAAAAGCTGTCACTTTGGGATACAATTTTACAAACCCTTTCAAAGGTGTAAGCAAGCTTAATGTATACCTAACAGGACAGAATATTTTCACTATCACGAATTATTCGGGGATGGATCCTGAAGTAAATGCCTTCAGCCCTAATAATGGTACTACCGGTGCAGAAAGAGCTGTTTTTGGAATTGACTACGGAACTTATCCCCAGGTAAGAACATTTATTATCGGATTAAAAGCTAATTTCTAAATTATTTACAATGAAAATTAATAAAGCTATATATTATTTATTCGGAGCATCAGTTCTTATTACAGCTATTTCCTGTAATGACTTTTTAGATACCGAACCTATTACTGAACAGGGCATTCCTATCATCAATCCATTAAAAACGGCCGATGATGCAGAAAAGAGGATGAGTACTATTTATTCTGCATTTGGAAATGAATACTGGCAGCTGGATTATGCAATGAACGGTGACTCACAAACTGATATTTCCTATGCAGGCGCAGATAATGTTCAAAACTTTCAACAAGATGAATATAGAATTATCGCTACAAATTCAAACGTAGAGAGAGACTGGAAATATCTTTACGGTTTCGTCAATGACTGTAATATGATCCTCAATTATGTAGATGAAATTAATGATCCGGCACTTACCTCAGCCAGAAAGGCTGAAATGAAGTCTGAAGCTTCTATTTTACGGGCATTATATTATTTCCATGCCGTACAGTTATGGGGAGATATTCCGTTGGTAACAAAGGCTGTAATAGGAGTAAACTCAGCTAACTTTGATGAAGTATACAGCCAGGTTTATCCTGCAAGAAAAACGGTTCAGGAGGCATATGACATGATTATTGCCGATCTTGAAGGCGCTATTACGAATGCCCCTGCTGGAAGTGAAAAATATAGAGCCAATAAAAACTTTGCTTACGGGTTACTGGCTAAAGCATATGCTTCAAAACCAAATCCCGATTGGGCAAAAGTAAAACAAAATGCCTCCAATATTTCAGGAGTAAATTTACTTCCTGTTTATGATAATCTTTTCGACGGACTGCATGAAGCCAACGCAGAATCTATTTTTGAAGCTGATGGAAATGCAGGAAGCGTATGGGCATGGGGATCTTCTATGTTCCTGGGGACTGACTGGAAAAAATTCAATGTTCCTTCTAATGATTTGGTTAAAACTTTTACAGATGCCGGAGATACCCAGAGATTAAACAGTTCTGTGAAATTTTCACCGGTAGCATGGTCCGATAATTACTGGCCAAGCAATAACTATCCGTTCATGTACAAGATGCGTAAAATGGATGGAACACAGAATTTCTATATCATGAGATATGCAGATATCGTTTTACTTCAGGCAGAAGCAGCGGTAAGAACGGCAGATTATACAGGCGCAGCAGGATATATTAATCAGGTGAGATCCAGAGTAGGTTTATCTCCTGTGGCAGTTTCCTCTGAAACAGACGGAATTACTAAAGTTTTGGCAGAAAGAAAACAGGAATTGGCTTTTGAAGGTCAGCGTTGGTTCGATCTGAAAAGAACGGGAACAGCTGTTTCAGTTCTTTCCCAACAAAAAGACGGAAGCGGAAACGTACTTCCTTATGCAGCGAGCATTAACCAAAACAGATTGTTATGGCCTATTCCTCAGGGACAGAGAGATAATAATCAGAATTTAACCCAAAACCCAGGTTATTAAAATATGAAGTTTCAAAACTTATATAGTTTCTTTTTTAAAGGTACCGCGCTGCTTGGCGGCGTGGTACTTTTTCCTTTATCGTGCACCTCTGTTTCGATGGATAAAGGAAATGATGTTCAGTATTGGCTTACCAAAGGCAATGAAAGTGTAAAATTACAGCAGCAGGCTCCCGTTAAGTTTGTAAACAATTCCAATAACTGGCAGAATATTGAAATTGATGACACTCAAAAATTTCAATATGTTGACGGTTTTGGATATACATTAACAGGAGGAAGTGTTGAGGTAATCAACAGACTTTCCCCTTCAAAAAGAAAAGCACTTCTGAATGAACTTTTCGGAAAAGACAAAAATTCAATTTCCATAAGCTATCTGCGGTTAAGTATCGGAGCATCTGATCTTGATAGCCAGGTTTTCTCTTATGATGATCTTCCCGAGGGGCAGACAGATCCTGCACTTTTGAAATTTAGTTTGGCAAAAGACAAGGATCTCATTGCCATGCTGAAAGAAATTTTAGCTATAAATCCAAATATTAAGATCATTGCTGCTCCCTGGTCGGCACCAGTCTGGATGAAGGATAACGGAAAATCAAAAGGGGGAAGCTTAAAGCCTGAATTTTATAAAACCTATGCAGAATATTTTGTGAAATATATTCAGGGAATGAAAAAGGAAGGAATTACCATTGATGCAATTACACCTCAAAATGAACCTCTTCACCCGGGAAATAATCCAAGTCTGTATATGCCATCTGAGCAGCAGAGAGATTTCATCAAAGGACATTTAGGTCCTGTCTTTAAAGCAAACAATATCAAAACAAAAATTGTAGTTTATGATCATAACTGCAACAAACCCGAATATGCCCTTGATATTCTGAAAGATCCTGAAGCCTACAAATATATTGACGGTTCAGCTTTCCATTTATATGAAGGGGATGTATCAGCTTTAGGAACTGTACACAATGCATTTCCGGATAAAAATTTATATTTTACCGAGCAGTGGACCGGATCACAGGGAACTTTTAATGAAGACTTGAATTGGCACGTTAAAAACGTTATTATCGGAACCATGAGAAACTGGAGCAGCATTGCTTTAGAATGGAATGTAGCTAATGATCCACAGTACAAACCACACACAGATGGAGGTTGTACAGAATGTAAAGGAGCAATAACGGTTTCCGACAGTGAAAATTTCACCAGAAATGTTTCCTACTACATCATTGCACACGCTTCCAAATTTGTACCTGCGGGTTCACAGCGCGTAGCTTCTACACAGACAGAAACACTTTCTACGGCAGCTTTTAAAACACCTGCAGGAAAAACAGTACTCATCATCCAGAACGGAAACAGTACAGATGAAAGTTTCAATATCAAATATAATGGAAAAACGGCTCCCGTAACCCTTTCAGGTAATTCGGCAGCGACTTATGTATTTTAATTCAGTACCATGAAAAAAACTTATTTCTTACTTGCAATTGCAGCATTGGGAATGAATGTCCAAGGGCAGAAAACAGTTGATCAGAAAGTAGCAGAACTGTTATCTAAAATGACGCTTGAAGAAAAAGTAGGGCAGATGGTCCAGTACAGCGGATTTGAATATGCTACAGGACCACAGCAGTCCAATTCTGCTGCAGTTTTAGAAGAAATAAAAAAGGGAAAAGTAGGTTCTATGCTTAATGTAGCCGGAGCTGAAGAAACCAGGGCTTTCCAGAAATTGGCCCAGCAGTCAAGACTGAAAATTCCTTTACTCTTCGGACAGGATGTTATTCATGGCTACCGGACAACTTTCCCTGTCAATTTAGGTCAGGCATCAAGCTGGGATCTGGCAATGATAGAAAGATCAGAAAGAATTGCAGCTACAGAAGCCTCAGCTTATGGTATCCACTGGACCTTTGCACCTATGGTGGATGTTGCAAGAGATCCGAGATGGGGAAGAGTAATGGAAGGTTCAGGAGAGGACACTTATCTGGGAACCCAGATTGGGCTGGCTAGAATTAAAGGGTTTCAGGGAAAAGGATTGGGGAATCTTGATGCTGTAATGGCCTGTGCTAAGCATTTTGCGGCGTATGGAGCAGCTGTCGGCGGAAGAGATTACAATTCCGTGGATATGAGCTTAAGACAATTGAATGAAACCTATCTGCCTCCGTTTAAAGCAGCAGCGGCGGCGGGGGTGGCGACGTTCATGAATTCATTTAATGATATAAGCGGAATTCCTGCTACAGCCAATAAATACATTCAAAGAGAGCTTTTAAAAGGAAAGTGGAATTATAAAGGTTTCGTGGTTTCAGACTGGGGAAGTATCGGGGAAATGATCCCTCACGGCTATGCCAAAGATGCAAATGAAGCTGCTGAAAAAGCTATTCTGGGTGGAAGTGATATGGATATGGAAAGCCGTGTTTATATTGCAGAACTTCCAAAATTAGTAAAAGAAGGAAAAGTTGATGTAAAACTGGTAAATGATGCAGCAGGCAGAATCTTGACCAAGAAATTCGAGATGGGGCTTTTCGATGATCCTTACAGGTTCAGTGACGAAAAAAGACAGAAAGAGCAGACGGATAATCTGGAAAACAGGAGATTCGGAAGAGAATTTGGTTCCAAAAGTATTGTTCTTTTAAAAAATAAAGGGAATATGCTTCCTCTTTCAAAAACAGTAAAAACAGTAGCGCTGATCGGCCCTTTTGGTAAAGAAACAGTAGCCAACCACGGATTCTGGTCGATTGCATTTAAAGACGATAACCAAAGAATAGTTTCCCAGTTTGACGGAATTAAAAACCAGCTTGATAAAAATTCAACCTTACTATATGCAAAGGGCTGTAATGTGGACGATCAGGACAGGTCGATGTTTGCGGAAGCTGTAGAAACTGCCAAAAAAGCTGATGTAGTCATCATGACTTTAGGTGAAGGTCCATCGATGAGTGGTGAGGCAAAAAGCAGAAGTAATATCGGTTTTTCCGGTGTACAGGAAGATTTGTTGAAAGAAATAGCTAAAACAGGAAAGCCAATCATTTTAATGATCAATGCGGGAAGACCTTTGATCTTCAACTGGGCGGCTGATAATATTCCTGCAATAGCTTATACGTGGTGGCTGGGAACTGAAGCTGGAAATTCTATCGCTGATGTTCTGTTCGGTACAGTAAATCCGGGAGGAAAACTTCCGATGAGCTTTCCAAGAACTGAAGGACAGATCCCGATTTATTACAATCATTACAATACAGGAAGACCTGCAAAAAATTCTACAGAACGAAATTATGTTTCAGCTTACACTGACCTTGATAATGACCCGAAATTTCCATTCGGGTATGGTTTAAGTTATACGGATTTTAAATATTCTGATATGATTTTAAATGCTACAAATCTTAAAGGAAATCAGGCTTTAAATATCAGTGTTATGGTTACCAACAACGGGAAATATGATGGCGAAGAAGTTGTACAGCTGTATATCAGGGATCTTTTCGGAAAAGTGGTAAGACCGGTAAAAGAACTGAAAGGTTTCCAGAAAATATTCATCAAAAAAGGGGAAAATAAAAAAGTTGATTTTAAACTGACTCCGGAAGACCTGAAGTTTTTCGATAATGACCTGAATTATGACTGGGAAGGAGGAGAATTTGATATTATGGTGGGAACCAATTCTCAGGATGTACAGACTAAAAGAATTAATTGGATAAAATAAGTTATGGGAATATTAAAAGATCGAATGAAAGAATGGACCGATGTTGATATTGCAATGCACCAATTAGCATTACAATTGGGAATGATATCTGAGGATAATTTTCCAAAGTTTAAATCTTGTTATTGGACAGATACTGAGAAAAGTAAAGCACTGTCAAACATGCTGTTAGAGTTGTCGAAAATTGGTTTTCTGGAACTTAATGAAAATGATTATACTTTCAGAGTAAATCCGGATTTTATTTTTGAAAACGACTGAAAGATTTTTGACGATACCGAATCAATGCATGATATAAAATATTGAATATAGAAATTAGAAAATTTAAAAATCAGAATGAAGATCAGTAACAGTATTTACTTTTTAATAGGGGGAATTTTGATTTTTTCTGCTGCTGGCTGTACCTCAAATAAAATAAGCTCCGGCAAAAAACTGATCTGGAGTGATGAGTTTAACGGTAGAGGCCTTCCGGATTCCTCAAAATGGAATTATGAGGTAGGAGGAGACGGCTATGGAAATCAGGAAGCTCAGTTTTATACAAAAGACAGGCTTGAAAATGCCAGGATGGAAGACGGAAACCTTGTTATTGAAGCCAGAAAAGAAAACTGGGAAAAGAATAAATATACTTCTGCCAGACTTTTAACCAGAGGAAAATTCTCTTTTCAGTACGGAACGGTGGAAGTAAGGGCAAAACTACCCAAAGGCCGCGGAACCTGGCCTGCCATATGGATGATGAGCGAAAATATGAAGGAATGGCCGGATGATGGTGAGCTGGATATCATGGAACATGTCGGTTTTAATCAGGGATATATTCATGCTTCAGTTCATACGAAGAAATACAATCATATTCAGGGAACACAGAAAACAGATACCCTGATCATAAAGGATGTAAGTGAAAAATTCCATGTGTATAAAGTGGACTGGACACCGGAGAAAATAGATGTTTACATTGATGAGCAGAAGTTTTTCACTTATGAAAATAAAGAAAAAACCTATGAAGCATGGCCTTTCGATCAGCCTTATTTTATTATTTTAAATCAGGCGGTAGGCGGCTTCTGGGGCGGAAAAGAAGGAATAGATGACAGTATATTTCCGCAAAAATATTATATAGACTATGTAAGGGTTTATCAAAATAAATAATGAAGAGAGGGCAGTTTCGTCCAAAAACAGAAAGAAAAGATTATGAAAAAACTAATTGTAAGCTGTCTGACAGTAGGATTGTTTCTGAATGCTAATGCACAGAACTATTGGAAAAAGAATGAAGGGAAAACAGCAAAGGTCATTTTTACGGGCTCAAAGACCAATGAAAAACTTGTAGATAAAGGAACCATTAAATTTGAGAAATTCGGACAGCCTAAAGAAACGGATGCCTGCATTTTTGTGGATCCGGATTTTAAATACCAGAAACTGATCGGAATAGGAGGGGCCATCACTGATGCTTCTGCCGAAACTTTTTATAAGATGCCGAAGAACAAGCAGAAAGAAATTATCGAGGCTTATTATGGAAAAAATGGACTGGGCTATACTGTGGTCCGCACCAATATGAATTCCTGTGATTTCTCCAGCGATTCTTATACGTATGTGGCAGATAATGATACGGCTTTGAAGACGTTCAATGTTGCCCATGATGAAAAGTACAAGATCCCGATGATCAAAGAAGCCCAAAAAACCATAGGAAAAGATTTTACGTTTTATTTCTCTCCGTGGAGCCCGCCGGCATGGATGAAGTCAAATAACAGCCTGCTAAAAGGAGGAAGACTGGAAAATCAATATTACCAGACCTGGGCAGATTATTATATTAAATTCATCAAAGAATACGAAAAAAGAGGAATCAATATCTGGGGACTGACCATCCAGAACGAACCGATGGCTACACAGAAATGGGAGTCCTGTATTTATTCGGCTGAAGAAGAAGGAGAGTTTCTTAAAAACAATTTAGGTCCAACACTCTGGAAAAATGGTTACAAAGATAAAAAAGTAATGATCTGGGATCACAACAGAGACCTGATCTACCAGAGAGCAACGACTACTTTAAGCGATCCCGAAACTTCAAAATATGCATCAGGAATTGGTTATCATTGGTATGAAACATGGAATAATAAAACCCAGCTTTTTGATAATTTAGCAGAAACCCAGAGAGCTTTCCCGGATAAATTCCTGGCATTTACAGAAGGTTGTAAAGAACAGTTTGATCTGTCAAAAATAAATGACGTGAGCCTTGGAGAATTATACGGAAGAAATATGCTGAATGATTTCAATAAAGGAACGGCTTTATGGACAGACTGGAATGTATTGCTGGATGAAACCGGCGGCCCGAACCATGTCGGAAACTTCTGCTTTGCGCCAATTATTGCTGATACCAAAACCGGAGAATTACACTATACCTACGAATACTATTATGTAGGTCATGTTTCAAAATTTATCAAGCCTAACGCTCAGAGAATCGGAAATTCTTCAAACAGGGCAGCCCTTACATCTACTGCTTTCATGAATGAGAACGGTCAGTTGGTGACTGTAATCATGAATGATTCTGAAAATGATATTGAAACGAATCTCTGGATTGAAGGAATGTCTGCCAAATTATCTGCACCGGCACATTCTATTCAGACTGTTATCCTGTAACTTCATATTAAATTTTTTTTATAGAGAACCGGCGGCCTCGAAGAGGCCGCCGGTTTATTTTTACAATATATTTTAAATGTTGTTATTCAACATCATATTTGCTGATTACTTTCTGAGTAACTCCTGAACTGCTGAAACCACCGTCGTGGAACAGGTTCTGCATTGTTACTTTTTTGGTAAGGTCAGAGAAAAGAGTAACGCAGTAGTCTGCACATTCTAAAGCTGTAGCGTTTCCTAGCGGAGACATATCTTCGGCATAACCTAAGAATCCACCAAAACCTTTCACACCACTACCGGCAGTTGTCATTGTCGGAGACTGAGAAACCGTATTTACACGTACCTTTCTTTCTCCCCAATAGTTTCCGAAAGTTCTGGCAATGCTTTCCAGATAGGCTTTATTATCAGACATATCATTGTAGTCAGGGAATGTTCTCTGAGCTGCAATATAAGTAAGTGCCAAAATGCTTCCCCACTCGTTCATACAGTCTTTTTCCCAAGCCACTCTCATTACTTTGTGGAAAGAAACAGCGGAAATATCCCAACCTTTTTCCAACCAGTCATAATTCATTTCTGTATAGTGTTTTCCTTTTCTCACGTTGATAGACATTCCGATAGAGTGAAGGATAAAGTCGATTTTTCCAAATTTCGCAACAGCGGCATCAAAAAGCTTTTCAAGATCTTCCACAGAAGTAGCATCTGCAGCGATCACCTCAGAACCTGTTTTTTCTGCTAAACCATTAAGTTCTCCCATTCTCAAAGCAATAGGGGCATTTGATAAGATAAATTCAGCACCTTCTTCATGACATCTTTCTGCAACTTTCCATGCGATTGATTGCTCATTAAGGGCTCCAAAAATAATTCCCTTTTTGCCTTTAAGTAAACCGTATGACATAATTTTTTAATGTTTATTTGAATACAAATGTAGCAATAATTTGTGTTTGCGACATCATAAAAATGGAGCCTTATTGATTTAAGACTCCATTTTCTTGAAAATATTTATATGACTGAAATTTTAATTGGTTTTCTTGTTCCATTCTGCTTTTACATCTTCTGCTGCATCTTTAGTTTTTTCCCAGGCTTCGTTTGCTTTATCTTTAATATCATCCCATGCATCAGCCGCATTGTTTTTTACTTTTTCAAACCAGTCTTCCTGTTGCGCTTCCTCATCACTGTTTCTTTTTTCATTAATATAATCTTTTGCCCTGGCTGCCAGATCCTCAATTTTCCATTTTGCATTGTCTGCAGCATTTTTTAAAGAATTTTCTGTATTATTTACTGCGTTTTCGGCTTTGTTGTATTCTGAATTGTTCATAATATTTAATATTTTATTGTTGTGTACCAGTAAATAAACAATAACTATTCCTAAAATCCGGGGTTGCTGTTAAACTTTTCTTAATCTTTTGTTATATTTTTCCAAATCAGTATATCTTTAAGGAAATATAAATGACTGTAATGAAAAAAATACGCTGCGGATGGTGTGAGAAAGATGATCTCTATCGAAGATACCATGATGAGGAATGGGGAAGACCCGTATATGATGATGCAACCATATTTGAATTTCTTATCCTTGAATGTTTTCAGGCAGGGCTTAGCTGGTATACTATCCTTGCTAAAAGGGAGAATTTCAGAAAAGCTTTTGATAATTTTGATTATAAAAAAATAGCTGCTTATACTGAAGATAAAATTGAGGAACTTATGAATAACCCGGGAATTATAAGGAACCGTCTTAAAGTAAAGGCAACAGTAACCAATGCACAGAAGTTTCAGGAGGTACAGAAAGAGTTTGGCAGTTTTTCAGAATATATCTGGGGCTTTGTTGGAGGAAAGCCTTTGGATAATTGTCCCAAAGTATTAAACGATGTACCAGCTGTAACAGATATTTCTGATGCTTTGTCCAAAGATCTAAAGAAAAGAGGCTTCAAATTTATGGGATCTACAGTGGTTTATGCTCATATGCAGGCAACAGGAATGGTGAATGACCATATTGAGAGTTGTTTCGTGAGAAAGTAATCTGTTTATTGCTGTATATAAATATAAAAGGTTTCAATTTGAAACCTTTTTAGCTTTTGATATCAGATGAATTTCATATCAAATTTACCTTGAGAATTTAGAGTGAATATAGCTTTATCCGATCATCTATGAGTAAAAGATTATTTATAGATTCATTGGAAACTAATATACTTACGTAACTATCACTATCAATATCCAAGTTCAAAAGCTGATAACCGGATTTCTCAATTTTTTTATTGAGAAGAGGAAAAAATAATTCGGCTTCCGAATCATAGAGATTTTCGTCTTCTTCAATTTCTATAGCTGTATTTTTATTTCTTAACAGGATTTCTGTTTGGTTTTTAGCTACACTGTAATCTTCTTTCCAGTCAATCTCAAAAGCATATCCGTTCTCAATGAGCATATCTGTCATTGCCAACCATAAGTAATCATCTGATAAGGTTAGGAAGCGGAGATTATTTTTTAAATAAATGTCAGGATCATCATTTATTAGTATCAATTTCCCGATAAGATTCTGTGCAGTTTCTTTTTCAGTTATAATATTAATAATAGCATTTATATTTTCCATCACTTATATTTTAATCTTGCCAATGTACCATGTCATATGGATAATATTGCTGATCTTTTAGAATATTATCAGGCAAACCAAGGATTTTTACAATAGCTCCGCTTTCAAAGCTCCAGTAGCCAGTATGAATATTCCATTTGCTTTTGTGTGCATCATACCATCCGGTATCAGAATGCCCTCTGTACCATTCTTTTTGCAGGTATTTCAATAATCTTTCAATAGCAGCTTCTCTATTGTCTTTGGATAGATCTATAACCTCTTTAATATTTTCATATGGTTTTGGGAATTTAAAACTATTGTGTTTTTCCCAATGGTTTATTTTACTACTGATTAAAAAATCAATAAGGAAATCATTAGGATTGTCTTTTTCTACACAGTTAACAAGTTTTATAAACTGGTCCTGTTCAATTTCCAGCATGATGCCTATTGAAAGCATCCATACCATTGAAACATAACCATTTGATTGAGACCATGAATATTGATAATAGTGTAAAGTTGATAAATATTCTTTTTTAATTGATTCAATAGGCTCTCCCACAGAATATCTGGCAATTAGATTATCTAAAGAATATTTAACGATGGTTTCGTAGGTATCATTTATTTTATCCTGATCATCATAACTATAACCTTTAAGGTCTTCCAACTCTTCTAAAATGTATTCTTTTTGTCTTTCAATAATTTCCTGATAATTTTCCTGAGAGTTTAATGTATCTCTTGTATCCATTATTTTATATTTATTTTTTTGTTAAGGCCATGGTCCTATAACATCGCCTTTTTTATCTATTTTATATGTTGTAACATTACCATTACTATCAACTTTACTCAGCACTCTGTCAACCTCACCATTTTTAAGTGCTTTTTCTATTTCTCTTGCTTTTGCCGGACCGACTTGGTTTTCCAGTCTTTTACTTCCTTTAATCCAAGAATCACTCATTTGTGGACCGTCTTTCGGAGTTTTACTTAGATCAGAGGTCCCATATTTTGCTTCATCTATGATAAATTTTGGAGGCGGGGAGGAGTTTTCATAAATTCCATCAATCCCTTTTTTTATTTTATCATCTAAACTTCCCGGAGCATTATCTCCGATTCTTTTCAGATTAGGATTATTTTTGAGAAGATTATTTTGTGATGCTATTTCACCAAAATTTCCTTTTTGTTTATTCGTCGCCTTTTTGGGATCAAACTTTTTAAGTACATCATCCAAAAGCTCTTTTGCTTTTTCTGCGGCACTTTTTGTTATTACCTTAGCAATATTGCCACCTTCGGCAATTTGTTTCATTGTTTGTACAATCCCTTTTTCTGCTCCGGCTTTTAGTAAATCATCTCCTTTTTTTACACCTTGCTCTACAGCTTCTTCTGTAACATTTTTAACGGTTTTTTCTACTACTGCTTCTCCGCCTTCTTTTAAAACTGTTTTTCCTGCTGTAGCAGCCAACGAGGTTCCTCCACTATAAACCGCTGCTACTGCATCAGGAATAAATTCCCCCACAGTGGTTCCTATCTTTCTAGGATTTTCGGCTACCCAACTTGCAGCATCTTTTGTACCTTCCCATGCTGCATTTCCTGCATCAGCCCAGTTTTGACCATCGCTGGCCCAGTTCCAGGCTCCTTCTGCTGCATTGCTCCAGTTTTCACCTTTACTTGCCCAGTCCCAGGCGTTTCCTACGCCTTCAGTGGCAGCATTCCATCCATCGCTTACCATTCCGCCCAATGCTTCTGCAGTACCTACCGGATCCTGGCCAACCTGATAAAGTGTTTCACCTAGTCCAACCACACCGTTTACAGCTCCTTCTACCAGCCCTGTACCCAGATCACTGAACCAGTCTCCGACACCAGTTACAGGTTTCATCCAGTCCGGCAGCATCTGATCCCGCATTTCACGGCTTTTTTTATTTTGCTCTGCTATCCAGTCAAAACCTTCTTTAATATAATCAGAAGGCATTTTTCCCTCCCCAACACCATATGATACTGCAGCTGCTCTGTCAAAAAAGATATTGATCTTTCCACCAAATATACAATTACAAAAAGAATCTTCCAAGAGCATCCGGCTTCCATTTATCTTTACACCATCTTTAGGCGCTTGCCATCCGGTAGGAACAGTAGGCAGGCATGATACACCTGTTGCCCATTTCAAAGGATTGGTACAAAGGCCCATAGGTTTGATATTGAAAAAGGGTAGGAAATCTAATTCCGAAGCCATAGGAGCACTATATATTGTAGTGTTTTTATTATTGCTTACCCGAAGGGTAGAGGGGCTTGTTCCTTTGTCGCAAGCTAAAAAGGCACCTTCAGGTACGTATTTTTTTGCCATAATGCGATGATTTAATTTAGAGGTTAATTTTATCTGAGCTCAGAATTACATTTTTCAATCTTCTGAAAATATTTTCCAGTTTATTCAGATTTTCCTGGGTTTCTAGAAAAATCCTACCAGGAACCTTCAATTGTTCCGAAACCTTACAGTTACTGACAGAACATAGATAGTCTCCGTCTGCATATACATGCCATTCCCCGGAAATTGTAGAATCTAAGATCTTCTCATCATCAAAAAGAAGATAATAGCGATCATTCTGAAATACAATATCAAGCAGTGGAACGTTCATGTGATGTTGCTTTTAAAATATTTTTTTCTTCACGATATAATGTACCGGGAATCTGTGCCAGACTCATACACATACTCTGCTCAGACCATGGCCATTCTTCCAGAAGATAACGTTCCATATAGTTAAGCTGAAGAAGAGTAGGTACACGGGGACGATTCTTTAAAATACGGATCATAGCCGTTACTTTATCCTGCTGAAAATTGCTTTCATCTATGCTCCCTTTTACATCGATTTGATATCTGCCGTCTTCCAATTCTGAAATTCTTTCTTCTGTGGTAATGGGGACATTTTTAGTGGCAATAAAGTTGGGTAGCTCCCGATGTCCATTGATGATTTCATTTTTTTTAAATTCTTTGAAATGAATACCTGGAAATAGCAATTGATAAGGCATTGCAAAACGCAGGGCTTCTGCAAGTCTCTCACCATCTTCCAAAAGTTCTTCTACACCTTTAATAAAAATTTCACGATATTTTTCGCTTCTATGTTTCAAAATAATTTTAGGCTTAATTTCTCTCCATTTATTCTGAACTTCAGTTAAATTGATAATTTTTCCAAGTTGTCCGTTCTCATCAAGTGTACATACTATTTTTTCCCGCAGCTGGTGCAGATCTCCCACCCATTTATACATTCCATCTTTATTGGATTGTTTATAGAGTGGCATTTCAACAGTAAAAACAGGTTTCTCATTTTCAACAGAAGTTAATGTAACCTTGAGCTCTGCTTCAATATAGTTCTCATTCCGAAGGCCCTGAAATTGATACCTTTCTTCTCTTAGAAAAGTATAATTCCGGTATTCGCCCTTATTTTCTGTATTAATCTGCATGATTATCCTTTATTGATTTCCACATCAGCACCTTTGATATTGGTAGGTCCTGAAGATGACATATTAATTTTTGCTGCATTGGTATTGATATCGGCATCAATCTTAATTCCAGGGTTTGCAGCAGCCTTTCCAAGCTCAGTTGTTGTTTTTCCTATAACCTTTACATTGAGGCCTTCGATAGTAATATCTCCTCCCGTAGTCATGGTTATGGAACTGCTCCCTGTTTTAATAGTGATAGTTGTGTCACATTCTAAAGTGATTTTTCCGCCATTGTCCATTTTAAGCATGGAATTGGCTCCTCCGCCTTCTTTTGCACCTACATTAATGCTGCTTACACTGCCTACGTTTACGGTATTATTATTTCCAACCTTTACCGTTTTGTTATTATTTGCACTGGTCGTTGCATTTCCTGCACCATCAAATTTCATATTGGCTCCTCCCTGGTCAGTTAAAAATACTGATCCTTCACCGTCATTAAGTTCCAGCTTATTACCACTTCTGCTGCTCAGGCTTTTAACATTATTTGCTGTTCCGCCACCGCCGCCGGTTCCTCCATGAAACATTCCTCCCATAACGAAAGGACGGTCCGGATGCTGGTGAACGAAATTAACGATCACCTGGTCTCCGACTTCGGGAATAGCCATAAATCCACGGTTTTTGCTTACTTTATCACTGTTTCCTGCATCAGGGGTCATAACACGGATAAATTCTGTAGTATCCTGACCGTTCTGCCAGTCAAACTGAACCTGTATGCGGCCCTGATTCATCGGATCTGTATTGGAGATTACTTTGGCAAACTGAGGATCTGCTTTTGGCATTTCAAATTCAGGGCGTGGAATAAATCCGGTATCTGCTGCAATAGCTTCAAAATTTCCGGTATAATAGCCTCTTGCATCTACCTCGTGACTGATCTCCGTGATCATGAGCTTGGTAAAATACGCTGTCTGATTGGTTTCAGATTTCCGCATTTCCACATCTGCAATGCATCCAGGATATAAAAACGGGACAGAGGTGCTTCCGGAAGTGATAAATACATTTACAGCCTTACTTCCTGCAGTACCTTTCTGTGAAGCATCAATATCCATAAATGTAGATGCTTTGATAGGAGCAACCCTCAGTGAAGGAGTCGTAAAGGTGGCTTTAGATATTTCATAGGCACGTTTTGCAATATCTGACTGGTGGTTTATTTTTGAACTTCCCGTTGTCAGCTTTTCATTTTTACTGCTGTTATAGCCATAAAAAGTAGGGTTCACATGCTGGGCTTTCATTTTGATCTTAATATCATGAACACTGCTTCCGTAAATCAGCTGAACAGGTTTTTCCTGTGGCGGCAGTTTTCCGAAATGAAGGACTTCACCGTCATAATAAAACTGTTCACCGTAAGCTTCTGCTATTCTTGCAAGATAATTGTAATGGGTTTCCTCATATTGTGAACTGTAGGAAACATTTCCGTGCTGGGAATCTACCCTGAAATCGAATTTATTGGAACCGAGTCCTTCCTTAATAACCCAGTCGGCAATACTGTTCAGGCTGATTTCCTGTACTCCCCCGAAACTTTGAATATGCGGGGCCGCATCAAGAAGCACTGTAGGACTGTTTCCGGAAAGAACAATATTTCCCAGACTGCCTTTGTCCTGGCTGAATCCAACTTCTGTAATTACACCCACAAAATTTCTTTCGGGGCTTTCCTCAACATCTTTATATTTGAATACTACTGTCATTCTCTTGCCCAGAAAATTCTGAGCCTGTTCCAGATTATGATTTTCAGGGCCTCCTAAAGCATCATGAGCGAGCGTAAGATCAAATTCATGGTGTTTAACGGCACTCTGAGTCAGTTTGAAATGTTTAAAATGCTTTATTATTTTACCTTCAATAATGATTTCCAGCTTGATCACGCGATTAATCCCCAGAAGTTCACTTGTAGGGATTGATCCTGCATTGTGTATTTTGGAAGTAGGCTGTTCGCTCCAGATTTTATTTTCAGAAACCAGAGCGGTATTAGGCTGTGCAGCCTGGTTCATGAAATTGTCAGCATAGGAGAGAGCCTGCCCGGCTGTTTGCACTGTCATTTTTATTTTATCAGCTTTTTTTTGTAAGTCTTTACCTGCCCCTAAATCTGCAGGTTCTATACTGTCCAAAGCTTTTTTAGATTTTGAAATCTGGTTCTTTGATGATTTGCTGTCCTGAAACATAACATATTTTTTCTGGGTTGTATATAAGCTGCAGCCGGTATAAGGACTGCGTTGTGTCATTCTTACTACTCACTGCAGATTAAAATACTGTTATTCAATGTGAACAGGATAGTATCTTTTGTGAGGAAATTATCGCTCTGTTTTCATTTCATTATCGGGAAATGTTTTCAATATTTTTTAATTTTAAAATATAATTAACATTTTATTATCATGAGTTTAATATTCTGTATTACAGATGTATAATGGATGTTTTAAAATCACATTCATGTGAAACAAATATAAGCAGCAATGAGACAAATAGGAAAAAATCGAAGGCTAATTTCGGTTTTTGTCGTAGTTTTACTACTAACAATTGTTAGGGTGTTTTCATTTTATCTGAAAAGAGCTGCTTTTACAGCCATAAAGTAATTTTTCTATTCATATCACATAGAATAAATAGTTAATTTTGCATGATAATTACTCCTTTTATCAAAATGGTAAAAAAGTCTGAACCATATTAATGCAGATATCAGAAATTTATGAAGAAAACAGGAATTGTAGGTTGTGGCTGGCTGGGATCAAGAATTGCAGATTCAATGTCGAAACAATACAGGATATATAGTACAGTAACTACAAAAGATAAAGCGGAAGAGTTTAATTCTAGAGGTTTTAATACTTCTGTTGCCAGTTTCCCGGATTTTCAATTGGAAGAAAAAATTGCACAGTGGACCGATATTAAAGATATGGATATCCTGATTATTACGATCCCCCTTTCCGGAAAAAGCTGTTGTGTAAGTGCATTATATAACCGGATACAGAATTTGCTGTCTTTTATTGGTGATTTTAAAGGTCAGATGTTTGTTATGAGTTCTACGGGTGTATATCCTGACGGTCCGGGAGAATATACAGAAGAAAGTCTTTCTTCAGATAATGTTCCGGGGGAGAGAATGATCAAAAATAAATATCCTCAGGTTAATATTCTGAGATTAGCAGGATTAATGGGAGACAACAGGCTTCTTAAAAACTATGCTGTTTCCAATCCGGAAGCCCCTGTAAATCATATTCATTATGAAGATATATGCAGGGTGATTGAGAGAATGACCGAAAGATGCTCAGAAGGAAAACTGTACAATGTAGCAGCACCTCAGCATCCATCAAAAGCGCAGGTTATCAATGCTCAGACAAATTTACCTTCTCCTGAGAAAATTGCAGGTGAGGGGAAAATAATTTTATCTTCAAAATTAGTAGCAGAACTGGATTTTGTTTTTAATTATCCCAATCCATGTGAGTTTCATTAAACTTATTCCAAAACAAATGACCTACTAATCTACAAGAAATTAAATTTTCACTCACAGATTAGCAGGTCATGCAGATGTTTGTATTATATCTTTACTTGATGATTCTTTCCAGTACCCAATCAATAAGATTTTTCTCAGAAGCATGGTGGTCTGCAGAGAATTCTCCACGTCTTCTGTTGGCTATAACGTTGTTTACTGTAATTGCTTTGTGGCCTAATAATTTTGAAAGAGCATAAATTGCTGAGGTTTCCATTTCAAAATTTGTAATTCCAAGGTCGTTCAATGTTTCCAGGAACTTATCATCAACTGCTTTTAAACGAAGCTGTCTTCCCTGTGGAGCATAAAATCCCGGGAAAGTAGCTGTATTTCCATGGTATTTGGCATCTTTATAATATTCACCCATTTCTTCTGCCCAGTCGGAGAAATAAAGCATAGGTTTGATTCTTTCATATGGGAATTTCTCCATAAAGTTTTTTGAAAACTCATTTTCAAAATTGTAGTCCTGATAGAAATGCATCAGTCCGTCCAGACCTACAACATTCTGGGTTACCAGCATATTGTCTACCTGTACATCAGGATTTACACTTCCACAGGTTCCCATACGGAATAGTTCAAGGGCTTTATGTTCCGTTTTGAATTCTTTGTTTTTAAGATCAATATTAACCAAAGCATCAAGTTCGTTCATCACGATGTCAATGTTCTCCGTTCCGATACCTGTAGACATTACGGTGATTCTTTCACCGCGGAGTGTTCCGGTATGCGTGTAGAACTCTCTTTTATTTTTTTTGATCTCTACTTTGTCAAAATATTTCGAAACTTTTGCCACTCTGTCAGGATCTCCCACAAGGATGATCTTATCAGCAATATCTTCAGGTAAAAGGTTTAAGTGGTATACACTTCCGTCATCATTCAGTACCAACTCCGAGGCAGCAAGTTTATTTAGCATAATTTATATTTTTTTATTTTTAATTAATGAAAATAGCATCTTTATAGGGCGATCCGGCAAGATCGTAGATGGTATCATATTCTTCTACAATTCTTTTCTGCCCCTGAAAAATTTCATAAACGGTAACAACCGTCTTTTCAAAGTTTTTCGGATCTTTCCTTTGGGTGGTGATCTCATAGAATTTATCTCCCTTTTTAAGAACGGAAACCATTTCTTCTTTGGTAGAATTATTGGATTCCATCATGCCGGGAAAATCCATTACGATATCTTTGAGATCTGTATAATTTTTATAAGGTTTTGTCACTCCGTTGGAATAGACATAAACATTTGGGATCTGTTTGTCTTCTTCCAGACGTATCAGGTAATAATCATTCCCTTTTTTCTCTGCATATACGGCCATTTCTTTCTTTTTCTGCGAAAATGTACAGATTGAAAGGAAACTTGCTGCAAAAGCAAAAAATACTTTTGTTTTCATGATCATATTTTGTTTTAGTTTGCTAAAATGGTGTTTAAAATCCTCTCCCAATATCTTACGTCATCATTTTTAAACCCGGCTTTTAGAAATCAGCCGTTCTTAAGTATAATGAATTTGATTTCGGGGTTTAAAATTAATAAAAATATTTTACCTGAAATCATAAACATTTTTTAATCTGCCGTTAAACTTATGATAACATCGGAGCAGTAGTTTTGCCGCTAAAAATTCATGAGATTATATCCGCTGTTTGCTGTGATTGTGTTGATAGGTTTGGCTGTCATGTCTTTTAGCCCTGTTGATAAAGGAAAAGAAAGTGAGAATACTTTTGTCAACAAAGGTTTGTCAGATTTTAAAAACAGGCTTGAACAATTAAAATCAGATGTACATAGATTCTCAGAAGACCGGATTACCATTGAAGAGCTTAGAAATTCCCTAAGCAATACAAGAAATTCATTTAAGGAAATTGAGTTTTATATTGCCTATCATTATCCAGAATTTACAAAGACCCATCTTAATGCGGCTCCGTTGTTTCATATAGAAGCTGCAGGAACTTCTGCTTATACATTGCCTCCGGAAGGGCTTCAGGTTCTGGATGAGCTTATATTTTCCGAAGAAGCCGGGGATGAAAAAGAAAAGATTAAAACAATTACAGATTTTCTGTATAATTCCTATTCAGCCTTTTATCTGAGTGCTGTGAAAAATGGTTTAAGCCGGGGAAATAATAAAACGTTGCCTTTAAGAATAGAATTGATAAGAATTTATACACTCGGAGTTACAGGATTTGATACACCAGGCTCTCTGAATATTTCTGAGGAAGCCGTACATACCTTTATTGGTATTAAAAAGTATATTAACGATGATGCTTACTTTAAAAATTATAATGTTCAGAAAGCCAATCTGATCCTTACTGGGGGAATAGAATATCTTTCAAATAATAAAGACTTTGAAACCTTTGACAGAATTGAATTTTACAAAAAATACATTCAGCCTCTTTATGAAGAATTGGGAAATTGGGACGGAAGGGAAGATGATCTTAAAGAGTTTTCCGGCTGGAATGTAAAGAGTAAAAATCTTTTCAGCAGTGATTTTCTGGATCCATATTTTTATACATTACTGAAATCTTCTGAAGACAATGCAGATCTCCGTAGTTTAGGAAAATCTATTTTTTATAATCAGAATTTAAGTCAAAACGGTAAAATGAGCTGTGCTGTCTGTCACCTTCAGGAAAATGCTTTTACAGATCTTAAAGTAAAATCCCAGAGTAATGTGGAAGGAAAAACTGTTTTAAGAAATTCTCCGTCACTTTACAATGCTGTTTTTGCGAAGAGGTTTTTCTATGATCTCCGGGCATTTTATCTTGAACAGCAGGCTGAGCATGTAATCTACAATGATGATGAGTTTAATACCAGTTATGAAGACATCATCAAAAAATTAAAAACGAAACCTGAGTACAAAAAAGCTTTCCGTACTGCTTTTAAAGACGGCAAAATAAATAAAGAGAATTTTTCCAAAGCTTTAAGTTCTTATGTAGCTTCTCTGTATTCTTTTGACAGCGATTTCGACCGTTTTATGAGAAACGAAAAAGAAGTTTCTGAAGATATTAAGAAAGGGTATAATCTTTTTATGGGAAAGGCGAATTGTGCAACATGCCATTTTGCTCCTCATTTTTCAGGACTTGTGCCGCCATTTTTTAATGAGAATGAATCCGAGGTTTTAGGGATTACAGCAAAACCGATCAATCATCAGCCTATTGAACTGGATTCTGACCTGGGAAGAGGAAACAGCCCTGTGAAAAAAGAAAAATCATGGATCTATGATTACTCTTTCAAGACTGTTACTGTAAGAAATATTGCTCTTACCAAGCCATATTTTCATAACGGAGCCTTCAATACACTGGAGGAAGTTCTCGATTTTTATAATGAAGGCGGAGGAGAAGGCCTTGGTTTAAAGATGAAAAACCAGACACTGCCATCTGACAAACTGAATCTTACAAAAACGGAGATCAAACAGATTATTGCTTTTCTGAATTCATTGACGGATGTGAGTAAAGGAAAGTGATTATTGGGTCGGAGAGTGGGAGAGTCTTAGAGTAATCTCCATTAACACAATCCAGCTCTAAACCCTCAAACCCCTCCACCCAAATAATCAGTTAACAATAATTTAATTCCCTTAACATTGGCTTATAGATTAATTAATATTCTTCACTCTATATTTAAAATCCTATTAACAGAGGTGCCGCGCTAAAAAAATAGTTTTGCAAGGTCTAATAAATAATAGAAAATGAAGAAAAAATTACTGACAATTGCGGCATTGGCAATGGTTGCCGGATTTAGTGTACAGGCACAGACTTTCTTATTCACCAAGAACTCGTCCTGGAGCTATAAAGATAATAACCAGGCTCTGGCAGATACCTGGAAAGGCCAGACATTTGACATTTCGGCATGGGCAGCAGGAAACGGACCTCTTGGATATGGAGATCCTGTAACCACTACGATCAGCTCAGGTCTTACAGCAGCTTATTTTGCTAAAGATTTCACTGTAGATCTGTCAACTCTTTCCGATAATATGGAACTGGGAGTGATGAGAGATGACGGGATTGTTGTTTATCTTAATGGAGTAGAAGTAGTGAGAGATAATATGCCGGCGGGTACAATTGCTTTCAACACTCCTTCAAGTACTACCATTGATGGTGCGGCAGAGAGCGTTTATAATATTTTCTCTATTCCGAAATCTAAATTTGTAAACGGAACCAACAGGATTTCTGTAGAGCTTCATAACAGAACGGGGACCAGTTCCGATCTTAGAATTGATGCTTATTTAAAAACAACGGCAACCGTTACACCACCTCTGGGATGTACAGGAACACATATCAGCTGTTTTACATCAATTGTACCTACTGCACAAACCAATAAACTGATCATTCCTGCCGAACATAAATACCAGCTTATTTTAAAAGAAGGTGATAATTATACTGAAGGAGGCGGAATGGTAGGCGGTCAGAATGACTTTACAGCTTATGTTGCCAAGACAGGAAGCAGTACAAACGGATATCTTTCTGTAAACCATGAAACGAATCCCGGAGGTGTTACCATGGCTGAGGTTAATTATAATGCAACTACAAAACTTTGGCAACTGACAAGATCCAGAGCGGTAAGTTTTTCAGATCCTAGTTTAGTTCAGACGATCAGAAACTGTTCAGGGGGAGTTACTCCTTGGGGAACTGTAGTTACAGCAGAAGAGTCTGTTACTTCCAATGATGTGAACAACGATGGGTATAAGGATTACGGATGGTTAGTGGAAATTGATCCGGCTACTGCACAGGTTGTCTCTAAAAATACTGACGGATCTAAAGGAAAACTTTGGCAGATGGGTATTATGAACCACGAGAATGTAGTGGTGAATAATGCCGGAACTACAGCTTATTATGGAGAAGACGGCGGAACTCACATGGTTTACAAATATGTAATGGATACTCCTAACGATCTTTCTTCAGGAAATCTTTATGTTTTAAAGCTTGATCAGGGATTAACAGCTGCGGGAGATCCGGTAGGCACTACAGCAACATGGGTTCAGGTTCCGAATAAATTAAAGGCAGATCAGAATAACACAACAGCTCTTGCCCAGTCATTAGGGGGAACGAAATTTAATGGAGTAGAAGATGTGGATATCAGCCCATTGGATGGAAAGATCTACTTTACTGCAAAAGGATTGGACAAAATATACCGTCTTCAGGATAATGGAACAACTGCTTCACAGGTAGAAACTTTTGCAGGAGGAGCTTCCACAGCATATTCTTTCAATACCCCTCAGGGAATGAAATCTGAAGCATGGGGTGATGGAAACGATAATCTTACTTTTGATGAGCTTGGAAACCTTTGGGTACTTCAGGACGGAGGAAAGAATTATATCTGGGTAATTGCTCCTGATCATACACAGGCTAATCCTAAAGTGAGACTTTTTGCTTCTATGCCGGCAGGATCAGAGCCTACGGGACTTACATTTACACCTGACCATAAATTCGGTTTCTTCTCAATCCAGCATCCGGATTCTACCATTGCTACAGATGTGGATGCAACGGGAAGCACTATTGACTACAGAGGAAAATCAGCTACTATTGTTATTGCTTTAAAACAAAATCTGGGAACAGCCGGAGCATTAGGAACTATTGAGAACCAAAATGCAGAAAATACAGTTGATGTAGCTCCGAATCCTACTTCAGGAATTGTTAAAGTCAATTCACCAAAAGGATTGAAAGACGTTTCAGTAACTGCATACAGTATGGATGGTAAAATTGTCTATACGAAGAAATTCAGCGGAGTAAACAGATCTTTGGATCTTGATTTTACACATCAGTTGGAATCATCCCGTATTCTGGTTCTGAATATTGAAGCAGAAGGTGGTTTTCAGAAGACAGTGAAATTATTAAAGAAATAAATTATTAATATCTGTTTCGGCGGCGGCAAAGCCGCCGCCGAAACTTTTACTCTATGAAAAAGCTTGTTTTATTTATTTCAATTCTTTCTCTATGCCAGATCAGGGCACAGATAGACCCTGTAAAATATCCTACATTTACCAGTATTGATGAGGCATTGAAAAGTGAAAAGACAGTCTACAGTATGAGTTTCAGGGAAAAAGGACTGTTTAATCTTCCTCCACAGATCTCAAAACTCAGCTCTTTATTTTTCCTGAACATCATGGGAAATAAGCTTGAGAAAATGGATCAGGAAATCTTTGGTTTGACTGAGCTGGAAATTTTGAATGTGAATGAAAACAGTATCAAATACATTCCCGATGAAATTGGAAATCTGAAAAAACTGAACACTTTTTCAATGAATCTCAACAGCCTGACCAGCATCAACCCGAATATTGCCAGACTTCAAAATTTAAAGGCAGTACATTTTGATGCCAACAACCTGAATGTTTTTCCGGAAGCACTGATGGAAATTCCTGCATTGGAAGAAATTAACCTTCAGGGTAATCAGATCAGTAGTATTGCTGACCGTTTATATAAGATCAAAAATTTAAAGTTTCTCAATCTGTCTGAAAATCAGATCAATGATTTGGGAAACCTATCTTTTCCTAAAAAATTAAAATATCTGGAACTACAGCAGAATGCTATTGTAAAACTTCCGGATAATCTGTTCAAAGCACAAAACCTGGAGTTTTTGAATGTAAGCAGCAACCATATCACAGAAATATCTCCAAGAATAAAAGGATTGAAAAATATAGTCAGTATGAATCTGGCCAATAATGATTTGAAAGATCTTCCTGTTGAAATAGGACAGCTGAAAAAACTGAAGACCCTTATTCTGACAGGAAATCCTATAGAAAAAAACAAGATTGAACGGTTAAAAAACCTGATGCCGGAAACCCAGATCTATTTCTAGATCTATCCGCCGACTCTTTTGGTTTTATATCCCATTTCTTTAAGGATATTCATTATTTTATCACGATTATCGCCCTGAATAATGATCGTTCCGTCTTTCTCTGAACCGCCTATTCCCAAGGTGGTTTTTATTTTTTTTGAGATTTTCTTTAAATCTTCCTCACTGCCTTCCCAGCCTTCAACAATTGTGACAGGCTTGCCGTTTCTGCCCTTTTTCTCAAATTTGCACACCAGAGGTTCCTGCTGCTTAAATTCTTCTTTAGGCATTTCAAAATCCTGCTCTTCATGGTCAGGAAAAAGGTTCTTTAACTGATCTCGTAAATCCATAGAGCAAAATTAAATAATAATTTATAAATGATCACTGATGAGGTTAAAAATTACTTGGAACGGATAATATTTTCTTATTTTGTTAGTTTAGATTTGAATATACTTAAATTCAACTATGAAAATTAAAATGAAACATCTTTTTGCTGCAGCTATTTTGAGTTCCGGGACAATGCATGCGCAGTCAGGGTTTTCCAGTGATCCGCTGAATGCTGTATTCGAAACAAAAGATGCCGATAATTTCTGGAAGGCATTTGACAAAATGGGGACTTCAGACAAAAATCCTTTTGATGAATATATGAAAAACGGTTCTCCGGGAGTAAAGGGTTTTACGGAATATAGGATCATCAATGCAGATTCATTGTACTCAACAGTGAAAAAGCGAAAAGAAGACTATCTGAAAAGCAGGAATGTTCTGACCGGACTCAATCAAAAGGAAAGACGGATCAAAGCTATTTACAGTGCATTGAAGTATTGGTATCCGCAAGCTAAATTTCCACCTATATATTTTGTATACGGAAGATATAATACGGGAGGAACGTTTTCCAAAGACGGAATTATGATCGGGACAGAAACCCTTCAGAATCTGGATGGCATTGTAGGGCTTGCTTCTCATGAATTAATCCATTTTCAACAGGATATCAAAGGAAATGATAATTTATTAAAGTATATAATGAGTGAAGGAAGTGCTGATTTTATCAGTGAACTGGTATCGGGAGAAACTAATAACAGTCCGTTTTATAAATATGGAGAAACAAATTCGGATAAATTATGCAGAGAATTTGTAACGGTGCTGAAGAAGAAAGACTATATAGACTGGCTTTACGGAACCAGTAAAAAAGATGACCGCCCCAATGATCTCGGATACTGGATGGGATATAAAATTTCAGAAGCTTATTTTAATAAACAGTCCGATAAGCACAAAGCGATTCATGATATCCTTAACATGGAAGATCCGCTTCTGTTCCTTAAAGAAAGCGGTTTTCTGGACCAATACATAATGGAATATACCAAAGCTAATAAAATGAAATTTGAAGATTTTTTTAAGTAGCATTTTAATGACTACAGTAAAGAACAAATAAAAAAGGCCTTTCCGAAGATAGGCCTTTAATTTTTCTGGTTATATTTTTTAGTCTTGAAGAACTCCTATTAAACAAGATATTTTTTCTTCCACTTTGCAAGACTGTTGCGGCTCATTTTGAATTTTAAAGCAATCTGGGTATTATTAAGATTATATTCTTTCTGATATTCAAGAACTTCTATTATTGTTCTTTCACAGTAAGAACGATGCCTTTGGTTGAAGGTCACAGATTCCCTGTCTTTCTCTCCGAAAATGATTTTATTCAGTGTAATAATATCCAGGGTAGAAAGCATTTTTTTATTTAATATTGTTTGACATACAGATATTTTGTGAGGATAATTTTTATCCAGAATATCAATATAAATTTTTTTATAGTTAGGAGTATTAACCATGTTTTCTGACTTTTTCATTTTTTATATTTGCTTACCCATTTATAAAGAGTTGTCTTAGGGATTCCATATTCCTCTATTATTTGTGCTTTGGTTTTCTGCTTGGTTTCTAAAAGATCCAGCATGAATTCGATAATTTCCTTGGTATAAATATTTTTTCTGAAAGAGGGGAGCTGTGTTTTACTGTTGTTGTACGCCACGGATGCAGGTGGTGAATACAAAATAAGATGCTGTGAATACAGTCTGAAGAAGTCATATTCCAGCAATTTGCTCAGCTTTAAGAGTAAATCAACATCCACAGACTCTTTTTCATATATTTTTTCAACTTCTTCTTCCCTGCATTTAAGAAACTTACTTATTCTGGTCACAGAAATATCACATTCTGAAACTCTTTGTCTGATTAGTTGTCCGATATAAATTTCTTTAAGATCTGGTGCCATTTGAGTTTTAATAAAGCTTTATTTAAAATTTGAGTGGATGAAGGTAATATTGGTTTAAGGATCATTTATTGCGACCCAAAATTCTGTACAATGTTACACCTTTGCGACTAGCAGGGCAAAGAAATGGACCGTACCTATATATGACATTTGAGTGTTTTTGTTGTCTTTATGCTAAACTGGTTGATTATTAGGTTTTTGTGTGTTTTGCTTCTTTCTTGCCGGAAAATTCAAATTTTCTTAAGACAGGAAGATTTCATGAAAAAAAGTAAATGTAATACCTGTGTAATAGCCCTTAAAATATACTTTTTCTTTTTAAATCTATAACATTGCCCCTGGTAAATCTAATGCTTAAGACGGAAGCAATAAAAACATCAACAAAATCAAGATTTAAAGAGAAAATAAAACGTTTTCTATCGTTTAAATTCCATTTATAGTACTTATTGGTTGAATGCTTTATTGCTTTTATTCTATTTCTTAATTCCGGACATAAATAAACACTATAAAATGATGAAATTTTTTATTTTATTTTTCCCTTGTATACTATTGGCTCAGCAAAAAATAACACCTGCAAGCATAGATAAAAGAATAAAACACACTGAAGCCTTTATTACTGCAAGTGATACAGATAACTTTATTAAAGAAAACCTCTCCATATTAGAAGAAGCAAATTCTATCAATTACTTTCATGGTAAAGCTGTGGCAAGCGTAAACCTGGCTTATGCTTTCAACAGAATGAACAGGTATAAAAAAAGCATTTATTATCTGAAACTGCTGGAAATACAAAATGAGAATACCGATGAAGATGAGGCCGACCAAATCAATAGAAATATATTGTACAGTAATAATTATTTTGGAATTAAGATGTATGATGAAGCTTTGAAGAAGCTTAAGGAAAATTTACGCTTATCAAATAATATAAAGACAGATTCCACCAGAACATATATCAGAACTTTATCTCTGATAGATATGGCTACGAACTATAATGAGAAAAAGAACTATGATTCAGCAACGTTTTACGGGAAAAAGGCAATTCATGAACTGAGGCTGCAAAAGACGTTAAATCTATGTCTTAAGGTAAACCTGAAGATCGCATTATTGAATTTGGCCGGTGTAAAATTCAGGCAATCCAAAGTAGATTCTACGGAATTTTATTTAAAATCAGCCCGGTCTTTATCAATGGATCTTGGAAACAATGAATTTGTAACCTATAAACTTCTGGGACAGATTAACAGTTCAAAAAAACAGTATGATTCTGCTATTATTAATTATAAGAAAGGAATAGAGCTGGCCACGAAGGTAAAGAATCCCCAAAAATTACTGGAATTGTATTCACTGATATCCGAAGCATATGACAAAACAGGACAAATTGTTAATGTAAAAGAATCTTTAAGTAAATATACGGCCCTTACTGATAGTCTTAGAGAGCTGGAAACATCAAATTTAAAAGAAACGGTTGACCTTCTTGTCGATGAAAAACAGAAACCGTTGAAAGAGAAGAACAGTTTTTTATTTTATATTGTTTTTTCAGGAGTTATTTGTTCTGTGGGTACTGCTCTGTTTGCCAATCACAGAATAAATAAAAAGAACAGGATTCTTGATGTAAAAAATGAAGAAAACAAGTTATTAAGCCAAAAACTAAATATTGCTTTTGACCAGGTAATTCAGCTGGCTAAAAACAATGACCCGGAATTTCTCACAAGGTTTCAGGAAGTCTACCCTGATTTTTTTCCAAGATTACTACAAATTCAGCCTCAATTGCAAAATAGCGAATTAAAATTCTGCGCTTTATTATTTCTGAACTTTTCTTCCAAAGACATTGCTGCATATACATTTGTTCAGCCTCAGTCGATACAGACCAGAAAAAACAGATTGAGAAAGAGACTAAATATTTCTTCAGAAGAAGATCTTTATCTCTGGATGAAAAATATCAACGGCAATTAAAGAAGTTTAATAGAGTAGGCGTCTATTTTTGCCTTTGATGCCTATAAAAAGGGAGATTCTTTTACCTTTTTATAGGCATTAAAAAAGGAAATTAAAACGGATTGAAGTAATATTTCCTGAATATTGCTGATGTTTTTGATTTGATAATCAGTATTTTAACATTGAGTAATATCTGTGTAATGTGTGTTTTTTTTGAATAAACAGGTTAAATATTTCAAATTTGCATCACGATTTTCATCAAGTAAAAAACACAATTTATCAAATTCCTTTTCATCGTTATGAGCAGAAATTTATACTGATCTATATAGATCAAACATATCTGCTCTTATAATGAATTTCATACAAAAGGCTTGATACAAGACTTAATGATTCTGTAAACACCAAAAAACAATTTTGAAAAAAAATGAAAACCAAGACTCATCTGATAGCATCAATGTTATTGACATTAAATTATTCACTAAAAAGTGTATTAAAACCAGTTTTCTCAAAAATTTTACATTTAAATTATTTACTACAGCCTCGCGGAAGACTCCGGAGTGCTAAAACTTTCTTTATTAGTACTTAAAAATACCGCTATTCTGGTAAACTAACACATGGAGAACTATTGAGAAACACCTTCAAAATCGAACAAGACTAAGCTAATATAATCCTTCAATTAGCTTTAATTAAAAAACACAATTTTCAATTTCTTTTATATCCACAAACAGAAGTTTATACTGATCCAGTTAAATAAACAGGCTGCTCTTATAATAAATTTTGTACAAAGGTTTGTACAAAACCTAATAATTCTATAAACACAAAACAATTTCGAAAATGAAAAACAGAGTTTCGTTAATGGCATCAATGCTATTACTACCGGTATTTGCCTATTCACAAATTGGTATCCACACATCAAACCCTCAGGGATCTTTTCATGTAGACGGGGCAAAAGACAACCCTGCATCCGGTACTCCTTCAGGTACTCAACAGCTTAATGACATGGTACTGAAGGCAAACGGGAATTTTGGTCTGGGAACCACGGTGCCGGAAAATAAGTTTCAGGTAGTGGCAACCAATTCGGTGAATAACAGGTATACGCTAATAGACGCTGCCAACAGCAATGGTAAGTATCCTATATTAGCATTGAGAAATACTTCCCCTATAGCGGCAGGTAATTTTTCTCTTTTAGGTTTTACAAATAATGGAACTAACGGATTTGGTGCAACCTGGGGAATCGGATCAATCCGTAATCAGACTAATAGCAATGAAGATTTCTATTTTGGTAATTCTCAGATCAATAATGAGTATGTTGAACGGATGAGAATTGCATCCAATGGGTATATTGGTGTTAATACAAGTACGCCGGAAAACAGATTTCATATTGTAACAACAGAAAGTGTTAATAACAGGTATACCTTAATAGATGCTGCCAACAGCAATGGTAAGTATCCTATATTAGCATTGAGAAATACCTCCCCTGTAGCGGCAGGTAATTTTTCTCTTTTAGGTTTTACAAATAATGGAACTAACGGATTTGGTGCAACCTGGGGAATCGGATCAATCCGTAATCAGACTAATAGCAATGAAGATTTCTATTTTGGTAACTCTCAGATCAATAATGAGTATGTTGAACGGATGAGAATTGCATCCAATGGGTATATTGGTGTTAATACAAGCACACCGGAAAACAGATTTCATATTGTAACAACAGAAAGTGTTAATAACAGGTATACCTTAATAGATGCTGCCAACAGCAATGGTAAGTATCCTATATTAGCATTGAGAAATACTTCCCCTGTAGCGGCAGGTAATTTTTCTCTTTTAGGGTTCACAAATAATGGGACTAATGGACTGGGTGCAAGCTGGGGAATCGGATCAATCCGTAATCAGGCTAATACCAATGAAGATTTCTATTTTGGTAATTCTCCGATCAATAATGAGTATGTTGAACGTATGAGAATTAAAGACAATGGATATGTCGGCATTAATACAAGCACACCGGAGAACAGATTTCACGTTGTGGCAACGGAATATGTTAATAACAGATATACTTTGATAGACGCTTCTAATGGTGGTATTGATTATCCTATATTTTCTGTTAGAAATACTGCCACTGCGGCAGCCGGTAATTTTGCTCTTATTGGTTTTGCAAATAATGGGCCTAATGCACTGGGAGCCAACTGGGGGATTGGATCTTTACGTAATGGTACAAATACCAATGAAGACTTCTTTTTTGGAGTTTCGCAGGGAGGTCATTATCTGGAGCGTATGAGGATCACAAATAAGGGATCACTTGGAATTGGGACGGATTCTCCAACTTCTTTACTTTCTGTAAATGGTACAGCAGATAAGCCGGGAGGTGGAAGCTGGGGTACTTTTTCGGACAGAAGGGTTAAAAAGGATATTGCAGATTTTAAAGACGGTTTAAATGTTATTAACCAATTAAAACCTGTCACTTACAAATATAATGAGAAATCAGGATATGAGGATCTTAACAAACAGTATGTAGGCTTCATAGCACAGGATGTGGAAAAAGTAGCTCCTTATATGATCAATGTAATTGATGACAGTGCAAAAAGCGGACTGAAAGATAAAAGAGAACTGGACGAAAGTGCACTTACAAAAATTCTGGTGAATGCTATACAAGAGCAGCAGAAGGAAATAGAAGAGCTTAAAAAAGCTGTTTCAAAATTAAAAAAGGAATAATTTTCAAAACTAAAATAGAATATTGATTAAAATATAAGTACCTCATTTCTAAACTTGGCCGGGGCTCGTTATTTCCCGGCCATTTTTTTAATTAATAATGTTAAATACAGGATAATGTACTATAATTCCTATTTTCTTTGATATTCCGGGTAAAGTAGAAATAATTGTTATTCTAGTGCTGTTTTAATTATTTGTTATTGAAAATCAATTATTTAATATAATGTAATATCTATGTGATATCTGTTTTTTTGAGAGAATATATCAAATAATTCAAATTTGCATCAAGATTTTCAAGTTAACACAAATCGAGAATCTGGCTAAATAAACAGAGTGGTTTTTGATTTTAATAATATAGGCTCCCAAAGTAGATTGTCCACACAAGTGGGAATAAATACAATGCTGATCCTCTTTAACTTATAGATATTTAATAACACATAATGATAGTACAGCAATGCCCAGAATGAGGCCAAACTAGAAATAATACATTGTTTTATCCCCTGACTTAACACTTTAGCACGTAGTTTAGGTTCTAAATTCACAAATGATATTCCCTCAAAATCAGGTTAGGGGTAAAACTTTTAGATATAGAAGATAGATATTTGACTATTCTTAATGTAAGATTTTATGAATCTTGTAAACTGCCGTATCTCTGCGGCAGTTTTTTAATAGTATAGGAAGAATAAAATTTATATATAACAAAATATCATGAAAGGATTAAAGCTTTTACAGTGCTTTTAGTTAATTAATTTATTCCCGGATGAATGTTTTGAAAATAAACCTTTCAAATTCTTTCATTCATCGGAAATTAGGTAAATTTGTATAACAAAAAAGTTATAAAAAATGTCAAAAAAAGCAATATTAGCAATCCTTGACGGATGGGGATTGGGAACAAATCCTGAGGTTTCTGCACTAGACAAAGCAAATACTCCATTTATAGACAGCTGTTATCAGAAATTTCCACATACAACCCTTGAAGCCAGCGGTCTTGCCGTAGGACTTCCTGCAGGACAGATGGGAAATTCTGAAGTAGGACATATGAATTTAGGAGCCGGAAGGGTTGTTTATCAGAACCTTGTAAAGCTGAATATGGCAGTTGAAAATGGTACGCTGGGACAGCAACAGGTTATTCAGGATGCGTTCGAGTATGCTAAAAGAGAAAATAAAAAATTACACTTTATAGGATTGGTTTCCAATGGAGGGGTACACTCACATATCAACCACTTAAAAGGTCTGTTAACTGCTGCCCATGAATTCGGATTGAATGAAAATGTTTTTGTACATGCCTTTACAGACGGAAGAGACTGTGATCCGCACTCAGGATTAGGTTTTATAGAAGAACTTCAGAACCATATGCAGGCTACAGTCGGCAAACTGGCAACCGTTACCGGGAGGTACTATGCAATGGACCGTGATAAAAGATGGGAGCGTGTAAAACTGGCATATGATGCTATGGTAGAAGGAATAGGACTGGAGACTACGGACGCACTTGCCGCTATTAAAGATTCCTACGATAACAATGTAACCGATGAATTCTTAAAACCAATTATTCTGGTTAAAACAACAGAAACAGGAAATGTAGTTCCCGTAGCTAAAATTATAGATAACGATGTGGTGATCTGCTTCAATTTCCGTACAGACAGAGGCCGGGAAATTACAGAAGTTCTTTCCCAGAAAGATTTCCCAGACTTCTTTATGCGTAAGCTGAACCTTCATTATATCACTTTAACAAACTATGATAAAACCTTCCAGAATGTACAGGTTGTTTTTGATGAAGAAGTGTTGAAAGAAACAATGGGGGAAATTCTTGAAAGAAACGGCAAAACACAGATCAGGATTGCTGAAACAGAAAAATATCCCCACGTTACGTTTTTCTTTTCAGGAGGTAGAGAAGAAGAATTTAACGGGGAAAGAAGACTGCTTTGTCCAAGCCCGAAAGATGTTCCTACATATGATCTTAAGCCTGAAATGTCAGCTTACGATATTACAAATGCTATTGTTCCGGAATTGGAAAATGAAACTGCCGATTTTATCTGTCTGAATTTTGCCAATACAGATATGGTAGGACATACAGGAGTTTTTGAAGCAGCTGTAAAGGCAGCCGAGACAGTAGATAAATGCATTGAAAAAGTAGCAACAGCTGCTTATGAACATGGATATGCCGTATTTATCCTGGCGGACCACGGAAACTCAGATGTAATGATTAATCCGGATGGTACACCAAATACACAGCACTCCACGAATCTTGTACCATTTATTGTGATGGATAAAGACCATACGTGGAATTTAAAACCCGGGAAACTGGGAGATGTAGCTCCGACTATTTTAAAAGTAATGGGAGTGGAGGTTCCTGAAGTAATGACAGGAGATATTTTAGTTAGTTAAAATTCAATAATATTGGCAGAAAAATGTCGTTATTATATAGATGGCGGTATTTTTGTATGATTTATATCAGTCATTATATGAGTTGCATATGTTATTATGCCACAAATAATAAATAAATCATATCTTTGCAAATTAAAATCTATAAAGTAAGATGTATCAAAAGCTTGTTAGGAAAGAAGTAATGGGAATGTTGGAAAAGGAAGTAAGTTCTTTTCTGGATAAATTTTTAACGCCAATTGAAAAAATATGGCAGCCTTCTGACTACCTGCCGGATCCGTCAAGCTCAGATTTTAAATATGACCTGGAAGAAATTCAGACTTTTGCACGTGAAATGCCTTACGATCTTTTTGTAACCCTGATAGGAGACTGTATCACGGAAGAAGCATTACCTTCCTATGAGTCCTGGTTAATGGGCGTTGAAGGAATCAACCAGGAAGAAAAAGTAGGCTGGGCCAACTGGGTAAGAGCATGGACTGCCGAAGAAAACAGACACGGAGATCTTTTGAACAAATATCTTTATCTGTGCGGAAGAGTAAACATGAGAGAAGTGGAAATCACGACTCAATATCTTATCAACGACGGTTTTGATCTGGGAACAAGCATGGACCCATACAGAAACTTCATTTATACAAGCTTCCAGGAAACAGCTACAAATATTTCTCACCGTAGAGTAGGAACATTGGCAAAACAGTCCGGAAACGGGAAACTGGCTAAAATGTGTGGTGTAATTGCCGCAGACGAAGCCAGACATGCCAAAGCTTACAAACATTTCGTTGCCAAAATCCTTGAGATAGATCCATCAGAAATGATTCTTGCTTTCGAAGATATGATGCGTAAGAAAATCGTTATGCCTGCACACTTAATGAGACAGTCCGGACAGAAAGCAGGAGAGCTTTGGGGACACTTCTCAGATGCTGCTCAGAGATGTATGGTATATACTGGAAACGATTATATCAACATTTTATCAGACCTGTTGGATGAATGGAAGATTGAACACGTAAAAGGACTTACCGAAAAAGCTGAAAAAGCTCAGGAATATCTAATGAAACTGCCTGCCAGATTACAGAAGATTACAGACAGGGTTTCTACTCCTGATCTTCAGTTTCAGTTCAGCTGGGTGAAAAGTTAGTACTATATTACCTAAATTATAAAACTTAAGAGTGCCATCGTTTTCGGCACTCTTTTTATTTCTTATCTTTGCAAAGCTAAAAAAAGACAAAATGTTAAATAATAAAAAAATTGCTGTTGATTTTGACGGAACTATCGTTGATGATGCATATCCGGCAATTGGAAAAGCAAAAATTTTCGCTTTCGAAACCTTAAAAAAACTTCAGGCAGAAGGATACAGATTAATCCTTTGGACATACAGACATGGAAAAACATTAGATGAAGCTGTAGAATTCTGCAGAAATAACGGTGTGGAGTTTTATGCTGTCAACTCAAGTTTTGAGGGAGAGGTTTTCGATTCTGCCAATCAATCAAGAAAGCTGGATGCAGACTGGTTCATTGATGACAGGAATTTGGGAGGATTCCCGGGCTGGGGCGAAATTTATAATATTATCCAGGATAGAATAGAATTCCGTGTAGAAGGAAAAGAAGTTCTGGCATATTCAAAACTAAAAAAAGAAAAGAAAAAAGGACTTTTCTGGTAGAAAAAATAATATAACAATTGAGCAGTATAACAATATAGCAATACTATCTTGGTAAGATTGTTAAACTGTTACATTTATACATTGGTAAATTAATACAATGATTCAATTAAAAACAATAGAAGAACTCCGTTTGATGAAGGAGAGTGCACACCTGGTTTCCAAAACACTGGGTATGCTTGCAAAAGAAATAAAACCGGGAATCAATACTTTGTATCTTGATAAGCTGGCTCATGATTTTATTAAAGATCACGGAGCAGAACCCGCTTTCTTAGGATATGGCGGCTTCCCGAATTCTTTATGTATTTCTCCGAACGAGCAGGTTGTTCATGGTTTTCCCAATAACGATATTATTAAAGAAGGAGATATTCTTTCCGTAGACTGTGGAGTTATTCTTAATGGATTTGTAGGAGATCATGCCTACACATTTGAAATCGGGGAAGTAAAGCCTGAAGTTAAAAAACTGCTTCAGGTAACCAAAGAATCTCTTTACAAAGGAATTGCACAGTGTGTAAGAGAAAAAAGAATAGGAGATATTTCCTATGCAATCCAGGCGCATTGTGAAAAAGAAGGCTATGGTGTAGTAAAAGAGCTTGTAGGACACGGTCTTGGAAGACAGATGCATGAAGATCCTCAAGTGCCGAATTACGGAAGACAGGGAAGCGGAAAAGTAATCAAAGACGGGCTTGCCATTGCTATTGAACCAATGGTAAATATGGGTACAGAAAAAGTGAAATTCCATAACGACGGATGGACGGTAACTACTTTGGATAATCTGCCTTCTGCACACTTTGAGCATGATGTAGCTGTGATCAACGGGAAACCTGTACTGCTTTCTACATTTAAATATGTTTATGAAGCTTTAGGCATCGTAAGTGATGAAGAAAAGCCATTCCAACTGGATTTTTAATGAAAAAAGTAACTAAACTTTTACTTAATAAAATACCTCGCCCAATGCTTATTAAAATGAGTATCTGGGCGAGGCCGCTTATTTACCGGCTTTTCAAAGGAGATGAATTTTATGATCCTATCGACGGGAGATCTTACCGGAAATTCCTTCCTTACGGCTATGGAAAGCAAAGAGAAAATGCACTTTCCCCCGGAACGCTGAGCCTTGAAAGGCACCGCCAGATGTGGCTTTATCTTCAGAATGAGACCGATTTTTTTATTAAAAATGCCAAAGTTCTGCATATTGCTCCCGAGCAGGAATTCCTGAGAAAATTTAAGATGATGAAAAATCTGAATTATATTTCTGCAGACCTTTTTTCTCCTATTGTAGACGTGAAAGCAGACATCTTAGACTTACCTTTTGAAGATAACAGCTTTGATATTGTATTTTGCAACCACGTTCTGGAACATATCGAAGATGATGCAAAGGCTATGAGCGAGCTTTACAGAGTGATGAAACCGGGAGGCTGGGGAATTCTACAGGTTCCGATGAGAAATTCTATGGAGAAAACCTATGAAGATTTTTCCATTACAGATCCCAAAGAACGCCAGAAACACTTTGGGCAGTATGACCATGTCAGATGGTACGGAATGGATTATTTCGACCGTTTGAGAAAAGCAGGTTTTGAAACAGAACCCAATTTCTATTCCCAGAATTTTTCAGAAGAAGAAATCAGAAAATACGGATTAAGACGAAACGAAATCTTACCTGTAGTTTTCAAAAAATAAAAACAATAACCCTGTTTTCAGATCTGAAAACAGGGTCATTTAATATAGATAGAAGTTGTTTTTGATCTTAGTGAGAAACAGATTTCAATCCTACCACAGAACCGATTAAGGTTACAATGAAGAATATTCTCCAGAAGCTTACAGGATCTTTAAAAAAGAAAATCCCCATTAGAGCCGTTCCTACAGCTCCTATTCCTGTCCATACCGCATAAGCTGTTCCAATTGGGAGTGTTTGAGTAGCTTTGATCAACAGTACCATACTGATCGTCATGGTTACCAGGAAACCTGCATACCAATAGTACATCTCGGATCCTGATGTTTCTTTTGCTTTTCCCAGACAGGATGCAAAGGCAACTTCAAATAACCCGGCGATGATTAAAATAATCCAATTCATTTTTTTTAATTTTCTCTACCGCAAATTTCAGGATTTGAAAGGAAACAGAATTTTACAATTGTTAAAAAATGAATTTATTTTATATCTGCCCGGATTCTGCTGAGACTTACCTGTGTAATTCCAAGATAGGAGGCAATATGTCCTAACTGAACTCTTTTCAGAAGGTCAGATTTGTTGGTCATCAGATCTTTGTAGCGTTCCAGAGATGTTTTGAATTGTCTTGAAATAATCAGTTCTTCCGTTTTCACAAGTTCCCTTTCTGCAAATTTCCTTCCCCAGTTGGCAATATGGATATCTTCGTTGAAAAGCTTTCTCAGACTTTCTGTTTCCAGAATATACAGATCACAGTCTTCTAAAAGCTCAATACTCTCATAACCGGGCCTGTCTTCCACATAACTCTTCATGGAAACTATGGTTTCACCTTCGCTGCCGAACCAGAATGTAATATCATTATCAGCTGTGGAAGCATAGGCACGTACAATACCTTTCCGGATAAAATAAATATGCGGAATAATTTTATCTGCTTCCATAAGGCAGAAATATTTCGGATGCGATATTTCTGTGATATGATTTTTTAAAGAAGTTTTGGATGCTTCCGGAAGTACATAAATACGGTCAAGAATTTCGTCTATATCCATACAGAGAATTATAATGTCAAAAGTATCGGTTTTAAAGTATGCAATACAAGTTTAATACAAAAATACTACTTACTTTTTGAGGATTTCTTTTCTGTTTTTTCCACTTCTGCCAATGCTGCCTGAGCAAAATTTTTCCATTGGCTTTGATGTTCAGCCGGTATCTGAACCCATCCGTTCATCTTTTTTCCTTCTGACGGTTCAAAGATGGCAGAACCACTCAAATCTAAGGCTTCTTCTAAAACTGGTCCACTAAGTTTTATTGCAATATTTTCATTTTTTAATAATAAGAATGCTTTGCCGTTGGGAGCTTTCAGACAAAGAGCCCCAAACATTTTTCCCTTTTGTGCTTCCGGGATTTCTGCCGCTAATTCTTCAAAATGTTTTTCGGCTTCAGTCATAGATCAATTTTGGTATAAATATATTACTTTTTCAAAGCCTGTACTTACTTTTCACAGAAACGAAACCCAATTAAATTTTGTTTTCACTAACTTTGCAGCCCGGTTCAATATTGAGCCTAAAAATTATTATATGCACAAAGCAGGATTCGTAAACATAGTCGGAAAACCGAATGCCGGAAAATCTACCTTATTAAACCAATTAATGGGGGAGAAGCTGGCTATCGTAACACAAAAAGCACAGACAACACGCCACAGGATTTTTGGAATTTATAATGAAGATGATTTGCAGATCGTATTTTCAGATACTCCCGGAGTTTTAGATGCAAAATATGGTCTTCAGGAAAAAATGATGGATTTTGTAAAGGACTCTTTACAGGATGCCGATGTATTTTTGTTTATTGTAGACGTTACAGATAAAGCTGAACCTTCAGAATTTTTAATTGATAAACTGAACAAGATCCCGGTTCCTGTTTTGCTTCTATTGAATAAAGTAGATCAGACCACACAGGAAGGACTTGAAAAGCTGGTAGAAGATTGGCACAACAGGATTCCAAAAGCTGAAATTCTGCCTATTTCTGCCCTGAATGCTTTCAATACTGACATCATTCTTCCCAAATTAAGATCTTTGTTACCGGAGAATCCACCTTATTATGACAAAGAACAATACACGGATAAGCCGGAAAGATTTTTCGTAAACGAGGCGATCCGTGAAAAAATCCTTTTAAACTACGAGAAAGAAATTCCTTATTCTGTAGAGGTCGTTACTGAGCAGTTCAAAGAAAAAGAAGGGATTATTTTCATCGATTCTATTATTTATGTGGAAAGAGATACCCAAAAGGGAATTATCATTGGCCATAAAGGAGAAGCTATCAAAAAAGTGGGAACAGAAGCCAGACTGGATCTGGAAAAATTCTTTTCGAAGAAAATCCATCTGAACCTTTTTGTAAAAGTGAAAAAAGACTGGCGTAAAAATGACAGAGATCTGAAAAATTTCGGATACAGATAAACTAAAAATGCCTGAATACCGTTCTATTAAAAGATTTTTATTAACTTTAGTCTAAATTTTGATTAAATGAACTATTTTCAGTCAAATTCCAGCTCAGTACCTAAAGATATTATTTTATTGGTTGTGAGAGTATTTGTAGGTTTTGCGATGCTTTCTCACGGTTTTCCGAAGCTTCAGATGCTGTTGGAAGGCGGTAAAATTGAGTTTTTTGATTTTATAGGATTAGGACCTTTGGTTACCCTTGTTCTTACTGTTATCGCTGAATTTGTCTGCTCAATACTTCTTATATTAGGGCTTTTTACCAGGGTCTCTTTAGGCTTTCTTATCTTTACCATGGTTATTGCTGCTTTTGTAGTTCATGGAGCGGATCCTTTTGAGAAAAGAGAAATGAGCCTTATCTATATGTCCGTTTATCTTCTTCTTATGGCTTTTGGAGCAGGGAAAATATCGGTAGATCATATGATCGAGAAAAGAAAAAGAGCTTCGGATTGGTAGTCCGGTTCAGATAAAATAAAAAGAGCATTAGAAATAATGCTCTTTTTTATTTTTATTATGGGTTACAAGGCAGTGATGACCAGATACAGGTCCATATGATTCCTCCGTTGTCATCTTCACCTGCTACACATGGTTTATATCCGGTAGGGCATGATGGAGCTCCTCCTCCAATGATTGTTTTTAAATCTCTTTTAGATAATTTTTTTAGATTTTTCATAATAAATATTTTAGATTTTTTAGATTTTACTAATATAGAGTTATTTAATTATATCACAACAGAGGAGAGTAAAATTATCAGTTTTAATTATACCCGAAAATCACTACATTCGTAGAAAACGAATTTATATGAAGATAAAACTGACAATTTGCCTTCTGGCATTTCTCAATTTCTATGATGCACAGGAGAATATCACTTATCAAAAACCTTCTGCTGAAATTTTGAAACTGGCAGATTACGAAAGACCCCCAAGCGTTCTGATGAACAGCAAAAAAGACTGGGTGGTTTTCACTTACCGTCCTACGTATAAAACCCTTGAAGACCTTAACCAGCAGGAAATGAAGCTTGGAGGTTTAAGAATTAATCCGGTTACCAATATTTCAAGCAGTGTTACTTATTCCAATAATCTGAAGATCAGGAAGATCAATGATAAAAGTGAGGTTCAGGTAAAAAACCTGCCTTCCAATGCTAAAATTACTTATATCTCATTTTCGCCGGACGAAAAAACACTGGCGTTTACCAATACAACAGATAAAGGAGTTGAACTTTGGATAGTAAATCTTGAAACTGCCTCTGCCAAAAAAATTACGGGAGATAACCTGAATGCCAATCTGGGAATGCCTTATACATGGTATAATGATTCTCAAAGTCTTCTGATCAGAACACTTATCCCGAACAGACCTGCCCTGATTGATGCCAGCAAAGATCTTCCGACAGGGCCGATTGTCTCTACAGCTGATGGTAAAGTTTCGCAGAACAGAACCTATCAGGATCTATTGAAGAATCCTCAGGATGAAAAAAACTTTGAGGTTCTTACTGCTTCTGAAATTTATAACGCAGATCTGAACGGAAACCTTAAAAAAGTAAAAGAGCAGGATATGTATTCCGGTTTAAGCTTTTCTCCGGACGGAAACTATTTGATGACCACCGTAATCAAAAAACCGTTTTCATATATTGTTCCTTTAAGCAGATTTCCTTTGACGACTACTGTATATGATATGAAAGGAAATGCTGTAAAAGTTGTAAACGATGTTCCTCTGAATGAAATAATGCCGAAAGGATTTTCATCGGTAAGAACCGGAAAAAGAAGTATGGGCTGGAGAAGCGATGCTCCTGCTACTTTGGTATTTGCTGAAGCATTGGACGGAGGAGATCAGTCTAAAACAGCCGAATACAGAGACGAGATCTTTACATGGGAAGCACCATTTACTGCTGCTCCGAAATCCTTCTTTAAAACAAAGCAGAGATATGAAGGAGTAAGCTGGACGAATGATCATTATGCCATAGTTTCTGAAGGCTGGTATGATACCAGAAATACCAAATCTTTCCTTGTAGATCTTAATAACGGAGAATCAAAAGTTTTTGATGACAGGAATTATCAGGATGTTTACAGCGATCCGGGAAATTTTAATACAGCGAAAAATCAGTACGGCAGAACAGTTATTGATATGAAAGGAGAAAAGGCATACCTGATTGGTGACGGATTTACAAAAGACGGGCAACATCCTTTTATAGATGAAATGGATGTAAAGTCACTTAAAAAGAAAAGACTCTACACTTCTAATATTAAAAATGTCAAAGAAGAGATTATTGATATCCTTAATCCTTCAAAAGGGGAGATTTTAACAACTCAGCAATCTTCCAGCATGTATCCGAATTACTTTAAGAAGAATATCAAATCCAACAAAGCGGAGGCTGTTACCAATTTTGCAAATCCTTTTGAAAGCATTAAAGATGTTTATAAAGAAGTAATCACATACAAAAGGAATGACGGAGTTACTTTAACAGGAACCCTTTATCTGCCTGCCAATTATGACAGAAAAGCTAAAAAAGAAAAGCTTCCGTTACTGATCTGGGCTTATCCTACGGAATACAAGGATAAAAACACAGCAGGCCAGAATACCCAGAATCCGAACGACTTTACATTCCCGTATTACGGATCTTTTGTATACTGGACAACGAAAGGTTACGCTGTACTGGATGATGCTGCATTCCCGATCATCGGAGAAGGAAAAACAGAACCTAATGACACTTTTATTCTGCAATTGGTAGCAAACGGAAGAGCAGCTATAGATGCGGTAGATAAATTAGGATATATTGACAGAACAAAAGTAGCGGTCGGAGGGCATTCATATGGTGCATTTATGACAGCTAATCTTTTAACCCATTCCAAGGATTATGCTTGTGGTATTGCAAGAAGTGGGGCTTATAACAGAACCTTAACGCCGTTTGGATTTCAGAGCGAACAGAGAAATTATTGGGATGTTCCGGAAATTTATAACACGATGTCACCGTTTATGAATGCAGATAAAATGAAAACTCCATTACTTCTGGTTCATGGTGATGCTGACAATAATCCGGGAACTTTTACTTTGCAGACGGAAAGATATTTCCAGGCTCTGAAAAATCTGGGAGCTCCTGTAAAAATGGTTCTACTTCCGAAAGAAGCTCATGGTTATGCTGCTAAAGAGAATATTCTGCACCTTTTATGGGAACAGGATCAGTTCCTTGAGAAGTGTTTGAAGAAATAAACCAAATAAAAAACTCGTCCGTCAGGACGAGTTTTTTTATAAATATTTCAGTATTTCATCAATACTTTTCAGCTCCATAAAATTCTCATGTTCCAGATGATGCTCATGCTGCTCATGAGTCCAGGTTATATGATAAGGAATATGAGCTGCAAAACCACCGGTCTCCAATACAGGAAGAATATCTGATTTTATTGAATTTCCAAGCATCAGAAAATGTTCAGGCTTACAGTCCAGATGTTTAAGGAGTTTTTGGTAATCACTTTCCTTCTTGTCACTCATAATTTCTATATGATGAAAGTATTCCTGCAGCCCTGAATTTTTAAGTTTACGTTCCTGATCCAGCAAATCTCCTTTTGTGGCTACTACCAGCCTGTATTTTCCTTTTAAAGTATCCAAAGTTTCAGTAACACCATCCAATAATTCTATTGGTTTTTGCAGCAACTCCTGGCCAATTTCAATAGTTCTGTTGATTAACTGCATGGATGCTGTACCGCCGGAGATTCTGCTCACCGTTTCTACCATACAAAGCATAAAACCTTTTACACCGTAACCATAGAGGTGAAGATTCTGCATTTCGGTCTTAAATAATTCCTGAGAGACGGAATGCTGCGGAAGATAATCTTCAAGAAGCATACAGAACTCCTTTTCTGCTTCCTGAAAATAAGGTTCATTGATCCAAAGCGTATCATCCGCATCAAAGGCAATTGTCGTTATGTGATTATTCATTTTACTTTCGTATTTTTCTTCCTGCAAAATTCAGTATAAAAATTCAATCAGAAAAGGACATTTGTCCCGGATAAGATATGTTACGGACCAATCAGCTGTTTTTAAACTATATAGAAAACCTTTACAAAAATGAAGAGCGTAAAGAAGATATTGTCATAAGATCCTTCTTCAAAGGTGAAAGGATATTTACACAAAATGAAAAACCTTCTAAAATAATGCTGATTAAAGAAGGTATTACCAAATGTTTTTTAGTTGAAGAAAATGACAAAGAATATATTGTTGAGTTTCTGGGAAAAGGAGAGATCATCGGGGAAATAGAACTGATCAGGAATATTCCCTGTCTTTGTAGTATTGAAGCGATAACGGATACCACTGTTTATGCAGTATCCATACCTTATTTCAAATCTTTGATTAAAACTGATCTCTTATTGAATAATCATTTGTTGGATGTATTCGCCGAACGTATTGTCAATACTTCAAAAAGAGCATCTTATCAGCAGCTGTATGCCGCAGAACATACTTTATCCCAGCTTCTCAAGCTTCAAACCCGGCAGGAAATTGAGATTTCAAAAGAAGATATGGCTGCTTATCTGGGGATTACCGTAAGGAGCCTGAACAGGACCTTGAAAAACCTGGAAAAGTAATATTTACAAACGGGTTTAAAAGATAAATTATAATTATTCTCCAAATTCTGCCGGTAAAAGCCTTATGCTTCTTATTTTTGCAGAGAAATAAATAAAAATGGAAGAGCTGCAATTCAGGAATGCTGACCTGAAAGATTTAGAAAAAATAGTCGAAATATATAATTCTACCATCCCCTCAAGAATGGTGACCGCCGATACAGAAAATGTTTCTGTGGAAAGCAGAAAAGAATGGTTTAATGAACATAATCCCGAAACAAGGCCACTTTGGATCATTGAAAATACAAACCATGAAACAGTGGGATGGGTCAGTTTTTCCTCATTTTATGGAAGACCCGCTTATAACGGAACTGTTGAAATGAGTATTTATATGGGTGAATCCTCCAGAGGAAAAGGATATGGGAAAAAGGTAATGGAATACTGCATTGATAAGGCTCCGGATTTGGGAATAAAAACCCTGCTGGGATTTATCTTCTCCCATAATGAAGCCAGTCTCAAACTTTTCAGAAATTTTGGATTTGAAGAATGGGGATTGTTTCCTGATGTGGCTGTTTTGGACGGGATAGAGAGAAGTCTGACAATTTTAGGAAAAAGAGTCGGGTAATTTCATGATATTGTTTGATAGACGGGCTCGGAAGTAATAAAAAACCCGGAGAAGTAATTCCCGGGTTGATTCTATTGATATGTTTTATTTTTCGGCCTGATTAATTCTCTTCGCAGACATATTCAGAAACCGTTTTACGAGGAATACAGCTGAAACAGTAAGCCCTAATCCTAAAGCGATCCACATTCCGAAAGCTCCCATGTTTAAAGTAACACACAGGAAATAACCTAGCGGAACAGTAATCACCCAATAAGCAATAAAAGTATAGATTGAAGGAATTTTCACATCCTGCAATCCTCTGAGTGTACCTAAAGCCGTTACCTGAATCCCGTCCGAAAGCTGGAATAAAGCTGCTATGATCATTAATTTTGAAGCTAAAGCAATTACTTCCACTTCCTCTTTTTTAGTAAAGAAAGTAGGCAGTATATTTCTTCCGAGAATAAAGAACAATCCGCAGATGCACATAAAAATAAAGGCTATTTTCAAGTTATTGATCCCGACTTTTCTCAGTTCAACAAAATTCTGTTCACCAAGTTTTCTTCCGATCATTACGGTTGAAGCCACACTAAATCCTACACATAAATTGAAGGTAAATGAAGCCATACTCAAAGCAATCTGGTGTGAAGCAATATCATGTGCAGAGATCAGTCCGCAGATAAATGCAGCTCCCGCAAAAGCAGTTACTTCAAAGAACATCTGTAGAGCCGTAGGCAGACCCAGTTTCACCATTTTATCAAACATATTTCTGGAGAAAATCTGAATTTTTAAAGAAAAATCTTTGATATATCGTCTTGTTTTTTTCTCTTTAACCAATACAATATAAAGAAAAACCACCATGAATATTCTGGAGATCAGTGTTGCTAAGGCAGAACCTTTCACCCCCATTTCAGGGAAGATCCAGAGTCCTTTGATGAAAACATAATTCAGGGCAATATTGATGATGTTCGCAATGATTGTAGCTTTGGTAACACCAATGGTATAGGATAAACCTTCAGAAACCTCACGAAGCGTCTGAAAAGCCATGAAAGGGATCATACTGATCGCCATAATGCTCAGGAAGTCTACAGTATTGGGAATAATCTTTTCCGGCTGTCCGGAATGATAGAGTAGTGGCATTCCTAAAAGCAATACGGCCATTAAAATAATTCCTACCAACATATTGATCACAAATCCGTGGCTGAAGACCGAATTAATCGTTGCGTGATCTTCCTTGGAATGTGCCTCTGAAACCAAAGGTGGTATTGCAAATGAAAATCCCAGTGCCAGTACAAACACAGAGAAAAATACAGCATTTCCCAATGAAACGGAAGCCAGCGCATCCGCTCCTAAAAGTTTTCCGACAATAATATTGTCGAAGAGATTCACCGAGACCTGCCCAACCTGCGTAAGCATGACAGGAAGAGCCAGGGTCAGACACTCTTTCGTGTAATTTTTGTTTAAAAAGTTCATAGTATTTTATGATTCATATATAGTTTAATATTTAAAAAAGGTCAAAAAAAAATTTGCAGTAGGCTTACTGCAAATTTTTATAAATATTTAATGTTCAATTAAATTATTTCCTTACAAAACTTGCAACATCCTCTTCAGAAACAGTGTTTCCGCCAAGAATAATTAATCTTTCCACAACATTTCTCAGTTCTCTGATGTTTCCTGTCCATGAAAGATCTTTAAGTGCAGTAACTGCTTTATCATCAAATTTTTTCACGGCAGTACCATGTTCATCGGCAATCATACCGGAAAAGTGCTCTACTAATAATTTGATATCTTCTTTTCTGTCATCCAATGGCGGAACATAGATTTCAATCACAGAAAGCCTGTGATAAAGATCTTCCCTGAATTTTCCTTCCTCAATCTCTTTCTGCATATTTTTATTGGTTGCTGCAATTACTCTTACATCAACCTTAATTTCCTTGTCACTTCCTACAGGAGAAACCTTGCTTTCCTGTAATGCTCTTAAAACCTTAGCCTGAGCAATAAGACTCATATCACCGATCTCATCCAAAAAGATAGTGCCTCCGTTTGCCTGCTCAAATTTTCCCTGCTTGTCTTTAATGGCTCCTGTAAAAGATCCTTTTACGTGTCCGAAAAGTTCAGACTCAATAAGCTCGGAAGGGATAGCTGCACAGTTTACCTCCACCATTGGACCTCTTGCACGTTCACTTTGGTTGTGGATGGCGTGGGCTACCAATTCTTTTCCTGCTCCGTTAGGTCCTGTAATCAGAACACGGGCATCAGAAGCAGCTACCTTTTCGATCATATCCTGAATCTTTTTCAAGGCAGGAGAATCACCGATCATCTGGTATTTTTTGTTTACTTTTTTCTTTAAGGTCTTATTTTCAGTTTGGAGACTTTTATTTTCCAGTTTCAGACTTTCTTTAGCTAGAGCGTTCTTTACGCTGGTTATTAACCTGTTGATATCAATAGGTTTAGAGATGAAGTCGTATGCACCTTCCTTTAAACAAGATACGGCAGAATCAATATCCGCATGCCCTGAGATCATAATGAACGTAGTTTCAGGCTTTAAAACCATAGTCTGTTTTAAAAGTTCAGTTCCTGAAAGTTTAGGCATTTTAATATCGGAGATCACCAATGCGAAATCTTCTTTTTCTATCTGTTTGTAGCCTTCAAGGCCATCTTCAGCGATAACAAATTCGTAATCGGTAAGTTCATCAGAAAGAATACTGTGTAATACTCCCGAGATTGCTTTTTCGTCTTCTACAATAAGGATTTTTTGCATAGTTGCAAATTTAGATTTTTTGATTCAATTATTAGCAAAAACCATACCTAAATATACTATTTTGAGTAATCTCTTCTGCCGAAAATAGCCGATCCAACCCTTACGGAATTGGCACCGCATTCAATGGCAGCCGGGAAATCATCACTCATTCCCATAGATAAAGTCTGGAGTGGTTTTAATTGATTTAATTCATCAAAAAGCCCTTTTAATATTAAAAATTCTTTTTTTACCTGCTCTTCATCATCCGTAAACGTGGCCATTCCCATAAGACCGGTAATTTCAACATCAGAAAAATTTCCGTCAATATACTGTTGGAACAACTCTTTTGCTTCTGCGATCTCAAGCCCGAACTTAGTTTCTTCTGCAGCAATCTTTACCTGAAGCAGTAATTTGACGGTTCTGCTGTTCCTGCCGGCTTCTTTACTGATCTCAGCAAGAAGTTTTTCAGAATCCACACTTTGGATGGTATCAATGAAAGGAGCAATATATTTTACCTTATTCGTCTGCAGATGCCCGATCAGGTGCCATTGAATGTCCCTTGGAAGGAGAGGATATTTCTCCATAAGCTCCTGAACTTTGTTTTCACCAAAGACCTTCTGTCCCAGATCATAGACTTCCTGAATAGCCTCAGCCGGATGTGTTTTGGAAACTGCTACCAGTTGAACTCCCGACGGAAGCTGATTTTTTATTGCTGTATAATTTTCTTTAATATCCATACATGCAAATTTCTGAATTTTAAAAGCAAAAAGCTAATGAATCTGTAAAATAGTTTTTTCTTATTGTAATTGGATACTATATGTAATTTATCTTAACTGTTGCATTAATTCAGGATTTCGTTGATCTTCGGATACTGTGAGATTTTTCTGAACACAAACTTATTGCTTTTCTGAAGTTTTTCAATAAACATATCCAGCTCATTGATAGAATCTGCATCTCTTAAATACTGATCATGAGTAAGAAAAACCAAATGTCTTGATGTTTTTTCCAGATCATTAATGAAAATACTGTCTACTTTTTTGATCATGGCTTCATGGCTGCCTTTTAAGGTCATTTTTTGAGAAGGTTTCCATTCGAGATCCCAGCCGATTACTTTATAACCTGCTTTTTTTAGACTGTTGGCTGCATCAGTGGAGCTTTTGATATCGGTAACATTAATATTATTCAGTCTCCAGATATTTCTTCCCGGAGTTCTTGCAATCATATCATAAAGTTTAAGGCTGTCTCTTGCAATATCAAAATCGTGGACAACTGCGTCCGGGTTCTTGTAGAAGTCGGTATACTTGTTATGTGCATGGCTGAAGCTGTGATTGGCCAGTTCAATGAGTGAATTGCTTTTTAAAAGTTCCATATCATCTTTCTGTCTTTTGCTTCCATAAGCATGTTTTCCTACCAGAAAAGCAGTAGCACATACATTTCTTTTATTCAGGATTTTAAGGAGATTTTCTGTTCCTTGGTTCGGGCCGTCATCAAAAGTAAGATAGATCACTCTTTTATCGGATTCTACATCCTCATCATCTATTTTTGGGACCGTTTCTACGGTGGGATGTTCCAGTGAAACTGTTCTTTTAAACTCTTTCACATCAGTTTTGCCATTACAGCCGTTTAATACAATTGAAGCCGCACTCACCAATGCAGTCATCCCAAGAAAAGCCATGTTTTTTGACTTTTCCCCAAAAATTTTTTTCATAAAGATAATGGAGGTTTAAATCGTTAAAAATTGTTAAAATTATCGCTAAAATGTTAACAAATTATATGCCATCATTTGTTAAAAATTACTTTTTAATTTTATTTTAAGAACTTTATTTGAAACCGCATTTCCTTAGAATGAAAGAGCCGTAGATTTATGTTTTTTTATTCTTAATTTTTTAACATTTATAAACAGTAAAATAATAGTCTTTCTCTATTTTTATTAAGATTATGTTATTTTTCCTTTGTTTGGGAATTATTTAGGCATGAAACCTGAAAACAGATATTCAGTCTAGAATTTCTTTCAGGTAAAGAGCATTTTTGATAGCAGCAGTTCCCCATGTATTATTGAAAAATATAAATGCGGTTCTTTCTGAGCTGCTGATTTTTTCAGCAATCTGATCCATGAACTCCGGACTGTACTCGGATTTATAAAGAACAGGTTTTCCATGGAGCCTATAATACAGAATTTCTTTATTATTGATGATCATATCTTCCGGAAGATTACCTGGAAAGCTGACTCCTGAAAAAATGATACTGTTTTCTTTTAATAGGGTAAAAATATCTTCAGACCACCAGGAATCATGGCGGAACTCTATGACATTTAAATATTTAAAATTCAGGTTGGAGAGAATAAGATCTATATTTTCCTGCGATTTTTTAAATGAGGGCGGAAACTGATACAGGAATCCGGACAGTTTATCTTTTAAATGGGTATGAATATGTTCGCAGAATTCTGAAGTTTCTTCTTTACAATCTTTCAAGCGTTTTTCGTGGGTAATAGTTTTCGGTATTTTGATGAAGAATTTAAAATCAGAAGAGGTTTCATCGTACCATTTTGTGAGTGTTTTGGTGGTGGGTTTTCTGTAAAAAGTGGAATTGATTTCCACAGCATTGAAAGTCCGGGAATATAGGGTAAGAAAGTCTTTACTTTGAACATTTTCAGGATATAACGATCCTTTCCAGTCGTTATTATAAAATCCCGAACATCCAATGTAAAGACTTCCTTTTTTCATGATCTTTATTTTATATCAGCATCCAGATCGACAGAATTCAGCCTTAATGAATTCAGAATAACAGAAAGTGAACTGACACTCATTGCGGCGGCAGCAATCATGGGTGACAAAAGTATTCCAAAGAAAGGATACAATAATCCTGCCGCTACCGGAATCCCCAGTACATTATAAATAAATGCAAAAAACAGGTTTTCTTTAATATTTTTAAGAAGCTTTTCGCTTAATAGTTTAGCTTTTGCGACTCCTAGAATATCGCCTTTCAATAGCGTGATTTCTGCACTTTCCATGGCAACATCGGTTCCGGTTCCCATAGCAATTCCTACGTCTGACTGTGCCAAAGCAGGGGAGTCGTTGATCCCGTCTCCGGTCATAGCTACAATTTTACCTTGCTGCTGAAGTTTTTTGACTTCATTCAGTTTATCTTCCGGAAGACAGCCTGCTTTGTAATGGGTGATTCCCAGTTCATCAGCCACTGCTTTGGCGGTATGCTCATTGTCTCCCGTCATCATGATTACATCAATTCCTTCATTTATCAATCGCTGAACTGCTTTTTTAGAAGTATCTTTAATTTTATCTGTAAAGCTGATGAAGCCTAATACAGTCTGATCTTGTGCAATATAAGATATGGTATGCGCTTTTGACTGTACTTCCACAGCTTTTTGTTTTAAATCCTGAGGAATGGAGAGATTGCTGGAGGTCAGAAGACTTTCATTTCCTAAATAAACCGTTTTTCCATTGATATTTCCCTGAACTCCTTTTCCTGAGATATTTTCAAAATGATCTACCTTTTCAGCGGTTAAGTTTTTTTCTTTTGCTTTTTTAATAACTGCATTGGACAGAGGATGTTCTGAGTTTTGGTTAAGGGAAAGTGCCAGTTTTAGAATTTCATTTTTATCTCCGTTTCCTGAAATTTCAATATGTTCCACAGAGGGTTTTCCTTCCGTCAGAGTTCCTGTTTTGTCAGTAATCAGGACATTGACTTTATGCATCTGTTCAAGTGCCTCTGCATTTTTGATAAGTATTCCACTCTTTGCCCCTTTTCCGATTCCTACCATCAAAGACATTGGTGTGGCTAAGCCAAGAGCACACGGACAGGCAACAATCAGAACGGCTACCGCATTGACAAAAGCAAATAAGCTTCTTTTTCCTTCCGGTCCGAAGAACTGCCATAAAACAAAAGTAAGAACAGCGATCAGGATCACAACCGGAACAAAAACTTTGGACACTTTATCGGTCAGTTTCTGTATCGGGGCTCTGCTTCGACTGGCTTCATTTACCATTTTAATGATTTGTGAAAGAAGAGTTTCATCACCTACTTTTTCAGCTTTCATGATGAATACTTTATTTCCGTTGATGGTTCCGGAAGAAACCTTGTCATCAACAGCTTTTTCCACAGGTACTGGTTCTCCGGTAATCATACTTTCATCTACCAGGGAGCTTCCTTCTGTTATTTTTCCGTCAACGGGGATTTTTTCACCCGGTTTTACCTTTAAAAGATCTCCGATTTTTACCTGGGAAAGCAATACTCTTTTTTCTTCTCCGTTTACAATCAGATTGGCTTCGTCAGGCGAAAGATTCATTAATTCTTTAATGGCATTTCCTGTTTTTTTATGAGCGGCAGCTTCCATAAGCTGTCCTAAAATCACAAGCGTTAAAATCACACAGACTGCTTCAAAATACAATGGAATTTCATGATTATGACCTCTTATTTCATGAGGAATGATATCAGGAAAAGCCAATGCAGTAATACTGAATATAAATGCTGCGGCAACTCCTAAAGCAATCAGACTGAACATATTTAAATTCCATGTTTTGAATGAAACCCAGCCTCTTTTCAGAAGGAACCATCCGGAATAAAACATGACCGGAAGTGTTAAGGCAAGCTCAATAAATCCTTGAACCTTATGGGAAAAAGGGAAATTGATAAACATTCCGCCCATCGAAAGAATGAAAACAGGAATGGTAAAAGCAAGGGAAATCATGAATTTTCTTTTCAGAATATTGTATGTTTCATCTTCTTCATCATCGCTGCTGTCAGGCATTCTTACCAGGTCCATTCCACAGATGGGGCAGTCTCCGGGTTCGTCACGTATGATTTCCGGGTGCATCGGGCAGGTATATTTTGCTGTTTTCTTTTCGGGGTATTTTACCAGATCCATTCCGCAGACAGGGCATCCTACATTGGAATCGTAGGTTTTATCACCTTCGCAGTACATAGGGCAGTAATATTTTCCTGCCATATCATCTGTAACTTTCGGGGTTTCATGATAATGGCTGTGGTTATGGTGGGAATGAGAATGATGACTGTGAGAAGTTATATTTCCGGCAAGTTCTTCTGTGATTTCTTCCAGATGCATGTGACAGACCGGGCAGTCACCTTTTTCATCATACACTTTGTCTCCTTCACAGAACATCGGACAATAATATTTCCCAACGCTGTCTTTAAAATTTGCAGGCAGATTTGAAGAAGAGTAGGCCGGTTTATGATTGGGGTCTTTGGCATGTTTTTCCTCGATGGGAACCAGGTACATGTTGCAGACCGGGCATCTTTCGCCTTGTTTAAAATACACTTTATCCTCTTCACATTCCATCGGGCAATAATATACAGAAGAAGGTGAAACCCTGTCCTGAGGTTTTACAAATGTTGTTTCAGGTTTTTTAGGATCTTCCAGTCTGTATCTTTCTCCTAAAGCATTATTTAAAACGGAAAGCTCAATTTCCTTATCGGAAGTGATGGTTGCTGTATTGTTTTCCAGATTTACATCGGCTGTAACTCCCTCAATACTGTTGAGCTTTTCAGAAATTTTTTTCTGACAGCCGGAGCACGTCATTCCGAGTATATTATATTGTCTGTTCATGATCCTTGAATTTATAGTACAAATGTCCAAAATGAATTGGGAAGGCTGTTATAAATTTAAGGATAATAGTTATAGAATTTGGAAAGGTATATGTGTGGGAGGGTTGGAGGGTGTTAGAGTATAAGTGTAGGAGAGTTGTGTGGGCGGAGAAGTGTTTTGATAATTATATAGGTGTTTTTAATATTTTTTTCAAATAAAGTGACCGAGCACTTTTATACTCAAAACACTCTAATACTCTAGTACTCTCAAACCCAATTAAAGACTATCCAGGGTTTTTCTTTGATGATCTTTCAGTTTCTTGAATTCTGTAGGAGTAAATCCTGTAATATTACGGAATTGGGAAGAAAGATGCTGAACACTTTTATAGCCTAACTTTCCTGCAATTTCTGTAAGAGTGAATTCGTTATAGAGAAGCAGTTCTTTTACTTTTTCAATTTTGTGAAGAATGTAAAATTGCTCGAGGGTAATATTTTCGTTCTGGGAAAAGGTTTTGGAAAGAGAGCTGTAGTCTTTGTGTATTTTTGAGCTTAAAAATTCAGAAAGAAGAAAGTCTTCATCAATATCCAGCTCGCTGATCTTGATGATAATGATATTTTTGATCTTATCGACAAGCTGATGAGCTGAATCCTTAATTCTTTCAAAACCTGTATCCAGCAGTTTTTTTTCTATACCCTGCATTGTATCTGCTGAAATATCAGTTCCGGTTTCAACTTCTCCCAATGTAACAGATTTTACCGTTACTTCAGCCTCACTGAAGATTTTTTCCACTGCGGAAATACAGCGGTTGCATACCATGTTTTTGATGAAAATTTTCATGGTTGGTTCAGTCTGTCTTTTACAAATTCGATATGGGTTTTTCCGTGTGGTGCAGGATTTCCTTCACTGTCCAGGTTTACCATTACAATTTTGTCTACCGTAATGATGGTCTGGTGGGTCATTTTATTCCTTACATCACATTTTAAGGTAACGGATGAAGATCCGAAGTGGGTGGCTTCAATCCCGATTTCTATAATATCTCCCTGTTTTGCAGAACTTACAAAGTTAATCTCCGAAATAAATTTTGTAACTACTTTAGTATTTTCCAACTGAATGATTGCGTAAAGTGCTGCTTCTTCATCAATCCACTGTAAAAGTCTTCCTCCGAAAAGAGAGTGGTTGGGATTAAGATCTTCGGGCTTTACCCATTTTCTGGTATGATAGTTCATGTTTTAATGATTTGCCTGACAAATTTAGTGTTTAAAACTGGGTTTATCAAGGAAACAGCATTTACTGATCCTAAGAAAATGATTCATTTTCTCAATCATATTTTCTTGGATCGCATAGCTTTTACTTTTTTTACAGAATTATCGTTTAAGAAATTTTGGTATTCTTTACCTTCAACAGGAAATATAGCGACTTTTCCATCTTCATTGTGATGAATTCCAAATCCATAGCGTTTGGCTAAAGGGGATGATCTGAGGCAAGCTTGTCCTTTGGAGAAAAACTGTATTCTTGCCTGCTGTTTTTCACTTTCCGGAATATCATTTTTTAAAGCGTAACATTCGAATATAATATCGTCAGAAGTATACTGGTAAGGACTTTTTATAATCTGCTCATATTGAAATTCAGCCAGAGTTTTTATTTTCTTTTCAGGTGGTGTTTCAGCCTGGGAGACAGGGCAGTCCCCGGCGACTTCAATAAAGGTGTTGATATAATTTGTGGTATGTTCCATGGTTATACTATTCAATAAGTTTAAATAAATATAGCAAAATAAACTTTCTCTTTAAATTCAGATTATTCCCTGAATTCCAAAATATCACCCGGCTGGCAGTCCAGTGCTTTGCAAATGGCTTCAAGCGTGCTGAAACGGATGGCTTTAGCTTTTCCCGTTTTTAAATTGGATGCATTAGATAAAGTCAGATCTATTTTCTCTGAAAGCTCGTTCAATGACATTTTTCTTTTGGCCATCATCACATCAAGATTTATTACAATAGGCATAGTATTATATATGATTGATTCCTGTATTTTTTATAAAATATTTTTATTATGTTAAATAATTTTAACTTTTGGTAAATATCGATAAAATTTGATTAAAAAACAATGTTTATTTATTGTTAATCAATAAAAAACAATCTAAAATTCATTGTGATACAAGGGGTGTTTAAAAAAAAGCTTTGATTTAAATTTTTTAATTGTATCTTGCATACGTTTATATTTGGAATCAATATTTGTTCATTAATTTATGTTGTTTTTCTTTTATATACCAAATTTTTATTAATTTTTAATTTTTATTTAAAATGAACATTTTTGTTTCAAACATCAATTACGCAACTAAAGAGTATGAGTTGCACGATCTATTCGCAGAATTTGGTGATGTATCATCAGCTAAAATTGTTACAGACAGAGAAACTGGCCGTTCAAGAGGTTTCGGTTTTGTAGAAATGGGTGATGAAGAAGGAAAACAAGCTATTGAAGCTCTTAACCAGAAAGAATTTAACGGTAAAACTCTGAACGTATCTGAGGCTAAGCCAAGAGAAGAAAAGCCAAGAAGAAGCTTTGACAACAACAGAGGAGGCGGTTACGGAAACAACCGTGGTAACGGTGGTGGATACGGTGGTGGAAACAACCGTGGAGGTAACGGCGGCGGAAACCGTTGGTAAAAATATAAAGCGGCTTTTTAGCCGCTTTTTTTGTACATTATTTATCCCTTCCTGATTATAAAATTAGCTTTTGTTAATTTATTCAGGAAGGGATAATTATTTCTATATATAATAAGGTAGAGACAAATAAAATATAGCTGTTCTTAATGGATCTTATTTTTCTTTAATCAGCAGTACTGCATTATCGTAGAATATATTCTTTTCTTTACTGTCAGAAGCTCCGTCTCTTGAAATACTTTGGAAAACTATTTTAATATGATACTTTCCAAGGTCACTTTCCATAGCGATTTCTTTCATTTTTACGGTTCCTGTTTTGGAGATATTGTTTTCGAACAGTTTATTCATTGCCGGACCGAAATCCACCGTTTCTTTTGAATTAAGGATTACCCTTATCGTCCTTGCATTATTGGTTCTTGTTTGGTTATCAATCTGGAAGGTATCTCCATTAATTTCCCTTGATTCCTGATCGTAATTATTAAAACCAATCAAATACTGATATCCTTGAATGTGAGTTACCTTTGTTTCAGATTCCAGGACAAGTCTTTCAAATTTTGAGGCTTCCAGCGTCTTATTTACATGGGGAAACGCATTCCTTAAAGTGCTGCCGATCGCCCAGGAATAAGGCTGTTCAAAATCTCCTGCCAGAAGATCGTGTGTTTTGCCGGAAACAAGGTCCAGTAAGAAATCCTTTTGTTTTCTTTCCGCCAGAAACTGAAATTTATTGGCAATTTCGTCTACAAGCGTATCAGAAACCTTCTTCTGAAAATCTATTTTATTATTCACCAGAAGCTTATTCTCTTCCAGAAGTGTTACCAGCTGATTTTTCTGACTTCTTTTGGCAACGCTGAATGCATTTAAATAAGGAAAGATCAGTGAAAACAGACCAAATACAAATAAACTTACAGGAATGAATTTTATACTTGCTTTCCTATTAAATACAAAATAAACAACCACACTCAGCAGCCATAAAGCCAATAACAATACGAAGTATCTTGGTTCTGTATAACCGTATTCCAGGATTCTTGTAAATATGGCTGTAAATAATAAAACAAGCAAAGGAATTATAGTGTAATAAAACAGCTGTGAAAATACTTTAACCCATGATTTTGCTTTTTCTTCTTTAAGAGGATAAACAAGCAGTAAAGCAAGAATGCCAATAACACTGTAAGCCAGAACCAAATAAGAAACCCATCCTCTCGGAAGCTCCCAGTTAATTATTATTTTAAATGAATAAAGGTAAAGAATGATCAAATAAATAAAGAGCAGTGGAATCAGGACAAACTGAGTGAAGAATTTTAAAATTACAGGATAGGTTCCGTCTTTTTCGAGATAGCTCAGACCTGTTTCGTTAAACAGCAGGAAAATAAAGCAGCTTCCGAAAATAGCGAGGACATAGAATGTATCTATGTACAGATTATCATGGAAATTAAAATCGAATAGTTTATCAACTGCCAGAATCGCCAGTTCCACACCTCCGGTCAGTACACCAGTGAAAACGGCTGTCAGAAAGATATTGACAAAAAGATTTTTATTGTATTGCCAGAAATTGAGTTCTTTATTTTTTTCTAAAAATGCGGCAAAAGAAACCAGTAAATGGGAAAGTAAAAACGTAATGGCAATGATGAAGCCATACACTTCAGTAAAATCCCTCTGTTTTTGTGGCAGAACGAAAAAAAATCCTATAAGGAAAGCTGTTCCCAAAACTTCCAGTAATAATCTTTTCCCAATTCTCTGGGACAGAATCTTTAAAGCGAACATTAAAGAAATTCCTAGACAGCAGCAAGCCGTAAATTTTGAATATGTTAATAATAATTCCCGGTTATATCTGGTATTCACGATACAAATGGCACCGATAGAAGAGAGCAGGCCCATTAACAGAACCATTGGATAACGCATGATGACATCCTGCGCTTTTCCCGTTATTTCCTGGAATTTTGCTTTCATGACCTGTGTATTTTGTGCTTAATCTTTTTTCTTTTTTTTCTTCTTGTCTTTGTCTTTTGCTTTAGCCTTCTTCACTTTTTTAGGATTTAAAATCTCTTCCGCATATTCAAACTTCGGTTCTTCAATTTTGGCAGGAACAATTTCGATTTTAAGGTCGAAATAATTTTTCAGATCGTCCTGGGATATCAATTTTTCATTAAATAAAAATTCCAGCATATCCTTTCCTGAGTCATTGAAAAAATTATGAGCCAGCTCTTTCAGTATGAATTTCCTGTATTCCTCCATAGGAACCACTACGGTATACTTGAAGATCCTTCCTTCTTTCTGAGTCGTGATATATCCTTTTTCCACCAGTATTTTCAGATAGGTGGAAACAGTATTCTGGTGCGGCTTCGGTTCAGGATGCTGCTCCATAATATCTTTAAGATAAAAGGATTCAAGCTTCCAAAACAGCTTCATAAAATTCTCCTCAGCACCGGTAAGATGATTTATTTTCATAGAATGTTCTTAATGTTGAAATTGTATATTGCAATAAAGATAGATAAAAGATACCACAAATGCTATTCCGGCACCCATAAATACTTCCTTTACCGTATGTCTTTTTAAAATGATCCTTGTAATTCCCACTAAAGCGGCAATTCCCAACCACATCAGTCCGGCCTTCCAGTCCAGTGTGAAAAATAATGCTGCAACAAATACATTAAAGGCTGTATGCATCGAGCTTTTAATATAAAAATTACTGATTTGCATGGTGAAAATCAGGACCAGGATAAAAAGCATCACAAGATCAATATACCCGTTCCTGAAATAGTTGAAAATAAGATAAGCCACTACACAGGCCGCAATAAAGATATAAAGCGTTTTCCTCTGAACCCGGTCCGAAACATCCATATTCGTATACCTTCCGGTCTTTACATTCCATATCAGCCAGATGACTACCGGAACAATGATCATTAGTAATATAGGAGCAAAATACAGAAGAGATTCTTTCAGTGAGTATTCTTTTACACTCATATAAATAAAGAAGATCAGCAAAGAAACAAGCGGATTAAAAAAATCCGAAATAACTTTTGAAATTTTATGTAGCAGTGAAGCCTGTTTTCCTTCCATGTTTAAGTTTAAAATTCAAATATAACACTATAAGCAAAAAAACAATTAGTATGTATACGATAAAAACAAAGTTTTTTTTATAATTTTGCTCAAATATTCATCATAAAAAAGCAAGAGCTAGCACATGAAAGAATTTTCTAAAGAGATATACCTTAAGTGGTATGAAGATATGACTATGTGGAGAAGGTTTGAAGACAAATGCCGTTCTCTTTATCTAAAACAAAAGATCAGAGGTTTTTTACATTTGTATAACGGTCAGGAGGCTATTCCTGCCGGCTTCACGCATGCAATGGACTTAACGAAAGACAGTATGATTACTGCTTACAGATGCCACATCCATCCAATGGCGATGGGAGTAGATCCTAAGAGAATCATGGCTGAGCTTTGCGGTAAAGCTACCGGAACGTCCGGAGGTATGGGTGGTTCTATGCACATTTTCAGTAAAGAGCACCGTTTCTATGGCGGTCACGGTATCGTAGGAGGACAGATTCCTTTGGGAGCCGGAATTGCTTTTGCAGATAAATATTTTGACAGAAAAGCTGTAAACATCTGTTTCTTCGGAGACGGGGCAGCAAGACAGGGATCGCTTCACGAAACATTCAATATGGCGATGAACTGGAAACTTCCTGTAGTATTTGTGGTGGAAAACAACCAGTATGCAATGGGAACTTCCGTAAAAAGAACTGCCAACCATGAAGACATCTATAAATTAGGTTTAGGATACGAAATGCCTTGCCTTGCAGTAGATGCAATGGATCCTGAAAAAGTGGCCGAAGCAGCTTACGAGGCAATTGAAAGAGCAAGAAGAGGAGACGGACCTACCTTCATTGAAGCAAGAACTTACCGTTACAGAGGACATTCTATGTCTGATGCCGAGCCTTACAGAAGCAAGGAGGAAGTAGCTATGCATAAAAATGATGACCCTATGGAGCTGGTAAAGCATAGAATCCTGGAAAACGGATGGGCTACTGAAGCAGAACTGGACGCTATCGACAATAAATCAAGAGAGTTCGTAGAAGAATGTATTGAGTTTATGGAAAATTCTCCATATCCGGATCCGGAGAAAATCTACGAATATGTTTATGCTCAGGATAATTATCCGTTCTTAGATCAATTAGAAAACTAAAATAATTTGCTGATCTTATGATAGATGATGTGAAAATTCACTGTTTCTATCCTTATATCATCATATTAAAAAAATAACACAATAAATTATGGCAGAAGTAATTACGATGCCCCGCCTTTCGGATACAATGACGGAAGGTAAAGTGGCAAAATGGCATAAAAAAGTAGGAGATACAGTAAAAGAAGGAGATATTTTAGCCGAAATTGAAACAGATAAAGCTGTTCAGGATTTCGAATCTGAAATAAACGGAACTCTTTTATATATTGGTGTGGAAGAAGGCGCTGCTGCTGCCGTAGATTCTGTTTTAGCGATTATTGGAAACGAGGGAGAAGATATTTCAGGATTAACGGGCGGAGCTGCTGCTCCCGCTGCAGGAGGTTCTGAAGAGAAAAAGGCTGAAGAAGAATCCAAAACAGAAAACAACGCTACAAGTGTTGAGCAGACTACTGCAGAAGTCCCTGCAGGTGTAGAAATTATTACAATGCCAAGACTTTCCGATACCATGACGGAAGGGAAAGTGGCAAAATGGCATAAAAACGTAGGCGATACAGTAAAAGAAGGAGATCTTCTTGCTGAAATCGAAACAGATAAAGCAGTTCAGGATTTTGAATCTGAATTCAACGGAGTATTATTGAAGCAGGGTGTAGAAGAAGGCGGTGCTGCTCCGGTAGATTCAGTATTGGCAATTATAGGTCCGGAAGGAACAGATGTTTCTGCTGTAGGTGCTCCAAAAGCAGCTCCACAGGCTTCTGAAAAACCGGCTGAACAGAAAACTGAAACCAAAACAGAAGAAAAAGCAGCTCCCGCAGCAAGTTCTTCATCATCTGACAGGGTGGCAATTTCTCCATTGGCTAAAAAAATGGCTCAGGATAAAGGTGTTGACATCAACAGTGTGCACGGTTCAGGAGAAAACGGAAGAATCGTTAAAAAAGATATTGAAAATTATCAGCCTTCTCAAGTTGCACAGGCTCAGCCAGCTGCTTCTGCTCCTGCAGCAGCACAAGTTGCATTGAGCTTTGTACAGGGTGAAGATACAGAAACTCCAAACTCTCAGGTAAGAAATATTATTGCAAAACGTCTTGCTGAAAGTAAATTCTCTGCTCCTCACTATTATCTTATGGTGGAGATCAATATGGATAAAGCAATCGAGGCCAGAAAAGAAATCAATTCTTTACCTGATACGAAAATCTCTTTCAATGATATGATCATTAAGGCAACTGCTATAGCTTTAAGAAAACACCCTCAGGTGAATTCAAGCTGGGCAGGAGACAAGATCATCCACAGAGGAAACATCAATATTGGTGTAGCGGTAGCTATTCCTGACGGATTAGTGGTTCCTGTACTTAAAAATACAGACCAGATGAACTACACGCAGATCTCTGCAGCGGTAAAAGATATGGCTTCGAGAGCTAAGAGCAAAGGGCTTAAGGCAAATGAAATGGAAGGTTCTACATTTTCAATCTCTAACCTGGGTATGTTCGGAATTGAAACCTTTACTAGTATCATCAACCAGCCGAACTCTGCAATCCTTTCAGTAGGAGCGATCATTGAAAAACCGATTGTAAAAGACGGTCAGATTGTAGTAGGAAACATTATGAAGCTTTCATTGGCATGTGACCACAGAGTGGTAGACGGTGCTACTGGAGCTCAGTTTTTACAGACATTAAAAACATATCTGGAAAGTCCTTTAACTTTGTTACTGTAATTTTCTAGTGTGAAATATATAAAACGCTTCTCATTGAGAAGCGTTTTTTTGTGAATTCGCGTTACTTGTTGATTTCTTAACTTCCCAATTGATTATTCACTATTTTTTAGAGAAAGTTAGATAGTGAAGTAGAATATTATTTGTTGGCTTCTGCCTTATTTTTCCAAAATTCTACTTGGTCTTTCAGTTCTTTGATGCGTTCTTCGTACTGCTCAATAAGCTTTTCTGGAGTATTATAATTATTAGTTTGATTTTGAATCATATTGTTACTTGAATTTTCATTCGCAGTATTTTCTCTATTTATTTGTGTATATCCTTCTTCCGGTTTCAGAATGTCTTCCATAGTAACATCCAGTGAGGTGCAGATATTTTCAATATGATTCACCCATGAATTGGTTTCTCCGTTTTCTATTCTCTGATAAGTTGAGCGTGAAATATGAAGCTTTTCTGCTAGCTCTTCCTGAGAGATTCCTTTTTCTTCCCTGTACTTTCTTATTCTTTTCCCGATGGTTGCGTTCATAGCTAAATAATTTGATGAACAAATATAATTTTTTTCCAAATATAATGATGCATCAGAAACAGGGCATTGTTATTTTATTTTTTTTCACATCTTTGAGATGTAGAAAAAAATATTATATTTAACAAGTTAAAAACACACACAATCTATGAGAAAAAAAATTACTCTCAGGCTGTTCATACTGACAGCCTTTCTTGCCGTAGTCTGGTCCTGCCAACAGGAGCTCATGCAGGCTGGACAGGAATATGATGCACAACTTCAAAAAAATACCGTGGAATGGCTGTCTCGTTTGCAATTAGAGAAAAATCATCCTAAGGTATTAGATAAAATTAACCAGATATCTCCGAACAATGCTTCTGAAAGTAAGGGAATCTATACTGATGCAGAAAATGGATTTTCTATAGATACTGAGGAGGCATACTTTGTAAAGGATGCCAATGGTATAGTAACCTATACTTTTAAAATAGAAAGAGATTCCGAAAAAGATGAAAGTGTTCTGGAAAACCTGATCCTGAAAGATATAGGAGAAGGCAATTTTTTTGCCTACTTCATTACATATGATGCGGCTGCCCTTAGTAACAGCAGGGAAAAGCCTCTTTCTCCTGAAGAACTTTCCCACCATATTTCTTTGTATACGGTTGGAAAAAAAACTTCTGCTGAAATTTTCGGGAAGCTGAATTCCTGTCCTGTAACTTTTTATCCTGTAGGAACGTATGTATATGTTCCGGGGCATCAGTGTATAGAAGGTTTGCACGATTATGGAGAACCATGTGCCTATTTGGGAACTTCCAATGCTGCCACACAAGGTGGTTATGAGGTAGTATATAACATTACGGTACAGGAAACCCCGGGAAGTTGTGGTGGAACAGGTTCAAGTGGAGGTATGGGAACTACTCCTGTGTCTGGTAGTGGTGGAAATATTAATTTGCCAGAGCTTGATGATCCGTGTGTGAAAATAAAAAATAAATTTAATGATGCTAAATTTAAAGAAAAAGTTGCTGCTATTGATAAGCCGGAAGTTTTTGATTATGATCATGAAATGGGATATGCAGTAGGATATCCTCCTCCGAATACTGGAGTTACGGAAACACAGTATCAGCCTATGGAAAACGTGCTTGGCTCACATAATGTAACACTTCCTGCTGGCAATCAATATTTTGGATTTATTCATTCCCATAATAATGAGAGTGATGGTGGGCATCCTGTGAAAATATTTTCGCCTGCAGATTTGGCTACTTTCTTAACAAGTTGTGTTGCTAATGCTGATGTACATGGCGGTGTTACAGATGCTTATGCAATGGTAATAACTTCAGAAGGAAATTATATGCTTCAATTTACAGGATTATCATCTGGTTTTGGAGTTGGTCCAAATACTAAAAAATTTTGGCTATCTTGGTATGAAAGAGAAGTAATTGCAATCCAAAATGAAGATGGGACGATTGATCAAGGTAAAGTTGAAAAAATGTTTTTAAGGTTTTTAAAGGAGAAAGTCGCTATAGATGGAGTAGAGTTATATCAGGTTGAAAAAATAACTGGAAAAGCTACGAAATTAAGTTTGGATGCAAGTAATAATGTTATTCTATCCTCTTGTCCATAAATTTAAATTAAAGAAATAAAAAATGAGAAAATTATTTATACTACTAATATCGCACTTTGTTTTCTTGGGTTGTGCACAAGTATACCCACTAAATACAAATACAGATGTTCCAAATGACGCATACATAAAAGATGTGAATAATGAACTTATTCCTTATGAAGGAATTTGGAAAGGAACTTGGGATAATAAAACTTTTTTTCTTAGCTTAAATAGAGTGAAAAAGTATATGAATCATAAAGAAAATAATCCTTATTATAAAGATATACTAGCTGGAAGATTCAAAGTTTTAGATTCTTCCGGAAATATTTTATATGATAATACTAGTTTACCAGATCAAGATACTAAAATTGAAGGTGCTCGTTTCTTATCAATTCCATATAAAAGATATTCCTTATTTTACATAGATTCAGATATTTGTAATATCTCGGGAAATATTCTTATAAATTTTATTAATACTAGTAATACAGAATTAAATTGGAAGTTTATAGATACAACAGACATTATAGACTCTTCATGTCAATATTATAATGCAAATCCATTTCCACAGCCTTTGCCAAAAAATATTATACTAATAAAACAATAACAAAGGCCTTTTCGAATGATTTTGTTTTGAATCATAAAAATAATGAAAAATTTATTTTTAAAGACTTATATAAATGGATCAGAGAAATCCAATATTATTAAAAGCATAATAAAGTATAAACCGCTTCAAAAAGCGGTTTTTTATTTGCAAGTAAATCACTATTTTTGAATCATGATTAAAGCAAGTAATATCCATAAGTCTTATGGAAACTTAGAAGTACTGAAAGGGGTTGACATCCATATTAAAACGGGTGAAGTTGTTTCTATTGTAGGCGAATCCGGTGCCGGAAAATCTACTTTGCTTCAGATCTTGGGAACTTTGGATCATCCCACTAATTCCAATAAATATAATACGGAAATCAGCATTGCAGGAGAATCTTTCATTAATATGAATGATAAGCAGCTTTCGAAATTCAGAAATCAGAATATCGGTTTTGTATTTCAGTTTCATCAGCTTCTTCCTGAATTTACTGCTTTAGAAAATGTTCTGCTTCCGACAAAAATTGGAGGAGCCAATGAAAAAGAAGCTTTAGAAAAGGCATATGCTTTATTTGAAGACCTTAAAATAGAGCAGAGGCTGAACCATAAACCCAACCAGTTATCAGGAGGAGAGGCGCAAAGGGTAGCAGTAGCTAGAGCACTGATCAATTCCCCCAAAATTATTTTTGCGGATGAACCTACAGGAAACTTAGACTCAAAAAATGCAGATGATCTTCACAGGTTATTTTTTGATCTGAGAGATAAATATAACCAGACTTTTGTTATTGTAACCCATAACCCAAACCTTGCAGAAATTACAGATAGAAAACTGGTCATGAAAGACGGAATGATCATTGAATAAAAACACTTACCCTGATGAAAAAGATTATATTCCTGTTCCTTTTTATCATTTCCTGCTCAAAAGCTGAGTCGCAGGAAAATATCGCTTATGATATTCTTCCGGCAGCAAAGGTTTCAGAAATTAAAAGTTTTGTAAAAGGGAAAAATTATAATCAGGATATTGCTGTTTTTATTAACTTTAAGACCTATTCCGGGAAATACCGTTATTTTGTTTATGACTTGAAAAACAATAAAATATTACAAAAAGCTATTGTTTCTCATGGTTCAGGTTCAGTTATTAAGAACTCGGATGCTTTAAAATTTAGTAATACCGAAGGATCATACCAGTCTTCACTTGGAAAGTATGAGATTCTGAACAGCTATAGCGGAAAGTTTGGTAAGGCTTACAGATTAAATGGTCTCGATACCGGTAATAATAATGCATTGCAAAGGGCAATAGTCTTACATTCTTACGGATGTATTCCGGATCAGGAATCCCAAAATCCGGCGTGTTTAAGTCTGGGATGTCCGATGCTTTCTGCCAATGCATTTGCCCAAACCGCAAAATATCTTGACAAATCAAAGCAACCAGTGATCATGTATGCATTTTATTAAATTCTGAATTTCCCATTCAAAACTCAAACTCACAAATGACCATAAAACTCCTTGCTGAAGACGACAGACCCAGAGAAAAATTTTTACGGAAAGGAAAAAATTCCCTTTCCGATTCCGAACTTCTGGCAATTATTATGGGAAGTGGGAACAGAGATGAGAGTGCACTGGAGCTAGCCAGAAAGATACTGGCATCAGTAAATAACAATTGGCATCAATTGAGTCTTCTTTCCAATAAAGATCTTATGAAATTTAAAGGTATTGGCGAGGTAAAAGCTGTTTCAATTATTGCTGCATTGGAAATAGGAAAAAGAAGAATCATTCAGGAAATACCTGAAAAAGCAGAGATTTCAAACAGTGATGATGCTTATGCTATTCTTAAAAATCAACTATCAGATTTAAGAACGGAAGAATTCTGGGCTATATTTCTGAACCACAGCAATAAGGTAATTCATATCTCACAGCTGACCCAGGGAGGAATAAGCCAGTCGATTGTAGATATTAGAATTTTATTTAAAAATGCTTTGGATTATTTCTCAACAGGAATTATTATTGCCCACAACCATCCGTCTGGAAGCCTGAAGCCGAGTAAGGAAGATATCAGCATTACCCAGAAAATAAAAGAGGCAGGGAAAACCTTGAGCATACAGCTTTTAGACCATATTATTGTGACACATGACACATACTTTAGTTTCTCAGATGAAGGATTACTATGATTAGAAGATTGAAATATAACGAGATTGATTTTAAAAAATATACTGACTGTCTTGTAAAGTCAGAGCAAAGAAAGTATTCTGCATCAAAAAATTTCTTAGACATAACGACCAACAAGCAATGGGACATTTTAGTTCATAATGACTATGAAGCAGTAATGCCTGTTCCGTTTATCCTGAAAAAAGGTATTAAAGTGGTCCATAATCCGCTGATATGCCAGCAGCTTGGAATCTTTTCGGATAAAGATGATAAGAAGATCAATGAAAAATTCCTTCATTTTCTTCAGAAGAATTATTTGGTAAGAGCTTATCATTTTAATGAAACCAATAATTTTGATTCAAAATTAAAGACAAAAAAGAATTTTCTTTTATATCCTGATGAGTATGCTAAAGTTTTCGCCAAATATTCCCCGAAGAGAAAAAGAAAATTGCGGCTTGACGATGAAGTGATAGAAAACTCGGAACTGAAAGAGTTAAATTACAAAGAAGCTGAAGTTTTTATAAAAAATAATGTGATAGGGCTGGATAAGGAAGATGATGCGGAAACCCTGCTAAAAACCCTTGAGATGTTTCATTCATCAAAACATTTGAAGTTTCTGGCTTTTTATTATCACCATGAGATAACGAATATGATAGCCATTTACACAGATTATGATACCATTGCTCTGTTGGGAACTTTTAATGATAAAAAGTACATCAAAATGGCTGGTGCATCTACTCTTATTGATCATGTAATAAAAGAGAACATAGAAAATTATATTTTTGACTTTGAAGGAGGAAATCTTCCAAGTATTGAAGAATTCTTCAGAGGTTTCAGAGCTGTGCAGACAAATTATGCAGTCATAGAAAACTCAAAAAAAACATTGATCAAGAATTTTGCACAATTTGTAATGAGAGGTAAGTTTTCTTAAAATTAATATCATGTATATTTTATTATTTAGAATGAGTTTAAGTAAATAATATTCCGTACCTTTAAAAAGTATTTATCCTAATAATCCAGTCATGCTAAAGCAGATCCGCCATTATAAACTGCCCTATATTATTTATAATTTTTTTAATAAAAAGAAATTACAGCATAACATCCATTTGTATAAAAAACACGGTCTTAATAAAAGTTATTTTTCCAGTATTTCCAGTGCTGATTTTGCCCATCTTCCGGCTTCTGAAAGGGGAATAGATCAAAAAAAGCTTACTGATACTGAATTTTTCAAAGAATTAACTGCTGAAAATAAAGAAAGTGCCCTTCAGTATGATGAAAATGGATATATGATTTTAAGAAATTTCATTACTACAGATGCTGCTGACCAAATCAATAATGAAATTGAAAGACTGATGGAAAATGGCACCTTGAAATTTATTTACGGTGGAAAATTAATGTTTGCCATTCATCATTCTGAGATCATTAAAAATATTGGCAGTGATAAAAATTTAATGGACTTTCTCTCTGTACTTTTAGATGGTAAGGCTAAGCTTTTCCAGAGCATCAATTTTATTAACGGAAGCCAGCAGAAAACCCATTCCGACAGTATCCATATGACAACCTATCCGCTTGGAGGTCTGTTGGGAGTTTGGGTCGCGTTAGAAGATGTGGATGAAACCAATGGCGCTCTGCATTATATTCCCAAAAGTCATAAACTTCCTTATTTCCTGAATTCTGACTATGATAATGAAGGAGATGCATTAAGGATCGGTAAAAAAAGTTACCGGGCTTATGAAGAATTTTTAGAATCTAAGGTAAAGGAACTAGGCTTGAAAAAAGAAATTTTTAAAGCAAAAAAAGGAGATATGCTGATATGGCACGCAAATATCCTTCATGGGGGTGAACCTCATACAGATAAAAACAGGACAAGAAAAAGTCTGGTTTACCATTTCTTTGATGAAAACAGCATATGTTATCATGAAGTGACCCAAAGACCTGCTTTATTTGAATTATAATGTATTTCGGAGTTCCACAAAAAGAATAAATTATCTGAATCATAACGGCTGAAAGAATAGTTTTTTTACTTTTGCATTCTTACTGATTAAATCAACACACAAATGAAGAAAACCGGAAATATTCTTGTTTTTATTTTTTCACTCTATTTATGCCTGATGTCGTACTATTTATATACTCATCAGTATTATAACGTAGATCTGGAGGCTTATGTAGGGCTTATTTACAAAGCTGAATATCCGGATATGAAAATAGAGGATATTCATAAAAAGGTATATACTGAATTAAAAAATACAAATCCAAAACTTTTCGGAATTACTCCACAGGACGAAGAAATTGCAATAGGGGAGAATACCTATTATAAAGTTCTTTCAGAAAATCCAAAAGCTTATGGGGAAGAACTGCAGCTGTTTTCCGTGAAGCCGTTTTATAATTTTGTCAATCTGATGTTCTTTAAACTGGGTTTTAAAGTTACAACGTCAATATTTTTAACTTCCATACTTTCTTATGTTCTTATTTTAGTATTAATATTCAGTTTCTTAATCAGAATTTTAAAAAATTATCCTTTAGCATTTATTATAACGACCTTGATTTCTCTGTTTAAGCCAATTTTGGAAGCCAGCAGGCATGCTTCGGCAGACAGTTTATCCTGTTTATTATTACTGTTGAGCCTGTATGCATTTGTGGTTAGGAAAAAACATCTTGCAGCTACGGTTTTTGCCATGCTTTGTATTTTAACAAGGCCGGAATATTTTATTTTATATTCATTTCTTTATATTCTGGTTTACTTTTACAGAAATACCCTTCAGATTAAAACGGCTAATGTATTTCTATCTTATGGCTATATATTCCTTTCCTTCTTTCTGATCCAGTATTTTAATCAGATTTCATGGTCCACTTTATTCATGAATCAGTTTACAAAAGTTCAGATTTATCCTATAACAAACCCTGATCCGTTCTACTTTCCGGATTATTTGAATTATATAAAGAAAACAATAATGCTGGATTTTAATGGTTCGTATTTTCCATTGCTTCTATTATTTATTGTCATTATTCTGGCAAATACATTTTCTTTGAAAAGTAAAAAAAGCTGGGCCCAGTCTTTGTTTTTTGCAGCTATTTACATCTCTGTATTTCTAAGATTTTTGGTTTTCCCGAGCCTGGCCAACAGAATGATGATAGGTTTTTATCTCATCATCATACTGTCTCTTATTTATATTCAGAATTCTAAGCGTGATATATTTAAAAACTCTTTAGAAGCCGGAAAATAATTAGTAATTTTGCCGTCTAAAATTATGGCTAGTTTTTCAGGATATCTACCGTATGCTTTTGCATTGATTATCGCAATTCCTTTTTTGGTTTTGCTGAGACAATTTGTACACTCGTACATCACCCTTAAAAATCAGGAGATCAAGCTTCTTTCCGTGAAATCAAACTCTGAAAATAAAGCACATTCCTATGAAAGAATGACCCTGTTTTTAGAAAGAATAAAGCCTTCAAATATCATCCAGAAATTTGATAAGGGTTTAGCAGTACATGAGTTTATCTATCTTACGGAAAAAACCATTAATGATGAGTTTGAATATAATTCTTCACAGCAATTATATATTACAAAAAGTTCTTGGACAAATATTGTAGATTCTAAAAATGCATTGATCGATTTGCTTCACAAAACCTATGACGGATTGAACGGAAATGCTGATCTTGAAGAGTTCAAAACCATTTTCATCATGAACTATATGGAAGGAAACGATTATATCGCAGCTACCATAGAAGACCTTAGAAGAGAAATTTTAATTATAACTTAAAAATAACAAATAAATAATGATTCCAAATTTTAAAGCACATCCATGGCACGGGATTTCTGCAGGTGAAGATGCGCCAAATGTTGTAAACGTATTCGTGGAAATCGTTCCTTCAGATACAATTAAATATGAAGTAGATAAAGAAACAGGATATTTAAAGGTAGACAGGCCTCAGAAATTTTCTAATATTATTCCCGCTCTATACGGATTTGTTCCAAGAACATACTGCCATAACGAAGTAATGAAACTGGCTGTGGAAGCCGGTGCAGATGATGTTACAGAAGGAGATCACGATCCGCTTGATATCTGTGTGTTGAGTTCTCACAATATCCATGCAGGAGGATTACTGATGGAAGCTATTCCAATCGGTGGATTCAAAATGATTGATGGGGGTGAAGCAGATGATAAAATTGTTGCAGTAATGATTAATGACCACGCATTTGGACATTTCAGAGATATTTCTGAGCTTCCTGAAGCAGAGGTAAAAAGATTAATGCACTATTTCTTAACGTATAAGAACTTACCGGATGAACCTGCAAAATGTAGAATTCATGAAGTATACGGAGCTGAACATGCTAAAAAAGTAATCAGAGCTTCTCAGAAAGATTATGCAGAAAAATTCGGAGGATAGTATTCTCTGATTTAATCATATAAAAGGATAAACGGCTTTCGTTTATCCTTTTTTGTTGAATAAAATTAAGGTACTTCCATTGTCAATTCAACCCTTAAAAATCCGGATATAAATTCTTTTTGGCTAAATATCACTTATAAAGGCTTAAATTTTTTAATGCTTTAGTAACAATTATTTATTATATTTAATTTTCTATTACCAAAAAAATATTAAACTATGGATCTATTTGTGTTAGTACCAATTTTTGGTGTTGTGGCTTTACTTTACACATTTCTTCAGAGTAACTGGGTAAGTAAGCAGAATGCCGGAAATGAAAAAATGAAAATTATCAGCGGACATATCGCTGACGGTGCAATGGCTTTTCTAAAAGCTGAGTACAAGATTTTAACCTATTTCGTAGTTGTAGTAGCCATATTACTGGCTGTGATGGGAGGCAGCAATTCCAATTCTCACTGGAGTATAGGACTAGCTTTTGCTGTTGGAGCTGTATTTTCTGCTCTGGCTGGTTTTATCGGAATGAAGATTGCCACAAAAGCCAATGTAAGAACTGCAGAAGCTGCAAAAACATCGCTTTCCAAAGCATTGAAAGTGTCCTTCACAGGAGGCTCAGTAATGGGAATGGGAGTTGCCGGACTGGCAGTTCTTGGTTTGGGCTCTCTTTTCCTGATTATTAAACAGATTTTTGCTCCTGATGCAACAGTAGATTCCCATGAAATGGAAAGAACGATCGAGATTCTTACAGGATTTTCTTTGGGAGCGGAATCCATTGCTCTTTTTGCAAGAGTAGGTGGTGGTATCTACACAAAAGCGGCAGACGTTGGAGCGGATCTGGTAGGAAAAGTAGAAGCGGGAATTCCTGAGGATGATCCCAGAAACCCAGCTACGATTGCCGATAACGTAGGAGATAACGTAGGAGACGTTGCCGGAATGGGAGCTGATTTATTTGGTTCATACGTCGCAACAGTACTGGCCACAATGGTTTTAGGTAGAGAAACAATGTCTGATGATTCTTTCGGAGGCTTTGCTCCTATACTTCTTCCGATGCTTATTGCCGGAACAGGGATTATTTTCTCTATGATAGGAACCTTGTTTGTGAGAATCAATGATAATGAAGGCTCATCTACTTCCAGTGTTCAGAATGCCCTTAATTTGGGGAACTGGGGAAGTATTGTGATCACAGCCATATCTTCTTATTTTTTGGTAACGTATATTCTTCCCGAAAAAATGACCCTCAGAGGACATGAGTTTACTAAAATGGGTGTTTTCGGAGCTATAATGGTAGGACTTGTTGTGGGTACTTTAATGAGTATCATCACAGAATATTATACAGCTATGGGTAAAAGACCTGTTTCAAGTATCGTGAGACAGTCTTCTACAGGGCATGCAACGAATATTATTGGAGGTCTTTCAGTCGGAATGGAGTCTACATTACTTCCAATCATTGTACTGGCAGGGGGGATTTATGGGTCTTACTTATGTGCAGGACTTTATGGAGTAGCTATTGCAGCAGCCGGAATGATGGCAACTACTGCGATGCAGCTCGCTATCGATGCTTTTGGACCGATTGCTGATAATGCGGGGGGAATTGCTGAAATGAGTGAGCTTCCAAAAGAAGTTCGTGAAAAAACAGATATCCTTGATGCTGTCGGAAACACAACAGCAGCTACAGGAAAAGGATTTGCGATTGCCTCTGCAGCATTAACGGCGCTGGCTTTATTTGCCGCCTTCGTAGGAATTGCCGGGATTGATGGTATTGATATCTACAGGGCAGATGTTTTGGCAGGCTTATTTGTAGGAGGAATGATACCGTTTATATTCTCGTCACTTGCCATTACCGCAGTAGGACAGGCCGCAATGGCTATGGTAGAAGAGGTAAGAAGACAATTCCGTGAAATTCCAGGGATTTTAGAGGGAAAAGCACAACCTGAATATGAAAAATGTGTAGCTATTTCCACGGATGCATCTATCAGAAAAATGATGCTTCCGGGAGCTATTGCCATTATTTCACCTTTGCTGATTGGGTTTATCTTTGGACCTGAGGTTTTAGGAGGATTTTTAGCCGGAGCCACCGTAAGTGGTGTTCTGATGGGAATGTTCCAGAACAATGCCGGAGGAGCCTGGGATAATGCAAAAAAATCATTTGAAAAAGGAGTTGATATCAATGGTAAAACTTATTATAAAGGTTCAGAACCTCATAAAGCTTCTGTAACGGGAGATACGGTAGGAGATCCGTTTAAAGATACATCAGGACCATCAATGAACATTTTGATTAAATTAATGTCGATTGTTTCACTGGTTATTGCGCCAACTCTGGCAGTATTGCATAAAGACAAAATTGAAGCTAACAGAAAAGCTAAGCTGGAAAGCCTGACCAAGGTATATAATGCAAGTTCAAGTACGGCACATGCAGGTATTGAAACGGTTCCTTCTGCTCCGAAAGAGATCAAAGGGCATCTTAATGAAAACGGAGACTTTGTTTATGAAACAGGAAACATTCAGGAGATTAAGCTGAAAGGTGGAAATACAATCACTTTGGGAGAAGGCAGCAGATTATTTCAATTGTACAATTCAATAAAGCAAAAAGATCAGACTGTAATAGATCCAAATAACTGGTATACGGTGGAAAATCTTTATTTTGAAACCGGATCAAGCGATCTTAAAGCCGGTTCAGAAGTTCAGCTGAATAATCTCGCCGAAATTCTAAATGAATATCCTGATCTGAAAATAAAATTAGGAGGTTATACAGATAATACAGGAAATGAGGAAAGTAACCAGAAATTATCAAATTTAAGAGCACAGACAGCAAAGCTGAAGCTTTTGGAATTAGGTATTTCATCTGACAGGGTAGAAGCTGAAGGATATGGATCCCAGCATCCGGTTTGTGAGGCAAATGACACGGATGAGTGTAAAGCAAAAAACAGAAGAATTGATGTAAGAGTCCTTTCTCTATAGATCAACGAATCAAATATATAAAGCACCGTTTCAAGCGGTGCTTTTTTAATATCAAGACTTTCCGGTTATAACCAGATCATCCGTGTCAATCTGTGAAATCTGTGGAAAAATAAAATTTCAAGATATTTTTCTTTTGCATTCCACAGATTTCACAGATTGACACGGATATTTATGTATTATGATACTTTTAAAGATTTTTCTGCAAATGTTCCAGAGCCTGAATAATCAATTCATCTTTTTTAGCAAAGCTGAACCGTACATAATCAGAGTTTTGCCTTGAATTATAAAATGCAGAAAGCGGAAGACATGCCGTTCCTTTCTCTATAGTCAACCATTTTGAAAATTCCACATCAGTCATGGTTTTAGAAACATTTCTGAAATTGACCACCTGAAAAACACTTCCCTCAGCCTTTTTTACAGCTGTTAAAGGCGTGAACGCGATCATTTCATTAAATATATCCCTTTTCCGCTGCATTGCATTCTTATTCTGAGAAGAATCAAATACTTCCAGATATCTGGCGAGAGCATGCTGGGCAGGAGCATTGGCACTGTAAGAAATATATTGTTGATGACATCTGAATTTTGATGTAAGGTATTCTGAAGCAAGTAAATAACTGACTTTCCAGCCGGAAGTATGAAACATTTTTCCAAAAGAAAAGATACAGAATGTTCTGTTTTTCAGTTCAGGATGAAGAAAAGAACTGTAATGCTCAATTCCGTCATAGCAGTAGGTATCATAAATCTCTTCTGAGATAAGGTAAATTTCCTGATGCTTTATCAAATCATGTAACTGATTCCAGTCGTTCTGTTTCCAGACGGTTCCCGTAGGGTTTTGTGGTGAATTAACAATAATGGCTTTTGTTTTTTCGGAAATGCATTTTTGAAATTTTTCCCAGTTTATGGTAAAATCATTATCAAGATCATAATAGACAGGAACACCGCCATTGAGAACAACAGAAGGGGCATAAGTATAATAGGAAGGCTGAATAATTATCACTTCATCTCCTTGATTTAAAATAGATTTAAGGGCTGTATGTAAAGCAAAAGTTGCACATGGAATAACAGTTACTTCATTTTCTTTAAGTTTGATGCTGTTTTTACGTGCTGCATTATAAGTAATAATATTACTGATGAGCATCGGATTTCCTGCAAGCGGTTCATACTGATGTTTATTGCAGTCTGCAGCCTCCTTCAGAAACGATTTCAATCGGTCATCAATATCAAAATCGGGAAGTCCTAAAGACAAGTCAAAACTATTATGTCTTGTGGCAAGTTCAGACATTTCCGTGAAAAAGGAATAATGTGTAAATCCGTAAATTTTATCCATCTATGTTGCATTTATATCAAATATAAGAAAAATAGACATTCGTTGAAGATTAAATAAAATTTGTTATTTTTAGGCAAATTATTGTCATATGAAAAAAATACTTATCCCGTTGTTGGGGCTGGCTGTAGTGGTCAGCTGCGGAACAGCGAAAACTTCCGAAGGAACACCAACCCAAACTACATCTGTAGCAAAAGGAGATAAAGCATTTCTTGCTGCATACAAGACTATTAAAGCTGATGAGTTAAAGAAAAACTTATATGTGATTGCTTCTGACGAAATGGGTGGAAGAGATACAGGAAGTCCGGGACAGAAGAAAGCGGGTGAGTATATGGTTAATTATTATAAAAGCCTGGGAATTAATCCTCCAAAAGCACTGGGATCTTATTATCAGAAAGTTCCAGCTGAATTTATGAAGAAAAGAGGTGGAGGTAATCTGCCTGATTCCGAGAACATCCTTGCTTTCATTGAGGGAAGTGAAAAGCCTGAAGAAATTGTAGTGATTTCTGCCCACTATGACCATGTCGGAACTAAAAACGGAGTCGTTTACAATGGAGCCGATGATGATGGAAGCGGAACCGTAGGTGTTATGCAGATCGCAAAAGCTTTTCAGGAAGCTAAAAAGGCAGGAAATGGTCCAAAAAGATCAATCCTGTTCCTTCATGTAACCGGAGAAGAGCACGGCTTGTTCGGATCTGAATACTATGCTAGTAACCCAGTATTTCCACTTGCCAATACCGTTGTGGATCTCAATATTGATATGATCGGCCGTGATGATGCAGAAAACAGAGGAAAACAGTATGTTTATGTAATTGGTTCTGAAATGCTAAGCTCTCAGCTTAAAGTCATTAACGAAGCTGCCAATAAGAAAACCAATAATCTGGAATTGAATTATAAATATGATGACCCGTCAGATCCGGAGCGTCTGTATTATCGTTCAGATCATTATAATTTTGCTAAAAACAATGTTCCGGTAGCATTTTTCTTTGACGGGATTCATGAAGATTATCACAAACCTACTGATGATCCTGAGAAAATTGATTATCCGTTGCTGGAGAAAAGAGCTCAGCTGGTTTTTGCTACTGCATGGGAAATTGCAAACAGAGCGGAAAGAATTGTAGTAGATAAAAAATAATATTTAAGAATAATTTAACAGCAAACATTGGAATACTTATTCCAATGTTTGTTATTTTTGTCAGGTGGAAAAGAAGGACCAAATAATTAATGCTGCAATGAGACTGCTTACAGAGAAGGGGGTACAGGCTACACCTATGTCTGCTATTGCCAAAGCTGCGGGTACAGGAATGGGGACCATTTATAATTATTTTTCCACAAAAGAAGAACTTATTAATGCTATTTATCTGTATATTAAAAATTTAGAAGTTCAGTTTATAACCAAAAAAACAGTTGATTCATCACTGAAAATTAAATTTTTAGATTACTATAAAGCATTTATAGATTTTAATGTCCAATATCCGGAATGTTTTGCTTTTATGGATCAGATGCAGAATTCACCAATTATTTCGTGCATTACCAAAGATAAAGGAAAGGCAGAATTTCTTTCAATCATAGAACTGATAGAAAAAGGTCAGCAGGAAGGAATTATTAAAAAGATGACCATACAGGCAGTTCTTCAGTTTCTTGGCGGAACAATGACAGCTTATGTCCGCTGGATGCTTAGTATTGAAGAGAGTGAAAGAGAAAAGCACCTTGATCAGCAATTAAGAATGGTTTGGGATGCTATAAAAGAATAAAAAAATTTAAATCAATATGGAATGAATGTTCATTCCATAATAACAATTACAAAATCATTACACAATGAAAACAATTTTTATTACCGGAACATCAACCGGATTAGGAAAAGCAACAGCAAAGCTTTTTGCAGACAAAGGATGGAAAGTTATCGCTACCATGCGTAAGCCCGAAAATGAAACAGAACTGAATCACATTCCCAATGTAAGCTTAATGGCATTGGATGTAACAGATAAAGAGCAGGTACAGAAAGTAGTTTCTGAAGTATTATCCAATAATGACGTAGATCTGGTCTTTAATAATGCAGGTTACGGTTTGGCAGGGCCTTTTGAAGGGGCGGATGAAGATCAGATATTCAGAAACCTTAATACCAATCTGCTGGGTGTCATGAGAGTGACTCAGGCTTTTCTTCCGCATTTCCGTGAAAAAAGAAAAGGAATGTTTATCTCCACAACTTCTATCGGAGGATCGGTAACGTTTCCTATGAACTCAGTGTACCATGCTACAAAATTCGCTTTGGAAGGCTGGAGCGAAAGTCTGGCATACGAGCTTGAACCATTTGGAATCACGGTGAAAACAGTAGCTCCGGGCGGAATTACTACAGATTTTGCCGGCAGAAGTCTGGATTTGTCCAAACATGATGCCTATGACGAAATATTTGCAAAAGTATATTCTGCTTTTACTAATCCTGAAAGACAGACTTCATACTCAACTGCTGAACAGATTGCAGAAGTAGTGTATGAAGCAGCTACTGACGGTAAAGATCAGATTAAATATATTGCAGGAAATGATGCAAAAGATTTGTTTTCACTGAGAAATTCAGTGGGGCAGGACGGCTTCCGGAAAGAAGTGAAGAAAATCTTCCTGGGTCAATAAAAAATGAAATTTCCGATATCAATACCAGAGCCTGTAAATTATTTTGCAGGCTTTTTCATTAAAATTAAATATATTTACTCATGCATACCATTGAAATCCGTGAAGCAAGACCGGAAGATATTCCGCAGATTCAGATCGTAAGAAATTCCGTAAAAGAAAATACCCTTTCAGATCCTGCATTGGTAACTGATGCAGACTGTAAGGAATTTCTGTTTGAAAGAGGAAAAGGCTGGGTGTGCGAAATTGAATCGAAAATTGTAGGTTTTTCCATTGTAGATTTAAAAGAAAACAATATCTGGGCGCTGTTTATGCACCCTGATTTTGAAAATCTCGGGATCGGAAGAAAACTTCATGATAGCATGCTTGACTGGTATTTTGAACAGACTAAAGAAGATCTGTGGCTGGGAACTTCTCCCCATACAAGAGCAGAAATATTCTACAGGAAATCCGGCTGGACCGAAACAGGAATGTACGGGAAAGGAGAAATCAAATTTGAAATGACTTATAATAACTGGAAAAACAGAAAATCATGAGACAGGGAGTGAAATCCATCAGACCATTCATTGGAGCTGAAAATTTTGAACTAAGCAGGAATTTTTACAGGGATCTCGGATTTGAGGAAGTGATTCTTGAATCTAAACTTTCCTTATTTAAAAGACAGGAAACAGGATTTTATCTTCAGGATTATTATGCCAAAGACTGGGTAGACAATACGATGATCTTTATGGAGGTTGAGAATACAGATGAGTTTTGGAAAGAACTCCTGACTTTGAATCTTACCGAAAAGTATGAAAACGTAAGGCTTACTCCGGTAAGAACAATGGAGTGGGGAAAAGAATGCTTTGTACATGATCCTTCCGGAATTCTGTGGCATTTTGGTGAATTTTTTTAATGCCGGAAAGGAAATATGATTTACGCTTTTGATACTTATTATTATGAGGACCATGCCAATACGGTATGTATTGCTTTTGAAGACTGGACCTCAGAAAATGAATCCGATATTTTAACTGAAAAAACAGATATCTCTTCTGAATACGAGAGCGGTGCTTTTTACAAGAGAGAGCTGCCGTGCATTTTAAGCTTATTAAAGAAAATTGAATTAAAAGAAGGAGATATTATTATAGTCGATGGCTATGTTACCCTTGATAATGATGGTAAAATTGGTTTAGGAGGCTATCTTTATGAAGCTCTGGAACAGGAGTATGCAATTATTGGGATTGCAAAAAATGAATTTGCCTCACCGGATTCGCAGAGAAGAAGTGTTTTAAGGGGAGAAAGTAAAACACCGTTATTTCTCACTGCAAAAGGAGCAGATGTAGATGAGATACTGCTGAAAGTAGCGCAGATGCACGGTTCTTACCGGATACCGTCATTGTTGAAAAAGCTGGACCAGCTTTCCCGGGCGTAGTTTTTACCTGCATATTGATTATTCTTATTTGAAATTCCACAATAGTATTTGTCTATTTTACATTTTTTTGAAGTTTGATTTAATTTATCTTTCTGATTTTTAAATTATTCTGTAAAAAGTGATAAATATCATTCGCTTCTTATTTTTATTAATTCTAAATAAATATAAATTTGTCCCAACAAAATAAAGGAATTAATGAAGAAATTATCTACTCTTTCTGCCGCAGTATTCTATATGATGATGAATGCACAATATTGCAACCCTGTATTTCAGTATGGGGCAGATAGTAATATGATCACCAATGTGAATTTTGGAAATATCAATAACACATCATCTTCTCAATCCGGAGGAGCTCAGGTTTATGAGGATTTTACTTCAATGTCTGCGGATCTTCAGGCCGGAAACAGTTATCAGATCTCTGTAAAAGGCCCTTCAAGTACTTTTCCAAGTGATGTTGTGGTTTTTATTGATTTTAATCAGAACGGTGATTTTAACGATGCAGGAGAAAGCCTTTACATCGGTAGGTTAGCAGCGGCTAATCCTTTTAATGCTTTTACAATAAACGGGACCATTACAGTTCCTGCCGATGCTGTATCTGGTACTACAAGAATGAGAGTACTGAAAAACACCAACACAGCAGCCTATTCCGATCCGAATGCACCCAACTCAATCAACACAGCGTGTGATACTGGTTTAAGGGCAGGACAAACGGAAGATTATACTGTTAATATTACAGGAACTCCTACAGTTTTTCCTTCGCCATACTGTGGGGCTGAAAATATTACAACTTTGACTGTCAGTGAAATTACAAAAGTGGAATTTACTGGAATTTCCAGAGAAAGTAATATAGATGGGACTTCAGACGTGATCGAAAACTTTACAAATACAGTTTTCAATGTGAATAAAGGAAGTTCTTATCCGATAACAATAACAGGAGGAACCCAGGGACAGACAACTGTTTCTGCTTACGCTTATATCGATTTTAACCATAATAATGTATTTGATCCGAACGAAGCATTTAATCTGGGTTACCTGGATAATTCTGATCCGGTTCCCGGTAAACAGACAGGGATAACATCCGGAACCATAGCAATTCCTGCTGATGCAATATTGGGCCAAACCCGTTTCAGAATTGTTAAAGCCTATGAATCCAGTTCATGGATGGGAACATTGGAAAATCTTCCATGCCCTTCAGGATGGTTCATCGGACAGGTTGAAGATTATACTTTGAATGTACTGGCATCTAATCTGGCTACATCAGAAGTAACAAAGAAATCTTCTGCAAAAATATATCCAAATCCTACATCAGGTTCTGCCACATTAAAAACAGATGAAAGACTTGAAAAATATGAGATTTATAATGTAGCAGGGCAGAAGCTTATGGAAGGAACATCAGATGTTGTCAATATGGAAAAATTTACTCCGGGAACATACCTGATCAGGATCCATACGAAAGACAAAAAAACAATTACAGAAAAAATCATCAAAAAATAGAAACACTTATCTAATCATATCCATATCAATTTTTGTTTTTTAAGCCGGCAGATTTCTATCTGTCGGTTTTCTTTTAAGATCAATAAAAGAAACCATATAAGAATAACAGCTTAAAAACAGAAAGATACACCAGTCGCTTAATCAAATCAATCGCAGATTGATTCCTTCTTTGCATCCTTCAATCCACATAATCAAAATTAAACTTTGCGTTAAAATAGCTTTATAACAAAGTTTTGCAAAGAAGATTGTTCCAACGACGCTTAATATTGTCTTTACTGAAAATCTTTAAGGTTTTGAGTCCAGTATTTCCAGTAAATCATGTTTTGACAACTTCTGGATTCCATTTCCATCAGTCTGAAGCAGATTCTGAGCCAGTTCATTTTTCCTTTTCTGAAGACTTAAAATTTTCTCCTCCACAGTATTTGAACATATCAGACGGACAGCAATTACATTTTTAGTCTGCCCAATCCGGTAACTCCTGTCGATAGCCTGATTTTCTGCTGCCGGATTCCACCACGGATCTACAAGATAAATATAATCAGCCTCCGTAAGGTTAAGACCGACCCCGCCAGCCTTTAAGCTGATCAGAAATACCCGGATGTCTTCATTTTCCTGAAAATTATTAACCGCTTTACCTCTGCTTTTGGTCTGTCCGGTAAGGTATTCAAAAGGAATATCTTTGAGTTCAAGTTTAGCTTTAAGTAAATCCAGCATCTCTACAAATTGTGAGAATACTAAGATTTTATGACCTTTAGATTTACTTTGGATCTGTTCCATCAGTATTTCTATTTTTACTGCGTGATCCCCTGAATATCCTTCTTTTAAAAGAACGGGAGAATTACAGATCTGCCGGAGTCTCGTAAGCCCTGTCAGCACATGCATACTGTTTTTATTCAGATCATCGTCATCATTAGCTGCAATAAATTCACGAAGCTCTTTTTCGTAAGCATCATAAATTTTACGCTGCTCAACATCCATTTCACAGTAGATGACCATTTCTGTTTTTTCAGGAAGCTCTTTGGCGACCTGTTTTTTCGTTCTGCGGAGAATGAAAGGCCTTATTTTCTCCTGAAGTTCCTGAGCCCGTTTGCCATATTCAAATTTATCGATAGGAACAGCATAAATATCTTTAAAATACTGTTTGCTTCCCAAAAGTCCCGGACATGCAAAAGAAAGCTGGCTGTAAAGGTCAAACGTATTATTTTCGATAGGAGTTCCTGTAAGAACAAATCTGTTTCTTGAATTCAATAATCTTGCAGCTTTATATCTTTCCGAATTGGGATTTTTGATGGTCTGAGATTCGTCAAGGAAAATACAGTTGAAACGGAAATTTTTCAGAAAACGGATATCTGAAAGAAGCATTCCATAGCTGGTAAGTATCATTTCATATTCAGAAAAATGTTCTGAAGTTTTCAGTCTGTCAGGTCCGTAATGAGTCATTACTTTGATGGAAGGAGCGAACTTATTAATTTCTTCCTGCCAATTGAACAACAGGGAAGTAGGAAGCACAACGAGATTGGTAACATGCCCCCGTTTTTCCCGCTGAGAAAGGATAAATGCAATTACCTGCAGCGTTTTTCCAAGTCCCATATCATCCGCCAGACATCCTCCGAAACTGAAACTGTCCAAAAAAGTCAGCCAGTTCAGTCCATCATGCTGATAATCTCTCAAAACTGCATTTAATCCCGAAGGAATACTGATCTGAGGAATATTTTTAACTGATGAGAATTGCAGAGAGTAAGAAGAAAGCTCTTCCTGTACCTCAGTGCTTACAATATCTTTCTCGAACAATGATGATACTTCTGTAAAATTGATTTTGGGAATTTTAAGATCTTCAGCATCAATTTCACCGATCCTGAAAAATTCATTCATCCTGTTGATCCATTCTTCAGGAAGAACTCCAAGTGTACCGTCATCCAGCTGTACAAATTTGCTTCTGTTGCGGATAGCACGGTGAAGCTGTTTTAAAGCAACATCTTTCTGTCCGAAGCTTACCTTCAGTTTAGCATTGAACCAATCCAGTCCGCTGGTAATCTGGATATTAACCTTTGCTTTATGTGAGTTAAGCTTAGTATTTTTAAGTTCATTGAAACCAAGAATAACAATCCCTTCATTTCTCCATACGTCAAAAGCATGAAGAAACCAGTCCTGATCCAGAAATTTATCTTTGTGCAGATAAAAGTAATCATAACCGTCCATCTGTTCTTCAAAATCAGGATGCTGCTTCATGATAAGAGAGGTAAAGCGGGCTTCTTCCGCATCACTTCTGTCAATTTTAAATACATTTCCATTCTGGTCCGTATCAAAAAGCTGTTTTCTGGAATAGACGGCAACTTCTATCTGTCCGTACTTCATGACCGGAGTCAGGGCAACATAATTTCCCTGCTGGCGAAGATAAATGATCCGTTCATTCTTATGATCCTTCTCTTCAAGCTGTACTGCTGTTGCAGGCTGTATGTAGCTGTAGTTGATGTGAATACGTTCTTCCAGTGAGGAGAGGATATTCTGCATAAATGCTTCATATTTTGAGGCATGAACCAGCAAAATCTCGTTATTAGCTTTAAAAAACTTAATGACCCGGAGCATATCAGGATCATCTACAAAACTGAATGTATTTCTGCTGTAGACGAAATATTCATTACGGATCATTACATTTTTAAAAGGAATGGAAATATCATTAAATTCCAATTCTCCTGTCACTTCATAAAAAGGTTCCTTTTTGAATACACTAAGCTGTATTTCTGCCTGTAAAACTTCAAGCTGCACAGGAACAAGGGATTTTGATGAAACCGTTTCGGACAATTCCCGGTCATGATAATAGGTTTCCAGTCCAAGCGGATTCCGTACAATCAGTTTCAAGGCTTCCAGTTCGGCTGCATTATAATCTTCATTATAATTATTCTGAAACGCTGAAACAGCGGTATAGAATTTAATATGTTGCGGTTCTTCGGCTTTCCAGATAAGCTGCATGGCATCAACGGAGGTTACAGGATTTTTTACCTTTCCTGTCTGAGTGGTTTCCGCTTCCATCAGTGAAAAATTCAGATGGCTGTAATAACGATGCCTTCCAATAACCAGTATTTTTCTTTTTCCGGTATCCTGTAAAGCCAATTCATTAATTGTAGATGAACGTTGCGGAATAAGATACTGTTTAAAAATATCCTCATCAATAAGAAGCATCTCCTTAATTTTAGGCCGTACTTCGATTTTACCTTCAATATATTTCAGTTCGAAATAGGTATCCAGATCAGATTCATTTTCTAAACCATAGCTTTTAGCTTTGGCAATAAACAGTTTTTTGCGAAGAAAAGGATCAAAAAAAGTTCTGAAATTTTTTTCTTCCAAAATTCCGTGTATAATTTCTGTCTGATGCTCACAGAGTTTGTCTTTGGGACTGTTACAGGTACAGGTACTTACAATAGAACTTCCTATCTGGCTTACGGAAACGTCCGGAAAATCTTTTAATGGAGATCTTTTGCTGAAAACCCCATTGTTGTTTTCAATGGCAGTAGGATAGATGTCATGAAAATCTCTGATCTCCAGAAATGAGCTGCCTGAAGCATGTTTCAGAAGATCGTACACAGAAAGCGTGCTGATGCTTGTATTTTCAAGAATATAGGCTGCCATAAACACGCGAATTTACAAAAAATGTCAACAATATGATCCTGATTATTTTTTATGACGAATTTTAAAAAAAACAGTGATGAAGAGTAATTTGAGAGGAGCTGAAGCTTCATTCTATGCTTTGAATACCAATATAAATATTCAATTATATTTTATCATACGATTAATAGATATTTTATCGTTATTATTGTACAATATTTCAATTCATAAAAACAAAATGAATTTAAAAAAATTATAATTTTTTTTTAATGACAAGCAAGATTATAGGTGTCGGCAATTATATTCCGCCGGAAACAATTACAAATTTATTTTTTGACCAGCATCATTTTATTAATAAAAACGGAGAGTCATTAAAAGAAGCGAATGATATTATTGCCAGAAAGCTCAAAGAAATTACCGGCATAGAAGAAAGGAGATATGCATCTGAACATCAGGTGACTTCTGATCTGGGATTGATTGCAGCACAGAAAGCAATAGAAAATTCAAAAATAGATCCTGAAACTCTGGACTATATTATATTTGCTCATAATTTTGGAGATGTCCGCTTTGGTACTGTTCAGTCGGACAGTGTTCCAAGTCTGGCCTCAAGAGTAAAGCATCTGTTGAAAATCAAAAATAATTTCTGTGTAGCCTATGATGTACTTTTCGGATGTCCGGGCTGGATTGAAGGGGTGATACAGGCTAATGCTTTCATTAAGTCAGGAATTGCAAAACGCTGCCTTGTTATTGGTGCAGAAACACTTTCCAGAGTAGTTGATATTCATGACAGGGACAGTATGATCTATGCAGATGGTGCGGGAGCAGCTATCCTGGAAATCAGTGAAAATGATAAAGGTATACAGTCCCATTTATCTGCTTCTTATACTTTAACTGAAAAAGATTACCTTTTCTTTGGTAAGTCATACAATAATGAAAGCTGTCCGGATACGAAGTATATCAAGATGGATGGTAGAAAGATCTACGAATTTGCCCTTGTAAATGTTGCAGATGCTATGAAGAAATGTATGGATTCAAGCGGTTATTCTATAGATCAGCTCGATAAGATTATTATTCATCAGGCTAATGAAAAAATGGATGAAGCGATCGTAAAACGTTTTTACCAGCTTTATGATCTGCCAATGCCGGAAAATATTATGCCGATGGTCATTAATAAATTAGGAAACAGCAGCGTAGCTACCATTCCAAGTTTGCTTACCATGATTTTAAACGGAGAACTTCCTTCCCATGAAATAAAAGAAGGAAATGTTGTCTTATTTGCCTCCGTGGGAGCAGGGATGAATATCAACGCATTTGTCTATAAATTTTAACTAAACTTATTCAAAAGAGAAACCGTTTCACTGTATTGCCTGTTTCTCTTCTTTTAAAATAAAGCCCGGATGTCTGATCCGGGCTTTTTTATTTAATCCATTTTGGCTACACGTTAGTCCAATTTGGCAACTTCATCTCTTATTCTAATGCTGACCTTTGTCCTGTTAATTTAATACAGAACAAAATGAAAACAATTTTTATAACAGGAGCTTCAACAGGATTAGGAAAAGCGACTGCCCAATTATTTCAAAGCAGAGGATGGAACGTTATTGCTACCATGAGAAATCCTGAAGCAGCACCTGAACTTGCAGCTTTAGATAATGTAACTCTTCTTCCTTTAGATGTTACCAATCTCGAACAGATAAAGTCGACTGTGAATAAGACCCTTGAACTGGGTAGTGTAGATGTGGTGTTCAACAATGCAGGATATGGGCTTATCGGTCCTTTGGAAGCATTAAAGGATGAGCAGATCTTAAAACAGCTGGATACCAATCTTCTTGGAGTGATCCGTGTAACGCAGGCTTTTATTCCTTATTTCAGAGAGAGAAAAAGCGGAATGTTTATTTCTACCACTTCAATCGGGGGATTGATTGCATTTCCTTTAGGCTCAACCTATCATGCAACCAAATGGGCTCTGGAAGGCTGGAGCGAAAGTATGGCCTTCGAACTGAATAAATTTGGTATCGATATCAAAACAGTATCTCCGGGCGGGATTAAAACAGATTTTATCAGCCGTTCCTTAGATGCTGCAACAAGTCCTGCATATGATGAAATGACTACTTCTCTTTTCTCCAGCATGGAAGGAATGATGGAAGGGGCCTCCGAGCCGGAACAGATTGCCGAAGTAGTTTATGAAGCTGCCACAGACGGTAAGAAACAACTGAGATATGTAGCAGGAGAGGATGCAAAAGCATTATATGCACAGCGTCTTGAATTGGGAGACGAAAGTTTCAGAGAACAGCTCGGAAAGCAATTTATCTAACATCGTCTGAAATAGTAAAGCAGCATAAGTAATTCTACTTGTGCTGTCTTTCCATTTAAATATTTAATAACTTTATATCATGGAAAAGAAAGATAACACCCCTTTGAAAATTTCGTCCATATCGGAGCTTCACAATATGTTGCAGCTTCCAAAACCGCTTCATCCATTGGTAAGTCTGGTAGATAATACGAAAATGGTTGTCAATAAAGAGCTGCTGAACCGGAGCTTTCACATGAATTTTTATAAAATTTCATACAAGTTTTCTGAGCACGGAAAAATGGGTTATGGACAGGGTTATTATGATTTCAATGAGGGAGGTATGATGTTTACATCACCTGGACAGATTCTTTCCACAGAAGTGAATGAAGCATATTGCGGATATACATTGCTGATACATCCGGATTTTATAAGGACTTATCCTTTGGGAAAAAATATCAAAAAATTTGGATTTTTTTCTTACGATACCAATGAAGCCCTCCATCTGTCTGATCAGGAAAAGACAATCATAACCGGATTGCTGGACAATATCAGGAATGAATTGAATACAGCCATTGATGAAGTAAGCCAGGATGTTATTGTTTCCTACATTGAGGTTTTGCTGAATTACAGCAACCGTTTTTATAAAAGACAGTTTATCACCAGAAAAGCGGTCAATAATGATCTGTTGTCCAAAATGGAAATCATACTGGAAAACTACTTCAACAGACAGGAAACCTTGACTAAAGGACTTCCTACAGTAGAATTTCTGGCTTCGGAAATGAACCTTTCGCCACACTATTTAAGTGATATGCTCCGGAATCTTACCGGACAGAACGCTCAACAGCATATTCATGAAAAACTGATTGAAAAAGCTAAGGAATATCTTACTGCTACCAATTTTTCAGTTTCAGAGGTTGCCTATGCTTTAGGCTTTGAACATCCACAATCTTTCAATAAACTGTTTAAAAAGAAAATGGAAGTTACTCCTCTGGGATATAAACAATCCTTTAATTAAATTGATTTCATGAATAAGTTAATTGATTAAAAACTATGATCAGTAGTTTTCTGTTAAAATTCGGAATTGTGATCGGAATTTTAATCAACAGCCTTCAATGATCAGTTTATAATTGAATCTCTTTAACTCGACTGTGTATTTTGGTGAAATTGATTTTTCAATATCCGATCAATTTATACAGTCTAAAAGCATGCTTATAAATTGCCTTTAATATTAAAAAAATGAAAAGTAGTGGAATGAATGCTTTAAAAAAATGTATACTAACCTATAAATTTATAAAATGAGCGGATATTTTTACTTTCTATAGGCAATTTGTAGTATTAAAATTCCTACTTTAATACAATGAATATTAGATAAATACGGATTTTGACAGTTAATTGACAGTTATTGACAGGTATTGCTAGGTTCTGATTTTGTAAACTTTCTTGTCCCCGAATACTTTTGCATTCAAATTTAAATGCAAAGTTCATGAAAAAACAATTATTTATCTGCCTTTTGTTGCTTTCAATAGTAAACATTAAAGCTCAAGTTGGAATCAGTACTACAGATCCTCATAGTACTTTTGTAGTGGAAGGATCTTATGAAGGTGCTTATAAGAACATCACTTCAGATGTTAGTTTAACAATCCAGGATCAATACATTGCTGTAACGGGTACTTCCCCGGTTACAATTACTTTACCTGATGGTATTGGTGCAAACTCGTTTTCGGGAAGGGTTTACAGAATCAGAAATAATTCTACACAGGATGTTACGGTATCCGGTTTGGGTGGATCACAGCTGATTAGAGTTACGGCAACCAGTAATAAGCCTACTTATGTGATTCCTGCAAATAGCTATATTGAAATTGTCAAAAATGATTTATCTGATCCTTCAGGGCCGCTATGGGATCTTTCTTTTATAGGGCAATCTTTTAATACGTATATCAAAGCCTTAACTTATGTAAAAAAGACAGTTACTCCTATTGACAATAATACTCCTGCTAATTCAGCGGTAACCATTGGAACGATTAGTTTAAGATTTAATGGAACAAGTGTAAGTGCTGCCAACTTAGAATATAATCTGTCTGTTCCCAATCATGTCACTATATTATACCATAAAGCGGGAAGCGGAGGGGTAAACCTGGAGGAATGGGGCAGACAGGCATCTTTGGCCAATACCTGGTATAATTTTAATGGAGAAAATGGAAATGCAACCAGAGACATCAACCCTAATAACAGAGATATCGGGTATGCTATTATCATTCTTCACAATACTAAAGAAGTCTATAGAGTGACTGCCAATGTGAATGGTGATATAGCTGCGGTAGCAGGTGTTCCGGCAGTTAATTCTTCGGTAACATTATTTGTGGAAAAATTGGACTAGAATCAGAAATAAATATAAATACTTCAGGAAGAGAGTGTTAATCTTATGAAATTTGATTTTCAGAATATTCATATAGGCGAATTGTAAAAACAGAACTGAAGAACAGAGTATTTGGAGAAAGATATTTGGCAGGTCCTATAAGCTGAGTGAGATTAAAGTGGCTCCACCAGGAATCGAACCTGGATCTAAAGTTTAGGAAACTTCTATTCTATCCGTTGAACTATGGAGCCTCTGAAGAATAAAATTACTAATTAATTTAAAAAAATAAAAGACTTTGCAACGTCAAAGTCTTTTATTTTTATATGTAGTTCCTGGTTTATTCTCCTGTATTGTAATTTTTTAAAAGAAAAATAATCAATAAAATATTTTATTCCAGAATCCACTGTGTAGCAGCAGTTAGATCAGCATCAGAATCTGTGTTTTCTGAAACCGGTACAAGAACATCAGGCTGAATTTTTTCTTTATACTCCTTTCCTTTTCTATCCATTTCATAAGACGAAGCCAGGAGAAGACTCCTTCCGTCACTTAGTTTAAACCCCCGGTTACCGCTCGTATACCCTGCGGAAGGCTGCCCGAATGTCTTTACATTTGTTTTTCCGATGAATGAAATTGCAGTCGCCTCACCACTGCTTGCTGTTCCGGGACCTATTAATACTGCTATTTTTATTTCAGGACTTTTAACCGAATATGGATTGGAAACTGCTAAGCCATAACCGGTTGTTCCTTTTTTGTAACTCCAGGCATGTTTCCCTTTATCACTTGTAAAATATCCCAATATTCCTTCGCCGGTCAGCGGCCCTAAACCTGTGATCATCGGGTACATATTTCCGCCTGTATTTTTCCTCAGATCCACAACCCAGCCTTTAACAGTATTTTCAGTATCCAGTTTTTGAATCATACCCTGAATTTTTTCGGCAAATGATATTCCTACTTCTTTGCTTCTGGAAGAAAATGCAGGAACCATGATATATCCGATATTTTGGTCAGTCAGTTTAAATTCAGGTTCTATAGCGACAGTATTGGAAACTGCTTTTTTCTCAACATTCTCTTTGGAATCTATAAATGAGTGATTATCTCCTGATACTTTCAGGGTTCGCATAATATACTGTATAGCCGGGCCTGTATCTTCTACAGTTTCCATACCTTTTGAGATCTTTTTCAGGTCCTTTTCCAGCAGAGTCCAGTTAATCTGATTTTTAAAAATGGAGTTTTTCTTAACGATATTTTTAAATTCTTTTATATAAGCTAAAGCTTTTTCAGAAGATGGTTTTGAAGAAAAAGGAATTTCTGAAACTGTAAAATGATCAAACCATACTTTGCCATTACCTGATAAAAAACCTCCGAACAGAAAATTTTTAGCCGTGTCATCCAGTACAAATTCCAAAGAATATTCTTTCCAGTCCGAATTGGGAATTATATTATTATTTTGTGTCTTGGAATTTCCAAAATCAATGGTATTTTTTTCTTCATTTTTTACCTGTGCCCAAAGTGCAATACTTCCCGCAGTATTTTCAGAACGGATATAGCCGCTGAGACGGACCTTTCTGAGTCCGCTTCCCGGAATAGGGATTAGCTGGGAAAAAGTCTGCATTTTGCCTGATGCGTCTGCTGTACTGGTAATCTGTAATGAATTTTTCCCGGAATACTTAACGGTATTATCTGATTTTACCTCATATGCTTCCGTGGGTCTGCTTTTCCATGTAATAGGAAGATTGTTTTCAGTTTCTTCAAAATCGGGGTTTTGCATTTGAGCGTGAACAAAGACTCCTGTCGCCAGAATAACGATGCTTAATGTAATTTTTTTCATGGGTTAATTTGAAGCTAAAGTAAAAAAGCTGCAATAAATAGGAAACCTTATTATGAAACATTAACGAAAATAGGGAATTCTTAACTTCCGGCTTAAAGGTTTTAGCCTGTCTTTTTCTTGATATTAAAAGAATCCGCTCTTTAGGAGCGGATCCAGTAGATAATACATCTCATTTTTTTAATTAGACAACAATAAAAAGCACAGCCGACAATGCTGTGCTTAAATTTTTATTTCAAATTTAATTGCAATTTCAAAGCTGAAAAAAGCAAAAAAAGATTTCATTTCAGTTGTATTACATAGTAAATGTAGCACTATTTTTAATACGAAACATGAATTTAATGTTAAAATTCACAAGTTATCCACAATTTATTGTGGATAAGTGTTTAAGTTATTGATTTTCAATATATTTTAAAACAAAATTATTCAACATTGCTTTCTCATCATCACTGCCTTTATTGTCCATATGGCCATGATTGATATGAGTTGGCTGTACAGGGATATGGTACTTTTTCTGTTCTTCTGGGGATGGAAGTACGCCTTCATCAGCGGGATAATCATTGGAACGGAGAGTATATATTTTAGGCAGTGAGGTACGTGGAAGGTACATTCTCCGGTTATCCATAGTGATGACTTTATATACCAGAGAAGGATACTTATTGGCGAATAAAGCGGTCATATCTCCACCATTGGAATGGCCGATCAATACCAGATGCTTATAATCAAGATCCGGTCTGGTCTTTTTAAGTTCACTCAAAACAAATAGAATGTTATCGGCGCCTCTTTCCCAGAAAGGCATTCTTACAACCTGCAGGTCTCCTTCTACAGGAAGCAGTTCGTCGGTTGGAAGTTCATGCTGGATACTTACCGTAAAATATCCTTTGGAAGCCAGTTTTTGAGTTAAATAAGAATACACAAAATAATCACCGCCTTTATTGGCACCATATCCATGACTGAAAATAACGACCTGCTGCTGTGAGATCTTTTGATCAGTCTTTGGACTATAGAATGCAACAGGAATCTTCCGGTTTCTGCTTTTATCGAATAAGGTTAATGTATCCAGTTTTGTATCATAAATCTGGTTTGAAAATGATGCTTTTCTAGATGAGCAGCCGTATAATGAAAGTAAAATTGCAGAAAGGAACAGAAATTTGTATTTCATGGATTTTAGGTTTGCAGACGGAAAATTAATAAATATTTTAATAAATAACAGGGAGGATTTTACTTTTGGAATATAATTTATTGGATTTAAAATTAATAACTATATTTGGATCATTAATATCTCTTTATAAATATCACAATCAGGTGTTTTCTAAGCATCTGAAATCTTAAGGTTCAATCTTCTGAGCCTTTTTCTGCTATTATTTTAATATTAAAAAAGGAATCACAGTAAATGCATGAGTTATTTCTCATTCGTTATTGTGCCTCATTTTACAAACAAAAGAGATCATTATGAAAACAAATAAAATTGCCGTTATAGGCGGTACCGGAAAATCAGGAAGCTATCTTATTCAGGAACTTCTGAATAAAGAATACCCTATGAAACTGTTATTAAGGACTCCTGAAAATTTCACTTTCAAAAGCCCTTTAATTGAAGTTGTACAGGGAGATGCGAGAGATTTCGAAGCTGTGAACAAACTTATTACAGGCTGTAATACAGTAATCAGTAAAATCGGACAGCCTGTGGGGGAGGAACCTGTATTTACAGAGGTTACAAAAAACATTATACAATCAATGAATTTTCATGGAATTAAAAGATATATTGCTATAACGGGTTTAAATGTTGATACACCCTTTGATCATAAAAATGATAAGGTGAAAGCAGCTACCGGATGGATGTATCAGAATTATCCAAAGACAACAAAAGATAAACAGGCTGAATACGAAATTCTTGTTAACAGTAATCTGGACTGGACGTTAGTCAGGCTTCCCTTGATTATTCCTGATGCTGAACATTTCAAAACAGAAACTAACCTGACAGATTGTTTGGGAGAAAAGATAAGTGCAGCAGATTTATCTGAATTTTTGGTTTCCCAGATTGATGACAGAACATTTATTAGGGAGAGTCCGTTTTTGTATAATAATATTTAAAGCTGGTATTATTTGAATAAAAAACAGAGAGCCAGACGGCTCTCTGTTTATATCTAGTTTTCAAGTTTTTCCTTGATGTATTTTGCAGTATGTGATTTTTTGTTTTTTGCCAAATCTTCGGGAGTTCCTGCAAAAACTACTTCACCACCGTATTTTCCTGCTTCAGGGCCAATGTCAATAATATGATCTGCACATTTGATAATGTCCGGCTGATGCTCAATAACAATCACGGAATGACCTAGATCAATCAGTGCCTGCAGAGATTTCAATAATTTCTGGATATCATGGAAATGGAGCCCCGTAGAAGGTTCATCAAAAATAAACAGAGTTTTGTCCGTTGTAACTCCTTTTACAAGGAATGAAGCCAGTTTTACACGCTGTGCTTCGCCGCCGGAAAGAGTAGAAGAACTTTGTCCCAGCTGCAGATAGCCCAAACCAACTTCCTGTAGTGGTCTTAGTTTTGTGACAATTTTTTCTTCGTTATTGTCTTTAAAGAATTCTAAAGCTTCATCCACCGTCATATGAAGAATATCGGAAATACTTTTCTCGTCGAATTTCACTTCCAGAATCTCATTTTTGAAACGGGTTCCTTTACATACTTCACATTCCAGTTCAATATCCGCCATGAACTGCATGGAAACATTGATTACACCTTCTCCTTTACATTCATCACATCTTCCGCCGTCTACATTGAAAGAGAAATGTTTAGGCTTGTAACCCATCATTTTTGAAACTTTCTGTTTGGCAAAAAGATCCCTGATGTCATCATAAGCTTTCAGGTAGGTAACAGGGTTGGACCGTGAAGATTTTCCAATCGGGTTCTGGTCAATCAGCTCAATGTTTTTGATGAGTTTCTTTGGAAATTCCACAGAGTCATAATCTCCTTTTTTGCCACCCATTCCAAGCTGGATCTGGATATCATTGGTTAAAATTTCCTTCATCAGCGTAGATTTTCCGCTTCCGGAAACTCCCGAGATCACGGTAAGGCTTTCCAAAGGAACATCTACGTCTATATTTTTCAGATTATTCTGTCTTGCACCTTTAATATGGATCCATTCCTTAGCTTTTCTGCGTTTTTTCGGAACCTCAATCTCCATTCTTCCGGTGAGGTATTTTGAGGTAAGCGTATCTGCATTTTTAAGATCATCATAATCACCTGCAAATACCAGTTCGCCACCAAGATAACCAGCTTCCGGGCCAATATCTATAATGTAGTCTGCAGCTTTCATAACGTCCTCATCATGTTCAACTACAATCACGGTGTTTCCAAGGTCACGAAGATTTTCTAAAACCCCGATCAGGTTTTCCGTATCTCTTGAATGCAGCCCGATAGAAGGCTCATCCAATATATAAATGGATCCTACCAGGGAACTTCCCAGACTTGTGGCAAGGTTAATTCTCTGGCTTTCACCACCGGAAAGTGTATTGGAAGTTCTGTTCAATGTCAAATATCCTAGACCTACTTTCAATAAAAACTCTATACGGGTTTTGATCTCATATAACAATCTTTTGGCAACATCCTGATCATGCTCGGAAAGTTTCAGCCCGTCTATCAAAGGGTATAATTCATCCAGTGGCAACTCGATCACAGACTGGATGTTGTGTCCGTCTACTTTTACCCAGCTCGTTTCTTCACGTAATCTCAAACCTTCGCAGGTCGGGCAGAGTGTTTTGCCTCTGTAACGGGAAAGCATAACGCGATACTGAATTTTATACAGGTTTTCTTCAAGCATTTTGAAGAAATTATTGATAGAAGGGAAGCTGCTTTTACCATCTCCTTTCCATAGGAAGCTTTTCTGTTCCTTGGTCAATTGATGATAAGGTTTATGAATAGGGAAATCACCAGCTTTTTTGATGAATTCTTTTTTCCATTCACTCATTGTTTCGCCTCTCCAGGCAACTACTGCATCTTCATAAACAGATAAGGTTTTATTGGGAATAACAAGATCTTCATCTATTCCGATTACTTTTCCGTATCCTTCACATGCCGGACATGCTCCGTAAGGATTGTTGAAGCTAAAGAAATGAACATTCGGCTCGAGGAATTCCATACCGTCCAGTTCGAATTTATTGGAGAATTCTTTTATTTTTCCTGTATCTGTATTTTTCAGTGAGCAATAACCGTGACCTTCATAAAATGCCATTTGAATGGAATCTGCCAGTCTTTGAAGGAAGCTTTCATCTTCTTCATAAGAAAAACGGTCGATTACAAGATTGATAACCATCCCTTTCTCAGGAGTAAAACCGAAGCTTTCCAGATCTTCAATACCTGCTACATTACCGTTAATTTCAAGTCTCGTGAAACCTGCCAGTTTTAAAATGTTCAGGGTTTCCTTGAAATTGGCAGCATCATATTCCAAAGGAGCTGTCAGTAAAAATGAAGTCTCTTTTTTTGATGCTTTGATAAAATCTATGACATCAGAAACGGAATCTTTCTTCACTTCTTCACCTGAAACGGGAGAAAAAGTTTTTCCGATTCTTGCAAAAAGAAGTTTCATATAATCATAGATCTCCGTAGAAGTTCCGACCGTGGAACGGGGATTGGAAGAGATTACTTTCTGCTGTATGGCAATGGAAGGAGCCAGTCCTTTTATATCGTCTACTTTCGGTTTTTCCAGTTTACCCAAAAACTGACGAGCATAAGAACTTAAGCTTTCCACATATCTTCTCTGTCCTTCTGCATAGATAGTATCGAATGCCAGGGAAGACTTTCCGCTTCCGGAAACTCCTGTGATCACGATCAGTTTATTTTTGGGGATCAGTACATCTATATGTTTCAGATTGTTAAGATGTGCGTTCTTAACAAAGATCTGTTTTTTTATATCTATTTCTGTTGTTTTAGCCATGTTTTATCCTTGCAAAAAGGTTATCTGCTTCTTAAAATAAAGACCCACAAAATTACGAAATTTTAGTGAAAACAGGTGCTTAAATATTTTGAGAAACAGAACACTGATATTCAAGAACGTATACGGAAAAAAAGAAGTTAATTTGTTGTAAAATTAGAATAATATTAATTAAATAAGTAATTAACATTCATATGGTTGTATAAATGCTAAATTATCATGATATTTTGAGACAATATATGATTTTCGTTATATTTTTTAATTTTACTCTTGTTTTATATTTTAAAATTAATTAAAATTGTATTCATAAATATGTAATATAGAAATGAGAAAGTTATTCAGAGATCTTGTTATACATTTAATGAGAAAAAGATAAAATTACTTCCCTCAAAAGATGCAGTATATCCATTACTGCATCTTTTTTTATGATAACTATCATTTGCCTGTCTTCAGGAACTCCCTTACTTTTGAGGCCATTATTAAAGAAACGGATTAAGAACAAAACGGGAACTATTATGATCAAGAAGATTGGAAGTATATTTTTATTGGGATCAGTGCTCTGTGCTCACGCACAGAAAAAGACTACAGATATTGAAAACATTGAATTTCAGGGAAAATTTATCTCAACACCTTATAAAAGTGCCAATCAGAATATAACGGTTATTACCAGAGAAGATATTGCCAATTCTCCTGCAAAGAGTATTGATGAAGTTCTTCAGCAGGTTCCGGGAATGGATATCAGAAGGAGAGGAGCCAATGGGGTACAGAGTGATATAGGTTTCAGAGGCAGTTCTTTTGAACAGGTCCTGCTGCTGCTGAACGGGATCAGGATGAATGACTCCCAGACTGGCCACAATTCCATGAATGTGCCTGTAGATATGGATGATGTGGAAAGAATTGAGATTATTAAAGGACCGGCAGCCAGAAGATTCGGACAGAATGCTTACGCCGGGGTTATCAATATTATTACAAAAACAAATCCGGGAAAACGGGTTAAAATAAGTGCTGAAGGCGGAGATTATGAAACATATGGGTTCGGTTTCAATGCACAGCTGGGAAATGAAAAGTTCTCCAATTCGCTTCAGGCTAATTCTGCCTCATCTCAGGGATATATGTATAATACGGATTATGAGATCCGGAATGTTTTCTACCAAAGCAAACTGAATATTAAAAACGGAGACCTTAAACTACAGGCCGGCTTTTCAGAGAAGAAATTCGGAGCTAATGGCTTTTATGCTTCTAAAAGTGCTACCGAACAGTATGAGGAAACACAGGCTTCTATTGTGAGCCTTGCGCATCAGCAGAAATTTGGTAATTTGAAACTAAGTTCAAATGTGTACTGGAGAAGAGGTCAGGACATGTATCTGTACGACAGGAATAAACCAAACGGTTACAGAAATATGCATATCGGGAATAATGTAGGTGGAGAAGTGAATTCCAGCTATCAGTGGGGATTGGGAACGACAGGTATAGGTGTTGAGCTGAGAAAGGAGTTTCTGGCGAGTAACAATTTAGGGGAAAGAAACCGTTTCGTTTCACAGGTTTTCTTTGAACATCATTTCTCATTACTGGACAAAAAACTGAACATCAGTCCGGGGATTTCCTGGGCCAATTATTCCAAAGAAGGGAATTTCTTTTATCCCGGCTTAGATGTGGGCTATAATTTCAATCAGAATAATAAAATTTATGGAAATGTTGCGAGAGTTCACAGAGTTCCGACCTTTACTGATCTTTATTATGTAAGTAAAACGGAACAGGGAAATCCTGACCTGCTTCCGGAAAATGCCATCTCATCTGAAATAGGATATCAGTACCAGAACAGCAGAATTCTGGCAAAAGTGAGCGGTTTTATGAGAAATTCTGAAAATTCTATCGACTGGACGAAGAAAGATATTAATGCTCCGGTATGGTACGCCCAGAATGTAGGAAAAATTGACACAAAAGGAGTTGAAGTAGAACTGAGCCACAGGGTTTTTGACTGGCTGAAATATACAGCAGGATATACATATCTGGACAGTAAAATAAGTGAATCCAATGAATTTGTTTCAAGATATATCCTCGATAATTTAAAACATCAGGTCGTTGCAAAACTTGAAACCCGTTTCCTGAAATACTTTACGAATGAACTGGTTTACCGATACAATGAAAGATTAAATCTGGGAACTTATAATCTCCTTGATGAAAAACTGAGTTTTACCGGAAAGGATCTTTCTGTATATGTGCTTGTTAATAATGTGACGAATACAAAATATACGGAAGCTTTTGGAGTTGAAATGCCCCGAAGATGGTTTCATTTAGGCTTCTCATATACGATCAATATTAAGTAAATGTTAAGTTGAAATGAATGAAAGTTAATATTAACAAATTGTTAAATAATATATTTTTGCAAAAATTTTTTATGAAACTTTTTTTAAGTCTGAGTTTACTTTTGAGTATGACCTTTTTAAAAGCACAGGATCACGTTTCCAGCTTCAATGCAGTGACTCTAACCTATAAGTTTCATCCTAAATTCTTCCTCTATGCAGAAGGTCAGCTTAGAGGAAACGAAGATTATACCTATCCGGATTATTACGAGATCAAAGGGGGAGTAGGATACAACCTTACCAAAAATCATAAACCGTTCATCGGTTTGGGAAGATATGTGAATTACAAAGACCACAGCCTGAGCAAAGAGGAATTCAGAGTATGGTTACAGGACGTAATTGATCTCAAAAAAGGGATCGTTAAGTTCGAAAACCGTTTCCGTGCGGAGAAGAGTTGGTTTTATGAGCCTGCAACGGATAAAGCTTCCCAAAGAATGCGTTACAGATACCGTCTGAATGTAAGTGTTCCCCTGAATGCAAAAACCGTCAAGAAAGGTACTGTTTTCGCAAATGCCTATGACGAAATCTTTCTTGTAAGTCCGATGAAGCCTACATTTGCAAGAAACAGGGTATATGGTGGTTTCGGGTATCAGATTGATGATTATTTCGGAATCCTGACGGGCTATCTATGGCAACGTGAATTTGAAGCCAAAGGAAACAGAAACCTTCACTTTATCTATCTTGCTTTAAACATCAATATCGACGGTACAAATCATCCGACAAAAACGTATGATTTCCCGGGAGCGGATTAATACTTCTCTATCAGATAACGGTAAGCTTTCAGGTATTTGTTGAATCTTTTGATGTCTTTAGGTGTAAGCTCTCTGTTTACTCTTCTCAGGTCCATATTATCCCGAAGATCATTAAGCTTTACAGCAACAGCGAGAGGAGATCTTTCCGTTCTTTTGATGAATTCATCATAATCTTCTTCCGGATCCAGTTTGGTCAGGCAGCTTATCGCAAAAATAATGTATTCAGGAAAACCTTCGGTTCTTAAATAATCCAGACTGAATTCTTCAGGATGATCTTCTACCACATCATGAAGTATACCTACAATTTTTTCATCTATAGTTTTACCATATTCCATGACACGCATTACATGGGCAATGTAAGGAGCGTGGTATTTGTCTGTTTGTCCTTTATGTGCTTTATCAGCTATTTTTATGGCTCTGTTGAGCATTTCTTCTTTTGTCATTTCTAATAGAAAATAGAATACAAAAATAAAAAATGCCTTAAAAAATAAGACATTTTTATCAAGATTATTTTATGTAATATTAATCCAGAGTTTCATCCTCCACGGAAGCTCCTGGCGCATTGCTTTTTACGGATTCTATACCATTTTCCATTCCGTTTTCGGATTCGTACATCTGGCTGGTTCCTATGATCTGCCCGTTTCCGGCTTTTAAATTGAAATAGCATCGATCGTCTTTGGCTGTATTTCTTTCAAATTTTGAATCATCCTGTGAATTGGTGCGTACAGATTCTATTCCGTTTTCACATGAAGATTTTGAGCCATATCCCTGGCTCGTTAAGATGACTTGTCCGTTTCCGGCTTTCAGATTGAATTTGAAGTCATTGTCTGTCCTTTTCGAGATAACAAATTTTCCCATAGTAATAAATTTTATTTTTAATTATTTGGAAGGCTGGGCCTTTTTTGTGTCTGTTGTTATTTTTTCAGGAATGTCGGGATTTAATATCCTGTATTTTGAATAATCCTTTTTTTCAGATTGCTTTAAAGCTATATATGCTGCTGTATCTTTAGGTTTTACAGTAAGTATTTTATAAAGCTCTTTTTTTTCTGTCTCGTTCTTTGTCTGTATTTCCTGAATATTTTTGAAATTAAGGATTTTCGTGGTATCCATCTTCGGTAGAGATTGCTTTTTGTCTTTTTCCTGAGCAGATAAGGCAACAGAAATCAGAAGTAAGGGAAATAATAAGATTTTCATTAGGTTTTTTAAATTTTAATAAAAATATAAAAAAATATTGGAATTTAAAATTCTTTACCTGACAGATTTTAATATATCAGTTTGCAATTCTGTCTGTTATGCTTTTCAGAGTGTTTAAATGAAAAGAAAAGCGTCTCAAAAATGAGACGCTTTAAAATCAAAATTTATGTTATAAAAGACTAATAAGCTCCTTTAGCGATATAGTGAGCTGCAACCTTCTCAGTTAAAGCCACTACATTCGGGTGGTTGGTATACTTCGTAAACCTTCTTAATCCGGAAAGCATCATTCTCTGTTCATCACCTTCAGCAAAAGAAATAATTCCTTCTTTAGCTGCTACGATGATTTTTTCAACAGCTTTGTAAAGATTAAGCTGTGCCATTGCCGCTTCTACAGAATCAGGAGAGAAGTGTTTCTCAGCTCTTAATATTGCAGATTCCGCCATATAGATCTGGTTAAGAATTTCAGAAGCATTCAATAATAGGTGCTGCTGTTTTTCAATATCCATCATAAATTTCTGAAGAGCTGCTCCGGAAACCATCAGGAATACTTTTTTAAGATTAGCAATAATAGCTTTCTCTTCACTCATGAATGCTGAATAATCAGGAACATCAAATGAAGGAATACCCATTAATTCTTTGCTGATCGCCATTGCAGGAGACAATAAGTCAAGTTCCCCTTTCATCGCTCTTTTGATAAGCATACCTACTGCCAATAACCTGTTGATTTCATTGGTTCCTTCATAAATCCTTCCGATTCTTGCATCTCTCCATGCAGATTCCATTGGAGTATCTTCTGAGAATCCCATTCCGCCATAGATTTGGATTCCTTCATCAGCTGTATTTTGAGTAAGGTCAGAAACGAAAACTTTAAGGATAGAAGCTTCTACTGCAAATTCTTCAACACCTTTTAATTCAGCTTGCTGATGATCCATTCCGCCGGCAACTAATTCTGCAATTTTATCTTCAACATTTTTTGCTAAACGGTAAGAACCGGCTTCACTTACAAAAACTCCGGTTGACATTTCTGCAATTTTCTTTCTGATTGCTCCAAAAGTAGAAATAGAAACACCAAACTGCTTTCTTTCATTTGAATATTGAATAGAATGGTTTAAAATTCTTCTTTGTCCGTCAAGGTTTGCTGCAGCTAATTTAATTCTACCAACATTTAATGCATTCAAAGCGATTTTGAAACCGTTATTTCTTTCGCCTAACATATTTTCAACAGGAACTTTCATATCATTGAAGAAAACCTGACGAGTAGAAGAGGAACGAATACCTAATTTATGTTCTTCTTCACCAAATGTTAAACTGTTTGGGTTTTCTAATTCTGAACGGTTGATCACAAAGCCTGTAATGTTTTTATCATCATCAATTTTTGCAAACAAAGTGAAAGTATCTGCAAAACCTGCATTGGAAATCCACATTTTTTGTCCGTTGATGATATAATGTTTTCCGTCTTCAGATAATTTAGCTCTTGTTTTTCCGGAGTTCGCATCAGAACCTGCATCCGGCTCAGTCAAACAGTATGCTCCGAACTTTGTTCCGGTAGCCAGATCCGGTAGGTATTTCTTTTTCAATTCTTCGCTTCCGTAAAGAAGAGTTGGAAGTGTTCCGATTCCGGTATGTGCTCCATAAGCTGTTGCTAATGATCCGTTTCCTCCTGAAACATAATCGCAAGCCAGCATTGTACTTACGAATCCCATTCCAAGACCACCATATTCTTCAGGAACGGTAATTCCTAACAATCCCATTTCTCCTAATTTGCGCATTACTTCTTCAGTTAATGCGTAATCTTTTTTCTCAAAACGATCATGTTGCGGAATAACTTCTCTGTCAATAAATTCTTTAGCAGAATCACGAAGCATTTTTTGTTCTTCACTCAGTTCTTCTAAAGAGAAAATTTCGTTAGCAAGGATTTCTTTTATAAGGAATTCTCCTCCTTTTAATGTAGCCATATATTATTTTGTTTTTATAACGATTAGTAATTTTGTATTAACGTATTCATGTACAATGTATTTATGATTTTAGTTTGAAGTTCATGAATACATTGTACGTAAATACGCCAGTACATTTTTATAGAAGCTCAAATATTGATGCAGCTCCCTGTCCTGTTCCCACACACATAGAAACCATTCCATATTTGTTTCCACGTCTTCTCATTTCGTCAAGAAGCTGTACGGTTAGTTTTGTGCCTGTACATCCAAGCGGGTGACCAAGAGCAATTGCACCTCCGTTTACATTTAAAATATCTGGGTTTAAGCCCAATTCTTTTTTGATTGCAACGGATTGTGATGCGAATGCTTCGTTTAATTCAATCAGATCAATGTCTTTTAATTCAAGACCTGCTTGTTTCAAAGCTTTTGGAATAGCGTAGATTGGTCCCATCCCCATAATTCTTGGCTCTAAGCCTGCAGCTGCATAAGCAACTAATCTAGCTTCCGGCTCAAGGCCTAGTTCTTTTACCATTTCTTCGCTCATAACCATTACGAAAGCAGCTCCGTCACTCATTTGGGATGAATTTCCGGCAGTTACGCTTCCTCCGTTGGCAAATACGGGTCTTAGTTTAGCTAAACCTGCAAGAGAAGTATCTGCTCTCGGACCTTCATCTACAGAAAAGTCAAACTTTTTAGACTGCATTTTCTGGTTTTCATCCAGAAAATTATATTCTACAGGAATAGAAACAATCTGGTTGGCAAACTTGCCTTCCTGATTAGCTTTTAAGGCCTTCATATGGGACTCAAAAGCAAACTGATCCTGTTCTTCTCTTGTAATGTTGTATTGTTTTGCTACTTCTTCCGCAGTGTAACCCATCCCCCAATAGTAATCAGGGTTTGTTTTGGCAATATCTGTTTCCGGAACCGGCTTGTAACCACCCATTGGGATATACGACATGGATTCCGTACCTCCTGCGATGATACAGTCTGCCATTCCTGCCTGAATTTTTGCAGAAGCAATAGCAATTGCCTCACTTCCTGATGCACAGTATCTGTTTACAGTAACGCCCGGAACTTTGTCTGTATTCAATCCCATCAGAGAGATCAGACGGGCAACGTTCAAGCCCTGTTCAGCTTCCGGCATTGCATTTCCTACGATAAGGTCATCAATTCTGTTTTTGTCTAATTGTGGAAGTTCAGCCATTAATTTTTCAATAACTGTAGCTGCCATTACATCGGGTCTGGTAAATCTTAAACTTCCTTTTGGAGCTTTTCCAACGGCAGTTCTGAAACCCTTTACTATATATGCTGTCTTTGACATTTTTTAATTCTTAATTCGTTAATGATTAGTTTCTCAACGGTTTTCCATTTTGTAACATATACTGAATTCTTTCCAGAGTCTTTCTTTCACCACAAAGCTGAAGGAATGTTTCTCTTTCAAGGTTCAATAGGTATTGTTCGGTAACTACGGTCGGTTCAGAAAGATTTCCTCCTACCATCACATTGGCCAATTTGTCTGCAATTTTCTTGTCGTGCTCAGAAATGAAGTTTCCGGTAAGCATCTGGTCAGTTCCTACATAGAACATTCCCAAAGCATCTTTTCCTAGAACTTTTACTTTTTGCTCGATTGGTTGCGTGTAGCCTTGTTCTGCTAATAATTTTGCAACTTTTTTAGCTTCCGCAATCTGTCTGTTCTTACTTACGGAAACAATATCTTTTCCTTTTTCAAGGATTCCCATATCGTAAGCTTCATAAGCGGAAGTAGCTACTTTACCCATTGCAATATTCATGAATGCTTCACGAAGTCTGTTGTTTTTCACATCGTCTGCATGGAATTCTCTTGAAGTTCTTAAGGTAAGTTCTTTGGTACCACCACCGCCAGGAATTACACCAACTCCGGTTTCTACCAATCCGATATAAGTTTCTGCTGCTGCAACTACGCGGTCTGCATGCATGGTCATTTCACAACCACCGCCAAGCGTCATTCCGTGAGGAGCAACAACTATAGGGATAGAGGAGTAGCGTACTCTCATCATTGATTTCTGGAAGTAAGCGATTGCCATATTCAGATCATCCCAGTCCTGTTCGATAGCCATCATAAGGATCATGGCAAGGTTTGCTCCTACAGAGAAATTGGTTCCCTGATTTCCAACCACCAATCCGTCGTATTCTTTTTCTGCCAAGTCGATGGCTCTGTTCAGCCCGTCAAGAACTTCGCCTCCAAGGGAGTTCATTTTTGAGCGGATTTCAAAGTTGATGATACCGTCACCAAGATCTTCGATAGCTGCCCCTGAATTGCTCCAAAGTGTTTTGTTCTTTCTGATATTATCTAAAATAATGAAAGCATCCTGACCCGGAATTGTATTGTATTGTCCTGAATTTTTATCAACGAAAATACTTTGCCCCTCATCATTTACTTTATAGAAGCTTTCTACATTTTTAACCCAGTCTGATACTTCATAACCCGCATCTTTTGCCAGTTCAATACCTTTTTGAACGCCAACTGCATCCCAAATCTCAAACGGACCGTTTTCCCATCCGAAACCGGCTCTCATGGCATCATCTATTTTGTAAACTTCGTCAGAGATCTCCGGAACTTTATGAGAAACATAAGCGAATAATGCCCCTAAAGATTTTCTGTATAGTTCTCCGGCTTTATCTTTTCCGCCGATTAAAACTTTAAATCTGTCAATTGGCTTATCAATATTTTTAGTTAATTCTAAAGTCGGGAATGAAGATTTTCCCTGAAGTTCATATTCTAATGTATCAAGGTTTAATCCATGGATTTCAGATTTTCCTTCTGCATTTTTTACCTTTTTATAGAATCCCTGTTCAGTTTTTGAACCCAGCCATTTATTATCCATCATTTTCTGGATATAACCCGGAAGAGCAAAAACATCATTGAAATTATTAGCTTCTGCACCGCTCTGGCGTACACCGTTTGCTACCATTACCAAGGTATCAAGACCTACGACATCTGCGGTTCTGAATGTTGCAGATTTTGGACGTCCGATGACAGGGCCTGTTAATTTATCAACCTCAGAAACGGTTAATCCTAATTTCTGTACGTTGTGAAGAAGGTCCATCATAGAGAACACCCCAATTCTGTTTGCGATGAAAGCAGGAGTATCCTTAGCTAAAACGGTAGTTTTTCCTAAGAATTTAGCTCCAAAGCTCATATAGAAATCTACAACCTCCGGAAGGGTATCTGCTGTAGGAATAATCTCTAAAAGAGGAAGGTATCTTACCGGGTTGAAGAAATGTGTTCCTGCAAAATATTTTTTGAAATCATCACTTCTTCCTTCAATTAGAAAATGAATAGGAATCCCTGATGTATTAGAAGAAATTAATGTTCCCGGTTTTCTGAACTGTTCAATTTTTTCATAAACAGATTTCTTGATGTCAAGTTTCTCAACTACTACTTCAATGATCCAGTCTGTATTTTTGATCTTCTGAAGATCATCATCAAAGTTTCCTACTGTAATTCTATCCGCAAATTTTGGAGAATAAAGAAGGGCAGGACTTGCTTTTTTCAGTTTTTCAAAGTTTTCAGAAGCAATTCTGTTTCTTACCACTTTGTCATCTTTGGTCAAACCTTTTTTCTGTTCAGCTTCTGTCAGTTCAAAAGGTACGATATCCAAAAGAGACACTTCCACACCAATATTGGCGAAATGTGCTGCAATACCGCTACCCATAATTCCTGAACCAAGAACCGTTACATGTTTGATTCTTCTTTTCATATGTAAATTTTTATTATTTAATAAGGTCATATGCAACCAAATGGTTTCATTTGATTTATTTTCTGTTGTTTAATAGTTCGTTGGCAATTTTCATGATTTCAGACATCACTTCCTTGAACGTTTCAATTTTCTCCGGAGCAATCTTTTCCATCACTTTCTTGTTAAAATTAACGACCACTTCTTTTGACATATTCCTTGAGCTCAGACCTTTATCCGTAAGTTTAATGATCACTTCCCTTTTATCGGCAGTGGTTTTTTCCTTATAGATATATCCGTTGTCTTCCAGAAGCTTGATGATTCTGGTCAGAGAGGTGGGTTCAATCGCCATCTTAGGACCTAAATTGGTGCTTCGGGTTCCTTCTTTGGGATCAATTTTAAGGAGAGTGAGGGCTTGTACAGCCGTAGAATCATGCTCCTGAGCAAGTTCTGTGTACATTTTAGAAACAGCCAGCCAGGTCTGCTTCAAAACTAAATCTACGTTTTCTATTTTTTCTTTATTATTATCCATCATTTATCCACTAATGGTGTTACCCAAATTTAGTAAATATTATGCATGCATAGTATTTATTAACGTTAATTTTTGTTAATAAGCTGATAATAAGTGAATTAAATTATATGATTAGCATAATACTATGCATGCATAGTATGTGAAATATTTAATGTAAACGCAGTATTAATGAATGTTTCTGATGAAATCGACTATTTCTTCAAAGGATTCGTATTGTTGTTTTGAATTGTCAGTGAGAATTTCCCAAAAACCGTTATTATATTCAAAATGTAGTGAAGAAAGGTCTTTTTCGAAGTTTTTCTGCAGCAAAGAATAGAGCATTTCCTTATGTACCTGCGGAGCCTCAATAGAGGGAGGAACAAAATTTTCATTCACCTGAAATAATGAAACATTGGTAAGCTCATCATGTTGAAGTAATACATCTTCCACAATTCCGGAAAAAAGCTGGTTATCTTTTACATACCAGATTTTGTCCGCAAATTCTTTGGCCAGTCTCCAGTCGTGGGAAGAGAATAGAATTATTTTATGCTGTTCCTTAGCCAGCCTGCGAAGAGTTTTTAAGATGATAAGCTTATTTTTTTCATCCAGATGGGTTGTTGGTTCATCCAGAATAATCACCGGAGAGTTCTGGGCAATAGCCCTCCCGATAAAGGCTTTCTGTAAATTTCCGTCTGAAAGGTTTTTAAGAAGAGTATATTTATACTGGCTGAGATCCAGTTCATCAATAATATGTGCCACTTCATCCCTGTCCTCTTTTTTAAGCTCAAAATAAAAAGGGTAGTAGATGTATTTTCCCAATGAAATAAGATCTTCCACAGTATAATGCTGCGGAACATTTGACTTTGAAAAAACAACAGCTATATTTTCTGCAATTTCTTTAACGGAAAGTTTTTTTATATTTTTCTGACCAATTGAAATTTCTCCGCTTAAAAGAGAAACCTGATGTAAAACAGATTTGATAAGAGTTGTTTTCCCTACACCATTGTTTCCTATCAGAAGACATACATCACCTAGCTTCAAATCTGCGCTGGCATTTGAAATTAAAGTTTTGTCGTAGCCTATATTGGCTTGTCTGATTTCTAAGTGCATATTCTGTTGTTAATGCAAAGACGTAACTTTATAAAAATACTGTTTTTATCTGCTCGATTTGCTAAATCTGCGAGAGACTAAAAAAAATAATATATGCTCGCAAATCGAGCAGATCTTTTTGTCAGATAAAAATTCATAATTGACTATTAAGTTATTCATCTTTACACTTTGTTTTGCTTCAAAAGCATTAATAAAATTACAGGTATTCCAAATACAGAGCTTATCACATTCAGAGGGATTTGTGTTTTTTCTGCCACTATTGAGAAAAGCATCATCACCAGCATCCCTAGAAACATATTCAGTATCCACTGCTGCCATAATCTTGAAGGATTATAGATTAGTCTGCAGAAATGCGGAACAATAATTCCGATAAATAAAATAGGTCCCAGAAAAGCTGTAACAGAAGCAGAAAGAAGAGAGGATGCAGCAATAACCAGGATTTTCAACTGATTAAGATTGACTCCTAAACTTTGCGCATAGGAGGTCCCCAATGAATTACCAATCAGAGGTTTTATAGTTTTGAAGCAAAAAAACAGCCCTATGAAAACCAAAACGGATAGTACATAAATCTGGTTTCTCGTTACCATATTATTAGCCCCGAAAGACCATAAAATATAATTTTTAAGGCTCTGATTTTCTGCATAAAACTGTAACAGTGAAACTATAGCACCGGCAAATGCAGAAACAAGAAATCCGAATATAATAAGATAGGATTTATCCTGAAATTTATTTGACATGGAAAGAAGAACCAGCATCAGCAAAAGACTTCCTGCAATGGCTGAAAGACTGAGGAAGCTGTTCTGCAGAAATTCCGGAATCAGGAAATCATGGGAAAAGAAAATGTAAAATGCTACAGATAAACTGGCTACAGAGGTAATTCCCAAAATATCAGGACCAGCCAAAGGATTTTGAAAATATTCCTGCATCAGAAAGCCGGATGTTGGAATTGAAATCCCTGCTAAAAGCATCACTAAAACCCGGTTAATACGGATCTCGGCTATCTGGCTTTGAGCGGAATCCTGAAAAAAATCCTGTAGATTTAAATTTAAAAATCCTGTGTTCAGGTTGATGACTGCGGTAAAGATAATAGCAGCTGTCAGCAGTAAACACAGGATTTTGAATTTTTTTGACATGATCAGAAAAAATCTGGATGTTTTTATTTTAAAAGAGTTTCAATTTTGGAATTCAATACCTCTTCAGTCATCATTCCTAAATATTCGTCAGTTTTATCTCCTTTTCTTAAATAGGTAAAAGGAATGGAACCGCCGTCCCATTGCTTGAAATTATTGGTAAAAAAACCGGCATCCAGTTTCTGGCCGTCCAGAAGAATAATATTATCGGCAAGATTGTTCTCTTGTGCAAACTTTTTTACTGCACTGTTCCACTCAGATTTATCATCAAGATTGATAAAGGTAAATTTTACCGGTTTGGCTTTTAATTCCTCCATTTTATTCTTAAAGTGAGGGATTTCTCTCATGCATGGTCCACACCACGTTGCAAAAAAATTGGTAACGTATAGGGTATCATTCTTTTGAGCTAAATATTTTCCAAGATCTTCAGGGGAAAGTTCTTTTGATGTGTAGGCTCCTGTTGCAGAAGCTGTATTTTCCGTTACCGAAACTGAACCTGCCACAGTTGTTGTATCCTCTGTTTTCTGGCCTTCCTTTTTACAGCTGTAAAGAGCAGTGAGAATAAGCGTGGATAAAATTATCTTCTTCATAAATTATTTTTTAACTATTTTTGAATTGAAGTATGGAACAACAAATCTATAAAGGGAAACTGATACAGTTTCATCCGTTAAAAATAGCGAAAAAGGAACAACTGGCCAAAAATACTTTTTCTCTGGAATTCGAGATTCCCGGGAATTTGCAGGAGAATTTTAAGTTTGAAGCAGGACAATTTGTAAGCATAAAATTTACTGCTCATGGTGAAGAAGTTATTAATGATTATTCAATGACATCGGCGCCTTATGAGAAAAAAATCAGCCTTGGAATAAAGGTGAATTCTTCTGAAGGTGCTACTTCGGAACTGTTCAGAAATTATAATGTTGGAGATAGTCTGATGGTAGGGGAACCTTCCGGAAGATTTACCCTGGTTTCCAAGCCGAGCGAATTCAGAACCATTGTCGGATTTGCTGCAGGGATAGGAATTACCCCGATTCTGAGCCATTTTAAAAATATACTTCATACAGAACCACGTACCAGGCTTTTTTTATTTTTTGGAAATAAAAATTCGGAGGAACTTATTTACAGAGAACAGCTAGATAATCTTGCCAGAACCAGTGGCGACAGGCTTCAGATTTTCTATTTCTTTTCACGGGAGAAAACGGCCGACCAGTTTTTCTATGGAAGGCTGGATGAAAAAAAACTTGCCCTGATTATTAACCAAATTCTGCATCTGGATGATACTGATGAAGAGTCTACAATTTGGGATGCGGTGGATGAAGTACTGATATGCGGAAAAGGAGAGATGATCAAATCACTGGCTAATGCATGCTACCATCATGGAATTCCGAAAAAGAACATTCATTTTGAACTTTTTGAAGAATACAATGACGATATTTATCCTGTAGAAAAGGAATTTCCACTGATTGAAGATGTGGAAGTACAATTTAAAATATTCGGAAAAGAATATGAAACCCATCTTCCTGACAATAAAGAAAAGATCCTGCAACAGCTTCTGATTCAGAAATTTCCGGTGCCATATTCGTGTAAATCCGGAATCTGTGGAAGTTGTGAATGCTATCTTGAGGAAGGGGAAGTGGAACTGCTTGAAAATGAATACCTGACTGAAAAAGAAGAGGCACAAGGTAAAATATTGGCATGCATGTCCATTGTAAAAAGTAAGAAAATAAAGCTTAACTTTGATCTTAGTTGAGAGTTATCAGAAACATATTCAATTTAGGTTTTGTATTGGCAGAAATAGGAATTCTGCTGATATGTCTCTGCAATGCCTGGGTTTTCGGACTTACCAACGGGCGTACCTATACCAAGATCTCTAAAATTCCGCCGCGGGAAATCGCTCTTGTGTTGGGAACTTCGCCAAAGATGAGATCGGGACTTTCCAATCCCTATTTTACGAAAAGAATGGATGCAGCTGCACTTCTTTATCATCACGGAAAAATCAAAAAGATTATTGTAAGCGGAGAAAAAAGTAAAGGCTATAACGAACCTGGTGCCATGAAGAATTATCTGGTGAATCAGGAAGGTGTTCCGGAAGATATTATCATTGAAGATCCGAAGGGATTTAATACTTATAAAAGCATTCTGCGCTGTAAAGATGTCTACAAAAAGAAAGATGTGATTATCGTATCACAGGGATTTCATAATCTCCGGGCCTTGTTTTTTGCAAGAAATAATAATATGAATGCCCTGGGATTCGATGCGCAGGACGTTACAAAGCCTGAAAGCTACTACAGGAATCAGGTCCGGGAAATACTCGCCAGAGTGATTGCTGTAGTATATTTCATATTGGGAATTTCTCCGGATTAGAAAGGATATCCGAATGCAATATTCAATGTTGGTTTGAAAGGCTGGAAATTCTTAAATCTCCACCGGTCTCCGTCAGGTTTATTCGGATCATAAATTTTATACGCAAGATCAAGCCTGAAAGTGATGTAAGCTACATTTACCCTTAATCCAATTCCGCTTCCGATCCCCATCTGTCCTAAGAATTTATTGAATTTGAATTCATCTCCATATCCGTCATTGTAGTTTTTAAGGCTCCAGGTATTTCCGATATCGGTAAATATGGCCCCTTCATACATGTCATTAAACGGGACCCTGTATTCTATATTCGTAGTAAGTTTTACGTTGCTCGTCATATAGGTACGGACTCTTTCATCCACCTGGGAATCTGCCGGACCGAGTCCTCCAAATGCAACCCAAGCTCTGATGTCGTTGGATCCACCATTGAAGTACGACTTAATTACAGGCATATTGGTAGAGTTTCCGTATGGAATTCCAAGTCCTATGAACTGACGTAAAACCAAGGTCTGGTTACCATTAAATTTAAAATATTTCCGGGTATCAATATCAAATTTCACAAACTGGGCATAAGGAATTCCGAAAATGGTTCTCTGCGGACTCGTTACAACACCTCCGGCATCTCTTTTTTGGTTAAATATGCTTAAAATATTACCTGCAAGCTCTACTTTTCCATTAAAATAGAATGCATTGGGATAATCTTTTTTACCGATTTCGCTATAAACAAAATTATAAATCATAGAAGAGACAAGGACATCTTGAGTTTGTCTGTCTTTATTAACCAGAGATCCCATAAATGCTAAAATAAGATCCTGGCCTTTCTTATCCAGACCCTGAAGGTAAGTTGTGTCCCCCAGAATCAACTCAGAGACATCATCTATGCTAAGCTGTCCGGAGTCAAACTGCTGCTGAAGTTCCGGCGGTTTAGTGGCAAAATAACTTGAAAATACATCTCTCCTTATAATCTCATCATTCGCGAAATAATCATAATAAGCATCTTTGTTTTTTGTAAGACTGACCTGTGTATTGAAAAGGGTAAGCCTGTGAGATACCTGATCATTTACATTTGCCTGATAATTCAGCCCTGTATTAAAGTTTACTCTTCCTAAACCAATATTGTTCTGTATAGAAGCTCCCAAAAGGATGGAAGAAGTAGGGGTATATCTTTTGGGAAGAAGTTTATAATAATTGAACGGAAGCAGAAGCCTCGGGAAGTTAAGGGAAGCCTGTGCTGAAATTTCATAGGCAAGTTCTCTTTTATCAATATCTTTTGTACTTCTGATAGATCCGAATGTTCCTGAAATGCTGGTAGAAAGGTTTTCTGCCCCCCGAAACACATTCCTTGTGGTAAGGTCTACAGAAGGGGATATCCCGAGATTAAGAATCTGGGAGTAGTTGATATCCGTTCCCAGTTTAAGTTCATATTTCGGGAGTGGCTTCAATACATAAAGAACATCAACGATACTGTCATTAGGAGAAGTACCGCCACCTCTTCTTAAAGAATCTCTTGCCTTCAGAATACTGAAATTATTCATTGCAAGGAAGTTTCTTTTTGTAAGATCCAGGGCTTTCTGGTCATAAACTTTCTTACTGTCTACAATCACAGCTCTCCACAAAGAAGATGTTTTGTAGCTTTCATCCATTTTATGGAATCTGATTCTTCTTAAGCTGTCCTTAACTGTATTTTTAGGAAAATCACCCGCTTCATCAACAATTGCTACATCGATATTCCCTATAGTTGCTACTTTATAAGGATGGTCAGCAGAATCTTTATGGATTTCCAGGGTAAGAGGAACCTGTTTTTTGCTTTTCAGGGAATCTGCTACAAAATAGATTTCTTCATTGGAACTGTTAAATCTATAATATCCGTTTTCCCGCATCAGTTCAGTAATTCTCGTTACTTCTTTTTCAAGAACGGTCTGGTCAAGTCTCTGTCCTGATCTTATAAGACTCTTGTCAAGTTTCTGCCAGTAAAGACCTTTGACAGTAGGGTCTGTAATATTGTAATAATAATCTTTAATATAGGTAGGATCATTATGTCTGATAAAATAATTAACGGCAGCCTTTCTGGATGCAGAATCAAGAGCATGTTTGAAGCTGACATCTGCATTCCAAAAACCTCTGTAAATAAGTCTTTTTTCAATGGACTCAGCACTTTTTTCACTTCTCGTCTGGTCAAGAATTACAGGTGGTGTTCCCCAGCTGTGAAGCAGACGGTCCATAAAAAGTGTTTTTCCTACACTGCTCTTCATGTCATATTTAATGAAAAGAGAATCTCTTAACTTCTGATTTCTCATTTCACTCGGATAGGTCATGTATTCGTTAAGTAAGGTATCATATTTAGGATTGGCCATATTATAGAATCCCAAACCCAGCGGCATGAAAAGAAGCTGTTTTTTATTAGGCTTCTGCTGAACATAATCTTTCAGTTCTTCATCAAAAGACTCTTTCTTATCTTCAAACTTAAAATTGTTCTTATTAAGCAGATATTCGCCCTCCGGAACCTTTTTGGTTGTACTGCATGCGTAAAGGAGACCAACAAATGTTGCAAATGAGATAATTTTATAATATTTTTGAGGAGAATTCTTATAATGCTTACAGCTCATACAATAAAAGTTTTACAGTCTTTAGATAAAAAGAAGTTCAGACAAAAATACAATTTGTTTTTGGTTGAAGGTAATAAAATCATTTGTGAACTTTCTGAATCTAATTTTAAAGTTAAAGAAATATTTTCTACCGATCCGCAAAAATTGGACCGTACAGATTCACCTGTGATCCAGATCACTGAAAATGAGCTGAAAAAAATCAGTTTCCTTAAAACGCCTAAAGATTCTGTAGCAGTCTGCTATCTGCCAGAAGAGCAAAAATTGGAAGATAGAGATGTTCAGCTGGTTCTTGACGGAATTCAGGATCCGGGCAATCTCGGAACCATTATCCGTTTAGCAGACTGGTTTGGAATAGAGCAGATCATTTGTAGCGAGGATACTGCAGATGTTTACAATCCTAAGGTAATTCAGGCCACTATGGGGTCTTTTACCCGGGTAAATATTATTTATACCAATCTTGCAGAATATCTCTCAAAAACAGAGAATATCAATATTGGAACGGATATGGAAGGGGAAAATATTTATACTTTTGAGAAACCCGGAAAACTCAACCTGATTTTAGGCAATGAAGGAAACGGAATGAGACCGGAAACGGAAAAACTTCTTCAAAAATGCATCACTATTCCAAGATTTGGAAAATCCCAGTCTACAGAAAGCCTCAATGTTTCTATGGCAGCGGGAATTATATTGGGACAGCTGTTCTCGAAATAGAAGCTAGAGGTTAGAAATTAGGTAATAAAGTAAGAGTAGGGAAATTTTCTTATAATAATTATTTTAAGCAATATTAAAAAAGATTATATCTGGTAACGATATTTCAATTTCCGGAATCTAACATCTAATTTCTAACCTCTAACCTCTATATTAATTGTTCCAAGCTGGAAACACTTTTATTTTTCTGGTAGACTTCCATTTTCTTTCTTACATATTTCAGAGCAATGGGAGCGAGGTAGATCATAGCTGCACCCACAAGTTTTTTCTTCCAGTTGGAGCTTTTCATATTCTTTTTGGCATAATTGCCAACTAAGGCTGTAATACCAAGTTTCACCAGGCTGTCTGTTACATTACCGCCTAATGCAGTACTTGCAATTCCCACAGCAGTTTGTTTATTGATGAACATATCCTTTACTTCAGAAGTGAGATGTCTTGCAATAACATCTTTTCGGAGAACTACTTTTTCATTACCGTCATCATTTACTTTTTCCTGCAGATACTGATCCGTAAGGCCATTTGTAAATGCACTGAGGCTTTCTTTTGTATTTTTAAAGGTAAGAAGGTTTTCCAGATCATTGATCTCGCTTTTAAGCAATTTTTTCTTTCTTCTTAATTCTTCGATGCTTTCGTAATTTCTGCCCATAGCTTAATGATTATGATTTAAAAATTTAATAACCTGATCTGCCACTCCGTTCACAATCTTATTTTTAAAAGAAATGATAAATGCCATTACCACAACATAAAAACCTGCAACGATCAGGAATCCGTACGAGTAATTATCCAGTGCTTTTCCAATAAGGAAAGCGATTCCAAAATTGAAAAGGATAATAAAAAAAGCAAAAGCAACAAGCAGCACTACAAAGTAGGTGATGAGCCCTGCAGAAAGAGAGGATTTTTCGGTAGCTTCAATCTTCAGTAAATCTATTCTCTTCGATGCATATTCTTTAATAGTCTCTATCATTGTTTTTTTTTAAAGTTACAAAAAAAGGAACTTTCGCGCAAAAAGTTCCTTCCCATAATTTACTCAAAAAATAAACTATTTATTATTTAAGATCATTCAGTTCGGTTTCTACATCCTTTACTACGTCTGCAGTTTTGGAAACAATCTGATCTTTGTATTTATCATATCCGTCTTTTACCGTATGAGCTACACTGTTGGCCGTTTCTTTGAAAGTAGAAGAGATATTGCTGTACTGATCTTTTACTCTTTCAGAAACCTCACCATACTTGTTTTTAGCCTGGTCTTTTAGGTCACCTGCTTTATCTTTGATTTTTTTTCTCGTTTCTTTACCTTCTTCCGGCGCATAAAGCATTCCTAAGATTACACCTGCTGCAGCACCTGCAAGAAGTCCTGCCAATATACCTGCTGTATTTTTTCCGTTTTTCGACATTTTAAGCTTTTTTAATAGTTAATAAATATTAGTTTTTACTGTGTTAAAATCTACAATTTGTATACCAAAGGAGGCACTGTGCCTATTAAAAATTGTTAAATCTTTTGGATGTGAGATAGAATGAGATCAATGGTTTCTTCTTTTGTAAGCTCTGTATTGTCAATAATTATGGCATCTTCAGCCTGCTTCAAAGGAGCTATTTCCCTCTCACTGTCGATCTTGTCGCGGTCTATAAGGTTTTGCTTTACCTGTTCCCTGTCTGCATGGATTCCCATACCTGCCAGTTCAAAATACCGTCTGTTAGTCCTTTCGTCAATACTGGCAGTAAGAAAGAATTTATAGTCCGCATTTGGCAGAACTACTGTCCCTATGTCACGTCCGTCCATAATAATGCCGCCTTTTTCTGCCAGCGAACGCTGAGACTGAAGAAGAAAATCTCTTACTTCCTTCTGTTTTGCCACAATACTTACATTGTCTGAAACTTCAGTGGTGCGGATCTGCTTGGAAATATCAATATGGTTAAGATAAAGAATAAGCTCGTTATTATCATTTCTGAATTCAAGTTCGATCTGATCTAAAGAAGAGAATAATTTCTGAAGGTCGATAGAACCATCCTCTTTCATACAGTTCTGAATGGCAAACCATGTAATCCCTCTGTAAAGTGCACCGGTATCCAGATGTATGATATCCAGTTTATCGGCAATGACTTTAGAGATTGAACTTTTTCCGGTAGACGAGTACCCATCGATAGCTATTACAGGTTTTTTCATACCGCAAATTTCAAGAATTTTTTTAAAAAATCAAGGTTGCACAGAAAAAAATCTATATTGTTTACAGATTTTGTTCCGGAATTATTCTCCTGCGTGGCTGCTAAGGTCCATGGAAACACCTATCTGGTTCACATTGGAAGAATTGTGATAACGTATATGGGCATAGTCTATACGGAATCTTCTCAGCTTAATTCCAAATCCTCCTGAAAGTCCTGAAAAGTTTCTCTGATCTGCCACGGCAAGCTCATTTCCTCTTTTCGCATTATAGCCAAGTCTTATATTGAAGCTCTTTTCCGGGAAAAGTTCTGCCCCAATGGAAAAATGGTCTGCGAGTTTTCTTCCGAAACCTACTTCCTGCCCGTTTACATTATATTCCGAAGAAATATCAAATTGTTGAAGATCGTGGGCAGTAATGGTAACGGCAAGCGGAATGACTTTGAGGATTCTGGTATATCCGAGATCTACCCTGAACGGAAGATTTTCCCTGGTTCCGTTGAATGATTTCAGCTGAAAACCGAAATTTCTCATGACAAGGGAAAGAACTTCTTTGTTCTTTTTATTATGGTAGGTAACACCTGCTGTCCCTGAAATAGCAGAAGAAGTATAATTGTCAATTTTTGAAGTAATGAAATTGATTCCCCCTCCAATGGTCCAGTCTTCTTCAAACTGGTAAGCATATCCTGCACCGATGGCCACATCTGAAGCTTTGAATTCACCATTCTCTTCACCGCTTTCATCGGTTCTGGGAATGCTTCCGTAGCTCATATATCTGGCATTGATGGTTGCCATATGTCCGTTATCAAAATCTCTGGCATAGGCTACAGTTCCATATTTTGAGTCAGCAAGGTAAGCTGCCGCATTCACTGAAAGCTGTTTGTCAGAATCTCTATTCAAAAGGGCCGGGTTTGCAATAGCAAAGGAAACATCATAGTCTCTGATGGAAATTGCATCGCCGCCTAAAGCAGCCTGTCTGGCAGATACAGGGATGTTTAAGAAAGGATAAACATTTGTTCCTGTTTGCGCATAAGAAACAATTCCTGACAGAAATAATGAAAAAATGACAATTTTCTTCAATTCAATTTATAATTAATGCAAAAATAATTCTTTTTCGTACTTATCAAAATATTTCTGACATTATTTCTGCGTAAATATTTTTCTTTATTCAATATTTTTAATGATTATATTTGCAAAATCAAATTTCGGAGAAAACAGCTCCGGTAAAGTTTATTAAAAATTAAAGATGAAATATAAAAGAATCCTTCTGAAACTGAGTGGTGAGGCCTTAATGGGGAACAGACAATATGGTATTGACAATGAAAGGCTGCAGGAATATGCGGCAGAGATCAAAAAAGTAGTGGAAAAAGGCTGCGAAGTGGCGATCGTTATCGGAGGAGGAAACATTTTCCGTGGAGTAGCAGGAGCTGCTAAAGGAATGGACAGAGTGCAGGGAGATTATATGGGAATGCTGGCAACAGTGATTAACGGAATGGCTCTTCAGGGAGCATTGGAAGATGCGGGAATCAAAACAAGACTTCAGTCTGCCATCGAAATGGATAAAGTAGCTGAACCTTTCATCAAAAGAAGAGCAGTAAGACACCTTGAAAAAGGCAGAGTAGTGATCTTCGGAGCCGGAACAGGAAACCCTTATTTTACAACAGATACAGCTGCGACTTTAAGAGCTATCGAAATTGGGGCAGATGTGATCTTAAAAGGAACCAGAGTAGACGGAATCTATGACAGTGATCCTGAAAAGAATGCAGATGCTGTAAAATACAACTCACTATCATTCGACGAGGTGTATGCTAAAAACCTTAAAGTAATGGATATGACTGCCTTCACTTTAAGCCACGAAAATAAATTGCCTATTATTGTATTTGATATGAATAAGGATGGGAATTTAGAGAAGATTGTGGATGGGGAAAATGTAGGTACTTTAGTTGATTTGTAGGTAGCGGCAGTAGATAGTGGTTGCAGGTAATTGAAAGATTTAAATATTTAATCATTTAAAAATTCAGAACCTTATAAATTACGGATTGCCTGTTAATCATTACTGATCATTTATCACTTATCAATCATCATTTATAAAAATGTGTAACTTATCAAATTTTAACTATATAATGGAAGAATTAGATCTTATATTAGAATCTGTAAAGCAGGACATGGATGCAGCTGTAAAGCACTTGGATCATGCGTTTCAAAGAATTAGAGCAGGACGTGCTTCTACGTCAATGGTTCAGGATGTAATGGTGGAATATTACGGAGCACCAACTCCTATTAACCAGGTTGCCAATGTTTCTGTACCGGATGCCATGACCATTTCTATTCAACCTTGGGACAGAACGGCTATTGGTGCTATTGAAAAAGCTATTATCAATTCAAATTTAGGCTTTGCACCTTCTAATAACGGGGAAAATATTATTCTTAATGTTCCGCCTTTAACAGAGGAAAGAAGAAGAGAGCTGGCAAAACAGGCTAAAGTAGAGGCTGAAGGAACAAAAGTAACGATAAGAAATGCCAGACAGGACGGGCTGAAAGAACTTAAAAAACTAGACGGAGTTTCTGAAGACGTTGTAAAGGGTGTGGAAGAAGAAATCCAGGCTTATACTGATAAGTATGTAAAAACTTGTGACGAGCATCTTAAGACAAAAGAAGCTGAAATCATGAAAGTATAATTTTCAGATTTTAAAAATATAAAAAAGAGGTTTCTTGTGAAGCCTCTTTTTGTTTTGACGGATATTTTATTTTGTCTTTTTAATCACAAAAAAGCTCCCTGTTGGAGAGCCTTTGTTTATTTTTGCTATTATTTACAGTTTTCGTTGTAATCGGTAATTACTTCTTCTACAATTTCCGGAACGTTTGACATCACGTCATCAATCTGGCTTTTGATCAGTCTTCCCAATCCGGATCTTTTCTTTTCGTCGTTTTTAAGAGAAGCATAAGAACCGCTTGTCAATTTACCCTTTGCGTAGCTGCAGTCTGCAATAATGATCTTGGCTTTAGCTAAAGTAAGTTCTTCTATTTTACCCCCTTTTTTAGAGTAGATATAGGAAGGTGAGTTTCTCATTCTCTCAGTTTCTTTTTCTGCCTCTGCAATCTGGCCTCCTGCAGAAAATGTAGTAGGGTAGCCGTATAATTTGTATACTTTGATCTTACCGTCTTTTACCACTTCTGCAAACTGATAACTTTTTGTAAGGTTATTAAAAGCTTTGATATTGCCGCTTAAACCTCCGGTTGCCGTATTGAAACCTTCTTTAGTGTTGGTATATTTGATGGTTTCAAAATGTCTTTCTTCATTATTTTCATCAAAAGCCACATATTCCTTAATGTCATCCGTATCAAGGGTCTTGAACTTCTGTTTCTTTTTAGACTTGTCAATATCAGATACGGCCACGAATTTTACTTTTTTCTGGTTACTCCAAGGATTCATGGCATCTCCGTTCAACCTTACAATTCCTTCAATTTTTTTTCCGCCTTTATCAATAATGTAACCATATTTTTCATCGGCTCTCAATTCATAATCTGTATTGTCTTCCTGTGCATAAGCGTTGAAAGATGCCAATGTAAACAGGCCAAATAGTAATACTTTCTTCATATAATTATAGTTTTTAATAAATTTTTGTAAATATAGCTTTTTATACCTTATCACAAAATGAAATAAAATGCCATAGCTTCAAATAAAAAGACCCGGAATTTCCGGGTCTGTATCTTTAAATTATTAAATCCTTCAAAGTTTAAATAATAATTACTGATATCTCTGATGTTCTTTATTCTTAGAGAATCTCTTCGTAATTGGCTTAACCAGTACTTTATACTTTTCAGCATCAAACAGCTGTGAGTCGGTAAGCGCTTTATACGTCATCCATACTCCGAAAGGAAGAAGGATAAGGTTAGGAAGCCATGCTGCCAGATAAGGGCTCATTCCTCCTCCCCAGGCAACGTTTTCGATACCAAGATTCATCACATAAAAAACAATGAAAATAATGATAGCAATAATTACCGGAAGTCCCATTCCCCCTTTTCTGATGATTGATCCCAAACTTGCTCCGATCAGGAAAAAGATAATACAGGTTACGGAATAGGAAATAATTCTCTGCTGATAAATAACAACTTTGCTGAAGTATTTTACATTTGAGCTGAATTCGTTCTTTTTCCCGGAAGCTGTAGATTTAAGATTATCCAGTCTGTTATAAGCATTAAAGAGTATCTCCATCTTTTTTTCTCCTTTTACGGTATCCAGTTTGATCTGCTGCTTGGCGACAGCTTTGGATTTCGTTTTATCCATATAATTGATTACCGAATTGGTCTGGCTTAAAACATCAGAGCTGATATTTGAAAAGAAAGCTGCATTTTCTTTTTTGTTTTTGGCAACGGTTTCATTAAGCTGTCCGTAGGTTTGAAAACGGTAATCATCCGTGATCTGTTCCTTTTCAATGGCCTTATTAATGACTTCACTGATATCAAAATGGGAAACTAAAGTATCAAACTTGATGGCCTGATCCGGCTGTTTCAATCTTATATTTTCACCTTTTCCTGCAAAATTGTCTTCAAATATATAGCCGTTATAAAGCTCCAACTTCAGAAAGTTCTTATTGGCTGCAGGAACGAATTTTCCCTTTTCTGCCACAATAGACTGCTGATTTTCGTAAGTGCTGGCTTTCCTGTGTACAAAAACCCCTTCAATATTTTCTCCGTTCTCACCATAGATCTTGTCAAATTTTACCACATATCCGGGAAGCTGATCAATGAACTGCCCCGGTGTAAAGTTCAGAGCAGGCTTGGTCTGTGCAATATTGAAAAGCATATTCTTTGCCTTCTTCTGAAAATCCGGAATGATATTGTTGGAGAAAAAGAAAAGCATGACTGCCAGTACTGTGGCTACTCCCATCAGAGGTGCCATGACTCTTGTCAGGGAAATTCCGGCTGCTTTCATTGCGGCAAGCTCATACCGTTCCCCAAATTCACCGAAAGACATGATGCTCGCCAAAAGAATGGTAAGCGGGAGTACTAAGCTGACAACACTTACCCCAAGATAAAAAAGAAGTTTAAGGATCTGCCAGTAGCTTAATCCTTTTCCCATGAACTGCCCCAGCTGAACCCAGATAATGTTTACAATAAAAATGAAAAACAAAACGCTGAATATAAAGAAAAACGGTCCAAAGAAGGTTTTTATGATATATCGGTCTAGTATTTTTAGCATGCGTCAAAATTAATCAAAAAGCCACAAAGTTTACTTGTGGCTCTTATAATTTTTATTACTTTTTATTTAATAAGTGAAAAGGCCAGTTAATCCCTTTGCACTTTTGTTTTTTAAAGTTCTGTGATCACATAGTTTTTGAACTTGTTTTTGTCAAAAACGAACATATTGGGATCCAGTGTTTGGTTTTCCTTATATTCTTTGATGGCAATTACCGCTACATCTTTGTTGTTTCCGTGCTGTTCAAGTTTCACCATCTGTTTTTTTGCAGAATCTACAAAAAGATATACGAATTGAATTCCATTGGATTTTACAGGGGTCAGCTTAATGAAATCTGCATTTACTCCGTTTACATTCTTTTTACCGTTGTAAGTTACGTTATAATCATTTCTATAGGTAGTAAGGTAGTTGATAGGGGAGAACATGCTGCTGCTTCCGTTAGGTTTTGCAATCGTTACTTCCATATCATCTGCATTGATGTTGTATATTTTGCTTCCGTCAAAGATCTGCTCTGTATCCATGATTTTCAGCTTATACTTATCTCCTGCAACATAATAAATTCCCGGCTCTGTTTTGGTAACCTGTCCGTTCACACCCGTTCCGAAAGAAAACTTAAAATAAGAATTCTTTTTGGAATTGTAATTGGCTGTGATATCATCCAGTATTTTTTTAGCTTTTGCATCAATTTTCTGCGCCTCGGCAAATCCTACAGCACCTATTACAAAACTTCCGACTATAATTTTTGAAATAATATTTTTCATTTTTTTATTAAATAAACTTTAAACATTCTAATGCTTCAAGGTTTAATTTATAAAGCATTTTTCCTTTAGTTACGCAAATCTTCCAAAAACTGTTCCAAAGAATGAAGGTCGCTGATAATAACCTCTCTGGCCTTGGCTCCATTAAATCCTCCTACGATTCCGGTTGCTTCAAGCTGATCCATAATTCTTCCGGCTCTGTTATAGCCCAGTTTAAGCTGTCTCTGCAGCATAGAAGTAGATCCTTGCTGGGTAGAAACAATGATTCTTGCAGCTTCCTCAAATAAAGCATCTTTTTCGTTCGGGTCAAATGCACCTACTGTACTTGTAGAATCTTCAGAAACGAATTCAGGAAGCATGAATGCAGATGAATATCCTTTCTGCTCACCAATATATTCTGCCAGTCTTTCTACTTCCGGTGTATCTACAAAAGCACATTGAAGTCTTAAGATTTCATTTCCGTTGAAATAAAGCATATCTCCTTTACCGATCAATTGATCTGCTCCCGGAGAATCAAGAATTGTTCTGGAGTCCACACTTGAGATTACTCTGAATGCTGCTCTTGCAGGGAAGTTAGCCTTAATCATACCTGTAATTACATTCACGGAAGGTCTCTGTGTAGCAACGATCAGGTGGATTCCTACGGCTCTTGCAAGCTGTGCCAGTCTGGCGATAGGAAGTTCAACTTCTTTTCCTGCTGTCATGATAAGGTCAGCAAACTCGTCTACTACCAATACTATATAAGGAAGATAACGATGTCCGTTCTCGGGATTTAATTTTCTTTCCGAAAACTTTTTGTTATATTCTTTTAAGTTCTTACAGAATGCATTTTTAAGAAGATCATATCTTGTATCCATCTCTACACAAAGAGAGTTCAGGGTGTTGATCACCTTGTTGGTATCTGTGATGATTGCCTCATCCGCATCCGGAAGTTTTGCCAGGTAATGTCTTTCAATTTTTGAATATAATGAAAGTTCTACCTTCTTAGGATCTACCATAACAAACTTCAGTTCGCTAGGATGTTTTTTGTAAAGAAGGGAAGTTAAAATAGCATTAATACCTACAGATTTACCCTGTCCTGTAGCACCTGCCATCAGTAAGTGAGGCATTTTTGAAAGGTCGGCCATGAATACCTCATTGGAAATCGTTTTTCCGAATACCACCGGAAGATCCATATCCGTATTCTGGAATTTATGCGAGGCAATAACGGAACGCATGGAAACCATGGTAGGGTTTTTTCTCGGTACTTCAATCCCGATTGTTCCTTTTCCGGGCATAGGAGCAATAATCCTGATTCCTAAAGCGGAAAGATTCAGGGCAATATCATCCTGAAGCTTTTTGATAGCAGAAACCCTGATTCCTGCTTCAGGAACAATTTCATATAATGTAACTGTAGGTCCGATCGTTGCTTTGATCTCAGAAATTCCGACATTGAAGTTCTTTAAAAGTCCAACAATTTTATTCTTATTTTCTTCTAATTCTTCCTGATTGATAGAAATTTCTTCGCTGCCGTAATCCTTAAGCAATTCCACTGTCGGCATCTGGAAGCCTGCCAGATCAAGTTTATGATCGTATAATCCATGTCTTTCTACAAGTTCCTGGGATTTTTTGTCTGAATCATCCAGTACATCAACTACCGATGCTACCTCTACATTAAATTTAATGTTATCCTGAGCAGGTGCTGATACCGGGGAAGTAACAGGAGTTGTAATTGCCGGACTCACGGGCGTCATATCAAAAGCCTGTTCCGGGGTTGAAGTAGGAACCGGAGGTTTTGTATTCAGATTTAAGCTGACAGGTTTTTCTTCTTCAAAAGAAGTCTGATTAGGCGTTACAATAGTTTCTAAATCTGTAACAGGATGAACTTCAGGAAATCCTTTCGGAACACTTACCGGTTCTGGCTCTGCAACTTTTGGTTTGGTTGATACATCAGTAACGGTAACATTGAGCCCTGCTTCCTCAGCTTCCTCTTCAAGTTCTGTATCAGCTTCAAAGTTTTCCTCTGAGCTTGGCATCATCGATTTAACTTTACCGATTGTATTATCATTAATCTTATCCAGTTTTGCTTTAATAGAGCTTGGCCGAAGATTGAATTCAAGAATGAAATATAAAAGTATGCTTGCTGCCAGTACTACCCAAAGTCCCACAGGTCCGATAATGGCATTCAGATAATCCATAATCTGGTATCCGTAAACACCCCCTAAAACACCTTGTCCTTTAGTCACTGCTCCCATAAAAATAGGAAGCCAGCAAATGAAAAACAAAGAATGCCCGATAGTTTTCCATGGTTTAAAGGTCCTTTTTTTAAGAATAAGAGTTCCTACAACCAAAAATAAAAAGGCAATGATAAACGATGCAATTCCTATGCTTTCGAATATAAAAATATTCCCCAGCCAGTCGCCTACCTTCCCAAAGATATTTGAAGATTTTATTGTTTTGTCTGTCATAGTTCCTGCCTGGCTCTGGTCTGCCTTCCAGTTCATCAGATAAGAGATGAAGGAAAATGCCAGAACAACAGAAAAAAGAATAAAGGTAAGCCCGAAAAATATACGTGGCTTAGATAAAATTTTGCCTTTATCAGGCGATTCCGTCGATTTTGTCTGTGTCTTTTTATCCATAATATCAATGTGGGCAAATTTAATGTTTTTTCAACATTAACAGCATCTTTTTTTGTTCAAAAAGATAGCGTAATTTAGGGTTATTTTTTTAAATTAAATAGGGTTTTTAGGATGTTTTTTTCGTTAAAACATAAATATAATAGTTGTTTTTTAAACAAGTTTAAATGCTGATAATAATATCACCACTAATTTTATTCCATAAACTTGTAAAATGAGGAAAAATGAAATTACGGCTTAGCTGCTTTAACTAAAATAAAAGCACAATCCAGATAGAAGCCTTCAATCATGAAGATAGGTATATTAAATCCGGAATTTTATGATCTTAAAAATTGAATTTTTCTTAATGATTTTCCTGTTATTAAGAATGATTCAAAATAACTAAAATAGGCTTCAAAGTGACAAAAAACAGCTTTTTTTAGCCTCTTTGTTGTTTATCATCCTTATTTTTGCATGTCAAGTAAAATAAATCATGAAGAAGCTCCAAGATATTCTTATCTCAACCAGAACAATGGCTGTGCTGTTATTGGTGTATGCATTTTCGATGGCATATGCAACGTTCTTAGAAAACGATTACGGAACTCCAACAGCCAAAGCATTAATTTATGAAGCAAAATGGTTTGAATTAATCATGTTTCTGCTCATTCTCAACTTCGTAGGAAATATCGCGAGATATAGATTATGGAAAAGGGAAAAATGGCCGGTTTTGGTCTTTCACCTTGCTTTTATCCTTATTTTTATTGGAGGAGCAATTACAAGGTACATCAGTTTTGAAGGTACCATGCACATCAGGGAAGGGGAAACTTCCAATGAAATTGTGACAGACAAGAATTTCTTTAAAATTCAGATTGAGGAGAAAGGTGACGTTCTTAATTATCAGGATGTTCCTTATCTGATGTCACCTCTTCACAAAGACTTTAATGCAACTTATGATTTCCACGGGAAAGAAGTAAAAGTTTTTACAAAAGATTATATCCAGAGAAAAAAAGACAGCTTAATTGCTGAACCAAACGGGGCAGAATATCTTCACCTGGTTTCTACAGGAACTACCGGAAGACAGAATATTTATATCAAACCGGGAGAAACAAAATCAATCAACGGAACTTTGGTAACGTTCAACAGAGCAATTGAAGGTGCTGTTGAGTTTAAAAAGGAAAACGGACAGCTTTTCATCAAAACACCTGTTGATGCAGCTTTCATGACCATGGCAACGCAGGCTACCGGAAGTACCAAGAAAGATGAATTCCAGCCTTTGGTACTGAGAAGTTTATATACGATCAACGAACTGAAACTTGTTGTTCCTGAAGGTCTTAAGAAAGGAAGACTGATGGCTTTTGAAGGCGATAAAAAGAAAGATGCTATGGTTCCGGATGTACTTAGAGTAGAACTTCAGGGGCCAAAAACAAAACAGTTGGTGGATCTTTCCGTAGAAAAAGGAAACCCGAATGCTTTCAAGCAGGTAACAATGGACGGACTGAATATTATGGTAGGTTTCGGGCCAAAAGTATACAACACGCCTTTTGCACTGAAACTGGATGATTTCGTAATGGAAACTTATCCGGGAAGCTCATCTCCAAGTGCTTATGAGAGTCACGTGAAGATTATTGATGAAGGAAAAGAAACACCTTATAAAATTTACATGAACCACGTCTTGAACCACAAAGGATACCGTTTCTTCCAGTCAAGCTTTGACCCGGACAGAATGGGAACAGTACTTTCCGTGAATCATGATTTCTGGGGAACGATTATTTCTTATATCGGATACGGACTTTTATTCTTGGGAATGTTTGTGATCTTCTTCTGGAAAGGAACCCATTTCTGGAAACTGAACAAAATGCTGACTGATGTTAATAAAAAGAAAGCTGCTGCAGTACTTTTGGTATTGTTGAGTTTAGGATTAAACGCTCAGAAAATTGAAACACACGGTACTACAGACGGAAGCAGAGAGCATATTCATGTAGAAGGTGATGCTCATACCCATGCTCAGCCTTTAGACGGTGCTTCTCCTAAGCAGAATTCATTGGCAACCCCGATGGGTAAAATGAGATCGATCACTCCTGATGAAATTATTTCAAGAAATAAAATCAACAAAGAACATGCTGACAAGTTCGGGTATCTTTTAGTGCAGAATTTTGAAGGAAGAATCGTTCCTGTCAACACAGAGGCGCTGGATATTTTAAGAAAACTATACAAAAAAGACGAATTTAAAGGAACAGACGGAAAATCCCTTACAGCTAATCAATGGTTTCTTTCCATCAATACGGATACACCAAGCTGGACTATGGTTCCGATCATTAAAGTGGGAACTAAAGGAGGTGATGAGCTGAAAAATAAAACAAAAGCTGATGATGACGGTTACACTTCATTAATGAATCTTTTCCCGGCAGATGCCAATGGTAATCTGACTTATATCCTTGAACACGATTACAATACGGCATTCCGTAAAAAACCGGCTGAGCAGACCAATTATGATAAGGAAGTAATCTCTGTAAACGAGAGAGTACAGATTTTTAACGAGTTTTTCAGCGGCCAGTTTATGAGAATTGTTCCTGTGAAAAATGATGCCAACCACACATGGCATTCATGGCTGGATCAGAAATTTGAACCGGATATGGAATCTCAGCAGGTAATGGGGCCTTATTTTGCAGAAGCTCTTACTGCACAAAAAACAGGAGACTGGAGTAAAGCCGATACTGAATTGGCAAAACTTTCAGAATATCAGCAGAAATGGGGTAAAGCAGTAGTTCCTGCAAAATCGAAAGTAGATCTTGAGGTTTTCATGAACAAAGTGAATATCAACTTCAAATTATTGATCTTTTATACCATTATCGGAGGACTGCTTCTTATCCTGGGATTTGTAGAATTATTCAAATCCAGTAAAGTATTAAATAAAGTAATCAAAGTAATTATAGCCCTAGGGTTAGTAGGATACTTATGCCACTTCTTAGGCCTTGTGGCAAGATGGTACATTTCAGGACACGCTCCTTGGAGTAACGGTTATGAAGCCATTATTTTTATATCGTGGGTAGGTATTTCTGCAGGACTTTTATTATACAGAAATGCCAATGCATTGATTCCTGCAGCCGGATTTATGGTAGCAGTTATCATGATGGGATTTGCACACGGAGGTTCAGCTCTTGATCCGCAGATCACGCCGCTTGTTCCTGTATTGAAATCTTACTGGCTGATTGTTCACGTAGCGATTATTACATCAAGCTATGGTTTCTTTGCCTTGTCGATGATTATTGCTGTGATCTCTTTGGTATTCTATATTATCTCCAATAAGGATACTTACAAACTTCACCACGACACCACATTAAAAGAATTGGTAATTGTATCTGAAATGTCATTAACGATTGGGCTTTTTGCCTTAACGGTAGGAAACTTCTTAGGCGGTATCTGGGCCAATGAATCATGGGGAAGATACTGGAGCTGGGACCCGAAAGAAACTTGGGCTTTCATTTCCATTATGGTATATGCATTCGTATTGCACATGAGATTGGTTCCTGGATTAAGAAGCAGATGGGCATTCCACGTTGCAACAATGTTTGCTTTCTGTTCAATGGTAATGACGTATTTCGGAGTTAATTATTACCTGAGTGGACTTCACTCTTATGCAGCAGGAGATCCGGTTCCGGTTCCGGCCTGGGTATACATCGGATTGGGAACAATGCTGCTTTTATCAATTGTTTCTTACTTCAAGTTTAAAACCTTAACGAAGAAAAAATAATCTTAAAATAATACAGAAAAGAGTTTTTAAAAATTTAAAAACTCTTTTTTTATACATTTGTTTTTATGAAACCGCCGGAAATCAAATTGTTTTTTTCATGCACATCGCAAAAGTATACATCAGACGAGAATGTAGTTCCTGCTCACAGTCTTACTTTTATTTATGAGGGAAATTTTGAAATTACGGATGCATCAGGAACTTTGTTGCTGGAAAGCGGTTCCTTATTTTTTACAGCAAAGAATGATATTTTCAGATTTACGAAATTAGCTTCTAAAGACAGGCCATATAAATCTGTTTCTGTTATTTTTTCAGAGCAATTCCTGAAGGAATATTTTGAGAAAAATGAACCTTCTTTTTCAGGTATCGAAGTATCCAAAAGCTTTGTGTTGAATAAACATACGCTTACAGATAATCTGTTCTCTTCCCTGAAACCTTATGTAGATATGGAAGAAAACCTTCCGGAGTATCTTTGTGATCTTAAAAGAATGGAGGCACTGGGCATTCTGAGAACCTTTTATCCTGGAATAGACCGCCATTTGCTGAACTTTGAAGACCCCGGTAAAATAGATCTTGAAGCTTTTATGAAGAAAAATTATATTTTTAATCTTCCTTTACAGAAATTCGCTTATTTAACGGGAAGAAGCATTTCTACATTTAAAAGAGATTTCTTCAAAATTTTTGAAATCACACCCCAGAGATGGCTTACCAAAAAGCGGCTGGAGCACGCCCATTTTTTAATTGATAAACAACAGCTGAAGCCATCTGAAGCATTTATAAATTCAGGTTTTGAAAATCTTTCCCATTTTTCCAGAGCATTTAAAGCTGAATTTGGATACAGTCCCAAAACACTTTTGAACGTTTAAGCATATTATATTTGGACGTTTAAGCAAACTTTTTATCAATGTTCCTTTTGAAATTTGTATCATAAAATTATGAAAAATGGAACAGACAAAAAAAGCACTGCAAACCCAATACGACCAATTGTACATCGCAGGGGATTGGGTGAATTCTTCAAATAATGAAACTGTAAAAGTTATTTCTCCCTTTGATCAGTCTGAAATAGGATATACTGTTTTGGCCGGCAAAGAGGATGTAGACAAAGCTGTAAAAGCGGCAAGAGAAACATTTGATTCTGGAGTCTGGGTAAATAAGCCTTATGAAGAAAGGGAAGGAATCATTCTTCGTTTTATGGAAATCTACAGAGGTTTTTCAGAGCAGTTAGCCGTCTTAACTACCCATGAAAATGGTTCTCCCATCTGGTTTACATCAAGTCTTCAACAAATGATTGAGTTTCAGAATCTCTCTTATCTGCAGGCAGGAAAAGAAACGGAATGGGAAAAAATCACACGTAACGAAAACGGTGGTGGATCTATAGTCAGAAAAGAAGCGGTAGGAGTCGTTGCTGCAATAATTCCATGGAATGCACCACAGCAATCTGCACTGGTTAAAATTGTACCCGCATTACTGGCAGGATGTACGGTTATTTTCAAACCGACACCGGAAACATCTCTTGATGGTATTGCTCTTGGTACCATGTTTACCGAAGCTGGTCTTCCGAAAGGGGTATTGAGCATTCTTCCGGCTAACCGTGAAATCAGCGAATATCTTGTCAGTCATCCCGATGTAGATAAAATAGCATTTACAGGCTCTACAAAAGCAGGGAAAACAATAGCATCAATTGCCGGAAGCCAGATGAAACGTTTCAGTCTGGAGCTTGGTGGTAAATCTGCCGGAATTATCCTTGAAGATGCAGACCCCAGTATGATTGCAGCATTGGGAAGGTATTCTGCTTTTACCAATAACGGCCAGTCCTGTGCAGGAATAACACGTCTTCTTGTCCCTAAAAGCCGCTATGAAGAAATAAGCGGAATTTTAAAAGAAGCAATTGAAAATATTAAGCTGGGAAATCCTCAAAATCATGAAACTTTTTTAGGACCTGTTTATAATGAAACTCAATATCTTAAAATAAAAGCCTATATTCAAAGTGGGATCGAAGAAGGTGCTGTACTGCTGACCGGAGGGCTGGAAAAGCTGGAAGGAGAAGAATTTGAAAAAGGATGGTTTATCAGACCTGCTTTATTTATTAATGTTAAAAACACAATGAAAATTGCCAGAGAAGAAATCTTTGGTCCTGTTCAGGTTTTGATTGCTTATGATAATTTAGAAGAAGCAATTGCTCTTGCCAATGATTCGGAATATGGATTGGGAGGTGCTGTTATTACCAGTAATGTCGATAAAGGATTGGAAGTGGCAAAAGCAATCAGAACGGGAACAGTAATGATCAATGCTGCACAGCCGGATTTCAAAGTTCCTTTCGGAGGGTATAAGCAAAGCGGTGTAGGACGCGAATTCGGCAGCTATGGATTATCATCATTTACAGAACTTAAAACAATTTTATATTAAATTATTACATGAACATGATAGAATACATTCACCAGTATTATTCAGATGAGAAGCAGGGAGCGGTATATGCTTTGATAGCTTCAGTAGTATTATTAATCTCAGGAATTTTCATCTGGCTGAAATTTTCAGATAATCAGATGTCAAAAGGAATCGCTGTAGGATTTCTTGTCATAAGTATGCTGCTTTTGGGAGGAGCAATTTCAACGATCAGCTACAATAACAGAAAACTTGCAGCTGTTGAAAATCTTAAGGATAAATCAGAAGCAGAACTGCAAAGAGATGAAGTCCAAAGAATGGATAAGGTAATGAATGTCACTTTCAGATATGCTTTTATTTCCTTTGCTGTTTTAATGGGAGTCGCTGTTCTTATGATTATTATTCTCCCCAATGAATTCTGGAAAGGAATTAGTATTTCTTTAATGATTCTGGTTTGCCTTCTCATCATATCCGACAGCTTTTCTAAACAGAGGAATCAGATATATTTTGATATGATCAGTAAAAGTATATTTAAAGATTAGAAGAGAACTTCATATATATTAAATACCGGCTTTAGAGCTGGTATTTTTTGTTAGATAAATGGATTTATTAAATATTCAGGAATGCTTACTTGAAAAAATATATATTTTTATTTATAATTTAAAAACTTCTTCATACCTTTATGATATCAAAATAATATCAAATTAAAATTACAATCATGGAAAAAGTCTTAAAACCGATGTCCGGTTATCTGGCATTAGTAATCTGTCTGGTTCTGTTTGTCGGAGCTGTTTATTTTTTTATTGCCGGCGTTGAACACAGCATTACGTTCGTCATTATTGCAATGTTGTGTTTTCTGTTGTTCTGTTTCTTCCTGAAAGGTCTTATGATCATTCAGCCGAACCATTCAAGAGTACTGAACTTCTTTGGAAAGTATGTGGGAACAGTGAAGGATAACGGACTGTTTTTTATTAATCCACTGTATTCATCACAGAAAATGTCGTTACGTTCAGAAAACCTGCAGGGACAGACTCTGAAAGTAAATGATAAAATGGGTAACCCGATTGAAATTGCAGTAGTAATCGTATGGAAAGTAGGAGACACCTACAAAGCTGCTTTTGATGTAGAACGTTATTCAGATTTCGTAAGAATGCAGAGTGAAGCTGCGGTACGTCATTTGGCAATGAGCTTTCCTTATGATAATTTAGAAGACGATCATGCGCCGATTACCTTGAGAGAAGGCGGCGATAAGATTAATTCTATTTTGGAGCAGGAACTTACTGACCGTCTTTCAAAAGCCGGAATTATGATTCAGGAAGCTAGAATTTCTCACCTTGCCTATGCCTCCGAAATTGCAGGAGCTATGCTTCAGAGACAGCAGGCAACAGCAATTGTTGCTGCAAGAACCAAAATTGTGGAAGGGGCTGTAGGAATGGTAGATCTGGCCTTGAAAAAGCTTTCGGAAGAAAATATCGTAGAGCTTGATGATGAAAGAAAAGCAGCTATGGTAAGCAATTTAATGGTAGTGCTTTGCGGTGAAAAAGCAGCAACTCCTATCTTAAATGCAGGAACTCTTTATAATTAAAATGAAGAGAGAAAAGTGAAGAATGAAGAATTTACTTAGATTTTATATCAAGCTTAATTTAAAATATCAGTTTGTTAGAATAAATCTTTGAAGCCTCAGCGTTTAAAATAAAGTAATAAAATCAGGCTAGAGAATAAGAGAATGAAATCGGAAAAAACTTCAAAATCCTCTGAAACCAAGGGCAAAAAATCCTTTGTCATAAGAATCGATGAATCTACCTATAAACTGGTGGAGAAGTGGGCGAATGACGAATTCAGGAGTGTAAACGGCCAGATTGAATATCTGCTGCATCAAAGCCTGGTGAATTCAGGAAGGAAAAAGAAAGATGAAGAAGGATAGGGTAAAGGTGAAAAGTACTTTAGTTAGCCAGCCCAATAAAAAAGAATAACAATTCAATTAACCTTACTACAAAAAGAAAGCAGAGAAATTTTCTCTGCTTTTTTTATTTTATACAACTCTGAAGCGTATCAGCGCCAAAGTAGAATATTACGAGCCAGATCAGGCCTTTGATTGTGAAAAAAGCAAATCCTGCCCAGCCTACACGCTTGAACCATTTCTTGAACTTCGAATTATTATTTTCCGGTAAATTTTCCATGTCTGAATGTCAAAAGATTACTCTACAAAGATAAACATGTTTATAATTAGTCCAAATAAAAAGGATGTTAAAAATTTAAATTTTGAGGTTCGCATAATATTTCTATCTTTAGAGGAAACGAAAAGTAAACATTTTATGTCTAAAAAAGTAAAGGATTTCGGAATCGAAAAAACACTCAAAAATCTAGGAATAAAGGAGGAAAATAAAGGTACATCAGTTGGTGGAAAATATTTTGCTTCTGGGAAAACAATAGAAAGTTTTTCGCCGGTAGATGGTAAATTGATTGCTAAAATAAAGACTTCCGGAGAAAGTGATTATGACAAAGTGATAGAGACGGCTCAGAAGGCGTTTCAGGAATTCAGATCTATCCCTGCTCCAAAAAGAGGGGAGATCGTTAGACAGTTAGGTCAGAAATTAAGAACATATAAAGATGACCTTGGAAAACTGGTTTCTTATGAAATGGGTAAATCCCTTCAGGAAGGCCTTGGAGAAGTACAGGAAATGATTGATATCTGCGATTTCGCAGTAGGAGTTTCAAGACAGCTTCACGGTTATACAATGCATTCAGAAAGACCTGGTCATAGAATGTATGAACAATATCATCCGCTTGGCGTTGTGGGAATCATTACCGCTTTCAATTTCCCGGTTGCCGTATGGGCATGGAATACGGCTTTAGCATGGATCTGCGGAAACGTTACCATCTGGAAACCATCAGAAAAAACACCGTTATGCGCTATTGCATGTCAGAACATTATGTCTGAAGTACTAAAGGAGAACAATCTTGCCGAAGGTATTTCAAGTGTACTGGTTGCTGATCATGAAATTGGACAGAAACTGGTTGACGATAAAAGAGTTTCCTTGGTTTCTTTCACAGGATCTACCAGAGTGGGAAGAATGGTTTCTTCAAAAGTGGCAGAAAGATTCGGGAAATCTATCCTTGAATTGGGAGGAAACAACGCCATCATTATTTCTAAAGATGCAGATATCGATATGTCTATCATCGGTGCTGTTTTCGGAGCGGTAGGTACAGCGGGACAAAGATGTACTTCAACAAGAAGATTGATCATCCATGAAAGTGTTTACAATGAAGTGAAAAACAGATTGGTAAAAGCTTACGGACAATTGAAAATCGGAAATCCATTAGACGAAAATAACCACGTAGGGCCACTTATTGACGTTGATGCAGTTAACCAATATGAAGAAGCTATCAAAAAATGTAAGAAAGAAGGCGGGAAGTTTATTGTTGAAGGTGGTGTTCTAAGCGGAAAAGATTATGAATCAGGATGCTATGTAAAACCATGCATTGCAGAAGTGAAAAATTCTTATGAGATCGTTCAGCATGAAACCTTTGCTCCGATTTTATACTTGATTAAATACAAAACTCTAGACGAAGCTATTGCAATCCAGAATGATGTTCCTCAGGGATTATCATCTGCTATCATGACCCAGAACTTAAGAGAGGCAGAATTATTCCTTTCTCATGCAGGTTCAGACTGTGGTATTGCAAACGTAAATATCGGAACTTCGGGTGCAGAAATCGGTGGTGCTTTCGGAGGTGAAAAAGAAACAGGAGGTGGAAGAGAATCCGGTTCAGATGTTTGGAAATATTACATGAGAAGACAAACCAATACTATAAATTACACAACTCAACTTCCTTTGGCACAGGGGATTAAATTTGATTTGTAAAAATTTAGTTTAAGTCAGTCACAACAAAAAACAAAAATTAATAACCTGAATGTTTAAAGCTTTTAATCATTCAATTATTAGATCACACAACTATTTTAATTATGGAACAAACAATTGATATAAAAGTAAACAAAGTAAAAGAAACAGTAGGAAGACACGTTTTGGCAGACGGCTTTGATTTTGTGATGGATATTGAAAAATCCCACGGATCATGGTTGTATGACAAGCTTTCAGGCAGAGAGTATCTGGATATGTTCTCCATGTTTGCATCCGCTTCAATAGGCTACAATCACCCCTATCTGGTAGAAAGATCAGAATGGCTGGGAAAAATGGCTGTGAACAAGCCTACATTGGCAGATGTGTATTCAGAGGAATATGCTCATTTTCTGGAGGTTTTCGAAAGAGTAGTGATCCCTGAAGAACTGCAGTATGCTTTCTTTATTGAAGGCGGAACCTTAGGTGTGGAAAATGCAATGAAAGCCTGTTTCGACTGGAAAACACGTAAGAATTTTGAAAAAGGACTTCAGACAGAAGCCGGGATCTGTATTCATTTCAGACAGGCATTCCATGGAAGAAGCGGCTATACTTTAAGCTTAACCAATACTTCGGACCCTAGAAAATATCAGAATTTCCCAATGTTTGAATGGCCAAGAATATTAAATCCTAAGCTAACTTTCCCTATCACAGAAGAAAATTTAGAAGAAACAATCAAGAATGAAAGACTGGCTCTTCTTCAGATTGAGGAAGCTATTCTGATGAACCCTGATAAAGTGGCATGTATCATCATTGAGCCTATTCAGGCAGAAGGAGGAGACAATCACTTCAGAGATGAATTCCTGATGGGCTTAAGAAAACTTTGTGATCAGAATGAAATCTTACTGATTTTTGATGAAGTTCAGACAGGTATTGCCATTACAGGAAAAATGTGGGCATTCCAGCATTTTACGGCAAAACCGGACATCATTTCTTTCGGTAAAAAAGCTCAGGTTTGCGGAGTTTTGGCCAACAAAGAAAAATTTGACCAAATCCCGAACAACGTCTTCAGAGAAAGTTCTAGAATCAATTCTACTTTCGGAGGAAACTTTATCGATATGCTTCGTTTCCAGCTGGTAATGGAAGTCATCGAAAAAGAAAACCTGGTTGAAAATGCAAGAGTGGTTGGAGATTACCTGCTGGAAAAATTAAAAGAGCTGGCTCAGAAACATCCTGGAAAAATTTCAAATGCAAGAGGAAGAGGCCTTATGTGCGCTATTGACCTTCCTTCAGCAGAAGAAAGAAACCATTTAATGAACGAGCTTTTCAAAGACGGGCTGATCATTCTTCCATGTGGAGACAAATCACTTCGTTTCAGACCACACCTGAATGTTACCCAGGAAGAAATTCAATTAGCTTTAGATAAAATCGAGAGCAATATTAATAAAATTTAAAACCAAAGATTTGTAATTTTAAAAAAAACATTGTACATTTAGATACTCAAACGATATAGAATATGGAAAGAAGCACGAGAGTATCGGTTTTTGAAAGCGACAAGCCTTCAGAAATCCAGCTAATAAAGTCTAAATTGGATGATGCCCAAATTACAAACAGCGTCGAAAACAGTTACCTTACATTTACGACTACGCCCACTGCAACGTCATTGAAAATTATGGTAAAGCTGGAAGACGAGAAGAATGCATTTAAAGTTATAGATGCTTATCTTCAGCAAAGTGAAAATCAATAAAACAATTTCATAATTTTAAATTTTACTACTTCGAACCGAAAATTAATTTTAATTAGTTTTCGGTTTTTTAATTCAAAAAATCAAGCAATAATGAATTCAGAGACTAAACTAAGAAAAGCGGAGATTGATGACAGGGATATTATTTGGGGAATTATCCAGCAGTCCATTGAAAGAAGAAGGCAGGATGGAAGCACTCAATGGCAGAATGGTTATCCCAATCTGGGAACCGTAGAAAGTGATATTGCAAAAGGTTTCGGATACGTTCTTACTGTAGATGGAGAAATAGCTGTGTATGTTGCCCTTATACTAAATGACGAACCAGCCTACAGTACTATTGAAGGAGCCTGGTTAAGTGATGGAGAATTCGTTGTTGTTCATAGAGTAGCAATTGATGAAAAATTTGCAGGAAGAGGATTGGTGAAAAAATTATTTGACCATATTGAAGATTTTACAAAATCCCACAGTATCCAAAGTATAAAAGTAGATACGAATTATGATAATTTGGCCATGCTGAAAATCCTGGAAAGTAAAGGTTATTCCTACTGTGGTGAAGTTCTTTTAGCCGGAGGAATGAGAAAAGCCTATGAGAAGATTATAATTTAAGCCAAAAGTTAAATCAACTATCATTGAATTTTTAAAAGAAGTTGTATTTATAAACTCTATCATGTTTGTTCGTTTAGTTCTGAACTAATTTCTACTTTTGTCAAAATTTTTATATTATGCACCAAAGTATAGAAATTGATGAAAAAATTTTTCAGGATGCCGTAAAATTTTATGGCACCGTTTTCAACCTACCGCCCTTAGCTTCAAAAATCTATTCCTATCTGCTTTTCGATTATGAAAAAGTAGGAATAACCTTTGATGAATTTGTTGAAGTGCTTTCTGCGAGCAAAAGCTCCGTATCTACCAGTATTTCATTACTGCTGAATGCACAGCTCATCATCGATCACAACAAAATGGACGAGCGGAAAAGGTATTTTTTCATCAATGACGAGTACAAAAAGATCAGATTTCAAAAAATAGTTCAAAAAATGAATGACGAGCTCAAATTACTGGATGACCTAAACAATTTTAAAAAAAATCATGATAATGAATACAACGAGCGGGTAGAAGCTTACAAAGCGCTCTTACATAAAAATATAGAAAATATTCAGGAATCACTTAATAAACTTTAAAATGAACAATAAGCTAGTTATACTTTCTATTGCAGCCTTTTCACTCACAGCCTGCAAAAAAGAAGCTCCAAAACAGGATGGGCCGAAACCTTATCCTGTAGTTTCTGTGGAGTCAAAAAATATAGTGGGCTATCAGACCTTCCCGGCTACCATACAAGGAAGGATCAACAATGATGTCCGCGCAAAAATACAGGGATATATTACCCAGGTACTGGTGGATGAAGGACAGTATGTTGCAAAAGGGCAGCCGCTATTCCGTCTTGAAACCAATATCCTGTCCGAAAATGCAGCAGCTTCCAAAGCAGGTATCGGGGCGGCAGAATCTACAATTGCAGCGGCACAGGCTTCTGTAAATGCAGCACAGGTTGAAGTGAACAAACTGAAACCTCTTGTTCAGAAAAATATCATCAGTAATGTACAGCTGCAGACTGCTCAGGCAAATCTTGCCCAGGCTCAGGCACAGTTACAGCAGGCTAATGCTGCAAAAAGACAGGCAGTTGCCAATTACAAAGGAGTTGAAGCCAACATAGAATATTCTATTATCCGTGCACCTATTTCAGGAGTTATTGGAAAGCTTCCTTTAAAAGTGGGAAGTTTGGTAGGACCTACCGATCAGACTCCACTGACAACTATTTCTGATACTTCCGAGATTTTTGCCTATTTCTCAATGAATGAAAAAGAATATTTTGATTTCCTTGAAAAATCTCCGGGTGCATCCATGCCTGAAAAGATCAAAAATCTTCCGATGGTGGAACTTCAGCTGGCTAACGGAAGCCTTTACCCTGAAAAAGGTAGAATTGAAGCTATTACAGGACAAATAGACCCTACCACAGGTACCATACAGTTCAGAGTAGCCTTTACCAATGCTCAGAAATTATTAAGTAACGGTAACAGCGGAACCATCAGATTCCCGCAACATTATGACAATGTATTGGTAGTGCCTGAAAGCGCAACATATGAGCAGCAGGGTATTGTTTACGTCTACAAAGTAGATAAAGATACAGCTAAAAATGTTGTAGTGAATGTTATCGACAGAATAGACAATTATGCTCTTATAAAATCTGGTGTAAATAAAGGAGAAATTGTTGTTGCAGCAGGTATTGGAGGATTAAAACCGGGAACTGCCGTTAAAAAGAAGCCTGTCAAAATGGATAGCCTTGTTCAATCAATAAAACCGAAATTCTAAAATGATTAAAAATTTTATAAACCGACCGGTTTTATCCACCGTAATTTCAATTCTGATTGTTATTCTCGGGATATTGGGATTGATCTCGCTGCCGGTTACACAGTATCCTGACATTGCACCGCCTACAGTAAGTGTTTCTACAAACTATACCGGAGCCAATGCAGAAACTGTAATGAAAAGTGTGGTAGTACCACTCGAAGAACAGATCAACGGGGTGGAAGGTATGGACTACATTACTTCCAGTGCCGGAAATGACGGATCTGCCCAGATTCAGGTATTCTTTAAACAGGGAATAGACCCGGATATTGCTGCGGTAAACGTACAGAACCGTGTGGCAAGAGCAACACCGCTTCTTCCATCTGAAGTAACCCGTTCAGGGGTTGTAACGCAGAAACAGCAGACCAGTGCCCTGATGTATATGTCTTTCTATTCCGAAAATAAGGATCTGGACGATGTGTATCTTCAGAACTTCCTGAATATCAATATTATTCCGAATCTTAAAAGAATTAATGGTGTAGGGGATGCCAACGTTTTCGGTGGTAAGAACTATTCCATGAGAATCTGGCTGGATCCTGCAAAAATGGCAGCCTACAGTATAACACCTACGGATGTTACGAATGCAATCAATGAGCAGAGTAGAGAGGCAGCGGCAGGTTCTATAGGACAGAACAGCGGAAGCTCTTTTGAATATATCATTAAATATGTAGGTAAGTTCAACGACAAGGAACAGTATGATAATATCATCATCAAATCTCTTGGTGACGGGCAGAATTTAATGCTGAAAGATGTTGCCAAAGTAGAGCTTGCAGGGCAGTCTTATACAGGAATCGGGGAAAACGGAAACAATCCGTCCATCAGTATGGGGATTTTCCAGACTCCGGGATCCAATGCCCAGGAGATCATTAAAAATATCAAAGATTATCTGAAATCGGCAGAAGGCACATTTCCTAAAGGAATTAAATATACTTTTAACTTTGATACGAATGAATTCCTTGAAGCTTCTATTGAAAAGGTAGTACATACCCTTATTGAAGCCTTCATCCTTGTATTTATCGTTGTATATATATTCCTTCAGGATTTCAGATCTACCCTGATTCCGGCTATTGCAGTTCCGGTATCCATTGTGGGAGCATTCTTCTTCCTGAACCTATTTGGATATTCATTAAACCTGTTAACGCTCTTCGCATTGGTACTGGCAATCGGTATCGTTGTGGATGACGCGATTGTCGTCGTCGAGGCTGTTCATGCAAAAATGGAACATGGTATTTCTGATGCTAAGAAAGCAACCGTAGAAGCCATGGATGAGATCACAGGAGCGATTATCTCTATTACTCTGGTAATGGCGTCAGTATTTATTCCGGTGACGTTTATTACTGGTCCTACGGGAGTATTCTACCAACAGTTTGGTATAACGCTGATTGTGGCAATCATCATTTCCGCAATTAACGCATTGACTTTAAGTCCGGTTTTATGTTCATTATTCTTAAAACCTCACTCAGAGCATCACAAAGAATATAAAAACCTGAATTTCCTTCAGAAGTTTTTCTATAAGTTCAATATTGCTTTTAAAACAACAACGGAGCGTTACGGAAGAGGATTTGTTTTCCTTCTGAGACATAAGTGGGTAACCCTGATTATTTTTGCTGTTACCGGAGGTATTCTTTTCTGGGCAAGCAGTACTATGAAAAAAGGTTTCGTACCTACAGAAGACAGAGGGATTATCTTTACAGATGTTCAGCTGCCACCGGGAGCCTCTATGGAAAGAACATATAATGCACTGAAAACACTTCAGGCAAAAGCGTTAAAAGTTCCGGGAGTACAGAACGTGACAATTTCTACAGGTAGAGGATTCTTATCCGGAAACGGAAGTAACAACGGTCTTGCCTTTGTAAAACTGAAGCCTTTTGATGAAAGAAAAAAAGACGGACAGACCTCTGAAGATATCACTAAACAGCTGTTCGGAATAGCAGGAGCTGTTCCTGATGCAAAAGTTGTTTTCTTCCAGCCTCCAAGTGTACCGGGATTTGGTAACAGTGCCGGTTTTGAAATGGTATTATTGGATAAATCGGGAGGTGAATATGCAGATCTGGATAATAAGACAGGTGAATTTATTGGTAAATTGATGGAAAGACCTGAAATAGAATTTGCCCAGACTTCATTCAATACAAAATATCCTCAGTATCAGATGGAAATCAATGTTCCGCTGACCAAACAGCTTGGAGTTTCTGTAAGTGATATCCTGGCTACCATGCAGGGATATATCGGAGGTATTTATACTGCTGACTTTACCAAGTACGGGAAACAGTTTAGAGTAATGGTTCAGGCCCTTCCTGAAAACAGAAAAAATATTGAAAACCTGAACGAATTATATGTAAGAACAGGTTCAGGAATAATGTCTCCAATCTCACAGTTCGTAACATTGAAAAAAGCATACGGACCTCAGTCTGTAAGCAGATATAACCTTTTTACCTCTGTTAAAATTACAGGAGCCAACTCGGCAGGATTCAGTTCCGGAGATGCGATTACAGCCGTACAGCAGGTAGCCAATGAAACGTTGAACCAAAACTATGCGGTAGAGTTCACCGGTTTAACCAGAGAGGAATTAAATTCAGGATCACAGACCCTTCTGATTTTCGGATTAAGTTTGATCTTCGTTTATTTTATTCTTTCTGCTCAGTATGAAAGTTATATCCTTCCGCTGATTGTGGTAATTTCTCTTCCTCTTGGGGTAATGGGAGCATATTTCGGACAGAAGATTATGGGCTTGGAAAATAACATTTACTTCCAGATCGCCCTGATCATGCTTGTAGGATTATTAGCAAAAAATGCGATTCTTATTGTCGAATTTGCCGTCCAGAGAAGGCATCATGGTGAAACCATCGTGATGTCTGCCATCAATGCGGCTAAGGCCAGATTAAGACCAATCCTTATGACTTCATTTGCCTTTATCTTCGGTTTATTGCCGTTGGTTCTGGCAAGCGGAATTGGTGCTGTAGGTAACAGATCTATTGCAACAGGTGCGGCGATCGGGCTATTGATAGGAACTATTTTAGGATTATTTGTAATTCCTGTACTGTATGTGATTTTCGAGACACTGCAGGAAAAAATTAAACCTATCAAGAAAGAAGATATCAGTTTAGCAGAATAAAATTAAGGTTTAAGAAATTAGAAGTTAGAAATTAGAGATACGAGTCTAAAACTAACTTCTAACTTCTAAACTCTAACTTCTAATTAAAAATAATGAAGAGTTTAATAAACATCATAAAAGGAATAACTTTTTCAGTCGCAATTCTTGGTGCCGTTACATCCTGTATGGCTAGAAAAGATTACGAAAGACCGAAAAACGTTGTGGACGAAAAGCTTTTCCGTACCGATATGCTTCCTTCTGACAGTACAACGGTTGCTAATGTTTCATGGAAAGAAATATTTACCGATCCTATACTTCAAAAGCATATTTCAAAGGCTTTAGAAAATAATTTAGATATAAGAATTGCCCTGCAGAGTATTAATTCTGCAGAAGCTTATTTAAAGCAAAGTAAAGCAGCCTATGAGCCAACTTTAACAGTAGGACCGGGTTATACTTTCCAGACTCAGTCTTTAAATACACAAACCGGGCAATTGTTCGGGCAGAGACGTTATATCAATCAGCTTGACATTACGGCGAGCTTGGGATGGGAAGCTGATATCTGGGGTAAAATGAGAGCTCAGGAAAAGGCTCAGCTGGCTACTTATCTGGGAACTGTTGCAGCACATAAAGCTGTAAAAAGTGATCTGGTTGCCTCTATTGCTTCCGCTTATTATCAGCTGCTTACTTTTGATGACCAGAAAAGAATCATCACAGAAACAATTGCGGTTCGTGAAAAGAATTTAGAAACGACTAAAGCTTTAAAAGTAGCCGGAACAGTGACAGAAGTTGCAGTTCAGCAGAGTGAGGCGTTAGTTTTTAATGCAAAGTCCTTATTGATTGATATGGACACCCAGATTCAGTTGTTAGAAAATACAATGAGTCTGTTGATGGGAGAACCTTCTCATAGTATTGAAAGATCTACACTGGAAAGCCAGAAAGTTCCGATTGATTTAAGATTGGGATATCCTGCACAGCTACTGGCCAACAGACCGGATGTAATGAGAGCGGAGTATAATCTAATGAATACTTTTGAACTCACCAATTCTGCGAAAGCACAGTTTTATCCTACTTTAAAAATTACAGGAAACGGAGGACTTCAATCTATGGATATTGATCACTTATTCAGTGTAAATTCATTGTTTGCAAGTGTTGTGGGTGGTCTTGCACAGCCGATCTTAAACCGGAGAGCAATCAAAACCAACTATGAAGTAAGTCTGGCCAATCAGGAAACGGCGTATCTGAACTTCAGAAAAACAGTTCTTACAGCCGGAAAAGAGGTTTCAGATGCAATCAGGGTATTTTCAGTTCAGGATTCTTTTATTGAACTGAAACAGAAGGAGCTGAATGCTTATAAAAATTCTGTTGAATATTCCCAGGAACTTGTTAACTACGGTATGGCGAACTACCTTGAAGTATTGAATGCAAGTGTTAACTCATTAAATGCAGAACTGAATATTTCCAATGCAGAATACAGTAAAATGAAAGCTGCCGTAGAGCTTTACCAGGCTCTTGGCGGAGGATGGAAATAATAATTTCAATCAAAAAAATAGTAAAAACGCATGTCAGAAAAGGCATGCGTTTTTTGTTGATACAGTTTAAGTTAAGTGTTAATTTTTTTATAAAAAACAGTTTTCATTTTGTATATATGTAGTAAACTACGTAGTTTTGTCGTGTAAAATAAAATGTATATGAAAACAACTATTCAGCAATTAAATAATAGCTATTCCGATCAACTTATTGATTTAATTCTTACTATCCAGCAAAAGGAATTTAATGTTCCTATTACGATAGAAGACCAACCGGATCTGAAACAGATTGAAAGCTTTTATATGGAATCCGGCGGAAACTTCTGGGGAGCTTTTATTGATGGTGAACTTGTGGGTTCAATTGCATTGGTTAAATTTGACGAAAAAGCAGGGGCTGTCCGTAAAATGTTTGTGAAAAAAGAATTCAGGGGAAAAGAACTTAATATTGCACAGGAACTTCTAGAGGTTTTAATTTCTTTCTGTCGTGAAAATGGAATAGAAGCTGTATATCTTGGAACCGTTAATATACTGAAGGCAGCTATGCGTTTTTATGAACGAAATGATTTTTTACAGGTTGAAAAAGAAAATCTTCCGGCTCGTTTTCCGTTGATGAATGCGGATAATGTTTTTTATTATTTAAATGTAAATCGAACTATATGAATATAATAGATGAATCCGGCATTCTGGCCATATCAACAAGGCTGCAGCGTCTGAGCGAACAGCTCAGAAAAGATGGTGCCCTGATCTATAAATCTTTTGATATTGATTTTGAACCCAAGTGGTTTCCTGTAATCTTTACCCTGCATCATAAAAAAATGCTGAGCGTAGTAGAAATAGCCAATGAAATAGGGTATACTCATCCATCAACCATAAGTTTGCTGAAAGAACTGGAAAAGCAAAAGCTTATTCAATCGAAAAAGGATAAACAGGATGAACGTAAAAGGCTTATTGTCCTGTCTCCAAAAGGTATTGAACTGATTGAAAAAATGAAGCCTGTTTGGGAGCTGGTATCAAAAGTACTTGGTGAAATTGCAGATAATAGGAATCACCTTTTGGCAGCGATTAATGAAGCCGAAGAAAAAATAGCAGAGCAGTCTTTTTATCAGCGGGCAATGCAGATGAAGAAAGGGAAGTAAATTATTTGACTGTCAGTTATTTATTAGATAGTATGTTTTTATATCAATTCAAACTTTGGATTGAAAGAGAAAAAGAATCGAATGAATTCTGATAAAAAAGTGAGAAAATATTTGGATATGTAGTTTAAATACTTACTTTTGTACCGCTTTAAGCAAGTAGGGGGATTGGCGCAGTTGGCTAGCGCGTTTGACTGGCAGTCAAAAGGTCACGGGTTCGAATCCCGTATTCTCCACAGAAGCGGATGATAATTTTATCAAAGGCTTAACAATTAGATCCTTGTAATTTACTGATAATTACAAGGATTTGTTTTTATAAATTTTCCTCTTTTTTTGTTTTTAATTTAGTATATTTAGTTAAACTAAAAACAATAATCATGGCTAAGCAATACACAACATACATTCAGGTGAATACGTAAAAAGAGGAAGCTAAAAGGTTCCTAATAATAACTATTAGGGTAACTTATATAAGCAAATCGAATATTTCATTTAAAATTCTACAATTAAAGTAAGTTCAGTTTTTTCAACCCAACTATTGGGCTGCCGTAAAATCCTGAATAGGAATTGTTGATGAAAAATTTCAGCTTTATCACTTGTAACCTATCCCTATGTTTATTTTACTGTAGAATTTTCTTCAGTTAATGTATTCGTCATCCTTATTCGCCATTCTTTCGGCTTTAAGGATAAAATAAAAGTCTTCTATCTGAAGTATTTGATTGGAAATTTACCTGATATCTTAAACTTATTAAAGTTCTTATAAACAGATATTAACACTAATAACCTTACAATCATGAAAAAACAAGTCAAAACTCTATCACAAACACAGGAATTTAAAAAACGTTTTGTGAGCAGGAAACAAAAAAATCACAAGTATTTCAAGCTTTTGGAAATAACTGAAAGGGCTTCTAATTTTGAATATACTTTTGAAGCTGAAGGAATTGAAATTTATCTTCTTGATGTGAATGGCACTGAAGTAACCGATATACAGCTGAACGGTCAGATTTACGCTGATCGCGGGAAACCATTTTATCTGGAAGTTCGGGCAAGTTTAGTTTCTCCATCGGGGACAGGATCATTACAGCTTAAAGATTTGACCAAAAACAAAGATGTTTTTGCATCCCCTCGGCTTCTTAAGTTTGAGAATTCCGGTAAAGGTGGCCTGTTTTTAAATGATATAAAACTTCCATAAGCTATGTTGAATATCATAAAAATCGTTATTGTCACCTTTCTTGTGACACCGGTTATCTATTTGGCGCAAGGTCTTACCCAAAGTGCTGATGGTAAAAGTACTATTCCCTTAAAAGGATTTGGAGTAGGTATAGATATTGCAAAAGCAGAATTGGCCTTTGGAGCTAATAATATTGATAAAACAGTTACTGCAAAAAAAATAAAGCCCATTTTCGGTATTGACATTAAAGTGAAAAATGAAGAGGGAATCGGGAATTTATTTAGTAGTGGTGGGTTGGTTCCAAGTGGTTCAGCTTCTTTGTACGGAGGGATTACATTTTCCAATGCGTTCAATACAGCTGAAGTAGCTGAGCTGGAAAGAAGGGCAAAACTGGTAAAAGATTTTAGCAAAACACGTGATGACTTACGAAAAGCAATGAAAACAGATTTTGCTGCAAAAATTAAAACTGTTTCAGCTCAAATTTCTAATACAGCCAAGCGTGAACTTTTTGAACAATCATTAAATACCAAATTAAATTCATTGACTGAAGTCGAAGAATTTTATGACGAGGTAATTAGTAGGGAAGCTTCCGATATGGAAATGGAGCTTGCCTACGCCGAACTTGCTTCTTATACCAGGGAACGTAAAGAAGATTTGATATCAAAGAAAAAAGCAAATAATAAAAAACTGGAAGCCTTACATGATGAATTTAAAACCGGCAGTTTTCAGAGGTTCACCGTTTTTGGATTTGGTGGAATTTCTGCTTTAGGTTTTAAAATGTTTAAGGCTGTTGACAGTACCAATCTGGCTAATAGTTTTGAAAATATTAACGATAGAGGAGGAAATATTGGTATAGGCATTAATTATCAGAATCGTAATGTTTGGGTTGGGGTTACTTACAGTTATACTTCTACCAATAATTTTGAAGTTTTGGATAAAAAAGAATATACTCTGAGAAAAACAACCAACATTGGAGGCCAGTCGTTGGGAGAAGAAAGCAAAATAACCGGCTATGGCGGGACCTATGGTGAGGTAGAAGTTAATAATCTCAATGCCGATCTGGTTTGGAGGATAAAACTGGAAAAAGAAAACAGCTATCATTTATTGCTGAATCCATATTTGCGGGCAAGGTTATTTTCAAGAGATACTTCACTGCTATTTAATAAAACAAATATAGGTAGCGGTTTCTATTTCCTTAAAGGTAAATTTTTAGGTGGTTTTTATGTTGAACTACCGGATATAAATAATAATGAAGAAAGAATGAAACCGGAATTGGATCAGAATCTTCGTCCTCCGCTGGAGAGAATTACTTTTGGGATTGTAACCAAGATGAATTTAGGAACGATTATGGGTTGGTAAAGCAGCAACTGATCGCATATAGTCTCTTGAAATAGACAGAGCTTACTATCATTGAAAATCTTAGTAAAGTTTAAAAGTTAAAAAATCCTGCAGTTAATTAAAAATTGCAGGATTTTATTTTTTACGGGTAAATTTTATATTTTAATTTCCCAACTCCAATTGGTTTCTTACCAGATTAAAGTACTCATTCTTTGTATCCACAAGTTTATAATGATTACCTATTTCTGCAATCTTTCCGTTTTTCAGGACAATGATCTGGTCAGCACTTTTTACAGTTGATAAACGATGGGCAATAACAACAACCGTTCTTCCTTCAAAAAAGGACTGAAGATTGTTATAAATCTGTTTTTCATTTTCTGCGTCCAGTGCTGAAGTGGCTTCGTCAAGGAATAAGAATTCGGGGTCTTTATAAACTGCCCGGGCAATTAAGATACGCTGTTTCTGGCCACCACTTAGCTGAATACCGATATTTCCGACTTTTGTATTATATCCCATAGGAAGGGATTCGATAAATGAGTCAATACATGCGATTCTTGCAGCTTCAGTTAATTTTTGATGATCTATTGCTTCTTCAGTAAAAGCAATGTTTTCAGCAAGCGTACCACTGAATATATGTCCGTCCTGAAGTACTATACCGCATCTTTCACGCCATTGATCTGCATAGACGTCATTAATATTCATGCTGTTCAATAATATTTTTCCTGAAGTAACAGGGTAGTAGGCCAGTAATATTTTTAATAGGGTTGTTTTGCCGCTTCCGCTGGAGCCTACTATGGCAGTGACTTTATTGGGAAGGATTTTAAAGTTGATGTCATTTAAAACAAAAGGATTAAAGTTTCCCGGATATTTAAAGGAAATATTATTAATGGAAAGTGTGTTAACAGGTGTAGTAAGATTTACTGTCCTTGTCAGGTTTTCCTCCTGCTCATTATAAATTTCACCAATTCTTTTAGAGGCAATTTCAGCGTCCTGGGTATCTTTTACCAAACTTACCAGCCTGTTGATAGGAGAAGAAAGCTGCCCGATAACATAGGAAATACTCATCAGAACCCCTAAACTCATTTTCCCGTCCATAATCAGAATGGCACAAATACCGATAGCTGTGATCTCTTTAAGTTTTGATAAAAAGTTCACACCTACCAGCTGGTACATATTCAGAAATAGGGAATTAAGTTCAATTGAATTTAGTTTTTTCTGGATTGCCAGTATTTTATTGATGGAAAAAATCTGGGCGTTGTTTACCTTTATTTCAGGCATATTCATGATAAATTCATAAATATGGTTATTGTTTTCTGATTGTTTCAGAAATAAGGCATATTCAAGAACTGCCCGTTTTTTCAGGAATAAAAAGATCCATGCAACACTTATGACAGAAAGTACGAGATAAACAATAAATACCCATTTACTGAAATAAAACAGGATGCTTCCAAATAATAAAATATTCAGGATGCTTATCAGAAAATCGACTCCTTTCCAGGTAACATAATTCTGAATTTTCTGCTGATCGTTAATCCTTTGAAGAGTCTCTGTATTAAGTCTGGTATCAAAATAACGGATCGGCAGATTCATCAATTTTTTCAGGAGGTTGCTTTTCAGTGAAATGCTTAAATTAAAATTGATTTTTGTAAGCAATAAATTACTGAAGAAATCACTGATAAAGCTGGAAATAAAAAGGACGAGCTGTGACGCAAGCAGAAGCAATATAAGATTGGAGTTTTTCTGCAATATCCCTTCATCAATTATATTTTTGAAGACAAAAGGAATGCTGCTGTTGATAATCAATCCGATAACTATTAAAAGAATAGACAGTACATAACTTCCCTTACGGGTTTTAATATAATCTACCGCTTCTTTAAAAAAACCGGATTTTAAAAAGCTTTCAGGCTTTTCAGCAGGTAGTTTTGATGCTTCCCAATCTGTATCTTTTTCAGAATAAATGAGTATACCTTTATCGCCTGTTCCCCGCCATTCATTGGAAAAGCCTTCCTCATCCAGCTGAATCCTTCCATAGGCGGGATCAGCTAAGAAATAGGTACTTTGATTATTTTTCTCCACAATATTTTCCAGTACCACGAAGTGATCCTGTTTCCAGAATAATATGACAGGTAGGGGTATTTCTTTTAAATTGGAAATCGTTATCTGTACGGGAGTGGACTTTAATCCGGCTTTCTCAGATGCTTCAACAAGATCATCCACAGAAACACCAACCCGTGTAAATTCAAATAAAGACTTTACAAAAGGGAGAGAATATTTTTTTTTACCATGATAACTGAGAATCATGGCAAGACAAGCGGCAGCACAATCTGTACTTTGCAGCTGATGGTAAAATGCAAATTTATTTTTAGGCCAACGCATTCACTATTTCTTCTATTTTACTGAGTACTACTTTGTCTTTTTCACTGTCATCACCATTATATATGCAATATTCATCACCAAGTTCTATATGCTCTACGGCATGCTGGCTGCATCCGCCGTTACATAGTGGCAATAATCTGCATTTCAGGCATGGCTGATTTTTAAACTTGGCTTCCATCCTGCGTTCAAGATGATTGTTTTCCCAGACAAGATCTCCGTCCTGAGTAATATATCCGACTCTGTTTTTAGGCAGAAAATCTCTGGCTGTGCATTTGTATAAATCCCCATTGTAATTGATCGTTGCACTGTTTCTTTTATCTGCATAGCAAGGGTCCTGAACATTGTTGATAGAATACATCACTTTTGTATTGAATCCTTTGGTTTTCATTTTTTCGGCATTTTCGTCGGCAACAACGTTGGTTCCGTCTGCTTCGTCATCCTGCCATACTCTGTGGTAATCAAAAAGCAGTTTTTTCTTCTTTTCTTCTTCACTTAAATAAGAAAATTCATCAACAATTTTAAAGCAGTTGTGGATATTCTCATGGGTATAGTTAATTCTTGCCCGGATGAAGAAATTATCATGCTTCAACAGATTTTTTATATTGCTTACAATTTCGTTATAACTGCCTCTTGTTTTGTTCACAAAACGCACCTTATCATGCTCTTCTCCATATCCGTCGAATGTTATCTGAAGTCCTGCTTCCAGATTTCTGTCAACAAAATAATTGATGAATTCTTCATTTAGTAAATAGCCATTGGTGGTAAATGCAATATTAAATTTTGTATCATATTTTTCACATTCCTGAACCAAATGGTCGATCATTGGAGTTACATTTCTGTTAAAATATAACAGAGGTTCACCACCAAAAAAAGATAATGTAAAAGTTTTTATAGATTTCTGAGAGACGGTTTTTGTTATAAATTTTTTTACAGAATCCAATACCGTTTCTTCTAATCTGGATTTTTTGATGTGAGTCTCATAACAATACCAGCATTTGAAATTACAATTCATAGTAGGATTGACAATCAGATAGAACATATTGGGGTTATTGTCAATTTTTTTCGATATATCTTTAACCTTTTGAACCTCATTAATTTCTTCATTAACAAGAAAATATTCTTCTTTCAAGTAATCATAGAAATCGGGGTGAATTTCGGAAAGCTCATCAATACCATCCCTTTTTCCAGCTTCCAAAAGCTCCTTTAGTTCCGGGTCTAAAAAAATAACCTTCTTTTCAAAAGAATTGAATAAAGCATATTGGTTATTGAAAGGCACAATTGAGTTGAACTGGCTGTATTTCATAGTTAGTTTGGGTTTTTAGTTAAAAAACTAAAGGGCATTTCTGCCCCTTAGTTACAGAAAAGCATTGCTTATGACTGTATAGTTGTAGTCGTAGTTGGTTGTGTCGGCTGAGTTGGCTGAGTCGTTGTACCACATCCTGCTACGCAGTTTCCACTGTTTGTTGTAGGGCAGTTTCCAAAGTTTGAACCTGCTGCGCTAGAAAAACCTGCACTAGTTCCTCCTAATGCTTTTGAAAAACCTCCTTTTACAGTGTCATTTTCTTGAGTAAATTTTGAGATGTCGAATTTGTTTTCGTTTGATTTCATGATAATAAAGATTTGTAATTAGTATGCGGTAAATATTTAAAGTCATTAACCGTTTTTGGACCTTGCTTGCAAGCATATTTATAATTCATTTAATGTACTGGCCATTACATCAATGAACAACAAATCAGTTTGTTCTGTTTCTTTCTTCCTGATTGCGGTAATTTCTCTGATTTACATTGATCTGCCCTCCAAAAGAGTAGTTTAATGTTAACCTGATAAATTGGGAATCATAATATCCGTTCGTATATGTTCTGTTACCACTTCGTTCGGACACTGAATTAAATTGATATTCTTTAAGTATATTATTCACCGACAACACAAACCCCAGTTTATTCCAAAGTTTGGTTTTAAAATAAAAATCCAGAAGTGTATTGGTTTTATTCTCAACCATATCAATAGATTTATTAGGAAACCTGTGCAGCAGATTAAATCCGGTGCTCGTTGTCTTGCTGAGTAAAAAATTCCCGGAGAGCGCTATCATACTAAAAAAGCCTTCAATTTCCTTAGGAGTTAAAGGGTATATGTCAGATGTTGCTTTCTGATACCCGATGTAAGCCGTTATATAACTCTCCAGCCATTTTTTTTTCTTGTAGACATACGTTTGCCTTAATCCATACGTCTGTCCCTGTGCATAGTTGAGCTGGGTTATTCGCTGGGTAATATTGTCGTTATTTAATAACACAATCCCGCCAAACATATCATCTGTTTTTTCCCAGTATAAAACACTTTGCAGGAAATCTTTATATATATAGTTTAATTCAATATTATGGGTGTAAGAAGGCATTAATGAAGGATTACCTTCCCAATAGCTAAAAGGGCTGCTGTAGATACGGAAAGGATTCAGATTCGAAAATGAAGGTCTGGAAATTCTTTTACCGTAATCCAGTGAAATAGTGTTGTTTTCAGTAGGCTTAAACTGAATATATGCAGTTGGAAAGAATTTCAGATAATGGGTATTGTTTTTATTATCCAGAAAAACGTTCTCGGATTCCAGCTGGGTATTTTCAACTCTCAAACCTAATTTGGCAGACCACTTTTTTTCTTTTCCGATTTCTTTTTCACCTGAAAGGAAAACTGCCTGGGTATTTTCTCTGTATTTAAAGAGATCCTGCTGTGTAAAACCCACCTGCTGTATATCCGAGTAAAGATCATTATTGGTCCGCGAGAAAGAAAATCTTGCTCCGTAATTTAATTTGACAGCTTTTAACGGATGTTCCATATCAAGGTTAACGGAATAATTATTTATAGTCTGAAGAGCATTATTCTGATTCCGGCTCTCAGAAGCTGATGAATTATTAAAGAATACATCAAAATTTCTATCACTTCTATCCTTAAAAGTGAAAAAATCAAAATCCATATTCAGTTGTTTTCCTATACTGTCAATTTTATAAATAGTGTGGAAATTGGCAGTATGAAGCTCTCTTTTTCTTGAGGTTCTTCCAACAGTATGATATTGGTTAGCATTAGCCGGATTTCTTTCCAGAGACCAATCATCATCTTCTGTGGTCGGTTTACTTAAACTTCCATTATACATGGCACCAATCTGAAAATGCTTGGATATATCATAATCAACTGCTAGGCGGCCGGATAAATTATTTATTTTATTTCTATATTCCTTATCAGAATGCCAGTATGTTTCGGGATATTTTATTTCCAGCTCTTCTGCACCGAAATACTTACCATATCCATAATTAAGATTAGATGATAAAGAGAGTTTCTTCTTCTTATAATTGAAATTGGCGGAGGAGGAATGCTGGGCATATTTCCCTTGCTGATAGCTTGTTACAATAGAAGATGACCAGTTATCTGCCCGCGATTTCTTTAAAACAATATTCACCAGTCCGCTGTTTCCTTCAGCACTGTACTTGGATGGGGGATTGGTGATTACTTCAATACTTTTAATGTCACTGCTTGGGATGCTTTTTAAATAACTGATGAGTGCATCGCCCGAAATATTCATGATTCTCCCGTCAATCATAACGCCCATTCCGCTTTTTCCAAGCATGCTTATGCTTTCGTTGCTTACCTGAAGCCCGGGTGTCACGGTAATAGCATCCAGCCCGTTTCCTCCGGCAGCAAAAGCTGATCTTTCAACATTGAATACCAAACGGTCCGTTTTTCTTTCAATAAGTTGTTTCTGTCCGTTGATGACAACACCTTCCAATGCAATCTCATTATTGATTGTAATAATACCTAAATCAAGATCCTCATTCAGCTCAATTGATTTTTCATAGTATTTTTTTCCGAGCTGAGTAATCAAAAGGGTATAAATACCTTTACTTAAAAATATTTTGAATTTTCCTGAGGTATCTGTTTGTGCATTTATAATATTCTGGGTCAGTTTATTTTTTACCTGCAGATTGGTATTCCGGAGGTCACCATTAAAACTGTTGACAACACTTCCGCTAAGCGCATATTGTTGGGCAGTAATCGTGCCGGATAGCATGCCAAAGGCAAGCGCCGTAAGCAGAAGTTTTGGGTTGGTCATTTCTAGTTTTTTCTCCGACTAAGGAAATAATATTTTTTAAATTTTCAAAAAAAAAATAATTTTTATTTAGGGTTAATAGTATAATTAACTAGTTATCAATAGATTAAAATTGTTGCTATTTATTTATTTTTTCTTTGATTTAAGTATTAATGTCACTTTGTTGTGATGTTTTTGTTGGAAATATGATAAAATACTGCAAGGATTGGTGTAAATTTTCCGGATAGATTCACCGAAGGATATTCTTTTTTTATATAATTGACAGAATTTTTAGATTTTCTTTTAATATTAAAATTGTTTTGTATTAAAAAGTAGCAGATAGTAGCGTATTTTTAATATATTAGTCGCTATTAAGTGATTTAATAAAAAACTAAACCTAATTATGAAAACTAATAACTATGAATGCCAGACTTCTTTTTCTCGTTGAGCAAAGAGTGAACAGGGCAATACAACTACTATCTGAATTTTTATCCGGGAATACCAACGATCTTCATTTATCTGAAAAGCAGTGTAATGATTATATTCAGTTGGTAATTAAAGCATACGCTGCTCTGTTCAGGACTCTTGATATTTTACAGGATGATTTTTCTTATTCTGGGCGGGAAATAAATTTTCGCTTTGATGGCGGGGACATTTACAGTGAACCATTAGAGAATAAAATTATTTCTTACCTTGACAAAACCATACGATCTGCGTCGGGTACTAGTAGTGATTCAGGATATAGTGTTGTTCCGCTGCATATCAGTTTCTGCAAAAACTTTTCAGACATGTCTGCTGTATTCGGGCTGTGTATAATGGATCATTCAGCTAAAACAGCTCAAGGTTTTCTTTATGAATTTACAGTCAATCTAAGGCAAATTAACTTCTGCACTTCCTCTTTATATTATCTTGATGATGTTCTTTTAAAGTTTAAAGCGGACCCTTCCATTAAGATGCGAAATCTGAGTAAAATGAATGACATCAGTTATCTTCAGTTTCAGAAAGATTGCCGGCAGTATTTTGGAACTACTTTTTATGATTTTACAATTAAGCTGAAGATAATAGATGTAGTTGAAGACCTGATGTTTTCACAGCTTATGATTAAAGAAATCGTATACAAACACCGATTTGCGGAATATAGTAACATGTATAAATTTTTTCACAAAATTTATAATTTTCCTTTTAAAAATATAACAAGGTTTTATTTTATGGAAAGAGTTTAAGATTAATGGTGTCTGCTGATATTTTTTCAAAAAACTAATAAAAGCAAAAAATGATGAAATTATTTTATTATGTTAAGACACTTTTTGGTGTCTAATTTGTATATTTGGTATCTAAAGCAAATTAAATATCTAATTATGAAAAATCTAAAAAAATTAACAAGAGAAAACTTAAAGCAGGTACAGGGTGGAACTACAATCCCACATTGTCCTCCTAGAATGATTTACAGATGTGAAGCAGTAGGAGTATGTGCTCCGGAGTTTGATCAGTATGATTGTGTATGTGGATGTATTTACCCATAATTTTTTAATTAGTTGGCCCTCTTTTCAGAGGGTTTTTCATTTCTTTATTATTTATTTTTCCTTTTTGTAGGATTTCAGTCAAAAAGGTAGCCGTATTATAGTACAGCTACCTTTTATTTTATGAAAAATCTATCCTAATTACTTCTGGATCGTGAAATAGATAGAAGATAAACCAGATGGGCAAACATGCTTCTCTTCACAGATTCCACTTTGATGTCACCTGTTGTCTGGTTAATGGTAGTTACCAGATCTGCATTACACTGTCCGGAAAATGATCCGCTCCCTAAATAATTGGCAGTATTGGCAGCCGGATAAGAGATTCTGGGATAATCCGGAGCGACCTGTTCAGCTGCTGTTATACCGCCTACATACCCTTTATTATCGATGAAACGGGCTGCCCAGGTTCCCAGAAATTGTCCATTACCTGTATTAATTGTTTGTCCTACCACAATTTGAGAATCTACTGCACGAGTAAAACCGGCACATGAGCTATAATGATTTACGTTCACAGTACAGGAAGACGCGTTATCTGTCGGCTGGAAACATTTTCCCTCGTAAACAGTCAATCTTTGTTCAGCAGGGGATGTAGAGGTATTGAGCAGTGCCTTTGGAGAGAAAACCTCTTCGGGCGAAATTAAAATTAAAACTCCCTGAGGATCTGCCGCAACTATTTTTCTTTCCGCGTTGGCCAATCCTCTTACTCTAGCCAGTCCGTTAATATCTAAAGTATGAGTAGGTGTAGAAGTATTTATCCCTACCTGAGATTTTAAACTGCCGGATAAAGCTACTGCAACACAAAGAAATATTCCTGTTTTCATGTTATTGATAAGTTTTAATGGTTTTAGATTTTTCACTAAAGTAAGAAATATTTATAAATTTGAAAATATATTTTATTTAAATTATTAATTATGTAATAAAAAATATTAAAATTATTATTTTGGAATAAAATAAATGCTTTATTTGTGCTTAATAAGAATCATGATATTTTGTATCTATTTTTAACAGGTTGAAAGGTGATTGTTTGTTTCTATTTGGTAAATAATTGTATTTTAGCCAAAATATATAGCTTATCCATAAAAATATAATTGGCTGATTAAAATTCAGATAATCTGAATGAAAAAATTAGTAGATTTGCACGGAACAAGCCGGAAAAATAACAAACATGGATTCAATGTTCTATTTAAGAAATAGAATCTGAATCAATAACAATAAAATTTGATTAGGTTATTAAACTATTAGAAACTATGAAGAAACTTTTTTTACTTCTTTTAACAGCTTTTTTATTTATCGGATGCAGCTCTGATGATGACACTATTTATGATTATATAGGAACATGGTCAGGAAAGTATACTGGAAGTGATGACGGAACATGGAACCTTGTGGTGGCCAGCGACGGAAAAGTAACCGGTACCATGCATTCTACAGTAAATGATGAAAACTATAATATTTCCGGAAATTTAACTGATACCGGAGATCTTTCAGCTGTAGTCGGGCTGCCTGATGATGGAGAATTCAAAGGGACCCTTTCAAAAGAGAAAAAAGGAAACGGAAACTGGTCAAACTCTGTTCCTACACCGGCAAGATTCGGAACCTGGACAGGAGACAAACAATAAACAAAAAGTCTGCAGATCATCTGCAGACTTTTTTATTTAAACAAATCCCATATGGGTAATATTTTCTCTATACTTGAATACTAAAAAATAAAGCAGAAGCTTTTCATCATTAAAATGCTTCTTAAAACGGATTTCTTTTTCTCCACTCGTTAGCCTATCTTCAAAATATTCAGCAGAATATACTTCCAGATCAGGTTGTATGGTAATCATCAAAATTTCATCTGCTGATAGGGTATCAGCTAAATTCAGTATCATTTCTCCGTTGTCATTGCAAACAGAAGTCTTTTCACTAAAATTTTTCTTCTCTCCAAATTTAAATTCTTTAAGCAATTTTACACCTTCTTCAGTAGCAAGCCCATTTTGTACAGTTCTTTTTCCCTTCTCTGAAGCAGTGTCAAGATCCTTGACAGCTGTCATCAGCTTTGCAAACCTTTGATAGAGCAGGGGTTCGCCGGTTTCCTTAATATAGCCTTCAATACAGCTTCGTATTATTTTACCGGCTTTTGAACAGTGCCCGAACTCAGAGCTGTTCTGTCTTACCTTCTCATAAGACGGACTTTTCTTAAACGCCGTTTTATTAAATCCACTTTTTTTCCGAACCACATTTTTCCCGTTCAGGCTGTAAAAAACCAGATCGCCTACGCTGCCTTTAATCTTTATTAAACTTTCATACGTTGCCATATCACAAAATAGGATTCAAATATACTAATAAATATAGGAAATCAAAATTTTAACATATATTTATTATATAGTTGTAGTATAGTTATATTATAATTAAAATATAAAATGTATATTTGCTGTATAATTAGTTACTTCATTTAAAATCAGATGACTATGATACCGGGATTATTTGAAAAAAACTTAAGAATAAAGCAGCTTTCTGTTTTGATGATTGCCTCTGCTATTGCAGTTTCCTGCGGATCTTCAAAGAATGTGTCTTCCAAAAAAAATACTAGGACCAAAACTGTTGCAAAAACTGAAAATCTCAGAAAACTGGATTCTAAATTTGATGGAAATATTTCCAGATCCGTTAATGATATCCTGAAAGATGCTGAAAAATATATCGGAACACCCTACAAATTCGGAGGAAATACATCTTCAGGTTTTGACTGTTCCGGATTTACCGTAAAAGTTTTTGAAGAAAATGATTTCTCACTTCCACGCAGATCTACAGATCAGGCTGAAGCCGGTAAAAAAATCGATATCAAAGAAGTGAAACCCGGCGATCTGCTTTTCTTTGCAACAGCCGGAGGAAGCAGGGTTTCCCATGTAGGGATCGTTCATGACATCGGGACGGATGGAGAAGTGAAATTCATTCATGCTTCCACTTCAAAAGGAGTAATTATTTCTTCATTAAACGAAAAATACTGGAACAAAGCCTATCTTCATGCACAAAGGATTTTGTAGTAAATAATTCTTCAGATTTTTTTTCAAGCGGAAATAATTAATTAACTTTAAAGTGAATTAAAAACTATTTCTTATGAAAAATCTTAAAAAACTAAACAGAAAAGAACAAATGGCTATTATAGGAGCCGGTTGTCCTCCGCCTTCTCCTAACTATTGTAATGAATTTTGCGGTGGACCTTCAGGAGGGATATGGATCCCAAGCAGATGTACATGCCTTTGTACACTTGAACCTTAAAGACAAAAAGCAGAAAAAAAAATTGAAAAAGAGCGTTTTCGCTCTTTTTTATTTTATAAATAGAAACATTACTAGAACCGGAGAATACCAGTTTCGAATTTTAATTAAATATAGTGCAGATGAGATGTCAAAGGAGGTTTTGATGAAGTTTTTGTATATTTGAAGCATATTTAATTTAAACAGAAAACATGTCGTTACAACAAACTATTGAAAACATTTGGGATAATAGAGATTTATTACAGAATGAAGACAGCCAGAAGGCCATTAGAGAAGTTATTTCCCTGTTGGATTCAGGAGAGCTTCGCGTAGCTGAGCCTACGGAAAACGGATGGCAGGTGAACGAGTGGGTAAAGAAAGCCGTAGTAATGTATTTCCCGATTCAGAAGATGGAAACTATCGAGGTAGGTCCGTTTGAATTTCATGACAAAATTCCTTTGAAGAAAAACTATGCAGAGAAAGGAGTAAGAGTTGTACCGCATGCCATCGCAAGAGAAGGATCTTTTGTAGCTTCAGGAGTGATTATGATGCCGTCTTACGTAAATATCGGGGCCTATGTAGATTCCGGAACCATGGTTGACACATGGGCTACGGTAGGAAGCTGCGCCCAGATAGGTAAAAATGTTCACCTGAGCGGTGGTGTAGGTATCGGTGGTGTATTGGAACCATTACAGGCAGCTCCTGTAATCATTGAGGACGATTGTTTCATCGGTTCAAGATGTATTGTGGTAGAAGGCGTTCACGTAGAAAAAGAAGCTGTATTGGGTGCTAATGTTGTATTGACAGCTTCTACAAAGATTATTGACGTTACCGGTTCTGAGCCTATTGAAATCAAAGGAAGAGTTCCTGCACGTTCAGTAGTGATTCCGGGAAGCTATACAAAACAGTATCCTGCCGGAGAATACCAGGTTCCTTGTGCATTGATCATTGGTCAGAGAAAAGAATCTACAGATAAAAAAACATCCCTTAATGATGCTTTGAGAGAAAATAATGTAGCGGTGTAAGCTGTATTATCTCTAAATTTTGAAGATCACATTTAAAATTTACATAATAAACCCTGAATAATCATTTGGGGTTTATTTTATTTATAAATTTAAGCCTTAAAAGCTTATTAAAAAATTGAATATGAAAATTGCCTTCGATGCAAAACGTTTTTTTCACAATACGTCCGGATTGGGCAATTATTCAAGAGATCTTGTAAGAATCCTTTCTCAGTATTACCCTGAAAATGAATACCTGCTGCTGAACAAAAAAAGTTCAGAAAGAGGTAAAGAAATTCAGGAAAAACCAAATGTCCGGTTTGTGCAAACCTCAAAAGGGAGCCTTTCCCGGCAGCTTAAAATGGGGAAAGATGCCCAGAAAGCAGGCGTAGATATATTTCATGGCCTTTCCGGTGAGCTGCCAATGAAATGGGGGAAAGAACCTGTCAAAAAAATTGTAACCATCCATGATCTGATTTTCATGAGATATCCGCAGTATTATTCCTTTTTTGACAGAAAAATTCACTTGTGGAAATTCAAAAAAGCAGCTGCATCTGCGGATAAAATCATTGCCATTTCAGAACAGACCAAAAGAGATATTATCACTTATCTGAAAGTTCCCGAAAGTAAAATTGAAGTCATTTACCAGGGTTGCCATCAGGCTTTTAAAGAACAGCAATCTGATGAATTTATTCAGACAGTAAAAGACAAATTTAACCTTCCGGAACGCTATATTCTGAATGTAGGAACCATTGAAGACCGGAAAAACCTTTTGAACATCGTTAAAGGCATTGCCGGAGCTGAAATTCCTCTTGTTGTAGTGGGAAGAAAGACCGATTACTACAAAAAAGTAGAAGCTTTTATCAGAAAAAACAAGATGGAAAAACAAGTCTTTTTCCTTGAAGGAGTTTCCATGGAAGAGTTGGCAGTAATTTACAAATTGGCAGATATTTTTGTTTATCCAAGTTTTTTTGAAGGTTTTGGAATCCCTGTAATAGAGGCACTTTTCTCAAAAACTGTAACGATTACAAGCAATACCAGCTGTTTGCCGGAAGCAGGAGGGAAAGACTCTGTTTATATTGATCCGGCCAACTATCTCGATATAGGAGCTAAGATCAGATTTCTCTGGGAAAATGAATCCGAGAGAAAACGCCGTGCTGAAAAGAGCTTCGAGTTTGTTCAGAAATTTAATGACGAGCCTATTGCCACACAATTGATAGAGCTCTACAAAAAAAATCTGTAAAAAAACTTTGCAGTTTAAAAATAAATCCTACATTTGTACCACAATTCAAAACAATGAAACCGAATTTTTTAACACTTCATCATTACTATCATCATCTCTGTTAAGACGGAACTGATTGATATGAACATGTGTTAAAATCAAAAATAAGTAAAACCGTCTGAGTAAATAGACGGTTTTTTTGTTTCCCGAAATCTTCCAGGAAATCTTACAACAGATCAGTTTTCATTTACTCAGATTATCTAAAATAATACAATGAGTAAATTAAAAATTGCGATCCAGAAAAGCGGCAGGCTTTATGAAGACTCCTTACAGCTCCTCAAAGACTGTGGTATTTTCGTCAATAACGGAAAAGACCAGCTCAAAGTTTCCGTAGACAACTTTCCGATGGAGATTATGTATCTCAGAAACTCAGATATTCCGCAATATTTGGAAGATGGAGTGGTAGATATCGCTATTGTCGGTGAAAATCTTTTGGTAGAAAAGCAGAAAAATATCCAGATCGTAGAAAAACTTGGATTTTCAAAATGCCGTGTTTCCTTGGCGGTTCCCAAAGAAGTGGAGACCGATAATCTTTCTTACTTTCAAAACAGAAAAATTGCCACTTCTTACCCTAATACCCTTAGAAAATTTCTTGAGGAAAAAGGAATAACCTCTGACATTCACATTATTTCCGGATCAGTTGAGATCGCCCCGAATATAGGCTTGGCAGATGGTATCTGTGATATTGTAAGTTCAGGAAGTACATTGTTTAAAAACGGGTTAAGGGAAACTGTTACTATTCTGAAATCCGAAGCCGTTTTAGCAAAGACCTCTCTGCTTGATGCTCAGAAAGAAGCTATTCTGGATAAATTCCTCTTCAGAATCCAATCCGTTTTAAAAGCAAAAAATTCAAAATATATTCTGATGAATGTTCCTGATGAAAAGATCAGTGACATTGCTTCAGTCCTTCCCGTACTGAAAAGCCCTACGGTTATCCCTTTGGCTGAAAAAGGATGGAGCAGCATTCATTCCGTAATTGATGAAGAAAGATTCTGGGACGTTATCGACGAGCTGAAAGAAAACGGAGCTCAGGATATACTCATTATTCCAATTGATAAAATGGTGATTTAATTATGAAAATATACAGATATCCAGAAAGAAAAACATGGCCGGATCTGGTGAAACGCCCCGTTATTGAACAGAAGGAAATATCCGGACTGATTGCAGAAATATTTGACGCTGTTGAAAAAGATGGAGATAAAGCCCTTATTGAATTTAATAAAAAGTTTGATAAAGCAGTCACTTCACAAATTACAGTTTCACAAGAAGAAGTGGACAATGCAGAGAAAGAAATTTCTGAAGATTTAAAGAAGGCCATTAGACAGGCAAAAGAGAATATTGCAAAATTTCATGCTTCCCAGGCAGCAGAAACAGAAAAGATTGAAACTGTAAAAGGAGTAACCTGCTGGAGAGAAAACAGAGCAGTAGAAAAAGTAGGAATTTACATTCCGGGAGGAACTGCCCCTCTTTTTTCAACCGTACTTATGCTTGCAGTACCAGCAAATTTAGCAGGATGTAAAGAGATTGTTCTTTGTACACCACCGGATAGCAACGGAAATATTAACCCTGCAATTCTGTTCACGGCAAAGCTTTGCGGTATTACAAAAATCTTCAAAACCGGTGGAGCACAGGCTGTAGCAGCGATGAGTCTGGGAACAGAGAGTATTCCAAAAGTCTATAAAATATTTGGACCCGGAAATCAATATGTGGTTGCAGCAAAAGAATATGCACAGCGTTATGGCGTAGCGATCGATATGCCTGCAGGACCAAGTGAAGTTCTCGTTATTGCAGATAACAAGGCGGTTCCTGAATTCTGTTCAGCAGATCTTCTTTCACAGGCAGAACACGGAAGCGACAGTCAGGTGGTTTTTATTACCACAGATTTCATAATATTTGATGAAACTATTAATGCTATAGAAAAACAAATAAAAAAACTTCCGAGAAATCAAATGGCCTGTAATGCTCTGGATCACAGTGTTTTTATTTTGATAAATTCAATAGATGAAGCCCTGGAATTCAGCAATCTGTATGCTCCGGAGCACCTTATTCTTGCCCTGAAAGACTTTGAACCATATATTCCAATGATTATGAATGCAGGATCTGTTTTCTTAGGAAATTATTCCTGTGAAAGTGCAGGGGATTATGCCAGCGGAACCAATCACACATTGCCAACCAATGCTTATGCAAGAAATTATAGCGGCGTTTCTCTTGACAGTTTTGTGAAGAAGATCACATTCCAGCATCTTTCTAAGGAAGGTTTGAAAAGAATAGGAAAAACAATCGAAGTAATGGCAGAGGCAGAAGGTCTTATCGCCCACAAAAATGCAGTATCTATCAGATTAAAATAATATAATGAAAGAATTTAACCTCAATACTTTAGTAAGAAAAAATATAATATCATTACAGCCTTACACCAGTTTCAGGGATAATAATGAATTTAATGCTCCGGTTCTTCTGGATGCCAATGAATCTCCGTTTGGAAAATACAACAGATATCCGGATTCAACACAGAAAAAGCTTAAGAATAAGTTAGCCGAATTTAAAGGAGTATCGCCTTCGCAGATTGCCTTAGGAAACGGGAGTGACGAGCTTATAGATCTTATTATCAAAATCTTCTGTGAACCTAAAAAAGATGCCATCCTTATGATGAATCCTTCATTTGCCATGTATGCTTTTTATGCTGCCGTTAATGAAAATGAAGTGTTAAAACTGAATCTGGACGAAAATTTTGACATTGTAAAAGAAGACTTTTTAAAAATAACCCAGGAACATGATATTAAAATTTTTTTCCTGTGTTCCCCCAATAATCCTACAGGAAACAGTATAAAAGATATTGAGTTTTTTGTTCAGAATTTTGAAGGAATTGTAGTCATAGATGAAGCATATATTGAATTTTCAGAAAACAAGTCAGGACTTGACTTACTTGATAAATACCCCAATATAATTGTATTGCAGACATTTTCCAAAGCCTGGGGAACGGCTGGGGCAAGGGTAGGTTGTGCATATGCTTCCGAAGAAATTATACGTTTTATCAATACAGTAAAAGCTCCATATAATGTCAATTCTTTAAGTCAGGAGCTTATTTTAAATCTACTGGATGATAAAAATAAGCTTAAAGAAAATGTTGACAGTATTCTTAAGGAAAGAACATGGCTGGAAGAACAGTTTAAAAGTATTGAATGCATCACAAAAGTATTTCCGACTGATGCCAATTTCTTTTTGCTTAAAATGAAAAATGTCGATAAAGTATATGATGAAATGCTCAAAGAAGAAATCCTCACCAGTAAAAGAGCTCCTGCAATTCCTGACTGTATCAGGATTAATGTGGGAAGCCGTGAAGAAAACGAAAAATTAATCAATGTTTTAAAAGGAATATCATGAAAAAAGTACTTTTTATAGATCGTGACGGAACCCTTATCATAGAACCGCCTGAAGATTTTCAGGTAGATTCTCTGGAAAAGCTTGAGTTTTATCCCGGAGTTTTTCAGAACCTTTCTAAAATCGCTAGGGAAATGGATTATGAGCTCGTGATGGTTACCAATCAGGATGGCTTAGGCACTGAAAGTTTTCCCTTTGAAGACTTCATTAAACCTCACGAGAAAATGTTGAGAGCCTTCGAAAATGAAGGGATTATTTTCAGTGATATTCTGATTGACAAAAGCTTTGAGCATGAAAATCTTCCCACCAGAAAACCTGGAATCGGAATGCTTTCAAAATATATTTACGGAAATTATGACCTGGAAAACTCATATGTAATTGGTGATAGAAGTACAGATATTCAACTTGCTGAAAATTTGGGAACTAAAGCTGTTTTTATTAATGAAAGCTTTAATGGAAGGGCGGCTCTTACTACTACAAATTGGTCTGAGATTTATCGCTTTTTAAAGCAGGAATCAAGAAAGGCGAAAGTCTACAGAAAAACCAACGAAACAGAAATAGACATTGAAATAGACCTGAACGGAAAAGGAATTGCAGAGATTTCAACCGGGCTTCATTTTTTTGATCACATGCTGGATCAGATTGCAAGACATGGTAATCTCGATCTTAAAATTAAAGTGAATGGAGACCTTAATGTGGATGAGCACCACACAATCGAAGACACAGGAATTGCTCTGGGTGAAGCTTTTTCGAAAGCATTGGGAAACAAAAAAGGTATCGAAAGATATGGTTTCCTGCTTCCGATGGATGACTGTCTGGCCCAGGCTGCCATTGATTTTGGAGGTAGGCCTTGGATCGTTTGGGATGTTGATTTCAAAAGGGAGAAAATAGGAGATGTTCCTACAGAAATGTTCTTTCACTTTTTCAAATCTTTTACAGATTCTTCAAGATCCAATCTGAACATCAAAGCAGAAGGAGATAACGAACACCACAAGATAGAAGCCGTTTTCAAAGCATTTGCAAAAGCCGTTAAAATGGCAGTGAACCAATCGGATAGCAGCTTTAATTTACCATCAACCAAAGGAAGTTTATAATATGATTGCATTGATAAAATATAATGGGGGAAATGTAAGTTCGGTTCAGAATGCCCTGAACAGGCTTAATATTGATTCCATCATTACGGATGATCCCGGACAGATCATAAAAGCAGATAAAGTAATATTTCCGGGTGTGGGGGAAGCTTCCTCAACCATGAAAGTACTTAGGGAAAAAGGCCTTGATAAGCTTATTCCCGGCCTGAAACAACCTGTTTTAGGAATTTGCCTGGGTATGCAGCTGATGTGCGGGAATAATGAAGAAGGAGACACAAAAGGGATGGGAATTTTTGATGTAGATGTAAAACGCTTTCCCCCTGGAGAACTTGTTCCCCATATGGGCTGGAATACCATTTCAGAACTAAAATCTCCGCTTTTTTCCGGTATTGAAGACAACAGTGATGTGTACTTTGTTCACAGCTATTATTGCGGATTGGCAGCCTCTACGGTTTCTGTCTGCGACTATATTTTGCCGTTCAGTGCTTCGTTGCAGAAAGATAATTTTTTCGCGGTACAGTTTCACCCGGAAAAATCAGGATCGGCGGGCAGCAGGATATTGGAAAACTTTATAAAATTGTAAATGATGAAAATTATTCCAGCCATTGACATCATTGACGGAAAATGTGTCCGTCTGTCAAAAGGAGATTATTCCACCAAAAAAATATATAACGAAGACCCTGTTGAGACAGCCAAAGAATTTGAAAACTCCGGTATTCAGTTTCTTCATCTGGTAGATCTGGACGGTGCTAAATCTAAGCATATTGTTAACCGGAAAGTGCTGGAAAATATAGCCAGAGAAACCTCGCTTCATATTGATTTTGGAGGCGGTTTGAAAACTGAAAATGATATAGAAACAGCCTTTAATTCAGGAGCAAAGCAGATCACTTTGGGAAGTATTGCTGTACAGGACCCGGAATTCTGTGTTGAAATGATTAAAAAACACGGCAATGAAAAGATCATTTTAGGTGCTGATTGTGATAACAGGAAGATCAGAACATCAGGGTGGCTGGAAGAAAGCAGCCTGGATATTATAGATTTTCTTCTTCAATATCAGGAAAAGGGTATCAGCCAGACCATATGTACGGATATTTCAAAAGATGGAATGCTGGAAGGACCGTCCACGGATCTGTATAGAGAAATATTGAATAAAACTTCAATAAGACTTACGGCCAGCGGTGGAATTTCCTGTATTGAAGATGTATATAAGATGAAAGAGATCGGATGCTCGGGAACCATTATCGGAAAGGCTATTTATGAAGGAAAAATAAGTTTGCAACAACTTCAGAAATTTATTGAAAATGCTTAAAAAAAGAATCATTCCCTGTCTGGATATTAAAGACGGAACAACGGTAAAAGGAATTAATTTCGAAGGACTCAGGAATGCAGGAGATCCTGTAGAGCTTGCTGTAAAATATGAACAGGAAGGTGCTGATGAGCTGGTCTTTCTTGATATTACCGCAACTTTAGAGAATAGAAAGACATTTGCAGACCTTGTAAAGGATATAGCCAGGCAATTGAGCATCCCGTTCACTGTAGGCGGCGGAATTTCCTCTGTAGAAGATGTCAGAATACTTCTGGAAGCCGGAGCAGATAAAATCAGTGTCAATTCCTCTGCGGTTAAAAATCCAGAACTGATCTATGATCTGGCTAAGGAATTTGGAAGCCAGTGTGTGGTAGTGGCTGTTGATACCCGTTTTACGGACGGATCAAACCTTGTGTACGTAAGAGGAGGAAAACTGGCTACCAACCTGAATACAGTTGATTGGGCACAGAAGGCAGAATCTCTGGGAGCAGGAGAAATCCTGTTGACCTCAATGGATGGTGACGGAACAAAGAATGGATTCGATCTTCGCATTACAAAGCTGGTCTCGGAAGCCGTTTCTATTCCTGTAATTGCTTCGGGAGGTGCAGGAAGTGTAAATGACTTTATTAAAGTTTTTAATGAAACAAGAGTAACAGGAGCTTTGGCAGCCAGCATTTTCCATTTTAATGAAGTGCCTGTACAGGAATTAAAAAAACAATTAAAAATTCAAAAAATACCCGTACGATGAAAATAGATTTCGATAAAAGTAACGGACTTGTCCCGGTAATCATCCAGGACAGCAGAACACAGCAGGTACTCATGCTTGGTTATATGAATCAAGAGGCATTTGAAAAGACAGAAAAAGAAGGTATTGTCACTTTTTTCAGCCGTTCCAAAAACAGACTCTGGACAAAAGGAGAGGAGTCAGGTAATTTTCTGACGGTAAAAAACATAAGCATTGATTGTGATCAGGATACTATTTTAATACAGGCCGTTCCTGAAAATACAGTCTGCCACACCGGAAGTTTCAGCTGTTTTGGTGAAAAGGAAAGTAAGGGTTTTATTTACGAACTTGAAGCAAAAATTGCAGAAAGAATTGATGAAAAAACGGAAGGTTCCTATACATATTCTCTTTATCAGAGAGGGATCAATAAAATGGCCCAAAAGGTAGGAGAGGAAGCTGTAGAGCTGGTAATTGAGGCCAAAGACAGTAATGATGATCTTTTTAAAAACGAAGCTGCCGATCTCCTTTATCATTTCCTGATTCTGCTTAAGGCAAAAGGATTTGCTATGGAAGATATTGAGAAGGTTCTTTTAAGCAGAGATAAATAGAATTTTAACCAAAAGTTATTAGTTTAAATTCAATACTAAAAAAGGCTGTTTCAAGAATGAAACAGCCTTTCTATCATTTAAATGAATTTGACATATTATCTCTCAATAAGTATCTTTCTTACCACCTTTTGCCCATCAGAGGTTATTACCCCGATGTAAGCTCCTGCATCCAGTTTTGAAACATTGATTACGGTTTCATTATCTGTTTTAAGCAGTGATTTTCCTGAAAGATCGGTAATTTCAAAACTGAAATCTTTTCTTCCTTTAGCCGGAAGCTCAATATTAAGGGTATCTTTAGCCGGATTAGGGTAAATAGATACAGCTTCGAGAGATTGGTTTGGAACGGCTTCTTTTGCTCCCAGTACAATAGAACTTGCAGAGGTTGCAACTGCGAAATGCTGAAGAGCCCCAACTGTTGCTTTCCCTATTTTGTAAATGTAAACAGGATCTGTGTTCGCAAATGTGTCATTGGAGGTATGGGGATAAGTGCTTCTTATTCTTTCAAAAAAGCCTGTGATCACTTCACCTTTTCTTTCAAACGGGATATAATCTGTGTCTTCTGCCGGATCTACAGCTGTAAGAAGAGGAGAGTAAAGGGCCGTACAGTTTCTAAGCTGCTGTGTTACTGCTGCCGAAGCGGCATTATTGCTTGTTGGTCCTGCCTGATCCTGATCACAGTATACCGTGTTATTATTATTCCCCATAACGCCGCCTACCTGATCAAGATTGAATACCAGTTTGATATCCAGTACTCTTGTTCCATTTTGATAGGCTACATTATTCACGTAATGGGTGCTTCCTCTCAATCCCTGTTCCTCACCGGAGAAATGGATGAACTTAATGGAATATTCTGTAGGAATATTTCTTAAAATTCTTGCCGCCTCTAAAATAATGGAAGTTCCGCTTCCGTTATCGTTGACTCCCGGACCATAAATACTGTCAAAATGCCCGCAGATGATCACATATTTATTAGGATAAACAGTTCCTGTTTTGGTAATGACCAGGTTTTTGGAACTGGTGCTCCCAAATGTAAAAGGATCTTCTACAATCTGGCTGGCTGAATATCCATAGGAAATATATTTGTTTTTAATCCATGCTAATGCATCGGCATTTTTGGTGGTACCCGTTGTTTTGATACCAAGATTTGAGAACTGCTGTAAGTTGGTTGTAATATTGGTCTGGGAAACCTGGTTTGCCCTGTCCTGATAAGCCTGAATAAAAGTCTGGCCCTTACTGCTGAATATCGCAAGGCAAACAGACAGCATTGTGATTGTTTTTTTCATTTTAAATATTTTATAATTGTGGTGTGTGTAGTAATTTAAAGAATAAAAGTCCCAGTGTTTATCCGGGACTTATGGCTTATAATTATTTTTCAATGATTATTTTTTGAGTAAGGCTTTTTCCTCCGGCTTTTACAGTACACAAATAAATTCCGTTATTCAAATGTGAAATATTAATCTGAGCCTGATTTTCTTTCTTCAATATGGAAAGTCCTTTTAAATCAGTAATTTCAACACTAAAGTCTTTTATTGCTGGATCCGGTAATTCAACTGTTAGAATATCTCTGGCCGGATTCGGATAAATTTTTGCAGATTCCAATGTCTTTACAGGATTTTCTTTGGCAGAAGAAATAGCTGTAACGGTTGTAGATGCCGTTGCAAAATGCTGCATTGCACCTACAGCGGCTTTACCTACTTTGAATACATAAACCGGATCTACGTTGGCAAAAGTATCATTTACCGTATGCTCTGTATAACTTCTGGTATATTCGTAAAAACCTGTAATCACATATCCTTTTTGTTCAAAAGGCATATAATCTGAAGAATAGGCATTAGAAATACTGGTCTGAAGAGGGGAGTACAGAGTAGTACATGTTGCCAGCTGTTGGGTAATAGTATTGGAAGGGGCATTGTTTGCTGATTGTCCGGCTGTATCTCTTTCGCAGATGATTCTGGTATTGGTATTGCCCAGTTTTCCGCCTACCTGATCAAGATTAAAGACTAATTTAATATCCAGTTTTTTTACACCGTTTTGATAGGCAACGCTGTTAGCATAATGAGAACTTCCATATAAACCCTGTTCTTCTCCGGAGAAATGAATAAACTTAATGGAATATTCCGTAGGAACATCTTTTAAAATTCTGGCTACTTCTAAAATAACAGAGGTTCCGCTGCCGTTATCATTTGTACCCGGACCAGTGATGGTATCATAATGTCCGCAGATAATCACATACTTGTCAGGATACAGCGTTCCCGTTTTGGTAATCACCAGATTTTTGGAACTCGTACTTCCGAAAGTGAAAGGGTCTTCTACAATCTGGCTTGCAGAATATCCGTAAGAAGTATACTTGTTTTTAATCCAGGTTAAAGCGTTGGTATTATTCACAGATCCGGTGGTTTTTACTCCTAAATTGGAAAACTCCTGGAGATTTGTGGTAATGTTGGTTTGAGAAACCAGATCAGCCCTGTTCTTATAAGCCTGAACGAGAGTCTGGGCACTGAGGTTTCCGACCGCTACTGCAGTACATAGAAATGTGGTAAGTTTTTTCATATTAAATATTTTGGTTTGGTGTGTGGCTATTTTTCAATAATGATTTTCCTGGTGATGCTTGTTTTATCAGATTTTACAGTTACCATATATGTTCCGTTTGTCAGGCCGGAAGTATTCATTTTCTTTTCGTTTTCCGCATTCAAAATCAATCGGCCGTTCATATCACTGATTTCTACCTTAAAATTCTTTTGGTCTTTTGGCAGTTCGATATGAAGTACATCTTGAGCAGGATTAGGATAAACCCTGATTGCTTCCAATGAATCTTCATTAGTTATATCATCTGTTGCCAAAGTGGTGGTGGTAGCTACTGCAAAGTGCTGCAAAGCTCCTAAAGCTGCTTTTCCAACATTAAAAACATAAACCGGATCTACATTGGCAAAAGTATCATTTATAGTATGCTCATTATTGCTTCTGTTTGTTTCATAAAAGCCCGTAATGATGTCACCTTTGTTTTCAAACGGCATATAATCTGAATTGTATGCATTGGACATAGTGGGCTGTAAAGGGGAGTACAGTGTAGTACAGGTTGCTAATTGCTGTGTCATTGCCAATGAAGCAGAATTATTACCTGTTTGTCCGCTCTGATCACTTTCACAGTTGATATTGGTATTTGAATTTCCTATTTTTCCGCCTACCTGATCAATATTGAAAACAACTTTCAGATTGAGCTGGCGTGCATTATTCTGAAATACGACATTATTCACGTAATGAGAGCTTCCCAGATATCCCTGTTCTTCTCCGGAAAAATGAACAAACTTCACGGAATATTCTGTAGGAACATCTTTTAAAATTCTTGCTGCTTCCAGCAAAATAGTTGTTCCGCTTCCATTATCACTTACTCCGGGGCCTACTACGGTATCGTAATGTCCACAAATAATTACATAAATATTAGGGTAAACGGTCCCTGTTTTGGTGATGATTAAATTCTTTGATGTATTACCATTATAAGTGAAGCTGTCTTCTGTGATCTGGCTTGGATCATATCCGTAAGATTGATATTTTGCTTTAAGCCAGTTTAATGCATTGGTATTTTCTGTAGAACCTGTAGTTTTTACGCCTAAATTTCCAAAACCCTGAAGGTTTGCTGTAATATTGGCCTGAGATATCTTATTAACTCTTGTTTGATAGGCTTGTATAAAATTCTGACCATGAAGGCTGTAAGCTGATAAAGAAAGGAGTAAAATAGTCGTTATTTTTTTCACTTTTAACTAAAGTTTTATAGATTTAATAATTAACAAATGTAGATAATTAAAATCAATTTTATTTTATACAAAAAGGAAAACTTTTAAATACGGTTTTATTTTTCCGGATCCCCTGAAAAACATACAATTTATTATATTTTATTTAATTTATAAGGGTATTAGGAAAAGGGTGGTATGATACTATACAAAAAATCCCGGGCATTAACCCGGGATTATATTGATAACAAAAAATTCTACATTATTTTACTTGATCTACAACTGCTTTGAAAGCTTCAGGGTGATTCATTGCTAAATCTGCTAAAACTTTTCTGTTAAGCTCTACGTTGTTCTTTTTAAGAGCTCCCATAAACTGAGAGTAAGACATTCCGTGCTCTCTTGCACCAGCATTGATACGCGTGATCCAAAGTGATCTGAAGTTTCTCTTTTTCTCTTTTCTTCCACGGTAAGCATATTGCATTGCTTTTTCTACCGCGTTTTTAGCTACAGTCCAAACGTTCTTTCTTCTACCGAAAAAACCTTTAGCTTGCTTCATAATTTTTTTTCTGCGAGCTCTTGAAGCTACTGCATTTACTGATCTTGGCATAATTTAAATTGTTTTTTTGAAAAGGGCGGCAGCTCAACTGCTCTTAGTGGCACCGTTTCAGGGTTAAATTGTTGAATTTGTTTGAATTCTTATAAACCGAATATAGATTTATAAAAACTACTTAATGGCTAATTGACGTAAAACGCTTTTCTCGTCCACAGCAGCAACGTAAGAAGTCTGCGTAAGATTTCTCTTCTGCTTAGTTTCTTTCTTAGTTAAGATGTGGCTTTTGAAAGCATTTTTTCTTTTAATCTTACCAGTTCCGGTAAGTTTAAAACGCTTTTTAGCACCTGATTTCGTTTTTAATTTTGGCATTGTTCTGCTTTTTTATTGTTTTGTTATCAATATCTTGTCTTTGATTCCTGCAATACAGAGGAATTACAGTTCGCAAAGATACAAAAAAAAATCAATCCGAACTTTTATAATCTGTGATTTTATCAGACTGGTATAAAAAACCGCCCCTGTTAAGGGACGGTTATGCTTTTAAAAGTAATTTCTATTATAGGAAATCTTCAACAATGATATCATTTCTTTCCTCATTGTTTCCACCTAAAATAACTTTAATTCTGAATCCTGAAGGAATTGCTGCCCCAGTTCTGGAATAAAGCTGAAGTTTAACGTGCGGATTAGCTACATAATAGTTCACAGCAGTATTTGAACTCCAAAGAGCATTTCCGTCTCTGTAAATAACCATGTTTCCATCATTTTGTACAATAAGTCTTGGAGTACCTGAGCTTCTGTAGGTATTGGAATGCCATAGTACATTGGTAAGCCCGGGTCTTTCCCTGTATAGAACCAGGTTATTGTCCGTCTGCATGATGAATCGGTAAGTGCTGCCATTATATTCCATGCTGATTGATTGTCCTGCTTCTAATACCTGAGGATGATTGGTGCTTTCCTTTAAAAGTGTATAGCGTGTAAAATCCAAAATACGGGATTCACTGTTCTTGTTTGCAATAGCGTGCTTTTCATTTTGCACATTCGTATTCACATTGTCAAGAGTATCATCCTGAGCGCAAGATGCAAGAAGCACCGGAAGACTTAATAAAGTCAATAATTTAAATTTCATAGGTTATGATTTAACATTGCGAATATAGCGATTATAACATTAAATCACAATTATAGGATTAAATAAGTTAAAATAAATCCTTTATTAATGGTTATTTCAAATTATATTTAAGACACTTTTTAGTGTATTTAAATTAAAAAACCGTCAATTTTTTAGAAAAACGGTTTGAAATAATTATACTATAAATTTATTATGATTGAAAAAATGATAATAAATCTTTATTGATTGTTTCTGCTTCTGTAGTAGGCATTCCATGCGGAAAACCAGGGTAAGAGATTAATTTCCCGTTTTTAAGAAGGGTAGCGGCGATTTTACCGGTAGTTTCAAAAGGAACAATCTGATCATCCTCTCCATGCATAACCAGAACCGGAATTTCAGTACTCTTAAGATCTTCTGTAAAATCAGTTTCGGAAAAAGCTTTGATACAGTCATAGTGGGCTTTAATAGATCCCATCATTCCTTGTCGCCACCAATTTCTTCTGATTCCTTCTGAAACTGCTGCCCCTTCTCTGTTGTAACCATAAAAGGGTAGTGTGAAGTCTACGAAATACTGCTGTCTCTGCGTTGCCGTATTATGACGGATCTCATCAAAAACAGACATAGGAATACCGTTTGGGTTATTTTCCGTTTTCACCATGATCGGGGTTACTGCACTTACAAGAACAGCTTTGGAAGCTCTCCCTTTGCTGTATTGGGCAACATACCTGATTACTTCACCGCCTCCTGTGGAGTGGCCTACGTGGATAACATTTTTCAAATCTAAGGCTTCAACAATTTCTGCCACATCAGAAGCATAAGTGTCCATATTATGCCCTTCTGCAGTCTGTTCGGATCTTCCGTGACCTCTTCTGTCGTGGGCAATTACTCTATATCCCTTTTCAAGAAAGAACAGCATTTGTGCATCCCAGTCATCACCGGATAGTGGCCATCCGTGATGAAAAAATACAGGTTGCCCTTTTCCCCAGTCTTTGTAATAGATCTCTGTTCCGTCTTTTAATTTTAATGTGCTCATTGTTTCCTGTTTAAGTTATTAATAATATAATGAAATTTGTCTTTCTTTAATTACAGTACAAATGTATACTTATATCCTTAGACAGATATTGATGTAGGATAATATTTAATAATAACTTAATAAATTTAAAAAAAACAAAAAACCTCAAAAATTACTTTGAGGTTTATATGATAGGAAACAGATGTGGTATCTGTTAAAAACTATTTAGCTGGTTTTTTAGGACTCATCATCATAATCATTCTTTTTCCTTCTAGCTTTGGAAGCTGATCTACTTTTCCAACGTGCTCAAGTTCCTGAGCCAGTTTTAAAAGTAAGATTTCTCCCTGATCTTTAAAGATAATCGAACGTCCTTTAAAAAATACGTAGGTCTTTAATTTTGAACCTTCTTCAAGAAACTTTTCAGCATGCTTCTTCTTAAATTCATAATCGTGATCATCGGTCTGAGGTCCGAAACGGATCTCTTTTACAACCACTTTTACCTGCTTGGCTTTTAGTTCCTTCTGCTTTTTCTTTTGCTCGTATAAAAACTTTTTATAGTCTAATATTCTTGCAATGAAAGGCTCAGCCTTATCGGAGATTACTACCAGATCAAGTTCCTGCTCTGTGGCAAGTTGTCTTGCTTTATCAATCGGGTAAACTCCCGGCTCTACGTTATCGCCCACCAAACGAAGCTCTCTCACACGAATTTTATCGTTGATCAAGTGTAAGTCCTCCTGTACCGGACGTCTCTGTGGGCCCCTGTTGTTAAATCTTTGTGCTATTGTATTATAATTTTATTGGTTAATTACTTATCTATTTTTCTAAAATTTAAGTCCTTAAAGGACTTAATTTTAAATTGCTGCTGCTTTTTTAAAGTAAGCAACAAAATCTTCCATATTCATGACTCCAAGATCACCTTCACCACGTCTTCTTACAGAAATCGTACCGTCATTCGCCTCATTTTCACCTACAACCAGCATGAACGGGATTTTCTTTAATTCTGCATCGCGGATCTTTTTCCCTGTCTTCTCATTTCTGTCGTCAATCAGACCGCTAATATCGTGATTTTCCAAAAATTGTGAAACTTTTTTTGCATAATCTACATATTTTTCACTGATCGGTAAAATAATAAACTGATCAGGGCTCAGCCATAATGGGAAATCTCCTGCAGTGTTCTCTAAAAGGATTGCGATAAAACGCTCCATAGAACCGAATGGCGCTCTGTGGATCATTACCGGTCTGTGCTTCTCATTATCGTTTCCGATGTAGTGAAGATCAAATCTTTCCGGTAAATTATAATCTACCTGGATAGTTCCCAGCTGCCATTTTCTTCCTAAAGCATCTTTTACCATGAAATCCAGTTTCGGACCGTAGAATGCTGCTTCACCATACTCAACAACCGTTTTTAAACCTTTATTTTTTGCTGCTGTGATGATTGCGTTTTCTGCCTTTTCCCAGTTCTCATCAGAGCCAATGTATTTTTCTCTGTTATCCGGATCTCTTAAAGAAACCTGAGTTACGAAGTCTTCAAAACCTAAAGATCTGAAAACATATAATACAAGATCGATTACCGCTTCAAATTCTCCTAAAAGCTGGTCCGGAGTACAGAAAAGGTGAGCGTCATCCTGAGTAAACCCACGAACCCTTGTCAATCCGTGAAGCTCTCCACTTTGCTCATATCTGTAAACAGTCCCGAACTCTGCATATCTTTTTGGAAGATCTCTGTAGCTCCATTGTGAAGTTTTATAGATTTCACAGTGATGAGGGCAGTTCATTGGTTTCAGCAAAAATTCTTCTCCTTCATTTGGCGTTTTGATCGGCTGGAAGCTGTCTGCACCATATTTATCCCAGTGTCCGGAAGTTACATACAATTCTTTTGAACCGATATGTGGAGACATAACAAATTCATAACCTCCTTTTTTCTGAGCATCACTAAGGAAATTTTCCAGTTTCTTTCTTAAAGCAGTTCCCTTTGGCAACCATAACGGAAGTCCTGCACCCACTTTTTCAGAGAAAGCGAAAATCCCTAATTCTTTGCCTAATTTTCTGTGATCTCTTCTTTTAGCTTCTTCTAATAATTCAAGATATTCTGTAAGTTCTTTCTGTTTAGGGAAAGAAATACCATAGACTCTTGTCAATTGAGGATTTTTTTCATTTCCTCTCCAGTAAGCACCTGCTGCATTTAAAATTTTCACTGCTTTCACAATTCCGGTATTGGGAATGTGACCTCCACGGCATAAATCTGTGAAATTATCGTGAGTTACAAAAGTGATTTCCCCATCATTAAGATTAGAGATAAGCTCAACTTTGTAAGGATTGTCTGCATATGTTTTTAATGCTTCTTCTTTAGAAACAGGATATAAAGAGAATGTTGAACCTTTTTTGGCATTTTCCAGCACTTTCTTTTCAATTTTCTCAAAATCTTTTTCAGATAAACTTTCGTCCCCGAAATCCACATCATAATAGAATCCGCTTTCGATAGCAGGTCCGATCGTTAATTTAGCATCAGGATAAAATTCAAGGATGGCCTGCGCCAGCAAGTGGGCAGAAGAATGCCAGAAAGCCTTCTTTCCAAGATCATCATTCCATGTCAACAATTGTACCGTTGAATCCGTGGTTATAGGTGTGGTGGTTTCTACTTGTTTGCCGTTTACAACTGCAGAGATGGTATTTCTAGCCAATCCCTCACTGATAGATTTTGCCACATCTAAAGGAGTAACTGCTCCTTCGAATTCTTTGACACTATTGTCTGGAAGTGTAATTTTTATCATTGTTTACTAAAAATTTTTAAGATGCAAAAATACGCATTTTTTGGATAAAATACTATATTAGCCAGTAATTAGAATAAGAATTAACACCAAATATGAAAAAGATTGTTGCGGTTTTTGCTGTGCTCATTTTTACACTGCACTTTTCACAGAAAAAAACATCAAAATTTTCAGTTTCTCACAACCGGAATGTTGAGACCTATTTCCTTGCAGAGATCCTTTCTGCAGAGCACCGGAAGAACAATAAAGACTTTGAATTATATAAGATCAAAGAATGTTCTGTATATCAGCCGATTGTCAAAAAAGCTCTTGAAAAATACGGGTCATTTAAAAACTCTGAAATGGCTGTTCTGACAGCCCAGATCAATGATATTCTTTTGGAGAAATATGGCTTGGGAAATGATGCTCTTATGAAGCCTTTACTTTATCACAATGAATTTCCGGCAGATAAATGGATTACTGCCTATTCATTCAATGATAATAAACTTACGGAAACACAGAACAAAGAAGTAACTTCTCTGATCAAAAATTATATCTCGAAGCTGCATGATTTTTATGTAAAGGAAAATATTGGTGAATTCTTTAAGGAAAATAAAGACTTTTATAAAAGCGCTGAAGCTGAATATAATAAACAGATCCCGTCGGGATTTACAGAAGCAATGGAGCAGTTTTACGGTGAAAAGTTTAATACTTACACTATTCTCGTTTCTCCAATGATGATGTGGCCGATTGAGGATAATGAAGGCAGGGGAATCGGAACAGCTGTCGATTTGAAATTAGGGGCAAAGAATATTTATGAAATTGCAAGTCCGTTTGTAAGAGTTGAAAAGCCTGAACAGTTCGGGTATGACAACCAGTTTCAGGCAAGATTTTTAAGTGTTCATGAATTCGGACATTCTTTCGTAAACAAGGAAGTATATAAAAATAACGCCAGGATTGAAAAATTTAAAGAACTGTTTGAAAAATCCAATCTGAAAGAAACCATGATTAAAACAGGTGGTTATGGCGATTACCAGACCTGTGTTGCTGAACATCTGGTAAGGCTGGGAGAGATACAGACCGCCAGAATTCAGAAAGATTTTGAAAGATCAAAAAAACTGGAAGAATATCACCTGAAAAATAATTTTATCTTCCTGCCACAGTTAGAAGAAAAAATTAATGAGTATGAGAATAACAGAGCAAAATATAAAACATTTGGAGATTTTGTTCCTCAACTTCTGGAAATTTTTGAGAACAGCAATATTGAATTTATCAATGATGCACTAAAGAAAACCAAAAAATAATTTAGCATCTTTATCATATGAATAATTTTAATATTGATCTCCACTGCGACCTGTTGTGCTATTTATTGGAAGCCGGTTCTGCAATTGATGACAGAGAACTGGGCTGTTCACTGCCTTATTTAAAAGAGGGAAATGTAAAGCTTCAGGTGATGGCAATGTATGCAGGTACAGGTGGAAACAGTTCTGTTAATGGTATAAAGCAGAGTGAAATATTTTCAGATCTGATAAAAAGTGAAAATTTCTTCCTGTTTGAAGGCGAAAGCTATAAAAATATAGAAAACAAAGATAAAGTAGGCGTTATAGCATCCATAGAAAATGCATCAGCTTTTTGTAATGAAGATGATACTCTCGAATCAGGATTTAAAAACCTGGAAACGATTATCAGAAATACAAAGAAACTTTTTTATATAGGAATTACCCATCATACCGAAAACCGTTTTGGAGGCGGGAACAATTCTGAAGCCGGACTGAAAGATGACGGTAAAGTGCTGATAGATTATATTTCGGACAGGAAAATAGCTGTTGACCTTGCACATACAAGCGACCAGCTGGCATATGGCATTCTTAATTATATAGATCAGAAAAACTATAACATTCCAATTCTAGCAAGCCATTCCAATTACAGAAATATTCAGAATAAAAAAAGAAACCTTCCTGATGAGCTGGCTAAAGAAGTCATCAAAAGAAAAGGTTTGATTGGGCTCAACCTTATAAAAGACTGGCTGGATGATGAAAGTCCGGAAAGATTATATGAACATATCCAGTACGGGCTTGATCTTGGAGGAGAAAATGCTATTGCTTACGGTTTAGATTTTTTCCATGATAAAGGCCATTCTGACAAATCCCGTTATCCTTTTTTCTTTGAAGGATATGATAATGCATCAGTATTTAATACAATTAATAGCAGGCTTGAAAAAGATTTTTCTCCTGAAATGATGGAAAAGATCAGTCATGGAAATGCGTTGAAATTTTTAGAGAAGATTTAAATTTCAGGAATGGTGGCTGAGGCACTCGAAGCCACCAGATCCTAGCTCTTCCTTTTGTACCGCACCTTCTGTTTAATGATCTCTATCACATCCACATTTTTCACCTTAGATTTTACCCAGCCGTGGATATCAATATACAGTAAGGATCTTCTGTAATATTCATTTTTTGAAAAATCTTCCAGTACTTCATCAAAAGCTTTAAATGCTTCCTGCTGTTTATTTAAAACCAGATTATTAATGTTTTTAAAGAACTGAATGCTTTCAAAGTGAAAAGCTTCCGGCTTTTTCATTTTTCTGGCAAATTTTAAAGTTGAGTTGATAAATTCATCATAATCTTCATCATTGCCGGATTCATATTTTGCCATTAGAATCAGAATACGGGTATGGAACAGAAGATCTTCCTGAACATTTCCTTTGCATTCAACCACCTTCATAGAATATTCTATGGATTTATCAAACATTTTGCTCCCGAAAAACATAGCAGCCATTTTCAGGTAGAGGATCATAAAGTGATGCTCATCAATCTTTTCTCTAAGCCTTTCCATCTTCAGTTCAATTTCCGGAATAAGCTTTGTTCCTGTAAAAAATTCACCCTTTACAAAATGAATATTCATCAGAGTATTATAATGGGTAAGAAATATTAAAGCCTGCAGATTTTCATTCTGAGTAAAATTCTGGGAATTCACCATTGTGTTGAAATTCTCAAAATGTTCTTCCAGGATGTCGATATTTCCATACAGGAATAAAATCTTCAGTAAATAGGTATTTCCTTTGATATACCATACCGGATGGCTGAAAATCATCTCCGGTTTTTTATGAAAAAGATCTACCCACTGATAAGCATACTTCAGGGTGTATTTATAATCCTGAAGCAGTTGGTTTTTCCAGACATGCGCTTTAAAATACCACAGTTTTTCCGTGAAATTAAGTTTCTCCAGCTTTATTTTTTGAATCTGCTCATTGAAAAGATTCAAAACGGTTTCCCGGTCCTCATCATTCTTCACATAGCCATGCGTCAGCATCTCACTGTATAATTTCAGAGACAGATTAGAAAGTTCCGTGGCATAATGATTCTGCTTGCTGATTTCCGTAGATTGCTTGATAAGTTCCTCAGCACGCCCTTCAATACTCCTTGTAATGAACTGTGATTCAATTACTTTTTCAAGATCAATAATTTCAGAGGCAATGCTTTTCTCATCCAGTTCCAAAGCAGACTGTTTTGTTTTATCTAATATCTTTAGAGCCTGTTTATAAAGTCCTTTCTGATATAAAATATTGGCAAAATCTAGCTGCTCCCGAAGCTGTATCCTGTAATTCTGATGACTGGGGTTCATACGGAGACTCACCAGAATTTGTTTATAAAGGTGGGCTTTCAGGTTGGAAAGCTGTTGTTTGGTGGATATTTTTTTCTCAATGATGATTTGTTCATCATATTCCTTCATCTTATCCAGTTCCGAAAAAAGGAGCAGAAATTTAGCATCCACATTAATCCCGAGACGGTTCACATAAAGTTTGAACTGACGTTTTTCGGAAGTTGTTAATGATTTAATCAGTACAAACAAAAAATCTTTCTGCAATTCTGCCATTGTAAATTTATAAAATGTAATAAATTGATTATAAGGTAAATATGGTTGTTTTGTCAGCTGTTGAATATTGTAGTTTTCAATAAAAATGAAAATGAAAAAATATTGCCAAGCAGTAGTTTTGATCAAAATTAAGTAAAAAACTTCATTATGAATTCCGAAAAAATCGAAATTTTTGATACAACGCTGAGGGATGGGGAACAGGTTCCCGGATGTAAACTGAATACAAAACAAAAGCTGATTATCGCTGAAAGCCTTGATAAGCTAGGGATTGATGTAATTGAAGCGGGTTTTCCAATTTCAAGCCCGGGAGATTTTGAGTCCGTTTCGGAGATCTCAAAACTGGTGAGGAATGCTAAAGTGTGCGGACTGACAAGAGCCAATAAAAAAGACATTGATACGGCAGCCGAAGCATTGAAATATGCAAAAAGACCACGTATCCATACCGGAATCGGAACTTCTGATTCTCATATACAATATAAATTCAATTCAAACCGTGAAGATATTCTGGAACGTGCTGCAGAAGCGGTAAAATATGCCAAAAGCTATGTAGAAGATGTGGAGTTTTATGCTGAAGATGCTGGAAGAACAGACAATGCTTATCTGGCAAAGGTTTGCGAAGAAGTCATTAAAGCCGGAGCTACAGTATTGAATATTCCGGATACAACAGGTTACTGCCTGCCTGAAGAATACGGACAGAAAATAAAATACCTGAAAGAAAATGTAAAAGGCATTGAAAAGGCAATCCTTTCATGCCATTGTCATAATGATCTTGGGCTTGCTACAGCCAATTCAATTGCCGGAGCCATCAATGGAGCCCGCCAGATCGAATGTACAATCAACGGATTGGGAGAAAGAGCTGGAAATACCGCGTTGGAAGAAGTCGTTATGATTCTAAAGCAGCATAAAGATTTAAATTTTCATACTGATATCAATTCAAAAATGCTTAACGAAATGAGTTTTATGGTTTCAGATCTGATGGGAATGCCTGTACAGCCTAATAAAGCTATTGTCGGAGCCAATGCATTTGCCCATAGTTCAGGAATCCATCAGGATGGTGTTATTAAAAACAGAGAAACTTATGAGATTATAGATCCTGCTGAAGTGGGTGTCAATGCTTCATCCATTATTCTTACGGCAAGAAGCGGGCGCTCTGCTTTAGCTTACAGATTCAAACACATTGGTTATGATATCACTAAAAATGAACTTGATTTCCTGTATCAGGAATTCTTGAAAATTGCAGACAGAAAGAAAGAAGTTAAGAATGATGATCTGTACATGATCATGGAAACATGCAGCAGAAAAATAGGATAGTATTGATTTTAAAATCAGGGAAAATTGAATATGGACAATAATAGAAAGACACTTTTTGACAAAGTTTGGGATGCTCATGTTGTAGAAACCATTCCGGACGGACCTCAAATCATTTATATAGATAAACATCTGATCCATGAAGTAACCAGTCCACAGGCTTTTGCAGAACTTGAGGCCAGAAATCTTGAAGTTTTCAGAGCAAAACAGATTGTAGCTACAGCAGATCATAATGTTCCTACCCTAAATCAGGAACAACCAATCCGTGACGAGCTTTCCAGAAATCAGGTTGAGCAGCTTACTGAAAACTGTAAGAAAAATAATATTGAATTGTTCGGATTAGGTCATTCTTATCAGGGAATAGTTCACATTATTGCCCCTGAATTGGGGATTACCCAGCCAGGAATGAGTATTGTTTGCGGAGACAGCCATACTTCTACACATGGAGCTTTCGGTGCTATTGCTTTCGGTATTGGAACGAGTCAGGTTGCTCAGGTTTTTGCCAGCCAGTGTCTGTTGCTGAACAAACCTAAATCCATGAGGATTACAGTAAACGGAAAATTGAATGAAAATGTACAGCCAAAAGATGTTATCCTTTATATTATTTCCAAAATAGGAACTGATGGCGGAACAGGTTATTTCTGTGAGTATGCCGGAAATGTTTTTGAAGAAATGTCTATGGAAGGAAGAATGACCGTCTGCAATATGAGTATTGAAATGGGAGCCAGAGGCGGAATGATTGCACCGGATGAAACCACATTTGAATATGTAAAAGGAAAAACATTTGCTCCAAAAGGAGAGGAATGGACAGAGAAACTGAAGCACTGGGAAACTTTAAAAACGGATGAAGAAGCTGTTTTTGATAAAGAACTGACATTTGATGCATCAGAAATTTTTCCAATGATTACTTACGGAACCAATCCGGGAATGGGAATTTCAATTCATGAGGCCATTCCTGTCCCACAAAATGAATCTGAGGAAAAAGCACTTCAATATATGGGACTGAAAGCAGGACAGGAAGTTGCAGGTATTAAAGTACAGCATGTATTTATCGGAAGCTGTACCAATGCCAGAATAGAGGATTTCCGTTCTGCGGCAAAATATATCAAGGGAAAAACAAAGTCTGAAACTGTAAAAGCGCTGATCGTTCCAGGTTCCCAACAGGTAGTAAAGCAGATTTATGAAGAAGGCTTGGATAAAATATTCAGTGATGCAGGATTCCAGATCCGTCAGCCGGGATGTTCTGCCTGTCTGGCCATGAATGATGATAAGATACCGGAAGGAGAATACTGTGTTTCCACATCAAACAGGAATTTTGAAGGAAGACAGGGGCAGGGAGCAAGAACAATTTTAGCCAGTCCGCTTACCGCAGCCAAAGCAGCTATAGAAGGAAAAATTTCAGCTTTTGAAAGCTTAAACTAAAAGATCACACGTACCAATGCAAAAACTAACACATATAAAGTCCACTGCAGTGCCATTGCCGGCAGAAAATATAGATACAGACCAGATTATTCCTGCCAGATTTCTTAAAAGTATTGACAGGAAAGGTTTTGGAGAAAATCTGTTCAGAGACTGGAGGTTTAATATTCATACAGGAGAACCTGATCCGGAATTTGTATTAAACAATTCCAGATACAGCGGTGAGATTTTAGTGGCCGGAAATAATTTCGGGTGCGGAAGCAGCAGGGAACATGCCGCCTGGTCTTTGACTGATTATGGTTTTAAAGTAATTATATCCAGCTATTTCGCCGATATTTTTAAAGGGAATGCCCTGAATAACGGGCTTCTTCCTGTAAAGGTTTCCGAAGGATTTTTAAAAGATATTCTAAAAAATATTACTGAAAATCCTGAACTGGAAATTGCTGTGGATGTAGAACAGCAGACAATCAGCTTTAATGGCAAAACAGAAACCTTTGAACTTGATTCCTACAAGAAAATATGCCTTATCAACGGCTATGACGATATTGATTTTTTAATCAGCAAAAAACAGGCGATAAAACAGTTTGAACTAAAAACACAAAAGCATGAGCAACAATTATTTTAAAATAGCAGTTCTGCCCGGAGACGGAATCGGACTCGAAGTGGTCGGTGAAAGTATGAAGGTACTGGATGCTGTGGCAGAAGTTTTTCACTGCCAGTTTCAGTTTTCTTATGGATTAATGGGAGCTGAAGCTATTTTTAAAACGGGTGATCCTCTTCCTGAAGAAACATTAAAAATCTGTAAAGATTCGGATGCGGTTCTTTTCGGTGCCATAGGAGATCCTGTTTTCGACAACAATCCTGAAGCAAAAGTAAGACCTGAACAAGGATTGCTGAAGCTTCGCAAAGAATTGGGATTATATGCCAATATCAGACCTTTGAAGACTTATGCTTCACTGATTGATAAAAGTCCTTTGAAAAGAGAAATTATCGAAGGAACGGATATCCAGATTTTCAGAGAATTGGTGAGCGGGATTTATTTTGGTGAAAAATTTACAGATCCGGATGGTAAATATGCCTATGATATCTGCAAATACAGTACAGAAGAGATTCTTCCGATTGCCCATATGGCTTTTAAAGAAGCTCAAAAAAGGAAAAAGAAACTTACATTGATTGATAAAGCCAATGTTTTGGATACTTCGAGGCTGTGGAGAAAAACATGTCAGAAAATTGCCTCTCAATATCCTGACGTACAGCTGGACTATATATTTGTAGATAATGCAGCAATGCAGCTGGTTCTCAATCCAAAACAGTTTGACGTTATTCTTACCGAAAATATGTTTGGAGATATTATTTCTGATGAAGCCAGTGTTATTGGTGGTTCCATCGGCCTTTTACCATCAGCATCCATAGGAGAGGAAAATGCTTTATTTGAACCCATTCACGGTTCTTATCCACAGGCAAAAGGAAAAGGTATTGCCAATCCTGTAGCATCTATCCTGAGCACAGCTATGATGCTCGATTATCTTGAGCTTCCTGAAGCTGCTGATAAATTAAGAAGGGCAGTAGAACATGCTATTGAAAACAGATATGTTACATTAGATCTTAATTCAGAACAGCATTACTCCACAAGCGAGGTAGGAAGTTTTATTGCAGATTACATCAGATATTCTGAAAAATCTTACTATAATTTTGAAAATATAAAGATCGGAAAATCTACGATCGTATAAATTTTAATCAACAGTTCACATAAATAATAGATTAGTTAGAAAGGTTCTGTCTCATATGAGATGGAATCTTTCGATTTTATATCCTTTGAATCTTTTGAAAATATTAGTAGTTAAATGATTCAAAAACATTTGATAAAGAAAAGGTTCCGCCTCCTATGAGACAGAACCTTTTTCTATTTTTTCGTATTATCTGTTTTTCCTGATTTGTTTTTTGAAGCTTTCTGAACATCTTCCTTACTAATATCAGGCGGATTACTTTTTTCTGATGAAGCAGGAATATTTTGGAAATCCTGATTCTGCTTTTTCGTTTCTGCACTGTTGGCAGATTCTTTCTTTTTGTTGTCTTTTGAATCCATAGCTTTACATTTTTAGAGTCCTAAAACACCGAGCTTTCCGGTTTCGTCTTCTATAGTATAATTCAAAGCTTTTGCCAAAACGAAAATATTGTTGAGATTTTCCATTAATTGTTTACGCCCTTCTGTTCTCAACTGATTCTGATTAACAGACTGTATCGCAGTTTCTTTAGCTTTCTGCGTCACATTTTTAATATCATTTTCTGAAATTCTGTTGAAAAAGGAATCGTCCAGAGACTGGATCTCAACACTGGGTGTAATTCTTATTTCTGCTTCAGGAAGTTCGGTAATCACCAGCTTTTTGTTGATGGAATCTACTTCGATCTTCATTTTATTAAGATCATAGGAAACCTGTGCATTGGTTTTAGTATAGGTAATAATGCTGTTGTTTGAAACTTCTTTACCAAATACTTCATAACCCATCTTGGTTTTCTGCATGCTGGAAACATTCTGCTCCATCACCACCATTTTATTCATCTTGGAAATTTGATTAGTCAGAATATAATAGTCCGATTTTTCTGTTTTTCCGCCAAGATTAAAGCATGACTTAAGGCCCAGAAACAGGATCAGCATAACGAGAATTCCCGCTGCAAATGATATGATTACCTTGTAATTTCTCAACGTTATTTCTTAAATATTTCTTTGATTACAGAACTGTCGTCTTTTTTCAGAATTTCAACAAGATCTCTTTCAATATATCCGGAAGTCGGCATTTCTATAATTCTTCCAATCTCTTTACCGTATTTTTCTACAATAATGGTTGGAACTTTTTGAATATTATAACGAACCTCATCTCCGGTAGGGGATTCTTTTTTGCGGTTAACAGCAATAATTGTCAGTTTATTATCAGGGTACTTCAATTCTTCCAGGATCCTTGTCAGTCTTGGGAAATCCCTGTGGCTGTCTTCGCACCATGTTCCCATAAAAACAGTCAGGGAATATGTATTGAATTTAGACTTTCTTAATTCGCTTATTGCTTTCTGATCAACAGCATATTCATCATGTTCTTTCACATACCAGTCTGCATACGGAGCTTTTAAAAACTGCTCTTTGAACTGATTTCCCAAAAGCATTTTGCCGTCATTCTGGGTTTCCACTTCACGGTTCATCACTACTTTTTGGGCGCTGAACTGCTGGGAAGCCAAAACAAAGCTTGAAACGGCAACAATATTAGTAATAAATTTTTTCATATTATTTTTCGATAATTGTTTTTAAATCCGCAGGGGAGTAATATTTATTTTTCAAAACTTTATGGTCTGCTTTTCTGTAGACATTAAATTTCTCTCCTGATTCTTCATAAAAAGATTCTACTTCTTTTTCTTTATAAAATGCTACAGTTTCCTCTGCCTGCTCTGCATTGTCACATGCTTTAGACATATTGGAGCGCTGTACTTCGTTGAATAGCTCTACAAATTTATTGCCAAGTCCGAATTCCAGTACAGCTCCGCTTAAAACATACTGGAGATCACACAGTGCATCAGCTATTTCTACAATATCATTATCAGCAATTGCCTGCTTTAATTCATTTAATTCTTCCTGCAAAAGTTCAACTCTGAGGTTGCATCTTTCCTGGGAAGGGATTTGTGGGGTATCTAAAATAGGGGCTTTAAAAGTAGTGTGGAATTCTGCAACTTGGTTCAGACTGTCAATTTTATCCATGAATTTTATTATTTACAGCAAAGATAGAAAACGAATTTGGAAATTTTGTAATGCACCTGCATATCTCTTCAGATAAAAATTGAATATTGGCTGTAAACTTTTTTAACAGAAAACCACAGCCTGAACTGTGGTTTTTCCTTAATGGTTTAAATCAGATGACTCCGGCTTTTCATATTTCCAGATACCTGAAATATTTAAAAGTGTTAATCCCGGCTGCCATTCTCCATAACTGAACACACAGAAATATTTTGAATAGCAATTCTGGCAGTCTGTTCCGAAATACAGGGTAGGTAAATCACGCACCGTTAAATCTCCGAAATGGAGCATTCTTTGTGAAGTTTCGGTAACCATCTTATTTTTAAGTAATTCATTTCTGGATAAAACCTGATCATCATTATAGATCTGAGAGATAGGAAATCCTGACTTATATGGAGAAATCTCAATTACATTTTCATGACCGCAATCGCAGCACGTGAATTTTGTTGTTGCAGACGGTATGATTTCATCATTGATGAAACGATTTTTTGAAACGTTTACCTGTTTTCCTATGCTTATTTTTTTTGATATTGAATACATCTGAATTTATTTATTGCTGAATAACGGTACCTACCACATTATTGTATTTTCCGCTCGGACTTTTTTTGATAGTAATTTTTACATATCCTTCCTGTGCCAGTTTATTCCATGTTTTCTGATAGCCTGTCGCTACATCAATCGGGATTTTCCACATGGTTTGCTTACCACCGCCAACCTGATTAAACCACGGAATTACATCGGCTACCTGAGATTTGAAAGGTAGTAAATTATTCAGAACATCTATTTCATAATAAAAATCATATTTATTTTCCGGTTGGTTTAAGGCTCTTTGTGAGAAAGTATAGACATATCCGTTTATAATAGGACTTGTAAAACTGCCTCCTAAAGTAGGAACTCCTGTACCATCATAGCTGCCGACAGTTCCGCTGTATCTGTCAAATTTTTGTCCGGCCTGAAACGGAACGTCATCAAAAATGTTATAACCGCCGTTTGCAGGTGGCCATCCGCCATTGAGGTTGTTGGCATTAAAGAGTGCTTCCAGTTCGCTCCATTTACCTTGTTTGTATAAATCAAATGCCTGATTTCTGATGGTTTGGCTTACCGTTCCTGCCGGATCATAAGTTAATGCAAATTCATCTGCATTTTTATAGAATACATGGGTAACAACTCCCGTTGGATTGTTTATTTCTTCACTGTCCGAACTACAGGCCGCCGAAAAGAATACAGCGGTTATAAAAAAGATGTACTTAAATAAATGTTTCATGGTAAAAGTTTTTATGATTATTTGTTCTTATAAAATCCGGTTTTGATTTGAGGTGCGATTTAACTACGCGAAAAGTATTTTGTAGTTTAAGCTTATTTCAATAATAATTTACTTACAAGAAGCGAACTTTCAGGAAATAAAATTCAGAAGAGAAAATCGTTCATTAATAAGATAAAAATCTAACGTCAGAATTTGGCTCCAATCTGATCGGGTAGCGGTACCAAGAAATTTGAATGATAAATTTAAATTAAATTTTTTAAATTTTGATTAATTTTACTTAAATAAATAATTATGAATAGATTTTATATATTTTTTATACTGTATTTTTATCATAGCTTATATTCAAAATATGAGATATTTAAATATTGGAATTGCATAAAAAAAGACTGCCCGAAGGCAGTCTTCCAAAGTGTTTACTTAGTGGTTATTAATTTTTAATGAATCTCTTGGCAGTTTCTCCAATCTGGATCATATAAGCTCCTTTGATAAGTCCGCTTACATTTACGCTGCCTCTTTCTAGTTTTCCTGAATTAATTAGTTTTCCGCCCATATCGAAGATTTTATAATCCTCTGATGTTGTATTAGAAATATGTAGCATATCTCTTACAGGGTTTGGATACAGTTTGATATCAGTGATCAGATCTTTGGTATCAAGAAGGTCTCCTCTTCCTGAAGAAACAATATTCAGGGTGTAATCTTCAACCTGGCCATAAGTAAAGGCCTCACATGAAGAAGTAGGAGCAGAGCTGTACTTCATCATTACTCTCATTCTTGTAGAGCCTACAGTTGCGGTTGCAGGAATGGTAATGCTTCCTGTTGCAGGTGTAGTTGTAGAACCTGCTTTAGACCATGCTAATTCTCCACTGTCTGTAAAGTCGCCATCACCATTATAATCAATATACACCGCATAAGCCTCGCTGTAAACCGTTGAAGTCCATGTTGGAGTTACCGAAATAGTATAAGCGCTTCCTTTTGTTACATTAGTAGAAACAGACGTGAAGTTCTCATAACCTGCATTTCCGGTTGAAGTATTATTAATAGTACCGAATTTCACATTCCCGATTCTTTCATCTGCCGTATTGCTTGCAGAAGATGAACAGTAAGTTACTGTACCTCCGGAAAGTGTTGTAACGCTTACCGTATTACTTGAAGGGGAAACATTTCCTGCTGCATCTTTAGATTTAACAGTGAAGCTGTAAGTTGTTGAAGGAGTTAAACTTGTAACTGTATACGTAGTAGATGCAGTATTTCCGATTACAGATCCGTTCATATATACATCATAACCTGTAACGCCTACATTGTCTGTAGCTCCACTCCAGGAAAGGTTTGTAGTCGTAGCTGTAGTTCCGGAAGCAGCAAGGGTAGGAGCTGTAGGGGCTACAGTATCTGTACCACCGCCTGCATTCACTGTGATATTGGCATTATTTACATCAAAGAAGATGTGGTTTGAGCCTTTCACCATAATTCTTCCTGTAGTAGTAGATGTATTTGGAATGGTTACAGCCTGTGTTCCGTCATTAGGAGTTCCGGCAAGAAGGGTAGTCCATGTGTTCCCACTGTCTGTTGACCATAAAATATCTACATTAGCAGCATTTACATTATTTGCAGTTGTTCCTGCCACATTCCATGTTACAGTTTGTGAACTTCCTCCTGCGTAGGTAGTTGCTGAGTTTTGTGATGAAACACTGAAAGGCCCTGCTGTTGCGTTTACAGTAATCAAAGCATCATCAGAATTGTTTCCGGAACCTCCGGCTCTGTTGTCGCGAACCGTAAACCTGAAGTTTAATGATCTTGCAACATTAGATAATGCTTCTACTGTAATCTCTGAACCCGCTGTAGTTGTAGCTCCGGTTAAGATAGATGCCATTCTCGGGAAATATCTTGTTGGAGAAGCTGTAGGTGTCCATGATCTGAAAGTAGGACCTGATGCTTTAGTGGCACTTGCTGCAGAACTGGCTCCTGTTTGGGAAGAAGATGCATTGTCCATCTGTTCCCAGATATAAGTTAACGAGTCTCCATTGGCATCAGTTCCTGTTCCTGTAAGCATGAACGGTGTGCCTTTTGGAATTGTATAATCAAGGCCGGCATTGGCTGTAGGGATTGAATTTCCTGTAGAAGTACTTACCGGACATGTTTTAGCTTTAATATTATTCGTGATCTGCTGGATGCTTATTGCGTGGAAGAATGCATCAGAATGCGGTTGGATATCCTGGCTGGTAATACCTGCATATCCCATAATAGTTGATCCTGAGCCCGGTTCCATATTAGCTCCTGTTCCTTCGTTGTTCATGGAGAAAGTGTGATTTCCACCGAACTGATGTCCCATTTCATGGGCAACATAGTCGATATCAAAGTTATCTCCTGAAGGAATAGCATCTGCAGGCGAAGTATAACCGCTTCCTTTTGAGCCGTTGGTGCAGACACAACCGATACAGCCTGCATTTCCACCTCCTCCGGAAGCTCCGAATAAGTGTCCTATGTCGTAATTAGCTTCTCCGATAACAGAAGTCAGTGTACTTTGAAGCTGAGAATTCCAGCTGCTCATTCCTGAAGCTGCAGAATATGGATCTGTAGAAGCGTTGGTGTAAATTACAGCATCATTATTGGCGATCAATACCATTCTTGCTGCAAAATCTTTTTCAAAAACACCATTCACACGGGTCATTGTGTTGTTGATTGCGGCAAGAGCATTTGCTTTAGTTCCTCCAAAATACGTTGTATATTCTCCTGTAGTTGAAAGAGCCAGCCTGAATGTTCTTAGTTTGGCGTCATCTGCGTTCGGTCTTGCAGCTAGAGTATTATTGTTGGATACTCCTTTTTGTGCTACGTCGATAACCGTACATTCGAATTTATTGAGATCATCCTTTTTATCTGACTTTCTGTATACTACATAAGAAGACAGATCTTTGGTATAAGGCTCAATAAAAACTGCAGATTTGTCGCCATAAATCTCCATCGAAGAAAGACCAAGCGGAGAAATACTGAAATAGACTGTTGAATTGGAATCATTAAGGCCTTCGCCTACGTAAGATTTGATATCCGGATATTTCGCGGCAAGCTGAGGATCAAAGTTGGAATTTTCCCTTACTTTAAAATTTTCCATCTTTCCTTCGGAGTTTGGAAAAGAGATAATGGTTTCTGATTTTTCTCCCGGCGCAAGTCTTTTTGGAGCCTTAGCGAGAGCGTTCTTCAGTCCTGTAAGGTCTAAATTGTAGACTTTAGGATTTGTGATTGAGGTTTTGTTTTCAAAAACGTTTGAAGGTGTTTTGTTTGAACCTTCACTCCAGAGACGGTCAGTCTGCGCGAAAGAAATGCCTGTAATAAGAAGCATCCCAATCATGGATAATTGTTTTTTCATATTAAATTTTCTTTTTGATTGTGGAATATCAAAGCTAATAAAAAATACGTTATGAAAAACAAAATTATTTAAGAAATTTTTAGAACATGCGTTCAGTTTATTATGCAATACATTGCGTATAATTAAAAACACATTATCTCAAAAAAAGAAAATAGCATACGCAAAATACGTATGCTATTCACTTATTATTATATAAGTCTAAATTACATCTGATCGTCAGCAGTAGGTCCGTATAAACCAGGTACACTATTTCCTGTTGCTCTTAAATAAACAATCAGCTCACCTCTGTGGTGATACAGGTGATTGTATAAAAAAGAACGGATTACCTGAATTTTCGGCATAGGAGGGAAAAGTGGATTTCCGCCCATTTCCATTCTCCATTCGTTAAAATAATGGTCTTCATTTGAATTTTCTAAAACATTCTTTGCTTTAGCTACATTTTCTTCAAATTTTGCTACAATATTTTCAGCTTTGGAAATATCACCTTTGTCATACTGGTATGTTCCCATATCGAAAACATCCTGATTGAAAGTGGACTCGTACCAGTTATATACTTCTGCAATGTGAGAAGCTAATTGCCCGGTAGTCCAGTTTTTTTCAGATGGCTTCCAGTTTAAGGCACTGTCCGGAATTGCTTTTAAAAGTTTTCTTGTGCTTTCTGCTTCGTACAGAAACTCACCTAGGAGGGCTTGTTTAATCATTTGTATATATTTTAAAAAAGATTATTTTGTAATATCTCTGCCGATTACTAATCTCTGGATTTCTGAAGTTCCTTCACCGATAGTGCAAAGTTTGGAATCTCTGTAGAATTTCTCAGCAGGGAAGTCTTTTGTATATCCATAGCCTCCGAAAATCTGAACAGCATTGTTAGAAATTCTTACACATGCTTCAGAAGCGTACAATTTTGCCATTGCTCCTTCTTTCGTCATTTTTTGTTTAGCATTTTTCAGTGTTGAAGCTCTTTGAATCAAAAGCTCAGCAGCATCAATTTCAGTAGCCATATCAGCAAGCATGAAGTTGATCGCCTGGAATTCAGCGATTGCTTTTCCGAACTGATGTCTTTCTTTGGCATATTTTAAAGCAGCTTTATAAGCTCCTCTTGCTGTACCTAAACTTAAAGCTGCGATAGAAATTCTACCTCCGTCCAAAATTTTCATTGCCTGCTTGAATCCTTCTCCAACTTCTCCCAAACGGTGTGAATCCGGTACGCGAACATTATCGAAAATAAGTTCAGCGGTTTCTGAAGCACGCATTCCCAGTTTATTTTCTTTCTTTCCTGAAGTGAAGCCCGGCATTCCTTTTTCTAAAACGAAAGCTGTAGAATTATTTTTAGCTCCTATTTCACCTGTTCTTGTCATTACTACAGCTATATCTCCTGAAATAGCATGAGTAATAAAGTTTTTAGCTCCATTGATGATCCATTCGTCACCATCTTTAACAGCAGTGGTAGACATACCTCCTGAATCCGAACCTGTATTGTGCTCTGTAAGTCCCCATGCTCCGATCACTTTTCCTGAAGCAAGTTGCGGAAGCCACTTATTTCTCTGCTCTTCATTTCCGAACTCATAGATATGATTGGTGCAAAGCGAGTTGTGTGCAGCTACAGAAAGACCAATAGACGGATCTACCTGAGAGATTTCGTCCAGAATAGTAACATATTCATGATAGCCTAAACCAGAACCTCCGTACTGCTCAGGAACTACAATTCCCATAAAACCCATTTCTCCCAGCTGGTGAAATAAATCTTTTGGAAATGTCTGGCTCTCGTCCCACTCCATAATATTCGGTCTGATATTTTTCTCAGCAAATTCTCTTGCTGTTTCTGCTATCATTTTAATGTTGTCAATAGTCTCTGTGTTCATATAGATAAAATAGTTAGTTCCCAAAGATAATTAAATTGATGGAATGCCAAAAATAATTATTTCGCATACAGTATCAAATACGCAAGATTTTAATAATCAATTTTTTATATTTTGACAATTAATAATTTTTTAATAAAATTTTCGGAACTTTAAGTGTTTTAATTTACTATTTTAGCCTCCCAATTTTTAAGATATGAAAAAACTTCTATTTCCTATTATTTTGATCTCGTCATTCGTTTCCGCCCAGGCTCCGGCAGGGTATTATGACGGAACAGCCGGACTTACCGGGTACGCACTGAAGTCCAAACTGCACAATATTATTTCTGAAAAGAATATCAACTGGCACTATGGTGATTTGCAGGAATATTATAAACAGACAGATTTGGATGTTTATTATGATCATAATACAACCAACAATCCTTCCGGTGGAAATTATATCTTACTGGATATTTATTCAGAAATTCCAGGTGGGGCAGATGCATACGAGTATAATTCCGCACAATTGCAGGGAGGAGGTTCTATCACAGCAGAAGGACAGGCGTGGAATAGAGAACATATGGTACCGCAAAGTACATTTAGTACAGGAAGTATTAGTAACTATCCTATGTATTCCGATTTGTTTTATGTAGTACCGGTTGATGGCTGGATCAATCAGAGAAGATCCAATTATCCTTATGGTGTGGCAGGATCAACGGTATATTATAATTTTACGAATGGTTCAAAAGTTGCAAACGATGCTACTCCCGGTTTGGCTTATACAGGCCGTGTTTATGAACCCATTAATGAATTTAAAGGAGATGTTGCAAGAGCATTGCTGTATTTCGCTGTAAGATATGAAGGAAAGCTGAACGGGTTTAATTATAATGCAGGAACAACTCCGGCCAATGATGAATCGCAGCTTGACGGAACTGAAGAACGTGCCTTTGAACCCGCTTATATTGCCATGTTAAAACAATGGAATACTTTAGACCCGGTTTCACAAAGGGAAATAGACAGGAATAATGCTGTATATAATATTCAAAAAAATAGGAATCCATTTATTGATAACCCGGGTTGGGTAGATTTGATTTGGTCTGAAACTCCTGATGCAGTTGCACCATCTGCTCCAATAAATTTATCGGTTGTTCAGCAAAATGCCCATTTTGTTAATTTAAGCTGGACTCCAAGTACGGATACGGATATTTTAGGATATAAAATTTATCTGAACGGTGCTGCAACACCTATTGCTACTACTAAAAATACCAGTATCACAATTGATCAGCTGACTCCATCCACAACTTATAATTTTACCGTAAAATCCTATGATAAAGGATATCTGGAGTCTCCAGGCAGTAACAGTGCGGCTGCAACTACCATTGCTTCAGATAGCTTTGCAAAAGATTTAATGATTACCAAATATCTTGAAGGAAGTTCAAATAATAAAGCTATAGAAATTACTAATAAAACCGGACATGAAGTTAACCTGAATAATTACAATATGAATATTCAGTTTTACAGCGGAACCAATTATTATTTTTCAGACAGTTTTCAGCTTGAAGGAAAAATTGCCAATAATGAAACATTTGTAGTTTTAAACCCCAACGCAGCATTTACTTGTTATACAAACTTACAGGCTAAATTTGTTACCGCCTCTACACCCATGACTTACACAGGAAGTCAGTATGTGGAATTAGCATATAAAGGCTTTAATACTGTTGATGGAATTGGTCTGAAAAATACATCCAATGCCAATGGCAATATCTCATTGTACAGAAAAACTACAATAAACCAGCCCAACAGTACATTCACTATCGGAGAATGGGATTCTTATCCTTCCAATTACTGTCAGAACCTTGGAACATTATCCGCAACTGATCTGATTACTTCAACAAAAGAATTTAAAATATATCCTAATCCTGTTAATGATGATCTTTTTGTAAGCGGAGAAATTCAGGATATTAGAACAGCTCAGATATTGGATGTTTCAGGAAAAGTAATTTCTACTGAAAAGGATCCGTTCAGAAATAAGAAAAATATTTCAGTACAATATCTTCCAACAGGTTTTTATTTCTTAAAGCTTGATGATAAAGTTTATCAGTTTATTAAAAAATAAAACATAACAACCTGTTATTGCCAACGCAGCGAAGCAATCTCAAGACACTTTTTAAGTTAAAAGACAAGAGATTGCTTCGCTGCGCTCGCAATGACGCAATAAAATATACTCATAAAGTTGATGTTTAAAGCATCATTGATATAAGCAGATTCACTAATAATCAATATCTATAAGTGTTTCTGCTTATATTTTTTATTTATAAGTAATTATGCTTATATTTGCACAATGATAGCGGTCATAACCGGTGATATTATAAATTCACAGCATGCAGACACAGAAGTTTGGATCACCAGACTCAAGAATCTCCTGGAAAACTGGGGAAGTTCACCGCTCGCATGGGAAATTTACAGAGGAGATGAGTTTCAGTTCAAATGTAGTATTGATGAAGTATTCTGGCGTTTTCTAGCCATTAAGTCTCTTATAAGAAGTCAGGAAAATTTAGATGTAAGAATCGCAATAGGCATTGGTGAAGAAAATTTTTCCTCTGAAAAGATCACTGAATCCAACGGAACGGCTTACGTGAACTCAGGAAGGCTGCTGAATGACCTTAAAAGTGACGGCCACACCGTTTCTATAAAAACCTCCAATGAAGCCGTAGACAGGGATTTGAATATTCTTCTGAAATGGTCTTCAAAAGATTTTGACAACTGGACGGTAGCTACGGCAGAAATCATTCACGAAATGATTATGAACCAGGATATCACACAGGAAGACCTTGCAAAGAAATTTGCAATTTCACAGTCCTCGGTAAGCCAGAGACTGAAACGCGCCAACTACGAGCTTATCGTAGAAACCAACCAATATTTTAAAAAGAAAATCTCAGAACTGTAAGCATGATCTTTATTAAACTCATATTGGCACATCTACTCGGAGATTTTATTCTTCAGCCAAACTCTTGGGTTGCAGATAAAGAACGCCGTAAGCTGAAAAGCCCTTATTTGTATCTTCATGTTCTGATCCACACTGTTTTAAGCTTTATTTTTCTCTGGAATACAGACTTGTGGTGGGTTTCACTGCTGGTTGGGGGTACTCATCTCATTATTGATGCCTCAAAACTTTTCTTCCAGACCATAAAAACTAAGAAAAGATGGTTTTTTATTGACCAGATGCTGCATATTCTTGTGATTGCAGGAATTTCATTCTATTTCAAAGAATTCAGCTTTGGTTTTTTACAGAATCAGGAATTTTTAAAAATATTAATGGCAGCACTGTTCCTTACAACACCTGCTTCCATCTTTATTAAAATATTATTGTCTTCGTGGACTCCGGTTCCGGAAACACAAAGCAGTTTACAGACCGAATCTCTATCGAGTGCAGGAAAATATATCGGGATTTTGGAACGTCTTCTTGTTTTCACTTTTATTATGGTGAATCACTGGGAAGGGGTAGGTTTTATGGTCGCTGCAAAATCGGTTTTCAGATTCAGTGATCTGGCACAGGCCAAGCAGAGAAAACTTACGGAATATGTACTCATCGGTACACTGCTGAGTTTCGGAATGGCTGTATTAACAGGAATTTTAACTAAGTAATATAAAATAAATCTAACTAATACGAATTTAGAAATGGAAAAGAAAGAAATGTTGTACGAAGGTAAAGCAAAACAGGTATTTGCTACCGATAATCCTAATGAAGTAGTGGTACGTTTTAAAGACGACGCTACAGCATTTAATGCTCAGAAAAGAGGATCTGTGGATCTTAAAGGTGAAATGAACAATGCAATCACCACTCTTATTTTTGAATACTTAAATGAAAAAGGGGTTAAAACTCATTTCATTAAACAATTGAACGAAAGAGAGCAGCTGGTAAAAAAAGTGTCTATCATTCCATTGGAAATGGTAGTAAGAAACTACTCTGCAGGAAGCATGGCTCAAAGATTAGGAGTAGAGGAAGGAATTAAATCTCCTGTTACGATCTTCGATATCTGCTACAAAAAAGACGAATTGGGAGATCCGCTTATCAATGATCACCATGCTGTTTTCTTAGGAGCTGCAACTTATGAAGAGCTTGACGAAATGTATGAGCTTACTTCTGATATCAACGAAATCCTGATCGATCTTTTTGATAAAATGAACATCATCCTGGTTGATTTCAAAATTGAATTAGGAAAAACTGCTGATGGCGAGATCATCCTTGCAGACGAAATCTCTCCTGACACTTGCAGACTTTGGGATAAAGATACAATGAAGAAACTGGATAAAGACAGATTCAGAAGAGATCTTGGAGAAGTTACCGAGGCGTATGTTGAGATCTATAACAGACTGAAAACTTTACTGAATAAGTAAATTTCAGATGTCAGACATCAGATGCCTGATTTTCAGCACTGGAGAATGATTTGTTAGCAAAACAAAATTAAAATTGGAAGTTAGTTTTTGGTCTAAAAATCTGAAATCTGACTTCTTAGATCTAGAATAGAAAAAATAGAAATGAAAAGTTTAGACATTCATAAAAGTGAATATTTAAAACAGTTTAAAGACCAGACCTACGGAAGGAATCTTTTCAGAACGCAGGAAGAAGAAAGACTGGATGCTCCCAATGAGGAGTGCGGGATCTTCGGATTGTATTCTGATAATGATCTGGATACGTTTTCCCTTTCACAGTTCGGACTTTTTGCTCTTCAGCACAGAGGACAGGAAGCCTGCGGTATTTCCGTTTTAAAAGATGGAAAAATTACCAATATGAAAGATGAAGGACTGGTTTTGGACGTTTATAAAGAAATTCAGGAACCTGAGACTTTTATGGGAAATTCTGCAATCGGTCATACCCGTTATACCACTGCAGGAGACAAAAAGAAGTATAATTTCCAGCCGTTTTTCGCGAAAAACGAATATGACCAGATTATACTTTCTATAGCGCATAACGGTAACCTTACCAATGCCAGAGAATTAAAAAATGAATTGGAAGCTGAGGGCGTAGTTTTCAGAGCAACTTCCGATTCTGAGGTTATTTTAAGATTAATCCAGAAAAATCTTGATTTAGGGCTTCGTGGAGCGATTAAAGCAACCATGGAGAAAATTGAAGGCGCTTATTCCGTAGTGGGAATGACGAGAAATAAATTCTTTGCCTTCAGGGATTTCAACGGAATCCGTCCTTTGGTTTTAGGAGCTGTTGACGAAAAAACGTACGTTGTAGCTTCTGAATCTGTTGCACTGGATGCTGTGGGAGCTCAGTATGTTCGTGATATCCTTCCGGGAGAAATTATTTATACCAATGAAAATGAGCCGGGAAAACTTCATTCCTATATGGTAAACGAAGAAAAAGGAAAACAAAGAATATGCTCTTTTGAATACATTTACTTTGCAAGACCGGACTCTACTTTGGAAAATATCAATGTATATGAAATCAGGGAGAAATCCGGCGAAAAGATCTGGGAACAGGCGCCTGTAGATGCTGATGTTGTAATTGGAGTTCCTGATTCAGGAGTTCCGGCTGCCATAGGCTTCTCTAAAGCTTCAGGAATACCTTTCCGTCCGGTTCTGATCAAAAACAGATACATCGGAAGAAGTTTCATTGTTCCTACGCAGGAAATGAGAGAAAGAGTAGTTAATCTTAAGCTTAACCCGATCATTTCTGAAATCAAGGATAAAAGAGTAGTGATCATTGACGATTCTATCGTAAGAGGAACTACTTCCAAAAGACTGGTAAAAATACTGAAAGATGCAGGTGTAAAAGAGATCCACTTCAGAAGCGTTTCTCCACCTATTATTGCACCATGCTATTTAGGAATAGATACGCCTTCAAAGGATGATCTGATTTCAGCCAACATGACTACTGAGGAACTTAGAAATTATCTGGGGGTAGATTCATTAGAATTCTTAAGCACAGATAACCTGAAAGAGATTTTAGGATCTTCCAACCACTGTTTCGGATGCTTTACAGAAGAATATCCTGTAGGAAAAGGAGAGGAGGTAGAATTATTCAATTAGTATTTTATTGATTTGAAATAAAAATAAAGAAGCCGGGTTATAATGCCTGGCTCTTTTTGTTTTTATAAATGTATCAAAAGCTTAATATTCCTGTATTATACAATAGAAGGGCAAACTTTATTTTTGTTAAATTAAATTCAGGATATGAAAAAAGTATTTTTAGCAGGAGTTTTTCTGGTATTTACTCAGTTATATTTCTCTCAGTCTTTCGATAAGCAGGCGCACCGCGGAGGAAAATCTTTGTACCCGGAAAATACCATTCCGGCAATGAAAAATGCCCTGAAAATGGGTGTTACGACATTGGAAATGGATCTGGCCATCACGAAAGACAAAAAAGTAATTCTTTCCCATGATGCTTTTCTTTCCCCTGAATTAGTAACAAAACCCGATGGAACCTATATTCCGAAAGATTCCGGTTTTTACTATAAAATCTATGATATGCCTTATGCAAAAATCCGGACATTTGATGTAGGTTTAAAGAAACTTAACAATTATCCTGATCAGAAGAAGATGAAGGTTCAGAAACCTCTTTTCTCAGACGTAATAGATGTATGTGAAACTTATGCCCGTGAACTGAAAAGGCCTTTACCTTTCTATAATATAGAAACCAAAACACGCCCGTTCTCCGATTATATATTTCATCCGGAGCCAAAAGAATTTGTAGATCTGATGATGAAGATCATTGTAGAAAAAGGAATTCAGAAGCGGGTAATTATCCAGTCATTTGATCCCAGAACCCTGGAGATTATTCATAAAGAATATCCTGAAATAATGACTGCTTTGCTGGTAGAAAGAGTTGATGACAAGAAACTGGCCCAGCAACGGAGTCACTTCGAAAATATACCTGCAGAGAAATTCAGACAGTATCCTGATCACCTGAATGGAGTAAAAGGAGATATGAGATTTCTAAGTTTCACCCCAACTATTTACAGTCCGGAGCATACCCTTGTTACTTCAGAACTTATAAAAGAATGCCATGCATTGGGGATGAAAGTGATACCATGGACCGTCAATACCAAAGAAAGATTAAAAGAATTACAGGATATGGGAATAGATGGAGTCATTAGCGATGATCCGCGAATATTCGAATAAGGCTTTATATTATTTTCTTTAATTAAATGAAATAGCCGGAAGAAAATCCTCCGGCTATTTTATATAATGCAGTAATCTGCATTTTGGGGTTAAAAAATTGGTTGTATCTGATTAGAATTTGTAATTCAGACCTAGCTGAAATGCTCTGTGGTTCAATGGTTCAGTACCTTCAGGCTTTTGGTTTCTCATATCCGTAAGACTGTTGATATATCTTGCATTGATCCCGATATTTTGAGTAATATCATACCCAAGACCCAAACCTAGCCCTAAATTAAACTTATTAACAGTATCCTTATTAATATCCTCAGAATTAGATACAGACTGGGTTGTTGTAACACCTCCTGTTGTTGTAGAAATAGTACTGTTTCCAGAATTTTTTCCATTAATGAAATAACTGAACTCAGGTCCTGCTTCTATATAAAACTTCTCTGTAGGTCTCATCTGTACCATCAAAGGAACCGAAATATAGTTCATGGTAGTTTTGTAGTCACTCTTTGTCTTGATGTTGGTATCACCAGTTGTTACATCAGTAGAGGAGATCACACTTTTTGCCCCTAATTGGTTATATAAAACCTCCGGCTGCAAACTGAATTTCTGAGAAAGTGGAATATTAACTAAAACTCCGGCATGGAATCCGATTTTCTGGTTATTAAGGCTTAATTTCTGCTCACTGAAGTAAGAAGAGTTTCCTCCTGCCTTAATACCGAATCTGATTGGTTGTTTTTCTTTTTTGATTGGTTCAGGGTTTACTGTTTTCGTTTCTTGTGTTTGTGTTTCCTGAGCAAACGTCATCATGCCAGCAGCAACTGCCAACCCTAGAAATAACTTCTTCATAATTTTATTTTTTAATTTTACTATTTTACTTCTCATCTGATTTTTCAATCAGACTTGATTTATTTTGCAAAATGCTTGCCAAAGTTGGAAAAGCCTTGTATGAAGGGTGTTACCGACGGTTTTAGGGATTGCTTTATTGGTGCTTTTAACTGTTTTTTATGAAAATTTATATTATGAAAATCCTGTTTTTTAAATAATTTTAAACTTAAATAAACTTTATGTTAATGATTAATGGAATGCCAAAACCTGAAAATATATCATAAAAAATATTGAGAGGATTAATGCTTTTAATGAGATTCAAGAAAGAATATTCCGGTAAACTAACTTCATTTATCTGATATTTTCTTGCTGTGATTCCAAAGAAAGATGAAGAACCTTTAAATCCTGAATCAATTTAAAAATAAATGCAGGACTATTCATTGTCTGTTATTTTACATCTTTCCACCATTGTTTGAACACTTGTGAACTGTCATTCAAATCTACCAGTTCTCCTATCATTGGTGTTGCAAGCCGGTAAGGTTTTGCTTTTGATAATGCTGTAATTTGCTTCAGCGGTTCATCCCATGGATGCTTGGCTAAAGTGAACTTGGAATGGTGAACAGGCAATAAATTTTTAGCTTTTAGTTCCGTGGCTGCCAAAGCTACTTCTTCAGGCAGTTCATGTACAGACTGCCATGCTTTATTGTATTGTCCGCATTCCATAATAGCCCAGTCAACAGATGGATATTTTTCTGCAATTTTTTTGAAACGGTCGGTATAACCTCCATCTCCGCTGTAATAAATATTCATAGTTGGAGACTGAATGAAAAATGACAGCCACAAAGCCTGCGAGCTTGTGAAATTTCTTCCTCCATCATGGTGTGTGCTTTCGGCATAGATGGCAAAGCCAGGTTTTATCTGTGTTTTATCACCCCAGTCTTTTTCCACGATCTGCTGAGGGCTATAACCCCATTTTTCATAATGAGCACCTGCTCCGAGACCACATATCACATGCTTTACTTTAGGCTGTAATGCTTTTACTGTTTCATAATCCAGATGATCATAATGGTCGTGCGAAAGGAGCATATAATCTATCTCAGGCATATCAGCTGCTGTATAAATATCGCTGCCTTTGTAAGCTTTTACGCTTCCAGGTAATGGTGATGCATTTCCGCTGAAAATGGGATCTACCAGAATTTTCACACCATCCAGCTGTAAAAAGAAAGAAGAATGCCCAAACCATACAATAACATTGCGATCTGCAGGGATTGTTTTCAGGTTTGTTTTTATTGATGGCAGTACATCTACAGGTTCTGTATGCGGGTATTTTTTTGTCAGGGCTTTCCAGATTTCTCCTGTAAAGCTGTAACCATCAGAAATAGTTGGTTTCTCTATAAAATTTCTAAATTTTCCATTTTTGTAATGAGGCGATTTTTTTACCATTTCCAGTCTTTTACCTTCAGGTAATGCTCCGAACTGGGGCTGTTTCATATAAAAGTAGGTGATAATGGTGAAGATTGCCATTATACATAACAAAACGATGAGTGTTCGTTTGAGTATTTTTAAAAACCGTTTCATAGCTTCGTCTGTAATTTTATATCTTTTACTTCCTGAATAGTATATATTAAATCAGAATGTCCGTTTTCATCAGTCAGTTTTGTGACATTGATCATTATTATTTTCATCGTTTTTATTTTATTAAATTCATCATTATAAATTGTTTACAGCACCTAAACCAGATTTTTTGACAGAATAGGTTTTTTATCCCGTAATCATATTGCTTTTTCACTGTTTACCCTTTTTGTTATTTTCCAATAAGAGGCAGCGGTTTCCAGTTTTGGATTAAATATAGCCAATAATTTAATAAACTAATTGGGTAATTCTTTAGAAGGAAATTTACCTGACTTTTTATTCAGATCCTTTTTGGCAATAAAAATACCGGGCTCATGAAGAGCCCGGCATCCGCTTTGAAAATATATATAATATTATTTGAATTTGTAAGCTATACCAACCTGAAATGCATTATTTCTAACGGCATCTCCTTCATTGGGTTTAAAAATATTCGTTATACCTGCTGTAAACCTTGCTGTTGCTGCAAGATTCTGGGTAAAGTAATATCCGGCCCCGATACCGATCCCAAAATTGAATTTGTTGTACAGTTCCATAGGAACCTTATTTGAGAAACTTTCATGAGTTGTGGATATTGAATTTCCTGATATCTCTGTATAAGTTTCGTCTCCTTTTGATTTACCACTCAATAATAGCCCGAATTCAGGACCTGCTTCTACATATAGCTGAGGAAGGATATTATACTGTACCATTACCGGAAGGGTAATATAATTTAAAGTCAATTTATAATCATATTCCTGGGTAAATCCATAAGACCCGGAATAATAACTGTATCTGTCTGTTAGTTTTGAACCCAGCTGGCTGAAAAGAAGCTCAGGCTGAATACTGAATTTCTCAGCAACCGGAATGTTGGCAAATACTCCTGCATGAAAACCTGCCTTCATTTTCTCATTACTATTGTAATCGTAGCTATCATCTGATTGAGTCAAAGTAGATGCATTTAATCCTGCTTTAACTCCGAATGTTACCGGAGAAGAAGATTTGGTTTTTTCTTGTGCATTAGCAAAAAAGCTTCCTGCAAATGCCAATCCTAAAATTAGTTTTTTCATGATTTTTAAAGTTTAAACTTGTCTTTCACAGCGCAGCAAAATTCCCGCCAAAGAGAATAAAGTGATAAAAGTCATGATTAAGGCGAAAAGGTCAGGCTTAAATGAATAAACCTGACCTTTTCTATTGAAATCAATTTATATATGAAGAAACTTTTGCTGTAAACATTAATTAAAATGTTAAGTTTTACAGCTGATTTTATATAGGCAAACTCCTTGCCAAAAATGCTCAGTTAACGATTAGATAATAAAAAAAACCGAATTAAATAAATAATCCGGCTTTCTTATTGAATATAAAATTTGTTTTCTGAATGTTGAAGCTTACTATTTGAATTTATAAGCTAATCCTACCTGGAATACGTTGTTTCTAATTGCATCTCCAGAATTATCTTTAAAAGTATCTGTTAAACCAGCAACATATCTAGCTGTAATTCCAAAGTTTGGAGTGAAGTAGTAACCTGCACCAAGACCGATACCAAAGTTGAAAGTTTTTAAATCATCTTTGTAGTTATCAGAAGTGGTAGAATCTCCGTTGTTCTCGTTTTTGATTTTGTTTTTTGCACTCACCATAAATCCGAATTCAGGACCTGCTTCTACATAAAGATTAGGGATCAGGTTATACTGGAGCATTACCGGTACTGTGATATAATCTAATTTAGTAGAAGATGAAAATTTGCTTCCAAATCCAGTATATTCTGATTTAGCACCATACTGAGAGTACAATAATTCAGGTTGAACACTGAATGATTCCGCTACCGGAATATTAGCAAATACACCTGCGTTGAAACCGATTTTAGATTTTTGATCATCTAAACCTTCGTCTTTAGAAAGAGAAGATACGTTCATTCCACCTTTTACACCAAATGTTACCGGGTTAGAAGAAGATGTAGTCTTTTGAGCGAATGCCAGTGAACTTGCAGTTACTGCTAATCCTAAAATTAACTTTTTCATAACTTTAATTTTTTTAATATTTTACTATTTCTAATTTTAAATTTTACTACCGCCAAACTTTTACTACTGAGTTTGACGCAGATTATCTTTCAAATTGCTTGCCAAAGACAAAACACATGATAAAAGTCAGTAAAAAAAGCAACTTAAATAATAAGCTGCTTTTTAGTAATTTATTGATTTTTAGTTAATTGATAAAACTATTAAACGTTTGTTTAGAAATAATCTAAATTATCATCTTGTTAAAATTATAGATAGAAAAGAGACTTTTACATAAATAAATTACGCATTATTTAGTTTTCTATAAAAATCCAGAGACTTTAAAATGTTTTCCTGACTGCATTGATGATCATAAGTACATGAGCCTATTCCGGAAAGGAGTGAGAAATTGATTTTACTGTCCGTATTCTTTTTGTCATTCATTAAAAGAGCAGTAATACTTTCATCGGTAAAATCATTTATATCAAGGTAAGGGTAGTACCTCTGAATGTTTTCAATAATTCCGGCAGCATCCTGTTCGGAGATAAGATCTTCAAGATAAGCCAGATGAGCTTCACAGATCATTCCCATGGCAACAGCTTCACCGTGAAGAATAGGGTTTCCCTGGCTAAGGCACAGGCTTTCTACGGAATGTCCAATTGTGTGCCCGAAATTCAGGGTTTTTCTGATGTTTCTTTCATGAAAATCTTTTTCCACTACATCCTGTTTGATATCCATTGAAGTCTGAATATGCGGGACTACCGCTTCCACATCAAGTTTATGAATCTGAATAAGACTTTCCCAATGAGCCTTGTCTGCAATGAGGCCGTGTTTCAGCATTTCGGCAAAACCACTTCTTAATTCTTTAAAAGGAAGTGTTTCGAGAAATTTAGGATAAATAAAGATCTGTTCAGGGAAGGCAAAAGTTCCCACCATATTTTTATAATGCATAAGATCTATCCCTGTTTTTCCTCCGATAGAAGCATCACACATCGATAGAAGGGTGGTTGGGATATTGATAAACTGAACTCCTCGTTTGTAGGTAGATGCTACAAAACCGCCCATATCCGTGATCACACCGCCGCCAAGATTGATGACAAGGGCTTTTCTGTCTGCCTGCATTTCGGTAAGAATCTCCCAAAGCTGGTTGGCTGTCTGGATGTTTTTCATTTCTTCCCCTGCCTCAACTTCTAAAATTTCAAAGCCTAAGTCTGTCTCCATATTGCCTAAGAGAACAGGAAGACAATATTCATGGGTGTTTTCATCAACCAAAATAAAAATCTTGCTGAAAGATTTTTCGTGAAGGAAGTTATTTAATTGAGAAAAATCATCGTTTAATATTGTTATCATTATTGGAGTTTCTTTAAAATTAAAATAAAACTATTCTGCAAAGTTATGATTCTTAATTTTTAACTCGTAACTAAATTACTATCTTTGCAGAAATTTTTAGAATGAGCAGAGATAACAATAATTCAGAAAGGCCAAAAAGACCAAGAACTTCAACCAGAAAAACTTCTGATGATTCTCGTGCTTCTAGATCTGGAAATTCTTCAGGATCAAAACCTTTTAAAAAATCTTTCCCGAAAGCTGGTGAAAGAAATTTTGACAATAAGGGAAATAATTCAAAGTTTGAACCGAAATCTTTTAAAAGAAGTTCTGCCGGCAGAGATGAAGATTCTGCGGATAGAACTGAAAGCAGAGCTTATATCACCAATTCAAGCGAAGGACGTGAGAAAAAGACTTTTGGCAAACCGGCTCCAAAAAGAGGTGGAAAAAGCTTTGATACCAGAGACAAGTATGAAAGAGGCAGCCTGAAATACGGAAGAAGACCATCCAACGGAGATGACAAGAATGATGATAAGGCAAGATCTTTCGTACAGAAAAGAAGGCTGAACAAGATTGAAAAAGATGTTCATAAAGACACTATCCGTCTTAATAAATATATTGCCAATTCCGGGATCTGCAGCAGAAGAGAGGCTGATGAACTGATCACACAAGGACTGGTAGAAGTAAACGGACAGGTGGTAACTGAAATGGGATATCAGGTTCAGAAGACTGATAAGGTAGTCTTTGACGGACAGGGTATTACACCGGAAAAACCTGTATATGTACTTTTAAATAAACCTAAAGGATATATTTCTACAACTAAAGATGATAAAGCAAGAAAAACCGTAATGGATCTTGTTGCCAATGCATCTCCTTATCGTTTATTCCCTGTAGGAAGGCTGGACCGTTCTACTACCGGAGTTATTCTTCTAACGAATGACGGGCATATGACGAAAAAACTTACGCACCCTTCTTTCGATGCTAAAAAAATCTATCATGTAACTTTGGACAAAAAGCTTACCCATGAAGATATGAAACTGATTGTTGAAGGTATCCGTCTTGATGAAGGAGTAGCAGTAGTAGATCAGATCTCTTTCATTGAAGGGAAGCCTAAAAATGAAATCGGGATTGAAATTCATATCGGATGGAACCGTGTGATCAGAAGAATTTTCCAAAGACTTGGATATGAGGTGGAAGCTTTAGACAGAGTGATGTTTGCAGGCCTTACAAAGAAAAACATCAAACGTGGACACTGGAGAATCCTTACAGAACTGGAAGTGAATAATCTTAAAATGCTTCAGTAAGTAATGATAGTTCTGAAAACTGAACTTATCTTTATGAAGCTATAAAATTAAAGGCGCGGAAATAAAATTTCTGCGCCTTTTTATATGAATATAAGTTGAAACAATTGATTGCGTCAATTCATTTACCGGAAACTATCCTAAAACCGTAACTCCTTTCTGGAGCATTTCATAAATAGCATCTCTGCCATTGTCCGGTTTTACATTAACAGCTTTTGTTCCGTTGAAATGAAGACATGTGATATATCCGTTTGCCACAGCATCCTGAGCTGTAAATTTAACACAGTAATCCATTGCAAGTCCCACAATTTCAACTAACTGGATGTCATGATATTTAAGGAAATCATCCAGACCTGTTTTCATAAAATGGTTATTATCCTGAAATCCGCTATAGCTGTCAATTTCTGTATTCTTCCCTTTTTGGATAATATGGGTTACTTTATCCCTGTTCAGATCCTTATGGAATTCTGCTCCGAACGTTCCCTGAATACAGTGATCCGGCCACATAAACTGAGGAACACCGTTCAGGATAATACTTTCACCTACTTTTCTGTTATTGTTGCTGGCAAAACTTTTATGGTCAGCGGGATGCCAATCCTGAGTAAGGACAATCTGGTCGTATTCATTTTCCTCCATCAAAACATTGATGTAAGGAATAATTTCGTTGGCTTCCGGAACTGCTAATGCGCCGCCTTCACAGAAATCATTCTGTACATCTACGATTATTAACGCTTTTTTCATATTTAGATTTCTCGAATTTTGATAAAAATACTCAAAAAACCGTCCAAAACTGAATTATCGGACAAATCGGCCATAATTTTTTTGAAATTAGTATCAGTCTTTGTTTAAAGACTATCTGTTTCAGGATATAAACCAAATATCAATAGCTTATCTTTGCAGCAAATAAATATTTATGTCATTTGAATCTCTAGGATTATCACACAATATCATTCGTTCTGTAAACAAATTGGGTTATCTGAAGCCATTTCCAATACAGGAGCAGGCCGTCCCGGTTATTTTACAGGGAAAAGACCTGATGGGAATTGCCCAGACAGGTTCCGGGAAAACAGCATGTTTTGTGATGCCGATTTTAGAAAAACTGCAGAATTCAGAAGTTAAGAAAGATCGTAATGTACAGGTTTTAATATTGGTTCCTACCCGTGAATTAGCCATTCAGATTGATGAAGTTTTCAGAGCTTTTACAGAAAACCTGAAACGAGAGATACGTACGATGGCAGTTTATGGCGGGGTCTCTATCAATCCGCAGATGAAAGGAATGTTCGGGGTAGAAGTTCTTATTGCAACACCCGGCCGTTTATTGGATTTGATTGACCATAATGCGTTAAGTATTTCAGGAATTCAGCATTTGGTAATTGATGAAGCGGATAAAATGTTTCAGCTGGGTTTTGGCGAAGAAATGAACAAACTTTTCGCGATGATGCCTGTAGTGAAACAAACCACTTTGTTTTCTGCAACTTTAAATGATAAAGTTTCTGAAATGAAGGAGCGTTTATCTATTAATCCTGTAATCATTGAGATCAAAAAGGAAGAAGTTGAGATTGATAATATTGAGCAATTGGCTTATCATGTTTCTCCTGAAAATAAAGGGCCTTTTCTGCGTTATTTGATTAAAGAAAAGAAAGTTGAAAAAGCTTTAATTTTTGTTTCCTCTACAAGATCTGCAGATAATTTAGTGGAAAAGCTTAAAAAGAATAAAATTAAAGCAGTAGCTATTCATAGCCAGAAATCGCAAGGTGCCCGTAGAAATAATCTGGAAGAATTCAAAGTAAATGGAGCACAGATTTTAGTAGCTACAGACTTAATTGGCCGTGGTATCCACATTGAATCTTTACCGTGTGTTATCAACTACGAACTGCCACGCTCACCTCTGGATTACATTCACCGTATTGGCAGAACTGGACGAGCCAACGAAAAAGGAACTGCCATCAGTATTCTGACGGATGCTGAATTACAGCATTTCAGGGTTATTCAAAAGAAAATGGGCAGGAAAATAACTTTACAAAGAACAGAAGGTATTGATCTGCATGGTTATTAATATCAGAATAAAAAAGCTTCAATTTAATAGAATTGAAGCTTTTTTATTCGGTGAAGACATTCTGTTTTGTAAACTGCAACCAATACAATTAACGCTTTCTTCATTTTAGATTCTTGAATTTTTGATAAATTTACACGACCATTATAAAAAAACTGTCCAAAAATTAATGACCGGACAAAACTGTGACGTTAAAATTTAAAATTAATAGAATGAGCAATTTAGAACAGAAGAGATTTCCCATAGGTGAATACCAGCAGCCTGAAAATATCTGTGATATCAAGCTTGATGAGTATATTAAAGTCATCAAAAACTTTCCTGACAAGCTTAAAAACTTAGTAGAAGACTTTTCTGATGATCAATTGGATACTCCTTACAGGGAAGGTGGCTGGACTGTTCGGCAGCTTATTAATCATATTGCTGACAGCCACATTAACAGTTTTATCCGTCTTAAATTAGCCTTAACAGAGGATAATCCTACCATAAGACCTTATGATGAAGCCAAATGGGCAGAGCTTCAGGACAGTGTAAATATGCCGATAAAGCCTGCGATGAGAATGATAAAAGGAACGCATCAGAGATGGGCTGCTCTGCTTAAGACCCTTACAAATAAACAGTTCGAGAGAACTTACCATCATCCTGAACAAAACCAGGATTATGATCTGAGAAACTATCTTGCTCTGTATGTCTGGCATTGTAATCATCATTTTGCTCACATCGAAAATCTGAAGAGGGAAAAGGGGTGGTAAAGAAAAGTCTGCACAATCCGATTTATTTTGAGGAAATTATTCACAGAATTTCTTTGCTTAATGAAAATACTCCGCGAAGATGGGGGAAAATGAATGCTTCCCAGATGTTAACACACTGTGATCTTGTTCTTAAGGTAGCTTTAAGGAAGGTTGAACTTCCTAGGATTAATATCTTTTTTGAAACCATAGGAGTGGTAACCAAAATAGAAATGCAGATTTTTAATAACGGAATTCCCCGAAACATGCCTACTTTTCAAAAACTAATCGTTAATTTTGGGTGTGATTTTGATGTATCAAAAACCAATCTTCTGAATACACTGAAAGATTTCCGGACAGCATCTGAAAATAAAGATCTTCCGGGCTGTCACAGATTATTCGGGAAAATGAATGAAAAAGATTGGGGATTTTTAGAATACAAGCATCTTGATCACCATTTAAAACAATTTAACGTATGAGTTTTTTTGATAAAATATTCGGAGGTAAAGAGGCGGCCCCTGATCATAAATCTTTCTGGAAAAAATTGGAAACTGTGGGAGATCTGGCCAATGCAATTGAAAACTCCCATCACCATAGAATTGCTATATTCAAACATTCAACGCGATGCTTCATCAGCAAAACTGTATTGAAAAATTTTGAGAAAGAAATAGATAATTTAGATAATAAAGTAGAGTTATATTACCTAGATTTGCTGGAACATAGACTGGTTTCAAATAAAATATCTGAAGATCTAGGAATCAGGCATGAAAGCCCGCAGTTGATCGTAATTGAAGATGGGAAGGTCATCAACAGTGCATCACATGAAGACATATCCACAAGCCAGATTGCATAATGAAGAATATAAACACTTATTTAGCCAAAGTATTAAATGTTCCTATAGAAAAAGTGAACATGTGCAGTTTACACTATGAGGTAAAGAAAATTCCTAAAAATCAGTTTCTTTTACAGTATGGTGAAATCTGCAGGCATATATTCTTTGTGGAAAAAGGGTTGCTTAAAATGTACTCCATAGACAAGAACGGAAAAGAACATATTATTCAGTTTGCTCCCGAAAGCTGGCTGATTTCCGACCGAAGCAGTCTTTATTTTAACGAAAAATCCATTTACTATATTGAAGCCGTAGAAGATACGGAAGTCCTGTTTCTTCATCCCGACTTCTTCAACAAACTTGTAGAACAGTTCCCGAACAGTATAGAAAGAAGTGATTTCCTTCTGCAAAAGCACATCAGAAGCCTTCAGAACAGGATCAATTCTTTACTGGGCGAAACTGCAGAAGAAAGATACATGAAATTCATTAAAATGTATCCTGATCTTCTTCTCAGAGTGCCACAATGGATGATTGCTTCCTATCTTGGTATCACCCCTGAAAGTTTAAGCAGGGTAAGAAAGGAACTGGCCAGAAAAAACTTTGTTCCAGACAGATAATATCAGATCTTTTTCGCAAGATTTCCGACCTGCTGCAGGCATAATCTGGTTTCTTCCGTCCATGGCAGTCCAATACATAAACGCATGCAGTTTTCAAACTGATTCTGAAGGGAAAACATTCTGCCGGGAGCAATGCTAATGTTCTGTTTAATAGCCAGATCATAAAGTTCAGTTGTGCGGATATTTTTATCGAATTCTACCCAAAGAGAAAGACCTCCTTGCGGGCGGCTTGTTTTTGTGCCTTCAGGAAAATATTCTGCTATGGTTTGCACATAATTCTGATAATTATTCTGAAGCGCCCTGCGCATTTGCTGGAGATGCTTTTCATATCTCCCTGACTTGAGGAAATTGGCTACAGCTTCATTAACAATAGAAATAGATGAAGTAGAATGGAGCAGCTTAAGCTTCATGATTTTATCTTTATATTTTCCCGGAGCAATCCATCCTACACGGTATCCCGGAGCCAATGTCTTTGAAATGGAGCTGCAATACAGTACATTTCCGTCCTTATCAAACGATTTACAGCATTTCGGACGGCTGGACCCAAAATAAAGATCACCATATACATCATCCTCAATCAGAGGAATATTGTTTTCAGAAAGTATTTTTACAATTTCTTTTTTATTCTCATCCGGCATACAGCTTCCTAACGGAGAGTTGAAATTAGGAATTAGCAGACACAGATTAATTTGTGGAATTACTTTTCTTAAAGCTTCAATTTCAATGCCTGTAGTTGGATGGGTAGGAAGTTCAAGCACATTGAGCCCCAAACCATTCGCCAATTGTAAAATACCTGGATAGCAGGGACTTTCAATCGCAATGGTATCACTGGGTTTCCCTAAAGCCATGAGACAAAAGGAGAGTGCATTCATACCACCGTTTGTAGTAACCAGATCATTTTCACTGAGATTTCCACCCCATTGTAACGACCGGACAGCAATCATTCTCCTTAATTTTAAATTTCCCTGAAGTTCCTCATATTCTGTCCCGCCTTCTCTTAATTCGCGGGTTGCATTGATGATTTCTTTCTTTAATTTAGCCTGTGGGAGAAGATCTCCCGAAGGAATTCCGATAGAGAAAAAGGTAAGTCCTTTCTTGCCCATATTCTCATAAACCTTGCTGATCAGTTCATCAGGCTCATCATTATTGGCAATTAAAGACGGACGGCTTACTTCCGGAAGAGGAAGTTTTACAGACATCAGCCTGCTTACAAAATAGCCGGACTGTGGCTTGGATTCAATTAAAGATTGTGATTCCAGCTCGAGAAAAACACGTTTGGCTGTATTCATACTTACCTGATGTTCCTGACACAACATTCTTACGGAAGGAAGTTTGTCACCTGCCTTCAGTACGCCATTGCGGATCTGGGAAGCAATTCCGTCAGCAATTTCTGTATAGATAAATTCTTTGCTCATTTTTTGAACTGTGCTCATGCAAATATACAAAACTGAGACTGTGTTTATCCATTTCTGATTTCTAATTTTGAATAATCAAAAAAATAATGAAAATGATGACAAGACAGATATCTAAAGATGAAAATATAAGCGGATGGATTAATGGTTTTATAGGTGTAGTATTATTTAGTGGCGGATTGCCTGCTACTAAGTTAGCCGTAATGGAAATGAGCCCTATTTTTGTAACAATAGTCCGTGCCGCTGTTGCAGGAATATTAGCTTTTATGGTTTTATGGATCGGTAAAGAAAAACGCCCTGTTAAAAGCCAGCTAATTCCCTTGCTTTTGGTTTCTCTTGGCTGTGTAGTGGGTTTTCCGCTTCTGTCTGCGCTGGCGCTTCAGTATCTTACCTCTGCCCATTCTATAGTGTTTTTGGGAATGCTGCCTTTGGCAACTGCAGTATTCGGGGTTTTTCGTGGAGGAGAAAGGCCGCATCCTATATTTTGGTTCTTTTCGGTTGCAGGAAGCCTCCTGGTCATCGGCTATGCTGTTGCGCAGGGAATTACAGCTTCTCCTGTAGGGGATATCCTTATGCTACTTGCCGTTATTTTGTGTGGAATGGGGTATGCTGAAGGAGCTAAACTATCCAAAACTTTAGGCGGATGGCAGGTAATTTCCTGGGCTTTAGTAATTGCACTGCCCATTATGATCCCTTTATTCTTTATTTATTTTCCTGATAATATTGGGACCGTTAGTTTTCAGGGATGGTTTGGAATGGCCTATATTTCTTTTTTCAGTATGTTCATTGGATTTATATTCTGGTATAAAGGTCTTGCACAGGGAGGTATTGCTACAGTGGGACAGCTGCAGTTGCTGCAACCCTTTTTCGGACTGGGACTGGCTGCATATTTCCTTCATGAGCAGGTTAGTATAGGAATGCTTGGTGTTACTGTTGGGGTTATTTTATGTGTGGCAGGGACTAAAAAATTTGCGAAATAATTTAAGGCTAAAAAAATAGTTATCACAGATTGAAAGCCTGCTTTAATAAAAGCAGGCTTTTACTATTCTGAGTATTTGTATTGTTTATTAATTTTACCAATATATTAATCTATAAATTATTTCTACCACAAAAATTTAATTAATAGTATAATTGTGGCGTATTTTAGTAATCATTTAAGCTTTATTTAACTATTTAAATAATCAACAGGGTTCAATATTTGCATTCAGTAAATAAATTTCTAATTTAATTTCAGTGCATAAGAAATAAAGAAGTCATTATGAAAACAATAAGCTGCATGAATATAGACGAAGAAGTTCTGTATTCATACGGAGGAGAACTTAAACAATATAAAAAAGGTGAGATTATATACAGAGAAGGAGATTATGCTGTTTATTACTTCCAGATCCTAAAAGGAAAGGTAAAACTGAATAATTATGATAGTGAAGGAAAAGAACTCATCCATAACATTTTTGGAGAGAAACAGAGCTTTGGGGATTCAATGCTCTTTTTGGATAAGTTTTATCCGATGGATGCAACCTGCATTATACCTTCAGAAATTATAAGAGTACCTAAGGATCAGTTTCTGAAATTAATAAAAGTGGAACCTAAACTTTCTTTGGAAATGAATGCATGTCTTTCTCAAAGGCTTTATTTCAAGGCGATTATGCTGCAGAATATGGCATCTCTGAATCCTACTTCGAGACTCACCGGACTTCTGAATTATCTGAAGAGTTATCATGATGACAGCTGTGGAAGCTGCTTCCATGTAGAGCTTACAAGACAGCAGATTGCCAATCTGCTAGGATTGCGCGTAGAAACAGTGATCAGGGCCCTGAAAAAAATGGAGAAAGAAGGAAATATTACTATAGAAAACAGAAAACTAATTTATTAATAAAGGCTTTTATGACCTCGATCATAAAAAAGTGAGTTATTCAGGCGTATATTTGAGATATCGAGTTTCAACACCATTCTTAAGACCTCAGTAAGGGCAGTTAAAGCTTTTAGCTTTCAGACAAATTATAAATTCAAACTTATTTGCTGTACAATTTTGAACAGCAGTTGTACTGTGATACTCATTCTTATTAATTTATAGAATTCGGTAACAAATACTGAAAATTACAGCAGTTCAAAGAAATTGATGTTGAAAAAAAGCAAGGCTAAAACCACAGTTACTCAAATATATGGATTGCCAAAAGATTATAAAACTCTGAACATAAAAACTTCATTAAACTATTTTGAGAAATATTTAAAAATTTCCGATAACTGATAACCTTTAAGAATATGATATTTGAAAATGACACTTTAAAGCATTCCGGATTGAATGATAAGAACAATGTGATAGAGAATGAATCTCTGTTTCCGAGCGTGATCAATTTTTACGGAGTTACCGCGTTCCTAATCAAATCATTGGAAAAGATAAAAAATAATGCAAAATGTGATATTCTGAAAAACGTAATCGACACCTATACCAAAGAATATATTCTGAACATCCGGGAGTATCATAATGAAAGAACCTCTTCTCCGTCCAATCTGAAGAATACAGAAATAAATATTGAAAATACATCCTTCACTCTATATGCCAAAACAGCATATTATAAAGTATTAAAAGAAGAAGAATATCTCAGCAAACTGTTAAGTACTCTGGAAAAGGGCAGAACAGGAACAGAATGATTGTAGTTTTACTTTTTAACACCTTCACACCACTAAATATCTAAAATTATGGAATTTCAGAAAAGTCTTTTAGAATACATAAGCCAGTCTCTCATGACCGCAGGTGAGACAATTTCCATTGCAGAAAGCGTTACATCAGGATGCCTGCAGCTGGCTTTTTCACAAATGCCCAATGCCACACTGTTTTACAACGGTGGAATGACAGCCTATACACTGCAACAAAAAATAAAACTCCTGAATGTAGAAAAAGAAGAAGCCGAGGAATGCGATTGTGTATCAGAAGCCATTGCCCGGACCATGGCCCTTAGTGTAGCCAAAATATTTGATTCTGACTGGTCAATTGCTACAACAGGTTACTGCACGCCAATCAGAAACTCATCATATAAAATCTTTACCTATTTTGCCTTTTCCTATAAAGGAGAAATTATCCTGACCAAAAAACTGGAACTGCATCCCAAAACACAAGCTCTTAATGCCCAGTTATATTATACAGAGTTTATTCTTGGATGCTTTAAAAGCGAAATTAACCAGCTCCTGATCTTAAAATAGTTTCTGATGAATGAATTAAAAAGTAAATCTTAACTGATCTTTTTCACTTTAGGTTTTGTTTTCATAATCGAATAGTAGGAAGTGGTAAAAGCGGACAGGCTCTGATAACCGACTTTATAAGCAATCTGACTTAAAGTATACTGCTGTGTGTCAAGCAATTCTATGCTCTTCAGTATCCTTACAAGCTGAAGGTATTTCTGAAGGGTAATTCCTGTTTCATTTTTAAATATTCTCTGAAGGCTTCTTACGGACATCTTTGCTTTTTCTGCCAGTTCATCAGCATGTAAGCTGTATTTAAAATTTGATTTGATATAAGTACAAACGGGAATAAGCCTTACATCAGAAGGAACAGGAATCTCAAGATAGCTGCTTTCCTTGCAGAAATTTGGAAGACTTTTTAAAATAGCTTTAAAGAACAGATCCTGCTCTTCATCTTCTTCAATCAGCTGATTCCATTTGGAAGCATACAGAAGCATTTCTTTCAAAACCGGAGGAACTGCAAAAACATGAACATTCCGGTAAAATTCATCATTAAAAACAGTTTTAAATAAAAAGACCATTAAATTGACCGTTTTTGCCTCCGAGGTAATTCTGTGTGCTTTTCCAGAAGGAATCCAGATGACATGATGCTGTGGTACAATATAGATTTTCTGTTCAATATGAAAATACTGGTATCCTTCCTCCACAAAAGTAAGTTGGGCACGTTGATGAGCATGTTCATGATCGTCATGTTTCCAGTCTTTTTCACACCAGACATAGGCTTCTTTTTCAATAGTATCTACAAATCCGCTGTTGGTCTGTTCTTTTAAACCGCATTTTATCATGTCGTTCTGCATGGAATTTTTGGCAAATTTAATAAAAACGACAATACTAATTTTGTAATGCAATTATTTATTCAATTAAAGATGAAGAAACTAAGTACAGTTTTTGTATTAATTTTATTATTAAAAATCACTACAGTTATGGCACAGGACAATAAAGCCAGAATATTGGTTCTCATCCATTCGGATAATGGAGGAACCTATGAACTGGCAAAAGAAGTAGCATCCGGTATCGAGAGTAATAAAAATGCTACAGCAGTGATTAAACAGGTAAAAGAATCCCAAAATCCAAAGCTGAAAAATATTCCTGTAGCATCAGTGAATGAGCTGCCTTCTTATGATGGAATTGCTTTCGGATCTCCGGTCTATTTTGGAAATATCAGCACAGGAATGAGCGAGTTTCTGTCTAAAACAGTTAATTTATGGACCAATCATTCACTGGAAGGAATGCCTGCAACTGTTTTTATGTCTGCAGGAAGCGGAGCAGGAAAAGAGCTTGCCCTTAATGCCTTCTGGAATACTTTAGCCGTTCACGGAATGGTATTGGTTTCCAACGGGATCAGAGGAACCGAAAATATCAATAAAACAATTCCCCAGGGGAATACGGTTTTAGGAGTAACAAGTATGGCATCATTGAAAGATATTGAACGACCTACAAAAGATGAACGCGGACTGGCAGAACTTCAGGGAAGAAATTTTGCTAAAACTGCTCTGGCTTTAAAAGGTACATTTTCTAAAAAGCAAATAGCAGCTGCAACCCCGGAAAAAACCCAGGATGTTAATGATCTTCTGAAACAGAAAAATATTATTCTGCCACAGGTTCCACAGCCTGCCGGAAATTATAAACCTTTTGTACGTTCCGGAAACCTTGTATTCATCAACCAGGTTGCCTTGAAAGAGGGAAAAATTTTAAATCCCGGAAAATTAGGTGTTGACGTTAATGAGCAACAGGTAAAAGAAGCAACAAGAGCAACAATGCTTAACGTTATTGCTGTTTTAAAAGAAGCTGTAGGTGGAGATCTCAACAGGGTAAAACAATGCGTGCAACTGACAGGTATTTTCAATACAAAAGACGATTATACGAAACATGCAGACCTGATGAACGTAGCATCGGATCTTACAGTAGAAGTTTTTGGAGAAAAAGGGAAACACGCCAGAGCTACTTTAGGAGCTTCATCTATTCCTGTGAATTCTTCAGTGGAAATACAGGCTGTTTTTGAAGTAGAATAGATTCTTTGTATATAAAACTTTAGATCTGCTTAATCTGCACAATCTGAGAGACAAAAAAAGAAAAAATCAATTTTAAACTCTCTCAGATTGTGCAGATTAAGCAGATTTTTATTTTATTAAGCTTATTTAGACTTTGCTTTTTGATATCTGAGAACTTCGGAAATTATTTTTATGCTTTTCTCCAGCTGTTCTTGAGAAAGTGAGCCATAACTGAGCCTGAATCCGTTAATGATATTATTATAACTATACTGTTTAGGATGAATAATTTTAATGCTTTTTTCCAGCAATGAAGCTGTTGCAGTATCCCAGTTGAGATCTTCTTTTGGAACAATCCAGAAAGCAAGACCTCCTTCAGGTAGGGTGAAATCAACAATATCTTTCAAATATTTTTCCAACAGGCTGTATACAAAATCTCTTTTGTTTTTATAATGGACGGTAGCTTTTTTAATATGTTTTTTTACGGCTCCCTCTTTTATCAGCTGCATAACTGCCTGTTCCATAATTACATCACCCTGAACATCAATGATTTTCCTCAAATCACCTATTTTCTGAAGCAGATTTGGATTTTTGGATGCCAGATAACCAATTCTTAAAGCCGGAGCAACTACTTTGCTCAATGTACCTACGTAAACATAGCTGTTAAGTTCAGCAAAACTGGAAACGGGAAGAATAGGGCGGTAACCAAAATGAAACTCATTATCATAATCATCTTCGATAATAGTAATTCCATGGTTGTTTGAGAGTTCTATTAATTTAAGTCGTCGTGCTAAACTTAAAGTAACCGTTGTAGGATATTGTCTGTGAGGAGTAATATATATGGCTTTTATATTTTTGTTTCCGGTTAAAAGTTTCTCAATATCTTCAATACTGATTCCTTCATCATCTACTGCAGCAGCCAGTAATTCTGCTCCTGCATACTCAAATGCTTTCCAGGCCGGTTTATATCCCGGATTTTCTACAATAACCTGATCTCCTTCCTTTAAAAGACACTGAGCAGTCAGGAACATAGCCATCTGACTTCCTCTCGTAATCGAAATTTCATTTTCGCTGATATGCATTCCCCGCTGATGATTCAGCATTTGAGAAATGGTTTTACGGAACTCTGTGTCTCCGTGTTCATTTCCATAACCCATCATCTGCCATTTCGCTTTTCGGTTAAAGATCTGCCGGTATGCTCTCGCCAGTTCAGTAACCGGAGCTATTTTGCTATCCGGATGCCCATCATCAAAATTAATTATTGCTGTACTAAATGCTGATGAATCATCTTCTGTTTCCTTACTTCTATTGTCCGGAGTTTCATGCAACGCCGGAAGCCTGTCAGATACAAAGATTCCTTTTCTTTCTTTAGAGACCACCCATTCCTCATTAATAAGCACCTGATAGGCTTCAACCACAGTATTCCTGTTAATCTTCAGCATTGTTGCAAGATTTCTGCTTCCAGGAAGTGTATCGCCTGCTTTGAGCCTTCCGGAACGTATATCCGTAATAATAGTATCTGCAATCTGCAGGTAAACCGCTTTTTCAAGCTTTTTATCTATTTCAAATTCTAATTTCCAAGGACGAAGCATCTGGACTACCAATTAATATAAAAACTGAATCATTTAAACAGTCCAAATGTAAGGTAATTTTGTCAGGCAATAAAGCACAAAACATATAAAATTTTAAACATCATGGACAAGAAAAATTTCAGCTCAAAAGATTTTCACGAAACGTTTGCAAGACCAAAGTATGTAAAACCAACCCATCTGATCCATAAAAATGTTGAAAATGCTGGAGAGCACAACCAGTTTTCAACGGAAAGAAAACATCCGGTTTTCTTCGTAGACCTTCCAAGCAAAAATGTAAGTATGACGATTGGCGGTCTTACTCCGGGACAGCAAACCAACAGACACCGCCACACTTACGAAACTGTACTGTACGTGATAGAAGGAAAAGGCTGGACGGAAGTAGAGGATGAAAGAGTGCATTGGGAAGCAGGTGACGCTGTATATATTCCTTCATGGGCATGGCATAAACACCAGAACCTTAGTGATACAGAACCTGCCAAATATTTAGCCTGTGAAAATGCACCACAGTTACAGAACCTGGGAGTAGCCCTGAGAGAAGAAGAGGGAAGAGATCTTTAATATAACTGCATTATTAAGGGGCAGATAAAGTTTAAGTCCGTCAGGAAGATCATTCTGATTTTAAGTTTAAAACCAAACCAGCCATTATTTCTTAATTAAGTTTAAAATCTCATCATAAAAGTATGATGATGAAAGAGAGATTTTTAAACTCAACGATAACTTAATTTGATCTCCTGACGGCTTAAATTTTCTTAAAAGATTCTGCAAATCATTTTAAATTTAAATAAACAAAACATGAAAAATATTCCATTCAAAGGAATCATTGCTTATCCCATTACGCCTTTCGACGAGAATGAAAAAGTAGATATTCCTCTTTTTAAAAAGTTAGTAGAAAGACTTATCGTTTCCGGAAGCCACGGAATTGCGCCATTAGGAAGTACAGGAGTAATGCCTTATTTATCTGATGAGGAAAAAGAAGCCATAACAGAAGCTTCCATACAACAGACTAACAGAAGAGTTCCAACATTGGTTGGAGTATCCAATCTTACAACAGAAAAAACTATCCATCATGCCAGATTTGCTGAAAAAGCCGGAGCTGATGCCGTAATGATTATCCCAATGAGCTATTGGAAACTGACAGATGATGAAATCGTTGCTCATTATGATGCAGTTGCCTGTAAAATTTCAATTCCCATCATGGCATATAACAATCCGGCAACCAGTGGGGTAGATATGTCACCGGCCCTTCTCAAAAGGCTTTTGGAAATCCCGAATGTTACCATGATCAAGGAAAGTACAGGAGATATCCAGAGAATGCATTATCTGAGAAAAGAGCTTGGTGAGGAAACTGCTTTCTACAATGGTTCCAATCCTCTGGCATTATCTGCGTTTACTGCCGGCGCAAGAGGATGGTGTACTGCAGCCCCCAATCTGATCCCGGAGCTGAATGTAAATCTGTACAATGCTATTGAAGGAGGAGATTTGGAAAAAGCAAAAGATATTTTCTACAGACAGTTTGATCTTTTGAAATTTATTGTCAGTAAAGGATTGCCAAGAGCAGTCAAAGCAGGTCTGAATATTTTAGGAGAAGAAGGCGGAAATTTAAGAAGCCCGCTAAAACCTTTGACAGAAAAGGAAACGGAAGAGCTTAAAAATATTATTAAAACCCTTTTAAATTAATTTAAACCTTATGAAAAAATCAGTTTTTTATCACGCAGGATGTCCTGTATGTCTAAGTGCGGAACATGATATTGTTAATCTTATCGGTACAGAGAATGTTGAAATTGTACATTTAGGAAACGACAGAAATAAAATTGCAGAAGCAGAGAAAGCAGGTGTAAAATCTGTCCCAGCTTTGGTAACGCCGAATGGGAATGTTCTGCATATTAATTTCGGAGCATCAATGGAGGATGTGAAGAAATAAAAATTACTGGCGGCTTCGAGAATATCAGCCGCCTTTTCCTTTCATATTGATTAAATTTTTTCGTTTAAATTATACAATGAAGATATTTATTCTGTGTAATTTTACATAATGCAGATCAAACCATCCAGGCATTTGTCATCTTATATCCGGCATTACATCTTTTTGGAGGATGCAGGAAGTAAATGTAAAAACCTCAGGTTATTTACTGATGGCAGCACTGGATTGATTTTGTCAGGGAGTCAGAGCCTTTATACAGGTATTTCAAAGGATCATCTTCCGCCTTCTTTTTTCTATGGACAGCCTGCCGGGTACAAAGATTTTACTGCAGAAGGAGCATTTTCTATGATTGCTGTAGTTTTTCAGCCTTATTTCCTTAATATGCTTCTTAAAATCTCTTCAAAAGAAGCCAAAAACCAGATTATTTCAGCTGAAGATATTTTAAAATATGAATTGTTACCATTTCAGGAATACCTTTTAACAGGAAAAGATCCTGAATTTATTATCACTCAACTGAATCATTTCTTTACGAAATTCCTTGCCGGGAAAATCAGTTCCGATCATGAGCTGATCAAAGCTGTTCAGCAATTAATGCTTAAAAACAAAGGCTCAGTTTCTTCAAAAGATCTGGAATTGTTCACCGGATATTCCGAACGGCATCTTGAAAGAAAATTTGAGCATTATATGGGTTTAACCCCTAAAAAATACGGAAGTATCGTCCGTCTTCATCATTTCATCAATCTCATGAAAAAAAATGTTGACAATGAAAGTACTGCAGGGCTTTCTCATGATGCAGGCTATACCGACCAGTCCCATTTAATCAAAGACTTTAAAAATAATATCGGCCTTACTCCAAACCAGTATTTAAAAACAGAAAATAAACTGGCTGTCAATTTCATTGAGTTACGATAAGAATGTCGGTTTTTTACAATTTTCGGAAGAATCCGCATGCTAGTTTTGTAGGAAAAAAAGATGAACAATCTCAAAATTTCAACAGTCCAGTTCGAAAATAAAAGCGGGGACAAAGAATATAATCTTTCTGTAATAGAAAAACTGGCGGCTGAAGCAGCTGCCAAAGGTTCACAGGTTATTGCTTTCCACGAATGTTCAGTTACCGGTTATACATTTGCCAGAAATCTTTCAAAAGAGCAGCTTCTGGATATTGCAGAGCTGATTCCTGAGGGAAAAAGCATTCAAAAATTACAGCAGATTGCTGCTCAACACAATATTACCATATTGGCGGGGCTTTTCGAAAAGGATGAAAATGATGCTATTTTCAAAGCTTATGTATGTGTTGATCAAACCGGATTGAAAGCCAGATACCGAAAGCTTCATCCATTCATCAATCCTCATCTGACTCCCGGAAGTGAATACTGTATTTTTGATCTTCACGGATGGAAATGTGGAATTCTGATCTGTTATGATAACAATATTATTGAAAATGTACGAGCAACAAGGCTTTTGGGAGCAGATATAATCTTTATGCCGCATGTGACTATGTGTACTCCCTCCACAAGACCGGGAGCAGGGTTTGTAGATCCTGAATTATGGAAAAGAAGAGAAACTGATCCAACATCACTTCGTCTGGAGTTTGACGGAATGAAAGGACGGGACTGGCTGATGAAATGGCTGCCTGCAAGAGCTTATGATAATGGAATTTACGTAGTTTTCTCAAATCCTATCGGTATGGATGACGATCAGCTCAAAAACGGTTGTTCGATGATCATTGATCCCTTTGGAGATATCATTGCAGAATGCCGCTCATTCGAAGACAGCTTTGAAACTGCTGTTTTTACTGCCGAAAAACTTACTCAGGCCGGAGGAAACAGATATATTAAAGCAAGAAGACCTGAACTCTACAGAGAGATCATCGGTATGGAGCATTACTCGGAGCAGAAAGTAGTCTGGATGAAGGATAAGAATCTTTAAAATAAAACTATTGGATTTAATGCAAAAGAACAGAAATCTTACGTAAACAAACTATTATTATTCTGATAATAAACTAGAATTTAAATAATTTTTATAATACAATAATTCATCGGAAATTTGCATAGTCAAACACAACAAAATCCAATCTAATGAATTATCAAAAAGAAATACAGATTAATACAAATTCTGCTGTAAAAGGCAAAGGACTTCCTGCAGCACTGTGGGCATTAACAATAAGTGCTTTCGGAATAGGAACCACAGAATTTGTGATCGTGGGACTTCTTCCTACCGTGGCAGGAGATTTAGGCATCAGCATTCCTTCGGCAGGGCTTCTTGTGAGCTTATATGCCATTGGGGTTGCTATCGGAGCACCCATTCTTACAGCACTAACAGGGAAAATACCCCGCAAAACACTATTGATTTCAATTATGGCCCTATTCGTTATAGGAAACGGACTGGCTTCCATTGCTCCGGGATTTATAACGCTGGTAATGGCAAGAATTCTCACCGGATTTGCACACGGGGTTTATTTTTCAATCGGTTCCACTATTGCTGCATCCCTGGTTCCTGAAGAAAAACGGGCTACAGCCATTTCAATCATGTTTGCAGGACTTACGCTTGCCATTGTAACAGGAGTTCCTCTGGGAACGTTTATCGGACAGCATTTCGGATGGAGGGCAACTTTCATAGGTGTTTCCATTCTGGGAATTATTGGTTTGGTGGCCAGTATGCTTCTGGTTCCGAAAAGCCTCAAAAGCGACCAGACAGCTTCTTTAAAAAGCCTGCCAAAAGTATTCGGGAACAAACGTATGATCTTTGCATTTTTAATGACTGCAATGGGGTATGGGGGAACGTTTGTGGTTTTCACTTATCTGTCACCAATCTTACAGGAAATTACAGGATTTCAGGAATCTACCGTTACTTTTATTCTTCTTATTTATGGAATTGCAATTGCTCTGGGAAATCTTCTGGGTGGAAAAACAGCCAATAAAAACCCTTTAAAAGCACTTCTGTGGATGTTTGCAGCACAGGGACTTGTACTGCTTGCTTTCTATTTTACAGCACAAAATCAAATCTTAAGCATTATTACGTTATTTCTTTTAGGCGGCCTGTCATTTGCCAGCGTACCCGGACTTCAGCTTTTGGTGGTGCAGATCGCAGAAAAAGAGCTTCCGGGTACAGAAGATGTAGCATCAGGAATCAATATTGCTGCTTTCAACATTGGGATTGCTATTGGCTCTTATACGGGAGGTATTATTGTAACTTCGAGTTTAGGACTGGCAAGTACGCCATGGATAGGAGCTTTATTTCTGTTGGCAACCGTATTGATCACAATTTACAGTATTCGTTTGAGCAAAGGTCAAAAATAATTTCACCTGTTTATTATATTTTCAAAAGACTGTCTTTTTTAAGGTGGTCTTTTGGTTTATATATTTAGGTATAATCTCGGCTTTATTATATCTCATGAATTTCTGAATCCGTAAACACAAAAAATTTTCCTCCTTTGGGAATATTTTTGGTATCCAATCCGGTAAATTCACTGAATGCAGGAAGTAACAGCTGGCTTTTCGTCTGTACAAAACAAGGAAGTCTGATACTTTTCACAGAAGAATTCAGGACAACACCGGGATGAATATGTCCCGTAATCTGAAATTCTGAAAATTGTTCATCAAAATCGTGAATAAAAGTAAAACCGTCAATCGTAAGAGAATCAGAACTAAAGTTTAAACAGAGCTTTTTTTCAAGTGCCGAAGATAAACGGTCATGATTTCCTTTAATGAGGTAAAAATGAAGATCCGGGTACTGATTCCGCCAGCTGCAAAATTCATCTACATCAGAATTGTCTCCGGCATGAAGCAAATCTCCGACGACAATGAATTTTTCCGGCTGAAAATACTCGATAAGAACGGAGAGTCTTTCGAGATCGCTTTTCATGATATGATTGGCCAGGGCAATGCCGTTTTTTCTGAAATGCGCTGTCTTTCCTATATGAAGATCAGACAGGATCAATGCTTTTTCCTTTTCCCAGAAGGCTGCCCGCTGATTGGTTAAAGTGAAAACTTCGTTGAGGAGCGTGATATTTTTTACTGTGATGTTCAATTTTTGTATGATGTATTGGTGTACAATGTATTTATGATTTTTTTTGACAATGGGTGTTATAATGAGTGAATAAGAAGGTTTGCTGTTTTAACTACCCCGTCTTTTTGCTGTGCAAAAATCCACCCCTTCAGAGAAGGGGAATTTGGGTCGAGATAAGTTTGTCATAATGTAATTTTCATGGCTTAATCTATAAAATACGAATCTCTAAGCTCGAATCCCACAACTAAAGTAATCAACCATTTTTCCTCGCCTGTTCCACCATTTTCCTGATCCTAGCATCGAGACTTTCACTTGAAAGTGTCTGCCTCAAACTGTCTACTTTGATCGGGAAACTGAGCGGTGTAAAGGTATGGGAATATTTCAAAATGATCTTTGATTTTTCGATTCTTTTAAAGGCTTCCACAAGACGCTGCTCCTGAAGCTGCATATTGAAAACTTCCGTATAGGCCTGTCTTACAAGGAAATGATCGCGGTCATAGTCTTCAAGTACTTTGAAGATAAGCCCTGCGGAGCTTTGCAGTGATTTATTGGAGCGTTGTTTTCCTGCATAATTCTGGATCACCATGCCTGAAATTACTGCAATATCCCGGAATTTCCGTCTTGCCATTTCTGCAGAATTGATACTTGCGATAACGTCATTCATCAGATTTTCACGGGTCAGGATCTTTTCCAGGTTATCTTCATGTAAGGGAATTTCTTTGTCGCTGAACAGTTCAAAACCGTAATCGTTCATGGCCATAGAAAACGAAATAGGAGCCAGTTTGGAAATGCGGTAGGCAATGAGTGCAGCCATTACTTCATGCACGAGACGGCCTTCAAACGGATACATAAAAAGATGGTAACCTTCCCGGTTTTTGATCAGCTCTACGAGGAATTCATCATCTTTTGGAATGTGGGAATTTTTTTCCTGATTGACCAATAACGGATGTAAAAATTTCAGTTCTTTTTCTGAAGCTTTCGGGTTTAAGGCATGAGATAGCTTTTCCCTTAGAAAATGTCCTAAATTTGAGCTTAACGGCAGTCTTCCGCCCAGATAACTCGGAGCCAGGGCTTTTCCTTTTGCTGACCGGACATAAACCGTCATATCTTTGATCATAGCTACTTCAAGAGTCCGGCCGGCGAGAATAAATTTTTCTTCTTTTTTTAATCTGGAAATAAAATATTCTTCTACCATTCCGATATAGCCACCGGAAATAAATTTAACCTTAAGCATGGCATCACTCACAATAACGCCCGTATTCATGCGGTGAAGCATGGCAATTTTCCTTGAAGTCACCTTGTACAGGCCATCTTCCATAATTACTATTTTATGGAATTCTTCGTAGCTTTTTAAAACACTTCCACCAATGGTAAGGAAATCCAGGATGCTTTTCCATTCTTCCGCTGTCATTTCCTGGAAAGCAAATACTTTTTTTATCCTTTCAAAGGTTTCATCGGGATAAAACCCATCACCGAGTGCCAGAGTCATCAGAAACTGGACCAATACATCGAAACATAAAACCTGTGGTTCGCGGGGTTCTATTACTTTTTGCTTCACGGCTTCCTTTAATGCTGCCACTTCAATCAGTTCAAGGGAATGAGTGGGGACACAGTAAATTTTTGAGGTTTCAAAAGGGGAGTGCCCGCTTCGTCCGGCCCGCTGCAGGAACCTAGCGACGCCTTTTGCGGAACCTATTTGTATGACAGTATCTACGGGTTTAAAATCTATTCCGAGATCTAAGGAAGAAGTGGATACAACGGCTTTCAGTTTTCCCGCACTTAGATTTTCTTCAATCCAGATCCTGAGGTGGGCATCAATAGAACTGTGATGAATGGCGATCTGGCCTGCAAAATCGGGATAGGCATCCAGTAAAAGCTGGTACCACATTTCACTCTGGCTGCGGGTATTCGTAAATACAATGGTAGATTTTGAATCGAGGATAATCGGGACTATTTTATCAGCTAGTTTTGCCCCTAAATGTCCGGCCCAGGGAAGGATTTCAATTTCATCAGGAATTACCGGAAGAATATCTATTTTTTTGTATTCTTTTGCTGTGATTTTTGTTTTTTTGATGTCATAGGGGAGCAGAACATCCATTGCTTCATCAAGGTTTCCAATAGTTGCCGTGATTCCCCATATTTTCATTTTAGGGACATATTTTCTCAGCTGGGAAATGGCAAGCTCTACCATAACACCACGTTTTGATCCCAACAGCTCATGCCATTCATCTACTGCAACACATTTCATATGCTGAAAGAATCGCTCATGATTTTTCTGGCCTAAAAGCAGGTGAAGACTTTCCGGGGTAACCACCAGTATTTCCGGCATATTTTTTACCTGCTGCTGTCTTACTTTAGGGTCGGTATCTCCATTCCGTACGCCAACGGTCCAGTCGAGGCCTATTTCATCCATAGCTTCCTGCATAGCTTTGGCAATATCTTTAGACAGGGAGCGGAGCGGGGTGATCCAGATCATTTTCAGGCCTTTTTTATAAGCGTCCGGATTGTTCATGAAATCTGAAACCAGGGCCAGGAAAACAGAAAATGTTTTTCCAAAACCTGTAGGCGCTACAACCATTCCGCTGTATCCGTTTCCGAATTTCTGCCAGGTATCGATCTGAAATTTGAATGGGGATATACCTTTATCAGCCATCCACTGCTGAATGACCTTAAATCCGTTGGTATTTTCAAATGCTTTCAAATTACTGGATCAGTTTTTTTATTTCTTCTAGTTCATCAATTTCATCTACAGTTTTATCTTTCCTCCACCTTACAATTCTTGGAAATCTCAGGGCAACACCGCTTTTGTGCCTGCTGCTGAAACCTATGCCTTCAAAAGCAATTTCAAAGACCAGTTCAGCCTTTACTGTGCGTACTGGACCGAACTTTTCAATGGCATTTTTGTTGACGAATTTACTGACTTCCATGATCTCTTTATCCGTTAATCCGGAATAGGCTTTGGCAATAGTAACCAAAGAATCTCCGTTTTTTACGGCAAATGTATAATCGGTGTAATAGGCGCTTCTTCTGCCGCTTCCTTTTTGGGCGTAGATAAGAACGGCATCAATGGTTAAAGGACTTACTTTCCACTTCCACCAGTCACCTTTTTTCCTTCCGGAATGATAGGGCGAGTTTTTTTGTTTCAGCATAAGACCTTCACTGTTGATCTCCCTTGATTTTTCACATATGGTATTGAGATCTTCCCATTTTTCAAAATTAATGACCTGGGATAATTTAATATTCTGAGGGGGTTCGTTCAGCAATACTTCTTCCAGCATAGCCCGTCTGGCTGCCATCGTTTTTTCCCGGAGATCGGTTCCTTCCAGCTCCAGCAGATCATATGCAAAGACTTCAATAGGAATATCCACCAGCATTTTCTTTGTTAAAGTTTTCCTGTTTAATCTTTTCTGTAATTCGTTAAAATTTAAAACATTAGAATCCTTTACCGCAAGTATTTCTCCATCTAAAACAAAGTTTCCTTTCATTGCCTGTACTGCTTCTTTTATTTCCGGAAACTGGTCTGTTACCAACTCTTCGCCTCTTGACCAAATGAAAACTTCATCATTCCTCCGGATGATCTGACCACGGATTCCGTCCCATTTATATTCTATCTGCCAGTCTTGGGGATTTCCAAGTTCTTCCAGCTCTTTTTCCAGCGGATAAGCCAGACAGAACGGATAAGGTTTTGAGTTATCCGGATTGATATTTTCTGCAGAGATCAGTTCCTGAAACGAAACCTCGCCGGGAATCCATTTTCCCATAAGGCTGTGAGTAAGCACACTGGATTCCTGAGAAGTAAATTTAGTAAGGGCGTTGATCAACGTTTTATCAGAAACGCCGATGCGGAAACTTCCTCCTAATAATTTATTGAAAATCAATCTTTCTGTATAATCCAGACCGTTCCATGACTGTAATACAAATTCTTTTTTTTCAGCTTCTGATTTATCTTTTAAATTAACAATATCAGTCATCCACTGGGAAAGGGTACGGTCAATTTTTTCTGATGGAGGCGGAAGAATGAGCGAAATGGTTTCTCCGAGGTCTCCCACTGAAGAATAGCTTTCCTGAAAGAGCCAGAATGGTAGTTGTGCTATCTCCAGGGCCCATTCTTTCATATAATTGGTATTGACGTTTCTTTTTGGTCTTTTTCCGGTAAACAGCGCAATGAACCATACTTTATCTTCGTCCGGAGCACGTTCCAGATAATCGATAATGGCATCTATTTTAGCATTGGTCTTATTGGTAGTTTCCAATGCATTGATCAAATCTGCAAAATGTTTCATGGCTCCGGATTTTCAATGATTTCTTTTTCAGCCTCTTCTTCATCTTCGCCGAACTGGGTTTGTACAACATCTGCTTTAATCCCAATTTCATTTAGATATTTTGAAAAAATCTCAGTCTGTCCGTGGGTTACGTGTACAATTTCCGCTTCTGTGGCTTTTACAGCCTGCAATAATCCTTTCCAGTCTGCATGATCGCTCATGGCAAATCCTGCGTCTGCACTGCGCCATCTTCTTGCCCCGCGAACCTGCATCCAGCCAGAGCAAATTGCAGTGGCCGCATCCGGTATTTTCCGGATAATACTGCTGTCTAAAAGTGCCGGTGGAACAATGACAATTTCATGCTGGACTTCTTTTACATTTTCCCGGAAATCTGCAATTTTATAGTCCGGAAGGTCTATTCCTACAGATTCAAAAGCTTCATTGAGTTTTCCTATGGAGTAGTGAATGTATATTTTTCCAAGGCCTTCCACGGCTTTCATTATACGTTGGGCTTTTCCAAGAGAATATCCTATAAATACTGATGTTTTCGAATTTTCCTGGTTTTTAAGGACCCATGTCTGAAGTTTTTTGTTGAGATCAGGAACGTCCAGCCAGTTATAGATCGGCAGCCCGAAAGTGCTTTCTGTAACAAATTCGTTGCATTTTACCAGTTCAAACGGTGTACTCAGACCGTCTTCCTGTACTTTATAATCTCCGGAAATTACAGTTACATATCCTTTATATTCCAGTCTCACCTGTGCTGATCCGATGATATGTCCGGCCGGATGCAGCGAAACTTTTACACCATTTATAACTACAGTTTCACCATATTCTACGCTCTGACATTCAATATCAGGCCCTATTCTCTGATACAGAATTGGTTTTGTATAGTGATGGCAAAGGTATTTTTTCATACCCCAGCGGGCGTGGTCGGCATGTCCGTGTGTAATGACGGCTAGATCAACCGGCCTCCACGGGTCAATATAGAATTTTCCCTGTGGACAGTAAATGCCTTTCTTTGTAAATGTTATCAGTTTCAAATGGAAATATTTTGATTTTTCTATAAAATTTATGAATTTATAGAGTTTTGGTTATATTTTAACCTCAAAAACCTGACCAAATCTTATTTTCTGTGAAAATATTAAACAGTTTTTAAATTAAATCCTCAATATCAATTTTATTTTGTAATTTTAATCTACCTACTAGTAAATAGATTTATGAAAACCAAAGATAAAATTATTGAAATCGGAAATAAATTTCTGACTGAAAAAGGTTATAATGCCTTTAGTTATGCTGATATAGCCAAAAGCATCAATATAAAAACATCGTCTATACATTATCACTTTCCCTCCAAAGTAGACCTATGTCTGGCTATTATTGAAATGCATCAGCAGCGTATTCTGAATCTGAAATATTCGCAGAATGAACTTTCGGCAACAGAGAAGCTTCAGGGTCTTTTTAACTATTATCTGTTTCTTATTGATAAGCAGCAGATCTGCCTGACGGGTACTTTAGCATCCGACTATAATTCACTGGATGAAAAGATCACAGAAAAGCTGAAAGAATTTAATGAAACTATTTTATTGCATACAACAGCCGTCTTAGAATCCGGTATTGATAAGAAGGAATTCCGGATGATCAAGAGCAGCCGGCTAAAGGCTTTGGAAATTTTATCTATGCTGGTTGGACTGGCCCAAATAGGAAGACTGTATACGAAGGATGAAATTCAAATTTTAATGGATGAAATTATTAACAATCTAAAACTTGAAAAATGACTTTTTATCAAAAATTGAGTAAATACGGGACAAAGTTTATTGGACAGCCAAAATTGTTTAAATGGGCATTTAATTTATCCCCTATGTACCGCAGAAGTACTGCCAAAATACAATCTGTTTCTGAGGACTTATCAAATATCTGCATCAAACTCCCTATTAGTTATAAGAACCGGAACTATATGGGAACTATTTTTGGGGGCAGTATGTTTTCTTCAGTAGACCCAATACCAATGGTACAGCTGATATATCTCACAGACCACAAATATGTCATATGGGACAAATCTGCGGAAATCTTTTTTAAACGTCCTGCTCATATTGATCTTTATGCAGATTTTATTTATACAAAGGAAGAACTAAAAGAAATAGAAGAGCGGATAAAAACCGAAAATGAGATTGTCATTGTTAAAACAACACAGCTTACAGACAAAAATAAGCAGACCCTATACTGCGAAATAAAGAAGACCATCTATATTGCCGATAAAAGTTTTTATAAACAAAAGCGGGAACTGAAAAAACAGGCATCCTAATAAATCAGTTTAAACTGAACTTTCCAACAATAAAACATTGAACTTTTCACCAATAATCTTTCTTCTGAAACCTCTGAAATTTGTATCTGTAACAATAAGAAAACAAAATGAGCAAAACAATTTTAATTACAGGTGCAGCAAGCGGTTTCGGAAAGATAGCTGCTTTCGATCTTGCCAGAAAAGGGCATAAAGTGATTGCGACTACACAGGTGTATCCGCAAATGAGTGATTTAATTCGTGAAGCCGGGGAACAGGGAATTGAACTGACAGTTGACAAACTAGACGTAAAGAATTCACAGGATATCAGTTATATCTTAAAAAAATATGATATTGATATTCTGATCAGCAATGCCGGTATCATGGAAGGTGGGCCTATTGCAGAGCAGCCATTGGAATTTATCCGTTCGATGTTTGATGTGAATGTTTTCGGCGGACTGGAGCTTGCTCAGGGTTTTGTGAAAAAGTTCATCGATCAGAAAAAACCGGGAAAAATTGTCTTTACCACTTCAATGGGAGGTTTATGGACAGTTCCTTATGTAGCAGCTTACTGTGCTTCAAAGCACGCGATGGAATCTATTGCGGAAGGTTTAAAAACTGAGCTGGCTCCATTCAATATCAAAATTGCAACGTGTAATCCGGGAGTTTTTGGAACCGGCTTTAATGACAGGGGAGTAGACTCTATTTTCCGCTGGTATGATCCGAAGGTGAATTTCACTCCGGAATCTGCTTTTGACGGTGTTGCTGAATCTCTTGCCCATCAGCTCGATCCGCAGTCTATGGCTGATGTAATTGTTGATGTAGCACTGGATGAGAATTCCAACTTCAGAAATGTTCATCCTAAGGAAACGGAAGATTTTGTAAAACAGCTTCAGGCTGATGCGTGGACTGCAAAAAGCTAAATGATGAATATCACATACGAACAGGCTGCAAAATCACTTAATGCAGCCATAGAAAAAGCAAGATCGATGAATATTCCGGTAAGTTTAGCCGTTGTGGATATGGGAGGGCATCTGGTAGCGCTGGCGAGACTGGACAGCGTGTACGGCGTTATTGATTTTGCCCTGAAGAAAGCCAGGACAGCAGTAATGTTCGGGATTGACAGTGATGTGATGGGGAGTATTATCGGAGGAGCGGATATTCATGGATATGGTATGCTGAATTCCAATGAAGGACTTCTCACCATTGCAGGCGGAGTAGTGATCAAAGATAAGGAAGGGAAAATCATCGGAGCGATAGCCTCTTCTGGCGGAACTCCTGAACAGGACAAAGAGATTGCTGCGGCAGGTGCTGCTGTTATGGCTTAAATTTCAGATATTTGTACTATGGAGAGAACTTCTGAGATCATATTCGATAAACTGGTGTATTCATGCGCTTTTGAAACTTACAGGGGACATGAGGAATTTATTCCTGATCATTTTCTGGGTTTTCAGCTGTCTGGCGAGACTCATGCTTTCCATGACAAAGGGAAAACTATTATCAGGGAGAATACAGTTGTTCTGGTCAGAAAAAATCAGCTGATCCGTACGATAAAATATCCTTCAAAGAATGAGAAATACCAGTTTGTTTCCATTACTCTTGATCAGGAGACGCTTCGCGAGTATGCGGCAGAAAATAAGATGACAGTATCAGAAAAATTTCCGGACAAGGAAAAGCTTTTCTTTGAGCCTGATGAGTTTTTCAAAGGATATTTTGTATCTCTGCTTCCATATATCAATAAAACAAAAACAGCAACTTCCAGACTGGCGGTTTTAAAAATGAAAGAAGCTATAGAGCTGATTCTCCAGAACAATCCTGAATTTAAAAACCTGCTTTTCGATTTTTCAGAACCTCATAAGATTGATTTGAAGGAATTCATGAATAAAAATTTCATGTTCAATGTCCCTGTGGAAACATTTGCAAGGCTCACCGGGCGCAGTCTTTCGGGTTTTAAAAGAGATTTCAGCAAGTCATTTAATAATACGCCAAAACAGTGGCTTAAAGAAAAAAGGCTGGAGGAAGCATATTACCAGATCCGTCATAAGAACAAAAAGCCATCTGACATTTATCTGGAGCTGGGATTTGAAAATCTATCCCATTTCTACTATTCATTTAAACAGAAATTTGGACTTACCACCAGTGAAGTTTAAGTTTAAAAACACTAATAATAAGAAAGGAGCAGTTGGTAATTGCTCCTTTTGCTGTTAAAGTATCTCGTATTTCTGTTCCTATTTTTTCAGATAATTGATAATGCCAATTACATCATCTTTACCAAAGCCGTTATCGTGGGCGGCCTGGTAAGTTTCATTCAAAACTTTTGATAAAGGAAAATCGGCTCCGGCATTTTTGGCAAGAAGAATATCTTTTAGCATCAGATCCAGTGCAAAAGCAGGATCATACTGATTATTGATGAGCATAGGCGTTTTCACTTTGGTAGCGCCACTTCCGCTGGCGCTTTCATTAATAATTTCAAGCATGGAGGTACGCTCAATTCCCAGCTTATCTGCAAGCAGGACCGTTTCTGCCAATCCCTGGTAAATAGTGGAAAGAAAATAGTTAATCGAAAGTTTTCCGGCTATTCCTTTTCCATTTTCACCTAAATGTTTTACCGCTTTTCCAAGCTTTTCAAAATAAGGCATAGCACGCTGCAGGTCTTTCTCTTCTCCACCGGCCATAATGATCAGGGTACCTTCTGCTGCCGGTCCTGTACTTCCTGCAACAGGTGCATCAATGAAAGAGGCTTCCTTTATCTTGACCGCTCCGCTTAATTCTGCTGTAGCCTGAGGGGAAATGGTGCTCATATCTATAAAAAGTTTTCCTCTGATATCTGATTTCAGTATCTCTTCATAAACAGCTCTAACGGCATGGTCATCAGTAAGCATGGTAAATACGATGCTGCTGTTACTGATAAGATCAGGCATTTGATTATAAACAATTGATTTCTCTTTAAAATCTTCAGATTTTTCGGGTGATCTGTTATAAACTGAAAGCGGGAATCCTGCCTTTTCAAGATTTTTAGCCATTGGATGGCCCATATTCCCTAATCCGATAAATCCTATGTTTTCTGTCTCCATATTTTATTTTTCAGTGAATTAAATAAGACTTTTAGATAAAGCCTAAAAATGTAATAATGTAGGTATGTTTTGAATCAAAAAACCGACCAAAAAGAGCATTCTGATATTAAGTTTGGATTATCTTTCCAATAATTTATTTATATAATAAATATATAATACTTTTCTGATAATTTTTAAAACCGGGAAAACTTACAGAAATTTGCAGCAAATAAAAAAATCAATGAAGATCATAGATATCGAAAAATGGAACAGGAAAGAGCATTTTGAATTCTTCTCAAAAATGGCAAGCCCGTATTTTGGTTTTACCACTGAAGTAGATTGCACAAAAGCCTATGATTATGCAAAAGAAAACAGCCATTCTTTTTTCGCTACTTATCTTCACAGATCTATGATCGCTGTAAATGCAGTGGATGAACTTAAACTGCGGATTGTTGATGATCAGATCGTTTTATATGATACCATTCATGCGGGAAGTACTATTGCAAGGGCAGATGGCACTTTCGGTTTTGCATTTATCCCTTTCTCGGAAAATTTTGATCTGTTTAATGAAGCGATGCAACAGGAAATAGAAGCTGTACAACATTCTACCGGGCTTAGACTAAATAATGGTGATCTTGGCAAAGATCTGGTCAGACATACTACAATTCCCTGGAATTCTTTCAGCGCATTGCTGCATCCTACCAACTTTAATAATTCTGAGTCTGTTCCTAAAATTACATTCGGAAAGTTCAGTATTCGTGATGGTAAGAAGTTTCTTCCTGTTTCTGTGGAGGCGCATCACGGGCTTGCGGACGGTCTTCATCTTGCAAGATATATGGAAGAGTTTCAGAGACAGCTTGATATATGAGCTAAGCTTGTTCCGGGATCTGAAGATTGGATTCTCAGGTTTAATTTAAGCAACTTATGTTACACTTTCAACTCTCTGGCATAAAATATAATTCCCAAAAAAGATTGATTCAGATCATAAAAAACAAAATCTGTATCTGCTACATTTGTTTTAAATAAATAAATGAGCGACTTATAACTACACTTATTGATAAGAGCGACGTGGTACATATGTGGTATTTTAATTCAGTATAATTTTAATCATTTTTTCTTTCTTTGTTTCATTTAAAATAATTAAACATACAAAATGTATTTATTATACTATTGAATCAGAAATTTATGAAATATAAATAAAGCCTCAGTATAAAATAGCTGTTATCATAGCTCAAGGAGAGATTTTGTACTGGTACAAAAAATAGTGTATCAGAAATAAGTAGAGATGAGAAAAATATTATGAAAAACGAAAAACCGCAATCCAATTTAGAAGATTTGAACCAAAAGATTTTAATGCAGGACGAGATTATAGCATTGGCTAAGGAAAATTCTCCACGCCTGCTCAATAAATTCAGATTAGTTTACCCTGATTTTTTTGATAAAATCACCAAAGTACAGACCAGTCTAAAAAATTCTGAACTGATTTTCTGCATTTACCTAAAACTCAACTTTACGACTAAGGAAATTGCAACTTATACTTTTGTGACTCCAAAAGCCATTCAAAACAGAAAAAACAGAATCAGGAAAAAACTTAATATCCCTTCTGAAATGGATATCTATAAGTGGTTTAATGATCTTTAATTTTTTTTGTATCAGACTATATTTGGATTACTGCTTTGTCCAGATCATGATAAAGCAGTATTTTCCATTGCTGTTCTGCAGCTTCTTTCTGCCATTTCAGCCTTAATTCCATTGCTTTTCTGCCATCAAAATCACTTTTATAGGCCAAATGATATTTCAGGTAGGATTCCTGCGGAAGATTATCTGCACCGTAAAAAACAGTTTCTCCATCTTCCCTGATCCAGAAAACCTGCATAAAAGGAGTATGTCCACCAACTACTTCAAAAGAAATTTCATCATTAATTTTACCCTGATCCTCATCCATCCATACAATATTTTGCAGGGTGATCAACTTTTCCAAAATATCAGCATCAAAAGAAGGATTTCCTTTATTCTCCATAGCAAAGGCCAGTTCACGTTTTTGGATATAAGTTTTTGCATTTGGAAATGCTGGACGGAAACCATTTTCAGCTTTTTCAATACTCCCGTCAATATGATCTTTGTGAAGATGGGAAAACAACAGTTTGGTGATCTGCTCAGGTTTGATGTTTTCTTCTTCTAATACTTTAGAAATAACAGTTTTTCCATCAGTATCTTTCCACCCGATACCTGCGTCAAGAAGAATATAATCATTAGCTGTTATAATCAGAAAAGGCTGTACCGACATTTTAATTCCTTTAACCGTATCAAAGTTTTCGTCTGTTAAAAGAGTAAAATCTTTTGTTTTGCTAGCTGAGAAATTGCCTTCTTTAAGCGGGATAATTTTCATGCTGCAAATTTCCCTAATATTTCTAAAACCTGAAAGCCTTTTCTTCAATAGGAATCATTGGAAAAAACAATGATGTTACCAGCTGTTCAGTCCGTTTTCCATAGCTTTAATGTAATGTTCTTCATCAAAAGAGTAGAGGTCAGGTGCTTTATGGGCTCCGCCACGTCTTTGTTCATCAAGTTTTTTCAGAATTCCCAGATTTTTTATTTTTCTGTAAAAATTTCCCCGGTTAAGCTCTCTTCCCAAAACGGCTTCATATAACTTCTGCAACTCAGGAAGTGTAAATTTTTCAGAAAGAAGGTTCCGTCCGATAGGGATTGCCGCAATTTTCTGTCTTAGTATGAGGAGAGCTTTTTCAATAATTTCACGATGATCCATTGCAAGTTCAATGTCATTCAAACTGCTGAGGAAAATCCACTCACATGCTTCACTGTATTTATCCGGAATGATATTAAATTTTGATGGATTATAAAGCGCATAATAACCTACAGAAATGAAACGCTGTTTCTGAAAAAGAGTTTCATCAAAATCTTCAAAATAGGATTCACTTCTGTTTTTCTTTCCGAATACTCCAAATTCTTCAAGATAAATATCTGCCACACCGGTTCTTTCGTGGAGGATTCTTTTTACGGCTTCATCCAGATCTTCATCTTTTCTTACATAGCCGCCGGGAAGCAGCCACTTTTTTCTGTAATTGGTTTTTAAAAGCAGAACTTTAAGTTCATTATGCTCAAACCCAAAAATAACAGGATCGGCAGAAATATGAGGCAGAAAAATCTCTTTGGCTTCAGCTGATTGCTGTAAAAGTTGTTGTTTTGAATCCATGGAACCAGTATAAATGTGCTTTATCACAAATTTGCTGAAAAAAAATGAAATTCCATTAAAAATCCTTTCAATAAAGACACTTAAAATACATTTGTTTAAATAATCCAACAAAAAAATCCAACTGCAAAATATTAACAGGTCTTTTCCCGTTAAAAATAAACAAAAAACACACGGCTTATTTTTCTATAAAGCCATTACTGAAGAAAAAACCTCCCAATTTCCTGTTCTTGAATTTATTTTAAGATTAAATGCCATAGTTGATTGAAAGAGGCCGTTTCCAGTAAGCTGTCTCTTTTTTTTAAATTGATTACCTTTGATGATCTTTAGAGGGATGCTCTGTTTCAATTTTCCTTGAATAATTAATTGTTAACAGTCTGAAAATACGTTCTTCTACATCCATTCTATATGTAAATTTGAAATAAATTCTAACCGTATCATGCAGGCAAGCTCATCTCCCGGCATTTCCCGTGCTGTAATCTGGCTTATGGCTATTATTTCAGGTCTGGTAGTGGCTAATAATTATTATAACCAGCCCTTACTGGCTCTTATTTCCGACGATCTCCACGTTTCTGAAAGTGCAGCAAGCAAAATTTCCGTACTTACCCAGATAGGATATGCTCTTGGGCTTTTGCTGCTGGTTCCTCTTGGGGATAAATTCTTTCGTAAAAAATTAATTTTATTTGATTTATTTCTTGTATTTGGATCTCTGCTCTGGATGACTTTCGCTACCGAATTATGGATGCTGTATGCGGCAAGTCTTCTGATAGGGGCTACTTCGGTAATTCCGCAGCTGTTTGTACCTATCGCAGCAGAGCTTTCTTCCGACAAAGAAAAATCTTCCAATATCGGGCTCGTAATGTCCGGACTTCTTTTGGGAATCCTTTTATCGCGCTTTATCGGAGGAATTGTAGGTGAACTCTGGGGCTGGAGAACTATGTTCGGTATTGCAGCAGGCTTAATGGTCCTGGTTTGGCTGGCTGTCTATAAAATGCTTCCGGAAATGCATCCTAATTTCAAGGGAACTTATAAAGAACTGATGTGTTCAGTTGTTCATCTTGCAAAAACACAGCCTATCCTGCAGTTAGCTTCATTCCGTGGAGCAATGGCTTTCGGATCCATGTGTGCATTATTCACAACGCTTGTTTTTCATATGGAAAAACCGCCTTTCAATGCGGGCTCTTCTGTAGTGGGAAGCTTTGGTTTGGCAGGAGCAGTAGGAGCATTGGCAGCTGCAAAAGTTGGAAAACTTCAGAAATACCTGGATATCAATAGAATCATATTGTATTCACTTTGTATTGTGGTGGGAAGCTGGGCTTTTACCTATTTTGCAGGCGAAACTTACTGGGGATTGATTGTTGGTGTTATTTTGGTTGATCTTGGAGTACAGTCAAGCCATATTATGAACCAGACCAATTATTTTTTAATTAAATCCAACGCTGTCAACAGGTTGAATACTGTTTATATGGTTTCTTATTTCATCGGGGGGTCACTTGGAACATGGCTGGCTTCTATGGCATGGCAATATGCGCAGTGGGAGGGAGTATGCTTTGTGGGAACTTCCTTTGGGTTGTTAGCGATCATAGCTCATGTACTGTTTTGTAATAAAGTAAATACATCTCAATCTTAAGTCTGGCTTCCGGTCTCACTAAATCTTATCAATATTTCCCTGAGCTAAGTCCCTGTGCTTATTTCCCCATTTTTCCAGTTCTTCCCAGATAGGAATCAGTTCTCTGGCTATATCAGTAAGCTCGTAGTCTACTCTTGGAGGAACTTCAGCATGAACGGTTCTTTTTACCAACCCTTCCTTTTCCAGTTCTCTCAATTGAAGAGTAAGCATTCTTTCTGTGATTCCGCAGATCTTGTCACGGACTTCACTGAAACGCAGCTTTCCGTCTTTTAATCTGTTTAGAATCAACAATTTCCATCTTCCGCCAATCTTACATACCGCATAGGAGAGATCACATTCCTGTATGTACTTTTTGTTGATGTTATTCGTCGAATTTTCCTTTATTTTCCTCATAGCTTACAAATTTGTTAGTACCATACAATTAGCTGTATACAGTGCAAATGTAAGGTTTGAAAATTAATTTTGTCCTCAGAAACTGAAAATAACTAACAGTTCGGGAACAATAGCGCTCAAATTCCCTTAAAAAATATCATTAATTAAAACAAAAAAATAATGGAGTTAACATCACCAATAAAGCAGATCATCAATCATTTAGAAAAAATACAGTCATTCAATGCAAAGGATTCATTGGATGATACAAGGAAATACCTTGAAACAATGACACTCCAGCTCAGCGGAGAAAAAGAATCTGTTGCAATGATAGAAGAACTGAATGTTCCTATGAAAAACCACCAGATTCCAATCCGCATTTATCGTCCGAAAGGGAAAAGTATACAAAAATCATCGGCGATTATTTACATACACGGCGGATGGTTTATTGCCGGAAGCTTTGAAACCCATGATGCTGTCGTAAGAAAATTAGCAAATAAAACAGATGCAGCCGTGATCTTTATTGATTACCGACTCGCTCCTGAACATCCTTTTCCTGCAGGATTAAATGACTGTGTCGACATCGTAAAATGGGTCAGCAATAATGCTGAATCTCTGGGAATAGATAACAACCAGATAGGAATTATAGGAGACAGCGCTGGCGGAGCCCTTGCAGCCAGTGTTTCAACACAGGTAGGCGAGCTCCTGAAATTTCAGGTATTGATTTATCCGGCTGCTGATAATCAGCTCAATACAGAATCATGGAAGACCTATGAAACAGGCCCTGTTCTCAACAAGGAAGGTGGTATCCAGGCATGGCAATGGTATCATCCTGAAGGCGCAAGCAATCCCAATCCGCTAGCTGTTCCTGCTTTAATAGAAGATTTTAAAAATACACCGCCTACACTAGTTTTCATAGCAGAGCATGACGCATTAAGAGATGAAGGTGAAGTGTTGGCACAACATATGAAAGATGCAGGGATTCCAGTTCACACCCATTTTTATAAAGATATGGTCCACGGATTTATGCATATGGGAGAGGTGCTGAATGAAACACAGCAGGCTGTAAATGAAATGGCAGCTTTTGCTCATCAACATCTTAAAACTATAGAAAAATAGTATGAAAAAATATGCTTACATCGGATGTTTGGGATTCATTGCGGTTATTACCACAGAATTCGGAGTCATAGGAATCCTGCCTCAGATTGCTGAACACTATCAGATAGGGATTGACAAAGCCGGCTGGCTGCTCAGTGCTTTTGCATTAATTATTGCATTGACAGGGCCTTTTATGACCTTACTGATGTCCGGATTTGACCGTAGAAAAGTAATGTTAGCTGCCATTGCTATCTTTTTGCTGACGGCGGTTGTTTCAGCAATGTCACCTCCATTTTGGCTTCTGATGCTGGTAAGGATACTTCCTGCATTTCTGCAGCCGGTATATATTGCAACAGCTTTATCTGTTGCGGTATCCGGTGCGGATAAAAAACAGGCAAATAATCTTATGGGAATTGTTTTTATCGGGGTTGCTCTGGCCATGGTGACCACAGTCCCTTTTGCAACCTGGCTTGCCAGTTTATGGACATGGGAATCTTCTTTCATCGTTCAGGCTGCAGTAAGTACAATAGCTCTGATTGTCATCTATTTTCTGCTTCCGCCAATGCCTGTACATGAGAAGAAATCATACAAAAGTCAGCTTAAAATTTTGACTCAGCCTACCTTTATCATCAGTACGGCTATGAATTTTTTCATGATAACGGCCTGGTTTTCCACTTACAGTTATTTTGCAGATTATCTGAATAAGGCAAAAGGAATGGATGGAACAATGGTAAGCTATATGCTTTTTCTGTTTGGGATTATCGGTGTTTTTTCAAATTGGATTGCAGGGAGAATGCTGGGCTGGAATGTATCAAAAACGACAGCCCTGTTTCTTTCCGGCACGTTAATCATACCATTTTTACTATATTTTTCAGGACATAATCTTATTGCAAACATCATCAGTATAGCAATCTGGGGCTTTTTGTATTCGCCTAGTTTTCAGAATGCTTCTACTTATATGATCTCTTCTGTTCCGGATTCTTTGGAATTTGCCAACAGTTTAGCTACCTCTTTCGGGAATCTAGGAGTAACGCTGGGAACCGCACTCGGAGGCTGGATGATTGTCACCAAGGGAGCTTCTTATAATCCGTGGATAGGCTTTGTGTTTGGTATCATGGCTTTCCTGATGATCATATTGAGAAGCATTTTGGAAAAGAGAGCTGAAAAAAAGAGGGTTATTATTCCATGTTCATAATATATTGTAATAAATTTTGTTACAATTAAAAAATATATTAATTTTGATCTATAAAAATATTATCAATAATTAAAATAAATAAAATGAAAATAGAAATATGGTCGGATATTATGTGTCCGTTCTGTTATATAGGAAAAAATAATTTTGAACAGGCTCTTGAAAAATTACCTTTTAAAAATGAAATAGAGGTAGAATGGAAGAGTTTCCAGCTGGACTCGAGTTTAGATACTGCAAAAACTCAAAATACCATCGAATATTTTAAAGAGAAAAAAGGATTCCCGGAAGCTCAGGCCGCACAGATGATTGGTCAGGTAGCCCAGATGGGAAAAGGAGCAGGAATTGATTTCAATTTCGAAAAAGCTTTGATCATCAATACTTTTACCGCCCACAAACTGCTTCATCTTGCCAAAAAATATGGTAAGTCCGATGAAATGGAAGAATCCCTTTTTAAAGCCCATTTTATTGATGGAAAAAATGTGGGAGATATTGATGAACTTGTTTCCCTTGCTGAAAATTCGGGGATTAATAAGGATGAAGCAAGGCAGGCATTAACTTCAGATCAGTTTGATTATGAAATCAATCAGGATATCCAGGAGGCAAGAAACAATGGTATTTCCAGTGTACCTTTCTTTGTTTTAAATGGAAAGTATGCTGTATCCGGGGCACAACCTGCCGAAGTTTTTGCAGATGCTCTTCAGCAGACTTATAAGGAAACAGTAAGTCCGTTTAAAGACCTTTCTCAAAATGGAGGCGCTTCATGTGATACGGATGGTTGTAGTATTTAAGCATAATCTGTAGCAATTGCAAGTTTAATAGTATCACCACAATATTTCTAACGCAAAGTTTTTATTTTAATATTAAATATTTTAAAGACTGCAAAGAGAGAATCAATCAAAGATTGATTTGATTAAGCGGAAGCTTTAACCATGGCTTAGTCAGTGGCGCAGCCACATATCTTTGCCTTCTTAAATCAAAAACTCCCTGAATAAAAACTTTGCGTTAAAGAATAAATTAACATTATAAAATACTTCTACCCAAAGTGTTTTTGTCATTTTACAGCTGAATAAAAATAGAAAGAAGCTCCATTTTACCGGTTCAATGCTTATTTTTGTTTAAATATTTAAGCTCAATGATAAAAATCAACGCCGAATATCATTATCCGGTTTCAGAAACTCTTTTCGTCTTTGCTCTGGATTCAGAAGCGGGAAAAGCATTTGAAGGGAAAAACAAACTGGTAACAGGAATAGGCAAAGTAAATGCAGCTATAGAACTTACCCGGGAAATTCATTTAAGAAAACCAAAATTGATCGTAAATCTGGGATCTGCCGGAAGTAAAAGTTTTGGAAAAGGTGAAGTGGTCTGCTGTACAAAATTTATTCAGAGGGATATGGATGTGAGAGGCCTCGGTTTCAGTCTTTATGAAACCCCTTTATCCGGTATACCTCCTGTTTTGGAATACGGTCTTCAGATGAGCGGTCTGGAAGAAGGAGTTTGCGGCAGCGGCGACAGCTTTGAGATGAATCATTCCGAAACGGATTATAATATTGTGGATATGGAAGCTTATCCGCTCGCCCTGATTGCAAAAAAAGAAAATATCCCTTTCCTGTGCCTGAAATACATTTCCGATGATGCAGGAAGTGATGCAGCAGATGACTGGAGTGTGCAGGTACATTTGGCTTCAGAAGCATTTAAGAGAATATTATTTTAAAAATAAAAGATGGCATCTATTATCATCAATAAATCTACAACAGAAGATCTGGAAATTATACAGAATCTGGGCAGACAAACTTTTTATGAAACCTTTGCAGAAAGTAACTCAGAGGGGGCTATGAAAACATATCTGGACAAAAGTTTCAGTACAGAAAAAGTGAGATCAGAACTGAACAACCCTGATTCTTATTTCTTTATTGCCTGGGAAGAAGATATTCCTGTAGGTTATCTGAAATTGAATTCCGGTCCGGCACAGACTGAGCTGCAGGACGATACTTCTCTGGAAATAGAACGTATTTATGTCAAAAAAAGCCATCACGGACAGAAGGTAGGGCAATTGCTGTATGATAAAGCTATGGAAGTTGCTCAAAGCCTGAATAAAAATTACCTGTGGCTTGGAGTCTGGGAGAAAAACCTGAGAGCATTAAGTTTTTACAGAAAAAATGGTTTCGAAGAATTTGGAAGCCATACGTTCACCTTGGGAGATGATGATCAGACCGATCTGATGATGAAGAAAACTTTAGGATGACCATAATTTTTAGAATAGAAATTAAATACTTACAAAAACAAAATCCTTTTAAGTCTGTACTTAAAAGGATTTTTATTATCAATTATCAAACGTTATGGGAAACTTTACATATTTTCAAAGTTTTTGCCCAAATGCTCTTCAATCACAAAGAATGGATCTTCCGTAAGCGTATGGGCCCTCATTTCCATAAGGCTCACCTTGCTCATCATACGAAGCATAATTCTCCTTTGGCATTGGTATTCTATACCGTCAATATTTCTTACTCCCGCACGGAAAGCAGACCTTCCGTGAGCGCATAAATGATTATTAACCAGGATAACATCTCCTGCCTGAGGCGTGAAACCTGAATAAACCAGATCTTTTGCTTCTTCCCAAAATTCTGTCAGGTGATGATGAGCCTCGTCAGTCTGCCTGATGCTAGGATTGAAAAGCTGTTCAGCCGCATCAAACCTCATGAAGGGCAGTTCATAATTGCCATACAGAACAGAATCCAGCTTTTCTTCTTCCTCCATACCGGTTTCAAGATTGGCATCTTTCGGGATTTTGTACATGCGTTCAAAAAGAGGCCTGAAATTTTCTCCGATAGACTCGTGAGAGCGGATGGAATACAGGGTAGAGGGTACCTGCTCTTCATTACGGATATACATAAAGCTTAAAAAATCAGCCTGATGCTTTAAAAATGCATCTTCCGTATGTACATAAAGATCCGTTGCAGATCCCGATCCGGTCTGGGTTTCCCGCATTTTTTCATCCGGGATAATAGCATGCATTAAACCTCCGCCTTTACGCTGGGAATAATACTGTACTGGTTTGGAAGGAAGTGCCCCGTGAATCAGAGCACATGCAAAACCATAAATATTGAATTTTGAATAATCTGCAGACTGCCAGTTGGGAGGAGTGGTTCCTATATTCTCCTGATCAATATCCATCAACCCTTTGAAAACCAATGCTCCGTATTGATTTTTTGAGAAGTCGCTGGCAAAATCAGCTGCTATATGTAAAATTCTTTCCGGTAAGAAATAGGAGGCCAGCTGATGGACATGAGTAATGAATTCCCTGTTTTCATAGCTGCCATACTTTCTCTGAAGATGCGCCGCTGCATCTTGTATCATTCTTCTTTCCTGAGATGTGATCTCAATGACTCTGGGAAGCAGTTTTACCGCAGTAATACTGTCGTTATCTAAAATTTCTAGCGAATTCATTAAAAAAATATTTGGTGTGTGAATATAATTTTTATATTTGTTTTTAATTATTCTAAATAACAATAGACGGTTCAAATTTATGAATAATTTATTAATCACCAAATAAAAAGCTTTAAAAATGTAAAAAATAAAAACTTGACTATCAGGTATATACACTTATACACAAAACAACTTCACACAACTTATTGATTTTTAAAATCACCTTACATAAACGTATATGAACAACAATCAAATGTCCGCCGGAGAGATCCTGGACGCTTCCTTACCTCACATTTCGGGGAATTTCGGGAATATTTTTCATTCTGATAATTATGATCATTATCGTTCCGCCGTCAAAGAAACTTTAGACCTTGTGGGAACTTTTCTGCAAAGAAATGATAAGCCCTTCAGCGGAATTGAAGCCAAAGAAATGAAAGGCATGGTACAGCAGATAGACCTTAACCAAAAACTGTCTTCTTACCAGGAACTTCTTCACGAAGTAGATACTATATATGTAAAGCATGCCACTGCTTTCCACCTTCCACAATATGTGGCCCATCTTAACTGCCCAATTGTGATTCCTGCACTGGCAGGGGAAATTCTTGTAAGTGCCATCAACTCTTCACAGGACACCTACGACCAGAGTGCCGGAGGAACCTTTATGGAAAGAAAGCTGATCGACTGGACAGCGGAACAGCTGGGTTACAATCCAGACAACAGCGACGGAGTTTTCACCGCAGGAGGATCCCAAAGTAATTTAATGGGACTGGTCATGATGCGCGACTGTTTTTCTCAGAAAAGATATAATCACAATATCAAGCTGGACGGCCTTCCGAAGGAAGCTGGACGTTTCAGAATCTTTGTTTCTGATAAATCCCATTTCAGCAACTTAAAGAATGCTTCTATTATGGGACTGGGCGAGAAATGTATCGTAAAAGTTCCTACCGATGAAAGATTCTGCATGGACATCGCTCTTTTAAAGAAATACATCAAAAGGGAAGAGCAGATGGGTAATATTCCTATCGGAATTGTAGCAACAGCAGGAACCACAGACTTCGGAAACGTAGATCCGCTGGAAGATATTGCCAATATTGCAGAACAGTATAATATCTGGATGCATGTAGATGCCGCTTACGGTTGTGCTTTATTACTAAGCGAAAAATATCGTCATCTTCTGAACGGTATCGAAAGAGCAGATTCCGTGACGATAGATTATCATAAGTCGTTCTTCCAGCCGATCAGCAGCAGTGCTTTCATCGTAAAAAACAAAAGGGAACTGAGAATCCTGAAGCATCATGCAGATTATCTGAATCCTGCCGAAATGGATGAAGAGGAAATCCCTGCACAGATCAACAAATCCATCATCCAGAGTACCAGAAGATTTGATGCGCTTAAACTGTGGTTTACTTTAAGAATGATGGGCAAAGAACAACTCTCGGAATACACGGATACCGTGATAGATCTTACCAAGGATGTAGCATCCATGATCAGTGAAAATCCGGATTTTGAGCTGCTTTCTGATACCGATCTGAGTGTTCTGGTTTTCCGCTATGTGAGAACTGATACGGAAGACCTGAATGCATTGAACCAGTATATCAAAATGAAGCTTTTCTACAGCGGAGAAGTTCTGGTTGCAAGTACAAAGGTAGACGGAAACTTCTACCTGAAATTTACTTTCCTGAACCCGATTACTACGACGGAAGATGTACACCAAATTTTAAACAAAATAAAATCACATGGAGAAGACTTTGGTACAGCCAACTAATCTTACAGAAAAAGCACACAAAATTACAGTAAGGATCCTCCTGAACGGAATGCTCCGTGAGCTTGGAAACGGAAAATTCTATCAGGGAGTTCCAAAATATGATACTCTGACAGCAGAAGCACTGAAAAACAGCACCCATCCACTTCACATAAGATTTGAACTGAAGAAAAGCGAGATCTTTTTATTTGCCCCGGTTGCCTACCGATCTGAAAGCACTTTTCATGATTACGCGTCATTATGGACCGTTGACCACAAAAACCAAAAAGTTTCTCAACCGGATATTGATGAACTTACAGCATTGGTATACAGGGAACTTTCCGAACAGTATAGTGAGCAGGGCCTTGCTCTGTTTACCAGAAGAATCCACAGCAGCCTGAGAAATCTGGAAATGATTATGGATGAAGGCTTAAAAGGTAGAAATAATTTAACCTATTCTTTTCTTGAGTCTGAGCAGCAGCTTCCTGTAGGACACAATCTTCATCCTTTTACCAAAGCAAGAATGGGATTTTCAAAACAGGAACAGCTTCTTTACGGCCCGGAATTCAATAAAGGAATTCAGCTGGAATATTTTCTGGTGGCTAAAAGCTGTGTCAGAGAACAGGCTGTTGACCTGTCTTATGAGGAATTTCTGAAAAGCATTGTTTCTTTACCTGAAAATCTGGAAGAAAACTATCTAAAAGAAGGAGAAAAACTTTCTGATTTTTATATAATTCCTTGTCATCCGTGGGAAGCCAGCTATCTTTTATCGACCAAAGAAGGTTCGGAAATGGTCAGCAACCGTACTTTAATCCATATGGGAGCTTTTGGGGAGGAATTTTATTCCACATCTTCCATAAGAAGTATGTACAGCCCGGATATTCCCTGGATGCCTAAATTTTCTTTAAATGTTCTTCTGACCGGATCTATAAGAATCAATACTGAAAAGGATCTGGCAAGAGGCTATGCTTCCGCTTTATGGAGGAAACATGCAGGATCGTTTTTTGAAAAAGATTTCGATCAGTTCAGATTGCTTTTGGAGCCTGTAACACTGGGAGTTTATCATGAAGATAAAAATATTGAAAGTCTTAATCTGCTGATCCGTGAAAATCCTTTCTCAAAGGACGACAAAATAATATTGCTAGCAAGATTATGCCAGGACGAGCCTGCAAACGGACAGAGCTTCATACAGCAGTTTTTTGAAGAGGTTTCGGAAAAGCTGGGAACAAGTCCGGAAGAATCGGTTGTTATCTGGTTTGAAAAATATATTAAATTATTAATTACGCCTCTCAATCACCTATACAGCCAATACGGAATGGCTCCCGAAGCTCATCAGCAAAACCTTCTGATAAAACTAGACGAGCAGTTACTGCCACAGACTCTTTTTGTAAGGGATGCACAGGGTTATTTATTAAGAGAAAGTTCAAGAGAACAGTACACAAACCTTTCAAAAGATTATCCTGAAATTGAGGATCTTTTCATCAGAGACGAGCGTCTTCTGGATATCATTTCTTATCATGTGCTGGTAAGTAACCTTTCAGCGCTTATTGCATCAATAGGAAAAACCGGATGGGTAAGTGAAAGAAGCCTTATCAATATGCTGCACAACGAGTTTGAGCAGATTCATGATGAAATGCCTTCAGGCTTTACCCAATATGCCCTTAAAAACCGTTATTGGGGGACCAAAACCAATTTTAAGGCAGTCGCTAATGAAATTGACGGAATTACAAGTGCATCAGCCATTTCTTACGCCAAGGTTCCCAATCTTCTTCATCAATATTATTTTTCGGACCAACTGATCCATCCGAAGGGAAAAAATATTTGTTTCAAACGTTACTTCCCGAAAGATGATGTTACGATCACCATGAGACCGATAAATCTCGATGAAGACCTCGAAATGCTTCATGAATGGTTCAACCGGGAACATGCTGTTAAGATCTGGCAGATGAACTGGCCGATTGACGAGCTCGAAACATATTACCGCCTGATGCTTCCGGGTGATGAAGGCCACAGCTATATTGTATCCAGCAACGGTGAACCTTCATGCAATATTGAAATTTACTGGCCATGTAGGGATATTGTAGGAGATTACTATGATGTTCTTCCTACCGATTACGGAACTCATCAGTTTATAGCGCCAACAGACCCAAAAAAGAAATATGTTTCTCCTTCCACACAATCTATGGTAGATTATGTATTTGCCCAGCCTGAGGTTGGAAAAATGGTAGGCGAGGGATCGGTAGATTCTCTGGCTTCTATGATGAATAAAGCTCACGTAGGTTTCAAAGTAGAAAAAGTCATTGAAATGCCACACAAAAAAGCCAATCTCAATTTCTGCTACAGGGAATGGTATTGGGAAAAATTCCCCCAGAACAAAGACGTACAATTCACCACAAACATCACAGAAAATGAATAATGAAACCGTATATAATGTAATAGGAATAGGTATCGGCCCTTTTAATCTGGGGCTGGCCGCCTTATCCAATCCTATCTCTGAATTAAAAACACTTTTCCTTGACCAGAGAGATGGTTTTGACTGGCATCCGGGACTAATGATCGACCATGTAACACTACAGACCCCTTTTCTGTGTGATTGTGTATCTATGGCAGATCCTACCAATCCTCTGAGCCTTCTGAACTATCTGAAAGAAACCAACAGGCTTTATAAATTCTTTATCAGGGAAGATTTTTTCATTCCCCGTAAAGAATACAACCGGTATTGTCAATGGGTGGTCAGCCAGCTTCCACAATGCAGGTTTTCAACACAGGTAGTTGATATCGTTTATGAAAATGGATTGTATTTAATTACAACAGTTCATACCAAAACCAAAGAAACGGAAGTTTTCAAAACGGAACGACTGATTCTGGGAACGGGTACACAGCCTCATATTCCTTCCTTTATTCCGAAAGATGATTCGCGTATTCTTCACACAAGTTCATATCTGTACCGCAAAGAAGAACTTCTGGCTCAGGGGAAAAAAATTGCTGTGATCGGTTCCGGGCAAAGTGCTGCGGAGGTTTTCTATGATTTACTGCAAAGCCGTGGCGAAAACACAAAATTAGGCTGGTATTCAAGGCCGGACCGCTTTTTCCCGATGGAATATTCAAAACTGACCCTGGAATTGACTTCTCCTGATTACGTTGATTACTTCTACAGCAGAAGCGAACCTGCAAGGAAAAGCATTTTAAGCAAGCAGCAGGCTCAGTTTAAAGGAATCAATTATGACCTCATCAACCAGATTTACGATTTCATTTACGACCTGAATATTGACAATGCTGATCCAAAGCTTACCATTATTCCAAACAGCCAGCTGGACAGGGTAGATAACAGCAGTACAGACCATCTCACTCTTGAATTCACCCAACTTGAGCAGGAGGTTCCTTATGAGCAGGAAGCCGATTACCTTGTTGTGGGGACAGGATACCGTTATCACGAACCAGCATTCCTGAAAAACATCCAGTCCAGGATCAAAAGAGATTCGTCAGGATTATTTGCGGTGAACAGGAATTATTCCATAGACCATAACGGAGGTGAAATTTATGTTCTTCATGCAGAGGTACATACCCACAGTTATATTTCAACAGATTTAGGGATGGCCGCTTACCGGAATTCCTACATCATCAATGATATTCTGGGAAGAGAATATTACAAAATAGAGAAGAAAATAGCTTTCCAGGATTTTGATGTAGAAAAACATGCTGTAATGCCAACTGTCAATATATAATCTAATCATGAACACCACTTTAAAAAATACAACAATCAGCCAGGAACATTGGCTGCAGGCTAACAGAGAGCTTTTGGCCAAGACCATTGCAGAATTAATGCACGAAGAACGGCTGAAACCTGTCGCTGTTTTTCAGGATGAGGCAGGATTTACAGTTTTCAGACTTGAAACAGGGATAGAAAACATTCAATACAGCTTCCGCGGACAGGAAAGAATGCTGGATTACTGGCATATTGATAAAGACAGCATTGAAAAGACAGAAAACGGTATCAACTCATCGGTTCTGGATATTCCCCAGTTCTTCCTTGAGATGCAGACCGTATTGGATCTGGATTCGAATACTCTGGCAAGATATACCGAAGAATTACTGTACACCTTATACTGTGATGCACTGATCCTTTCCAGAGGCGTAATGTCTTCAAAAGATTTGGCATCCAGCAACTATCAGACTGTAGAGCATGAAATGACAGGGCATCCCTGGGTAATCGTCAATAAAAGCCGGTTAGGATTTTCTCCGGCTGACCTTGAAAAGTTTGCCCCGGAAGCAGGAGAGAACCTAAAGGTTTTATGGCTGGCTGCCCATAAGGAAAGATCGGTATTCCAGTCTTTAGACCACATTGATCAGGAAACATTTTACCGTTCTGAAATAGGAGACAAATTGTATCAGGAGTTTCAGCAGAAACTGATCAATTCCAGAAAATCTGTTCAGGATTATAATTTAATTCCGGTACATCCGTGGCAATGGGAGCATAAACTCAAAATTCATTTTGCAGGAGATATTGCTTCCGGTATTTTAATCCTGTTGGGAGAAGGAAATGATGTCTACAGTCCGCAACAAAGCATCAGAACCCTGTTTAATACAGATTATCCTGAGAAAAGATACCTGAAAACTGCAGTTTCTATTCTAAGCACAGGGAATATCAGAGGTTTGTCACCCAAACAGATGAAAATCGCCCCTGCCATTACAGACTGGGTAAAAAACCTGATCAAAGACGATGCTTATCTTGAAACCAAAGGAACCATCTTTTTAGGGGAAGAGGCTTCTATAGCTTATCTGCATCCTCAGTACAGCGCAATTTCCGGAGTTCCTTATCAGTATAATGAATTTTTAGGGGCTTTATGGCGTGAAAGTGCTTTCAATTATTTAAAAGAAGACGAAGAAATGTTTACCATGGCTTCTCTTTTATTTGTAGATCAGAAAGGAATTCCTCTGGTACAGGCTTTTGCAGAAAAAGCCGGAATCAGTATTAAACAGTGGATTAAAGAGTATCTGGATGCTTATCTGACACCGCTTCTTCATATCTATTATACCCATTCTCTATGCGTAACACCTCACGGAGAAAACATAATGGTTGTACTGAAAAACGGATTACCGCAAAGAATTGTCATCAAAGATTTCGTGGATGATATCGTTCTGACTCCGGAAGCCAGAGAAAAACTTCCTGATTATCTGGCCGACGGACTGATTCAGTCTTCCAACAAGGAAAATGTTCCGTTGTCTATACTTTTAGGGGTTTTTGATGCCTTTTTCAGGTATTTATCCAACGTCCTGCATACCTATTCCAATTTTCAGGAAGAAACATTCTGGACGCTTGTTCATGAATGTATTGAGAACTACAAAAATCAAAATCCACATCTGAATGAACGCTACGAAAAGTATGATCTGTATGTTCCGGCATTCAAAAGGTTCTACATCAACAGTGTCCGTCTGAAAAATAATGGTTACAGCGAAAATAAAGCATTTGCTATTCCGAGGAAAGACGGTGCACTGCCGAATCCTTTGTATCAGATTGCCAATAAAAACTTCGTAGCTACCGTATGAGAAAGCTTCTGCATCTTGTAAAAGAAGGCTCTGTATTTGCGTACGGAGCCATGGCGGGGAAAAAAGTAGAGCTTACGTCAGGCAGCATCAACCGTTCTATTTTTAGCTTGGCCATTCCGATGGTGATGGAGCTGGTGATGGAATCCGTTTTTGTCAGCATCAATCTCTTGATTATTGCCAGATTAGGAGATAAAGTTCTCGGCCTTGTAGGAATTGCAGATAACTATATCAATTTTGCCAACGCCATTGCCATTGGATTGGGTATAGCTGCTGCAACACTGACGGCAAGGAGAGCGGGAGAAAAAGACCAGGAAGGTATGAGCAGAACTGCACATTATATCATATCGCTGGCTGCTGCTTTTGCGTTACTGATCGGTGGTCTGTCATTCCTTTTTGCAGGCGAAATTATCAGTTTCCTGGGATTCAGTACAGATATGGTAGCTAATGGGCTTCCTTTCTCCAGACTTGTCTTTTTAAGTATTGGTCTGGTAATTCTCCGCCTTTCCATCAATGGACTGTTCAGAGGCGCCGGAGATGCTGATCTTGCCATGAAGTCGCTTTGGCTCTGTCATATTTCAAGTATGGTCTTTGCCGTGATCCTGGTATTTGGACTTGGCTTTATTCCCGCCTACGGATTAATGGGTCTGGCGTATGCTACCATTTTGTCCCGGTTATTGGCAGTTTTATATCAATTCTTCATTCTTCTTACAGGAAAAACAAGAGTTAATATTCTGGCTAAATTTCATATTGATCTGCCTCTTCTGAAAAAGATCATGAAAATAGCACTCGGCGGCCTGGTTCAATACATTGTTCCTGCTTCCAGCTGGCTGATTATGGTTAAAATTATTGCCACTTTCGGTACAACTGCTCTTGCAGGCTATATTATCGCCCAGAGAATTGCTTCTGTGGCCACAATGCCTGCCTGGGGAATAGGAAATGCTGCAGGAGTTCTTACAGGACAGAATTTAGGAGCCGGAAACCCTGACCGCGCAGAAAAAACAGTATGGAGGGCAGGAGGGATCAATATGACCTATCTTATTGCAGTCGCATTATTCTGGCAGTTTGCCGCGGAATATGTCGTGACTTTTTTCACTAAAGAAGCTGAGGTCGCAAGGTATGCAGTACAGTATATCCATGTGGTATCTATGGCTTATCTCTTATTAGGCTTTACAATGGTCATCAGCCGTGCACTCAATGCTGCCGGAAATATTATGCAGGTAACGCTGCTGTATATGATCATGTTCTACGTTATTCAGCTTCCTCTGGCTTACCTGCTTGGAATAAGGCTTCACTGGGAACTGAAAGGAATATTTACAGCTATTGTTTCATCAGAAATTGTACTGGCTGTATTGTTCTTAATGATCTTCAAAAATGGTAAATGGAAAACTATAAAAATTTAAAATGCACACAACAGACGAATTTTATGAAATTATCGCATCAGCAATCGCTGTGAAAAAAGAACTGGTAGACGAAAACCTGACTTATCAGGAGATTCCTGAATGGGATTCTATGTCGCATCTGCTTATTGTAGAAGCACTGGAGCAGTTCTATCAGGTAAAGTTTGACTTCAATGATATCCTTGAAATGGGGACTGTCGGGAAGATTCGCGAAAAAATGAAAAAATACGATGTACTCGTAGAAAACTAAGTATATGAAAATTTTAGAAAATGTAATTGCTAACAAGAACCTCTTGTTTACAGATGCTTCCACCGGTGCCACCACGCCGGTTGGAACGCTGTACCGGTCTTTAGGCCTCAATCCTGTGGAAAAAGGACTGATCTTTTTGTATAATGACAACCAGCTGCCCAGCATTGAGGTTCTGCTCAATTTTTACGGAACAGCGCATGCTATTGCAGTTTTGGGACAGAAGCTGTATCCGGAATTTAAAGAACGCCTGGAAGCGGAGTACCGGCCGAAATATATCTTCGATCCCTCAAGAGATGAGGTTCAGGGATATTCTTTAAAGGAATTTTCAGAAACAGTGAAAATTTTTGCCAAAGAAGATTACAGGCCGGAGGTTACCATTCATCCTGAAATCAAGATCCTTCTGAGTACTTCCGGTACCACCGGGGTTCCAAAGCTGGTGAAACTTTCAGATGAAAACCTGTACCAGAATGCAGTGAGCATCCTTCAGTACATGCCTGTTCTGGGAAATGATGTAGTTCCGTTAAACGTACCGATTAATTTCGTGTACGGTTTTTCTATTTTTACCACCAACTGTATGCGGGCGGGAAGAATAGTATGTACAGACAAGGACATTATGCAGAAAGCATTCTGGGATGAAATGGAAAAGTACGGCTACAGCACACTTGGAGGTGTTCCGTATCTGTATGAAAACCTGAACAGAATAGGTTTCTTCAGAAAAGACAGCAGCAGCCTGAGATATATGACCCATACAGGAGGCGTAATTAATGCTGAATTGAGAAAAACCATCTTCAATTACTGTCATGAATTTGAAAAACAATTCTTTGCCCAGTACGGACAGACAGAAGCAGGTGGAAGAATGGCCTATCTTACAACAGACGGACTTCTTGAAGAAGAAACTTCCATAGGAACTCCGGTAAATGGTGGCAGTTTCCAGATCGATCCTGAAACGGATGAACTTCTTTTCTTACACCAAAGTATCAGCGGAGGTTATGCCAATAAGCTTGAAGATCTTGCCACCTATGAACAGCCAAGACTTCTTCGTACCGGAGATACTGCGAGAAGAGGTCAGAACGGGCTTTATTATATTACAGGAAGAATCAAGCGCATTATGAAACTTTTCGGTATCCGCCTGAATCTGGATGAGGTAGAATTTATCCTTAAAAATGAGCTGGAAGGCAATACGTTTGTCTGCCTGAATTCCAATGACAAAAAAATCATTGTTCTTTATGACAACATCGAAATTGATCCCCGGATTATTACCGAAACTATCAAGAATAAGCTGCGCATCAATCCGCAGTACATACGCACTGAACACATAGAATCATTTCCATTATCACAAAACGGCAAAATCAACTATCCACTGCTACAAAATTTACAGCATGAAAAAATTTAAAACCCCTATATTACTTTTATTACTTATCAGCCTTCCACATTTTGTTTCTGCACAGCAGAATGAACGTGTTAACGGAAAAATCATGCTGTCCGAAAAAGTGCCAGTGAAAAATGCACTTTTAAGGTTAGTTAATACGCCGTATCAGGCAAAAACCAATAGTTCAGGAGAATATTACTTTGATAATGTGCCGCCGGGAGAGTATACCCTTCAGGTAGTTTTAAATGATATTGAATTGATGCGTGAGCAGATCCATATTGAGAAAGATGTCTTTGAAATTCCCGCGATCTACGCTTCTTCAATAGAAAACAATGTTATTGAGGGAATCACAGTATATGCTTTCAGCAGAAACAAATTTCTGGATAAAGACAGTACTTCCATCACTAAAATGCCTTTGAAAAACATCGAAAATCCACAGTTCTACACAAGCATTAACCAGCAGATCCTTAAAGAACAGCTGATTTATGATGTTTCGGATGCGGTAAAAAATGCTCCGGGTATTGTAAAGATGCAGGGAAGTGCAGGAAGAGCAGGAGATGGAAGCTTTTATTATAACCTAAGAGGGTTTCCTACCAGAATTTCTATGGTAGATGGTGTTCCCGCAACAACCAACTCAGAAATCGATCCTGCTGATATTGAACGTATAGACGTAATCAAGGGACCTTCAGGAACTCTGTATGGAGGTGCGGTTAATTCTTTTGGGGGATTGATCAGCTTAGTAACGAAGAAGCCTAAAGATTATTTCGGAGGTGAGGTTTCTTATCTTCTGGGAAGCTATAATCTGAATCGTGTGACAGCTGATGTATACGGCCCGATCACGGATTCAAGAAAAACGTTGTTCCGTCTGAATGCTGCCTACCAGTACCAGAACGGATTCAGGGATTCTGAGTTCAGAAAGTCAATGTTTGTAGCTCCGACACTGAGCTATCAGGTAAATGATAGGCTAAAGTTCAATCTGGGAGCTCAGATTTATACTTATGAAGGAACTAACACACCGATTATCTTTTTACCGAGAATCAGACCATTTATTTCAACAACTCCGGATGAGCTTGGGTACGATTGGAAAAAGTCTTATTCCAATAATGATATGAGCTTAAAAGCCCCTTCCATCAATGTAAAAGCGGAGGTGAATTATAAAATTTCAGACAACTGGAATTCACAGACTTTGATCTCAAGAAATTACAGGAAAACAGAAGGATTATATCAGTACCAGTTCATGAGGGGGGCTACAGATAACCTTCTGGAGCGTAATGTACAGTGGCAGAATGGCGAAGGAGCTTCTACCAGTGTTCAGCAGAATTTTAACGGAGAGTTTAAGATAGGAAAGATCAAAAATAAACTTCTTATCGGGCTAGATTATTTGAACCAGTCTCTTAATAATAACCTTTCTCCAATTGTTGTATTTGATTACATTGATCCTAAAAACCCTACAGCTCCAGTGGTACTGCCAATAACAGGAACATATGGTAATATATCCAGAGATTTGGCATTGCAGAAAATTCAAAGTTCTTCAGCGCCTTTAGTAAGAAATACAGCATCAAATAATATGTATGGAGCATATATTTCTGATGCAGTATACATTACGGACCGGTTGGTTGCTTTATTAAGTTTACGTTTTGATCATTATGAAAGTAAAGGGCAGCTTGATTTAATTAAAAATTCCAATACAGGGGCATTCAACCAAAATGCATGGTCTCCGAAATTTGGTTTATCCTATCAGATCATTAAAGAACACCTGTCTGCATATGCTAACTACATGAATGGGTTTAGTAATTTGGTTCCGGTTGCGCAGCCGCTTTCCGATTACAGCGGAGATTTCAAACCTCAGAGGTCTAATCAGTGGGAAGCAGGATTCAAAGGAAATCTCTGGAGAAACAGAGTGAATTTTACCGTAGGATATTATGATATTCTGGTGGACAATATGTTAAGAGCAGATATTGTGAACCGAAACGGAACAGACTATAATATAACGATTCAGGACGGAGAACAGAGAAGTAAGGGAATTGAGATTGAAACCACCCTGAATCCGATCCAGGGACTGAATATTATGGCAGGATATTCTTATAATGACAGTAAGTTTGTAAGAGCTGCTGCTAATGTAGAAGGCCGCCGTCCATCCTCTTCAGGTCCGGCTAATGTATTCAATTCATGGGTGAGCTACGTATTGCCGATCAAAGGGCTTTCAGGTCTTGGTTTAGGCTTTGGTGTGAACCGTGTCGGGGAGCAGGTTACTGTAGATAATGCAAATACAGGGCAGTTTATATTCCCGGCTTACACTTTGGTCAATGCTTCCTTATCGCTTGAAAAAGAACGATACAGGTTAGGATTTAAAATGAATAATTTAGGAAATGTGCAGTATTTCGCAGGGCAGGGTGTTATAGTTGCCCAGATGCCCCGTAACTTTGTTGCGGAGGTTACTCTTAAATTTTAATATGAATTCTATACTAAGAAAGACAGCATATCAAATACATCTATGGCTCGGACTAACGTCCGGGCTTATAGTTGTAATAATGGCAGTTACAGGATGTATTCTTGCTTTTGAAAAAGAATTAAAACATGCCATATATCCTGAAAAATATTTCGTAAAAGCCATCAAAAAAGAAAAACTTCCATTTTCCGATCTTAAACTAAAAGCTGAACAAGCATTGCCAGACAACCTGAAAGTCAGCAGGGTGGAAATCTCTTCAGATCCTTCACGAAGCTATGCATTCCGTTCTCTGAAAATGAATAATGATGCGCTTACTTATTGGGGCACTTATATTTATTATTACAGGGTTTATGTAGATCCTTATACCGGAAAAGTTCTTGAGGTAGAGAATGCAAAAAATGACTTTTTTGAGATCGTTATGGATCTTCACAGAAGGCTTTTACTGGGTGAAAAAATTGGCAAAACCATTACAGGATATTCCACATTGATACTGGCTGTTATGCTTTTTTCGGGGCTGGTGATCTGGTTTCCCCGCAAAATGAATAAAAAGGCACTGAAAGGAATGTTTTTCATTAAGACATCAGCCAAATGGAAAAGAATCAATTACGATATGCACAATGTCTTAGGATTCTATGCCGTTATTCCTTTGCTGCTTATTTCATATGCAGCAGTAATCTGGAATTTTGAAGAGGTAGACAAATGGGTAAAAAAGACACTCAACGGAAATATAAAAACAGAAAAAGCCAAAAGTACAGTCCCTTCCGAAGCATTTAAAAATCAGAAAAACATTTTAAATTTAGTTGGAAATAATGTTGAAAAAAATCTCACTGATAAAAAATCAGCACTCATCAGTTTCCCGAAAACAGAAGAGGGAACTTATTATGCTGAAGTGACTTACAGTGACAGGCATTACCAGAATGAACAGTTCAATTTTGATCAATACTCCGGGAAAATTTTAAAGCATCAATCCTATAAAGATAAAAATATCGGCTATGGAACTGCATTAAGAGAAAGAAATTATGACCTTCATACAGGAAGTATTTTAGGGCTGCCGGGCAGGATCTTATATCTTTTTGCAGGAATGATTGCTGCCTCACTTCCCATCACCGGGTTTATTATTTATCTGAACAGAAAAAAGAAGAAACCAAAGAAAAAGAAGTTGAATATATAGACTTAAAAAACAAAATTTAGATAAGTGTAGCATAATTGTTACACTTTATTTTTTCCCACGGATTGCACAGATTTCACAGATTCATAAATATAAATATCTGTGCAATCTGCGGGAATTACTTAAAATCAAATTTTTCACACAGCTTTAGTAGTTTATCCAGAGTAATAATACATAGACATCTGCCAGATCTGCTCAATCTGCGAGAGATTTTATAACACACTACATCAGAGCTGTTTTTACAGTCTCAGAAAAAATCTCCATACTTTTCTCCATTTCCTCCATATTAAGATTCCCGAAGCCCAATCTCATGGCTGTAATATCTTTAGTCTGGTAAAGCAACGTTTTAGGAATAAAAAGATTATTCCGGGTACAATTTCTGCTCAGCTGCATCAGATTGATGGGCACCTGCCATTCCAGCCAGAAAGCAAGACCTCCCGACGGTTTCTGAAACTGTATAAGATCATCTAAATTCTCCTGAAGAAGCTCCGCAAAATAATCCCGCCTTTCCTGATAAACCTTCAGCGATTTTTTCAGATAACGGTGTATTTCACCTTCCTCAATCATTTCACCTAAAGCCCTTTCCATTAAAATATCTCCCTGGCGGTCTATAATTCCAAGATATTTTCTCATTTCAGCCATCAGGTTTTCAGGAGCAACAATAAAGCCGGTCCTGAACCCCGGAGCCAGCGATTTTCCGAATGATCCGATATAGATAACCATTCCGTTGGTATCTGCGCTTGCCAGTGGAAGTATTGGACTTTTATCATAATGAAATTCATAATCATAATCATCTTCCAGAATGATAAAACCATATTCGTGAGCAAGGTCCAGCAGCTCAAGTCTTCTCTGGGCACTCAGCGCAACAGTAGTAGGATAGTGGTGGTGCGGTGTCAGGTAAAGCATCCTGATCTTTTGTTTTTTACAGGCTTCCCGGACATTTTCTACAATAATTCCGTCCCCGTCAATGGGTAATGATACAATATTGACCCCTGCTTTCTGGAAGATCATATTAACTGAGAAATAGCTCAGAGCTCCTACCAGAACTGTATCATTTTCGGAAAGGAGAATTTCGGAAACAATATAAATACTCATCTCCGTGCTTCGGGTAATGAGCAGGTTATTTTTTGAAATTGGCAGCCCCCGGGAAAGATTGAGGTAATGTGATAAATGTTCTTTAAAAAACTCACTTCCGTCATGATTATAATGACCAAGCATCTTCTGGTTGGATTTCCGTTTAAGAATAGAACTGTAGAATCTTGAATGCTGGCCAATCTGTGTCAGCCTGATATCCGGTACCCCGTCATTGAAAACATATTCACAATCCGAATGTTCAAAAGGATTGTCTAAAATATTCGAAGTTTTAAAAGAAAATCCTGTTTTTTCAGGATAATTCTGGAGATGATCTTTTTCAAAGTCTTTTACCTTTACAGGCTCCTCCTTATTTTCACCGATAATAAAAGTTCCTTTATTGGGTAAGCTTTCCACCCAGCCCTGTGCCGATAATTCATCATAAACAGCCACAGCCGTATTTCTGTGAATCTCCAGAAGTTCACTGAATGCTCTGGTTCCCGGCAGCTTGGTCCCGTATGGCAAAAAACCTCTCTGAATAGCATTAATCAATTGATTGGCGATCTGCATATAGATCGAAGTCTCTGAATTTCTATCAATTTCTATAAAACTTTTGTAAGGAATCTTAACCGGACTATCCATAATATTAAAACTGGCACCTTTTAACAGTCCGGCAATATACTAATTTTGGTTCAAAATAAAAATCTATGGAATTTCATCAACTGCTTGAAAGAATTGTACAACATAGTACAACACACGCCAAATGGCTGAATACCCTTTCATTCATGGAAAATGCGGGTGCCAGAAAAATTTCAAAATGTGAGCATCCTGTTTCAGTTTCTCTGATCCAGCTGAAACACGCCGCCGAAGAACACCGCCATGCTTACTACCTAAAAAAACAGATCGGAAAAATAGATCCTGAATTGTGCAAAACCTATAAAGCAGAAGAACTTCTGGCCCCGGTTGCTACCCGTCAGTACCTTCATTCCCTGGATGTAAAAGCCTGCAGATACCTTCAAAATGCTTTCAATCTGGATAAAGAAGAACTGAAATATGCAGCCTATCTCTTTGTAACTTATGCCATTGAAGTTCGGGCAGATGAACTGTATCCGGTTTATCAGGATATTCTCACCAAAGAGTCTTCAAAAATTATGGTAAAATCTATTATTCTGGAAGAAGAAGGACATCTTGAAGAAATGATCAGCCAGTTGAATGAATTTTCCGGGGACTGGCAGCAGCATGCAGACAATATCCTGATTATAGAAAAAGAACTTCATGACCAGTGGATCAATGCCATTACAAATGAAGTATCACAGCCTGATTATGCTTAAGAAATTTCAGAACGCTCTTGACAAAAGAAAAGAAGAAGGAATATTAAGAACCTTAAAGCCAAAATCAGCAGGTATTGATTTTTACTCCAACGATTATCTTGGCTTGGCAGGGAATGAGGAATTTCAACATCTTCTTTTAAGGCAGATACAGGAAAATCCAAAGATTCTTTCAGGCAGTTCCGGTTCAAGACTGATCAGCGGAAACAGTAATACAGTATCTGAAACGGAAAACTATATTGCAGAGCAGCATCAATATCCTGCAGCTTTGCTTTTCTCTTCCGGCTACAATGCAAACCTGGCTTTATTTTCCTCATTGGCTGATCGTCATGACACCATTATTGTTGATGAACAGATTCATCGTTCTGTTCATGATGCGTGCAGAATGTCTCATGCAAAAAAGTTAAAATTCAGGCATAATGATCCTGAAGATTTGGAAAATATTCTGAAAAAACAAACCGGACCGTGTTATGTTGCGATAGAAAGTCTGTATTCAATGGATGGGGATATTGCTCCCATTCAGGAAATTACTGCATTAGTAAAAAAATACAATGCAGCGTTGATTGTTGATGAAGCCCATGCTTTTGGTGTTTTCGGATATGGACTGATTCATAAGTATCAACTTCAGAACGAGGTTTTTGCAGCTGTAATGACTTATGGAAAAGCTCTGGGATCACATGGAGCAGCAATTCTCTGCAATGAAACAGTGAAATCCTATTTAGTAAATTTTGCATCTCCTTTTATCTATACCACAGCAGCACAGGATTTTCTATGGGTTTCTATAAAAACCGGCTATGAATTTTTAAAACAAAAACCGGAACACTTAAAGAAGCTTCAACAGAACATTAAGACGTTCAGAAACCAGAACATAGAAACACCTTCTGCAGAAACAAGTCCAATACAGGCGATACTGATTCCGGACAATCAGCAATTAAGAAATCTACAGCAAACTTTATCTGACCATAATTTCCTGACTTATCCTGTCTACAGTCCCACTGTAAAAACAGGAACAGAAAGGCTCAGGATATGTCTTCACAGCTTTAATACTGAAGAAGAAACTGTAACACTCACGAGAATTATTAAAGAATTTATTTAAATCAAACATCAATAAAAAAACACTGATAATCAAACACATATCATTTTGGTTTAAAACCCGAATCACGTAACTCATAATCCAAATGAACCAATTATTTATCACCGGAATAGGTACCGAAGTAGGAAAAACAGTCTGTTCAGCTGTTTTAATACAATATTTTAAGGCAGATTACTGGAAACCCGTCCAATCTGGTGATCTTGATTATACAGACAGTCATAAGATAACGTCATGGACAGAAAATACAGTATGTCATCCGGAGACCTATAGTCTTAAACTGGCTGCATCACCACATCAATCTGCCAAAGAAGAAAATATACAAATTAACCTCAACGATTTTGAATTACCCAAAACAGCAAACAGACTTATCGTAGAAGGAGCAGGAGGGCTTATGGTCCCTCTTTCGGATGATGTTTTTATGATTGATCTTATAGAAAAACTTGATCTTCCTGTAGCATTAGTTGTCAGAAATTATTTGGGATGCATCAATCACAGTTTACTTTCCATCATGGCATTAAAACAAAGAAAGCTCAAACTGAAATATCTGATTCTTAACGGAACTTTTCCTCCGGATACAGAAAGAGTAATTCTGGGTTTTATTAAAGAAGAAACCGGAATCATCAGAATTCCTGAAATAGATATTCCTTCAAAAGAAAGCATTAAAGCTTCAACAGAACAACTAACAAAAGCAAATTTATGATAATGGACAAAAAAACAACCATCAGAAACAACTGGACAAAAGAAGAAATAGAAGAAATTTATCACCTGCCGCTTCTGGAACTGATCTATAAAGCAGCAACGGTTCACCGTGAATGGCACAATCCGGAAGAAGTGCAGATCTCAACCTTATTATCAATCAAAACAGGAGGATGCCCCGAAGACTGCTCGTACTGTGGACAGGCTGCCCGTTACCACACCAACATCAAAGTACAGGCGTTACTTCCGACCGAAACAGTTATTGCCCATGCCCAAAAAGCCAAAGACAGCGGTTCATCCCGTTTCTGTATGGCTGCAGCATGGCGTGAGGTGAGGAATAACCGCGATTTTGACAGGGTTATTGACATGGTAAAAGGTGTGAACGAACTGGGACTGGAAGTATGCTGTACCTTAGGAATGCTTACAGAAGAACAGGCTATCCGCCTTCAGGAAGCAGGTTTATATGCCTATAATCATAACCTGGACACTTCTGAGCAGTATTATGAAGAGATTATTTCAACCCGGACATTCGATAACAGGATCAATACAATCAATAATGTAAGAAAAGCGGGAATAACGGTATGTTCAGGAGGAATCATCGGTCTTGGTGAAACACACAGAGACAGAATTTCAATGCTTCTGACCTTGGCCACAATGCCAAAACATCCGGAATCTGTTCCCATTAATGCCTTGGCAAGAGTGGCAGGAACTCCGCTTGAAGACAATGAAAAAGTGGATACCTGGGAAATGGTGAGAATGATTGCTACCGCAAGAATTGTAATGCCATCTTCAATGGTCAGATTGAGTGCGGGACGTATCGAAATGAATGAAACAGAACAGGCGTGGTGTTTTATGGCCGGTGCCAATTCTATTTTCACAGGAGAAAGAGAAACCCTTTTAGTGACCCCTAATCCGGGAGTTTCCGAAGATATGCAGATGCTGGAAACCTTAGGGTTAAAGCCAATGAAATCAGAAGTAAAGGCAACCTGTAAAATATAAAACATGAATTTTTGGACTCTAATTGTAAATATTCTGTCTTTTATTTCAATGCTAATCTCTAATTTATTAGAATATGCATAATTTAAAAAACAGGGATAAAGCAGTCAACTGGCATCCTTATACCCAGATGAAAACAGCCGGAGACTCCATACCTGTTGTAAAAGGAAAAGGCGTTTATCTATATGATGATGAAGGAAAAAGGTATATCGATGCCGTTTCATCGTGGTGGGTAACCCTGCATGGTCATGCACATTCTTATATTGCAGAAAAGGTATTTCAGCAGCTGAATACTTTGGAACAGGTAATTTTTGCAGGATTTACGCATGAACCGGCTGTCCGGCTTTCGGAAAACCTTCTGAAACTGCTTCCAGGTAACCAGAAAAAAATTTTTTATTCGGATAATGGCTCAACTGCGGTAGAGGCTGCACTGAAAATGTGTGTTCAGTATGCTTATAATACCGGAAAAGATAAAACTAAAATTCTGGCTTTCAAAAATGCCTATCATGGGGATACTTTCGGGGCGATGTCTGTAAGTGGCAGAAGTGTCTGGACAAAACCATTCGGAAGCATGCTGTTCGAAGTGGTATTTATTGATACCCCCAATGCTGAAAACCTGGAAAGCTTAAAAAATCAGATTAAAGATCTTGCAGAAGAAACAGCCTGTTTTATCTACGAACCTTTAGTACAGGGTGCAGCCGGAATGCTGATGTATAAAGCTGAACATCTGGATGAGCTGATGAAATTCTGCAGAAGCAAAGAAATCCTGATGATACAGGACGAAGTATTCACAGGCTTCGGAAGAACAGGAAAACTGTTTGCAGCAGATCATTTAACGGAAAGTCCGGATATTATGTGCTTTTCCAAAGGGCTCACAGGCGGAACCATGCCGATGGGAATTACAACCTGCTCTGAGGAAATTTTCAATGCTTTTTTATCTGATGACAAATATAAAACACTGTTTCACGGGCATTCCTTTACAGCTAATCCGTTAGCCTGTACTGCTGCATTGGCAAGTATGGAGCTTTTATTGCAGAAAGAAACATTAAATGCCATTGACCGTATCAGTAATCAGCATTCAGATTTTATTAAAATTCTATCCAGACATCCGAATGTTGAAAATGTACGCCAGACCGGAACTATTCTTGCTTTTGAATACAAAACGGATCAGAATACATCTTATTTTAATGAAATAGGGAGAGTTCTGTATGACGCATTCCTACAACGCGGGATCATTATGCGTCCGCTAGGAAATGTGATGTATTTAGTGCCGCCTTATTGTATTACTTCGGAAGAGCTGGATTTTATTTATCAGAATATTCTTGAAGTATTAAATGCTTTTAGGAATCAAGATCATTTCCCCATTCATGCAGCTGATTAAGAATCGGCAGTAACTTCCGTGCTTTATCAGTGAGTTTATAATAAACCTCCGGAGGAAAATTATAGATTTCAATCCGTTCAATCATATGATTTTCCTCCAACTGTTTAAGCTGCTCCGAAAGTACTTTCTTTGAAACTCTGGGCATACTGCGCCATAGTTCTATAAAACGGACCTGATCTTCTTCAAAAAGATTGTGAAAGATCAGCGGTTTCCATTTTCCGGAAAGAATATCCAGGCTCTTTCTCAGACCGCAATGTTTAAATTCTTCAAAATTCATCCCTGATAAAATATTTATGGTTAACCTTTTGGTAACCTTCCATTATTTAAACTTAATTACCCTGTAGTTTTGCAGTACAAACATAAGCAAAATGAAACTACAATTATGGCGTAACGCCACATTGCTGCTCCAAACCGGAGGAAAGAATATTTTAATTGATCCCATGCTCGGAGCAAAAGGTTCTTTGGGACAATTTCCAATGACGGATAACGATTTATCAAACCCTTTGGTAGATCTCCCTTTTAATGAAGAAGAGTTGAAACTTAAATTATCAGCAATAGATGCAGTAGTTGTAACCCATCTTCATCCCGATCATTGGGACGAAAAGGCTATTGAGCTTTTGGATAAAAACATTCCTGTGATCTGTTCCGGAATTATTGCAGAACAAATTGCTCAGGCAGGATTTACGAACATTATTTCTGTTAAAGACCATATCCTTTGGGAGAATATCAATATTTCCATTACCGAAGGACGCCACGGCACTGGAGAAATAGGTGAAAAAATGGGTGTGGTAAACGGATTTGTCTTTAAGGCAGAAAATGAAGCTATTTATATTGTCGGCGACAGTATCTGGTATGAAGGAATTGCCAATGAAATTGATCAATACAAGCCTCAGCATATTGTGGTTGCAGGTGGTGCAGCTACTTTTGTGGTAGGTGATCCTATAATCATGACGAGTGAAGATATTATCAAACTTTGTGAATATGCACCTGATACCACTGTTTTGGTAACCCACCTTGAAGCTGTGAGCCATTGCAAAGAAGACCGTGCATTTATCCAGGATAGAATCAATAAAAACAATCTGGAAGAAAGATGCTTGATTTTGAAGGACGGTATGGAATACTCTTTTAGTAAATCTTAATAGAAATCTATGAATAAAAAAGGCTGTATCATATGAAAGTACAGCCTTTTTTATTTTTAATCTTCAACATATTTATTTCTGGCAGCCTTCATTCCAAAATAGAACATCAGAATGACGGCAAAACTCAGAAAGTAAAAAGAGCTTTTCCAGGAAGTGTCCCAATCATGCAGTTTTCCAAAGACAGGAGGCCCGAAAGCTGCAATAAGATAACCTACGGACTGTGCCATTCCTGATATTTTTACGGCATTGGCACTGTTTTTTGTTCTTGTTGAAAAGAAGAGGATGGATAAACTGAAAGACAGACCGTTAGAAACACCAATAATCATGGCATTAATATAAATCCATTCAGAATGAAGCCATGCAAACATCATAGTACTTGCAAACATTAAAGTACAGATAAAAACAATCAGGATTCTCTGGTCTTTCATTTTACCAGCAATGATCGGTGCACAGAAAGTAATAGGAATCATGGTGATCTGAATAACAAATAGCACCCAGCCGGTGCTTTCACCATGCATATTATAATCGGTAAGGAATGAAGGCAGCCAGGCCATCATACAATAATAAAATAAAGATTGTAATCCCATAAAAACACTGATATTCCATGCCTGTGCAGATTTGAACATATTAAAATCCGAAACACTTAATGCCGCTTTTTTCTGATCAGGATTCTTTTTATTGAATATCAATTCTAAAATCAGAACAAACAGGCCCAGTCCTGCAATCACCAGCCAGATTCCCAGTGAACCACGCCACCCGAATCCCGTCCATTCTCCAATTTTCACACTGAAACCCGAAGCTAATGCAGCAGTAAGATTCATGGAAACTGCAAAAATCCCAGTCATCAGGCCGATCTGCCCGGGAAAATTATTTTTAATATATCCCGGTGTCACCACATTTCCGATGCAGATTCCAAGCCCGATAAAAACCGAACCTGCAAACAGCATCCAAAGAGATCCTGTAATCCGCAGAAAGAGTCCAAAACTCAAAATGATCAAGGAATACATTAAAAACCTGCTGATGCTGAATTTATGGGAAAACCTGCTGACCAGTACAGAACAGGTTGCGAACATAAAAAGTGGAATAGAGGTAAGCAGACTTACCTGAAAGCTATCCAGGTTCAGGGAATTCCGGATGTCTGATAATACCGGAGAAACGGAAATAATCGGAGATCTCAGGTTACTGGATACAAGGATCACCACCAGTACATTAATCATCATCAGAACATAAGAAGCGTTCTTTCTGGTTTCTGTCTTCATCATATCATAAATATTTGGTGCAAAATTAATTCAGCAGTTTTATTTAATTTTGCCAAAGTTTTAACCTTAAACGACATGACTGCTCACGATACCATTTCTATCGACGAACTGAATAAACCTTATTTTGTATGGTTTGAGGAAAACTGGCGGCATGATGATATTCTCCATTCCCATGAAAAAGGCCAGCTGGTTTATGTGGAAAGCGGTTTTCAGTATATTACCGTGGAAGAGAAGATCTATCTGCTTCCACAGAATCACGCTGCCTGGATTCCTCCCGGAGCGATTCATAAGACCAATTCACATTCCGAAAAGATTAAGCTGATGATTATGTTTGCTGATGTTGAGGAAAACAGTGTTTTTCATCACGAAATCAATGTATTTTCAGTTCCTCCCATTTTAAAGGAGATGATCAAATATTCGGAAAGATGGTCAAAAAACCTTTTGGATGATCCTGATGAGATGTTGTTTTTAAAAGCCCTTTTTAATGAATTGCCCCGTTTTGTTGAGCACTCGCTTAAGCTTCACATCAGTCTTCCCGAAGACAAACGGCTGTCATTGTCTATTGAATACCTCCACAATCATTATAAAGAGGAAATAAAAATGGAAGACCTAAGTGAAATTTCGAGGCTGTCTTTACGGACACTGGAACGTATCTTCAAAAAAGAAACAGGAATCACTCTGAGCAAATACCAGCAGATACTGAGGATCATTAAAAGTCTGGAACTTCTGAGTTCAGGGAATCTTACTGTTTCGGAAACAGCTTATGCAGTAGGGTACAAAAGCGTACAGGCTTTTACAAGGAGTTTTCAGGCTGTTATGCAGTCCAGACCGACAGATTTTATCAAAACGACTCAATAATTAAGTACATGAAAAATCTCCGGGACAATCCCGGAGATTTATGCTGAATTTAAATATTCCTAGAACTTAAATACACAGCCGCAAACGCTCATTTTGCCTTCAACGACTGTAGTCCACTGTCCGTTCCATGTACCTCCGTAAGAAGCACAGATTGAAGGGCATATTTCTTTTGCATCTTCATTGCTCCAGATAGGCCCCGCCAAAACGTCCATAGTATATTCTGTACTTCCGGTTGGTTGTGTATTGTACTCAACTTCGATAACGCTCATCTGACCTTCGACAATAGTACTCCATTGTCCGGTGAATTTTCCTAAATGTGCCGCAGCAATACGGCCTCCGATTTTTTGTGCTTCATCATTGCTCCAAAGCGGACCTGCAATAATGTTGATTTTGAATGTTGACATGGTGTAATGTTTTAAGTTGTTTAACATTACAAAGTTGTCACTTTAAAGAGATATAAACTAGCGTAGAAAGTACCAAATTTATTATTCAGTATTTTCACCTAATCTTTAATTAAGGAAACATAAGCTGGTAAAAGAAAAAGGTCCCCTAGAGGAGACCTTAAAAAAACACAAATGATGAAAAAAAATTATTTCGATCCACAAATATAAGCAAAATTTATATTATGCGCGACATTCTATAAGCACAAATATTAAAAAATTATTAATTCTAATTAAAAATAAGGATTGCAGGAATAGTAATTTCTTTCAAATTTTCAAAGCTTTATTCTACAATATATTATCATAAAATCAAAATAAATAGTACATATTTAAATAGTGTAAACATTACAGCGAAGACATTACATTAATTTCGAGTAATCAATTAAAAAATATAATCAGTAAAATATCTTACCGTTCTGTATTTTCACAGTCTTTTCTTTTTCCATTTTTTTTACAACTCTTATAACCGTTTCTACACATAAACCGGTAAGAGCTGCCAAATGTTTTCTGGTGAACGGAAACTGATAGGAATATTTATCGGTATATTGATTATAAGATTTAAAGCAGTCCATTACACGCTTCACCTTGGTTCCCGGGTCGGGTGCGGAAAGGTTGTTCAGCATTACGTGTCTGTAATACATTCTTTCGGATGTATAGCTGTAAAGCTTCAGAAGAAGATCCGGTGAACTTCCGATAATTTCCAAAAATTTATTTTTATCCAGCCTTATAATCTCACAATTACCCATCGCAACTGCATTCACAGGGTAGGGCTTATCAATAAACAGAGAGCTCTCTACAAGACAATGACCGTCAAAAGGTAAGCTATGGATGATTTCCCTTCCATCCTCATGGTAATTATTGATCTTCACAGTTCCGGTTTTAATCTGGAAATAATACTTAGGCTGATCATTTTCTCTGAAAATAATATCATCCGCTGCATAACTGATCAGTTCCGATCCGGAGGAAAATAAAAGTTCTTCATTAATTATCATAAGCACATATAACAGTTCTGGAGTTTAGAAAAAAAATCAATTTCATCTTTGAAATTCTCAATTTTTTATTCAAAAATAATTATTACTTCACAAAAACACGATAAAACTTTAAAAAATTATATTTTTAACATATTCTTGTGATTTCTGACAACATGCTTCCAGTCATAAAATATACTAATCATTTCTTTTATTTTTGAAATCAGTTAACATCCATATATATTAATACATTACGTTTTTACATTCAACCTCTCCATTGAGAGGTTTTTACTTTATATACTCAGGAGGAATAATGGATAATTTCAGGTGTTCAGTAGAAAATTGCAGTACCGCACATGGCAAAAGAATGATATTTGGCATATTTCTGATATTATAAATATTATTTAATGCATAACTAATATTTTAATAATAAATTTAAGTAGTTAAAATCCGAACGGAAATACGATTCATTTCAACGGAAAACATTTCCGGATTTTTAATTCATTCAGCGAAAGAATTTTTATCAAAATAAAATGACACATAAACCATTACACAACTTCCATATTCCGGTAATGGGTCTGGCGTATACCATAGACAGCCCTATCCGTGTTGCCCAATATGGAATATCTTCCGTTATTTCCATTATTGATGATGAGATCCTTGAAAAAATGAAAAACTTCTATAACAGGAAATTTAATCTCGGTTATTTAGGAATTTCAACAAAAACAGAGGATTACAGGGCGAAAAGAATTACAGCTTATCTCGATATGGTAGATGATATCGTAAATGAAAAATTTGAAGCTTTTAAACTGGAAATCACTAAAAATAAGGAAGCATTAAAGAATTTCGCAGCCATTCTGCCCAATACTTCGGATCTGAAAGACGGTCTGCAGAATTTAATCCATCAAAAAGATAATTTGGGTTCCAGCATTAAAAATTTTATTGAATCCAATCTGAAACCGGGAAGCATTGATGTCAATATCATGACAAAAGTCGATAAGGACAACTATAAAAAGAATGAACAGCTTCCGGTGATTTTCAATGATGCTCATGCTTCCTTGCGTGGGTTTGCACAAAGTAAATTATCTTCCTCAATGGTACTTTCTGCGGGAATGAATCCCCGTTTATACAGCTATATTGAAGAATTTGATGATTTTTTTCCTGATCAGAACGGTATTTTAAAAAAGAAAATCATCCTTAAGGTAAGTGATTTCCGTTCAGCGATGATCCAGGGAAATTTTTTAGCTAAAAAAGGATTGTGGATCTCGGAATACAGGATAGAATCCGGTCTGAACTGCGGAGGACATGCATTTGCTACAGAAGGGATGCTTCTTGGGCCAATTATGGAGGAATTCAAGCAAAAAAAGAACGATCTGATACAGTCTGCCCATGCTTTAATGATAACAGCTTTACAGCAAAAAGGAAAGTACATGGTTTCTGAACCTCTCGAAATGAAAATTACAGTTCAGGGTGGAGTAGGAACTTCAGAAGAGCACGAATTTCTGATTGAAAACTATAATGTAGACAGTGTCGGTTGGGGATCCCCATTCCTTCTCGTTCCCGAAGCTACTTCTGTAGATACCGAAACCAGAAATCTACTTTTAAAATCTAAGGAACAGGATTTCTACCTGAGTAATATTTCGCCTTTGGGAGTTCCTTTCAATACAGTAAAAGGGACATCCAATGAAATCCTGAAATACGAAAAAGAAGCCGCCGGGAAATACGGCAGCTCATGTCCGAAAAAATTGCTGGCTTTAAGCAAAGAGTTTTCACCACAGGGAACCTGTACAGCATCTAAAAAGTACCAGGATATTAAACTGAAAGAGCTTCAGGCAGGTCATGAACTTATAGCTGAAGAATTTGATAAAAGAAAGACTGAAATTACAGATAAAGCCTGTCTGTGCGTAGGACTGGTAAACTCAGCCTATATGGAGCAGAATCTGGAAATAAAAGGAGAGAAACAAGGAGTGGTCATCTGTCCGGGACCTAATCTTGCTTTTTTTGATAAGGAAGTTTCCCTTTCCGAAATGGTAAAACATATTTACGGGAATGCCAATATTCTTCCTGACAATCAACGTCCGAATATGTTCATCAATGAACTGAAAATGTATGTTGATTACCTTAAAAAAGAAATCAGCAATTCTTCATCACAGATTACCAGTTCTCAAACCAAAAAGTGGAATGCATTCAAAAAGAACGTATTGGAAGGTATCGAATATTATCACAATCTGTTCAACACTTCAACATTTTTCAGAAACAGCCTGAAAACTATAGAACTGCAGCTGCAGGAATACAAACTGATACTTACAGCCATCGAGATTCCTCAGGTTGAAAAGTAACATTATTTTTTAAATTGATAGATAAAACAGCCTTCATTGCGGAGGCTGTTTTTTTTATTCCGGGCTTTGGCAATTAAATATTTAGAAATGTAAAAAAGTGAGACAGAATATGCTTTTCCATTAATAATAACTATAAGCAGTATGCTTATTTTGAATCTGAAATCCTGCATCATAATCCTTACCTTAGATACTTCTAAAATCTTAATTCAATTTATTTTTATGGAAAAAAGAAAGATAAAAAATACTGATTTATCGGTAGCACCTGTCAATTTTGGAGGAAATATTTTCGGATGGACACTTGACGAGAAGCAGTCTTTTGATATATTAGACCAGTTTACCGATGCCGGATTTAATTTTATTGATACGGCAGATGTTTATTCATGGTGGGTTAATGGAAAAGGAGGGCAGTCTGAGGAAATTCTCGGAAAATGGATGAAAAACCACTCTAACCGTAAGGATATTGTACTGGCCACCAAAGTAGGAGCTCAAACCAAAGAGCACGATCTGGATATCAGCAAAAAGCATATTTTAAAATCTGTGGATGAATCTCTGCAGCGACTTCAGACAGATTATATTGATCTTTACTATACCCATTATGACGATAATACTACTCCGGTAGAGGAAACACTTTCTGCTTATGATGAGATTATTAAAGCAGGAAAAGTACGTTATATTGCAGCTTCCAATGTTTCTCCGGAGCGGTTGAAAGCCTCATTTGAAGCTTCAGAAAAATATAATCTTCCCAAATATGTTGCTTTGCAGCCTCATTACAATTTAATGGAAAGAGAAGATTTTGAAAAAAATTATGCTCCGCTTGTAGAAGAGTTTGATCTCAGTGTATTTCCTTACTGGTCATTGGCTGCAGGTTTTCTCACCGGGAAATACCGTACAGAAGCTGATTTAGGTAAAAGCCAGAGAGGTGAGGGGGTGAGAAAGTATCTGAATCCAAAGGGTCTTGAAGTACTGAAAGCGTTGGATCAGGTAAGCGAAAAGTATCAGACCACACAGGGAGCTGCCGCACTGGCATGGCTTCTGGCCAATCCTTTAATCACCGCACCGATTGTAAGCGCTACGAGTGCATCCCAGCTTGATACTTTGTTTAAAGCTCCAAAGCTGGTTCTGGATCAGGAGGATATTGAATTGCTTAATCAGGCAAGTAACTAGTTTCAGGTTATTAATTGATAAAATATCTGTTCGGGGTGCTGAACGGATATTTTTTATGCCTTAAATGATAGATCTGTACTTAATAAATCTCTCGCGGATTTATACAGATTGCACGGATTTTCAAGCAAGACAGGAAATATAATATACTGTAAATTCTAAAAAAATTGAGCCTTTTTGTGATTAAAGAATTAATTGGAATATTCTTTTAAAAGCTGTCGGTAGCTCATCAGGATGGAAGATTTTGATATGAATCCGATAAAATCATTATTTTCACTGGTTACCGGAAGATTCCAGACACCGCTGTCGTCAAAAATCTGGAGAATTTCCAGCGGCTTGTTTTCTCTGTGAATTATTGCAGGCGGAGCTTTCATAATTTGGGCAACTTTCATCGAACGGTCTGTTTCTTCATTAAAAAGGTACGGACGGATATCATCCAGTGTAAGAATTCCTTTCAGTTTTCCGGCTTCATCTGTTGCTGCAAAGATGTTTTTATTGCCGTTTTTCACCTGTTCAAACAATTCTGCGACTGAAGCATTTTCATTGATCGTCTCTGAATACTGATCTATAAAGTCTTCAGTTCTTAAAGCAAACAGGAGATTGGTATCATGTTTACTGGTCAGTATTTTTCCTTCATCAGCCAAAGATTTCAATTCGGGAGAAATCGGGGAGAACCACTTTGCAATAAGATAGGAGGTAATGGACACAATCATCAGAGGAATAAAAAGATCGTATCCGAAACTGGATTCGGCTATCAGAAATATGGCTGTAAGAGGAGCATAGAGTACACCGCTCATCGCTCCGGCCATTCCCACCAGAACAAGATTGGTTACCGGAACCTCTGTAAATCCTATATGCTGGCAAATAATTGCAAATAAATATCCTACCGTACCTCCTGCAAAAAGTGAAGGAGCGAAATTACCTCCGTTACCACCGCTGAATATTGTAAAAGAAGTCGCAAAAGCTTTTAAAAGGCACACCAGAACAAGAAATATAATAATTGTCCAGTCTCCGATCTCAAAATACCTGAAAAAGCTGTTTTGGATGATGGAATAGGTATTTCCATTGGTAAAAGCCTTCACCGTATCATATCCTTCCCCAAATAATGGCGGAAAAAGAACACATAAAAGTGACAATACCAAACCTCCGAACATAGCTTTACGCATCCTCGAAAGTTTAAGACCTTTGATAAAATGTTCGACTTTTTGAGAAATAACAACAAAATAATGGGCATACAGACCGGTTACAATCCCCAGAATAAGATAGTAGGGAACATTTTTATAGTTAAAGGGCTCTCTGGTATAAAATCTGAAAAGAACATCTTCCTGAAGCAGAATCCTTGACAAAAGACTTCCGCAGACAGCTGCCACAACCAAAGGAATAAAATCTGTAAAAACCACACCGGTTAAAAGAATTTCAAAAGCAAACATAATTCCGGCAATCGGGGCATTAAAAGCCGAAGCAATCCCCGCAGTAGCTCCTGCAGCCAAAAGGAGAGTCCTTTCTTTATAACTGAGCCTGTAGGTTTGGGCATAATTGGATCCAATGGCAGCACCGGTAACCGCTATAGGACTTTCCAGCCCGGCGGAACCTCCCAGACCAACCGTCACAGCACTCTGAATAATCTGTGAATACATTTTTACGGAAGCTACAATACTCGAATTCTGGGCAATTTCATAAAGAATAGCACCAATTCCTTTTCTGTCCTGACCTTTAAATAAAGTAAGAACAATAGCCGTGGTAAGTACAATTCCCAGAAAAGGAAAAACAACATAAAATAAGATCTGATACTCAAAATGAACTTTATGCGTAATAAAATTATGAATTGTATGCACAAGTGTTTTCAGGATCACTCCGGCAAGACCCGCAGTACAGCCCACAAGAATTCCCGAGAGTACCAGAAACTGGTTTCTGCTGAGCCTGTTATTCAGCCAGTGAAGAATAAGTTCATAGCTTCGGGCTTTTTCCAGTCCATATTCCTGAAAGTCTCTTTTAAATTTTAGAAAGCTTAAATACTTTTTTTTATTGTGAATTTTCACCGGGAACCAATTTAAAACCGTAATGGTTTCGTAAATTTATGAAATATCTTTATAAAGATGTAGACCCAAGATACCTCAAAACAATCAAATGCTTCCATAATATACTGAAGGTAAGCAATTTGAAATACTGTAAATTTTGTTATAAATTTTTCATCTTATTTTAAGATGCTGATTCCAGGCTGTCTTTTTTCAGATTGTTAATGAAATAGGAGGGACTTACTCCGGTTTCTTTCTTGAAAATTACAGCAAAGACCTCCCTTGACGAAAACCCGCAGGCTTCAGCCAGATAACTGATTTTATATTCCCTGTAAATAGGGTTTTCATAAAGTTTATTGGTAATATAATTGATCCGCAGACCGTTGATGTAATTATTGTAGTTATTTTCCTTATACTGCTTGATGATCTCTGAAAGATACCTGGTATTCGTATTCAGATCATTGGCGAGGGAAGTAAGACTCAGGTCCTTTTTGATAAATTTCTGCGATTTTTCAAATTTTTCAAGCTTGGCCAGGATCATTTTAACTGTATCGTCTGTAATATTAATGCTTTTCTCAGAGGGTATTTCCAACCGGATATTTTGTACAGGAGTATCATGATCCGTTTTTTTGAGGTTATTAATAACCGCTTCATAGCTTTCATGAAGTTTTTTCTGATTTCTTTTCCATAAAAATATGCCGGCTGCTATAAGAAATAACACAAAAACAAGAGTAAATAGCAGAATTTTCTGAATACTTCCGGTATGAGCCTCTCCCTGCTCATCCATCATTTTTTTTACAGGAGTACTTATTGTTTTCTTTTCTTCGTTAACGAGACTGTCATTCAGTTTTGTATAAAAGTTCATATATTTTTTTGAAGCTTCTTTTTTTCCAAGTTCTACATATGATTTGAAACTTACTTCATAAATATCCCTCCGGATATAAGGTATACTTACCTGCCTTTCCAGCTGTTCTGCCTTTTCTGCATAATCTATCGCCTGATTATATTTTTTCTGATCATAGTTCAACCAGGCATATTCATTAAGAATAGTAACCTCCAGATTATTAGAAACTTTATAGCGTTTATTTTGAGCGATTTTTAATGCTTTTCCAAAATAATTCTCTGCATCACTGATCCGGTTGGAGGCAACACTTGTCATCCCTAAATTCATATAAGACAGAGCGAGAAGGTGATATTTTTTTGCCATAAAATCTTCTCGGTCCCCAATAAGCACTGCACTTTCCAGACATTTTTTCTGATAGCTTATTACGGAATCCAGCGGCGCATTCACATGAGCCAAATATAGGCCTATACCTGTATATATCAAAGCTTTCAGATAGTTTTTCCTGTCTTCAGGAGAAACTTTTTCAGCTATTTTTAAAGACTTTCTAAATTCTATAATACTCTCACTGTTAAAGCCCAATTCTGTATAGGATGAAGCTCTCAGCCTGTAAACATTAGCCAGTTTTGCATCATCTTTTGCTTCCAGAGCAAGTTTTTCAGCTTCAGTACTTAACTCAATTACTTTTTTATGATTTCCTACATCATAATACTTAGCCATCAGGCTGGTACTGCTTCCCAGAATTCCTTTTTTGTAGTCGGTCTTTTTAGAAACGAGATAGATCTCATTCAAAAGTTCTATTGATTTTACAGGATTGCTTTTGGACAATTCTTCTGCCCTGATAATTTCGGAATCTATTTGTGAATTTGTGAGGGATCCGGAATTAAGCTGAGCATGAAAAAAGCCGGAAATTACTAGGAACAGGAGTAAGACGGTAGTTTTCATTGTGTGTTTTTTGGAAGAGCAAATTAAGTACAATATTAATAATTATTACCCAATAATAGTGTTAGTTTTTCCGAATTTATATTATTAATTAATTTTTTCAATTAATTGAACTTGAATAATTTAAACTCAAATCAACATTTCAAATCCGGATTATTGCCGTCCTACTGAAAACAGCCTCAAAACACCTGTTTCTTTTTCAGAAATCATTTCAGTTTATGCTTTTCAATGCCTGATCAAAGACTTAATATTGCACTCCCTTAAAAACTGAGGGACCAAAAAACAGTATGAATGATTAAATAGAAAATTTCTTAAGCCTCTTCTGATATACGTACAGAAAACTATCTTTTAACATACAGATGTGAGGATGCCACCCAACAATCCCGGATCGTAGTGAAGGATTCAGAATTTACAACATCATATATTTTCATATCCCATAACAAACCTTTAATGTTGTACCAGAATCTCAAATGTTTGTATTATAAAACAGAAATCAGGCTTATAAAATTCTAGAACACAGGTATGAAAAGCAATAATCCCGTCAGGATTTCTAATCTCCTCAATTAGGAATTTTGTCCTATTGCTTTTCCTTTATTGGTCCCTCTTTTCATTTTCAATTATAAAAATTATTCTTTAATCCTTAAAAAACACAGATAAAAAAAAACATATGGATCTAAAACATCTGAACATTGGGTCAATGATAAAAGAAAAGGTGGCTAAAAGCGGTATAGAAATGTCCCGGATATGTAAATTTCTAAACTGCAAAGAAGAAGATATACTAAAAATGTACAAATCTTCTGCTTTTGATACAGAAGTGCTGCTGCGTTGGTCCAAACTCCTGCAATATGATTTCTTCAGGCTTTATTCACAGCATTTGATTTTATATTCGCCACAATCCTCTATGAATTATATTGAAAAGAAGAAAATACCGGATTCTTTGCCGGTATTCCGTAAAAATCTTTACACCAAAGAAATTATCGAATTCGTTCTTGACAAAATCAGAAAAGGGGAGATGACAAAATCGAGTGTTATTTCCGAATATAAAATTCCCAAAAGCACGCTCTATAAATGGCTGCATAAATATAACCTGATAGAAAAATAAAAATACAATGAAAAACATTCCTGATTACAAAAGAATCTACACAGACCTCGTTAATGAAAGATATCCTGAAAAAAAAGAAGCATTGAAAATGATACTCTCCAAAAAGGATTTCTCTATTCTTGATGTGATTGCATGCAGCAATATTCTGACGAACAGGGAAGATAAAAGCACCTTTATTTTTAATCAGAAGCACCGCTGTTTTGATGAGCAATCTATTTATGAAATATTGGACTATCAAAAGAAAACCGGATATAACAATACCCAAGTGGCCCAGCATTTTAAATTAAGCAGGAATACCATTGCAAAATGGAAGAAAAAATTCAGTTAAATAAATAAGTATAAATCACTACATATCATTGAATTAAGAATTTAAACCAGTGTGTTTTTTTCTGAAAATATTACACCTCATATTTTCTGTTCTGAAAGGATTTGTTAATTTTTGTATTCAACAGATAACATTTAATTTTTCAATTTAAAAAAGAATATTTTAATTTTGCATTTTGGAATCAAATTTGTTAATAGCACCCTAATTCCAGAAGGTTTATTAAAAGCCGAACATTAAAAACACAATTCAATGAAAAAAAAATTGCTATCCTTAGCTTTTGTGGCTTCATCCTTTGTTAATGCACAAATAGGAATCAATACTAAAACTCCTATGGGAGCATTGCACATAGATGGAGCAAAAGATAATGCCACTTCAGCTACTCCCACACAAATCAGCAATGACCTGATCATCACCAGTTCCGGTTTCATAGGCGCTGGCGTTTCAAATCCAACTGTAAAGCTTGATATGCGGTCTGCCGGACTGCAGAATGCTGTAGGCCTCGGTTCCACCAATATGGCTGCTAATGTAGCCGGAGCAGGTGCCGTAAGGTATGAACCGACTCAGGCAAAATTCCAGGTATCTGACGGAAGTGTCTGGGAAGCAGCGATTATCCTGCCTACGAAAGCCGTAGTCGTTGCAAGACTTACGAGTGCATTCTCTGTTGCGTACAATTCTGATGTTAATATCACAGGATGGGACGAGGTAAGGGATCTATCAGACAGCTTTGACCCTGTCACAGGAATTTTTACCGCACCCAGAACAGGGGTTTACACGTTTCTGATGACGTATAATTTTGTTTCAGGTTCAGTAGCCAATTCTTCTGAGGTTATCAGCCAGTTTTACAGTCCCACTACCAACTCTATTCTGGCACGTTCTTATAAAGCATTTGCCCGGGCCAACGAAGATGCCCAGGTAGGAGGTTCGGCTACAATTACAGTAAGCTTAAATGCCGGTCAGACCGTTCGTCCACAACTTAACCAAAATATTACGGGCTCCGGAGCCAGAGCATTAAGAGCAAATGCAGACTGGACTCATCCAGACGCAGGCTTTAACAATCTGACTATTATTGAAAATTAAAAACGCAAAAAATGAAAATTAAAAATTTATATAAATTACTGGTCCTTTTCCTGTCATTCTCTGTACAGGCTCAAACAGGTGTTTTTACCAAAGACCCAATGCAGACTTTTCATATAGACGGAGCAAAAGATAACACCACTGTACCGCCTGCTGCCAATCAGATATTAAATGATGTAGTAGTTACTTCTGACGGTAAACTGGGAGTGGGGCTTATAGATCCCAAAACAAAAGTAGATGTACGTTCTGCCGATCAAAAAGGTATTATCGGACTGGGAACAAGTACACAGACCGCTGCAGCTGCAGGAGGGGGAGCTATCCGATACAGTACCGGGAATATCATTCAGTATTCTGATGGTGCATCATGGCATAATCTTCCAATGACACTGCCTCCCAAAGCATTGGTACTGGCTAATAAAGGCACAACAATTACTTTCCCAAACAATGCAACGACCGTGGTAAGCGGGTGGACTGTAGTTACAGATTCCCAATCTAATTTCAATGGGACTACATTCACTGCACCCAGAAACGGATTTTATATAGTTTCATTCAATGTTACTTTGGCGGATGGAAATATTGCCCAGAATTCAAGAATAGAAACCATTATTGAGAGTAATGCTTCTGCCAACAATATCCAGACGTACAGAAGTGTAAATTCATATCCTGCCTGGGATGTTTCTACTGTCAACAATATTGTAGGTGGTAACTGTACAGCTATTTTTAATTTATCGGCAGGTAATACGATTCAGTTTAAGGTATATCACAATTTCGGCGGCAGCAGAACTATAAATACAGCAAACAGCGGAACTAATAACATTATCAGTATTTACGAACTATAAATTAACAAAGATGAAATTAAATAAAAAATATTTATTGATACTGAGCCTCGGAATATTCCCAAACTTAATATCAGCTCAAATAGGCATTGGTATGAATAATCCTAGTTCTACAAATGCTGTTGAAATCAATTCAACTGAAAAAGTAATTATCGATAAAACCGGAAAGATAGGAGTAGGAGTAGCAGCTCCCAAAATGGCAATTGACCTTAGAAATGGAGCCAACGGATCCATGGCTATAGGAATGACCAATCAAACCGCTGCTGAAGCCGGAGCCGGAGCTATGCGTTATAACCCAAATCCGGCTATCGGAGTACAGGGTTATATAGAATATTCTGACGGAACGGTATGGGTTCCCATTCTTCCATACGGAAAACCGAGAATTGTAGTAATGGCTGAAAAAACGGATAATAATTCTACTGTTTTTGAACCAGGATTGTGGCCTGTAGGAAATTATACAGATGGAATTCCCGGAAGATCTTCTACTTATCTTACTTCATGGACGGAAAAACTGGATTCGGATTCAGGGCAGCCCAGAACCAATTTTGATCCTGCTACAGGAGAATTCATTGCTCCAAGAGCAGGTGTATATTTTGCCACTTTCACCTTCGCGCTTGCATCAAATCAGGTTAATACAAGTTTCGGACAAAACCAGACGGAAGCGATCTGGGAGGTACGAAATTCCGCAAATTCGGTTATACAGAGAATAAAAACCAACAATGGTTATCCTCAGGATACAGGAGTTGCACCCAATGCGGTAATAGTAGGATCAGCATGTACTGCAAGTTTGTATCTGAATGCAGGCGATAAGCTGAGACCTTTTGTATGGATCAATGTAGCGTGGGACCCGGATAAACGTCCTCTTCTTAATACAGGTGGTTATAATGTTCTTACCATTGTTGAACAATAGAACCATTTCTTATATTTAAAGATTATAATAAAAATAGCCTCTCATTTGGGAGGTTATTTTATTTTTACTTCCCGCTGATTTTGCAGATCACTCAGGTTTTTGATTAAAAACTTTGTTCCTATTTAGATATAGTACAGTTATTAAGCTGTTTATATTTGATTTTTATTATTTTTATCACTTATACTATTCTTTATTTAGAAATAGAAAAAAATTAACTGATATACGAGTTGTTCCCATCACTGAATAAAAACACAGATGAAAAGTAAACATTTTTTAATTTCATTATTTATTTTCGGATGTTCATTATTTTATGGGCAGGACACAAATATTCTATTGGTTGAAAATTTCAGAAATGATTCTTTGTTATCATTTCCCTTGTTGAAAGTTCTGCAATCGCCTGTTTATATTGTTAATAAATCCAATATTATTTTTCAGAAAGATAAGAATACACGAAAGATCATAAAGGCAGACTTAAGTACCTTCAGACTAAATGGTAGTTATAATAGAGATGATGTGTTTGCATTTGATAAAAACGGAATTTTTGTAAACGGTGATTTTATTAAAACTGACACTATTGGTTTTGTTCCATTCGGTAAAACAATGGAAAATAAGTGGCTGTGGAAAAATAAAAAGGGAGTTTTTCTGAATACAACACAGTTGAAAGGCATCAATCCGCATAGTTTTGAAAGATTGAAAACAAAACGAGGTGATGCATTTCACGGATATTTTAAGGATGAAAAATATGTTTATTATTTTGATAAGGTAGTTTTAGGAGCAGATGTAAAAAAAGCATTTGGGGTCGATTCCGAGTGTTTCAGTGACGGATATTACTATTATAAGGGCAAAAGATTAACCTTTAATAATCTTCCAGTTCAATACGTGAACGCATATCTGCATAAAACTGCCAAAGAAGTTTTTTACAACTGGGATAAGAAAGTGTATCCCGAAATTGATGCCGAAAGTTTGGAGAGATTATCTGACAATTATGCTAAAGATAAGAATCATATTTATTATCATAACCAGGCTCTTCCCATTGATAAAGCAGATTTCAATCAAGTTAAAATATGGGAAATTCCAAATGCATCCTATATAACAGACGGAAAAAAAATATTTCTTGGAAATAAAGAACAGGAAAATGTAAAAAAAGAAGATTTCGGCATACTTCCAAGTGCCAGTTTTTTTTATGATAATGGTGGTATTTCATTGAAAGTATGGAATTCCAGAGCAGATTCACTTACTGTTAAAAAAGTATCGGCTGAAGAAATAGAAATGCTAAGGAAAAAGAATTATAATATTGTGGGGCGTTATTTTGTATTGGACAACCAGGTTTATGATTTTATCCAAGGTATTTATTATAAAAACATTCCACAAGAAGTAATTGCCATGATTAATAAGGGTAAACATGATTTAGTAAATATTGATGGAAAAACCTCCTTAACAACTTCTTATGACTATTTACTTTATAAAACAGATGATAAAATATATTGGAATGGAAAAGAAACACAGGCGGATATAAATACTTTTGAGAGGCTAAATGGACTTTTTAATATCTATAAGGATAAAAATAATATTTATACATATTCAAGAGAGAAAGGATTATTTTCCATTAAAGGTATAGATGTAATGACTGCCAGAGGACAATGGGGATTTCTGATTGATAAGGATTATCTGTATAATTTAAACTACAGGCTACTTAACAATAAAGATTTGGATATGGTGGCCATTCTCGAGGGTGAACCCGGCGACTGTGGCGGGGGACCAACAAGATATCTTTTTAAAAACTCGGACGGGTTTTGGATAGTAACATCTGAAAGTATCCGGAATATTGGAAAAACGCTTCCTGTTGATATTAATGATTTCTTAGATCATAAAAGTAAATAAAGAGGTAAATCTGAAAAACAATAATTTATTTCATAAATTTAACTACCATCAAAATTTATTCTTATGAAATATAAAACATTTATCAAAAGTTTACTTACAGCTTCGGCATTTATGCTTGTTTATGCATGTACCGACAAAAAGGCCGCTGATTTTAAAGAGGTTCTTGCTAAGAAAGAATCACAGGCAACTGATATGCTGCTTAGCGAAAAAGGCTTAGAATCTGCCAAACTGAACTATCTGATTGCTTATGATTATCCTAAGGCTCTAAATATTATTGATAAAGAGGAAATTGAATTTAACAATATTATTAAAGACATAGAAAAAGTAAATACTGCCGGTATTTCAAAAGGGCAAGAGATTCAGCAGGCTGAAATTAATTATTATACAGCACTTAAAGATCTTTACATCTTCTCAAGAAAGGAAATTGAACAGGAAAAGCAGACGAAAGAAGAAAAAGATGAACAAAAAATACGTATATCACTGGATAAGAGATATGAGCTTGCTCTTGAAAAACAAAAACTGTATCAGAAAGTTTATAAAGCTGATGAACAGCGCTTTTCCGCACAGAAACAGTTTGAATCTGAAAATAACTTAAAATAATAACCCCGGATTACCTGTGTTTTTGATTTTTCATAAGTATGTCCAACCTTTCAGTATGGCAAATTTTATAGTAAATAATCATACTACTTTTGCCTTACGGACAATCTTGGCCAAAAGACCGGGAAAGAATCTTTTAAGATAAGCACCCATAACTTCCTGACCTCCTATAGAAGCCTGATTTCTCTTTTTCCCGATCGCGGAAAGCATTTTTCCCGCAAAAACATCGGCAGGCATTCCTTTTTGGGTTGCATTATCCATTGTTCCCTGTAAAGAACCGTTTCCGGTAACTGCATTAATAGAAATATTGGTCTGTACAAATCCGGGACAGATGATGGTTACTATAATTTTTTTAGTATACAATTCTGCACGCAGAGTATCAAAAAATCCGTGGAGGGCATGTTTTGCAGCAGCATAACTGCTTCTCATAGGAGCCCCGAAAATCCCCATCATACTGGATACTACAGCAATATGGCCGCCACCGTTCCTTATCATATAGGGCAGTACAGATTTTGTAAGAGCTACAGTTCCGATGAAATCAACATCCATTATACGTTTATCAACTTCTATATCAGTTTCCATAGCGAGAGAACGCTGGGAAAGTCCGGCATTATTGATCAGAATATCAATTTTTCCAAATTTTCCCATAGCTTCTGCTACAATATCCGGCATCTTTTTATACTCTTCCAGATCTAAAGGCAGTACGGCAAAACGGCTTGCATCCAGTCCCGCTTTTTGAGCTACGGTATTCAGCTGATCTGCATTTCTTGACGAAAGAATAATTTTTGCAGTGCTTTTCACTGCCAGTTCATTCACCAAAGCCTCCCCAATTCCTGAAGAAGCTCCAGTAATCCAAATCACTTTATCATTAAAATAATTTCTCACTTTGTCTTGTTTAATATTTCAATCCCCAATTATTACAATTCCTATTCATTTTTGAAGGAAAATACATTACTGCCTTTTAAAGCCCTGCAATGTATTTCCCCGCTTTCATTCCTGAAAATATGCATCCACCGAGAAATGTTCCTTCCAGTGCACGGTAGCCATGCATTCCGCCGCCGCCAAAGCCTGCAGCTTCTCCTGCAGCGTAAAGTCCATCAATTACAGTATCATCATCTCTTAAAACCTGGCCGTCAAGATTGGTTTTAATACCTCCTAACGTTTTCCGGGTAAGGATATTAAGCCGTACAGCAATCAGAGGACCATTTTTAGGATCTAATATTTTATGCGGTGCTGCAACCCGACCCAATTTATCTCCTAAATAATTTCTTGTATTCCGAATATAATTGACCTGTGCATCTTTTGAATATTTATTGTCCAGCTCCCGGTCTCTGGCTTCGATCTGCTCTTTAATTTTTTCATAGTTTAAAAGATCGGTTCCTGATAATTCATTCATTCCTTGTACCAGATCTTTCAAATTATCTGAAACAATAAAATCTTTACCATGTTCTTTAAAAGCTTCTACAGGGCCAGGTGCTTTTTTTCCAAAAATTCTGCTTAGGAAAAGAGCATAATCCTTATTGGTAATATCAGGATTCTGTTCAGATCCGGAAAGGGCAAATTCTTTTTTTATAATTTTCTGGGTGAGGATAAACCATGAGTAAGAAAAACCTGTCTCCTGTATATGTTTTAACGTTCCCAAAGTGTCAAATCCCGGTAGAAAAGGGGCGGGGAGACGGTTGCCTTTTGCATCAAACCATAAGGAAGACGGGCCGGGCAATATTCTGATACCGTGTTTCGGCCATATCGGATTCCAGTTTTGTATTCCTTCTGTATAGTGCCACATTCTGTCAGGATTGATGATATGTGCTCCTGAATTCTCTGCAATCCCGATCATTTTTCCGTCTACATAGGCAGGTACACCGCAGACCATATTTTCCGGAGCTTTTCCTAATCTCTCCGGCCAGTTCTTCCGTACCAGCTCATGGTTTGCTCCTATACCTCCGGACGCAATAATTACATGAGAGGTATGATATTCAAACTGTGAAACCACATTTCTGTTTGTGGCAGCACCTCTTTCTTTAGTATCATTCTCAAGAATATCACCTCTAACTCCTTTGATTTTACCATTTTCTGTAATCAGTTCAGTTACCCTGTGCCTGAATTTCATCTGTAAAAGGCCTTTCTTTTTAGCCTCATATGCTTTATCTACAAAAGGTTTCACAACACCGGTTCCGGTTCCCCAGCTTACGTGAAAACGAGGTACAGAATTTCCGTGGCCCGTTGCGGATCCGTCTCCGCGTTCTGCCCAGCCTACCATAAACATAAATTTGATCCCCAGCTTAGAAACATAAGCATATTTTTCATAGGCAGCGAATTTCAGATAGGCCTCCGCCCATTTTCTGGGCCAGTAGTCTTCTTCACGGTCAAAACCTGCTGTACCTTTCCAGTCCTGAAGAGCAAGCTCATAAGAATCTTTAATTCCCATTCTCCGCTGCTGGGGTGAATTGATCAGGAAGAGACCACCAAATGACCAGAATGCCTGCCCTCCAATATTCTGCTCAGTTTCCTGGTCCAGAAGAAGTACTTTTTTTCCGGCATTGGTAATTTCCATGGCAGCAGTCAGCCCCGCCAGTCCTGTTCCCACAATAATAACATCAGGCTGGAATTTTTCTTCCATTGTATTGATTTGCTTTTGTTTGTACCTATATATATCTTACAATAAATATATAAAATATTTAGGCTTATACCGTTTAAATTATTTCAGAAGAAACCGTGGACTGCATAAGGCTCATGGCTAAATTCATATCTTTGTTAAAAAAGAAGAATGAAATATCTGTTTATGGTGGCTTTTCTGATCTGTTCAGCATTCAGCCAGCTTTCTGCCCAGCAGACAAAAGATCCATGGAATGATAGCCAGCTGATGGATCCTGCACTTTTAGCATCAATGATTACAAAAAACAAAGCAAAAGATGTGGTGATTATTTCCGTAGGTCCTGAAGCCATAATCAAAGGTTCTGTAGATATAGGTCCGACACATGAACCGGAAAATCTTGAAAAATTAAGAAACTATCTCAAAAACGTTCCTAAAGGAAAAGAAGTGGTAATCTACTGCGGATGCTGTCCTTTCGTCAAATGTCCGAACATTCGTCCTGCCTTCAGGCTTCTTCAGGAAATGGGTTTTAAAAAGGCAAAACTTTTGAATCTTCCAAAAAAATATCAAAGTGGACTGGCTGGACAAAGATTATCCTACAAATGATTAATATGAAAGCTCTTATAACAATCTTTTCCGCATTCGTTCTGATGGGTTATACCTCTGCTCAACAGGCTAAAATAGAGGTGGGACAGCAGGCTCCTGAAATTAACCTTTCAAAAACTGATGACAGCCCATTTATTCTTTCATCATTAAAGGGTAAAGTTGTACTAATCGATTTCTGGGCTACATGGTGCGCTCCCTGCGTGGAAGAACAGCCGGAACTGAAAGTATTATATGATAAGTTTTCGGATAAAGTAAAAAATCAGGAATTTGAAATTTTAGGGGTGTCTTTAGATAAAAATAAGGAAAGCTGGCAGAAAGCCATTACCCGTTTTGAGATCAGCTGGATACAGGTAAGTGATCTGAAATTCTGGAAAAGTCCTATGGCTAAAAGCTATGAAATTGAAGAACTTCCTTTTAATGTAATTATAGATGAAAAGGGCAAAATCATCGCCAAAAACCTCCATGGCAAAGATCTTGGCAATTTCATTACCAAATATTTTGCTTCAAGATAAGTTTATCAATCTATTTGTTTAAATCATTTATTATGTCTTAATGGTTAACAAGCTTAATATAAAAAAACAGGTCGGAAAGGATTTTTCCGACCTGTTTTTATTTTCATACTCAATAAAATTTCATTTACCATCAGAGGGGCTTTTTACCGGAAATAATATTATAAAGGACTACAATAATGGCAATTACCAAAAGAATATGTACCAAATAACCGGTACTGATACCCGGTACAACATTTAACATTCCCAGAAGCCAGACAACGATACAAATAACGGCTACTAACCATAATAAATTTCTCATGACTTTAAATTTTTAATGTTATTCACTTGATTTAATGCATATTCCATGCCTTTATGAAGAAAATAATCAATAGTATTCAAAATGTGGTATCTATAATATTTTTATGTTATAAATAAAATAAGACAATCCTGGTATTTTAATTATTGTTTATTTTTTAAAATACACTACCTTAAAACTATGAAAACAAGTGCCGGAATTTTACTGTTTAAAAGAGAGGAAAATCATTTGTATTATTTTCTGGTTCATCCAGGCGGTCCTTTTTGGAAAAACAAAGATGCGGGTGCATGGTCTGTTCCAAAAGGGGAGATCATGCCTGATGAAGATCCCTTTGAACGGGCTCTGATTGAATTTAAAGAGGAAACAGGGCAAACTGTACAGGGGAAGTTCATTGCTTTACAGCCCGTTAAACAGAAAAGTGGTAAAACTGTTTATGGATGGGCTTTAGAGGGTGATCTTCAAACATCGGAACTCTACAGCAATACATTACAGATGGAATGGCCGCCAGGATCATCCAAAATGATTGAAATTCCTGAAATAGACCAATGGGAATGGTTTGAATCGAAGGAGGCTCAAAAGAGAATCAATTCTGCACAGGCTGCATTTATCACAGAACTGGAAAAAATATTGAATGAAACGGAATAAATTTTACCGTTTGATTCCTATAGACTTTAAAGCATTAACGGTCAGATAGATATCATCAAAAGCAGTAAGTGCTTCAATATCCGAAAAAGTGGTCGGTATCAAATCATTTTTATTAAAAGACAATTCGATTTCAGGGTTGTAGGATGCTTCAATCCTTACCACAGAATACCCGTTGTAAGCAATTACAAAACCTTCAAACAGGCAGTTGCGCTCCGCATTCTGATATTCGAGATATTCTTCAAATCCGGCAGCATCATTTCTTTTTACCGCATTGTGATCCAGCGATTTCCAGGAGGTATAATTTTTTGGTTCTTTCAGCACATTTCCTTTTGGATCTACGGGAACAAACATACCAAGTGTTAAAGACCGTCTTAGAAAATTAGCATAATTTTTCATCAGACGCAAAGTCTGGAGATCGGCATATCCTTCGTTAGAGTAGTACTCAATAACAAAATCTGTCATCGGAATCAGCTTGTGAGAAGCTTCAGTCGGCATAATTGGTGTTTTCTTTTCTGAAAATAAAAATAGTACTTTTATTTGCTTTACCAAACATTAATCTGCTTTGGATAAAGGAAATGATTCTGGCGTTTTAAAACGTCATGAAAATCAACAGGCATCTGCGGATATTTTATAATTTCTATCCTTTTGAGCATCCGGGACAAATTCCGCTCACTATAAAATTATACTCTTGTGCTATAAAGTCCGGAGGCAGACTGATATCTGGAACCACATTTTCAATGCACGTCACTGAATGGCATTCTTTACAGTTAAAGTGAATATGATTGTGAAAATGATTTCCTGTACTGCATTTTTTACTGCATTTTGCGAAATTCACAACCCCGTCAATATTTACAATTTTATGAATAAGACCTTCTTTTTCGAGTCTTTCAAGTACTCTGTAAATTGTTACTCTATTGCAGAGGTCTCCTAATTTTTTCTGAATATCCGGTTGCGAAAGGGCAATATCAGAATGATTAATGATATTTAGAATTTCAGTTTTAGCCTGGGTATTTCTGATTTGTTTCATTTTTTAATGCAACAAAGTTGCTTTAATTAAAAATTAATCTATACTTTTGCAACAAAGTTACACTAAGAAATTAAAATCTCCACCTTTTATGAAATCAAAAATTCTTGATGCAGTAGGAATTTCTGCAGCGGTTCTGTGTCTTATTCATTGTATTGCTTTTCCTCTGCTAATGATTATTCCATTAGGAATATCCCATAATCCTTATATTGATCTCGCTTTCCTTATTATTGGTGCCATTGTGGTTTATAGAGTCACAAAAAACATGGACAGCGGCTGGCTTAAGCTGCTTTTTTGGGTTTCCATTATCCTTATCACAATTTCTGTTCTGGCAGACTTGATCTTTGAAATCCACATTCCTTTAATTTATGCAGGAGCAGCAGGACTGATTACAGGACACATTCTTAATTTTAAAAATCATAAACATTAATAACCTATCTTTTGGGAATCAAGCAGAGTATCAGGATCTGGGCTTGCTGACGTATTTATTTCCTTTTACATAGAAGCGCCATGGCAGCAATGCATCTTCCTGGGCATAAGCAACCCCGATTCGTGGTCCTGCAGTAATATCTTCAGGAGAATACCTGATTCCCCGGTCCTCAATCCATATTTCGTTTTCAGTAAGATCTTTTTTATTAAAAGAATGGTCAATACCCAAGGCTTTGGCCGCAGATCCCGGTCCTGATGATACAGCAGGTTTAGAAACCGGCATATTGCGTCTGAGTTCCATTATTTCGGAACCGATCAGAGGTTCAACAGCTCTTATCAGTACTGCGTGAGGTTCTCCCTCAACGGAGCTTACAATATTAAAGAGATGATGAATTCCATAGCATAAATAGACATATGATATACCGCCTTTACTGTATAATGTTTCAGTACGGTCAGTACGCCGGCCTCCATAAGCATGGGAAGCTTTATCCAAGACCCCGAAATAAGCTTCAGTTTCTACAATAATTCCTGCAGTAATATCCCCGTCAATTTCCGTGAAAAGTACTTTTCCCAGAAGATCTTTAGCCAGAAAAACAACATCCTGATTCAGATAATAGGAAAGCGGCAGTTTTAAATCCATTTATTGATAAGTCTAAGCAAATTTAAACATCTGGTTTTTATTTTCAAAGCAGTTAGTTTAAGGATAGCAACTCAGGCAGCCACGGATTGGCATTAAAAGTATTGCCATCCAGTATGGTTTATATACTTTATTTAGATTTACGGCGGGCGGAAACTTTCATATCCAGCTGCTTGATATCCTGCTTCAACTCTCTGAACATTTCTTTAAAATTATAATTCTCATAATCACCAGGTTCAAAATCTTCCGGAAAAATTCCTGAAGCATACTGCCAGATCTCAACAATCTCTTCAAACGGAATGTCATAAGGCTCGTAAAATGAATTATCGGCACTTACACATATTGTATTTCCTTTTATTTCCTTAAAGCGTTTATAGGTAATTCCATCATTTAAGGTAATAAAAATATAAGTTTTCCCCGGTTTCAGGTCATTAACTCCCTCCACATATTTTCCTACGATATACGAACCGTTTCTAAATGGCGGCATAGAGTCTCCGTCTGCCGGGAAAGCTCTGTATTTTCCATTAGTAAGAAACGGCAAGGAAATTCTCTGCAGGCTTTCAATATAACCAATATCGCTGTAACCTTCAAGATAGCCCATTGATGCTTTCTGCGGAATAATTTCAATAGTATCATTTCCCAGCTCATCCACAGCTACAGGCAGGACGATTCTGTTGTCCGGAAGCTTCAGCATATCCTCAACAGGGTACCTGGAAATATCTACAGAGACCAGAAGATCCAGGCTGATATGAAAATATTTGGAGATTTTTATAAGAAGTTCGATAGGAGGCTCAGATATATCATTTTCGTATTTGGAATACCGCACACGGGAAATGGTAAGTTCATTAGCTACAAATTGTTGGGAGAGATTTCTTTTATCTCTTAAAAAGCGAATATTGCTTGAAAAAACCGACATTGATACAAAATATATCAACAAAAATACAAATTTAGAATAAAAACAGGTCAAAATCTTCAAAGCAAACAAAAAAAATTACATCAATACAGTTTAAAAAATTTAAAATTTTACAGGAAGTTAAAATTACAGGGAAAAATTAATTTCATAATTACATCTTGTAAATTGTTCATTTTCATTAAAATAAGAAAAATAAGTCAAATAATGACATATTTACAAAATATCATTTATATTAACGAAATATTAAACAATAAACATTTTTAATTATTTTTTATTGAAAATTATTCCACATATTATAATTATTATTATCTTAGTGATGTAATAATCATACAAATTTTATATCATGAAAAACTTTAAAAAATTGAACAGAAACGAATTGAAAACTATTTCAGGTGAAGGAATCTTTGATAACATCGGTGGTGTTATCGGCGGACTTGGCGGAGTAGTTGGTGGAGTAGTAGGCGGCGTAGGCACTATCGTTGGTGGTGTAGTTACCGGAGTAGGCAGTACAGTTGGTGGTGCAGTAAATGCTACAGGTACCCTTGTAGGCACTACATTATGCAACGTACAGTGCGTAATAAACGGAGTAGTACATATTCAGGTACTTTCTTGCGGATCTACTTGCTAGACCAAACAAAAATTAAAAGTGTACCGCTCTGAAAAGAGCGGTTTTTTTGTGCTCTCAAACTGAATATTTATTTCAAGAATGAGTAAATGGCAATTATTTACAATTAATATCACAACATACTGTATATCAATTACTGACGATTTTTGACAGAAAGTCAATAAGTATTGAGAGGCTGATTTTTTGAGAATCTTTCATGACAATTATAGATTTGCCCTACCAAGAATGTAAATCTAAAAAACACTTTGTTATGAAAAGTAAAATTATTAAGCTCATGCTTCTTTTTCCAAGCATCACTTCATTCGCTCAAGTAGGAATCAATACGCCTACGCCTACAAGCACACTGAGTGTAAACGGTTCTTTTGCAACCTCTTATTCGGAGACCAATTCCACGAATTATACAATAGGTGCCACACAACATGAAATTACCTGTACCAATACCGGATCAACCTCTCCACTCTGGACTTTACCTGTTCTGGCTACCGGAACCGCCAATATACAGGGAAGAGAATACCTGATAAGGAATGCGTCCGGAAATACCCTTACATTAAAGGGCAACGGATCTGAATTGATTGACATTGCCGGAACAGGCAGCAATACCGTATCCATACCTCACGGTTATACCGGATTTGTAAAAAGTACCGGCGGTATTTCTCCTACAGGAACCACCTGGGCCTTTTCAATGATAGGAACTCCGGGAGGGGCCCTATTATCCCTGCAGTATTCCAAGGTGACAGTAAGCCCTATCAATACCAGTACACCAGTTAATTCTGTAGTAACGATCGGAAATTTAAAGGTAAGATTCAATGCGACAATTCCTACTACCTCAGGAGTTATAGAATATCAGCCCATTGTAAACAATCATATTACGGTACTTTATCACAAAGGTGGTTCTGGGGCTACGAATAATGAATTCTGGGGTACCAACACCGCTGTTACAGGAACATGGTACAGAATGCCGGGCGGCCAGAATACCGACTGGAATTTATCCCAGGTAAATAGGGATATCGGTTATGCTTACATTGTATTGCACAACTCAAAAGAAGTGTATAGAGTAACTGCTAATGTAAATGCAGATATTTCGGCAAGCGGCTCAGTTCCCGCAACACCATCTTCCGTAACATTATTTGTTGAAAAATTAGATTAAGAGAAAAAAACACTTAAGCCCAGTCTTTAAGCTTCAGTTCCTGTATAGAAAAAACATTTGAAAATTTAAAATTATAAATAGTGAATTTAAAAGAGATAGACATTGGCCACATGATAATGTCAAAGGTTGGGGAAATGAATATAACCACACAAAGGATCTGTAATTTTTTTGGTTTAGATGAAAATAAAATAATTGCCATGTACGAAGAAAAATCTATAGATACCGACTTACTGTTAAAATGGAGCAAGCTGCTGGAATATGATTTTTTCAGGCTGTATTCCCAGCATATGATTTTATACTCGCCACCCAATCCCGTTAATGGTAGAAAGCGATCAGAAAAATCAGTCTTACCTCAATTCAGAAAGAATCTCTACACAAAAGAAATTATTGATTTTATTCTGGAGCTTATAGAATCCGAAACCAAAAGCAAGAAGCAGGTGATAGAGGAGTATAAAATACCTAAAACCACTTTATATAAATGGATCAGCAAATACAAAAAACCGAATGAAAAATAATGACTCCACCGGATTACAGAAAAATATACCAGGATATGATTGCATTAAAATACCCTGAAAAAAAAGAAATATGCAGGGAGATTTTATCAAAAGCTGACCTGACAGGTCTGGACATAATAAAACTTAATCACTTAATTTTCGGATCGACAAGTAAAAGCAGTTTTCTATCTAATCAGAAGCACCGTTCGTATGATGAATCTTCAATATTGGAAATTCTTGCTTTTCAGAAAAAAAACGGCCACTCCAATACTTATGTAGCCAAGCATTTTAAACTGAGCAGAAATACAATTGCCAAATGGAAAAAAAAGTATGCACTTTCTCAGAATCTTACTGATTTCACATAAAACACAAATGATCAACAGCAGAGTTGATCTGCAACCAGGAAGGTTAAAACACAACATGAGTAAGCCGGCAGTTTTTTAACTCCGGCTTTTATAATTCTTGAAAAGCTTAAAGTTTATTAATCCAGATATACAAACTGGTATCCTGAGGGATATTCAGTTTTTTACGTAAACGGTACTTTCTGCTGTCTACAGAATTTATCGAAGTCCGCATATAATTGGCGATTTCCTTAGTCTGGATATTCAGTTTAAGATATACACACATTTCGAGATCTAATGGTGTCAGTTCGGGGAACTCCAGCAATTTTCTGTATAATTCCGGAAATGCATTCTGGAAAACCACAAGCAGATGCTTATCATTACGTTTTGCCATTTCCAGTAGCAGCAGAAGTTTATCGCCAGCCGAAGCATTGTCTTCTTTATATTTATCGGGCTGCTCAGCTGAAAATTGTCTTTTCTGTAATTTTTTCCGGTAGAAATAGATTATGATGATGGCAAACAATATTAGCAATATAATGAGAACCGGTAAAAAAAGTGATGAACTTTTCTGTTTTTGTACTGTTACTGCTTTTTTATCTATTTTCCCCTGCGTTATTAAGGCCGATTGATCAATTAATGTAAGGCTGTCAGTCAGCTTTTTACTTTTTTCAAGGTAATAAGCCTGCATTTTGTAATCATTTACCTTTTTGTAATATTCTATGATTTTGGGATAAATGATTATCAGCAGCCGCGGAAAATTATTGCCTTTCGAGAGCTGCATTGTTTTATTCCAGTATTCCAGAGCCTTTTGGTCATTTCCCTGTTCAAATTCCTGGTTTCCCCTGAAAGCATATAAACCAGCTATAAATCTTTTGTCACCTTCTGCAGCTAAAATTTTCTCTGCCTGGTCATAATATACATTAGCTTCTTTGTGATTGCCATTTTGATGGTATGCAGTCCCCAGCATCCGGACGATCTGGCCCAGAGCCTTATTTTTAGCTTTAAAACTATTGGGTGCTTTCTGTATCTCAGAGTAACTTTTTTTGGCAAAGTACAAAGTGGAGTCTTTATAACCTGCATTTGGATAAGCCTCATCCGCAAGTATCGCATAATCCTGTAGATCACTATATATAAGAGCTTTACGAAAATGCAGTGTATCTTCGTATTTTATCTGATCAACACCTTTAAGAGCCCTGGAAAAACTGATCCGGGCTTCATCAAAGTTTCCCGCCTCTGCCAATGCCCTGGCTTTTATCTGCAAAAGAAAAGAATAGTATTCATAATTTTTTAACTCTTCCGCTAAAGGGAGAGCCTCTGCTATTGATTTCAAAGCTGAGTCGGTATCTGAACCATTTCCATATATCAGTGCATAATCCAGAAGCGCCTCAAGCATTCCTCTCTTATAACCGGCATCTTTGGAAAGAGTGTACAGCTCACCACATAACGACAATAGTTTTTTCTGGCCTAATTTCTCATAAGCATCTTTTGCATCGATCTGCTTTTTCAAAGTCTCAATCTTTTGTTTAGAAAAATTTTGTGACCACAGAATCAGCGGAAAGAATAAGAAAATAAACAGCCTGGTTTTCATGAAGGAACGTTGTTTTTCCAAAATTAATAATTTAAATCAGAGTAGTATGTTATAAATTTTAATGTAAGGAAAACTATTTCAAGATAATATTCACTTTTATATATGAATTCAAAATTTCTTCAAAATTGAATGTATAAATTAGCTAAATGAAAATCCTGATTATTGAAGACGAAAAAGAACTGGCAAAAAGCATCTCCGAATATCTTTCCGGAGAAAATTATCTTTGTGAGTTTGCGGCAACATTCAATGAAGCAACGGATAAAATACAGGCTTTTAATTACGACTGCATCTTGCTTGATATTATGCTTCCTGACGGAAACGGGCTCACCATTTTAGAAGAACTGAAAAAGCAGAATAAACAGGATGGCGTTATCATTATTTCTGCAAAAAATGCTTTGGATGATAAAATAAAAGGATTACAACTGGGGGCTGATGATTATCTTACCAAACCCTTCCATCTTTCCGAATTGATGGCCAGAATTTATTCCATTATCCGCAGGAAACAGTTTAATAATTCAAATACCATAAAGCAGAATGAATTGCAGATTGATCTTCTGGCGAAATCAGTAAGCATTAATAATAAAGCGATTATTCTGACAAAGAAAGAGTTTGATTTACTTATCTATTTCATCGGAAATAAAAACAAAGTAATCTCCAAAAGTACATTGGCAGAGCATCTTTCCGGCGATTTTGCAGATATGCTGGATAATCATGATTTTGTATATGCCCATGTAAAAAATCTAAAGAAAAAACTATATGATGCCGGATGCGAACATTACCTGAAAACGGTATACGGAACCGGATATAAATGGGAAAGCCACTAAATACCTGTCTATGAAACCATTATTAAGCAAAACAACAAAACCGTTTATTATTTATGTCCTTATTATTCTGGCTATAAGTATTCCGGTATATTATTTTGTAGTTGATGCAATCTGGAAAGGTGAACTGGACGAACACAATACAACGATAGCAGAAAAAACGGCTTATGAATTTAACAGCCTAAAACTTTCTGATTCAGAATTAGAAAAAAGTATTACGCTCTGGAACAAAATCCAGCCAGGAACGGATATTGAAAAAATCCCGGATAATTATCTAAAGAAAGACTCATTTTTTACTGTTGACAAGCAAAAAACCTTTGTATCCCAACCGGAAATCGAACGTTACAGATGTTTGAAAAAAGTAGTCTATATCAATAAAAAGCCTTTTCTTTTTACTATAGAAACCAATATTGAAGAATCCCAGGAAACCGTTGCTGCAATTGCTTTAATAACTATTTTTTTCTTCATCCTTATTGTCGTCGGGTTACTATTTTTAAATAAAAAGCTTTCAACTTCGATCTGGCTGCCATTCCGGAATACCTTAGATCAGCTTAAAACATTTAACCTGAACAACCAGACCAAAATTGAGTTTGCTAAAACAGATATTACGGAATTTGAAGAACTTAACCTGTCTTTAGGCAAACTGATTGAGCATAATGTTTCGGCATTTAAAACCCAAAAAGAATTTACGGAAAATGCTTCCCATGAATTACAAACCCCTTTAGCAATTCTGAAAAACAAACTGGATATTTTATTGCAAAATGAAAATCTGACAGAAAAACAATACCAGATAGCAGAAGAAATGAACAGGGCATTAACGAGAAGCTCCAGAATCAATAAGAATCTCTTGTTATTGGCCAAAATTGACAACAGCCAGTTTGATAAAACCGAAACGATTCAACTCGATGAGCTGCTGCATCAAAGTATGGAAATATTCCAGGAACATTTTGAGCAGAAGAATATTTCGGTCAGTAAAAACATTTTGCCTGGTATAAACATAAGCGGAAACAGAAGCTTAACAGAGGTTCTGATCAACAATCTGATACTGAATGCAATCCGGCATACTCCGGCTAATGGATCAATTTCAATTAAATTGGGAAGTTCACTATTTGAAATAGCCAATTCAGGAACAGAAAAATTAAATACAGATCTGTTGTTCAAAAGATTTTCAAAGTTATCTTCAGACAGTAGCGGAAGCGGCCTAGGGCTTGCTATTATCAAAGAGATATGTGCATTTCATCAATGGGCAGTTTCTTACAGGTTTGAAAAAAACCAACATATTTTTTCTGTGAATTTCTAAAATCCATTAATCCATTTCTTATCTAAAACAGTTCATAAGTATTTACTGAACAGCCTTTCACCTTTTTTTCACTCATTACAGCCATTCTAAATTTCTACAAAATTACCTCCGAAATTTGTAAGAAAAAATATGAAAATGCTGAATAAAGTAGCAAACATAACCATCCTGTTCTGGCTGATGAAAATAACAGCAACTACTTTAGGTGAAACCCTGGGAGATTTCATTTCCATGACACTTAATCTAGGCTATACTGTTGGAATAGGAATCACGCTCTTATTTTTCATCATTATTATTTCCATACAGCTGAATGTAAAAAAATACATCCCAATAGTTTACTGGATGGTCATTGCAGCCACTACAACACTTGGAACGGAAATTTCTGATTTTATAGACAGAACCCTTAAAACAGGTTATCTGACTGGAAGTTTAATATTGGTAAGCGGACTTTTAATGACCCTTTTTTTATGGTACAGAAAATACAATAATCTCAAAATATATCCGGTTTTTGAAAGGACCAAAGAAATCTATTACTGGGCTGCCATTCTTTTTTCCAATAGCCTGGGAACCGCATTTGGAGATTTTCTGAGTGATAATCTAGGGTACAGTTATCTGGCCGGAGCCGTTATAACGGGCGTCATAATACTTGTGGTTGTTTTTCTTCACTATTTCACAAAAATCAATCATGTTTTACTGTTCTGGATTGCTTTTGTTTTTACCAGACCATTCGGAGCCACTTTCGGGGATTTTCTGACCAAACCTGTTGTAAAAGGAGGATTAAATCTAAGCACTTTATATGCATCATTGGTTTCCTTGGCTCTTTTGCTTCTGATGATCATTATTACCCATCAAAAGCAAAAGAAAGAAAGAGAATGGATTCGGTAGAATTCAAAATTTCTTCTAAATCATTCCCCAATATTGTATGATCATTTAAAGATTAAATAAAATGAATAAAATAAGGCTCTTATTTTTTTTAATGACATTTTCTGCTCTCTCTTTTGCCCAGCAGGCAACAGGTATAACCGTTTCCGGCATTGTTAAGGATAAAACAAACAAATCAGCCCTGTCGTATGTAAATATACTGGCAAAAACTGAAAAAGATACAGCATTTGCTGCCGGAACCATAACCAATGAAGAGGGCAGATTTTCACTAACCAATGTAAAGCCCGGAAATTATAAACTGGAAATTTCTCTTTCAGGGTATTATTCCCAAAATCAGCCTCTTTTCGTCGGAAATCTTTCTGAGTTTCTGGAAATCCCGGCCATAGAACTTGAACAGAATCAGAACCAGACGGAAACAAAAATTGAAGAAGTCGTTGTATCGGCTTCAAAAAAGAATGAAATAAGTAATCAGCTCGATAAAAAAACATATTCTGTTGCAGAGAATATCAGTCAAAGCGGCGGATCTGTTTTACAAAGCATGCAGAATTTACCCGGAGTTACGGTTCAGGACGGAAAAGTACAGCTTCGCGGGAATGATAAAGTAACAGTTTTAATTGATGGTAAACAGACTGCACTCACAGGCTTTGGAAGCCAGTCAGGACTGGATAATATTCCGTCTTCTGCCATTGATAAAATTGAGATCATCAACAATCCTTCTTCAAAATATGATGCAAACGGAAATGCAGGAATCATCAATATTATCATGAAGAAAGACAAGCAAAACGGCCTGAACGGAAAGATTGGTTTTACTTATGGAACAGGCTCTTACTGGGTAAGAAAAGAAAACCTTCCGACGATAAGACCTCAGTATACGATTACTCCGAAAATTAATCCATCAATTTCGCTGAATTACAGAAAAAATAAAGTCAATGTTTTCCTTCAGGCTGATAATCTATATACACAAACCCTTAATAAGAATGAATTTGTAACCAGAACATATGATGACGGAACCATCATTCATTCACAGTTAAAAAGAAACAGAAATACAAATTACCTGACCACGAAAGCCGGAATCGACTGGAATATAGATACTCGGAATACTTTAACCGTTTCCGGACTATACGGAAGTGAGAAAATCACAGATCACGGAGACCAGCCTTTTTTCAATGGAGATCTATCGCAACGTCTGCGATTATGGCAGTTTTTGGAAGATGAGCTGAAAACAACCGTAATGGGAACAGCCTCTTATCAGCATAAGTTCAAAGAAGCAGGACATGTATTGAATGCCGGATTTAATTATACATTTCACCGGGAAAATGAAAAATATTTTTATGACAATTATCTGCCCAATTCAACCGGAACAGATGCCTTCAAATTGTTATCCGATGAACAGGTTTATGATTTTAATGTTGATTACATCAAACCTTTGAAATATGGCCGCATCGAGACAGGAATCAAATTAAGGAACAGAAGCATTCCTACCAATATGAATTTTATCCCGGGAGCCAATTCCGTTTTAGATGTTAATGCAGGAGGTTGGGCAACGTATAAGGAATTAATTCCCGCAGTTTATGGAAATTATATTTTCGAAAATGAAAAATGGGAAGCCGAGCTTGGAGTAAGGCTGGAATATGTGAAAGTTCAATATAATGTTAATCCCAATCATCCCACCTATAAAAGCGACAGTTACAATTATACGCAGCCTTTTCCCAATCTGAGGCTGGCTTATAAACTTAACGGTCATAATAAGTTATCCCTGTTTTATAACAGAAGGGTAGACCGCCCTAATGAAGTAGATATCAGGATTTTTCCGAAATATGATGATGCGGAAATCATTAAAGTCGGAAACCCGCAGCTGAGACCTCAGTTTACCAATTCTATTGAGTTGGGACACAAATATAACTGGGATAACGGCTATCTGTATTCAGCACTATATCACCGTTTTGCAAACGGGACAATTACCAGAATTTCAAGCATCATTCCGGAAAGCACTTTGATCTACGCCATATTCCAAAATGCAGGAAAAAGCTATAATTCAGGATTGGAAATGATCTGGAACCAAAAGGTGTCGAAAGTATATTCTTTTAATATCAATGGAAATATCTACAGAAACCAGATCAATGCATTTTCGGTGGAAAATCTTTATCCGCAGCCGGCTATATTCTCTGCAAACCGAGAAACAGCCATTTCAGGGAACATAAAACTGAACAATACTTTTAAAATATCTAAAGATCTGAATGCACAGCTTACTGCTGTTTATCTGGCGCCTGATATAATTCCTCAGGGGAAAACAGGTTCAAGATTTTCAATGGATTTAGGAGTAAAAAAAGTAATTCAAAATGGCAAAGGAGAAATATTCCTGAACGCAACTGATTTACTGAATACAATGGTTATCCGGAAACAGATTCAGGGAAACGGATTTTACTATGCCAGTAATGATTATTATGAAACACAGGTCATCAGACTGGGATACAGTTATAAATTTTAAATACATAAGACCATGAAAAATTTATTAGAAGCTGTAAGCAATTATATGATATTATTTCTTTCGGAAAATCTTTCAGATCAGCTTTCTTTTCACAATATCGGCCATACTTATGAAGTAGTAGGTGCTGTAAGAGAAATTGGCTCACAAATGCATCTTTCTGAAGAGGAAATGAATATTTTACAGGTTTCAGCATGGTTTCATGACTGCGGATATGCAAATACATACACCGGCCATGAAGATGAAAGCAAAAGGACAGCAAAGAATTTTCTGGAGAATTCCGGATGCAGCAGAGATTTTATTGAAGCCGTTTTAAAATGTATAGAGTCTACAAAGTACCCTCCAAACCCTGCTTCATTACTGGAAAAAGTAATGTGTGATGCAGACATGTATCATTTAACCCAAACCGATTATCCAAAGTACAGTAAAGCAATACGCCAGGAATTTGAAACTTATCTCGGTCTGGTTTATACAGATGAAGAATGGCAGGCAAAAAACTGTAATTTCCTTATAGAACATCAATATTTTACAGATTACGGGCAGAAAATTTTAAGCAGGTTTAAAAATGTTAATATTCAATTGTCTCAATATTCAAAGCTATGATACCGAAACCCTATAAAAAAATTGTTCCCAGTCTTTTTGTTTTAATTTTATCTTACGGAAGAGTGGCTGCACAAAGCAACAGTGATACAATCCAGCTCCACGAGAGTACAAAAGACAGTACGGTTATATTAAATACCGAAAAAGAACGTTTTAATTATAAAAGATTAATCATTCCCACTGCGTTTATTGGGTATGGAATTGCCAGTTTAACGGTGAAAGATTTAAAACAGCTGAATTTTTCTACCAGAGACGAAATCAATGAACATAAGCCGGATCATATCAGGCTGGATAATTATACACAGTTTGCACCTGCAGCTTTAGTGTATGGTTTGAATGCATTTGGTGTAGAAGGGAAGCACAATTTCAGAGACAGAACAATAATCTACGGAACTTCAATGCTGATAACCTCTGCCATCACAATTCCTTTAAAACATATTGTAAAAGAGGAGAGACCCGATCAGTCGAATAATTTATCATTTCCTTCGGGGCATACGTCAATTGCTTTTGCTTCCGCACAGTTTATGTTCAGGGAGTACAAAGATACCAATTTCCTCCTGGGAATTTCCGGATATTCCCTGGCTGTATTTACAGGAATCTACAGAATGCTGAATGATAAACACTGGGTAGGGGATGTAGTGGCAGGAGCAGGTTTCGGTATTCTTTCTACCGAATTAGCATATTGGTTATATCCTAAAGTCAACAGTATGCTGGGTGGGAAAAACAAAAATACGGCTACAATGGTAATGCCTTTTTATCAGAATAAAAGTATAGGAATCGGTTTGGTTAAAACTTTTTAAGTTAATCTCAAAAAATAAGGATATGTGGTTCTATTATGCGTTACTTTCAGCTTTATTTGCTGCATTTACAGCTATTTTTGCCAAAATAGGGGTGTCTAATATTAATTCTAATCTCGCCACTGGAATCAGAACAATTGTCATTCTTGTACTTGTATGGAGCATTGTATTTGTAAAAGGAGAAGCAAAAGACATTGATTCATTATCAAAAATCAATATTATTTTTCTTGTTTTATCAGGAATTGCAACCGGATTATCCTGGTTATTTTATTTTAAAGCATTACAGATTGGAAATGTTTCACAGGTTGCGGCCGTAGATAAGCTAAGTGTAGCAATAGCTATAATTCTGGCTGTATTATTTTTCAAAGAAACGCTGACATTAAAAACCATAATCGGGGCTTTATTAATCATCAGCGGAACTATTTTACTGGCTTTAAAATAAGCATTTGTAGCCCTGCCTACTTTAATTGTTCATTTCAAACCATACTCAATATTTACACATTACAAAATCACAATAAACACAATAATAACGCATTATACTTGAATTAAACATCAACATAATGTGAAATAAATAAATATTCAGTTAAATAATTTCATATATTAGTATTCAAAACTAAACCAAAATCATGAAATTATGAACAATGAAAATTTTAGCACTCTCGAGCTGCTGCACAAACAATTCAGGTATCCTTTCCCAACGTTAAAAAATCCCAATGCTGAGCAATTACAGGATATTACCGAAAACCAATGGATTGATGGGGAATACCTGTGGCTTTATGAAAAAAATCCTGATCTTCGCAAAAAATACAAGAAAACCAAAACTGCCCATATTGCTGCCCAATGGTTTCCCACCGCATCACCTGAACGGTTCAGGCCTATCTGCAGACTGATGTTGTGGACATTATATAATGATGATCTTTATGAAGAAAGTGAGCCTGAAGCTATAGGCCATGTACATGCCCAATCCATTGCAATACTGAACGGCGAAATAAGTGCTGAAGAATCGGGGATACCTCTAGGTCCAATGCTTGCTTCCTTAAGACAGGAACTGCTGCAGTTTATTCCGCAGGAATCCATTTTCCGCTTTGCACAGATGATCAGCAGGTATTTTACAGGATTAGAAACCGAGCTGAAATATAAGAAAAACAAAACTTATCCCAGTGTAGCGGAATGTATTGCTTTACGCGAAAATTCCATATGCCTTTATCCTTTTTTACAGCTTACAGAAGTGGAAACCGGAATTATCCTGCCTAAAGAAATTCACGAGCATCCGGTGATCCTTCGTTTACAGGCACTGGCCTGCCATCTGGTTACTTTTTTCAATGAAGTTCAATCTGTATTGAAAGATGAGGCAACAGGCAGTATATACTACAATATCGTAAAGGTAATCCAGCACGAGCACCAAATGTCCCTGAAAGAAGCCTGTCTTGAAGACCTGCGCCTGCATAATGAAGACCTGAAAGAATTTATAGAGCTGCAGGCTTCGCTGCCTGACTTTGGAATCTGGCAGGATGCCGTTGTCAACTGGATACATTATATGAGCATGGTTCTAAGCGGCTGGAAAAATATATCCACAAAACTTGACCGTTACAATGCTATGGAGTTTCCAAATGCGACCGAACTCAAGGAAAAATTGAATCAAATATAAAAACAGTAAAAAAACATAAAATAATAACCATTCAAACTAAAATATTAAAACAACATGAAACCAGAAGAATATAATTCAAACGATTACCTTCCACGCGGTCATTATCCCTGGCCCGACCTTATTAATCCACATGCAGAACAGATGGGGAAGGATATGGACGGGTGGATTGATAATGATTACACCTTCCTCACAGAGAAGCAACGCAAAATATACAAGAAAATGAAACTGCATATGTGTACTGCACGTATGTGGCCCGATCTAACTTATGAGCAGACCATTCCCTGCAACAGATTCATGCTTCAGTATGTTGCGCTTGATGACCAGGTGGAAAATTCGTCTCTGGAGGAAATCCAGCAGCTGCGGATTCGTTGTGTGGATATTCTCAAAGGTGCTCAGCCAAAACAGGAAGAAAATGCACTTTATCACCATATGGCGCTGATAAGGGATGAATTCCGTGCTTTTATGCCTGATATATGGGTTGAGCGTTTTATTTACTATTTTTATCAATCTTTCAGATACGGGATTGAGCTGGAATACCCTTATAAAATAGCACAACGTCCGCCATCACTCACACTTTTCAAAACCATCCGCGAATATTCTGTTCTTATGCGTCCATATCTGATCTTGGGCGAGATTGAATCCGGTCTTGTTCTTCCTGAGCATATTTTTGAGCATATTGTCGTTCAAAAAATGATATCTCATATGACCTTGGTGGTCGCATGGCAAAATGATATTCATTCTCTGCCAAAAGAAATGGCGAAAGGGACGGAGGTTTTTAATCTGGTCTTCGTATTGCAGCAGGAATTTAATCTCTCATTGGAGGAGGCCTGTTCGCAGGCATTCCGTATTCATAATGAAGAATTGGCAAAACTGCTTGCTTTACACGCTGAATATCGTGAGTTTGGTGAATATCAGGAGCATGTGGATCAATTTGTTTATTATGCAGGAGTCGGACTTCAGGGAGTAAATTCTTTTTATCTGGAAACAGAAAGATATCAGCATGGAGGAACAGGTTTTGCCTGGCCGGAAACCCGTAGTGATATGAAAACATAAAGGAACTATTGAACTCTCGGTAAATAATATATTTACTGAGAGTCTTTTAATGAACTATCTAAAATTCAATAGTTTATTTGTAATAGAGTAGTTGTTTAATAAAAATGTTAAACTAATATTAAAAACCATCAAATCATGAACACTGAAAATTTTAAACAAAAAAATGTTCCCATTTTACAATATCCTTGGCCTTATGAAATTGGCCCTTTCTCCCAATCGTTTTATGAAGAAGAATGTAGCTGGATTGATACTGACTATCAGTTTATGTCTGAGACTACAAGGTCAAAATATAAAAAGCATGGTCTTGCAGAAGCAGCATCATTTATGTTTCCAGCAGCAAGCAGCAAAGAACAACTCCGGCCTATTGCCAGATTTATGGTATGGCTTACATTATATGATGATTATCACGAAGTATGTCCAGTAAATGAACTCGCAGGTATTAGAGATCATATTATGGATGTCATGATGGGGCAGAAACCCAGACCTGATGATACAGGGTTGATAAAACAAGTAGCTTTAAGCAGGCAAGAGTTTCTTCCTTATGTTAATGATGATTGGTTTAAACGCTGGGCTAAAGATTTTCATGATTCCACTACGTATGGTATTATGGAAGAGACTCCTTACAAGTTGAAAAAAGAATTCCCAACGTTAAATAACTTACTTCTTATCCGGGAATATTCTATTTCAATGTATCCTTATGGCAATTCTGTTGAACCTTCTATCAATTATATTGTTCCAAATCATATATCAGAACATTCCGTTATCAGAAGATTAAAAATGCTCATGTGCCGTATTATGGCAATCCAAAATGATTTTGCTTCAATAGAAAAAGAATTAGCTGTTGATACAGAGGTTCTCAATATTATCCTTGTAATAAGAAATCAGTATAAAATTTCAATAGAAGAAGCTTGTACTGAAGCAATGCGTCTCCACGATAATTATGTGAAAGAATTTGTAGAATTACAAACTAATCTTCCAAATTTTGGACTACATCAAAAGAATATAGAACGTTTTGTCCATAATATGTCTTTGATGATTTCCGGTTTAGAGGCATGGTATCATAAAGGGAGGACAACACGTTACAAAGTTCCTGGTGAATTTCCGAAGCCTGAATATAGAACGTCTATTTAAATATTAAGCTTTTAATTAATATGGTTAAGTAAATCTTGCACATATTAATTTAACATAATATAAATTATAGGATTTATTTAAATCCCGCTCTTCCGAAGAAGATACCTGTCCATTTAGCTCCAAAACTTCCTTTCCAGATATTCTTTTACAACTTCTATAAATTCTTCTTTTGTCATATAACGTTCCAGAAATTCTTCCAGACTTCCTTCATTTTCAATTTCCTGAAAATAAACTTCATGATCTGTACTGTAAACCGTTGGGTTTTCCTGATCAGGATCTGCAAGGCATACAAAATAATGATCAGGATATCCGTATGAATAAATAATGCAGATAAAATCCATTTCCTGGCCCTGTACAATTTCCCGGATTTCTTTTTCATCTACAAGCCCCTCAAGCTCTCCGAAATCTTCTGAATTTTCTTTAAACGGCTCAAACAACCAATTTTTATAAAAATCCTGACCATAAGGCTTTTCGTGATCAGAAAAATATTCGTCCAACAGATTTCTGTAAAAAACCTCGGAACTGTTGATATAAAGCTCTTTATTTTCTTCATAAAACTGATCGATCCCGTAAACGTCCCATTCCTTATCATACAGATGATGGCTGAACTTTATACTTTGCCAGTTCTCCGCAAAAGTCTTGTCAGCGCTTATTCCCTCTGTATTAGCGCCTAAGCTTTTGAGCTTTGTTATTATTGTTTTATACATTATGTTAAATAGATGCTTTTACCTTAAATTTAAACAAAATTCCGGCAACTAAGCTATTAACTACACAAATACACACTTACTTGAAAATTCTCTACACCTGCTAATTCATGCTTTGTTTAAAAACCCATGAGCCTCACATTTGTTTTCAGATAAATTAAAACAATGTTATTATGAAAAATTTAAAAAAGCTTTCAAGAAATGAATTAAAAACTGTTGCAGGTGCTGGTGGTATAATTGGAGAACCTGTATATGGAGCTTGTATAAGAGGCTATACATGGTGCCCAAACAAGCAAAAATGTGTTTTAGGAACAAATTGTAATCTGGAAGAAGCAGGTACCGGAAATGGCGGATTATAGCTTATAATAACCTGCTAAACCGATATTAAACAGCAGCATCAGTATTCTGGTGCTGTTTTCTTTATATAGTGAGCTGTTCCATCTTTATCACTGCATTTTCCTGATACTCCTCCGTTAGATTAAATATCTTCCCCAGCTTCTGAGAAGCATTGATAAAACTGATAAACGTACAAAGCTCTGAAATTTCCTTTTCCGAAAAGAATTCTCTTAGCATAGTAAAATGTTCTTTAAGTATTGAACGGTGATCTTTACAGAACAGTTCGGCGAAGCTCGCAGCTACGGAAATCTTAAGATCTGATGCCTTGAAATCTGCTTTTCCGCTTTTTACCATGCAATACTCACAGCCGTTTCCAAAGGCAAGTGTTCTTCGTACCTGTTCCAGTAAATCGGGATCTAAGCCAGAGCTTTTAAATAAGGTTTCTTCCAGGCAACCCCAGTTTTTTAAGATTTCAGGATTATGGCCGATCAGTTTTTCAAATGGACTATTTCCATTTTCTGAAAATTCAATTGTTGTCATTTTTTTATGACAAATCTCTATATAATCTGTTTGATTTTAAAGTGGATTTAAGAGTTAAATTTTATAATTTTGATGATTTCCACTGATTTATTTAAAAAATTCAATGAAAATAGTTTTAGACGAATTTGACCATAAAATTTTACAGCTCCTGAGTGAAAATTCAAGATTGAGCTATGCCGAACTAGGCCGGAAAATTTCCCTTTCTCAGTCTGCTACAAAAGAACGGGTACAAAACCTCGTTGATACCGGTGTGATCAAAAGATTTACAGCAGAAGTTGATTATACCCAACTAGGATACGGTTTGAAGGTGATTGTCCATCTTAAATTTAAAAATGACGAGTTCCGAATTTTTATAGATAATATAAAACAGTTTCCGGAGATCATAAGCTGTAAAAGGATCACCGGAGAATATTGTCTGATCGCGGAATGTGTGCTGAAAGACAGTACCCATCTGGAGGATCTAATCGACAGACTGATCAAGTACGGAATTCCTACCACATCTGTTCAGTTGTCTGAAATAAAAAACCAGACCTATTTTAAAATATAAATCATAAAAAGCAGTACCAAAACGGATACTGCTTTTCTATTATAGCTAAGTTTAATTTACACTTTTCTCAGTATAATCCGGTTTCTGGATACCGTAACCGCTACCCTGTCCCCTGCTTCAAAACCGCAATCCTGAACCCATTTTCCTGCAATTCTTATTTCCGGAAAGAAAACCTCCCTGTAGTAAGCCCTTGCAAAGGATTTACGGAAAACCTTAAGATTACGGCTGCGGAAAAGCTTATATTTGTTTTGAAAATTAATCTCCTTTTTCATCATTTGTTGTTTTTTCTGCAAACAAAAGAATATCAGGCGGTATATTCCAGTTTTTGAAAGGATATTTTATGAGAAACAGCGGGTATTTTAGAATATAATTTATTTCCTCGGGAGCTTTATTTTTCACTCCTAAAACTTTATATTTGTTATTATGACTTACACAGATATGCAAGATAAAAAAATACATCAGGGCCGAAACATCAAGCGTTTCCGTGAAATGCTGGGCATTAAACAGGAAGCATTAGCACTGGAATTGGGCGACGACTGGAACCAGAAGAAAATTTCCCTTCTTGAACAAAAAGAAACCGTAGAAACGGATATTCTTGCCCAAGTAGCCAAAATCCTGAAAGTTCCTGCTGAAGCTATTGAGAATTTTGATGAGGAACAGGCGGTGAATATTATTTCTAATACATTTACAAGTAACGATACATCAACTTTAAATGCTGTAAATATTCAGCCCACTTTCAATCCTATTGATAAAATGGTTGAGCTATATGAGCGTATGCTGGAACAACAGAAGGAAATGATTGAGAAGCTAGAGAGGTTAATTGAAAAGGAATAATTAAAACCTTCTAAAATGTTGATTTAAAACTTGAAGTTTTATTTTATAACTAATAACAACCCATTATTTTAAACAAATGGCTGCATTAGAAAAAGATTTATTACTATTGGTTGCTGAAAGATTTAAGCAAGCCTTTGTAAAGACCAATCTAGAAATCAAAGTTGAAGATAAATGGCAATCTTCTATATCCCAACGATATTTAGCTTATCTTGATATTGTAATATATAAAAGTATTAATCCTATTGCTGTTATTGAAGTAAAAAGTAAACTTCAAGATAAAAACTTTTTAGCTATTGCAACAAATCAAGTTAGGTCTGCACTTTCAATAACTAATGCTAGATTTGGAATCGCCACTGATAATCAAAATTTTTATTTTTATGATAGGAACCGAAATAATAATGATTTTGAAAAATTAGATTTCGAAAGTATAGTTAAAAAACTTACAAATCCGGAAAAAGTAATAGTAGCTCAAAAAGATAAACTTGATATCCAAAATATAATTTATAATGCTGCAAACAAGTTCCTACAGGAAAACACTCTCTTATTAGATTTTATTAAAAGTAAAACATTTATTAACAGAATACAATTTGATCACAATTTAAACATTTATTTTTTTTCCGATGATGATGGTGGTATTACTGCATTTGAAAATCAATTCTTCAATAAAATGTTTGGAGAATTTAAAGAAAGTAAAATTTGTAGATATACAAGTTTAAGAACAATTTTTGATATGCTCAATTATTTATCATTTAGGATGAACGGATTAGTTGGAATGAATGATAAGTCCGAAGCTAACTATGTCGAAAATTACTTAAATAGAAATAATGATACTATAACTATTGAAAGGCCTCTAATCAAAGAACATCATAAAACAATTAGTGCATTAAATAATAGATATATTACTTCTTGTTCCAAGATTGATAGGAAAGATGATTTAACGTTATGGAGATTATATGGAGATGATGCAGCTGGTGTTTGTTTAGAATTTAATGTTAAAAAAAATAATCTAAACAAATACGTCCTATTACAAAAAGTAAAATATGCTGATAAAAATGGTAATCATAAAGAGTTAGATTTTTTAAAACAAATCAAAACTGATGTTGAAAAATTAACAGGATTTAAATTTGAATTTCGGAAATTAGGGTATTGGAAGCATTTCTTCAAAGCATATGATTATGCAGTAGAAGAAGAAATTAGGCTATTAATCATAGATAATGTAAGCCTAAACAAATTAAAAACAGATTGGGTTATGACATACTCCCATTCAATTTTCAATCCATATATAGACTTTAGTTTGAATAGTAAAGATTTTCCCATTCAGTTAAAAACAATATTATTAGGACCCAAATGTCCTGAACAAGAAACAAATTTTGTACAAATTGAAGAAATGATTAGAAGGAAAAAAAGAATTATTATAACTGACAGCAAAGATTCAAACTTAACCAATTTAAAAGTAGAACTTTCTAAAATTAAACACTATAGATAATACATCAGAAGGTTATAATTTATAGTATATATCAGTTTCTATGATAATTGTCTTCTTTTAAACAACTTAAATATTTTACTTTTCTCAAATAAAACATTAAAAAAAACTTGTGTAGTTAAATAACTTCATTTAAATTTGTAGTCAAATAACTACACAATGAATTTAAGAAGAGATGTATTTCAGGCTATAGCAGACCCCACCAGAAGATCTATCCTGATGCTGGTAGCGGCACAATCCATGACTGCCGGTGCCATAGCATCCAATTTCGATACCGCAAGACCTACCGTTTCCAAGCATCTTCAGATCCTCACAGAATGCGAACTGCTGAGATCTGAACAGAACGGCCGTGAAATTATTTACCACCTCAATCCCAATAAAATGAAAGAAATAGCAGATTTTATAGAACCTTTCCGCAAAATGTGGGACGAGAAATTCAATAAGCTGGAAAGTGTAATGAAAGCCTTTCAAAATATAAGTAATAAGTAATGGGCAATGAGTAATAATACCCTACTAGCTTTACTCTCTTACTCTAAAACTCTCCCACTCTCAAACCCTAAAACACCAAAACTCTCAAACTCAAAATATGGAACTTAAAACAAAAATCCACGCCGAAGACGACAAACAGGAAATATTCATCACCAGGGAATTTGATCTTCCGGTAGAACTGCTTTTCAAGGCATATACAGAAGCAGAACTTTTCGAACAATGGATGGGAACCAAAGTGACAAAGTTTGAAAACAAACCACACGGAAGCTACCGTTTCGAAACCTTGAATCCTCAGGGAGATGTGGTGTTCAGTGCCAACGGAACCATTCATGAATATGTTCCCGGACAGAAGATCACAAGGACTTTCCAGATGGAAAATACGCCCTTCCCTGTTCAGATTGAATTTTTAGAATTTGAAAAGCTTACAGACAGCACCAGCAAGCTCACCATACAGACCATTTACAAATCTGTAGATTTCAGAGATCAGCACCTGAAAATGCCGTTTGCTCAGGGAATCAATATGGCACACAACCGTTTACAGGAGATATTAGGTAGCAGATTATAGGTTGCAGGTAGCAGGTCTACAATCGTAGAAATAAAAAATAACTTGATCTCATACCCTAAACTCTCATAACTCTCCACACTCTCACCCTAAAACTCTCAAACTCCAAAAACCCAAACTCATGAATCCAAAAACAGACTTCTTCTTCAACGAATCCAGCCAATGGCAGGCAGCATTTGAAAAACTAAGAGCAATTGCTCTGAGCACGGAACTCACAGAAGATCTGAAATGGGGATGCCCGTGCTATACCTTCGAAGGAAAAAATATTTTCCTGATCCACGGTTTTAAAGAATACTGTGCCCTCCTATTCTTTAAGGGTGCTTTGATGAAAGATCCGGATCATATTTTAATCCAGCAGTCTAAAAATGTACAGGCTGCAAGACAGATCCGTTTTACGGACGTACAGCAGATTAATGATCTTGAAGACATTCTTCGGTCGTATATGTTTGAAGCCGTTGAAATTGAAGAATCAGGAGCAAAAGTTGAAATGAAAAAAACAAAAGAATTTGAAATGTCTGAAGAATTTCAATTCAAGCTGGATCAGGATCCGGCACTGAAAAAAGCTTTTGAAGCACTTACTCCCGGAAGACAAAGAGCGTACCTGCTCCACTTCTCCTCTGCCAAACAGTCTAAAACCCGCGAAGCCCGCATTGAAAAATGCATTCCGGAAATTTTTGAAGGAAAAGGATTAAACGATTAACATTAAAAAACTATACAATATGGAAACACAGAACAAATCACAAAAAAGAAACAAAATCATCTATTGGATTTTCACCTTATGGATGGCGCTGGGAATGATATCCACAGCCATTGTACAGCTTATGAAAAATAAAGACGAACTTGCCAATTTTACCAATCTCGGCTACCCCGCTTATCTGATGACCATTATCGGAGTCTGGAAAATTTTGGGTGTTATCGCGGTTCTTATTCCACGGTTTCCGTTGTTGAAAGAATGGGCTTATGCAGGGTTCTTCTTCGTAATGTCCGGTGCATTGATCTCGCATATCATTATTGGTGATACTGCCGGAAATACCCTTCCTGCCCTTCTGTTATTGGTACTGGTTATTATTTCATGGTATTTCAGGCCTGCTGACAGGAAAATTTCTATGACCAACAATTAATATTTGAAGAAACTTTTAACTTTAAAGAATCAAACACTTACATTGATATGAGCAAAAAGAAACTAACAGCAGAACAGAGCGCAGAACTTTTAAAAGTTTTAAAAAGCCGTTTTGAAAAAAATATGAACCGTCATAAAGACCTGAAGTGGGAAAAAATCCAGGCAAAACTGGAAGCTTCCCCCGAAAAAATCTGGTCATTAAACGAAATGGAAGAAACCGAAGGCGAACCTGATGTGGTGGACTATGACAAAAAAACAGATGAATATATCTTCTTCGACTGTTCTCCCGAAAGCCCGAAACGCAGAAGCCTTTGCTACGATTATCAGGCCTGGGAAGCCAGAAAAGCCAACAAACCGGAAAGCAATGCCATCGATAAAGCCTCCGAAATGGGCATCGAAATATTGTCAGAAGAGCAATACCGCCAGCTTCAGGAGCTCGGAAAGTTTGATCTGAAAACTTCCAGCTGGGTAAAAACTCCATCAAATATCAGGGAACATGGAGGCGCTATTTTCTGTGACCGACGATACAATACCGTTTTTATGTATCATAACGGAGCAGATTCTTATTACGCCGCAAGAGGGTTCCGGGGAATGCTGAAAGTTTAAAAATCATAATATCTACGGCCATAAAATAAAACCTACAAGCATTTGTTTGTAGGTTTACTTTTAAATATTATAAATTGAGGTCTTTTGTGGCCAAATAGAAGGCTATCAAACTTTGCCTGTTAATCTGAACAACATCCCCATCTTTAATTTTATGCTTTTTTTGTAAAGGTTTTGCATTGAGAAAGACGGAATCTGTTTCAATTAATTGATTTAATTTACTCAATGAAAGATTTAAACATATCCTGATCACCGCTGACATTCTAAGGTTAAAATCAAAAGGATATTCTACTTTAAACGTGAGCATTTCATCATTCAGGCTTAGTAGCTCTTTTATCGGAACTTCATCATATACAATATCGTACTCTACACTCTCCAGATCTGCTTCAACATTATTCTTTCGTCTTATTTCCTGTGAAAAAGCATATTGCCATGCTGTTTCAGTATTATTTTCGGACATTTTTTTGAACAGATCCTTATTTATGGATTCTGTTCTGATCCGGGAAAACAAAGTCATATTATATCGGTTGCTACATTCTATACACCTGTAAATTAACCATATATCAATATTCTTTTTTTGTGCATTCAATCTGAATTTATCACTGCATTGAAATCTGTTGCTGTCACAGTGGCTGCATTTTTTCTTTAAAAGAGGAGAATTTTTCGCTTTTACCTCCCATATGTATTCTGTACTCATTACTTATTACGTGCTTAATATTCTTACTTGGATTTTCATATTATCACGCATTACAGGGGTAATTACAGAAACCTGAAGGCTATTTTTAATTTAGAGCCATCAAATCATCCAAGGCAAATAATCAGCCCTAGATTTCGATTTTGATCAATAGGATTCAAAACTGAAACAGAGACTGCAGCCTTACAGTAATGCGGTAAATAATATGATTAAATGAAACCGGTCCGGATAGAATTATCCGAACGAAAGAATGATCAGCCTGTGGTTACTAAGACTGATACTAAGCTATAATAAGTTTTAGAGTTGTCCTCAAAACAGGTTATTTACTTGGTTATGATAAAAGTAAACAATTTTTTTCATATGATCGGGAAGAACTTAAATTTTCAGAAATATCTTTTATTTGGTACAAGCTCAATCTCCTTCTCCATTCCGAGGAATAAAAGAAAATTATTATCCTCTTCTATTCTTTAATAGATGCCCGAATACCATATTTTGAATTTATGTTAAAATTCTTGTAACATTTGATAAAAAAAAATAAATTTGTTTAATAATTCAAAAACAACATTTATGAAAATTTTTTATTTTACTTTTTTGTTCTGTATGAACATAAGTGCACAAGTAGGGATTAACACTCAATCTCCCTCCAGAACCTTAGATGTGAATGGTAGTCTGAGGGTTAGAACCCAGACAAATCAGTCTGCTACTGCTTCTTATGATAATGTTTTAGCCTCTGATGCTAACGGAAATGTTGATTATGTAAAAAAAAGTTCGCTTAATCAGCAAATGGTACAGCTATTTAGTATTAGTACTCTTACTGCCGTAAATACAGGAGGATCCGGAACTCCTACACCTGTAAGTATTAACAACCAATCAATCACACTGGCAAAACCTGCATTCGTAATAGTTAACTTTTCAGTTCCCGTTACACTATCTACCACATTTTCAGATGGAAGATTAAAACTTATGAGAACCCATTTGAATGTTGATGGAACTAATGTTGTTAGAACGTCCAGTACTTATACGAATACTACGGCTACCGGAACCAATTTATCAGGGATTTTTTATAACAACGGCAGTTACATCGCTCTATTAGCAGCTGGAACTCATACCATAGAAATATTAGGTACATGTTTTGATTTTGCTGCAGCGAACCAGTGCATTCAGGGGGGTAATTTTGCAGGAACTATATTTCAGGCTTATGCGTTATATAATGATTTTTAATTCATAAAGTCTCATTATTTATAATCAATTTTCTTTCATATTGAAATACTATTATTAATTTAGTACACTGAAATTTGAATTTAATATAATGACATTAGTATGAAGAAATTAATCTTACTGGGTTCAGTATCCATTTTTCTTATTAACTGTAATAAAAAAACAGAAACACCGGTTATAAAAACGGAAAAGGATACAACAGCCGTAATTGAACCTGTGGTAGATACACTGGGACCAAAATCGTTCTGCTATATGGGGATTACAGGGAAAGACAGTGTTTTTGCATCTATTGATGACAATCTGGGAACCATTACCGGAAAATTAGCCTACAAAAACAGTGAAAAAGATAGTTCTACAGGTGATATAACAGGTTTTAAATCCGGAGATACCCTGAAATTAACCTACGAATTCCAATCTGAAGGAACAAAAAGCAAGAGAGATATTTTCTTTATCCAGAAAGATAATATTTTAACAGAAGGTATAGGAGAACATAAAGAAGAAGACGGGCAGTCCAAGTATGCTGATGAAAAAAAGATCAGTTACAAAGACGGACAAAAACTGGAACCTGCAGACTGCAAAGTGGTTTCAGAAGCTTTAAAATAATATGAAATAAAGGTGGCCGAGGATCTCAAAGCCACCTTTTTATATTAAAGCTCTTTTTTAATAATCTCTATAAAGCGCTCCACAGCTTCATCACCCGTATTCCAGGAAGTAATAAGACGAATGGCAGAAGATTTTTCATCAATTTTTTTCCAGACATAGAATTCAAAATGCTCTGAGAGAATTTCTATAAGTTCATTGCTTATGATAGGAAAAATCTGGTTGGTGTAGGTATCCGACAGAAATTGCACTCCCCCTTCCTTCATCGCATTTTTGATCTTCATAGCCTGAATATTGGCATGTTTTGCCAGATCAAAATACAGATCATCTTTCATCAGTTCCAAAAACTGTATTCCAAGAAGACGTCCTTTGGCCAATAATGCCCCTTTCTGTTTAATATTAAAGGCAAAATCCTGCTGTAAGGCCTGATTATTAATAACAATCACCTCTCCTATCAATGCTCCGTTCTTCGTTCCGCCCAGATAAAAAATATCCGTAAGCTCCGCTACTTTTTCTAACGTAAGATTACTGATTTCAGAAGTCAATCCATGTCCTAATCTTGCTCCGTCCATAAACAGATACAAATTGTTTTTACGGCAAAAATCCGAAAGTTTTTTCAGTTCCTCAGCCAGATAAACAGTTCCAAGTTCTGTAGAATTCGATATGTAAACCAGTTTCGGCATTACCTGGTGCGGAATATTGCTGTGACTTTCAAGAACCGGAATAATATCTTCTGGCCTAAGTTTTCCGTCTGCAGTTTCGATACTTAAAACTTTGTGGCCTGTAGCTTCAATAGCTCCTGTTTCATTATTCAGAATATGCCCCGGTGCAGCAGATATTACACATTGATAAGGCCTTAAAACCGAAGAAATAACAATAAGATTGGCCTGTGTTCCCCCGGAAACCAGATAAACTTCAGCATCCTGGTTTTTAATTTTTTCTTTAATCAGTTTTTTTGCCTGCAATGAGTATTCATCTTCACCATATCCGGCCTGCTGCTCAAAGTTAGATTGTAAAAGTGCTTGTAGAATATTCGGGTGACATCCCTCAGAATAATCGTTTTTAAAAGAAAATTTCATAGAGTAAAATTAAAAAAAGTTAAAATAACAAGACCAGATTTTACATAATATTTTGTTAGATTTGTAATGAAAATCATCTAACATTTTGAAAACAACATTAACAGAAGAAAATTATCTGAAAGCTTTGTTTCATTTAGTTGACAATGAAGGGAAAGTGACGATCAATGAACTCAGCAAATTCTTAAATGTGAAAATGCCCAGCGTAAATAACATGATGAAGAAATTTGCCGAGAAAAAATGGGTAGTTTATGAAACATACAAGCCTCTGGTAGTTACAGAAAGCGGAAAACGTGAGGCTGCGCTGGTAGTTCGTAAACACAGACTTACTGAAATGTTTCTTGTAAAAAAGATGAATTTCGGCTGGGAAAACGTTCACGAGATTGCGGAGCAGCTGGAACACGTCCATTCACAGATATTTTTCGATAAAATGGATGAAATTCTTGATCATCCTAAATTTGATCCGCACGGAGAACCTATTCCGGATAAAGACGGAAATATTATTGCACAGGATCTTCAAAAACTCAGTGCATGTACGGCTGGAGAAACAGTTACTTTTGCTTCGGTTACCCTTTCAGATGATGGCTTCTTAAGCTATTTAAATGAAAGAAAACTTCTTCTGAATACAAAAATTAAGGTCATTAAAATTGAAGAATTTGACAAATCCATGACCATAGAGATTGGAAATACCAAAGAAATTCTCAGCAGAAAAGCTACAGAAATAATATTGGTAAAAAAATAAATTACTTTGGTGGCTTCGAAAGTTTCGGAGCCATTAGATTCTGCTACTTCAGCATTTTTACAACTTCATTAATTTCTTCAGCAGTATTGAAATAATGCGGTGACAGGCGGATTGCTCTATCCAGGTTTTTCATTGTAAAATCAATCAAAGCATTGCTTTTATTGCTTACAGAAAAATAGACATTATTCTCTTTCAGTATTCTATAAATATGGTCAATACTGCTATCATGAGCACAAAAAGTAATGATACTGCATAAATTCTGCCCCTGATCCAATACTCTGAAACCTTTATTCTGCAGACCGGTTCTTAAGCTTTCTGCAAGTTTTTTATTATAATTCTCAATATTCTGCATACCAATTTCATTGGCATACTTTAAAGCTTCTGTAAAACCTAAAACAGAGCTGACAGAAGTTTCCCAGAGTTCAAATCGTTTTGCCGTTCCAAGCAAGGTATAATCATCAAAATCAGTCCATTCTGCACCTGCCATATCCAAAAATACCGGAGCCATATTTTTTTCTAAAACTCTGTCTGAAACATATAAAAATCCTGTTCCTCTTGGTCCTCGCATAAACTTTCTACCTGTAGCAGTTAAGAAATCACATCCTATTTTATTGACATCTACAACCAGCTGACCAACCGCCTGACAGGCATCAACGAGATATAAAACATCATACTGGCGACAGATCTTACCTACCCCTTCCACATTCTGAATGAGCCCGGAATTGGTTGGAACATAAGTTACTGCAACGAGCTTCGGATTATATTTTTTAATCAGATTTTCAAGATCTTCCAGATCCAGTTCATGATCGGGAAGATTTTTAACCCTGATAAAGTTAACTCCTCTTTTTTTCTGTAGGGAAAGGAAGGCTATCTGATTTGAAACATAGTCATCATTGGTTGTAACAATATAATCCTCTTCTTTAAATTCAATGCTGGACAAGGCTTTAGCATAAGCATCAGTAGAACTAATTGCAAAAGCAATGTTATCAGGCCTGGTGTTTATCAGTCTGGCTGCTTCCGTATAAAACTGACTAAGATGTTCCGATTTCCTGTCAGCAGATTCATAAGCGCCGTGCTGCTGCTCCAAAAAAATGTGATTAATCATTGTTTCAACAACACTCTTTGGCATTAATGATCCTCCGGCACTGCTTAAAAATATTTTATCTGTACAGCCTACTGTTTCTTCTCTTATAATATCTAAGGTCATCTTTATTTATTTTGTGTTTATGATTTGTGATGTTTTTTTCTATTATTATCAAGATAGAATTAAAAAACTATTTTCCAAAAAGTTCATTCCTGTGTTCTGTTCCCCAATCGGCAATGGCATCAATAATAGGATTTAATGTTTTGCCATGCTGTGTAAGTTCATATTCCACCGTTATTGGTTTTGTATTCTGAACAGTACGGGTAATCAGCTTATTGGTTTCCAGCTCCTGAAGCTCTTTTGAAAGCATTTTAGCAGCAATCCCATCAACTTCACGTAGTAAATCCATAAAACGCATCTTTCCATTTACCATGAGAGTTCCTACAATATTGATCTTCCATTTTCCTGAAAGTATATCCATTGTATCTCTTATAGCTATTAAGGTTGATTTACATTTAGCCCTGCGTAATGTTGTTATATCGTTCATAATGTAATAATTGTATCAACGCAAAATTATAAAATTGTTGCAATAGTTTCATAAAGGAAACCAGTTTCAAAAAGGTAACTGGTTACAATAATAAACTTTAATCACATTAATTTTGCCTTGTTAATATAAACAGTACGCGCGTTCTGTGAATACAATTACAAGTAATGAATAAAAGAATAAATTTAATGTTCAAACCTATGAAAATCACCAACACTTTTTTAACAAAAACACTTATTATATTTTTAATATCCTTTATTTTATTTTCCTGTGAGAATAATGATGATGAAATAAAAACACACGATACCAATCAGGCTAATATTCAAACTGTCAATACAATGTTTACAGCTTTTGGAAAAGGAGATATAGATGGCATGCAGAAAACAGTCTCCGACAATACCATATGGAATTATAATGGTGCTCCTCCTATTCCCTATACCGGAACTTATACAGGAAAAGCAGGAGTTGCAGATTTTGTAAATACAATTTTTTCCAGTGTAGAAATTATCAGTTTTAAAGTAAATAAAATAATAGCCGGAGATAACAACACCGTAGTTGTATTAGGAGAAGAAACCCAGAAAATAAAAAGCAATGGCAAGTTATTAACCCAAACCTGGGTACAGGTATATACTGTAGAAAACGGGCTGATTACACGAATGGAGGAATATGCAAATACGGCCGTTTCAGCCAAACTATTTCAAAATTAAAAGACAGATTTACAATTATAAAAAGAAGGTTGATCATTGAGACCAACCTTCTTTTTATATTATGAATTATTCTTATTAATCAAGAACACTCCAGCCTCTTTTCGGATTGGTATTTGAAGAAACTTCCTGTTCGTTAACAATGATATTTTCTTTTCTCTGACCAATGTAGTCAAGCTCACTTAATTTGGAGAAAATAATTTCTAAACTGCGTAACATCTGCTGAATGTATAATAACGGCTCCCCGCAATTGTGGTGATCATAATTGGTTTCTGCAACGATAGAAAGCTGGTTCAGTAACGTATGTGGAGCAATTTCACTCCATTCCAGGCTATAGTTCAGCATTTCTTCCAGTTCTGCGGGTACCAGAAGCTGGGTTGAATTGTACAGATGAAGGGCAAGTTTTGCAAATGCCTCAATTAAAAATACAGGTGGCTGCCATGGAATAATATTTCTGAACTGGAAATACATATCTCCAAACGTATTCACCATGGTAGTACACAAAAATTTTACATTCTGTGCCAATGCCGTATTCTGGTTTTTATGGGATGCCTTCTGAATGATCTTAAAAGCATACTGCTGCAGATTTCCTATTGATTTTGCATAGCTGCTGTAGTAATCCAGCAAAGCAGGATGGCTTTGGATGGAGGTACAGGGCGGAATAAAATTAGAATCCACCTGTGCAATATTTGCTTTTAAATCTACTTTACCGATAATAAGATAGTTCCCTCCTGAATAGCTGCTGTTCAGTGAAGTAACAGGAAGGAGTTCAATATGATGGTTAGGCTGTGCGTTTGGATGACGGGGCGGAATTTCTTCCGGATCAATATCTCCAAAAGGCACTTTATCGAAAGGATTTACAGAGATCAGGATATAATAATCACCATCTGCCTGTTCTTCGTTCATTGATTTCGCCAGAGATTTCACGCTTACTCTCCTGTCGCTCAAATCTATACGGTAACCTGCCATAGTGATGGCGCTGCATCTTTTAATTACAAGCTGAACATCATTGGTAGCAGTATTATGAACATCGAATATCGTTTTGTCCGTAAATTCATTAGAGATAGGCAAAAGTCCGTAATTATATGTGTTGATTCCCAGTGAGCTGGAATCTCTGATCGTGTCGATTAAAAAATTATCCTGATCATTAAGGTGTCTCTGCGAAACTTTCATCCCGTCTACCCAATTGATCGCAAAATGCTTAATAGGCTGTATCATAGTTAATACTTTTTAAATTTTCTGTGATTATGATTTTTTCAATATTCCTTCTTCCTCATGCTGGATCACTCTTTTGCAGATCACCACTTCATTTTCAGAAATGCTGTTCGTTGAGATATCCTGGTCGAAATCAATATATTTTCTAAAACTGAAAAATGATTTTTTGGTGTAAAAAATCCAGTAATAAGGTTCTTTTTCTATGTCTGAAAGGTGAATAATAGAGTTTGGATTTTTATGGTTATAGTCGTCCACTACCCTATAAAACCAGTCTCCGAATGTTACTCCCGTCGGAAGTGTCTTTGCTTTGATTCTGAATCTGTTTGAATCTTCAAGATTTTTGCTCAATTCAACATTCAGTACCATTAATCTGTCGAAATCTGCCCCTTCAAAATCCGGAAGCTTCTGGTCCGGAGAATATCTCCATGTTTTATAAATATCAAAAGGAATACTGATAAACTGAACATAGCAGTAGTAAAATACCATCGGAACAATGAAGATCACCATGCTTGTAGCAGCCATTACTGAGTTACCATCCCCCTTGCTGATCCAGTTAAAGATCAGAGTGAATAAAAATCCTCCAAAAGCAATACATGTTAATGAAAGTATAGATTCAAACAGAATACTCATCCCTACAGAATCAATATGCTTTCTGAAGTATTTGTGAAGCAGATTAACGTGAATAATACCAAAAATAAGATAAATAACCTGTGCAATAAGGTACCAATACGGATTAAAAAGATTTCTTGCAAAACCGAAGATCCCCGGAAGAGCCAAACATAAACTGCACAGAAGAACATATATGATAATGACTTTAATTTTAATCGCAGGTTTGTTTCTTCTGATAATCCCCAGAATAAACATCATAATCACTGCAATCAAAGGCATTAAAATATACCTTAAAAAAATACCTTTTACTGAAGAAATTTCCATTAGTTTCTTTTCAAATTTATACTTTGTTGTTGGTAATTGTAAATATAATAAATTATTTTAGAGAAATGTAGAGTATCCAAGACGGCTGGCATTTCTTTCATCGTCTTCAAGGCTGAACGAATATTCTTCTTTCTCGGTAATAAAATTTTCTTCCACGTCTACCGTTACCGGAAGAAAATAATCATATAAAGCCTGCAGAATATTTCTGAACGGGCTTCCTGAAATGTATTTTTTCATTTCAGTATAAGGGATTGGGCCTATGTTTACTACCCAGTTCCGTTGTCCGTCCATATGTTTTCCACTTGGAATATAGGTAACTCCCAGTTTGGAATTGCCTAATAACATAGAATCGTCATTTCTTTCTATCCTGTCAATAATATTCGGTGCAAAAGTAACTTCCACCGGCACCTGAAGAAAAGCAGTCATGCATCTTTCAAACCATCTCTTATCCCCTCTGATCTGATGAAAAAAAGGTAAAATGTAAATGAAAATATAAGCGTTCTGCTTATCAAGCATTTTTATAAGAGGCCAAAGCTCACTCACAGTATCCAGAAGCGTATCCGTACCGCTTGAAATATCAAACTCAGATTCTTTAAGCAGGGAACTTATTTCTGTAAAAAAAACTTCCAGTTCAAAAGGACGGAAAAATTTCCGGGCATCCTCTTCTACTTTTTTCTGCTTACGGATCTCACGTACCACAGAATCCACATTCTTTCTGGAAGCCCCTAAAGACGGCGGATGAAACAGACCTTCCGGAAGGTAATCGTAGATCCCTTCCCTATAGGTTTCTATGCTGAATACTTCCTCATCAAATCCTAAATAACTGCTCGAAATACTTTTGATATCCTTAAGATAAGCACGGTCATTAATCCCAATACGTTCTATAAATATATTGCTTACCGCCCGGTGATATTTCAAAAGGTTTACTGCAACAGCTTCAGCTTTGAAGTCGGTCTGCAGTTTATTGTAATACATGTCTACAATATTATTCTCATACATAGTGTTTCCTGTGATTATGACTTGTAAAGATAATATATCTCATAAGTTTGAAAAAATAATTCGGCTATAATTTTATCTTAAAAATACTAATTTATTGACATTAAAAGGAATAATCCTCCACAAATTCCGTAAAAATACGGTAACAATGCTCTTTATGAATTTTCAGACCGGTTATCCAAAAATAAATTTATCTGCTGATATATAGAGTTTTACACCTTGTTTCGTCTTTATTTAAATGTTTTTTGGAATTTTGAGCTGTAGCCTTCTGTTTAGATTAATTTTTATTAACATTTTTTGAGACAAGAAATTGATCATAATTGATACAGGTTCGGAAACCGGGCCGTATCTTTGCAGCTTGTAAAATGTTATTTATAATGAAAAGTATTTATTCTAAAATTCTGATTTTAGCATTCATTTCATCTTCACTGTATTCTTATGCATGGGGACTTACGGGACACCGCATCATTGCAGAGATCGCACAAAACCATCTGTCCGGAAAAGCAAGAAGGGAAATAAAAAAAATAATGGGTAAAGAGCGCCTTGCTTACTGGGCAAACTGGCCGGATTTCATCAAATCCGATACAACCGGTGTCTGGAAACAGGCTTCATCATGGCATTATGTAAATATTGATCCGCAGGTTGATTTTAAAGCTTTTGACCAGAACCTGAAAATGCAGGCCGGTCCAAGTCTTTATACGCAGATAAACACTCTGTCCAGCCAGATCAAAGATGAAAAAACCTCTGAAAAAGACAGAAAAATTGCCCTGATTTTCCTTATTCATATTATGGGGGATCTTGCCCAGCCACTTCATGTAGGAAGAGCTGATGATTTGGGTGGAAACAAAATTGATGTCACTTATTTCGGGGATAAAACCAATCTTCACTCTGTATGGGACGGAAAGCTGGTAGATTCCCAGAAATACAGCTATACTGAATATGCTCATCTTTTAGACATCAAATCTAAAGAAGAAGTAAAGCAAATCCAGGCCGGATCTTTAGAAGACTGGATGTACGATTCTCATAAGATTGCCAATAAGATTTATGCACAGACTCCGAAAGATTCAAAATTATCGTTCGATTATCAGTACAAATTCAATGATACATTAGAAAGACAGCTTCTCTACGGAGGACTGAGACTGGCAAAAGTATTAAATGATTTGTTTTAAGAGCTGACAGTTGCTGGTTGTGAGCTGACAACTAATCAAAACAATATAAATAAAAGCGGGACTTCGGTTTCGCTTTTTCTGTTTAAAGTTTATTTGATTCAAAGTTTACAACTTTGAGTTTATGTCTGAAATACGGGCTTTCACATCTGATGTCTACCTAAATTTAAAAAATAATTAAAACTGGTGTAACCTTTGTACCTCTTCATACGTATAATATATAGTAACTCTTTTTTGAGGATAAAAATAGATGAGACAATTAAAAATCACTAAGCAGGTTACCAACAGGGAAACTGCTTCATTAGACAAGTATTTGCAGGAAATTGGTAAAGTGGAACTGATCACTGCGGACGAAGAAGTAGAATTGGCACAAAGAATACGTGCAGGCGACAGAGCAGCACTGGAGAAATTAATCAAAGCCAACCTTCGTTTCGTGGTTTCCGTATCTAAACAATATCAAAATCAAGGTCTTTCTTTACCCGATTTGATTAATGAAGGTAACTTAGGACTTATGAAAGCGGCAAAAAGGTACGATGAAACTAGAGGTTTCAAATTTATCTCTTATGCGGTATGGTGGATCCGCCAGTCGATTTTACAGGCTTTAGCTGAACAGTCCAGAATTGTAAGGCTTCCTTTGAACAAGATTGGTTCCATCAATAAAATCAATAAGGCATACGCTCACCTTGAGCAGGAAAATGAAAGACCACCTTCTCCGGAAGAACTGGCTGAAGTTCTTGACATGAGCGAGGAAGATATTAAAGAATCTATGAAAAACTCCGGAAGACACCTGTCTATGGATGCACCTTTAGTAGAAGGTGAAGATTCTAATCTTTATGATGTATTGCGTTCAGGAGAATCTCCAAGTCCGGATAAAGATTTGATGCTTGAGTCTCTTCAGATTGAGATCGAAAGAGCATTGAATACTTTAACTCCAAGAGAGGCAGATTTAGTAAGATTATACTTCGGACTGAACGGAAAACACCCGATGACTTTAGAGGAAATCGGTGAAACTTTCGATCTTACAAGAGAGAGAGTTCGTCAGATCAAAGAAAAAGCAATTAAGAGACTAAAACATAATACCAGAAGCAAGATTCTTAAATCTTATTTGGGTAAATAATTTTAGCGTAAAACAATGTATGCGGAGTCTGGTTTCAGGCTCCGTTTTTTATTTCTGTTCTATGAATACAGGTTATTTTCTATATCGAAACTGCAAAAAACCTGAAAGAAATTGAGTAATTAAAAAGATAAAAGAAATACATCAATTACTACATAAGGTTTAATCTAAAAATGGAAAGATCCCGGTACAGTACCGGGATCCTTCATTTAGTAACATATTCTTTAATTTTGCCTAGACTTTCGTTCAGTCTAAAAATTTGAAGACTTTTTTATGGATACTGATCAAAATTCCAATATTATAGTGGTTTGCTCAGGACATTCAGCTTATCTCCTGGACCTGCTCCCCATGTAATTTTGTAATTATCACCAGTATCATCAGAAGCAATTCCCGCCCCTCTTAGAACAACAGTATAGGTTCCTGCCGGAAGTACAGCTTCACAGCTTGGACTTAGTTTTAGATAGCCGGTAATAGACCCGGATGCTCTATTAGCATATAAAGAACCATCGTTTACATATGTTGTATTAAGAGGGAGTCCACTGGATGCAGGAGCAGCTGTAAAAATAATAATGGCAACTATAGATCTTGTTTTACCATCTGTAATTGGATTATTTGTTGTGGTTTGCAAGACTGCAGTCAGCATAGATGAAATAAACACCTGTGATCTCTGCTGAAGAGTAAAAGTAACACTCGATAAATCTCCTGTTGATTGGTAAGTTGCGTTCCCAGTAATAGTCTGAACAGTAGAGGTTGTAATACCATCTCCTCCAGGTGCTGTGTAATTACCGAAAGTCTCTATACCTTTTTTAACGGAAGTATCCCCGTTGTTATTAACATATAATGCATTGGTAGTATCCGCCCCACTAAAAACAGTGGGATTATTAGCCATGTTCAGTCCGTCTATCCTGATCGTTGGAGTTATTAACCGTAATCCGGTTGTTCCTATAGTAGCAAGAACACTAGACGATCCTCCAATATGAAGCTTTTGCTGAGGATTGCTAGTACTAATTCCTACATTTTGTAACTGTGCATATATGGATGAACTTGTAATTAATAAGATACCAGCGGACAATATTTTAATGTATATTTTCATAAGTTGAGAATTATTGAATTATAATTATTGTATAGGATATGCAACAATATTCACAGTATCACTCCCGGCACCATAAATAATCCTTGCCAGAGGTTGTGTTGACTCAGTACTGAGGTAAAGATTAATGTCTATAGTATAATTCCCTTCAGGTAAAAATAAGGTATCTTCAGAATTTGCATACAATATACCGGTTCCCCCTGCATTATTCACTGCATTATTATAAGCATGTACTGATTCTCCAAACCAGGCATTTACAGCCGTAGAAACTCCTGAAGGAGCAGCAGAAAACCTGAATCTTGTTCCCCAAATCCTGTTGGACCCGTCTATCAGCACTCCTCCATCCGAAGCTCTTCTAAACTGAAAGCTGGTCACAGCCCCGAATTTTACAATGCTTGGTGACGATAATACGAAACTAAAAGATCTCATCACTGCATTGGTCGTCGTTGTTGTGGATGTTTGGTTTAATATAGTGGACCCAATATAGTCCGTCTCTGCATTTGCTGCATTTATAGGATCTATCATCACTATCGGGATAATCTGAGCATGAGATAATACAAGATCTCCTTTATCAGTTACAGATACGGGTCTCAGTTTAGCCGTAATGGATTGATTGGTATTATTCAGTCCATCAATTCGAACCGTTGGGGTTACTAAGTTCACATTAGTATCCAAAACAGGAGTAGAAGATACTGTTCCGGTGACATGAAGTGCTTTTTGAGGGACTGCCGTCCCGATACCGATCTGTGCTTTTACCAGATTATTTAAATTGACTATTATTATTAAAAGACAAATAACTTTTTTCGTGTTTCTCATATCTATTGGTTCTTTTAATTAATAACTTATTGGAGTAACACTTACAGACAAAGTTTGTCCCGCCTGATTTACATCGTTTACGGCAAAGCTCATATTGGCATCTTGAGAAAATCCATATAATGACAAAGTATAATTTCCTGCCGGAAGAGAAAGGTCTTTACGTGGGTTCAGATAAAATTCCCCATCCAATTGATTTATTCCAGAATTTGTACTATGTGAAATTATATGTTGCCCAAATGCAGTATTAAGAGTTACACCAGCCGGAGCCAATGTAAATTTGTAATAGACTCCAAAAAGCCTCGCCATACCATCACGTAATAAAGCTGTACCAATAATACTACTGGTAACTCCCATTCCGACTCTTGACTCTACATGAACAATAGACGGATAATCTAGCGTAAAAGATACACTGGTTACCAAACGTTCGGTCCCTCCGGGTACCGAAGTAGTTGGTAGTGGTGCAACTCGGTAGAACCTATTCGTCTTATTGTTATCTAAAATGACAAGATCTCCATTGGGAGTAGAATATACTCTTTTTATTGATGTAGTGCTTTCATGAGCTGAATTATTGGTACTATTCAGTCCATCTACTCTTAAAACGGGCTGATTAATACCTGTTCCCGATCCTGAAACTTGCAATGTTTGTTGTGGTCCTGAAGTATTAATACCTACCTGTCCAAATATTCCCAAATAAAAGAGTATAAAGGGACATATAAAAAAACTGTTTTTTCTCATAATGTTTAATTACATTTTTAATCTAATTTAGTTTTCATAATAGGTTATAAATTATGATTTGGCGGTCTAAAAAATATTGCTGGAAAAGCTTAATAAAAGGTTTTATTCATCATTTTTTATTTAATTAATCATTTGTAACCGAATTTCAGATTCAGATCTCTTTAATTTTTACATAGCAAAAATACGAAAAACGTTTTAAATAAAGGCAATTTAACAAATTATCATCAACAAAAATAAATTTAAATTATTATTTTAATATAAATAAGCTTTCTAATTAATATTTTAACAAATCAAAAAAAATTATTTTTTTATCTAAAAAATCCACTTTAAATACTTTTTTTCGTCTCTTTATTCTTTCTTAACTAATCCATCTGTTATTTATTTTAAAAACCAGTGGAAAGTTCTTTTTTAAAATTATATCAAAAATCGAATATTATTTACTGGTAAAAGATATTGATCTACATATCTCGTCAGAATAATAAAAAATAACCGTCTCCCTTTATCAATAAGGCGGTTTTATTTTATTGTTTTTGCAATGACTATAACTATAAATTGACTTATTTTTAGCCATCTACTATTTATAATCATTAAAAATAAATTGCATTTATACATGGTAATTATACAATAAAAACAAGAAAATCTATAAAATAAACAACAAAACAATCGTATAATTTACTTTTACTAAATTTTCAAAATAAAATTTTATGAAAAAAACAATTATTTACTCAATTATTGTTGTGCTTTCATTAACCAAAATTAATGCACAACGCAAAATGGACGAACGAATGAAACCGAGCCAGGAAGAACTACAGAAATTTCTTTCTAATATTCCGCAGGGTGAAGAAAAAGATTTTGGCTTTACTGATCGTAAACAATTCAAAAAAGCGAGCCTTGGAAGTCCAATTCTTATGCAGACCTTTAATGAAAAAGGAGAAATCATTACAGAAAACGGGTATCGGATACCCATAATTGTAAATACTGAAAAAGTACTGTTCTTAACAGCAAGGCTTACAGATGGAAATCTGGAAATAGTAGATATGGGAGGCAGCGTACTTGCCCATGAAATTGGAAAGTATGAATCTTCAGGGATTAAAGTATACAGTATCATGAGACTTTATAACGCCAATATAGATTTTGTACAAATAAATGATACTGAAAATGAAAAAGAAGCAAAATATTATCCGCTTTCTTCAGCCACACAAAGGCTTACAGATAATAAATCTTCTAAACAGTATTATTCTGCTGATGACCTGAGAAATATTTATAAAAACACACCAAAAAACAATAACTAGTCATGAAATTCATAAAATATTTATTCCTAATAGGATTTTTTGCTATAGGTAAAGCACAAGTTTTAAGTGTTCCCCAAATAATTCAGGAACAGGACCAATGGTGCTGGGCTGCTTCTTCTAAAACCATTTTAGATTATTATGGGTTTCCAAAACTGCAATGCGAAATTGCCGAATATACAAGAACAACAGCTACGTTTCATAATTTTGGAAGTACAAAATGCTGTGTAAGCACTACTGCAGGCTGTAATTACTGGAATTACCTATCCGGCTATTCAGGAAGCATACAAAACATTCTTTCCAATTTCGGAAGTATTACCACTTCTTCTTCCAATTCGTCCCTTACCCTTTCCCAGATCAACACGGAAATAGCCAATAAAAGGCCGTTTGTTATAAGATGGGGCTGGGCAACAGGCGGAGGCCATTTTGTTGTAGGACATGGCGTAAGCGGTAATAATGTTTATTATATGAATCCATGGTTTGGTGAAGGCAAGCATATCTCTACATATAGCTGGGTAGTTGCAGATGGCAACCACACCTGGACACATTCCTTAAGAATGACAAAAAACCCTAACAGAACAACCTTTAAACAAAGCCAGCCAGAAAATAATGCAGATATCATTACTTCTTCCGCAGAGATATCCCCTAACCCTGCAAAAGATTTTATCAATATAAAATCAGATGCTGAAATAAGCTCTTATACTTTTATTTCATTAAATGGTAATACACCTATAAAAGATCAGAAATTTGAAAAAGATAAAAATATTGATGTAAGTTTTCTGCAAAGCGGAATATACATCGTCAATCTAAAAATGGCTGATGGAAATATTATAACTACTAAATTCATAAAAGAATAAAAGGGATTATTCCGAAACCTATCAAAAAGAGGCTACTTTTCAGTAGCCTCTTTTGTATTAATTTTTTTTAAAATTCATCGGTCATAACCATTAATAAGTCAGAGTAATTCCGGCTCCCCAACCCATTTCATTATCATAATTACCGGAAACAGATACCCATTTCTGTAAAATGTATCTCAGTCCGGTTGAAAATTCACCATCAGAATTCAGACTGAAATTTCCTCTTATCCTTCTGGAAATCGGAATATCTTCTCTGCTTAGCTCCAACAGGACTTTTCCGTTCTGATCCACACTTGCATCTGCCGTGATCAGCATCGGTAAAAGATATTGTACTCCAACCATGAAGGCATATTTATCTTTTGAGGCTTTCTGCTGGCCAAACCATGTTTTTTTGCCCTGAAATTTCATTCCCATATCTTCTGCCATCTGTCTTTCCATGATTTCATGATTTTTCTGGATTCTGAAACCAGCGTACGGAAGTGCCCACTGGAATTTACCAAGAAATCTTCCAACCTTCATGCTTCCTTCAAAATGATCAAAATCCCAGTTAGAATGAAATTCGTTCAGATTAGCCCATCTTGGTCCGAACATCGTCATGGTTTCTGCATGAATCTTATTGCTTGCAACATCCAGCATCGCCATGGAGCTGATCATTTTATTGTCTTTCAGAAAATTCTTCCAGGCCAGTTTTCTGTCCGGTAACTGTGGATTTGGTTTTGAATTTTCATAGCTGAATATTCTTCCCATCCCTGCCATCATATGGTATAAAATGTGGCAGTGGAAAAACCAATCACCGTCCTGATTGGCTGCAAATTCAATCGTATTGGTTTCCATCGGCATAATATCTACAACATTTTTCAGCGGAGAATACTCTCCTTTTGAATTGATCAGCCTGAAATCATGGCCGTGCAGGTGCATCGGGTGGCGCATCATGGAATTATTATACATGGTAATTCTCAGGATTTCACCTTTTTTAACGAGAATCTTATCTGTTTCGGTTACTGTTTTATTATCCAGTGTCCACAAATATTGGTTCATATTTCCTTCCAGGGTAAACTTCAATTCTTTTACATTTTCACCGGGAAGAATTGTCTTTTCAGGAGATTTTAACAGGTTGTATGACAGTCTTTTGATCGATTTTTCTTCCTTCATATCCATTCCGGAGTGCTGAGAATGGTCTTCCTTCTTCTCTTTGTCATCTTCTTTTGTTTTGATCCCCATCATTTCGTTCATATGTTTCGCTGTCATTTTTCTCTGACTTTCAGGAAGTTCGGGATACATTACTTCATTCATATCCATCATCTGGTTTCCCATTGTCATATTCATCGGTTTCATATTCCCGCTCATTTCCATCATGCCATTCATCATTTTCATTCCTTCAAAAAGCATTAGTCTTGGCAGATTGGGCGCTTCCACTTTTTCACCTGAACCCAGCCATAATGAAGCATAACCTACCCTGTCTTCCGATGTGGAGCGGAATTCAAAACTTTTATTTTCAGGAATGGTTACTTCAATGTCATAAGTTTCGGAAACACCTATGATAAGACGGTCTACTTCTACCGGAACCACATCATTTCCGTCATTTCCCACTACTTTTATTTTTCCGCCACCGTAATTCAGCCAGAAATAAGTGGATGATCCGCCATTGGCAACCCTCAGTCTTACTTTATCACCTGCTTTCAGGTTAGAATAATCAGAACTTGGAAGTCCGTTGATCAGGAATTTATCGTAATAAACATCGCTTACATCCATAGCTTCCATCCTTTTCCATTCATTTAAAGCTTTTGTACCAAAATTTCCGGATTTAATGGCTTCCCAGTAACTTTGTACTGCATTTTTCTTAATCGCATACCAGTCTGTATTGGCCATATGAAGCCTTCTTGCAATCTGCATGGGATCTTCATCACTCCAATCTCCTAATAATACAGGTATTTCAGCATTATAAGATGGTTTAGGCTCTCCTTCCCTTTTGTTGAAAACCAGGATTCCGTTCATCCCGATCTGCTCCTGTAAAGCTTCATGAGAATGATACCAGTAGGTCCCGTTTTGAGATACCCTGAATTTATATATATGTGTCTCTCCCGGAGTTACAGGCTTTGTTGTAAGATAAGGAACACCATCATGCTCATTGGGAAGGATCACACCATGCCAGTGAAGCCCTGTATTTTCCTTTAGCATATTATGAAGATGAATCTCAGCTGTATCTCCTTCCGTAAAATACAGGGTCGGAGCCTGCAGTTTTCCATTGATAGCAATCGCTCTACGGTTTTTCCCTGTAAAACTGACGATCGTATCTTTTACATACAGATCATACCGCACAGTTTTACCACCAAAAGCCACTTTCCCGTTTTCAGAATTTTTTTTGAATACAGATTCATCTTTTTTTGGCTCTTCTACAGCCATATGCTGATGATCTTCCTTTTCTACAAGCTCCATTCCGCATTTCGGGCATTTCCCCGGTTTATCTGAAGTAACTTCCGGATGCATGGGGCAAGTGTAAATAGATTGAGCTTGATGATCAGATTTTGTTTCAGTTTTGGTTTTTCTAACCTCTGTAACTTTTGGTTTTGGATTAACTTTAGCCTTAACCTCTGGTTTAGTTTTTATTTTATTTATTTTAGGCTTAATTTCTGTTGCTTTCTGTACTGTTTTGGATACAGGCTGCGTTTGTAGCTGTGCAATAACTTTTGGTTTTACCACAACAGTTTTCTTTACCAGCGTCATTTTGCATTTCGGGCAGTCTCCGGGTTTTGAAGATACCACCTCCGGGTGCATTGGACAGGTATAATACGTTTTTGCAGTTTGCGCAAAAGTAAAAACAGAAAACAAAAGCACCAGAAATATGATTATTTTTTTCATAATATTCCGAACTTTTAAAGTATACAGCTTAAAGTAAAGTTACAATTTAAGCTATGCAACTCATTGTTTTAAAATTAAATACTGTATTTATTTTATTTCCGACTTTACACTTCCGCAAGAAAGCATAGATTTTCCGTAGTAAGGATTCATGATTTGTTTTTCGTCACTTAACCAGCTCGAATCAGCCATTGGGCAATATTGTACGTAAACCGGTTTTTCTGAAAGTTTAAACTCTTTCGTCAAACTGATCATGTTCTCTGAAAGATTAGAAAAGGTTTCTCTTTGAGTATCAATATTTCGGGCATCAGAGATAACTGTGGCATCTTTTCTTAAAATATTAAGATTACCTTCTGAAACCAACTTATAATCAACAGTTGAGGCTGTTTTGATAAATTCCGCAGCAGCTTTTGAAGTTCTATCTGCATCATCGGAAGCTAAAGCCGACTTAATTGCAATATAGTTCTGATACAATTTTGAAACCTGGGCATCTTTTTTAGACTGTGCAGAAAGTGAAACGATTGAGAATAGAGATAGTGCTGCTGTAATGATATACTTTTTCATTGTTTTAAATTTTAGAATTAATTTTTAATAAAGAATAATTGAAACGCATAATACGTTGAACCGTGTTGTCCAGGAAAGCATGCTCATCTGATACACACCAGACAACAGACGGATCTTAAATTCTAAAATTACAATGATTGATATAGATAGGAACCGGACTGTATTCAGGCGGTCCATTGATTCTTATCTGTGTAAATTTTGAAGCCGAAAAAGACTTGTCGATAAAGAAAAACTGATGTTGCGTAAACGCCGGTACAATCTGACTCGAAAAATCAATTTTAAGTAAATCTGATTTCTGGGAATCATCTACTTTTACGACCTTAATTTCAGTTTTGCAGCATCCTTTTTTTTCTTTGACACCACATTTAGCGCAGATATCTGTAGTTTTCTGGCTTACCGAAACAAATTCCTCCATACAGAAATGTACACTGAAAGCTGCTCCGGAAGAAAATCCAAAGTAGAAAACAGAAAATAATATGGCAAGAATCTTTTTCATTAGTAAGACAAAGGTATAAATATCCATCAAACCAGTGTTATAAAATTCTGTATACTTGTTATAGAATTCTGCAAAATAAAAGCTTCTGAACTACTCAGAAGCTTTTTATTTTTTACTCTCGCTGATTTTGCAGACTGAGCTGTTTTTTATTTTGATAAGTTTTTATCTAATTTCTAAAATCTAGTTTCTAATTTCTTTTTTACAGTTTGAATTCAAGTTTTACATTGAAGAAACGTCCTGTAAGACGCACCGGAACCGGATACATCACACTTGAATTATAATCCGTGATCCACTGGTTGGCAACTGTATTATTAATGTTAAATGCATTGAAAACCTGAACTCCTAAAGTTAATTCTTCAAAATTACCCCAGAAGCCGTAACGTTTTTTCTTGTCTTTGGAATCAATAAACACTTTTGAAAGTCCTAAATCCACTCTTTTATAAGCAGGTAATGTTCTCTGGTACTGATAAGGGTCTGTGAACACAGGTGCCCCGTTCGGAAGTCCCATTGCATATACCAAGGTAAGGTTTACACGCATTGACGGGAATTTAGGCATATAATCCTGATAGAACATAGCAAATCTGAATCTCTGATCCGTAGGTCTCGGAATATTTCCTCTTCCGTCAATATTTTCATAAACTCTGGCATAGCTTGCTGATAACCAGGAATCTACTCCCGGAACAAACTCCCCGAATAATCTGGTATCAATTCCATATGCATATCCTGAAGCATTATTCTGACCTGAATAACGGATTCTTACATTATCCATATAATAAGGAATCAGATCATCCATTTTCTTGTAATAGGCTTCTGTAGTCAGCTTAAATGGTCTGTCGTACATATAGAATTCATAGTCGTGACCAAGGATCAGCTGCATGGAGCGCTGGGATTTTATGTTGGAATTAAAGTTTCCGTCCAGATCTTTAATTTCTTTATAGAAAGGCGCCTGATAATAGATTCCTCCTGAAAGTTTGAAGAGCATGTCTGAATCCCAGTCAGGTTTTATAGCAAACTGGAATCTCGGTGAAAAGATAGTTTCTTTGTTGAAGCTCCAGTTTGAAACTCTGGCTCCTGCATTAACGAAGACTTTGCTGGCTCCCCAATAAAACTTCTGGGAATACTGTGCATAAGCAGAAAGTCTTGAAGGTTCTATTTTATTTTTTCCTGCGATCTGGTAAAACAATTCAAGATCTCCTGATTCACCGGTTCTCGGATCATCAATAGGACGTGGAATACTGTATCCGGAAGAATCTACCAACTTCCATTCGTTGGTATTATCATTCAGGTTTTCTTTTTCGTATTTAACTCCTACTTCAATATCTGTATTGATATTCGGAGAGAATTTTGCTCTGAATTGTGTTCCGTAAGTTCTTACAAACAAATCATTTCTGGCATGTTCTATCTGGCCTCCACCATCAAAAGAAGGGACTGGATCTCCCGTTACAGGATCAAAAGTCTGGATCTCATAGCTTGAAGCGATAGAATAATATTCTTTTTCCCTGTTCTGATAGGCAAAACTGTCCAATGTAAACTTCCATTGGTCTGAAGGTTTATAATTCAGAGAGAAAGTTCCCATCATGTTTTTGTACATATCCTGCTCCTTTCCTCCATAGCCAATATTTACGGTAATCGGCTGCTGAAGACTTCCGAAAGTAACGCTTTTGGCTTTTGGAACCATTTCATAATCGTTCTTGGAATAATATCCGATAAACGACATGGAAAATTTATCACTGAGATGATAATTAATATAAGACTGGAAATCCCAGTATGTAGGATTAAAATCTGTATCCTCATTCAGCGTGTTCAGAACAAGATTCGTATTTCTGTATCTTCCTGAAAATAAAGCTGTCAGTTTCTTATTTTTTGAAGCCAAACCAGCTGTAAGCCGACCTCCTATTAAACTGGCTTCCCCTGAAAGTTCAAATTTTTCAGGCTCACGGTAGTAAATATTCAGAGCAGAGGACATCTTATCTCCATATTTCGGCTCGAATCCTCCGGCAGAGAAGTTTACAGTAGAAACCATATCAGGGTTAATGATACTCATTCCCTCCTGCTGAGAATTTCTGATCAGGAAAGGTCTGTATATCTCAATATCATTGATGTAGATAAGGTTTTCATCATAGTTTCCGCCACGTACCATATATTGTGAAGACAGCTCGGTATTGGAGTTTACGGAAGGAAGCGTTTTAAGAAGACCTTCAATTCCTCCTCCAATGGAAGCAACTCCTTTGGCATCTTTTGCTGAAATCTTGACATTGGTAATGTCGTTCGTTTTCCCAACTACTTTTTTCTGGAAAACAACTTCCTCAATATCGGTTACTTTATCGGCTGTATCTCTTTTCCTATTTTGGGAGAAAATAAGCATAGGAACCATAAGGCTCAGCGGTAAAACTAGTTTTTTCAAAAGAAATGCTTTAAAATTTCAAACGTGAATATATAAATTTTATTTTAACTTATTTAAACTTTATTTAACATTTCAAATATGAAAAGTTAAAATCATCCAAATATGGTATTTTTAAAAGTTTTTCTTTTCAATATAACATCTGGAAATCAATTTTCTAAAATTTAAATAAGCCTTAAAGAATTATAAAATTGCTTCTCTAACTCTTGTTAATTTTTGCAATAAATCTTCTAATAAATCTAATCTTAGCATATTGGCCCCGTCTGATAAAGCGGTTTCCGGTGTAGGATGGGTTTCAATGAAAATACCGTCTGCTCCTACCGCAATTCCTGCTTTGGCTATTGTTTCGATAAGGTCTGGTCTTCCGCCAGTAACTCCTGAACTCTGGTTAGGCTGCTGTAATGAATGGGTAACATCCAGAATAACAGGTGCGTACTCTCTCATCGTAGGAATACCTCTGTAATCTACCACAAGATCCGTATACCCAAAAGAATTTCCTCTTTCAATAATTGCAACTTTCTGGTTATTGGAATCTGTAATTTTCTGAACGGCAAATTTCATAGATTCAGGAGAAAGAAACTGTCCTTTTTTAAGGGTTACACATTTTCCTGTTTCTGCTGCCGCTACCAAAAGATCAGTCTGGCGTACTAAAAATGCAGGAATCTGAAGTACATCTACATATTGTGCAGCCAATGCAGCATGTTCATTTTCATGAATGTCTGTTGTTGTAGGAATATTAAAAGTCTCTCCTACTTTTTTAAGGATTTCCAGAGACTTTTCTTCACCGATGGTTGTAAAAGAATCTACGCGGCTTCTGTTTGCCTTTTTAAAACTTCCTTTGAAAATATAGGGAATATTGTATTTATCTGTCAGACTGATTACTTTTTCAGCTATTCTTAATGCCATATCTTCCCCTTCGATGATGCATGGACCTGCGATAAGGAAAAAGTTTTTTGAATCTTTGTGATGGATATTATCTAAATACTGAATCATTTTTTATTTGAATTTAAAAGTTCAGTAAAAATACTTATAAAGTTTCAGAATCGGAAATTAATTTCCATCAGGATTCATATAGTTTATGACAGATGTATGCTAAATAAATGATGGCGATAAGTGCCAGAATATATTTGAATTTATATAACTTTATCCTATGAAGTCAAAAGAAACATTATCTGAATTTTATGCTTTACATGGACAGGAATATGCCAAGACGGGACAATTTAATGTATACCGTAGAGAGGATTTTGCATGCAGCCAGCAGCTGCAACCTGTTTACCGCCGGGATTTTTATAAGATATCTATGATTTCAGAGGGAACGGGAATTGTGAATTATGCCGATAAATCTATAAAAATAGACAGACCTGCCGTCACTTTCCTGAATCCTTTAATTCCTTATTCCTGGGAGCCTACGTCAGTAAATCAGTCAGGGTATTTTTGTTTGTTTACGGAAGAATTTGTAAGCCAAACGCTTAAAAATGAAAGTCTTTCACAATCGGTTTTATTCAAAGCCGGAGGAGATCATATATTTTTTCCTGATGATGAAAGTCTTGCTCTTCTCAAAACGGTGTATGAAAATATGATGCATGAAATTCAGTCGGATTATCTTCATAAATATGACCTTATAAGAAGTTATGTACAGATTATCATGCATGAAGCAATGAAAATGCAGCCTTCTGCCTCTTTTTACCGGCATACAAACGCTTCTGAGCGGATCAGTACCTTATTTTTAGATCTGCTGGACAGACAGTTTTTCATTGATTCTCCGGAGCAAATCATAACTTTAAAAAATGCCAATGAATTTGCTGAACAGCTTAATGTACATACCAATCATTTAAACAGGGCTTTAAAAGAAACTACAGGAAAAACAACGACTACATTAATCAGCGACCGTATGATTAAAGAAGCAAAATCACTATTACAGTTCAGTAACTGGAATATCAATGAAATTGCATACTGTCTCGGCTTTGAGCACTCTTCAAACTTTAATGTTTTCTTTAAAAAGCAGACGGGAGACTCTCCCAATCAGTTCAGGAAGAGAATTGTTTCAATTTCATAATTTTCTGTTTGTTCTAAACAGTTTATTTTCTCCCCTTACTTCTACCTTCGTCTTATTAAAATCATAAGACAATGACAGACAAAATTTTAAATGGAAAAACAGCCCTTATTACAGGTGGTACAACAGGAATCGGTTTAGCAGCAGCAAAATTATTTCTGAAAAACGGTGCTAAAGTAGTTATTGCAGGCCGTAGACAGGAAGAGGGAAATAAAGCACTGGAAATATTAAAACAGATAAGCCCTGATATTCAATTCATACAGACCGATGTTTCTAAAAATAATGAAGTACAGCATCTTATCAATGAGACTTTAAAGTATTTCGGAACGCTGGATATTGCTTTTAACAATGCCGGAATTGAAGGTCAGTTTTCATCTATTGATGAAACTACGGAAGAAGAATTTGATAAGGTATTAAATATCAACACGAAAGGCGTTTGGCTTGCTTGTAAGTATGAAATTGAGCAGTTTAAAAAACAGAGAACAGGCGGAACTATCGTTAACACATCTTCATGGCTGGCAAGAGGCGCCAGTTCAGGATCAGCTGTATATTCTGCAAGTAAAGCTGCATTAGATGGGTTAACAAGAGCACTTGCCGTAGAAACAGCTGCAGAAGGTATCCGTGTCAATGCTATTCAGCCGGGTTATATCCGCACTCCGATGTTTGACCGTTTTTTTCCGGGCGAAAATGCCGAAGAAGCAATAGAACCATTTAAAAAACATGCACCGATAGGACGTTTTGCTGCTCCCGAAGAAGTGGCAGAGCTGGTAGTATGGCTAAGCAGTCCTGCAGCATCTTTCATTACCGGAGAAAGCATTCTGGTAGACGGAGGTCTTGCAATTGGCGGGCAAAGATAAATTTAAACCTATGAATAAGCTGTGTTTTTTATTTTTCTATATACCATTGATTCAATGTAATGGACAACAGGTTATTAATACTAATTCTACACCTCAATATATCATGTCAGATAACAAAAAGGAATCCGTAACCAACAGACTTTATCAATATGGAATTGCTGATGCATTCGTAGGCGGAATTTATAAAGGAACTCTTCCTTTAAAGGATTTAAAACGGAAAGGTGATTTTGGTTTGGGAGCTCCCGACATGCTGGATGGTGAATTGACAATACTGGACGGAAAAGTTTACCAGACTAAAGCGACAGGACAGACTATAGAGCCCGGAAGTGAATTTAAGACCTCATTATCTTTTGTGACTTTCTTCAAACCGGATACCAGCTTTACTATTGAAAAGAAGGCGGATGACAAACTGTTGTTAGGTCAGATCAGTAAAGCTTTTTCCAATAAAAATGGAATGTATGCCATCAAAATATCCGGGAAATTCAGTCATATAAAAACGAGGGCGTTTCCTCCTGTGAAAGAAGAGCCGTTTCCTGCTTTAACTTCTATATTTGATGCTCAAAAAACATTTGATATTTCAGAAAAGGAAGGAGTGCTGATTGGTTATCATCTTCCGGAATATTTAAACGGAATAAATATCAAAGGTTTTCATTTTCATTTTCTTTCTACAGATAAAAAGTATGGCGGACATGTCCTGGACTTTACCGGAGAGCATCTGAAAATTGAAATTGCAGAACTGAAAGGCTTTGAACTGGAAACATCAGAACATAAAGATTTTCAGAACTTCAGATTCAATACGAAAGGCAATGAAGATTTAAAACGTGTGGAAAAAGGAGAATAGATCATTCTTCAAAATAATCCCAACAATTATAATCAGTAAATAAAAAAGCCTGCTTAGTTCATTTTTTTCAGAACCTTCTCAAAAGTATTGATGTTTCTGCTTGTAAACTGATCTTTGAGGCTTTTTTTTCCTAAAACCTTCCCGAATACGGAGTCTAAGGTATTTCCCTTGGGAACCTGCCAGTAAAAAATTTCATTGACGATTTCGGCTTTTTCATTCTCGGCTTTAGAGGATGTTTCAAACTCTCCCATCAATACATTTTCTACTCCGCTATTTCCTACAAAAGCATAAATATGAAGATCATCTTTTTTCTCAAAAGGAATACTGTCCCAGAAAACCTGTGTTTCTTCCTGTGATTTTATAAATAGAAAAGCTTCATAAGAAAAATGATCGGACATCGCTTTTTCTAAAATCTTCTTTAGATCTCCGGCATTTTTATCAGAAGAGAAAACAATATTTCCCGAAGCCAGCACCGAACCTACGTCCTGCATTCCGGCTTCTTTAAAAACCTGGCATACGTCTGCCATTTTCATATTGGTTCCTTTTACGTTTACGCCGCGGAGAAAAGCACAGTATTTCATATTTTTTAGGGATTTGAGATTAGGTTATAGTGTTTGAGGGTAATAGAGTTTTAGAGTGATTGGCTTTTTCTCTAAAAATCTTTAAATTTTTAAATCTTTTACTCAGTCTTAACATATAAATTATAATCTGTTCCTGACGGTTTAAAGTGGTAGATTTTTTCTAGAATTTTATTATCACTTTTCAGATGGTCTTTTATTCTGAATTCTTTCAGAAGCTGATAATGAGTCTGATAATATTCTGCATCATCCCCTTCAAAAAGATTTTTATAGGAAAGAAGATATTTAGGTTTCCTGTTTTTTACAGTATTGAGCCAATAATGAGCTTTGTCTTTCTTAATTTCAGTCTGTATCTGCTTGTCTACCAATCCTACTTCGTCAATCGTTTTTAATCCTGAAAAATAAGGCACATAACCAGCCGGTTCCAACAGAATCCACTGATTTTTATCTTTTTCATATGTATTTAAAAACAGACCGATCTGCCTGCGGTAGTTCCATTCTCCGTTTCCTGTAGCAATAGAATGTATGGTCTGGAAAAGAGTCATGGGAAGGATATAGAATATAACCAGCAGGGAAAGCCATAGGTTTCTTTTTTCTTTCTGCTCGAGGACAAAAATAAGAACGGGAACAAAAAGTAATAACTGTGGCACCCAGTAATACCAGTCGAACAAACTTTTTTGAGAGATGAAAATAATCTGCTTTACCCAGCCGAAAATAAAAATCATCCATAAAAAGTAATTCCTTTTTTCTCTTTGTCTTATAAGATAAATAAAGCACAGTAGCTCAAAGATCAGGACAATAACTGTTACAGGATTGAAGTTTCCGGGAAGTTTAAGCATTCCCCAGAAATTACCGAAGCTTACAAGGAAATAATTGACATTTTGAGCAAAAGTAAAGTTATGCTCATAAAGAAGCTTTTTTGCTACAATGGTATTATTAACCAGTTCTCCGAAATACAGCCAGTTGAAGGAAAGTACAAATCCCAGTCCCAGAATTCCTCCGAAAACATAGTTCCATCTGATTTTTCTGTTCCAGAAAATGTCAACAAGAAATACAATTCCTAAGAAAATAATCGTATCAATCCTTGTAAACATAATTAAAAGAGGCAAAAGGGTCAGTACCCATTTTTTATTTTTATTGAAACCGTAGTACAGAAGTGCCATTTCCAGAAAGAAAAGGATACCGTATTCCATTCCCAGAATGGAAATTTTAATGGAGGGCGGTAATATTCCGATTAAAAATATAAAAATAGCTTTATGCCACGGATTTTTAAGTGTAAGATGAGAAAGAAGCAATGTTCCTATAGTAAAAAGAACAGAATTGAAAATCAGAAGCGGTTCAACAAAGTATTCTTTCCCGAAAATCAGATTGAAAAAATAGGAGACAAAAACATACAAGTGTGTTGTAGAGGCCGATATCTTGGTTTCTCCGTTGAAACCTATTACTCCGTAATCCAACAGATTCTGAGCTACCCGCCAGGTAATGAATGCATCTTCCTGTATATAATGGGTCAATAAAAAGAGAAGTTTAAAAACAACCGTAAAAATCACGGCATAGATTGGGAACTTATTATTTGTATTTTTTGCCATCACGCATTTTTAGTTCCACAAATATAATCTTAAAATTCATGAATGCCAATAACAAAAAAACGGAACCTAAGTTCCGTTTTTATTAGCTATTTTATTCTGTTGCTTTAATAATCGCTGTGGTGATCTGATTTTCTTTTTCTTTTGAATAAGTAGAATCATAAGGTTCCATCACATCAAACAGATATTGGTAGAAAGGCGTGATCTTCTGTACATTTTCAGATTCCTTTCTGGCCTTTTCTTTTCCCATCTGCTGAAGCTCTTTGATAAAGCCATTGAATTTTTTGTCGATCGGCTCTATAGATTTTACAAGGTAAGCATATGCCTTTTCATTCTGACCCAGTTTTTTATAAGCATCTGTAACCGCTGATACTACAAGGGAATATTCCATCGGTTTGCTTCTCATCTGTCTTCTTGCAAAATTCTGATCAGCCGGAGCAAGGCTTAAATAGTAATCATACTCTTCAAAAATACCTTTTTTAAGGATTTCTGCCAGTTCAAGACCTTTTTTCTCCTGCCCTGCAATGATGTATCCTGTTACCATAGAACTCAATGAACGAGGATCGTTAAATTTCTCTGCAGGAATTTCTTTTGACGCAAGATCCAATAATTCAACTGCCTTAGCTTTCTGTCCGCTTAATGCCAGTGCTGAAGCAGCTCTGCTTGCAGTCATTCTGTAGCTCATGATATTTGAAGTAGCCGTTTCGTCAAAGTGAGTATTCAGATCTTTAAAATTCCCCCATCTGAAGTTTTTCACAACATTGTAAAGTGAGTTCACATCTACTCTTCCCATATCTCCGTCTACGTTCTCAGTAGTATGAATAGGAACCAGTCTGTAGCTGAAACCGTCAAACTGAAGATATTCGTTCAGATAGAAAATATTTTCACTGTCATAAATTCCTCCTGAAGAGAAGTTGATAGGACGTTTCCAGTCAAAATTGGCAAGCATATCAAGCATAATCAGGTTATTTTTATAAAGGGTGTTTCCTTTATAAGTAATCATGATCTGGTTGACTACATTCGGAAGGTCTGCCTGAGTGATGATTCCGGCTTTTAGAGCATTTTCTTTATTGACAGGAAGAATAAATTTATTCACAGGAAGAATATTATATTTTTCAAACTTTTCTTCCCCGAAATACATCTTTAAAAGCTCATCTTTTTCAGGAGATTTGAATTTGATAAAATCAACAGCTTCTTTCAATGTCAGTGAATCCTGTGTAAGGTATTTTCTGAATGCCTGGAATTCTGTATCAGGAGCACCCTGCTCTTTCAGCATGGAGAAAACACCTTCCCAGTCTTCTTTTTTCATCATATAGATCTGGTCGTTCACGCCATCTCTGTAATCTTCATGAGTCAGTTCACTCGGGATTCCTGCTGCATTATAGGTCTTTCTTTTAATTTGATCTAAATTCCATGGAGTTGAAGCAAGGGTAAAGTTAACTACCTTCACATCATCTCTGAATCTTTCTGTTTCCTGAATAGCCCATACCGGATAAGTATCGTTGTCTCCATAAACAAATAAAATATCATTCTTAGGAAGTGATTTTAATACTGAATATGCATAATCATAAGCTGTATACCTGTTGCTTCTGTCGTGTACATTGTAATTCTGGAAGCCCATCATAAAAGGTACTCCCAATAAAACCACACCTAAAGCAATATTAGCTCCATTGGATTTTACTTTGGACTGGATAAACCATAAAATAGCTGCCGCTCCAAGACCTATCCAGATCGCAAAGGCATAGAACGAACCAACCATTGCATAATCTCTTTCTCTCGGCTCGAAAGGTTTCACACCAGTGTAGAAAATAATCCCGACACTCGTTAAAACAAATAATGAAAGCAGTGCATAGAATCTTCCAAAATCTCTGTTCAACTGGAAAAAGAAACCGATCAATCCTAAAATCAGGGGTAAAAAGAAGAATTTCACCGTACTTTCATTCTTGAATTTGGCTGGCATTTTATCCTGATTTCCAAGCAGTGCATTGTCTATAAAAGAAATCCCGGAAATCCAGTTTCCTTTTGTATTTTCCATGTTTCCTTCAAGGTCGTTCTGTCTTCCCACGAAATTCCACATCAGGTATCTTACAAAATAATACCCATTCTGGAAGGTAATGAAGTAATCCATATTCTGAGCCAGTGAAGGTTTCTGAACATTAATCAGGTTGTATGGCTTCACTTTCAGGTAATCTGCTGCGGTAATGGTTTTATCTTCATACTTCCCTCTTAATTCATCAAAGATCTGCTTAGCCTGAGGATTATCTGCAACATCTTCATTAGCATAATTGAAGGTAAAATCAGGAGCTCCGTACATTGAAATGTAATTCGCCATTACGTCTTTATCTTCATTAAACATTCTTGGCATTAAGCTCACTTGAGACTGGCTGAATGTATAATTGAACCTGTCTCCTGTTTTTCTGTAAGTTCCGGTTTTTTCATCTTTTTCATAGATTTCACCGGTCTTTTTGGTTTTGAAACTTCCATCTTCGTTCTTCTCAATTCCATTCGCATCAAGGAAAGCTGTATAGTTTTGACCGTAAATAGTAGGCCAGTCACCATACTGTTCCCTGTTATAATAATCAAGCATACCAATGGCAGTATCAGGATCATTAAGGTTCATCGGAGGATTGGCATTCGCTCTGATAGGAATAACCATCCAGCATGAGAAACCAATAATCATATAAACCACTGACAATGCAACAGTCTGATATATATTTTTCTTAGTTTTTCTTGCATATTTAATCAAGAAATAACACGCTGCCCCCATTAAAACGAATGCAGCAATTGTTCCTGAATGGAAAGGAAGTCCAAGTCCGTTTACAAAGAATATTTCCAGTCTTCCAAACATCGTCATGATAAGCGGGAAAATAATTTTGAATACAATGATTAAAATTACCAATGTAATTGCGTTAGCCCAGATAAAATTCTTCCAGGTAAATTTGTAATTTCTTGCATAATATACCAGACACACAGCCGGAACCGCAAGCATCCCCATCATGTGAACCCCTACCGAAAGTCCTAATACAAAGAAAATAAGGATGATCCATCTTTCACTGTCTTTCGCCAGGTATTCATTTTCCCACTTGGTAATCAGCCAGACAAGAAGTGCAATAAACATGGAAGCCATAGAATATACTTCTCCTTCTACTGCAGAAAACCAGAAAGTATCTGAAAATGTAAAGCATAAAGCTCCTACTGCTCCTGCAAAAAGAATGGAAATTTCCTGATGCTTCGTTATTTCATCAAAATCCTTATTTAACAGCCGTCTTACAAAATGGGTAATCGTCCAGAATAAAAATAAAATCGTCAGCGCACTGAACAATGCAGACATTGCATTGATCACGATAGAATAATTTTCACCTTTCCCTAAAGCAAAAATGGCTGCCACAGCACCCACGATCTGGAATAAAGCAGCTCCGGGAGCATGCGTTACTTCAAGTTTTACAGCAGAGGAAATATACTCACCGCAGTCCCAGAAACTGAAATTAGGTTCTATGGTCGACAAGTACGTGAAAAATGCAATGACGAAAATCACCCATCCTAAAACGGTGTTCCATTGCCTAAAAGTCCAATTTTTCATAGTATTAAATCAATTACGCGAAAATAAGGCTTTTATACCATTCTATGGTGTTTTTAACAAAATTTAAAAATTTTGGCGTAGTATTTGCGATTGTACTTCAGCTAAGATTGCAAATCAGAAAATAAATTTTGCCGGATCACTGGCTTGAAATCAAACAAAAGTTTAGTAATTATTTATTTTTTTGTATTTTTGCGGTCAGATTTTTATTGAAAATAACAAATAATGAGTAATGTTTACGATAATATTCTTGGCCTAATAGGAAATACTCCTATGGTGAAGCTTAATACTGTTACAAAAGATATTCCTGCAACCGTTTATGCCAAGTTAGAATCATATAATCCTGGACATTCCACAAAAGATAGAATAGCACTTCATATTATAGAAAACGCTGAAAAGAAAGGTTTATTAAAGGAAGATTCTGTAGTTGTAGAAACTACTTCAGGAAATACCGGGTTTTCTATTGCGATGGTCTGTATTATTAAGGGATATAAATGTATTCTGGCGGTAAGCGATAAAACAAAGCCCGAAAAAATAGCCTACTTGAAAGCATTAGGGGCTACGGTATACATTTGTCCTGCCAATGTTGCGGCGGATGATCCCAGATCTTATTATGAAGTAGCTAAAAGAATAGCTTCAGAAACACCAAATTCAGTTTACATCAATCAGTATTTTAATGAATTGAATATTGATGCACACTACCAGACTACGGGTCCTGAAATTTGGGAGCAGACGGAAGGTAAGATAACTCACCTTTTTGCCTGCACTGGAACAGGTGGAACATTGTCCGGTTCGGGCAAATTTTTAAAAGAGAAAAATCCTAATGTCAAGATCATTGGTGTGGATGCTGACGGGTCTATCCTGAAAAGCTACCACGAAACAGGTGAAATTCACAAAGAAGATGTTCATCCTTACCAAATTGAAGGAATGGGGAAAAACCTGATCCCTTCTGCCCTTCTTTTTGACAAAGTAGATGAGTTTGTAAGAGTAAATGACGAGATGTCTGCTTACAGAACCCGTGAAATTGCCCTTAAAGAAGCTATCATGGGAGGATATACTACTGGAGCCGTAACTCAGGCACTGATCCAGTATGCACAGTCTCACGAACTTACCAAAGATGATATTATTGTTCTTATTTACCCTGACCACGGATCTAGATATATCACCAAGGTATACAGTGATAAATGGATGGCTGAACAAGGTTTTGTAAATAACTGCGTACACAATTACGATGAAGTTTTCAAAACAGAATTCATTAAATAGATTTAAATAAACCACGATACAAATCAAGCCTTTTGTGTTTTCTACAGGAAAGGCTTTTTACTTAAAACTACAATACAAAATGTTGGATATTTTTGAAAGAATAAAAGAAAATCCAGGACCTCTTGGACAGTTTGCAGATTACGGAGAAGGTTATTTCATTTTCCCCAGACTAGAAGGACCTATCGGACCTAGAATGCAGTTCCAGGGAAGAGAAGTGATTTTCTGGAGTGCTAATGATTATTTAGGATTATGTAACCATCCAGAGGTAATAGAAGCCGATGCTAAAGCTGCTGCTGAATACGGAATGTTCTACCCTATGGGAGCCAGAGCAATGTCCGGTGAAACGGAACAGCACCTTCAGCTGGAAAAAGAACTTGCAGATTTTGTACAAAAAGAATCAGCTTATTTATTGAATTTTGGTTATCAGGGAATGGTTTCTACCATCGATGCTTTGGTAGGCAGAAATGATGTAATTGTATATGATGTAGATTCTCATGCATGTATTGTAGATGGTGTAAGACTTCATTCCGGGAAAAGATTTACCTACAGACATAATGATATTGAGAGTCTTGAGAAAAACCTTCAGAGAGCAACTAAAGTAGCAGAAGAAACCGGAGGCGGTATTCTTGTGATTACGGAAGGGGTTTTCGGAATGAGAGGCCAGCAGGGAAAACTTAAAGAAATCTGTGATCTTAAATCTAAATACAGTTTCAGACTTTTAGTAGATGATGCACACGGATTCGGAACTCTTGGAACAACAGGAGCCGGAGCTGGTGAAGAGCAGGGATGTCAGGATCAGATTGATGTGTACTTCTCTACTTTTGCCAAGTCAATGGCTGGTTTCGGAGCATTTATCGCGGGGGACAAAGAAATTATCAGATATTTAAAATTTAACTTAAGATCTCAGATCTTTGCAAAATCTCTGACAATGCCAATGGTAATCGGAGGATTGAAAAGACTGGAGCTTTTAAGAACAAGACCTGAAATCAAAGCCAAGCTTTGGGAAAATACCTATAAGCTTCAGAACGGTCTTAAAGACAGAGGATTCAACATCGGAGACAGCAATACATGCGTAACTCCTGTTATGATGCAGGGAACTCCGGTAGAAGCGACTCTTCTTGTAAAAGATTTGAGAGAAAATTACGGAATCTTTACTTCTGTAGTGGTTTATCCAGTTATTCCGAAGGGAATGATTCTTTTAAGATTAATTCCTACCGCTTCCCACACGGATGCAGAAATTAATGAAACATTAGCTGCATTTGAAGCTATTCACGATAAATTAGTAAGTGGTTACTATAAAGAGCAGGAACAGAAACTTCTGCAGGAGCAGGGTTTAAGTTTCAAGCCGATCTAATTGAAAAAGATAAAACCACTGAAAATTTCAGTGGTTTTTTTATTAAATATTTTCTCATCCTATCAAATTTTAAATAAATGAAGTTCAAGGGTTATTTGTTAGGCATATTGTCTTCCGTTTCATTCGGATTGATTCCTATTTTTATCCTGCCGCTGAAGCAGGCTCATTTTTCTATGGATATTACTTTATTCTATAGATTTCTGTTTTCTGCTCTGATGGTTGGCGGGTATTTGTTATACTCCAAAGAAAGCCTGAAGATCAATAAAAAAGAAACTTTGATTCTTTCTGTTTTGGGTGTCTGTTATGCCCTTTCTTCAGAATTCTTATTTATCGGTTATGATTTTCTGACACCTGGAATTGCTTCCACTGTTCTGTTTATTTACCCAGTTATTGTCGCTTTGATTATGTTCTTCTTTTACAGGGAAAAGCTCACAAAACTTTCCATTATATCTCTGCTGCTGGCTTTTGCGGGAGTTATTGTTTTATGCTTAAAAGAAAATGGTTTAGGGATCAATTTTGCAGGCCTTGGAATTGTCATGCTGAGTTCACTATTCTATGCACTTTATATGGTAATCGTGAATAAGTCTCATCTTAAAGTATCCGGATTCAAGCTTTCCTTCTTTTCAATGCTTTTCACTTCGGCATTTTTTATGATAAAAGCGTTAGCACGTGGAGAATCTTTTGCAATTCCTTCCGTATCCATCTTTTTAAACTTCATTATTTTTGCCTTTCTAACTACGGTTATTTCCAGTCTTTGTCTGGTATATGCCATCAAATATATCGGATCTACTCCAACTGCTATTTTAGGGGCACTGGAACCTGTGATTGCAGTTATGGTAAGTGTCCTTATGTTTCATGAAAAATTCACAATGAATCTGCTTATCGGGATTATACTGATCCTTTTGGGAGTCATTCTGAATGTGATATCTGACCGTAAAAAAGTCTATCACTCTTAATCTTTCTCATTTAAATGCGAAGCTCAATAGAATATTTCAAACTTTCTTACCCAGCTTTTTCATTTTAGATGAATTTAAAATAACTTTGCAAAAAATTTCTGTTGAAAGATCTCCTTCTCATCACCCCGCCTTTTACCCAGCTTAATACTCCTTATCCGGCAACAGCTTATATAAAAGGCTTTTTGAATACCAAAAATATTTCCAGCTATCAGATCGATCTGGGACTGGATGTTATTTTGGAATTATTTTCAAAAGACGGACTTGAGAAAATATTCAATAAGAAGATCAATCTTCAGGAATTATCAGAGAATTCACAGAGAATCTACACACTCCGGGAAGAGTATCTGAAAACAATAGATCAGGTCATTCCCTTTCTGCAAGGAAAGAATCCAACGTTGGCCAGACAGATCTGCAGCATGAATTTCCTTCCTGAAGCCGCCCGTTTTAACCAGTTGGATGATATGGATTTTGCTTTTGGAAACATGGGAATTCAGGACAAGGCCAAACATCTTGCCACTTTATACCTGGAGGATATTTCTGATTATATTATTGAAAATATTGATCCCGATTTCGGATTCAGCAGATATGCGGAACGTCTTGGGAAAAGTGCAAATTCTTTTGACGAGTTGTATTCCAAATTATCAGATAGCCAGACATTCATTGATGATTTTACCTTGAAAATCCTTCAGGAAAAATTAGAATTGGTTCAGCCCAAACTGGTATGTTTTTCCATTCCTTTTCCGGGAAATTTATATGCAGGTTTCAGATGTGCCCAATTCATCAAAAAGAATTATCCTCACATTAAAACTGCAATGGGTGGCGGCTTTCCCAATACAGAATTAAGGGAAGTGAAAGATCAGAGAGTTTTTGAATTTTTCGATTTTATTACCCTTGATGACGGGGAACTTCCTCTCGAACTTCTTTATGAAAGTTTAAATACTTCGGAAGAAATTCCAGAATACAAAAGAACATTTTTAATTGAAAATCAGAAAGTTACTTATAAAAATAATTCTAAAAGACATGACTATAAGCAGGCAGACATCGGAACTCCGGATTATACAGATTTAAAGCTGGATCAGTATGTTTCAGTAATCGAAATTGCCAATCCAATGCACAGTTTATGGAGTGACGGAAGATGGAATAAACTGACGATGGCTCACGGCTGTTATTGGGGGAAATGTACTTTTTGCGATATTTCTTTAGACTATATTAAAATTTACGAACCGATTTCTGCCAAAATTCTGGTTGACAGAATGGAAGAATTGATCAGGACAACCGGTGAGACAGGGTTTCATTTTGTGGATGAAGCAGCTCCTCCTGCATTGATGCGGGAAGTTGCCCTCGAAATTTTGCGGAGAAACTTGGTTGTTACCTGGTGGACCAATATCAGATTTGAGAAAAGCTTCACCCGAGATTTATGTTATCTGTTAAAACTTTCAGGATGTGTTGCGGTTTCGGGAGGACTTGAAGTGGCCAGCGACCGATTATTACAATTGATAGATAAAGGTGTTTCAGTAGAGCAGGTTGCCAAAGTGACAAGAAATTTCACTGAAGCCGGAATCATGGTTCATGCTTACCTGATGTATGGATACCCAACCCAAACTGTCCAGGAAACCGTAGACTCACTGGAAATGGTAAGGCAAATGTTTGAAATGGGAATTCTGCAAAGTGGATTCTGGCATCAGTTTGCTATGACGGCTCATTCACCTGTAGGAATTAATCCAGAAGAATTTGGAGTAACTCCTGTGAAGGAAGAAATTTTGTTTGCAAACAATGATATTGATTTTAAAGACAAAACAGGAATTGATCATAGTAAATTCAGCTTTGGTTTGAAAAAATCTCTTTTCAATTATATGCACGGAATCAATTTTGAAATTCCGCTTCAGGAATGGTTTGATTTTAAAATTCCAAGAACTACAGTTCACCCTGACTATATTCATGACTGCCTTCTGGATGATCATCAATTTGGTTTTAAAGGCAATTCAAAAGTTGTTTTTTTAGCGAAAAACGTAATCGCTGAGAATCGCGTAAAAAACAAAAAGAAATATTCCGGTACATATACGCTTCTCACATTCCATTTAAAAACAAACATTGTCAAGATAGATCTGGAGCAGGATAAAGCAGAATGGCTTATGAATGCTCTGGAAGAAAATTCTATAGAAAATCCGAAAAAAGTTACAGCTCAGCAACTTAAGAATCAATTTGAGGAAAATTTTGAAGATTTTGAATTATTCTGGTTTTCAAAACCCATACAGCAGCTGAAGGAAAATGGAGTAATTCTGAGTTTATAAAATTTTCAATTTTTTCTCAGGGATTTCCAAATAATGATGAATTTCTATTAAATGACTAATTAATTGGGTGTTTCTTTTGACACGGGACCTACAGTTACCTTATCCTGTATTTTAATAAAATTCGGGTCCATCATTGCCAATCGTTCGGCAATAGCTTTATAAGTTGGGAATTTTAAAAGAGAGGCCCTTCCTGACATTTCCCTGTAAATTGTAAAGGTCTTTCCACCGGCTGTTTTTAATTGTTTTGTTGTGGTAATATATCTCCCAATGTATTTACTTTTAGCATCATAGATCTCGATATCTATAAATGTTTTGTCCGTAATGGTATCTTCAGAGCCGAAACTTACAGGAAGATTGGTGAAATATCCCACAGGAACTCCATTACTGATGATCTCTCCCACTTTATTGACTTCAATATTCATTTTATCAATTTTACTTCGGGTGGTATACGCATCCTTTGTTTTGCTATCCAGCTTTCTTTTCGGAACATTCTTAAATATCTCGTCCAGATTTTTAATATTGATTCCTTTGTTGTCAATAATCTTAAGGCCCTTTATAGAAGTATATACCGCTGATTTCTCTTCCCCGGAAAATGCCGACGGAGAAATATAGTCCAGCTCAATTGTTTTATCCCTGTTATAAACCCTGTTCACTTTTATGTAGCTGTCTCTTACTGAATCCACTATGCTTTTATCTATGAACTCTATAGTATACATCGGGGTATCATTCAGGTCCATGAATGTATAGATATTGGATTTGTTTGAGATCTTAGCCACATGAGCACCATCAAGACTTATGATACCTCTTTTGGTTTTGAAATTCTGGGCATTGCATAAAACTCCCAGAACGGTAAAGAATATGATTATACTTCTCTTCATAAAATCAGACTTTTACACAAATAAAAAAAGTGTAACCAAAGTTACACTTTCTTGAAAATATATTTAGCTTTTCAATTTAATTATTCACAAAGGATAATTCCTTTATCATGATTAAATTCTACAACACCGCTTTTGATAGGATAAGAAAAAACAGAATCTTTATCATTTTCTTTAGTGAAGTTTTTAGCATAAGCTTCACCAACTGAAGCTGTGAAAAGCTTTACTTTACCTCCAACCAAAGAAGAAACAATTCCTGCGTGGTTTTTCATGATGTGAAATTCACCATTTTTTCCCGGCAGTAATACAGAATCTACTTCTCCTTCAAAAACTACGTATTCTGGTGTTAAAATTTTTATATTCATTTTTTATGAATTATAGATTATAGATTTTAAATTTTAAATGATGTTTTCAATCTAAAATCTAAAATTTAACATTTAAAATTTTCTTAAGCGTTTTCAGCTAGCATTTTTTGTCCAGCTTCGATAGCTTCCTCGATAGTTCCTTTCAGGTTGAAAGCAGCTTCCGGTAAGTGGTCTAATTCACCATCCATAATCATGTTGAATCCTTTGATAGTATCTTTGATATCCACCAATGATCCTGGAATACCTGTAAACTGTTCTGCTACGTGGAAAGGCTGAGATAAGAATCTCTGAACTTTTCTTGCACGGTAAACTACTGATTTATCTTCTTCAGAAAGTTCTTCCATACCAAGAATCGCGATGATATCCTGAAGCGCTTTATATCTCTGAAGAATTTCTTTTACTCTCTGAGCACAGTCATAATGTTCAGCACCGATAATTTCCGGAGCAAGGATTCTTGAAGTAGAAGCCAATGGATCTACCGCTGGATAGATACCCAATGAAGCAATCTTTCTGTCTAGTACCGTAGTTGCATCCAAGTGAGCAAACGTAGTTGCAGGAGCCGGGTCAGTTAAGTCATCCGCAGGTACGTAAACCGCCTGTACTGAAGTAATTGAACCGTTTTTAGTTGAAGTAATTCTTTCCTGCATCGCACCCATCTCAGAAGCAAGAGTCGGTTGGTAACCTACCGCTGACGGCATACGACCAAGAAGTGCAGATACCTCAGAACCAGCCTGTGTAAAACGGAAGATGTTGTCTACGAAGAAAAGTACGTCTCTACCTTGTCCGCTTTCTCCACCGTCTCTGTAGTACTCAGCCAATGTAAGACCTGAAAGTGCTACTCTCGCTCTTGCACCTGGCGGCTCGTTCATCTGTCCGAAAACGAATGCAGCTTTTGAATCTTTCATAGCTTCTAAGTCTACTTTAGAAAGATCCCAACCACCGTTTTCCATAGAGTGCATGAAATCATCACCATACTTGATAATTCCTGATTCAAGCATCTCTCTCAAAAGGTCATTTCCTTCTCTCGTTCTTTCACCTACTCCGGCGAAAACTGAAAGACCTCCGTGTCCTTTTGCAATATTGTTAATCAACTCCTGGATCAATACAGTTTTACCTACACCTGCACCACCGAACAAACCAATTTTACCCCCTTTTGCGTAAGGCTCAACTAAGTCGATTACTTTAATACCTGTAAATAAAACTTCTGCAGAAGTTGAAAGTTGATCAAATTTTGGAGCTGGTCTGTGAATTGGCAGACCACCTTCTTTAGTTATATTTTGAAGTCCGTCGATAGCATCCCCAACAACGTTGAATAGTCTTCCGTTTACAGCTTCACCAATTGGCATTGTAATAGGATTTCCGTATCCGATTACATCCTGCCCTCTTTGAAGACCGTCTGTAGCATCCATTGCAATACATCTTACTGTATCTTCACCAATATGCTGCTCTACTTCTAAGACTACTTTTTCACCGTTTCCTTTTGTAATTTCTAACGCGTCATAAATACTTGGAACTGCTTCCACATCTGTGAAGACAACGTCGATTACCGGACCAATAATTTGAGAAATTTTACCTTTAATTTGGTTTGCCATTGCTAAATTTTTTCTTGGTGCAAATATAATGATTCTTCATAAACCCACAATTGGTAAAAAAAAGATTTTTATCATACTTTTTTGTTAATATACCAATATAGCAGTTTACCAGTCTAGTAATTATTTCTTCGAAAAAAATATTGGTCCATTGTTATATTGATACATTGTTACATTATGTATATCTTTGCAGTCAAATTTTTTCGTTTTGAAAGTTTTCAAGAATTTTAAAGATTATTCCTCTCAAAAGCCTTTAGCCTTATCTTTAGGGATGTTCGACGGAGTACATCTCGGACATAAAAGTATTATCGATGAACTGATTAATGTAGGCACAGAGAATAATCTGGAAACAGCTATACTTACTTTCTGGCCACATCCGCGCTTCGTTTTTAACCCAAATGAAGATCTTAAGCTTCTCAATACACTGGAAGAAAAAAAACAGCTGATCGAAAAATACGGTATCAATCATTTATTCCTGAAAGAATTTGATGAAGAGTTCAGAAACCTCACAGGAGAAGAGTTTGTACGACAGATCCTGATTGATAAACTGAATGTAAAATACCTTATTATAGGTTACGATCATTCCTTCGGAAAAAATAAAAGCGGAAATTTTGAGCTTCTTCAGAAGCTTTCAAAAGAACTGGATTTTGTGGTAGAACAAATGGAAGCTATCAATATTCACGAAAACAATATCAGCTCCACTAAAGTCCGCAATGCTCTTCTGACAGGAAATATTAAGGATGCCAATGAAATGCTCGGCTATTCCTACTCTGTCTCCGGAACTGTTGTTCATGGGAAAAAGATCGGAAGAACAATCGGTTATCCTACAGCCAATATTGAAACTGAATCTATTAAACTTCTTCCCAAAAAAGGAGCTTATATCGTTGAAGTGGAAGTAAAAGGACAGCAATATAAAGGAATGCTCAGCGTTGGTACCAATCCTACTGTGAATGGTGAAAAATTAACCGTTGAAGTATATATTCTTGATTTTGAGGGCGATATCTATGATGAAAAGATTACTGTAAAATTCAGGGATTTTCTTCATGACGAAATCAAATTTGAAGGTATTGAAAAACTTATCGAAAGATTGGATGAGGATAAAAGATTGACAGAAAATTTTATTTTTTAATTATCCAACTCTAGCGGATTTTCGTATTTTAGGTTTTCTTCTCTTTCTTTTTGTCTTTGCCTTATCATTTCTTCTCCTTTTATAATGGTGGTTCCATAGCTTGCAAGTACAGCCGCTGCATTGGCTTCAGCATTTCTTAATGCTTGTTTAAATTTTGGCTGCGTTGTTTCTATTGCTTCAGTATATCTGCTTTTCTTCATATTGATTAATTTCCCTTTCAGTTGAGAAGCAGGTGCAGATTTTACAAGCTCAAAATCATAATCTCCTTTATCATCTGTTATTTTTATTATCAATCCGGGTAATCCGCTAAACTTATAAGGGCCATATGGTAAAGGAATTTCGGGGGAATACCATGCAATCCAATTTCTTCCTTTAAAGGTAACTACTGCTTTTTTACAATTAATTGTATTGATTATTTTTGTTTCATTCACAAGTTTCCAATTCTTTATTACCTGCTCTTTATAAGTAAGTAACGACATTCCAACTAATCTAAAATACCTTATATCTTCGTTCGACTGTATTATGGTAAAGGATAATTTTGTTTTTGGGATTACCACCCCTTTTTTCCAACTAAGAGTTATACTTCCATCAGGATTATTTGTCGTTATTCCTGAATTTGCCATTACCGAATCACCTTTCAGCGATATGGTACTCGCAAAAAATGCACGATTATCCCCTATTTGTAATAAAAATAGTTCTTCATGTCTATAATCAGTTCGTGTATCAAATTTAGCTTTTAACTGATAAGTGAACTCTCCACGCAAAGTATCCTGTTTGTATGATTGGGCGTAAAATAAAACATTATAAAATAAGATGAATAATAATTGAAGTAGCTTTTTATGATAATGCATCAGTGATATTTTCATGGTAAAACTGCACTTACTATAGTAGAATCATCTCCACTATTAAGTGCTTAAATTTAGATTAATTTTATGCTAAATTAGCAGCAGACCCACTATAAGTAAGTGTTGAACAGTTGATTGCCTCAACCTTAAAGAACCCAAAGATTTAAATTCTAACCGTTTACAATCTCCTCTCTGGCTTTTTTCGTCAAAGAATTAAAAACCAATTCATAAGACTGATCTATTAATTTAAAGATAAGATCTCTTTTCAAGCCATCTGTCAATACTGAATTCCAGTGTGTTTTATTCATGTGGAATGCACCTGTGATCTGCGGATGCTGTTCACGTAATTCTGCACTCCATTCTGGCTCTGTTTTTACATTGATACTTAATGGTTGCTTTTCCAAGGGCATTAATAAGAACATTTTAGTCCCTACTTTCATGACAAGAGTTTCATTATCAAAAGGAAAAGTTTCTGTAACTCCTTTTTTGGAAAGGCAATAATCTAGAATTTCGTTAGCATCCATGAATTTTTATCAATGATAAGTGGTTAATGATAATTGATATTAATTCCAAATTTAGTAAATTTAAGAAAGAAATAGGATCATAAATCATCACAATTATTATGAAAGCTTTGATAATTGGCGCAACGGGCGCTACAGGAAAAGATCTGGTAAAGCAGCTTCTCAACGACAAGGAGTTTGAGGAAGTAGATATCTTTGTAAGAAAACCTGTGGACATTCAGAATGATAAGCTGAAAGTTCATGTGGTTGATTTTGAAAAGCCAGAAGAATGGAAGGATATGGTGAAGGGAGACATTGCATTCTCATGCCTGGGAACCACATTGAAAGATGCCGGAAGCAAAGAAGCCCAAAGAAAAGTGGATTTCGATTACCAGTATGAGTTTGCCAAAGCAGCTAAAGAAAACAATGTAGAAGATTATATTCTTGTTTCAGCATATGGAGCCAACCCGAAATCCAAAATTTTCTATTCAAAAATGAAAGGTGAACTGGAGGAAGCTGTAAAACAGCTGCATTTTACCAAAATCACAATTTTCAAGCCTGGAATGCTGGAAAGAAAGGAATCTCACAGAACCGGGGAAGTTTTGGGAAGCAGAATTATAAAATTTGCCAACAAAATTGGACTTTTAGAAAGTCAGAAACCTCTTCCAACAGATATTTTGGCTAAAGCTATGATCAATTCATCAAAAATAAAAAGTAACGGCTATTCAAGCATAAAACTTGGAAATATATTCTGTTTTGCAGAGAAAAGCAATGATTAAGCTTTCCCCTGCATCATACAGATTTTATTGTCTTAAGCTTTTAGGTGTCTGATATTCCCATATGCAGAATAAACTTCAATTGTATTTATTTTAAAACAGAATCAATTATCATTAATACAAAAAATGCTTTAAGTTATAGATTTGTACTCATAAATGCAATGTGTTTTTGAAATATGAGGGTAAGTATGGGTAACCAAAGAGCCCTTTTTCAAACCAAATAATTCAATCAATTATTTTGCAATATTTTCGGCATAAAAAAAGTGGATAAAAATCCACTTTTAAAAATTGTTCTGTTTTTTATTTTAAATGCTTTGTGATTGCTTCATCTGTAGGTTTTGTAGTACTTATGAAGGTGTCAATCAGCTTTCCATTTTCATCGAGCAGGAATTTAGTAAAATTCCAAAGGATGGTCGTATTTTTTACTCCGTTCAAATCTTTTTCTGTTAAATACCTGAAGATGGGAGCAGTATCATCACCTTTTACAGAAACTTTTGCTGCCAAAGGAAATGTTACTCCGTAATTTTTCTGGCAGAAAGCACCAATTTCAGTATTGGTTCCGGGTTCCTGTCCTCCAAAATTATTCGCAGGGAAACCTACGATCACAAGTTTGTCTTTATATTCTTCGTAGACTTTTTCCAGATCCGCATATTGTGGGGTAAAACCGCATTCGGATGCTGTGTTTACAATAAGGATCTTTTTTCCTTTAAAATCTGCAAAGTTGATCTCTTTACCATCAAGGCTCTCAACTTTGAAATCATATATTGTTTTTCCCATAAGTTCTTTGGTTTTAGCTTGAGAAATTTCACTTTTCTGATTGGTACAGCTCTGTAAAAATGCCACAAAAGAAAGCAGCAATAAGAAAACCTTTTTCATTCTTATCAATTTTAGTTATTTAAAACTTAAAAATATTGGCAGGAAATACTTTATTGACATCAATTCTGTTCAAAATCATTACATAATCTCCATCTTTTTTAGTACTTGAAGATTCAATTCTGAAAGACATCACAAGATTTCCCACTTTTTTATAATCTGAATACACGAGTGTTTCATCCTTTTTAACTTCTTTTAAAAGCATATAGGTTTTCACATCAAAATAGTAGATATTTTTATTGACATTTTTGGTAAGTTCTACTTTATGACAATAGATCTCTCCTACTTTTTCTTTTCCAAGATATTTTGCATTAAAACCTTTGTTTTCCCAGTCAATGAAATCATTATCAAAGCTTTCAGGAATGTATTCCGGATATTCCTGAAGCTTATTTGTTGCATAGTTCATTGCATATCCTTTAGTTCCGTCAAAGCCTTCAATCGCAGTTTCTTTTCCGTTAATGCTGATCACTGTTTTAGTAAGATTGGGACGCTGCTGATAGATTTTTATAGGATATTCATCCTTAATTCCCAAAATCACTTTTCCCTGCAGCAACACTGAATTTAAGAGTTTCCAATTCGTTAATCCTCCGGACAGCTCTATATTTTTTTCTATAATTTCTTTTGCGGTCTGTGCAAAAGACAACTGCGAAAGTATCAATACGAATACTAAAAGTAATTTCTTCATTAATCTTATTTATATTTCAAATATAAGAGGAATTGGGCGAAAAAGCAAAGAAAGCTAACAGGTGTACGGACTTATTTGCTTATCGGTGATGTGCAAGCTATCAAATTAACTTTCTGGCTTTTTCCAGATCCTCAGGAGTGTCAATACCTACTCCGATGAAATTTGTTTCTATTAATTTAATTTTCATTCCATATTCCAGATAACGGATACATTCAATTTTCTCTGATATTTCAAGAGGTTTCATTTCCAGTTTGGAGAACTGAAGCAATGCATGTTTTCTGAAGGCGTATACTCCAATGTGCTTAAAATAACTTATATCATAAGAGATTTCCCTGTGAAAAGGAATTACAGAGCGGCTGAAATAAAGAGCAAAACCGTTATTATCCGTAATTACTTTTACATTATTGGGGTTTTCAATTTCTTCTTTTTCGGTCAGTTTTATTTTTAAAGAAGCTAAAGATATTTCCTGATTATCATCTTCTTTGAATACCTCTATCAGTTGTTTTAAAGGCTCCAGTTTCAAGAAAGGCTCATCTCCCTGAACATTGATAACGATATCACAGTCGATATTCTGTACAGCTTCTGCGATGCGGTCGCTACCGGTTTCATGCTGTCCGGTCATAACTGCTTTTCCTCCATTTTCCACAATCTCATCAAAAATAATTTCTGAATCCGTGGCAACAAATACTTCATCAAACAGTCCTGTTTCCAAAACATTCTGGTATGTGGTTGTAATGACTGTTTTTTCACCTAACATCTGCATGAGTTTTGCCGGAAAACGGCTTGCTTCGTAACGGGCAGGAATAACTGCTATGATTTTCATTGATAAAATTATTTTAAGAATTATAATAACTTGATTTATAGAAATATTTTCTGAAAATCTTCATTTTATAAACTGTATTTTAAAACGCTTCGACTCCGCTCAGCGTGACACTGCTCATACTAACTGTTTGTGAAATGTGTCATGCTGAGCGGAGTCGAAGCATATATTTTCTCAATCTAACACTATAACGATTTTAATCCTTAAAATATTGGTAAACCGTTACACTATTAGATTGTTACATTAAAAACTATTTAAGATTATTTAAAGCATTTTCCAGTTTCGGAAGCATTACTTTAATCTCATCAACAGCTAAACCTCCAACGGAAGCACGGAACCAAGGTTCGGATTTTGCCTCTCCGAAAGCAGAAAAAGGGACTAAGGCTACTCCGGCATCATTAATTAAGTAGAATACCAGATCAGAAGAATTCTCAATAACAGACCCGTCCGGTTTTGTTTTTCCGATATAATCCAATTTGATTGTCAGATAAAGGGCACCCATCGGCTTGATGCTTTCTACGGCTAATCCTTTTTCTTTTAAATCCTGAATTCCACCATGAAGAACTTTTAGACTTTCTTCTAATTTTCCCTTGAAATCTTCTACGAAAACATTTACATTCTCAGGGTTTTCAAAGAACTTTGCAGTAGCTTCCTGCTCTGGTTTTGGAGCCCAGGCTCCAACGTGAGTCAGCAAAGCTTTCATTTTATCAAGAATATGAGCCGGTCCGAATCCCCATCCTACACGTACTCCGGTTGCAGCAAGGCATTTAGAGATACCGTCGATATAAATCGTATACTCTTTCAGTTCAGGGAAAAGAGAAACCGGATCTACGTGCTGTGCCCCGAAAGTAAGGTTAGAATAGATCTGATCGTACATCAGGTACAATGGTTTTTCGTTTTCACCTCTCTTTTTATTTTCTTCAAGAACCAGTTTGCAAATCGCTGAAAGCTGTTCTTTTGTAAACATCGTTCCTGTAGGATTCAGGGGTGAACATAGTGCCAGAAGAACTGCACCGCCTAAATGGGGTCTCAGGTCATCTGCTGTAGGAAGGAAATTGTTTTCCTCCGTTGTTTTCACTTCTACTGCTTCTGCAGAAGTAAGATAAGCATAATGGTTATTGTTCCAGGATGGTGTAGGATACACTACCTTATCCCCCTCATCAACGATTGTTTTATAAACTGCATAGATCAAAGGTCTTGATCCTGCAGTAATTAAGATATCATTTGGTGAATAATCAAGATTCCATCTGTTTTTTAAATCTTTGGAAACTTCTTTTCTTAAAGATAAAAGTCCGTTCGCTGGCGGGTAGTTTGTCAGATTATTCTGATATGCCTTCTGAATCTCTTCTTTCAGCAATGCCGGAATAGGATAGAGATTAGAATTAAGGTCACCAATAGTAAGATTGGCTATTTCCGCTCCTTTTGCTTTTAAATCATTTACTTCATTACCAATTTTTACAATTTCGGAACCAATCAGGTTCGCCGCTAATTTTGAAACTTTCACTTTATTTTATTTAAATTTATTTAATATTCTCTCTCAATATTTATTCTCTTATGAATCTCTTCTTCAGGAATTTTGGCGTCAAAAAGGTCCATCAATTCCTTTGATTTTTTGGCAACATTTGAATTCGGATATTTCTTTATAATCCTGTTGAATTCTTCCCTGTTTTCATCATATATAGTTCCATCGGAATGCTCATGAGTCGGGGTATTATCCATCCCGAATAAATAATCATACAGATAATCACTGTACATTTCTTTCGCTCTGGAAACTAAGGAACTTTTAGGATATCTTTTAATGAAGTTTTCCCAAAATATTGTTCTTTCTCCCAAATCTTTCCAAGAAATCACCAATCCCGCATCCGCTGAATATAAACCTTCACTCTCTTTCGACAGCTGCTCAATATAACTATTATAATCCGGAGTTACTTTACCTTTAAAGAGAGAAAAATAATGATCAGGCAAAGACCAGATTTCGGTGTAGCCTTCTCCTACTTCTGTAAATTCAAGACTTCCTTTCTTAAGTTGGGTACTCAGTTCCTTTATATTTTCAGGAAATTTGTAACTGTCACTTTCAGAATCATAATAATTAACATATTCTACCAGGACTTTGCTCAGGCTTTCACTTAAACAGGCTGTATATTTATCACGAATTTTAATATAATCTTCGTATAATTTATCATTCTGTTCAGGTGAATTCCGGGCAATTTCTTTTTCTGTTTTCTGCTGATACCATTGAAGAGCTGCAATATAATCTTCTGTTTTATTTTTAGAAGTACAAACAGTATCAATAGGTTTGAATAAATCTTCTTCTTTCTCTTCTATTTTCGAAACGGTATCTTTTTCAATCTTTCCCTCAGAAGTTTTTTGGGCTTCTTTTTTACAGGAAAAAATACAAATCAACAGAATAAAAGCTGATAAACTCTTTTTTATCATGAAGATAATTTTGAAATTAATCCAGCTTCAGATCTTTTCTTACTTCTTCAATTTTAGCCTCCAAAGATTTCAGTTTATCTTTAAAATCCGCTTCAGAGGTAACACTATCTTTTACTGAAACATAAAATTTAATTTTCGGTTCGGTTCCTGAAGGTCTTACACACACTTTGGTTCCATCCTGGGTATAATAAATAAGTACATTCGATTTCGGAATGTCGTTCATTACTTTTGTTTCGTTCTTTGAAACGGAGAAGCTGGTCTGCTCTTTAAAATCCTTAACCTCTTCCACTAATGATCCGGCCAGTTCTTTCGGTGGGTTTTCACGGAAGTTTTTCATCATGTTCTGAATTTCTTCAGCACCTTCTTTTCCTTTTCTTACAATATTTACCAATCCTTCGTAATACATTCCGAGATCTTCATAAATCTCGATCATGTACTGATACATTGTTCTTCCGTTGGCTTTACACCATGCAGCTATTTCACAGGCAAGAAGAATACTTCCGCACGAGTCTTTATCACGCACGAAATCCCCGGTCATAAAACCGAAACTTTCTTCCCCACCGCAAACGAATTTTTCTTTTCCTTCAAAATCACGGATCATTTTTCCGATCCACTTGAATCCTGTAAGGCCAACTTTACAGTCAACCCCAAATTTCTGGGCAATATCAAAGAAAATATCTGAAGTTACGATTGTAGAACCAATGAATTCTTTTCCTGTGATTCTTCCCTGCTTTCTCCATTCATTTAAAATGTAATAAGTAAGGATGGTATTGGTTTGGTTACCGTTCAAAAGCTGCATTTCGCCATCAAGGTTTCTCACGGCAATTCCTAATCTGTCACCGTCCGGATCCGTTCCGATAACGATATCCGCGTTGGTAATTTTTGCCAGATCCAGTGCCATTTGAAGTGCTGCAGGCTCTTCCGGGTTCGGAGATTCTACTGTAGTAAAATTACCGCTGGGAATCATTTGTTCCTTAACTAAATCGATTTTTTTGAACCCTGCTTTTTCCAGCGCTTTCGGAACCGTTGTATAAGTTGTTCCGTGGATGGATGTGAAAACGATATTTAAATTTTCTTTTCCAACATTCTGATAGGTTGAATTTTCAATACAGGCATCTATATACACATCGTCCTGCTCCTCTCCGATCCATTCGATCAGGTCATCATTTCCATTGAATTTAATTTCTTCAAATTTTACGGAGTATACTTCCTTGATAATTGCTTCATCATGTGGCGGAACAATTTGTGCACCGTCATTCCAGTATACTTTATACCCATTATATTCAGGCGGGTTGTGGGATGCTGTAAGAACAATTCCTCCGTTACATTTTTTATCTCTTACGGTAAAAGACAGTTCCGGAGTTGGTCTGTGGTCTTTAAAAAGAAGTACTTTAATTCCGTTTGCCGTTAAAACATCGGCAACCAGTTTACCAAATTCTTTTGAATTATGGCGAACATCATAAGCAATGGCTACCTTTATTTCTTCACCTTTAAACTGCTGAAGCATATAATTCGCCAATCCCTGCGTAGCCTGTCCTAATGTATATTTGTTCAAGCGGTTGGTTCCTACTCCCATGATCCCCCTCATTCCACCTGTTCCAAATTCAAGTTCTCTATAGAAAGAATCTTCCAGATCCGGGGAATTGCTGTCGATTAAAGCCTGTACAGCATCTTTTGTTTCTTTATCGAATGTATCACTTAACCAAAGTTTCGCTTTTTCTAATGTTGTCATATTTGTATTTAAGTTTGGAAGCGGGAGGTTTGAAGATGGAAGAACAGCTACCCATCATATTCATATTTCCTGCTTGTGTTTTATTATTTTTATAATTTAAAAATTTTTAACCTTTTAATTTCTAGTCTAATTTCTTATTTTCAACCTTTGTCGTTTTATCAATTTTAAAAGCACGAATCGGGTTGTTATAATAAATAAATTTTGCCGTGTTCTGAATATTTCCTTTCAGAGAATCCTTTACATTTACTTCTGCATAATTCCCATTTTTAGAGTCTATATTCAGGTTCTCTATTTTCCAGTAAGGAGCAATCAAACTTGCTGTATCTGAGATTTTTATCACTGCATCTTTGGTAAATCCCAGAAAGTTGGCCCGGCTTCTGTTCTGCATTTCTACTTCTGCTCTTCTCGTTTTTACTGAACCCATAAAAGTAGCATAATTTTTTAAATTAAGCCTAAAATTATCGGTCTTAATTTCGCTCGAAATATTCATTTCGGCAGAATCGGAAATACTGATTTTTTCAGGATTATATTTCGAATAAATGGTGATATTGTAAAAATCCACTCCTTTAGTTTCTCTTGATTCGGTAATGAATAATCCATCATCTTTCACATCAATATCCAGATTGTCAAATACATTCGGATATGTTTCCACATTCACCATATTCTTTTCTCCTCTTGCATAGAAAACCCTGAATTTTCCCTTAAGAAAAATATTTTTAAAATTTTCAACAGGAACTTCCTTATTCTCAATATTACCTTTTGGAGAAACTTTTCCGCAGGAAACGGCCACTACAAGTAAAGATGCGTATAATATCTTCTTCATACTCAATTTAAAATATTTTTATATAAAAATCACCATTGAAAATCCTCACAGAAAGTTTCTGCAAGTCAATTTATCTTATTCAAACAAAAATAAGATTTAAATTCTAAAAAGACTTATTCTTCCAGCTATAAAATAATGTGCAGTCTTATAATAATAAAAAATATCCCAAAAAAGAATCTTTTTGGGATATTGATATTTTAATTGATTCTGGATTTATATTTTAAATCACTTCATCAATATTATAATTCTTATGCTCCCTGTTGGTTCTGATAATCATTTCGCCTAAAAATCCTGCTATGAAAAGTAATGTTCCCATAATCATCATTGTCAGGGCAATATAAAACCATGGATTATTAGTAATCAGATGTCCGTAAATTCCTCTTGCCACATCAATCAGTTTTGAAACTCCCAGCCAAAGAGCAGAAAGGAATCCTACAATGAACATTACCGTTCCCACTGCACCAAAGAAATGCATAGGTCTTCCACCAAAACGGCTGACAAACCAAAGGGTTACAAGATCCAGAAATCCTCTGATAAATCTCTCGGTTCCGAATTTTGAAGTTCCGTAAGGTCTTGCCTGATGCTGCACCTCTTTTTCGGTAATTCTTCTGAATCCTGCATTAGCAGCAAGTACAGGGATATAACGGTGCATATCTCCGTAAACATCAATTGATTTTACAACCTGCTTTTTATAGGCTTTAAGTCCGCAGTTGAAATCATGAAGATACACTCCCGAAACTTTTCTTGCTGCTGCATTGAACAGTTTTGACGGGACATTTTTTGTCATTACGTTATCAAAACGTTTCTTTTTCCAGCCCGAAACAATATCGTAATTATCTTCCATCACCATCTTGTATAATTCAGGAATTTCTTCCGGGAAATCCTGTAAATCAGCATCCATGGTAATTACTACCTCTCCGTTTGTTCTTTCAAAAGCAGCGTGAAGAGCCTGTGATTTTCCATAATTTCTGGAAAATTTTATCGCGTGGATCTGAGGGTGCTGAACCTTCATATTTTCAATAATACTCCACGATAAATCTGTACTTCCGTCATCTACAAACCAGATTTCATAGGACAGGCTGTTGGTATAACAGACATTGTCGATCCTTGAAAAAAGCTCTTCCAAAGAAGCTTCTTCGTTTAATAACGGAATAACTATAGATAAATTCATTTAATTTTAATAAAATTATTCTTGATTTTCTGTTTCCTGATACACTGTTCTTGTTCTGAAAAATGCTCCAAAAAACACTGACAAAACTACGTAAAATATAAGAATTGCAGCAAAATATCCTGAAAAATGACTTGCTGTAAGCATATCCTTTCCTTTAATAGCTTCAGGAGAAAAACTTGGTAATCTTTCCTGATATTTTTTGTCTAATTCATCAATATCTTTCTGATGTTTCATAATCTTCCTTGCAGAATGATATTCAGTGTCTAATTCTTTTTTCTGTCTCTGCACATACTGATAATTAAGCAGTTTTTTAGCATCCGGATCTACAAAATTCAGAAAAGCATAGATACTGAAAATAGAAAGAATTCCCCCGATGAACATAGGAACAAACGCTCTTGAAAAAGCATTTTTAAAAGTTACCACCCTGTTTTTGTTCCAGAAGGATTTCACGGACCAAAAGGCTGCTCCTGCATATAAAACAGGAAGTATAAACGCATTGATTTTCAAAGAGGTATCAAAATAATTGATTCCTGAGAAAAAGTAATAGGCTACAAAAAAGATGATCATTGTAGCGATAAAAAGTAAAATTCCTAATGTTGATGGACTTTTCGTCATGTTAGATTTTTTAGAAAAAAATTGAAAAATTATTGCACTAAATTCCAGCTATTTAGCTTTATTACTGCATTTTTTCGACTAATTTTCTTTAATTATATTTTGAAGTTTATAAATTATTCCTACCTTTGCAACGGCAAGTCCTAAACAACCAGCTCCTGAGAATCCTCCAGGGTGGGAACACAGCAAAGGTAATTGGTCGTAGCGGTGTGATTTAGGTAGCTTGCCATTTTTTTTGGTCTAAACTGAAGCAAGGTAATTGGAAAATTATCTTTTTTTGTTTCTGAACTTTTCAGTTTTTCCATTCCAATTTTCAAATTACCTTTCATTTTTTATTTAAAATTCGAACTCCTCTCCTAGTTTTGGAAGAATAAGTTCTACATTTTTATCTGCAAAATGTTTTAATGCACTTTCGTGATTAATTTCAATAACAGGGAAAGTATCAAAATGGCATCCGATTACTTTCGGAGTTTTCAATAATTCTGCTGCCGCAAAAGATGCTGTTACAGGCCCCATCGTGTAGTGGCTTCCAATGGGAAGAATAGAAAGGTCTATTTTTCCGAAAAGTCTAGGGAAAAGTTCCATATCCGTCATTACGCCTGTATCTCCTGCCATATAAATGTTCTTACCTTCAGGTAATCTGAAGATATAGCCCACTGGAACGCCTCCATAGCTTCCGTCCGGAAAAGAACTTGTATGATGAGCCGGAACCATGGAAATTTTAAGATCATCGATTTTTGCCGATCCTCCTAAGTTTACATCGCTTTTATTTTTTGCTGCTTTAAAATAGGCACAGATCTCAGGAACAGCAATAATTGCCGCCTCCGGATGAAACTGTAATACCTCTTCCACATCAGCAATATGATCTCCGTGTGCGTGAGTCAGTAAGATATAATCTATTTTCTGAGCTGATATATCAAAGCCGGACTCTGCTTTTTTGTAATTGTAGAAAGGATCACTTAAAATTGTTTTGTCTTTGTAAGTAAACAAAAAACAGTTTTGTCCTAGAAATTGTATTTTCATTTTTAATTTATTTTTTAATTAAGTACATGAAATTGTTGAGTTAAAAAGAATCTGATACAACAGCAAACCTGTCGGTATAATGATAAAAATCTGAAGAATCAAAAATTCCCTTTGAGGTTTTTTCTTTCCAATTAATAAAAGTAAAGCGAAAACTGCATTTGAAACAACAACAATTAAAATTAAAAGAGGAAGAAAGCTAATATCAGAAACTGACATATTACCCTGTAATTCATCAACACAAGTATAAATAAGAAATAAAGCTAAAAGAATGGATAAACAAGAAGTTATTTTTAAAGCTATATTCATTATATTTATTTTGATGGAAACTTATCCTCAATAAGCTTTAAATTGATTCCATGTTCAAGGTATGCTTTACAGCCGTCCAGAACTGTTGTAAAACCACCTGTGTTGTCATTAATTACTTTTAAAAGATCTTCACCTGTCTGGCTGAATCCGTAGCTTTTAATAACCACAAGAGTTCCTTTTTCCATTATTTTGAATTCATAATCCACATGTACTGCAGGGTTCCCCCACTCTGTTTTTATCAGCTGGTTTGGAACGATCTCATGCACCTGAACTTCAGATTTTACATTGTACATCTCCCATTCCCATGTAATGGTTTTGCCTTCTTCCAATTTCCCGGTAGATTTTGTAAACCAGAAATTGGTAGTCACTTCAGGATTGATGAATGCCTCAAAGACATCTTCAACCGGTTTTCTGATAAGCATCTGAGCTTCTACATAGATATTTGAACTCATAATAATGATAATTTATTTAAAGAAATTAAGTCCAATAGCTGTAAGAACCGCCATTGTAAATGTAAGAATGCCAACCTGTTTCAGGAACGGATCCAATTCTTTGGGTTCTTTTACAGACATAATTTTCCTTCTTAACTTAGCGAACGGAATCAATAAGATCATTACAATGAAAACGTAATAGTTTTGAGACTGTATGAAACCATTTAATCCTAAAAATATAAGAATCAGAATTAAAGGAAGCTGTAACAGGATCATTTCGTAAATCATTGCATTTCTGAAACCTATTCTTAATGCAAAGCTATTTTTTCCCGATAATCTGTCGCTTTCTATATCTCTCATATTATTGAGATTCAAGACAGCCATACTCATCATTCCTATTGCTGTTCCAGGTAATAACATATCCCAGCTGAAAGTTTTGGTAAAAAGAAAATAACTTCCACAAACCGAAACCAGACCAAAAAAGATAAATACGAAAAGATCTCCCAATCCCATATATCCGTAAGGTTTTTTCCCAACTGTATAACCAATTGCCGCTAAAATAGAAGCTACTCCCAGTCCTATGAAAATATAGAACTCATTCATATAATCCGGAATAAAAGCAACATATAATAAAGCAATTGTAGCAACAAACGACAGAACTGAGAAAAGGATTACAGCATTTTTCATCTGTTTTGCCGTAATTTTCCCTGAGGCTACAGCTCTGGATTCTGCTTCATTGATTCTTTTTGCATCCGTTCCTTTTACACCATCCCCATAGTCATTTGCATAGTTTGACAGAATCTGGTATAAAAGTGTTACCAAAAGGGCCAGCGCAAAAATTTTCCAGTCCCAGGTTCCTCCTTCGCCGTAAAGCCTCCATTTTGCAATAAAAGCTCCCATGATGATTCCGCTCAGGGAAAGCGGTAATGTTCTTAGCCTTGCGGCTTTTATCCAATCCGACATAGTTTATAATTGATAACCGATAATCGATAAATGACAATATCAACTATCATTTATCAATTATCATTTATATTTTTAAGATATCCACTGATTTTCTCCGAAGTCCGGTTTTCTTTTTTCAAGGAATGCATTTCTTCCCTCCTGAGCTTCTTCCGTCATATAAGCTAAACGGGTTGCTTCACCTGCAAATACCTGCTGACCGACCATTCCGTCATCTGTAAGGTTCATGGCAAATTTCAGCATTCTGATGGAAGTCGGAGATTTTGCCAATATTTCCTGAGCCCACTCGTAAGCAGTATCTTCTAATTCTGCATGTGGAATTACGGCATTAACCATTCCCATATCCAAAGCTTCCTGAGCAGAATAGTTTCTTCCCAGAAAGAATATTTCACGCGCTTTTTTCTGGCCTACCATTTTAGCAAGATAAGCGGATCCGTAACCACCATCAAAACTGGTTACATCAGCATCTGTCTGTTTGAAAATAGCATGCTCTTTACTTGCCAGAGTAAGGTCGCATACCACATGAAGAGAATGTCCGCCACCTACAGCCCATCCGGGAACCACTGCAATAACAACTTTCGGCATAAAACGGATCAAACGCTGAACTTCAAGAATATTCAAACGATGTCTTCCATCTTCACCTACATATCCCTGATGACCTCTTGCTTTCTGGTCTCCTCCGCTGCAGAAAGCCCAGCCACCGTCTTTTGGACTTGGTCCTTCTCCTGAAAGCAAAACAACACCTATTGAAGAGTCTTCATAAGCGTCATAGAAAGCATCATACAGTTCTGAAGTTGTTTTAGGTCTGAAAGCATTTCTTACTTCCGGTCTGTTGAAAGCAATTCTTGCGACCCCATTACATTTTTTATAGGTAATATCTTCGTATTCTTTGGCGGTTTTCCACTCTATCATCTTGTAAAAAATTTTTCTCAAAGATACGGAATTGCAGAGAATTTTTATGGTGAAATTTAAGGATAATAAAGGTAAAAAACAGACTTGTTTTTTAGGGTTTAAAAATAAAGAAACCGGAACATTTCTACTCCGGTTTCTTTTATTTATTCAGCTAAAGAATATTATTTTGCTTTTGCTTTAAGCTCAGCTTCTTTGGTTTTCAGATCTTTAAGTTTATCTGTATTTTTTGTTACAACATAGATATCTTTCAATGCAGAAACTGCATCAAGATTTTCTGGTGCTGCTTTGTACCATCCTTCAGCATATGGAAGCGCTTTCGCAAATCTTTCTCTTCTTGCATCAATCAGTTTAGTAGCTTCATCCGGCTTATCTTTTCTTGTAGCATTAATCTGGTCTACAATTTTAGAATCGTCACCAATTACAGTATAAACAAGATTCTGGTATGCGTTGTCAAAATCCGGCTTGATCTCGATTGCTTTTTTGAATGAAGCAACTGCATCTTCTACTGTAGCAGGATTTTTAGACTGCATTACTCCAAGATTATACCAGTTGGTAGCATCTGTAGGGTTTTTAGTAAGCTGTTCTTTAAGAGTTCCTATGAATTTTTCAGTGTTTCCTGATTCGTAATATGCAGTTCCCTGAGCATCTTTAAGTTTAGCATTATTTGGAAATTTTGCCAGTCCTTTCTCGATGATCACTAATGCATCATTAGGTTTCTTTGCGTTAAGAAGCAAAGTTGTTAAGGTTTCATATAGTTCCGGTTCAACACTAGGAGTCTGCTCAGTTTTGAAATCTGAATACTCAGAATTCTTTTTCATAAGCTCCCAGGTTGCTTTGTCCAAAGGTACTACCTGACCAGTCTTCTTCTCTTTTGCAGTATACGTTGTCTGAACCCCTGTGAAACCTGAATTTACAAGCTCTGTATATATTTTGATGGATTCGTCGCTGTTATTTGCCAAAGCATAGCTTAATCCTGCATAATACATATATATCTTATCATCCTGCCCGTTTGTCTTTAATAAGTTATAAACTTCTATAAACTTAGGTGCAGCAGCTGTATAATTTTTTGCATTATATGCATCCATTGCAGCTTTATTCGTTTCCTGTAGTTTGGCATTAACATCATTCTTCTGACCGAAAACGAAAGCAGAAGCTACGATTGCTATACCTAAAATGAGTTTCTTCATATTAACTATATTATATTAATTGTACATTTTATTCTTCAGAATCAGAATTCTCATTCTCCTCAGCTGGGTTTTCATTTTCAGCCTGAGGTGTTGTACCGTTTTCCTGGTTATCAGTTACAATTCCTGTTCCTTCTTCATTTTCTTCAGAATCATCTTCTACATCTTTATCCATTTCTACTTTTGCAATGGCTGCAATTTCGTCATTTTTCTTAAGGTTAATCAGTCTTACTCCCTGAGTATTCCTTCCCATTACTCTCATTTCATCCATTCCCATTCTGATGGCAACACCGGACTTATTGATGATCATCAATCCGTCATCATCTGTTACATTCTGAATAGCAATCAGATTTCCTGTTTTTTCGGTAATATTAAGGGTAATAACTCCTTTTCCTCCTCTGTTGGTGATTCTGTAGTCTTCTACAGCAGTTCTCTTACCATATCCTTTTTCGGAAACTACAAGAACTGTCTCTTTCTCTACATCATTCACAACAATCATACCAATTGCCTCGTCATTATCATCCATAGTAATACCACGTACCCCGATGGATCCTCTACCTACTTCTCTTACTTTTTCTTCAGGGAAACGGATACATTTACCGTTTTTAGTCGCAATCATGATCTGTGAAGTTCCGTTTGTCAGGTATGCTCCCAACAACTGGTCATTATCTCTGATTTCGATCGCATTAACCCCATTAACTCTTGGTCTTGAATAAGCTTCAAGAGATGTTTTCTTGATCGTACCATTTTTGGTAACCATCACAACACTCATTTGGTTGACATACTCTGCATCTTTCAGGTTATTGGTTCTGATATATGCTTTGATCTTATCGTCCTGCTCAATATTGATCAGGTTCTGTACCGCTCTTCCTTTGGATGTTTTGGAACCTTCAGGAATCTCGAACACTCTTAACCAGTAACATCTTCCTTTTTCTGTAAAGAATAACATGTATTGGTGATTGGTTGCAGAAACAATATACTCAAGGAAGTCTTCATCCCTTGTAGTTGCCGCTCTGTTCCCTACACCCCCTCTGCTCTGAATTTTGTATTCAGAAAGTGAGGTTCTCTTAACATATCCTGCGTGAGAAATTGTAAGAACTACTGCTTCATTCGGAATGATATCTTCAATAGACATCTCCCCTCCTGAATAGTCAATAGCAGTTCTTCTTTCGTCACCGTATTTTTCTTTGATTTCAAGCAATTCTTCTTTGATGATCTCGAATCTTCTTGGTTCGTTAGCCAAAATATCTTCCAAGTTCATGATTTCTTTCATGATCGCGTCATACTCATCACGGATCTTATCAAGCTCCATTCCTGTAAGACGCGCTAATCTTAAATCAAGAATAGCCTGAGCCTGGATTTCAGAAAGCTCAAATGCTTCGATCAAGCCTTCTTTTGCAGCCTGAGGGTTAGCACTGTGACGGATAATCGAAATAGCTCTGTCTAAAGCATCCTGAGTACCGATCACTTTCATGAAACCTTCAAGGATGTGAGCTCTTTCTCTGGCTTTCTTCAGCTCGTATTGAGTTCTTCTTACAATCACTTCGTGTCTGTGTTCTACGAAATGATGGATGATATCTTTTAAATTCAGCTGCTCCGGTCTACCTTTAACCAGTGCAATATTATTAACACTGAAAGAAGTCTGAAGTGCTGTATATTTATATAACAGGTTTAAGACAACATTAGGAATGGCATCATTCTTCAGTTCATAAACTACACGCAGACCATTTCTGTCCGATTCGTCTCTGATTTCATGGATCCCAACAATTTTATCGTCTTTGATAAGTTCGGCTGTTCTGGCAATCATATCAGCTTTATTTACCTGATAAGGAACTTCAGTAACGATGATGGCATTTCTGTTTCCGATTTCTTCGAAATTCACTTTTGCTCTCAGCACTACTCTTCCTCTTCCTGTATGGAAAGCATCCCTTACTCCATCGTAACCATATATAATACCTCCTGTAGGGAAATCCGGCGCTGTAATGTGGTGCATTAATTCATCGATAGTGATTTCTCTGTTATCGATATAAGCACAGATAGCATCAATAGATTCCGAAAGGTTGTGCGGTGCCATATTGGTAGCCATACCTACTGCAATACCTGAAGTACCGTTTACCAAAAGGTTAGGAACTTTTGTAGGAAGCACTGTAGGTTCCTGCAAACTGTCGTCGAAGTTATTCTGAAAATCAACAGTTTCCTTGTCCAAGTCTGAAAGAACCTCATCAGAGATTTTTTTCAGTCTTGCCTCGGTATAACGCATTGCTGCAGGCGGGTCGCCGTCCATTGAACCGAAGTTACCCTGTCCGTCCACCTGGGGATAACGTAAGCTCCATTCCTGAGCCATTCTCACCATTGCATCATATACAGAGGAATCTCCATGAGGGTGGTATTTACCCAAAACGTCCCCAACAATTCTTGCAGATTTTAAGTATTTTCTGTTAGAAAAAACCCCTAGTCCATACATACCGTAAAGTACTCTTCTATGAACGGGTTTCAGTCCGTCTCTTACATCCGGCAGCGCTCTTGAAACGATAACCGACATCGAATAATCGATATAAGACGATTTCATTTCATCAACAATGTTGATAGGAATCAGTCTTTCTCCTTCTTTTTGCATAAACAAATTTTATTATAATGACAGTCAGACCTTTAGCTGTGCGTCTGAAAATTATTTATTTCCAATTTTTATTAACGGGCTAATTTACGAAATTTTTACCGATTTTTGTGCTAGAATTTATCCACAAAATCTTAAAAATTCATAAAATATGAGCTTATTAAGTATAACTTTCCATTGTACAAAAAACAATATTGAAGAATGGGAAAATTATATCGACGAAACATTGGTTCTGATGGCGGAAAACCTGATGGATGTCAACAAATATATTCTTTCTGAAGTACACAGTGATTATATAGAGGAAGGCAAAAATTACAATCTTCTTCTGATCTTTGACAATGAAGAGCTCAGGGAGGATTTTATTAAGAGTGAAATGCTGAACATTGCGGAAAGAGTCGAGAAGAAATTCGGGACAGAAGTGATGATCTTCAATACGTTTCTGAATCCTAAAAAATCCAGATTTTAGATACAAATCAAAAGCCCTGAAAAATCAGGGCTTTTTTATTTTTTTCAATCTCTGTGATGTCTGTGTCCTTTCTTTTTATGGCCATGACCTCTGTTGTCACCATAATCATAATAATACACTCTTTTTTTTACTTGTCCCGGGGCATAATACCTAGCACTTCCTCCATACACTTTTTTAGCCTGTCCCGGCGGGAGTCTTCTTACATGATGATCATGCACCACACATGATGTCATCATCAACATAACGGTCATTACTCCTGCAATTTTAATTAAACCTTTCATATTTTCCACTTTTTCAAATTTCAATAGGGAGATAACAAGGTTAATGCCAAAGTGGGCCAGAGCGTTTTCTGACTTGGAGGACTAAAGGGTCTGAGTGTATATAGCATCAGGGTTTTAGGGATGAGGCAAAATATTCAATTTAAAGATTGAAAGATTAAAAAAGAATGACTCAGGACTCTTCTATTTACTATATAATTTCGCTTCGTTTTTCAAACAGGACAACGTCTTTCCATTGTCCGTTGAGCTTTCCGATCTTTTTCCTTACTCCTACCGTTCTGAAACCGTTTTTCTGATGAAATTTTACAGAAGCTTCATTTTCAGGGAAGATACTGGCCTGCAGAGTCCAGAAACCATGGCTTTCGCTATCAAGAATCATCTTTTTCAGCAGAACTGACCCTAAACCTTTACCTTGATAATTATTGTCAAAATAAATGCTTACTTCAGCAACTCCTTTATAGCACTCTCTTTTGCTTACCGGCTTCAAAGCACACCATCCTACTATTTCGTTATTTTCATTTTCCAGTACCCATCGGCAATCGTTGAAGTATTCCATATTCCATGCCTCAACGGTAGGGACTTCTGTTTCAAAAGTGGATATACCTCCCTCTAATCCCTGTTTATAAATTTCCAGCACTCTTTTTTCATCGCCGGGAAGCATTTCTCTTAATTCGTAATTCATTCTGTATTAATGGTATTTTCTTTTATTTTTTCTTTTGATCCTTGAGTAATGGGTCTGTTTTTCTTTTTCATCTTCCGAGATAACGCTTATATTGCCATCCACTTCAAGAATAGAAAGTTTTACATCCTTTATTTTTTCCACACCGTGTTCCCTTATGGCTTCTTCCAGCTCGTCACGGGTAATTTTCACCCTGTTCAGGGCAGGCTGGTCTACTACTCCGTCTCTGATCAGAATTACAGGATCTTCTTCCATAAATGTTTCAAACTTCCTGTTGGAGAACATAAGCCTTTTTAAAATAAAATTAGCTGCAAACAGAACAAGTGCTGCAATAAGACCACCCTGCAAAGAGGTATCCGGACCTACCATTGCATTCTGAACGGCATTGGAAATAAGAAGAAGTAATACTACGTCTCCGGCATTAAGCTGGGAAAGCTGATTTTTACCAAAGATACGAATAGCGATTACCATAAAAAGATAAACGCATAGGGAACGTACTACAACATTAAGAATGGGGTTCACAGATCATGTTTTTATAATCAAATGTATAAAATTTTATGATTGGCCGCTCAATTTATTTTTAAACTTATAAAATGGAAAAATAGCCGGAATATGGCACATCATTTGATCATCAGACAAAAAAATATATTACACAATAATGAAACAAATCTTTTTTTATCTGAGCATTTTTTTCTTTTTTGCAGCCTGCAAAAAGACTGATTCCCTCCCGAAAGTATCTGCAGAAACTGAGATCACCCAAAAAGTAAATGAGCTTTATAAACTGTATGGAAGCTCTGAAGATGTTTACAACAAACCATTTTCTGACAGCCTGTTTTCCCCGGAACTAAAAAAAACACTGGAAAACGCTGTGAACGCATCCAAAGCTGATATTGAAAAAGTAAAACAAAGCGATCATCCTACTGACAAACCACTATTGTTTGAAGGAGCTGTTTTTTCAAGTCTGTATGAAGGATACAATAATTACAAAATAAAATCTGTTGCCATAGATCCTTCCGGCGATTCAGCTGATGCATCAGTTGCCTTTGAATATACAAAGTCTTCACCTAAATTCGCATGGACTGACAAAGTACATTTAATAAAATCAGGTAATGAATGGAAGATTGATAACGTTAGTTTTGACAGTTTAGGAAATTCAAAAGATCTGAGAGCAAATCTCAAAGAATTTGTTCAGGGTACAAAATAATAATCATATTTTATCATAAAAAAAGCTGCTTTAAAAGCAGCTTTGGTTTTTTAAGGACATTGAGAGATCTGAGCTTCACTGCAAACAGTTTTGTTTAATCTTTCACAGAATACGCAATAAATTTTAGGTGCTCCTCCGTACACTGACTTCAGATCTGCTTTAGTCAATTTTTTCAAATTTTTCATATTGTTTTAATTATAGTTTGGTAAAATTATAACGGATTTTATTATTCTTTATTATAAGTTTTACATTCAAACATTTCAATATTTACATTTACACTAAAAAACATATCATAGACATGGCAGTCCGAGAAGGTCCATTTCCGAACTCCACAACAGATTTATTTTTCCTTTGGAACCTACTTCAAAAACAGCTCTTTCCGGAAACTGAACTTCAGAACCCGAATGTTTATCATACCATTTGAAATCATCATAATAACTAAAATATAGGTTATTATAACTGGCAAATACAATGGGATTATACTTTCCATGTCCATAATTATTTTCAGTGCTTTCTTTAGAAAACGCTTTTTTTACAGACAGGTTTTGTCCTGAATAATCTTTACCATATTTCAGAGGAATTTCTTTTTCTGAAGCAATAAGCGGATTTCCGATCAGGTTTTTATCTGCATTCAGGATATAGGCTATATAATCATTTCCACATTCGTCAGATTTAAAAACTATTCTTTTTACTGTACAAGCCTGGGAAGCCTTCGTTCCGTAAACAAAATAAGTATCTTTCATTTCTTTTTTAAAAGTCTCTTCAAATCTTTTGTTATAGATCAGCCTGTCTACAGATAATGTGTCATAATATTTATAATCTTTCATATCCCTGTTATAGATCCATGGGACAGAATCTTTAACCAGAAAATCTTCATATTTTTTAGATAAAGGAAGATCCTGGTTACCAAACTGGACCGGAACACAAATCGCAATATCCTTACCAGTCAGTTGGTATACTCCAAAAACAGAGTTCTTATCTAGTTTATATTCTGTTTTCTGAGCTGTAGTACTGTCGATTCTTTGAACAGGATTTTCATGGGGTGTCGCTTTTTCTTTTTTGCAGGAAAAAAGAGATAAAAATAATACCAGGACTATATAATTCTTCATAATAAATGCTTTGGTTCGGTTCAGATAAAAATAAAAAAAGAATCTGCTTTTGCAAATTCTTTTTCGTCTTTTATTATATCCCGATATATTACAATCCGGTAATTATTCTTTTAGTCTCAAGCTCATCAATAATGAACTGTGCATCACTTTCCGTAATATATTTATTTTCATAAAGCCAATGAATCCTTGATATCTGGACATGAACAGGAATCAGATTATCAACTTTATAGTATTCTTTCAGGTAGTAATCTTTTTTGCTGTTTTTAATTTCAGCAATAAATGCATCTACTTCTTCCATTTCTTTTTTTGTATATGAAAAAATAAGCGGTTTTGCAGCAGCAAGATTCTTAACATTTTCTATCCTAAATTCATTATTACATAAACCTGTTATAATTAAAGCAGGGAACATTGCGATACCAAAAACAATCATTCCTGCAGATCCGGAAAGCTGATAACTTTCATTAATAATGATTGTAAGCATTATTGAATTAAATACCGCAGATATAACTATTGCTATAAGGACAAGATCTTTTGACTTTCTAAAAACACTTTCATCATCGTGGATATCTGTAAAGTGAACTTTATACTCATTAAAATCTTTTGCAAGCTTAGTTCTTACAAAAACCCCGTCTTCTTTAATCTCAAAATATCTGGTATTTCTTCCATCCTTTTGTGCTAATGTCTTCATAAAAGTTTTTATTCCAATTCGCGTTTCAGGAATTTTCCGGTAAGACTTTTCTTAGACTTTACAATTTCTTCAGGAGTTCCCTGCGCTACAATCTGTCCGCCATGTTTCCCTCCTTCCGGGCCAACGTCTATAATATGATCTGCCAGTTTAATTACATCCATATTGTGTTCAATGATAATAAATGAATTCCCCAGCTCTACCAGCTGATTGATTGCATCCATCAGTATTTTTACATCTTCAAAATGAAGCCCTGTTGTAGGTTCATCTAAAATGTACAGCGTATTTCCGGTCTGTCTTTTTGAAAGTTCGGTAGCAAGCTTGATACGCTGTGCCTCACCTCCTGAAAGCGTCGTAGACTGCTGCCCAAGTGTAATATATCCCAATCCTACATCCTGGAGGGTTTTTACTTTAACAAAAATCTTCGGGATCGGCTGAAAGAAATCCACCGCTTCATCAATGGTCATATCCAGAACATCGGAAATGGATTTCCCTTTATAACGTACTTCCAGAGTTTCCCTGTTGAACCTTTTCCCATTACAGGTTTCACAATGTACGTATACATCGGGAAGGAAATTCATTTCAATCACTTTCAGTCCTCCACCCTGACAGGTTTCACATCTTCCGCCTTTTACGTTGAATGAGAATCTTCCCGGCTTATAGCCACGGATCTTACTTTCCGGAAGTTCTGCAAAAAGGTTTCTGATATCAGTAAACATTCCTGTGTAGGTTGCAGGGTTTGAGCGTGGTGTTCTTCCGATCGGGGTCTGATCTACATCTACAATTTTATCAATATTCTCAAGACCTTCAATTTTTTTATAAGGAAGAGGCTCCTGAACCGCTCTGTAAAAATGTTTATTAAGGATCGGGTACAGAGTTCCATTGATCAGGGAAGATTTTCCGCTTCCGGAAATCCCGGTCACCACAACCAGTTTACCTAATGGAATATCAAGGGTAACATTTTTAAGATTATTTCCCGTAGCTCCTTTTAAGAGAATATTTTTACCGCTTCCTGCTCTTCTTTCCGCAGGAATTTCAATTTTTCTTTTCCCGTTGATGTATTCTGCCGTGATGGTATCTGCTTTTAACAGATCTTTCGGTTTCCCCTGCCAAAGTATCTCTCCTCCGAATTTTCCTGCTCTTGGGCCAATATCCAGTACCTCATCGGCTTCGAGGATCATATCTTTATCATGCTCTACCACGAGTACGGAGTTACCGATATCTCTGAGGTTTTTCAATGAACTGATCAGTCTTTCGTTGTCTCTCTGGTGAAGTCCGATACTTGGTTCATCCAGAATATACAAAACATTCACAAGCTGTGAACCAATCTGCGTAGCAAGACGAATCCTCTGAGATTCTCCACCTGAAAGGGTTTTCGAGCTTCTGCTCAAGCTCAGATAATCCAAACCAACATCCAGAAGGAACTGAAGTCTTGTTTCAATCTCTTTTAAGATTTCGTGAGCAATAATTTTATGCTTTTCCGAGAATTTATCTTTAACATCAGCTAACCATTCTTTTAAATCGGCCAGGCTTAAAGAATTCACCTCAGCAATATTTTTACCGTCTATCTTGAAGCTTAAACTTGCGGGCTGAAGACGGGTTCCGCCGCATTCAGGACAGGTTTCTTCAGTAGTGAAGTGCCTTTCCAGAAGTACTGCTTCATAAGATTCTCTTTCCTCAATGATTTCTTCCATAAAAGAGATCAGACCATCGAAGCTTATTTTTATCTTTTTCGTAATACCTGCATATTTCAGATCTTTATTAAATTCTTTATGGCATCCGTTGTAAATATAATCCAAAGCTTCTTCCGGGATATCCTGCATTGGCGTTGCCATACCTAATCCAAATATCTCAAGGATATTTTTAATCTGCGACAGGATCCATTTATTAGATTTAATATCTTCCAACGGCAGCAATCCACCTTGGTTGATAGACAATTTAGGATTATCAATAAAATAGTCCGTATTGATTTTTTTGATTGTTCCCAGGCCTTTACATTCCGGGCAGCTTCCTTTCGGGGAATTGAAAGAGAATGTGTTCGGCTCAGGCAAAGCGAGTGAATGTCCGGTTTCAGCATCCATCAGATTTTTAGAGAAATATTCTATATCAGTGCTTCCCAGTTTCTGGATTCCGATAATTCCTTCTCCCATTTCCATTGCAGTACGCAGAGATTTTTCCATTCTGGCTTCGGAAGCATTTTCTCCAATGATCCAACGGTCAATCACAATATCAATATCGTGGGTTTTATAACGGTCCAGTTTCAAGTCATACTCTATATCCTGCAGCTCACCATCAATTCTTGCCTGGCCGTAACCTTTTTTAGCCATCTGTACAAAAAGTTCATGATAATGTCCTTTTCTGGAACGTACTACAGGAGCAAGAAGCATTATTTTTTCGCTTTTATAATTTTCTTTGATGGTTTCAAGGATCTGATCTTCCGTATAGCTTACCAATCTTTTCCCTGTAGAAAGGGAATATGCATCCGAAACCCTTGCAAACAGCAAACGCAGGAAGTCATACAGTTCGGTAACGGTACCTACCGTAGATCTTGGATTTTTATTGGTGGTTTTCTGCTCAATGGCAATTACGGGAGAAAGCCCTTCAATCTTATCTACATCAGGACGCTCCAGACCTCCCAAAAACTGGCGTGCGTAAGCAGAAAATGTTTCGATGTAGCGACGCTGTCCTTCTGCAAAGATGGTATCAAAAGCCAGAGATGATTTCCCACTTCCGGAAAGTCCAGTAATTACCACCAACTCGTTACGTGGGATCTTGACATTAATATTTTTAAGATTGTGTTCACGGGCTCCGTAAACTTCTATATATTCTGTTGATTTACTCATAATTTGGAGTGATTCTGCCTGAAAATCACGATGTGCAAAATTACGGAATTTTATGGAATTGTATGAACCGGAAAGTTTTTATTCAGGTTTAATTTTAGTTAAATTTTTAAGAGACCATATTGAAATTATACAGGATTATTTTACAGCCATTCAGCCATTCTCAAACAAAAAAGACTGACACATTGTATCAGCCTTTTATTATTGGTTTTATTGTGAGTTTATTTTACAAATGAATTGTATGAATTCAGTACGGATTCATAAGAGGAATCAATCTGCTGAATATCGCTGTCTGATATTTTTCCTGTTCCTTTGGAATCACGGATCACCTTTCTGTAAGTATCCAAAAAGCCGGATGCACTTTTATTGAAACTTTCAAACAAAGCTTTTTTATAAGAATACTGCGGATCTTTCACATTGAATTCTAATTTTGAATTAGCTTCCACTGTTTTAGCCAGCTCATCATATTTTTTCTGAGCTTCCGCTTCGTTGAACTTTCCAGAATACTGCTTATCCAATACATCGATATTAGAATCAAGGGAATTCATTACATTTTTAGAAGAAATGATATATTCCTTCATCGGGTGATCTTTCAGAATGATTTCTTCTGCTGCATCCGTTGCAGGCTTGATCTTAGCCACTATATTTTCTCCTGAAACAAATAAAGCCTGAGCTTCGGTCTCAATGTCCTTTGTGATAGCATCTGCCTTTGCTCCCTTATCGTCTTTATAGTCTTCGGAATTCATATAGGATTTAAGTTCTTCAAACTTTTTCTCTATATTTTCCTTTTTAGTTTTGTAAGTATTAAAGTCTCCTTCTATTGCAGCCTTATCCTTTCCGAAACCTGACGGTACGCCTTTTATTTTTCCGAACGAATAATCCATGGAGCCAATAACAACAGGCATCATCATTACATTCTCTCCTTTTGATTTTGCTACGGCTGCATCTGCATATTTAAGGATATTCTCAATATGCTTCGATGTACTCTTGTAAGAATCTAAAAAATTGTTGTTGAAATCAATAATGGCATTGGCATCATTGGCATTACCTAGATTCAGAACAGATTTTCCAAGCTTATCTATATCTTTTTTACAACTGATGACACTGACCGATGTAAAGGTCAAGGCCATTGCAAGTACGATAATTTTTCTCATATTTTATAGTTTTGGTTTAGCTTATATTTCATCAATATCGATGTCTTCATTGCTTATCTTCACTACATATTCTATTCCGTCAATAGCTTTTGAAATGATCTGATTTCTAAGGATATTGGCCATATTTTCCCAGTAAGCCCGTCCGTAGAAAGAATAATTCTGCGGTATGATTTCTACTTCAACAGTTCTTACAAAGCCTTCCTTTGGTCTGTTGCTGATCATAGTTCCTCTTCTTACCCTTACTTCCTTTACCTCATCTTTCAGTACCATTCTGCAGTAATTCTTAACATCTTCAAGGGAAATGATCTTATCTCTTGTTGTTAAGGCATATCTGTAAGCCTGAATACTGTCTGTTCCTTTCTGTTCCTCAGAACCGCCTATCGTTTCTGTAAGAAGTACGACAGTCTGTGATTTCAACTGGTTGGAAAGTTCTGTTCCCGGACGCATATGATTGGCCAGCGTACAGTGTGTGACCCAGAAAGAAGCATATGTATGGTCTGTTTTTTCAACAGGCTCCATAATTACATAATTCAGTTCCTGCCTGATATTTCTTTTTGCATTATTCACCTTTTGTACCATTGTCTTCATCTTGTCAGACATTTCACTAAGTACTCCTTTGACATTATCTCTGTTTAAAAGTGAAAATGCAGCAATCTCATCCCTTGTCAGCTCCAGTACATTGGCGATCATATCTACAGCATTTCTATTGGTAAAACGTTCCATTCCACCTTTTCTTACAGTATACAAGCCTTTTTTAAGATCATCTGCAGGGGTAAAAGGGATCTCAGTATACCTTCTACCGTCTCCATCCTGAACTTCATCTACATACAGGAAGTGCTCCCCTTCGTCCGTAACCAGAGGAATATTGTTCCCCATAATATCCAGACTGTATTCCGTTTTCTTCCAGCCTCTGTTATAGATAGGAAAAGCATTCATTACAAATGAGAAATTGTCCAGGATTTCAGCAGAAAACTGCGGCGGGAATTCAAAAGTAAGCCACAGATAACGCTTATCTCCAATCTGTTTTCTTATTTCTTCTTTACCATTAAGAAAATCCAGATTCTGCGGCAATACACCCGGTTCCGAAAAAAGACTGCTTGAAAGCCCTGTGATCTCAATGAATTTATGACGGTAGATACTTTTAATATCTTCAATCGCTTTATTCCTGATTGATTGCTCCCTGAACATCTGTTCATATCCTTCCTGTTGAGTGTTCGCAAGATAACTTAGCCCCTCTCTTACAAATAAAGGGTTTCCATTACTTGTAACTGTTATATACGGAAGAAGTTTGTACACAAAATCTATATGTTCAAATGCAGGATTTGAACAGAATACGCTGATATATTTAGGAAAGTTTTCACTTACATACCTGCTCACGTCCACTCCTATGGTAATCTTTCTGTAATCTTCAGGTTTTCCCTGAAATCGAGCTACCGGTATTTTATTAAGTCTGTCGTCTACACTGTAGCAGGTATTTCCCACAAACATTACTGCCGTCTGAATTTTATTGATCCTTACATTCCCCACAGGTGTAAAAGGAATATTAAGCTGTTTATCCGATTCTGATTTTACCGTGGATGTCATTTGCTTGCGGAAAAAGAATTCAGTATGCTCCAACAGAACTTCCGAAGACTCATAAGGCAGTGTAAAAGCAACAGCATGTGCAGGAATCGGATGGGTATAAATAGATGGCGTCAGAAGCTTTGCCAGTTTCTCAAGAATCCTTGCATTAACTGTCTGAATTTCATTATTAGCTTTAAAAACTTCCGTACTGAATGCATCTATCAGGAGTTTTACAAAGGGATCCAAGGATTGCGGGCTTTTCAGTCCCCACACTTTGGTGGCGTTCTGAAGCATTCTTGCCTTTACAGATTCTTTGGAATATATATTTTGATCTAGGTTCATAAATTTTGTGTAGGTTATTAGAAAGATATTTAGTCAATAGACATCGGACTTAAAAACAGTTCTGTAGAAAAGCTGAAACGCTCTCCTGTTGCCTCCATTTTTGCGTTGATGGCAATTCTTACTTTCTTTTTAATCTCCGTATGTTCCTTGGTATCGTAACTGTGTTCTACGAATTGAATGTGAGCATCAACCTGTGGATGCACGATGCGGGGTTCATATTCCTGAATCTGTCTTCTAAGACTTTTAATGAAAACGCTTTCCCAAACGGCACTGGTAACTCCATTATCGAATTCCAGATTCCAAACGTCGTTTCCATAATTGTCATCATATCTGTTCTCGCCTTTTTTTGTGGTAATCAGAAGCATGATATTGTGCGCAATGCTTTCGCCCATGTCGCAGATATCAATGCTCCCTCCTTCAGTCATTAATGTTGAAGGTACAAAAGGCATTCTGTAATTTGGTGTATCCATAGTCAGCTTCTTATTTTTACTTCATAGTCTAGTAGTTCACTTAAAAAAGAAATACCAAAATACGCATTTTCATGAAATAAATAAGAAAAGAAATCAAAAATATCATTGAAAAAAGGGCTTCCAGATTCATCCGGAAGCCCTAAAATATTATAAAAAACGGTCAAATTCTATGCTATTGATCCATTTGCTTTTTCCTGTTAATAAAATAATACACCGGAAGTCCCAGAAGCACCATTAAAAATCCAGGCCACGTATATTGCTGCTTGTATATCAGAAGTAGTACACAAAATCCAGTTCCTATCAAGAGATAAATAACAGGAGTCACCGGATAAAGCCAGGTTCTATAAGGTCTTTCAAGTTCCGGTTTTTTAAATCTTAAATAAATAACTCCAAAAACAGTAATCATATAAAACAACACGATTACAAAAGAAATCATATCCAGAAGATTACCATACTGCCCGCTAAGGCATAAAACCGATGCCCAAATTCCCTGCATCCATAAAGCATTTTCAGGAACCTCATTTTTATTGTTCTTCTCTGCCGATTTGAAAAACATTCCGTCTTTTGCCATAGTCTGAAACACTCTGGCCCCAGCCAAAATCAGCCCGTTATCACATCCGAATGTAGAAATCATTACAAGAACAGCAATAATAATTGTCCCTGCACTTCCAAAAATATTCTGTGATGCAGCAACTGCAACCCTGTCATTAGCTGCAAAAGCAATACTATCTCTGTCTAAAGCATTAAGATATACATAATTGACTGCAAGATAAAGGATCATTACTGCAGAAGTTCCGTATATCATTGATTTAACAATGTTTTTCTTCGGGTTTTCTACTTCTCCTGAAACGAAAGTTACACTTTCCCATGCTACAGAGCTGAAAACCGAGCCTACCATAGCTGCTGCAATCCCACCAAGCAAAGTCATTCCACTTATTGGCTCCCAGCCTTCTTTAAGGAAATTACCTGTAAGATCCTTCTTCAGATTATTAAATGAATCAAAACCAAAGTTAAAATTCTCAGATAGATGCGAGTAATCGACCAGAATAAATCCGACAGCAATTAATCCCAGTAAGGCAATGATTTTTGAGCCTGTAAACACATTCTGAAGCAATTTACCACTCTGTACCCCTCTTGTATTAATATAAGTAAGCAAAAGAATAACGGCTATTGCCAGAATCTGTATCCATGTGATCTTGAATTCTCCACTTTGGAAAAGAGGTGCCGCATCATTCAATGAAGGAATAAGATAAGCTGTAAATTTACCAAAAGCCATGGCAACCGCTGCAATAGTTCCTGTCTGAATTACTGTAAACAATCCCCAACCATACAAGAAGCCCATCTTTTTTCCAAAAATCTCCTTAAGGTAGGTATACTGCCCGCCTGCTTTTGGAAATAATGCTGAAAGTTCCCCGTAACTGATTGCTGCAGCAACTGTCATCACTCCGGTGATGATCCAAACTACTATCAGCCAGAAACCGGATCCCAGATTCCGCATCATATCAGCACTTACAATAAAAATTCCGCTTCCGATCATAGATCCCATTACGAGCATAATGGCATCCCATAGTTTCAGTTTTTTCTGCATAGTTAAGTATAGGCATCAAATATAAACAAATCTGACATTGATTTAGAAATTAGTTTAAAATTTAGTGCACCATCTGCTTTTTATCAATTTTTTATCGAATTATTATTCAATTTTAATTAGTACTTTTGAAAAAAATATTAAAAATGAAATTCAAAGCTATATTATTTGCTGCAGCTGTAAGTGTTTCCACTTTAGCTTTTGCGCAGGAGACATCACAGAAAAAAGCCGGACCTCCGGCAGGAAATGCTATCGTAGGTGATACGTACGGAGCTGGAGTAGTATCAGAATCTAAAGCTATTACGGTAGATAAGCTGAGCAAGAAACTTAAGAAAGACAACAAAAAAGTTGAAGGTGTAGCAGTAAAAGGGAAAGTAACTGATGTTTGTGAGAAAAAGGGATGCTGGCTTACCATTCAGACTGAGGACAATTCTCAGTTTTTTGTGAAAATGAAAGATTATGCATTCTTTGTTCCAACTGCTTTAAAAGGTAAAAATGTTGTATTGGAAGGTACTGCAGAAAGAAAAGTAACTTCAATTGACGAACAGAAACATTATGCAGAGGATGCTAAAAAACCTCAGGCTGAAATTGATGCAATTACTACTCCTAAAGAAGAGATCAGATTTGTAGCTAATGGAATTAAGGTGGTAAACTAATTCTGTATAAAATAAATAATGTCCTCAAAAAGTAATACTTTTTGAGGACATTTGTTTTTTAGACACTCACAGATTGAGTGAATTTGGCAGATGTTTGTACTTACTTTAATCTGTAGTATTTTAATCCTCTATTGTAAATTCTGCAGGAGCATCCAGTTTCGGATATTTGGTGGCAGCTACAAATTTCTTTCCTGTACAGTCTATTTCCAGCCAGCCTTTCTTTTTTTTTACATCTCCCACTTCCATTACAAAGGGTATAAAAGATATTTCATCTTTTCCTTCTTCTATGATCTCCCGATATTGAACAGCAACATCCAAAATGCATTCGTGATCTGTATTCAGTTTTACTTTCCTGTAAATAATATCATAATGGGTTTCCTGATTCTCAGGGATTTCAAGATATTTTTCCCATCCTTCTATATCGGAGTTCAGTTCACTGATTGCCTTTAGCGCGTAATATAGAGCAACTGTATAATATTTTCTTGTTCCTTTTCTGGTATAGTCATCTACAAAATGTCCGCCTTCAAACAAGATAGTAGGCATTCCCGCTTTAATAAAATTATCGCCTGTAGAGGTAGGATAAAATTCATCAGAATACCTGCCGATCTGATTGGGAATTAAGTTCTTCAATTGATCGTAAATTCTTCCGATTACAGCCATACATTTTTTCCTGTTATCAGTTATTGTACGTTCTACATTTTCAGAAGGGGCCAAAAAAGAAAGTGTTGCAGGATGTACTCCATCCGTAGTAAAAATCGTTCTCTGCTCGTGCAGATTTAGTGCATAGTCGTATTTTTTTGAAGCAACAGCTTTCTTAAGAAATTTAATTTCTGTACTGGATTCATTATGAAAATCCCTGTTCAGATCAATATCTGCGGCATTCAGTCTTGTCCATCTTTCCGATCCGTCAGGATTAAGCATAAAAATAAAATCCAGTTTAATCTTACTGAAAAGATCTTTTTTCATTTCCGGAGCCTTATCCAAAGTTTCAAGAAGATCTAGCATGGCATGGCTGGCGTTGGATTCATTTCCATGCATTTGTGACCATGCAAGAACATTGATATTTCCGGTTCCTATGCTTAGCTGATAAATAGGTTTGTCTAAATATGATCTTCCGATCTCCTGAATATAATCGCTGAGATTCGTCTGTAGGTAAGAAAATAATTTTTCAGGGGAAATATAGCGGTTTGAGAAATCAGGATTCGGAAAATAGATCTGTTCAAAATTCATCATAAATAATTTACAAGAGTCAAATTTACTGATTTTTGAGTATAAAAATAAGATTAACATTTGTAACTTATCTAAACAACCCCAGCTGACATTTTGTCTGTGGATAAAATTGTTAATTGAATATATGATTAATTAAATTATCAATATTATTAATTTTCAGCTAATTACAAAATTTATATAAATAATATTTAGAAGATTACTTTAAGTAAATAAAAGGGTGTTTATTCTCAAATAGTCATAATTTAGTTAAACAATTTAATTGTGGAAAACTTCGGTCAAAACAGAATTACACATATGTAAATTACTATTTTTTAGTATTTATCCGTGAATTTAATCATATCTGGGAATCAAAAACTCGTAATAACAGAATTAAGAAGTTTAAATGGCTTAAGTATAATTATTAATTTTCAAATATCACATTAAACAACTGATATATAGTAATTTAGTATGTTGTTTTACATTTGTATATAGCCCAGTAAATGCTTTTTATCTGTTAAAAAACATCTTAGAAGCATTTTGATATAAAATACAATTTACAATTGAAAACATTAATAAACAATACCTTATACTCTTACTACCATAAAAGTATTTATTTTTAGCGTTGTTTATTAAAGAGAAAACTATTCTAAGAAATTTATTGGAATGACATGAGTTTACTTTATTCAATTATATTTAATTTTATATCTAAAAAATATAAAATACTGTTTATCAGGTTATTATATATTAATTTACATCTGTACATTAATAGTAGTTAAATTTATTTACTTTTGTAATTTGCCAAAGTAAATCAAAACATTTACATTTGTAAAACAATTGACAACTTATATTTATGAGTTTAAACGAGAGAATTTCCAAAGTTATAGAGTATTCCAATCTCAGTCCTTCTGAGTTTGCAGATGAGATCGATGTACAGCGTTCTTCTATTTCCCATATCACTTCCGGAAGAAACAAGCCGTCTTTAGAATTCATTATAAAAATAAAATCACGTTTCCCTGAAATTCTATGGGATTGGCTGGTTACAGGCGAAGGTGAAATGCTGAAGTCAGAATTACCGGAACTTGAATCTGCTCCGTTAGAGAAAGCAGAAGACGAAAAGGTAAAACCTACTCCGCTTCCCGATCTGTTCACTATGATGAAGGACGATGAAGATTTTGGAACTGAAGAAGAAATTGACTCTCTGAAAGAAGGCTCGCGAGAATCGTTTATACCACGCCCATATAAGACTCAGGAAAATTTATACGATTCTCAGCGATTAGAAAATTCTAATGACAAAATTATTAATCAAATAACTGATAATCAACAAAATAAAATAAAAAGAATTGTTCTGTTCTACGAAAACGGAAAATTTGAAAGTTTTGAGCCATAAAAGACTCACCAATATAAATATAACAAAACAAAAAAAGACATACAGTTTTCCGTATGTCTTTTTATTATATTTTATAAGATACTATTTCTTTCTTCTTTCCAATTCCTTCTTGATGAGCCCTAATTCTCTTCCTGTCTGTCCGGCCACAGAAGTATTCTCTCTTGCTCTTCTTGTAAGATATGGAACTACATCCTTTACAGGACCATATGGAAGATATTTAGCCACATTATAGCCTTTATCAGATAAATAGAATGTAATATTATCACTCATGCCATAAAGCTGCCCAAAATAGACATGCGGATTACCGTTTTCAAGAGATTTGGCTTTCATTTTATCCATAACCAATTCAGATGAAACTTCATTATGGGTACCAAAGAATGCAGATACTTTATCCAAGTGATTCATTACAAAATCAATTCCGGCGTTATAATTTTTATCCGAAGCCTCTTTATTCGGCTGAATAGGATCAGGATAACCTTTTTCTTCCGCTCTTGCTCTTTCTTTCTCCATATAGGCTCCACGAACAATCTTATACCCTATAAAATAATTCTTTTCTCTGGCTTTCTGAAGATGAGCCTCCATATATTCCAATCTTCCGATTCTGTACATCTGAATGGTATTCCAGACAATTGGTTTTTCCTGATTATATTTCTCCATCATTTCTTCACAAAGCTGGTCTGCTGCATCCTGCATCCAGGTTTCTTCTGCATCTACCATTACTTTTTTGTTATTTTCATGACAAAGGCTGCATACCTCATCAAATCTTCTTACCACTCTTTCCCATTCCTCTTTCTGGCTTGAAGTAAGTTCTGCACCGCTTCCTACTGCTTCATACAAATCAATTCTTCCAAAAGCAGTCGGTTTAAATACGATAAAAGGAATAGCCGGATTTCCTACTGAAAATCTGATAATATCTTTGATCTCCTTGCATACTGCATCAAAAGTTTCTTCATCCTCTTTTCCCTCGATAGAATAATCGAAAATGCTTCCCACTCCTCTCTTGAAAAGCTGTTTTACGGCCTTCATACTCTCTTCACGTGTTTCGCCTCCACAGAACTGCTCAAACAAAGTGCTTTTTACAATTCCGGTCACGAAAGGAAAATTGTTGTGTACCGTAAAATTAAGGACAGAAGTTCCAAGGCTTGTAAGAGCGGGTTGTTCAATCATTTTAAACATCCAGTACGCCTTTCTCAATTGTGCATCAGACTTGTCTGCAAATGCAACTTTAGTATCGTTAAAAATGGGCATTCCTTTTTATTAAATTTAGTTTTGCAAAGGTAATAATAACCTCAGTTTATTTAAAGAAATATTTCTATAATTTGTTCTCGATTCCGTTCAAAAGCATCGCGATAATTCCTACAAAAACCCAAAATCTTAATATATTGAGTGTGAAGAATTTACTTCTTCTCGTAGACTTTAGCAGGAGATAAATACAAAGAATCATCACAAACATTCCGCTGGTAAAATAATAAGCCATAAAACCTGTTATCCCTGTTTTGGCAATTAATTTCATAGAAACACCTATTGTGATCACCAGTAAAGAAATAATAATGATCAGAGTATTCCTGTTTTTAAAATAGTTGGGAATTGTTGTATATCCGAATGCTTTGTCAACACTTTTTGTAAGCATATCTTTCACTATATCAACACATAAAAGAATCAGAAAAAGAAAGACAGCCATTAAAAGTACCTTCTTGGAAAAAGTTTCGTAGTACACCATCATACCAAAAAAAGGATACAAAGTAAGGCTTACAAAAGTAAGATTATTTATGATCAGCAATCTGCTTAATTTATGGCTGTAAAACCACATAAAAAACTGATATACAAGGAAAAAAACAAAAACCCTGTGCGAGATCATCCATGCAACACCAAGAGAAATTGCGGTGAGAGCAAGATAAGCATACAGGAAATATTTTTGCTTGATAAAACTTTGGATTCTGGTCCGGAATGGTTTCATAATATGATCTTTCTCAAGATCATAAAACTGATTAATGATTCCGCCAGCCAGTATAGTTATAACCGTACAGAAAATGATGCCGTGTACCTTAAAGTCGAAAACAAATTTTCTGAAAGTTTCATCCTGATTGAACAGGAAAAAAGTAGATACGTACAGAGCAAATGTAAGGAGTGCTGCCACAAAAAAACGGACACCGATCAGAAAACCCACAAATTGTGAGAATCTGTAAAAAATAGATTTAGAGATATAATTTTTAGATTGGAAAGTTTCTTTTTCAGAATTCATTCCAACCCTTTTAAAATCTGTAAATCACTTCTTTTTGGAAGCCTTCAAGCATTTTTTCTGCTTTCGCATAGTCTTTTGTGAAGCCCAGAATATATCCACCGCCGCCACTTCCACACAGCTTCAGATAGTATGCATTAGAATCAAGACCTTTTTTCCAGATGTTGAAAATACTTTCAGGGATCATAGGACGGAAATGTTCATATGCCCAGTGAGAAAGCTTTTTCAGATTCCTGAAGAAAGGATTCATGTCTTTTTTAAGGAAAGATTCGATGCAGGCATTATTGTAACGGATAAACTCTTCTTTTAATGTTTTCCGGAAACCTTCCGTTTTCATTTTTTCGAAGAAGATCTGGATCATAGGTCCGGTTTCTCCTGTAATACCGCTGTCGATAAGGAATATAGCTCCTTTCCCTTCTTCACCATCGGGGATAGAAACCCTGTCAAGGTTTTCTTTATTCTCAATGAGGATGGGCAGGTTCATGTAGCAGATCAACGGATCCATTCCTGAGCTCTTGCCATGGAAATAGCTTTCCATTTCCCCGAAAACAAACTTTAATTTTTTCAGATTGTCTTTTGAAATCTGTTCAGGATCGAGCTTATTGACTGCATATCTTTCAAAAATAGCAGCTACCAAAGCTCCTGAACTTCCTACTCCATATCCCTGCGGAATATTGGAATCAAAGAAAAGTCCGGATGTAATATCATTTTTAAAGCGTTCGATATCCAATTTAAAATCATCAGAAAGATCAAGCGCTGCAAGGAAATCAGAGTATTTCTGCAGGTGTCTGTTCGATTTAAGTTCAAATTCAGAACTCAGATCCGAGAATTTTAAAGCTCCTTTATAGAAACTGTAAGGTACTACAAGCCCCTGGGAGTCTTCAATCATCCCATATTCTCCGAACAGAATTATTTTTGCATAAAATAGAGGGTTGGTCATTTTGACAATAAATCTTTTTGCAAAGTTAAAATTATTCCGCTGAATATAAGCAAAACTCAAGCCGAAATCCAACTTATTTCTACAGAAAAGAGTTTTATAGCTTTACATTCATCTAAAAAATAGAAATCATTTCATCCAGATACAACAAAAAGCCTGAAATAATCAGGCTTTTTATTATTAAATTATGTAAATAAAATTAGTGTTTAATTAATTTTTTATTGACAGTCTGCTTATCTGTTTCTACCGTTACAATATAATTTCCTGTCTGGATAGATGAAATATTGATCTCCTGCTTATTTCCTTTTAATGAAGAAGCTGAAATTACCACTCTTCCTGCCTCATCATAAATCTTATATGATTTTAAAGCATCTTTGGATGAAATAACGATTAGATTCTTAGCTGGATTGGGATAAATACTTATCAAATTATCATTTTTAGTAACATCATCAACTCCTAAAACATTGCAGGAGAAAGCAGCTTTCCAACCATTATCCGTAACTCCCGGATCTGATACGAATTTTACTGTAATAGCTCCTGATGAGTGTGTGGAAGTGAACGGGCCCGGAACTGTATTTCCTGTAAGATTGTTTCCGTTTGCAAATAAAGGAGATGATGTAGAAGGGCCATTATAAACATACATAAAATCATAATCCTGCTCCAGAGCAAATTCAGTAAAGCTCATGCTAAGTGCCCCTGAAGTTGGATAAAAAGTTTTGACAATAGTTTCATCGTTTCCATAACCTGCAGTCTGACCGCCTGTGTCTGTAAACAAAGCGCCATCACACCATGATGCATCCGTAAGAAACACCTGAGTTCTTTGAAATGCATTGGATCCGGAACAGTTTGTACCAACAGATAATTTATAATACGTTGCAGGCTGAAGACTGCTGAAATTCAATGTCTGGGAGCTTGTATTTCCTGATGTAACAGGAGTATCATCCATTTTGGTTAATTTATATTTCCACGATGTAGAAACCGCATCAGTAAAGGTTGCATTCGCTGAAACCTGGGTTATGTTTGAAACATTCATCTGTGTAATCGTAGATGTACAGGCTGTAGTACAGTTAGTTCCAAGACAAGGCTTTGAATCAACCGTATTTCTGATCAGGGCTGCAGGCTGCGGTCCAAAACCATTATTAAAACTTATTCCTACTCCTGAAATAAGGTGGCAGTAGCTCATAATTGATCCCTTAACTGTTGTAGAAGGAATCGGACCTGTACATCCTTCGCTGTAACCAGCCTGAGCTCCACAACCGTCAATTGCAGTATTGTTTCCGTTCCAGGCACAGGCATGAGTGTGGGGAGACCCTAAACTATGCCCCATTTCATGCGTCATTGCCTGAATCGTCCATGAATATACAGGAACATTAGAATACGTCTGTGAAATACCCGAATAAGCATGTTTATAAGTCCCACATAAAGAATTTACATAAGCAACACTGGTAGTAGCCGGTGCATTGATAAGATGGGCCAAATCCCCGTTGAAAGTCTGTCTGTTGTTTCTAAAATTACCCAGATTTGTATTCGGATTTCCAGTATAAGGATCCTGTGTTGTCCAGATATAGATTTCATTTAATGCCACCCTGATATCATCATTGCTGTAAAGTGTTGCAATATTGTTATGAACAGCTGTAAGCCAATTGGTTGTGGTTGTTATATCAGAATTGTTATTCTGATAAGGTTTAAAGCATACTTCATAGTAAATTCTCACACAATTCTCCGTCATAGCTTTCTTGCTCACAGAAGGGTCAAATGATACCTTTTTTGTCTGATTTTCTTTCAGCTCATCTACTCCGCATACAAAAGGATTGGCGCCAGTCAGTTTAGATTCTGAATAGCTTACAAAATCTTCAGCATTTTTCGCTTTACCCAATACTACATTTCCAAGTTCAGAGGTAGAAGCTACTCCAACAATATCATTATTAAAGAAACTGAAAGCTGCAACAGAAGTATCGTCACCTTTTACAATTCCAATATAATAGGCACCCGGAGTATAGTTCACAACCTCTCCTTTATTGGTAACCACCTTAAAATCATTGGTAAAAATCTGGTTTTTATAAAGCTCTACAGTAATCTGTCTGTCTCCTTCAAAAGGAAAGCTTATTTCAAGATATTCAGGCTTTTCGCTGATCAGTCTTTTAAGCTCGGCAGATTTTACATTAAGAACTGTAATGTCAGTAGCTGCTCTTTTATATTCAGCAAGCTTTGCAGGATTCTTATTGACCTCAAAAAGATCGTACTTTTGAAAAGTATTTTTCGCTGCATGAAATTCGGAAATCTTTTGGGCAACTGGTCTTAGTTTTTGAGAAAAACCAAGTACAAAGCATTGCACCAGGCATAATAGTAGAAGTTTCTTAATCATTTTCACTTAATTAGATGTGCAAATAAACAAAAAAAATCAAAGTTTAGTGAGAAATAATCAATGTTTTTAGTTATTTTTTTGACAGCTTACAACAGATATACGACAGGAAGCATTTTTCTTAATTTGAGACAATAAACCCAGAACAGTAAAGAATACTAGCTGTTTACCTATCCGAAGAACTGAAGCGGCATATTCACCCAAAAATAAAGGGAGCCAAAATAAGCTCCCAATTATTTTATAAGTAATTAATTTACTTTTTCTTCACACTATTCCCTACTCCTGTAATGGAAACATTGGGTTTACCTGTTTTAGTAGGCGATATCTTATAAAACACCTTATTATTGCCTCCTTCCACTATAACACGCGCTACTTTGTCTACATAAACCGTATTGTTGGTACCGGATACTTCAAGTTTATCCGCATAACCGTTAATTGTAATCACATTACTGCCACCCGAAACTTCTGCGCTTCCTCCTTCTAAAGAATAAGAACTATTATGTCCTATACCATTTACTTCAATATGTTTGTCTTGCTGCGTACTTGTTCCGTGTTGAGAGTTAACTTTCGATGTTTTTTGTGCATGTGCTAAACTTACTCCTATAAAAAGAATAGATAAGATCAGTGTTTTTTTCATAATATTCGTATTAAAATTTGATTCAGAATTGCTGCAATTAAAATGCCAATCAGCCAATTAACAAATTAACATGTGTTTACTTTTCAAAATATAAGACCTAGCATAAAAAAAGATGTCTTAGTTTTAAGACATCTTTTTATTGTATTTTGTTAAAGCTTTTAGAGGGTATCTCTGTTTTTCAGCATATTTACTTTTAAAAACCGGATCAGAATAAGGCCTGCAGCAAAGAATACAGTCATAGAAAGTGCAGCAATACGCATATTGTTAAAATGCTCGATTAATGTGGCAAAAATAAATGTCCCTATAATGATTGCTATCTTTTCCAACACATCATAGAAACTGAAATATGTAGTATTTTCCATAGAATCTTCCGGAAGAAGTTTTGAATAAGTAGATCTGGACATGGCCTGAAGTCCGCCCATTACAAGCCCTACTACTGCTGCCACTCCATAAAACTGATATTCTACCGTAGGATTTTCTTTATTCAGGAAGTATGCCCAAAGACATGCCACTATCCATAATATGATCGCAATTGAAATTACGTTCTTGTTTCCTATTTTTTTTGATAATCTTGAGAATATTACCGCTCCGATGATTGCCTCAATCTGGATTACCAAAAGGGTTCCAATAAGTTTGTCCTGAGCCAGATTGATCTCACTTTTACCAAATAAGGTTGCCATTAAGAAAATGGTCTGCATCCCGACACTGTAAAAGAAAAAGCTGGAAAGAAAGAATTTTAAATTTTTATCTTTAAACAACACGCCACCTACTTTGAACAGCTCATGAAAGCTTTCTTTGGCAATGTCCTTATAAAAGCTCATATTATCTTTAAGAACCTCAAAGAAACCACCCTGCTCCTCATGTTTCTTGAAAATATTTTTATAGTTTAAAAGTACCAGATCTTTAGGAAGTTTTTCTTTAACGTCCCCGAATTGTGGTAGGTGCTTGAATGTATACTGTGAAAATCCAAACCACCATGCACCAGTTAGCAGAAAGCTGATTCTGGTAAATAAAAGCTGCTGTGCCGCCCCTTTTGCAAAAACCTGGATCAGTACCAGACAGATCACAACCAGAACTACAGAACCTATATATCCGTAAACATAGCCTTTTGCAGAAAGTGCATCCTGCTTATCCCGCGTTGCAATATCCGGCAGAAAAGAGTTATAAAATACCAGACTTCCCCAGAACCCAACACTTGCCGTAATACTGAAAAGAAGACCTAAAAACACATTGTGCATTCCTGTAAACATAGCAAGCCCCATACACGAAGTGGCTCCCAGATAACAGAAAAACTGAAGAAAGGATTTCTTATTTCCAATGGTATCAGCCAGCGAAGACAGAAACGGAGAAAGCAGCACTACAATAAAAAACGATATCGTAAGTGAATATCCATATACCGCATCCGGCTGGTATTCTCTCCCGAAAATCTTTATCATATGCCTTACCGGAACATCAATCCATGATTTTGTTTCCTCTACATACTCCTTTTTCTCATACGCAGTAGTCAGTATAGAATAATAAATAGGGAAAATAGTCGAGGTAATAACCAGTGAATAAACAGAATTCGCCCAGTCATAAACCGCCCAGGCTTTCATAATCCTTGGATTATTCTTTATATTTTGAGGTCGTTGATTCTCAATTTCAGACATTTCAAATAAATATTAGTAGCACAAAAATAGAAAAACCATTAAGAAATTGATAAGATTTTAGAAAAATTATCGATTCCTTAATGGTAAAATATTCTTTAAGAGAATTTTATAGATTTTCAATCACGATAGCAGAAGCACCACCACCACCGTTACAGATCGCTGCAGCACCATATTTTGCATTATTCTGCTTCAATACATTGATAAGCGTAACGATGATTCTGGATCCTGAACTACCAAGCGGATGGCCAATAGCTACTGCTCCACCGTTTACGTTTACTTTAGATGCATCCAGTCCTAAAATTTTATTGTTGGCAAGGCCTACAACAGAGAATGCTTCATTAAATTCAAAGAAGTCAATATCTGAAATCTCCAGACCTGCTTTTTTAAGAGCAATCGGAAGTGCCTTTGCAGGGGCAGTCGTAAAGTTTTCAGGTTCCTGGGCAGCATCAGCATAAGAAACGATTTTTGCTAAAGGCTTAAGGCCCAGTTCTTCCATTTTTTCTTTAGAAACAAGGATCAAAGCAGAAGCACCGTCATTTAATGTAGATGCATTGGCAGCCGTTACTGTCCCTTCTTCTTTTTTGAATACAGTAGGAAGCGTTGCAATTCTGTCGAAGTTTACCGCTTTATACTCTTCATCTTCAGCAAAAATTACAGGATCTCCTTTTCTTTGAGGAATTTCTACAGGAACTACCTCTTCAGTAAATTTCCCTTCACTCCAGGCTTTTGCAGATCTTTTGTAAGATTCTATTGCAAAATTATCCTGATCTTCTCTTGAAATACTATAGTCTACAGCACATTTCTCTGCACATACTCCCATATGCACTTTATTGTACACGTCTGTAAGACCATCCAGTACCATTCCGTCCTGCATTTTGATGTCGCCTAATTTAGTGGCAACTCTTGCATTATAATAGTGCGGCACCAAAGACATGTTTTCCATACCTCCGGCTACGATCACTTCAGCATCACCAGCTTTAATTGCCTGTGCTGCCATTGTTACAGCCTTCATTCCTGAAGCACATACTTTGTTTACTGTAGTAGAAGGTGTCTCAATAGACAGACCTGCACCCAAAGCTACCTGACGAGCCGGCGCCTGTCCTTCTCCCGCCTGCAGTACATTGCCCATATAGATCTCCTGAACATTTTTAGGATCAAGACCAATTTTATTTAATGCCCCTTTTACAGCAGCAGATCCCAGCTTTGTAGCAGGAACCGTTGAAAGGCTTCCCATAAAGCTCCCTATAGGAGTTCTTACTGCGGAAACTATGAATACTTCTTTCATGTGTATTATATTTTACTTTTTTTAATGAAGTTTTGCCTTTTGGCAACGTTATGCAATTCTATTTTTTCTTTTTATACAGATAGTTTCAAACTGGTTGCTTTCAATATTATATTAAGCATCTGATGCAATTTTTAAATATATCATATCTGCGTTCGTTTATTTACTTTCTTATTACCTGTAGCAAAAATCATAAGGAAAGCTCCTGAAAATTCTGCAATCCAGCCCCATTTCAGCTTTACAACTCCTGCAAATGCTTCCCTCCAGGATTTAAATGGTACAAAGCTGAAATATTCCAATGACTGCATTTTTACAGCAACAAGGGTGAATGCAAAAAGAATAAGCAAAAGTATTCCGAAGAATCTTACCACTTTTCCATTGTTATTAACAATCCCGAAAACTGCACATGCAGCAAAAATCCAGCAAGCAATAGCCAGATAATGATCCAGTTTCCAGTAGTTCCAGTTCCCGATAATGGGAACATGAACAAGCGGCAGAAAACTACCTGCCACTACTAATATCAATCCTAATAACTGAATGTTTTTCATATTTACTAAAGTGCCAAAATACAAAAAAAAACACACTTTTAAACAGTGTGTTTTAAAAACGGCTTATCTTCATACAGACACTTATCAGACATAAAGAAAGACCATTAAATTTATATTTAATTCAAGAAAAATTAATATTTATTGCTAAATTAAAAATCAAGATTAGCGATCTCAATCCCAATCTGAAGACCATATTTTTTCTTCAGCAGAGCACTGTCATTAAATGCCGGTATAAAATCTTTCTGAACAAACAGGTTAAAGCCTGCATAGCTGATCCCGAATTTACTCCCAAAAATAAAGTCATTCACTCCGTGCATCATTCTCTCTCTTTCTACAATTCTTCTGGAATTTTCGTTTGAATATTTAATATAGTTGCTACTTCCCAGTCTTAAACCACCGTACACTCCCATAATCAGGCTTAGCTGTTTTTTTCTATTATCCAGATAGCTCACTCCTTTATATTCCGTATACTTAGGATTCAAAACAAATCTGAGGTCCAGAGGCACATAAAGATAATGAACATTCAGCTTTGTCTTTCTTAAGCTACCCCGGTCAAAATCATCTACAAAAAGGCTGTTATTATCTTGTTTGAAAACTTTTCCATATTTAGGAACATATCGGTCCGATCTGACTCCTAAGCCAAAACGGTAAAAAACTGGACTTCTGAAACCTCCGATCTGATCTTCATAACGTAAAGCAAACTGAGAAGAATTAATTATCGTATTTCTGGTATCTGAATCACCGTTATAAAAATTGAATGGTTCATCTTTTGAAGTAAGACCGCTTCCCATTATACTTACGGAAAGATCAACAGTTCTCAGGAAGAATTTTGGATCTCGTCTTTCCTTATTCTGCCCGAATTTCACGTTTACACCGTCATGACCAATCCGGAATTCATTTTTAGAGCGTGTTGAGTCACGATCCATGAAAACAGAATTTTTAACCATTTCTTTTGTTGCCGCCTCAAGCTCCTGCTGCTGTGCATCTACTTTTTCGTTAATCGCTTGCTGGTATTTCCGTGCTGTTTCTTCACGCTGCTTCTGTTTTTCTTCAATGGTGATCTTTTTTTCGCTGAAGCTTTTATCTATCGCATCCAGTTCTGTATTCATTTTTAACTTTTCGGATACTACAATGCTGTCGATCTTTCTGGAATAAAGTTTTATTTTCGGATTCATTTCCGGTGTTTCCTGAGCAAAACTGCAGGCAAAAGCCAGTATGGCAGTCATTAAAGCTAACTTTGTTCTCATATTTTTTATTAATTTTTAGACAATATTTTTGCTCTGACCTCTTCAAGGGCAGTATTTTATTTTTTGTAAAACTTTCAGATTATTTGGAATCCAGATAAACTGTTACTCCCAAAACCGTTACATTACCTACATTCGGAACAACTTTATCAAAGTGAATCACACCAAATTTCCGGTCGTCATTATTGGCCTTTACACGGGCCTTATCATATTCCCTTCCCTGAAGAAGATCATTGGCATCGATGTAACTGGATTTTGCTCTTTGAACCTCTGCAATAACGGGTAAATCAGTAGCATTGCTGATCTCTGTTTTTCCCTGATTGATTGATTGATTTTCAGATTGATGAGCTACAACCTGCTGTTCCTTTTCTTCAGTTATCTGCTTAACAGCTGTATTTTTTTCTTTTTTGAGATCCAAACCTTTATCAGAGTTTAGTTTTTCATGGTTTTCACTTACAATTTTTACTTCCTTACTCTGAATCCGGGCCGGATCATTATTTGAAATAACAGATTGATTTTCATGATCAGAATTTACAGGATTTACTGTTTTTTCCAAGACATCCTTAACGATATAGTCTGTTTTTTTATAATCAAATTTATTTCCGGACCTATTATAATAAATAAGAGTACCTACAGAGATCAATACCAATATAACGGCAGCATATTTCCACCACTGAAAAGACGGTTTTGATACAGTTTCAGTTGTTTCTTCTGATTTCTGATCTATTCTGTCCCAAAGATCTGCTGAAGGCTTTATTTCGAGCCTCTCATAATCAGATTTTAATTGTTTCAGTATTTCTTTTTTCATGTTCTTTCGCTTTTAAAAATTCTGTAAGCCATTTTTTTGCTTTGCTCAGCTGGCTTTTGCTGGTTCCTTCTGATATATTCAGAATTTCCGCAATTTCCTGATGCTTTTTTTCTTCAAATACATATAAGTTAAAGATCAGTCTGTAGCCTGTCGGCATTTGTGAGAATATCTCTTCGATATTGATGTCATGGAGACTCTCATCCAGGTCTTCATCAGAATAATCATCTGCAATTTCTATATCTGCATACAGAACATTTCTGTTTTTCCTTACGAAGCTTATAGAATCATTGACGATTATTTTCCTCAGCCAGAACGGAAAGCTTTTCCAGTCCCTGCATTCATCCAGTTTGGTAAAACATTTCATAAATGCGCTCACCAGAATATCTTCCGCATCATGAAGATTATTTGTATAAGAATTTGATATGGCAAGCATTTTAGCTGAAAACATTTCATAGAGAGCCTTCTGGGCCATCCGGTCCTGTTTTTTTGCCAGTAAAAAATTCTTTTCAAGATTCTCCATGTATCAGTTTCTATCTATAAGACGGAATTTTTTGTAAAAGGTTGCCTGAAAATAAAAAAAATTGCACTCTTTTTCAAAAGTGCAATTTAATATATTAATAATCAGTATAATAAAATTAATGATTTACTGAAGAAACTTCATCCGGATTATGTTTATGCCTGAACAAAACTGCAAAAAATACAGCAAGAACCAATGCATAAATTGCAAATGAAAGCCAGATATTCTGCCAGTCTTTTACCATTACTATAGATGAAAGTGTTCCGTCAGCATTTACACCTGAATTAAAACTGTTCTTAAGGATTTCAAGGAAAGTAGGATTATCAGCTGTTGTATCCAGATATGCAGAAAGATCTGTAGCGTTTGTAAATTTGTGTGTGAAAAATTTATCAATAGCCCATCCTGCAATATAGCTTCCGAAAAGAGCACCAAAACCATTGGTCATCATCATAAATAATCCCTGTGCTGAAGATCTGATTTTTTTATCAGTAGTTGTTTCTACGAAAAGAGAACCTGAAATATTGAAAAAATCAAATGCCATTCCGTATACGATACAAGAGAAGATAATGAGTGAAAGCCCGAATCCATCCGGAACTCCATAAGCAAAGAAACCAAATCTAAGCACCCATGCCAACATTGACATCAGCATTACTTTTTTGATTCCAAACTTCTTCAGAAAGAAAGGAATCGCCAAGATAAACAGAGTCTCTGAAACCTGCGAAATCGACATAATAATTGTAGATCTCTGCACTACAAATGAATCTGCATATTTAGGAAAATGTGAAAATTCACTTAAGAATACATCCCCATAAGCATTGGTCAACTGAAGAGCTGCACCTAAAAGCATTGAAAACAGGAAGAATAATGCCATTTTGTAGCTCCCAAAAAGCTTAAATGCATTAAGCCCCAACTGTTCGGATAAAGGAGCATTTTTATCAATCAGTTTCTGTGGTGGGCATTTTGGTAAAGTCAGCGCATAAATTCCTAAAAATATAGCAATAGCTCCACCAATATAAAACTGCCCTTCCGTTGCTTTATTCCCTGTAAGATTCGTAATCCACATAGCCACAATAAACCCTATGGTTCCCCATACCCTAATGGGAGGAAAATCTTTTACTACATCCAGATTACTGTTTTTCAGAATGGTATAGGAAATGGAATTGGCAAGAGCAATGGTAGGCATGTAAAAGCACATAGCCAGAAGCATAAGCCAGAAAAAAGAATTAGGATCTGCAGAATGAGGCAGAACAAAAAGGATAGCTCCATAAAGGATATGCAACACGGAATAGATTCGTTCTGCATTCACCCAACGGTCGGCAATAATCCCTGTAATGGTCGGCATAAAAATAGAAGCTATTCCCATGGTTCCGAAAACGGCCCCAAACTGAGTTCCATCCCAGTGTTTTGTACCGAACCAAAAATTAGCCATCGTAATCAGCCATGCTCCCCAAACAAAAAACTGGAGAAAACTGAGGATGGTAAGTCGTAATTTTAAATTCATAGTTTAGTATAAAGTGTCTTTTTAGTCAATTTTCTTTTTTCTCCTTTTAATTTCTTCCTGAATTTCCAGAGCGGTATCAAAGTCTTCTTCTTTTACAGCTTCTTCAAGTAATTTCTGAAGCTCTTCCATAGATACAGCTTTTAAACTGTCTTCAGACTGTACGGTTTCGGAGAACGGCTGTTCTTCTTTTGAAACATCTTCCAGTTCAAGAAGAATTCCGGCTTCATTAAGAACCTGCTGAGTGGTAAAAATAGGAGCATCAAATCTTACTGCCATTGCTACGGCATCAGAAGTTCTTGCATCCAGAATCAGCTCTTCGTTATTAGCTTTATTTTTGAAATTGATATTAGAAAAAAATACGCCGTCTACGATTTGGTAAATAATTACTGAAACCAATTCATAGTGGGCAGAAACAATAAATTTTGTGAATAAATCATGGGTAAGCGGACGAGGCGGATGGATATCTTTTTCCAGTCCCAGTGAAATGGACTGAGCCTCGAAATTTCCTATGACAACAGGTAATTTTATATGTGATTCTTCATGTTCCAATAACAAAGCGTAAGCCCCCGATTGGGTCTGGCTGTACGATATTCCGCGAATAATTAGCTGTTTATAATCCATAGCTACAAATATAGATTAATTTTTTGTTGTGATTTCAGTTTTTTACGCAAAAATAAAAGCCCGGAAAAGCCCGAACTTTTATTTATAGGTGAATTGTAAATTGTGAATTACTTCGTGTCAATATTAAACTTCAACATTGACCTGCGAAGTAAAATTCACTATTGACTGTTTTATCCTTTTATTGCTTTAATTTTCTCAGTTAATGCAGGAATAATCTGGAAAGCATCTCCCACTACTCCATAATCAGCAGATTTGAAGAATGGTGCTTCAGCGTCATTGTTGATTACTACAATAGTTTTAGAAGAGTTTACCCCGGCTAAATGCTGGATAGCTCCTGAAATACCTACTGCGATATAAAGATTAGGTGAAATTGCCTTACCTGTCTGTCCCACGTGCTCTGTGTGAGGTCTCCAGCCGATATCTGAAACCGGTTTTGAACATGCTGTAGCAGCACCAAGAACATTAGCCAGGTCTTCAATCATTCCCCAGTTTTCAGGACCTTTCATCCCTCTTCCTGCAGAAACAACAACTTCAGCTTCTTTAAGATCCAATTTACCTGAGCTCTGCTCATGAGAGATCACCTTAGTATCTTCATTAGCTACTGACAAGTTTTTCACTTCTTCTGATCCGGATACAGAATTTTCTTTTACTCCGAAAGCATTTTGTGAAACGGTAACGATAACACCGTTTCCTTCAGCTTTGGCATGCATGAATCCTTTTCCTGAGAATGCTTTTCTTTTCACCTGGAATGGAGAAAGGCTTTCCGGTGTTTCCAAAACATTAGTAATTAAAGAATAGTTCTTCATTACTGCAAGCATTGGAGCAATAGAAGAAGCGTCTGTTGTATGAGGGAAAACAATAGTATTTCCATCTGCAACTTCACTTACAGCCTGAGCAAATGCTTTTGCTGAGAAATTTTTAAGACCTTCGTCTTTGATATTAATAACGTTTGATGCTCCATACTTATATAATAAATCTGAAGAATCTGTAGGGTTCACAGAGATTGCCGTAACGGTATCTCCTGCCTGATCTGCAATTGCTTTAGCATAAGACACGGCTTCCAAAGCTGCCTTTTTGTAAACTCCGTTTATATTTTCTGCGTATACGAATACTGCCATTTTTCTTAAATTTAAAGATTAAAAATTAAAGGATTAAGATTAGATTACTTTAGCTTCTTCGTGAAGTAATCTTACCAACTCATCCAGGTTATCAGGAGAAACCATTTTCACAGCAGCTCTTGGCGGCACACTGTCATAAGTTACTCCCTGAACTTTTACTTCAGAAGAAGCAGGCTCTACTACCTGTAAAGGCTTCGTTCTTGCAGACATGATTCCTCTCATATTCGGGATGATAAGATCTTTTTCATCTACCAATCCTTTTTGCCCTGCGATTACTGCAGGTAATTTTACTGATATAGTTTCTTTTCCACCTTCAATTTCTCTGATAGCAGTAGCTTCACTTCCGGCTACATCTAAACCTACAGATGCGTTTACAAAAGGCTGGTTCAATAACTGAGCCACCATTCCCGGTACAGAACCTCCGTTATAATCAATCGATTCTTTTCCGCAAAGGATAAGATCATACCCTCCGTTCTGAGCTACAGCTGCAATTTCTTTTGCTGTAGAATAGCTGTCTTTAGGATCAAGGTTTACTCTCACCGCGTCATTGGCACCAATAGCTAATGCCTTTCTGATTACCGGTTCTGTAGCAGCATCCCCTACGTTGATCACTGTTACAGTTGCACCCTGAGATTCCTGAAGTTTAACCGCTTTTGTCAACGCAAATTCATCTAAAGGATTAATTACCCACTGAATTCCATTTTTGTCGAAAGCAGATTTATCTGCCGTAAAGTTAATCTTGGAAGTAGTATCCGGAACACTACTGATACAAACTAATATTTTCATGTGTACTATTTTATTTTTTCCCTTTTGTGCATAAAAGAACCTAGAGTTTTATGCTGAGATTTTGTTATATTTTACTGTTGCTAATATAATTAAAAAATATATTATGCATGCATAATACTTATTATTTTACTATTCAATACATTAAATGTAGTTTCTAAGCAGGTTTTGTTGCCCTAAACTCAATCTTGCTTGGCAGAACACGCGGATTCATTTTTAAAATATCGAGCACCAGATTCCCCATATCTTCGGGCTGAATTTTCCAGCTGTCTTTTTCTGAAGGAATATTTCCGTTAAAATTTGTGGCCACCGATCCTGGCATAATGACGGTAGATTTAATATTATATTTTCTAAGGTCAATCATTGCTGCCTGAGTAAATCCCACCACTCCGAATTTAGAAGCATTGTAACCTGTTCCGTTTTCAAAGAAATTGGCTCCCGCCAGGCTTGAAACCGTAATATAATAACCTTCTGTCTTCTTTAGTTCTTCTACGGAGGCTTTTAAAGTATAAAAAACACCTGTGAGATTGGTCTCTATCATATCATTCCATTCCTGAGCAGTTAGCTCATCTACAGGCTTGAATATCCCCAATCCGGCATTGGCAATAACAAAATCCAGTTTTCCAAATTTTGCAATGGTATATTTTACAGCTTCTTCTTCACTTTCAAGACTTCGTACATCTGAGACAATCCCCAGAACATTTTCTGAGTATTTTCTAAGTTCTTCTTCAGCTTTCTCCACATCATCTCTTTTACGTCCTGAAAACGCCACTGAAATACCATTTTCCAATAATATCCTGGCTATTCCAAAACCTATTCCTTTGGTTCCTCCGGTTATATAAGCAACTTTATTTTCTGGCATGTTATTTAATTTTAATTCTCTAAAATAACAAAAACGCTCCAATTGGAGCGTTTTGCTGATACCAAGATTTATCAGTATTTTACTTTTTAATAAATTTTTGAGTAGATTTCCCTTCTTTAGTCTCTATATTGATGATATAGTTTCCTGAGCTAAGATTAGTAACATCTACTTTATCTCCATTCAGTTTACTGTTCATATTTCTTCCGGCCATATCATAAACTTCTATTCTATAAACCTTAGAATCAGATTTAACAGTTAAATAATCAGTTACCGGATTTGGATAAATAACTAAACCTTCTTTGACAGATACTGTCTCGTTGGTACCTAAAGTAGCCGTATTTACAAATGATAAATTAACATTATCAACTGCCGATTGATTAGCAACAGTATTACCTGTATTGGTTAAAGAAATAAAGTCAAGTTGAGTAGGCGTTAAACCAGGAGAAGCTGTATAGGCTGGATTTGAAAATGTATATGTTCCTTCAGGATAAGTCCAAGAACAGGCTCCTGTAGTTTTATTATATGTAAAAGAAACTGATACCCAAGTATTCGCAGGGTAAGTAGCAGCTCCAAGAGGAATATTATAAAAACTGGCAGTTCCCGTAGCAACAGCTGTTAATCTACCCATGCCTGTAATTTTTTTAGTAGTAAAATCATAATTTATTCCAACAATTCCCATAGTAGCATCAGTAACAATACATTCAATTATTCCGGCACCCGTAGCAGCTCCTGTATAAAACTGTAATGAACCCTTCAAAATATTATTTCCAGCTGTGGCTGTAGTAGAAACTGGTTTTAATACATACCTATTATTTGTAACTGCTGTAGAACTATATCCTGCTCCGCTTGTAATTCTTAAGGAATTTCCGTGTGCTGCATCTATCATTGCAATCTGATAATCAGCAGCTGTTCCGGTGTAAAGGTAGTAACCTCCCTGACCTGCCGTTGTTGCTGTAGTATCAGACCCTACATTACCAGCTGTGAATGCATTAAAATTTTCCGATACAATGGTCTGCCCGAAAGCATTTACTGAAAATACAGCCCCTGCTATCAAAAATAAAATTTTTCTCATAATGATTTTTTTTTAAATTATTTCATTGTAAATATATACACAAAACAACAAATGAATTGAAAAATCATTAAAAATATCGAATAAAAAATTAATATTCTATATTTTTATAGGTTTGAAAAATATAACAAATGATTTAAATTAATTTAAAGAAATTAAATAATCAATAATGACCATATAGAGAATGGAACGCGTTCGAACAAGAACACAATCCTGTGAATAGTGATTTTAGCAAAAGAAAATCGACAAAATATTACTTCAATGAGAATATTATAAATTTTCCATTTCTGGATTATTATTTATTTTCATTCTTTCACCCAAAAAAACGCTCCTAATTGGAGCGTTTTACCTATAATAAGATTTATTAGTAATTTTAATAAATTTTTAGAAAGAGCATTTTTTGTCAAAAATGATATAATATTCTTTTTAATATCATTTATACAAACTATCACTTAAACTATTCTTTAATAATTTTCTGAATATAAACTTTATCATCGCTTGCTTTTACTCTAAGAACATAACTTCCTTTAGCATAACTTGACATATTGACTTCATTTACATTTTTGTTATTGCTGATTGAAGTAATTAATCTTCCACTCATATCTACTATTTCAATACTTTCAGACTTTAAATTATTTCCAAATTTAAATCTTAAAATATCTTTTACGGGATTTGGATAAATCTGTAAGTCTTTAGAATTTATAACTTCAGTAGTTCCTAATGTTGCATTTTGTCCTGTTATAGTCATCACCCACTGCGCAGAAGCAAAACTTGCTAATGCTCCGGTTCCCGTTGCAGTTGGAGTCGTTATTCCGCATGTTTCTGATGCTAAATAAGAAGGACCCGATTGTCCACCAGGATGGGTTCCCATATAAAACCTCTCATATGGACTTGCTGTGGTACCCAAACGGCCTGTATTACCATCATGCCAGATTTCAACTACAAAATTAGATCCCGCAGGAATCGTTTGGTTTACAGCTGTACCAGTATTTACCATAGCCGCATTATTGGCAGAAGAAACATTTACGGTAGTAAGCGGACTTGTTCCCGAAACTGAAGTCATATTTGCATAGACTGGTGTAGTACCCGCTGTAGTATAAAGCCAAACTTCAACGGGAAATGTGCCGCCAATATTCGTAGAGCTTCCTGCAACTGTTCTTGATGCTAATTGCACACCAAATGCAATATTAGTAATTTTATAATTATAATTTATTGCATAATCTGACAGCTTAAACAATCTTAAATAAGAATTATCTGCAGTATAATAGTTAGTGCTTGTAGCACCACTAGCACAAGCAACAGCACCGGTCGCGGAAACTGTATTAGACGTTGTGTTTTGAGTTATAACCTGGGAAAATGCTGTCCCAGCAATAATCAAAGTTGCTAAAGAAGTAAAGAGTTTTGTCATAGTTTTTATATTTTGTTATTATCTCATGAAATTACAAAATATAAATCAATGTTCAAAAAAAATATCACTTTTAATTACAAAATATTTACTATATTAGTTAGTATCTAAAATAAATCATGAAAATGAATAAAAAAAATCCTCAAAAAATAATTGAGGATTAATATTTATCATTTCGAATAATTCTCGAAGAACAATGGAATACTTTCAATTCCTTTATAGAAATTAAACAGACCGTAATGCTCATTCGGCGAGTGAATTGCATCTGAATCCAAGCCGAAGCCCATTAATACAGATTTAGCACCTAATACTTTTTCGAACATTGCTGTAATCGGGATACTTCCACCACTTCTGTAAGGAAGAACTTCTTTACCAAATGCAGTTTCCATAGCCTGTTTAGCTGCTAAAAATTCTTTGGTATCACTTGGTAAAACATATGGCATTCCTCCGTGGTGAGGCGTTACTTTTACTTTTACATTATCAGGAGCAATCTTTTCAAAGTATTTTGTGAATTTCTCAGTAATTTCTTCAGGAGTCTGATAAGGAACCAGACGCATGGAGATTTTAGCAGAAGCTTTTGAAGGAATCACTGTTTTAGCTCCTTCTCCTGTATATCCGCCCCAGATACCGTTACAATCTAAGGTAGGGCGTATAGAGGTTCTTTCAAGCGTTGTATAGCTTTTTTCACCTTCCACTCCTTTGAGTCCGATAGATTTCTTAAATTCTTCAGGATTATCCTTCAGCTTGTTCATTTCCGCTCTTTCTGCATCTGAAACAACCTCCACATTATCATAGAATCCATCGATGGTAATATGTCCGTCTTCATCAATCAGCTTGGCAATCATTCTGGAAAGTACATGAATCGGGTTCGGAACTGCCCCTCCGTAAAGCCCTGAATGCAGGTCTCTGTTTGGTCCTTCAATTTCAACTTCCACATAGCTTAACCCTCTCAAACCTGTAGTTACAGTAGGCTGTTCGTTGCTATAAATGTGTGTATCAGAAATAAGGATGCAGTCACAAGCCAGTTTTTCTTTATTTTCGTTAACGAAATCTCCTAAACTTACAGATCCTACCTCTTCTTCACCTTCTAAAATGAATTTTACATTACAAGGAAGAGCATTAGTTTTCATCATAGCTTCAAAAGCTTTTACGTGCATGAAAAACTGCCCTTTATCATCTGCAGAACCTCTTGCGAAGATTGCACCTTCCGGATGAAGCTCTGTTTTTTCAATATATGGTTCGAAAGGTGGCTTTTTCCATAGTTCCAGCGGATCTGCGGGCTGTACGTCATAATGCCCATATACAAGCACCGTAGGAAGGTTTTTATCTAATATCTTTTCTCCAAAAACGATAGGATAGCCATTTGTTTTGCATACTTCAACATTATCTGCACCCGCATTTTTAAGGTGTTCTGCACATACTTCCGCACACTTCAATACATCATTTTTATAAGCCGGATCTGCAGAAATAGAAGGAATTCTCAATAACTCAAATAATTCATCCACGAAACGCTGTTTGTTTTCGTTAATGTAATTTAATGTCTCTTGCATTTTAAAAATTTGTTTCGTTAAAAATAAAAAAAATGCCCTGCTTGAGCAAGGCATTTATGTACTTTATTGTATTTGGCTTATTTTGTAAATCTTACAGACATTTTTCTGTCAGATGCTCTTTCTGCATCAGATGCTTTTGCGTCCACTTTTGCAAACTGGCTTCCGTATCCTTCTGCTGAAACGATCTGTCCTCCGGCGCCTAAGCTTGTAAGTTGAGCCTTAATGAAATTGGCTCTATCCTGAGATAATTTTACATTTTTAGCTTCATCTCCGGTTTTGTCAGTATAACCACCGATTTTGATTTTTGAATCCGGGTAAGCCTTCAAAATTTTAGCCAGGTTGTCCAGCTGCTCCTGAGAACCAGCTTCCAGTTGATTGGCAGAACCTATTTTGAAGTTTACATTATCAAAGTCATACCATACACTTTTCAATCCGTCTTCTGTTGCAGAAGCGTATTGTCCTGATTTAAGGTACTTGATCATGCTGTCTTCCATCCCGTTAGCAAAACCTTTCAAAGCAACTCCATTTAAATCAATAGAAACCTGAGATTTTTTCTCAGCATGTTCAGAACCATGTCCTGCAGCAGCTTCATGACCGTGTGCTTCACCTCCTACCTGTACATCGTCGGAATATCTTTCTACTCCTTCTTCCAGTTTCAGAGTATTCTTGTTTCCTCCCGCCTGGATCTTTTTACAGCTTACGGCTACTGTTGCAACAGCTAAACATATAATTAATTTTTTCATATGCAAAATTTATTTTTCTAAGGTCATATGGAATCGCATTATTTACTCTGTTTCAATTATTTTTACAGCAAGCGATTTCATGCTTAAATTTTTGATTGCCCAAAAGTAAGAAATCCTGCTTTTTTCGGCAACATTTTTATACTGATTTTAAAATAATTTTCCCTTTTTTGGACTGTGTAAAAATAAGGTAGTCTTTTCCGCCGTCTTTTATCCCGTATTTCTTTTTGATATCTTCAGGTTTTAAGGGATAATTCTTTGAAATAATATTGAACTGCTCTTTCTTTTTAATCTGCTTAGATTCAACAGTTTCCATTTCCAAAATCCTTCCCGGAAAGCCATCAACTTTTTGAGCTGAAGTATAAATATGGGTATTGGGATGAAGCTTTTTAAGCCTGAATCTTTCCGAAATCAGATTAAAAACACCTGCTTTTAAAATACTGTTATTAGGAATGTAAATAAATTTTTCAGGCTCAGAATATACTCCCTGAACATTTTCTTCTTCTCCAAATTTAAATGTAAAGGCAGATTCATCGCTTTCCAGATTGATACAATCTACTGTAATTCCATCTCTTTTTTCACCGGAAAGGAAAATAACAGCTTCCTTAACATCATTTTTAACAGCTATAATTTCTATCCTGAAAATATCCGGTAAGACGGATATTAAATACTTCAGATCGATTAACGGAGAAAGTTTTATAATTACCTGATCTGCTATAGCAAGAAGCCTGTCTTTGATCTGAAGAATGTCAGGTGAAAGATCTTCGAGCAGAAAAACTTTGTTTTTGTTCTGATCCCTTCTTGCAGGATCTAAATAGATGACGTCAAAGTGTTCTTCATTAACGTTCAAAAAATCATCCAGATCCTGATTGATGAATACAGCCTTTCGGTCTAAAATATGCCAGTTATGCTCTACAATTTTCAATAATTCAGGATTCCGCTCAACCAAAGTAACCTCTTTAAAGTTTTGAGACAGATAATAGGCATCAATTCCAAAACCGCTGGTAAGATCAATAAACTTATTTCCTTTAAGGATTTGTGATTTATAAAGTGCCGTAGCCTCTGAAGATGACTGCTCCAGATTAAGCTGCGGAGGGAAAATAATTCCGTCTTTCAAAAGAAAAGGAAATTTCTTCTGGGCAGTCTGTTTTCCTTTGATCTGCTGAACAATTTCCTGCATGGAAACATCCGGGAACGGGGATTTTTTTAACAGAAGAGAATGCAGATCTGTATTGAGATTTGCCTTGATATACTCCTGAATTTCTGGTTTGTTTATTTTATTTCCCACAGATTTACTAGGCATTTGCTATATAATCGATCAGACTGATTTTTTTTCACTGTCTATTTTCTGAAATATATTTATTTCCTTATTCGAATAATAATTTCAATAAGCTTTTCCTTCATTACTTAATGATTTTATTTTTTTAACCACAGATTACACAGATTTGCACAGATTATTATGTATAAAGTTCTATATAGAAATATATATAAGAAAATTAAGCGTAAAACATCTGTGCAAATCTGTGTAATCTGTGGTTGAATAATTTTTAATCTAATTCTCCATTTACTTTTCTGAAAATACTTTTACTGATATAGTCAGTATTAAAGTTCACTAAAATTCCCAGTTTTAATCCAGTAAGTTTTAAATAAGTTAATAATTGCTGATGATGTATATTACCTATATCTGTGACTGCTTTCACTTCTATAATCACTTTATCTTCAACAATAATATCAGCAATAAATCCGGATTCTATAACAGTATCTTTAAATTTAAGGTTCATTGGGATCTGCGTTTTTACTATCAATCCATTGTTCCCAAGTTCATAAGCCAGAGCTTTTTCATAAACTTTTTCCAATAAACCCGGTCCAAGCTCATTATAGACAGAGAATATACATTTTCTGACATAAAAACTTATCTCATTTTCCTTCATTGTGTTTGTGTGTTTTATAAAAAAGATATCTTGTAACAGATTATCTGTGTGTCTAAGAAATCTGGGAAACCTATAAGTTACTCAAACATTTCAGCCCAACGTACGACTTTTATTTCTTTTTCGCTGTATAGGTCTTCAACTGATCTTTTAACGTCTAATTTGGGGTATAAATTCACCCCGATCAGCTTTATTTTTCCTTCTTCCACCCATTTCTGCTCTTCAACAGCATGGTCATAAATCTTTTTCTGAACAATTCCCTGCTTCAAAAGTTCAAGGTAACCACCCGCTTCCTCTATTTCAACAAACAGTGCCCAGGATTTTTCCGCAATCTGGCGGGTAATATCTTCCACATAATAACTCCCATTTGATGCATCTTCAAATACATTAATGATGCTTTCATAAGCAAGAACAATCTGCTGTTTAAAAGAGATTTCTTCAGAATTATCAGTACTTCTGTCCACGAGATAGTTATTGCTGAAAACAGCATCAGCTCCTGCAATCATTGCAGAAGCCAGTTCCAATGTAGAACGGATAAGATTGTTTTCATTATCTGCAACAGCTTTATTTCTCAGAGATGTTTCTGCAAAGATATAAGGGGTTTCATTTAAACCATATTCCTTTGTAAGCTGGTTAAAAACTATCTTAAATGCTCTCAGCTTAGCCATTTCAAAGAAATAATTTCCTCCGACTGCTATTCTGAAAATCAGCTTATTTAGAATTTCAGTTCCATATTCTTCTATAAGCTCTTTTGTTTTTGCCAATGCAATTCCCAACTGCTGATAAATGGCAGCTCCGGCATTCTGATGAAGTGAAACATCAATACAGATATTTCTTTTAAAATCTTTTGATAAAAGCTCTTTAGCCAGTTGGTCATCAATAGTACCTTCTTTTTCATTAAAAACATCAATCAGCGAAAAATACTGGTCTTCTTCTTTTGGACTGATATGTCCGGCAAGATCTTTATTATTGACAAAAATTGTTTTTTGTTCAAGGTTTTCTACATTATGATCCAGAAGAAATGCAAATACGTCTTCTTCCAGACTTTCATGATATCTGGCCACCAGATGAGTATTTTCTTCAACTTTCGGCAGATTTGCCAGTGGTTTCTGAACTTCAGTGTAAAAAGGTTTTACATCAATTCCTTCAAGATTTTCTTTCTTTAAAATGGAATAAATGTCTTCTGTTTTAAGCTGGTTTTTTACTAAATTTTCCCAGTTTGGAAGTATATCTGCTGACATTGGCTGTTTATTATGACGAAATTGTGAATTTTGCTTCGCAAATCAAATAGTGAATAAAAAAACCACTATTGACAATTCACGCTTCAAATGTTTTTATTTTTTAGCAATATTAGTGCTGTCTACAACCAGAATAAAAATCTCTTCATCCGGTTTTTTCATGAAATAATTTTCTCTTGCGTATTTTTCTTTTTCCGATTTATTATTCATCAGCTTTTTATAAAAAGCATCGTTTTTTTCGTACTCTTTTTTATAATATTCAAGCTGGTCTTCATATCGGCTGATCTCGCCGTTCAGTTCATTAATAACAAGGAAAGAGGTTTTATCAAAGAAAATCATCCAGACCAGAAACATACAGATGGTAATGGTGTACTTATTCAGAACATATTTCTGGATCATTTTGAATGTTTCAGATTTCGGCTGAATGTCTTTAATAAGTTTGTTTTCTTTCATTTTAATGTTTTCTCAACGAGTTTTTAATAACGGTAGTTAAAAAGTCAATCGCTACGGAATTCTGTCTCATATTCGGAATGATTAAATCTGCTTCATTCTTAGATGGCTCTATGAATTCCTGGTGCATTGGTTTTAGTGTGGTCTGGTAACGGTGAAGAACTTCGTTAAGGTCTCTCCCCCTTTCCTGGGTATCCCGCCTGATCCTTCTGATCAGTCTTTCATCAGAATCGGCATGAACAAATACTTTTAGATCAAATTCTTTCAGCAGTTCTTTATTCGTAAGTACCAGAATACCTTCTACTACCAATACATTCTTAGGTTCTACAGTGACGTGGTCGCCAGTTCGGGAATGGGTTACAAAGCTGTAAATGGGCTGTTCTATAGACTCATTATTTTTTAAAGCTTTTACATGTTTTATCATTAAATCGAAATCTATGGACTTTGGATGGTCATAATTGAGCGCTTCTCTCTCTGTCAGTGTAAGATTCGGGTTGTCATGATAATAATTATCCTGGGAAAGGATATTCATTCCTTCAATATCAAGCTGCTGCATTATTTTGTCAACAACTGTAGTTTTGCCGGATCCTGTTCCTCCGGCAATTCCTATTACAAGCATTCTTTTTAGTTTCTTTATAGTTGGTACAAATATACTATTTTAGATGAATGCAAGTAAACAATCCCCATAGAATTTGGTTTAAACAAAAAAAATCCGATGCAAAGACACCGGATTTAAACATATTCTTAGGTTTTTATTTCTTAATAAACTTGGATGATAACTCTACTCCTTTTACGGACAGAATATAATTTCCGGACTGGAGATTTGAAATATCAATCTTATTATTTCCGTTTCCAATAGTGGTTTCCATTACTTTTCTGCCTTCCATATTATAGATTTCGGCTTTTTCTTCTTTATTTCCTTTTAATAAAACAATGAGCACATCAGTGGCAGGATTTGGATATATTTTAGTCTGATTTTCTTTAGCTAATTCTTTGGTACTTAATGCACAACTGTATTCCGGCAGGATGTATCCTGTAGCAGTAAATTCCTGGGTCATTATATTGATATCGCTACAGGTAAATCCAAATTGTCCAAGCATATCTATTGCAGCCTGTCTTACGGCAATAGCTGCATTTTGCTGGTTGGTATTTGATCCTGTCAGTGCCAAACCCTCCAGAAAAGCTCTGTCTGTCTTTTCTTTTCCGATCTGGCTATAAATTCTCATTAAGGCTGAAGCCCAGATTTGCCCATCTGTATGAATTGACCCAACAATCCCGGAAGGATAAGTCGCCGTATAATTGGTAACTCTCCCTGCCCAGAAAGGATTATGCCCATCCCAACTGAACATCCAGTGATAAGCTGGCGCAGAAGAAGGCCATTGATTTAAGCTTCTGCTATAAGACTGTGCCCAATAATCTCCTGAGCCTTCACCTAGCCCCTGAACCTGAGATGAGCTTCCATTGGTAAGCCAGTCATGGATTCCGTGTCCTAATTCATGAATGATAACGTCTGCATCTTCTGCATCATCTACTCCTCCTTCCCCGAAGGCTAAAGTATCATTTGAAGGTATATAATGGGAATTATCAGCCCCGCTCAATCCGTGAGGGTCAAATCTTAAAACTCCATTATACTGGGAAGGAACACATGGGATTCCAAGGGTAATATTGATATACCGTAAATTGTTATCAAGGTGCCAGTAAGCATTTACGGCTTCGAAACCCTGATCATTTCTGTTAAAAAGAAACTGGTTGGTTGCCTGTGTAAAAAGTCCTGTACTTGGGGATTCCAGTTCTTTAATTTCCACGTAAGTTCCTTTTAATTTGTAGACTCCTGCAGCCAATTCCAGTTCAGGAATAGTCACCAGAGTTCTTGCCGCATCCAGACTCGCATTGGTAGCATCACTTCCGTCAACATACTGTCCTCCATAAGCTACCTGCATCTGGGAAAGCGGATCAGGCTGGAAAATATAGGCAGAACCCGTTTCCAAGGTCGTTTTCTTGGCTCCGTCGTCTTTTTTATTTTTTCTGGTACCGGGGTCTTCATTTCTGTTGTGATGATATACTGAAATATCTTTCACACTGATAACTTCTCCGGTTTGGGCATCAATAACTGTTTCCCAGCTACCAGGATTGTCATGGGAGTTTGTCAATACTCTAAAAACAAGTTTTGTATCACCGGAATCAGTAATGTATACAAACAGTTTGTTTTCTTCATAAATAATCTCTCCTTTCGATTTTGAGGCAACATGAGCTTTTTTTAAAGCTTCAGAAGCTGGAAAAGAAGCAACTACATTGACATCCTTTACATTATTTTTCAGATTTTCAGTTGAAGTATAAGAAATATTGCCCGCTTTGTTAAAATGAACGATAATTTCAGATTCAAAAACAGGAACTTCTTTAATCATTTGCTGAAAACGAAGTGTTTCTCCCGAGTGTCCTTTTTTTACAAAGCTCAACTTCAGTGAAGTATAGCCCGGAATTCCCAAATTCCTTGAATTTTCTTTGATCCAGCTTTTTGCCGGAATTTCATAAGATGATTCCTGAGCGTTTAATGCCGAACAGCAAAGTATACCACAGAGAATAATCGAAGTAATTTTTTGTTTCATGGTTTATATTTAGATTAGGTGTGTATTAATTGCTAATATAAATAAATTTATTCTAATTTTTCACCAATAAGTGTATAATCATCAATAAATATTACATTTTTAACAAAAAAAACTCTACCTTCCGGTAGAGTTATATTTATACTATCTCGCTTGTTAATTCCCTTGATAACAGCTTCTCGTGCATCGGCTTAAGGAGGTCCATAGAACCGGTTTTTACTGTACATTTGCCTTTGTAATGCACCAATATGGTACATTGCTCCGCCTGTTCCAGAGTATGCTTGCATATTTCGATCAGGCAGTCTATCACATAATCAAACGTATGAATATCGTCGTTATGAAGAACCAGTTTATATACTTCATCTGTATCATCCAGAACCAGTACTTCTTCTTCATACTGACGTTTTGGATTTTCGTAATCTTTTATGCTGTTATAAAAAATCATCTTCATCTTTTTAAACTTCTCCTATTTTATCTGCCAGATCGTTGAGTACACTCGGGCCTTCATATACTAATTCTACAAGCTCCACACTCTTATTATTCATTTTCAGAATCTTGAAATGATAGTTTTCCAAATCGAATTCATCATTTTCTTCAGGAATATCTTCCAATGCATGCAGAATGAATCCTGCCAGTGAGTTATATTCGCTTTCTTCGGACAGAGGCAGTTTTTTAGGCAGATATTCATTTATTTCATCCAGCGGCTGTGTGGCCTGAACCCAATAAATATTATCGCCCATTTTATCTACCAGCTTATCTTCATCATCTTCCTCATCCTGTATTTCTCCTACAAGTTCCTCTAAGATATCTTCCAGGGTAATGATACCTTCGGTTCCACCAAATTCATCAATAACGATGGCAAGGTGCTGTTTTTTCTGCTGGAATATTTTTAGAAGGTCTGAAATCTTTTTGCTTCCCACCACGAAAAAGGCATCGCGCATCAGTTCTTTCAGGTCTTCATGATTAAGTTCTCCTTTTCTTTTAACAAATTCTCTTATGATTTCTTTTGTATAAAGAACCCCTATCACATTATCTATGGAATCAAGGTACACCGGAATACGGGAATAACCGCTGTCCATAATCTTGTTGATGATTTCATTAATATCTTCTTCAAAATCAATAGATGTGATATTCTGTCTTGGAACCATGATCTGCTTGGCGGAATGATCTGTAAAATCAAATGCATTTTTAATGATCTCATAGTTCTCTTCTTCAATTTCACCACTGTCAGCACTTTGTTTTACCAAAAGCTGAAGTTCCTCGGTAGAGTGAATTTCCTGTTCGGAAGCCGGATGTATTTTTACTAGTCTTAAAAATGTATTCGACATTAAATTCATCAACCAGATGAAAGGCTTGAAGATGGTATAAAATATTCTTAATGGAACTGCAGTGGCCATTGTGGTTGACTCAGATTTTCTGATAGCAATTGATTTTGGAATAAGTTCACCAAATACAATATGCATCACCGTGATCAATACAAAACTTGTTGCCACTGAGATCGTTGTAATTGTTGTTTGAGTTAAGTCCACGCTTAAAGAATGAAAGATGCTTTCAACCACATGATGTAAAGCACTTTCACCTACCCAACCCAATGCAAGAGAAGCCAATGTAATACCAAGCTGTGTAGCAGAAAGGTACTCATCAAGATGCTTGATAATATGCTCTGCCTGTTTTGCCATAGAGTTACCTTCAGCGGCTTTCAGCTGGATTTGTGAATAACGAACTTTAACAATTGAAAATTCTGCGGCTACGAAAAAGCCATTTAATAAAACAAGAAATAAGGCTAGCAAAAGCCTGACTATATCCGAGTCCATTTAGAAAGTTGTATAATTTTAATTTACAAAGATAGATAAAATAAAAATAACCTGAGTTGGAGATAAGAATTTCGAAAGTTAATTTTTGATGAATGGAAGTCAGAAGCAGGGAAATAGAAGTTTTTACCGGACATTTTAACTTTAAGCTTTTTCTTCCTTTTATACATGAAAAAAGCACCGACAGTGTCGATGCTTTCTATGATATTTAAGTAATTTCTTACGAATTTTTCAAAGCTTCTGCTCCGGAAACGATCTCAAGGATCTCGTTTGTAATGGCTGCCTGTCTCGCTTTGTTGTAGAAGATCACAAGATCATTCTTTAAAGCCTGAGCGTTGTCTGTTGCTTTATGCATTGCAGTCATTCTCGCTCCATGCTCAGATGCTACTGAATCTAAAACCGCTTTGAAAACCTGGGTCTTGATTGCCTTAGGAATCAAATTATCCAGAATTTCATTTCTGTTCGGTTCAAAGATATAGTCTGTTTCTACCTGAGTTTCTTCAGCTTTTTCAGCCATAGAAATCGGAAGAAGCTGTTCAGTAGTAACTTCCTGAGTAGCTGCATTAACAAATTTATTGTAGATCAGATAAACTTCATCAAATTTGCCTTCTTTAAAGCTGCTCATTACTCCTTCGGTAACATGAGCTACCGTATCAAAGTTTAAGTTATCAAAAACAGCACTTTCATTGGAATATACCGTACGGGTTCTTCTTACCGCATCAAAAGCTTTTTTACCGATTGTAAGAACTTCAACTTCGTATTGGGATTTTCCGCTAAACTGATTATTAAGTTCTTTTACAATAGATGAGTTGAAAGCTCCTGCAAGACCTCTGTTTGAAGTAACAGCGATGAAAAGAATTCTTTTCACTTCTCTTTTTTGAGCATAGACAGAAACCTGGTCAGGATCAGAGCTAGAATTTACATTCTGGATGATTTCCTGCAGTTTTTCAGAATAAGGTCTCAACATTACGATTGCATCCTGTGCTTTTTTAAGTTTCGCAGCGGAAACCATTTTCATAGCACGTGTAATCTGCATCGTAGATGAAATGGACGCAATTCTACCTCGTATTTCTTTTAAGTTTGCCATTAATTTGGGTTCAAAGTTTATGGTCTAAAGTTTAAGGTTCAGAAAAGATTCCAAACCTTAAACAATGAAGATTTTAGTTATATTTAGAAGCTAAATCGTTAGCTGCCTGCTTAAGAACGTTTGTAATATCGTTATCGATTTTACCAGCTTTAATAGCCGCCATTGTATCAGGGTGCTTAGATCTTAAGAATTCGATATATTCTACCTGGAATTCTTTTACTTTTCTGATAGGAACATTTCTTAGAAGGTTCTCTGTTCCTGCGTAGATCATAGCTACCTGGCTGTCTACAGGAAGTGGAGAGTTTACCGGCTGCTTAAGGATCTCAACGTTTCTTTCTCCTTTAGAGATTACTGCTAAAGTAGAAGCATCAAGGTCAGAACCGAATTTAGCGAACGCTTCCAGTTCTTTATACTGAGCCTGGTCTAGTTTAAGTGTACCAGATACTTTTTTCATTGACTTGATCTGAGCGTTACCTCCTACTCTGGATACAGAGATACCTACGTTGATCGCAGGACGAACCCCTGAGTTGAATAGATCTGATTCAAGGAAAATCTGTCCGTCTGTAATAGAGATTACGTTCGTTGGAATGTATGCAGAAACGTCACCAGCCTGAGTTTCGATAATTGGAAGGGCAGTTAATGAACCTCCTCCTTTTACGATTGGCTTTAGAGAATCCGGTAAATCGTTCATCTGGCTCGCGATCTGATCGTCAGCAATTACTTTTGCTGCTCTTTCCAATAGTCTTGAGTGAAGATAGAAAACGTCTCCAGGATAAGCTTCACGGCCCGGTGGTCTTCTCAATAGTAGAGAAAGCTCACGGTAAGCTACCGCTTGTTTGGATAAATCATCATAAACGATCAATGCCGGTCTACCAGTGTCTCTGAAGAATTCACCGATAGATGCACCTGCCATTGCAGAATATACCTGCATTGGAACCGGATCTGAAGCGTTAGCCGCAACGATTACAGTATATGCTAAAGCACCTTTATCAGAAAGGGTTTTAACGATTTGTGCTACAGTAGAAGCTTTCTGACCGATAGCAACATATATACAATATACAGGCTTACCTGCATCAAAGAATTCTTTCTGGTTGATGATCGTATCGATCGCAACAGTAGTTTTACCTGTCTGTCTGTCACCAATGATAAGCTCTCTCTGTCCTCTTCCTACAGGGATCATAGAGTCAATAGCAACGATACCTGTTTGTAGAGGCTCAGTTACCGGCTGTCTGAAGATAACTCCAGGAGCTTTTCTTTCCAATGGCATTTCGTATAAATCCCCAGTAATAGGACCTTTACCATCGATAGGGTTACCAAGAGTATCTACTACTCTTCCTAACATACCTTCTCCTACTTTGATAGAAGAGATTCTGTTTGTTCTTCTTACTGTGTCTCCTTCTTTTACTAATTTACTTTCACCAAGTAGAGCAACTCCTACGTTGTCTTCTTCAAGGTTAAGTACAATACCTTCTACATCACTAGAAAATTTCACCAACTCTCCGTATTGTACGTTTTCTAACCCGTATACACGAGCAATACCATCACCGATGGTTAAAACTGTACCTACTTCCTCAACATTTGATTGAGTGTCGAAGTTGGCCAATTGCTGTTTTAAGATCGCAGATACTTCTGCCGGATTTATTTCTGCCATTGTATGGTTGTTTTTGTCTTAATTTAACTGAAAATCTTTTTTAACCTGGTTAAGTTTTGTCTTTACAGACGCGTCTACCTGCTGATCACCTACTCTTAGAATGTAACCTCCTAAAATCTCAGGCTTCACATTCAAGTTCAGGTCAAAGTTTGAACCTGGTTTTACCAGATTGGTAGATCTTAAGATCTGATCAAGGTTTTCTTTAGAAAGCTGAGTCGCCGTAGTAAGAGTTACTCTCTGTACTCCGTTGATATCCTCTACTTTATTGATAAACTCCTGAGCAATATTTTTCAACTGGCTTTCACGTCCGTGCTTGATCACTAATCTGATCAGGTTCTGTGAAGAAGCTGAAAAACCTTTAAAAATTTCGTTTGCTGCCTCTATTTTCTTTTTTGAATCAATGTAAGGCGTAAGGAAAAATTTGTTCAAATCCTTAGATTCAGACATGATCTTCACTACATCTTTCATTTCAGAAAATACAGCAGCTGTCTGACCTGATTCATTCGTGAAATCAAGTAGTCCCTGTGCGTATCTTTTAGCTACTTTAGATGTAAGCATTCTTAGTTAAGGTTTGATTTGTTTAAATAATTTTGAACTAATTCGTTTTGAGCTTCGTTGTTATCCAACTTTTGCTTAAGGATAGATTCAGCGATGTTTACAGATAAAGCACCGATTTGAGTTTTGATATCTGCCATAGCAGCATTCTTCTCAGTCTGGATAGTCTGCTTAGCTGCTTCAATCATTTTGTCACCTTCATTTTTAGCAGCATCTTTAGCCTCACCTACGATTCTATCTTTAATTTCTCTCGCTTCTTTAAGGATAGCATCTCTTTCTATTTTAGCTTCACGAATAATTCTTTCGTTATCCTCTTTTAAAGTCTCCATCTCTTTTCTTGCCAATTTAGCTTGATTAAGAGCATCAACAATAGAAGTTTCTCTGTCGTTGATTGATTTTAAAATAGGTTTCCAAGCAAATTTGCCTAACAAAAATAATAATGCTAGAAAAATAACAGACTGGATAATAAATAATCCTGATGAAAACTGGTGAATTAATTCCATTATATAATGTATAAATAATTATTACTTTTTTCTTTTTTAAATTAACATTGCTGCAGCCAACCGCTGCAACAATGTTTTTTTTGTTTGGCTTATGATGCGAATAACGCAGCAAATGCAACACCTTCTACTAGTGCAGCTGCAATAAGCATAGCAGTTTGGATTTTTCCAGATTGCTCAGGCTGTCTAGCGATAGCTTCAAGAGCAGCAGCTCCGATTTTACCAAGACCGATACCTACACCAAGTACGATAAGACCGCCACCAATAATTCTAGGGATTTCCATAATAAATATAATTTAAAAAATTGTTTTAATATTTTAAAGCTTCAAACTTGTTCTTTATTAATGAGCTGCGTGATGTTCGTGCTCATGCTCTTCCACAGCCATTCCGATGAACAGGGCAGAAAGCATTGTAAAGATATAAGCCTGAAGGAATGCAACTAATACCTCAAGGATATAAATTACTAAGGTTAAGAATGGGAATGCAACTCCTGCAATCCAGTTCTTGAAGATATAAATTGAACCAATTAGCGTCATTACAACGATGTGTCCTGCTGTCATGTTAGCAAAAAGACGGATCATCAATGCAAAAGGCTTAGTTAATGTTCCTAATAATTCAATTGGCAACATAATGAACTTCATTGGAACAGGAACACCTGGCATCCAGAAAATATGTTTCCAGTAATCTTTATTAGCTGAAAATGTTGTAATTAAATAAGTAAGGATCGCAAGGAAGAATGTCATTGTAATATTACCTGTAACATTGATTCCGAAAGGCATTAAACCTAAAACATTTAAAAGTAAGATAAAGAAGAATACAGTTAACAGGTATCCCATAAATCTTTTATACTTGTGACCGATGTTTGGGATAGCAATCTCGTCTCTTACAAAAATAATCAAAGGCTCTAAAAATCTTGCAGCTCCTGTAGGAACAACAGATTTTTTATAAGATCTTGCCATACCTGTAAATAATACAAACATTAGAAGTGCAACTAAGAAAATGATAAATACACTTTTCGTAATTGAAAGATCTAAAGGTTTTTCATTTGTAGGGTGACCATCCTTATCTAAAGTTAAAGTTCCTGCTGCATCAGTTTTATAAATTTTCTCGTGGTGCAGTTTATAGTAAGATCCATCTACTTCAGTTGTTTCACCATGCATAAAACCTTCTTTATTACTCATGAAGCTATGGAATCCGTTATCATAGAAAATAACAGGAAGAGGGAAACCGATGTGGTGACCTTCTTTATCTACCATCAATGTAAAATCGTGAGCATCCAACAAGTGATGAGTGATAAACTCCTTGTTTTCTTTAGTTGTTTTGTCTTTCTCCGAAAGCTCTTGAGCAGGAGCTGTCCCAGCGACAGCCTCACCGTGCTGTGCAGACACTAAGTTTAATACAAAAATACTGTAGAATAAAACTGCGAATTTCTTAAACATTGATAGGTTTTTTTCGTTGTGCAAAAATATAATTTTTTTTCTAGTTTCAATAAATAATTTTACTGTTTTTTGTCATGATTAATCAGCCTGATTGCATAGTACGTAAGCAGCGTGGTCAGGACGAAATACGGCAATATAAAATGAAATTTATAACCAGGAATCACTTCAAAGTTCAGTTTTTTGCGAATTAAATACATTAAACCGAATTTTAATAAGATAAGACCAATTACAGATAATCCTAAAAACTGCGGTACAGTTCTGTTAATTAATATAACCAGAGTAATCATCATCATAAACATTACACTTAAAAAAAGATAAAATTTAACAATAATAATCTCATCCAGGTGAAAAACAAATTTCCAAAGGGAAAAATGAATCAGAAATGTTAAAAAGAATAATACCGTAACAAGGATATTAGGATTTAATTTCATTATAAACTTATTTTCAACCTCTATAATCAATAGGGTTTATTTTAACTGATCGCAAAAATAGACTTTTTCTATTGAATTTTGCACGATTTGATTTTTATCATTTTTTTCATATATATAATATTACGTCTCCGAACACTTTGGATATGCTAAAAATTCCTTATTTTTGCAAACCTATAATTTACAATAAATATGTTTAATAGTTTACAGGATAAATTAGACAAGGCTCTACATAATATTTCCGGACGCGGAAAAATCACAGAGATCAACGTAGCGGAAACCGTAAAGGAAATCCGAAGAGCGCTGGTAGATGCTGACGTTAACTATAAAGTTGCAAAAGATCTTACGAAAAGAGTTCAGGATAAAGCTTTAGGGCAGAATGTTCTTACTTCCCTTACACCGGGGCAATTAATGACTAAAATCGTTCATGATGAATTGGTAGACCTTATGGGAGGTTCCCAGGAAGGAATCAATCTTTCAGGAAAGCCTACTGTAATTCTTATTGCAGGTCTTCAGGGTTCCGGTAAAACTACGTTCTCCGGAAAACTTGCCAATTATTTAAAAACAAAAAGAACCAAAAAACCTTTGTTGGTTGCCTGCGACGTTTACCGTCCTGCAGCAATTGACCAGCTTAAAGTATTGGGTGGTCAGATCGGAGTTCCGGTATTCACAGAGGAAGGAGCTACCAACCCTTCTACTATTGCTGAAAATGCTATTAATTTTGCAAAAGCAAATGGTCATGATGTAGTGATCGTCGATACGGCAGGACGTCTTGCTATTGACGAGCAGATGATGAACGAGATCAAGTCTGTGCATTACTTCATCAAACCTCACGAAACTTTATTTGTGGTAGATTCCATGACAGGTCAGGATGCTGTAAATACAGCTAAAGCATTCAACGATGCACTGAACTTTGATGGTGTTGTTCTTACCAAATTAGATGGTGATACAAGAGGGGGTGCTGCTTTAACAATCCGTTCCGTAGTTGAAAAACCGATCAAATTCATCTCTACCGGTGAGAAAATGGAAGCTTTGGATCTTTTCTATCCGGAAAGGATGGCGGACAGAATCCTGGGAATGGGAGACGTTGTTTCCTTAGTAGAAAGAGCTCAGGAGCAGTTTGATGAGGAAGAAGCTAAAAAACTTCACAAAAAGATCGCTAAAAACGAATTCGGTTTTGATGATTTCCTTAAGCAAATCAACCAGATCAAGAAAATGGGTAATATGAAAGACCTTATGGGAATGATTCCGGGGGTTGGAAAAGCGATCAAAGATGTTGAGATCAGTGATGATGCCTTCAAACACATTGAAGCAATCATCTACTCTATGACTCCTGATGAGAGAAGAAGACCTTCCATCATCAATACTCAGAGAAAACAGAGAATTGCAAAAGGTGCGGGAAGAAAAATTGAAGATGTGAACCAATTGATGAAGCAGTTCGAGCAAATGGGTAAAATGATGAAGATGATGCAGGGGCCTCAGGGAAAACAGATGATGCAGATGATGAGCAAAATGCCGAATATGCCTGGAATGGGTGGAATGATGGGGAAATAACCAAGCTTAAAAGAATAAGACATAAAAAACTCTCAGAAATTTCTGAGAGTTTTTTGTTTTTATTTGAATTTATATCCTAATCCGATCTGGAAGAAATTCATTTTCAGTTTCTCGTCGTTCACCGGATCTTTAATCATGTTAGTCAATCCGAAGCTGTAACGGGCGTCTACAAATAATCCTTTGTAAATATTATAATCAGCACCCAGGAAAAGTCCAAAATCCGTAGATTTAAGATTATCATTGAAAGCATCTTCAAGATACTGCTCTCCTTCATTGATTGATTGTGGGTTTGATGTTGCTCCACTCACTTCAATTTTTGCTGTTGTACTTGCTTTAAAGCTCACATATGGACCTGCATAAACTCCTAATTCCGGGGTAGCATAATATCTTGCTGATACAGGAATTACAATTCTGTTAAAATTTAATTTTTCAGTTACTTTGATATTTCCAGGAAGTGATACTTCTGCTTTTCCTCCTAAATTTGCATATTCTACTTCTCCCTGAAGAGCAAATTTGTCATTAACTTTATGTTCAACCAAAGCTCCAACATAAAATCCTGACTTTGACTTTAAGCTTCCCTCTATTCCTCCGAATTCAATATCGTTTTCATTAGAGTTTAGTTTTGATAATGCATATCCCGCTTTTACACCGAATGTTGTCTGTGCATTCATACCTGCAAAAAAAGCAAGGGCTGATGCTAATAAGATTTTTTTCATGATTATTTTATTTTAAAAATTGTTTTTAAAGATAAAAAAGCCCTAAAATAATTAGGGCTTTTATTTTTATAATGCTTTGTTAATTACTTAGCAAATACATATTTAACTCCGAAAGTTACAGAAGATAAATTCAATCCGAACTTGTAGTTGTTTACACTCTTAGCATTATCAACGTCTAATTTAGAAGTATTATATCCAAATTCACCGATAGTAGCTTCAATGCTCCAGTTTTTGTTTAAGAAATAATCTAAACCTGGTTTAACGTTAACACCGATTGAAGTGTAGTTAGCTTTGTCAGAAGTAGATGTAGTATTCGTAGTTGAACCGATAGTAGTTGTTGTAACAGCTTCATCTTTAAATTGTCCAAACTCCATTGGAACTTCTAATTGACCGAAGATATATAATTTATCAGCCAAAGTCCAATATTTTCTTACGAAAGGAGCAACAACAAATGCAGACTGAGTACCTTTTGTTTCAGAAACAAAGCTTCCTCCTCCGATTGATCCAGTTGTAGTTTTAGTAACTTTATCACTTGCATAACCTACTCCTAAACCTACAGCAAGGTTAGTACCTACAAAGTAACCTGCAGTTGGAACGATTCTGAAGCTTTCTACTTTAGTATCGTTGTTGTTGTTTTCTTCCTGAGAATAACCTACTTGTCCTGAAATATATGCAGTTCCTTTTGCAATCTGAGCATTAGATAAACCGAAAAGTGCAACAGCACCCGCTAATAATAATTTTTTCATTTTAAAAAATTTTAATACTTTCTGAGGGCAAATTTACAGTGGGTATTGCTAATATTAAAATTTGTTAATGTGATTAATATCATCGGTGGATATTGGCTTTTTCCGGTAATAAAATGTAACAATAATAGTCTTTTGGCTTTTTCACAATATTATGAATAAAAAAACTACAATTTCTCAACAAGAGCTAAATATACTTAACTTTTTTAATTTCCCACTTTTCTTTAAAATTGGTATTTTTTTATAATTATTGCGAATATCTATAATCTAAATCGTTAATATTTAACATATTAGTATTAATATTAAATAATTATTTTTGTTCAAAGACCAATTCTTCCTTTCTAATTATTTATTTAATTTATAAAGTCTTATTGTATTTATATAAAAAAGCTCCAGCCTTACGGCTGGAGCTTGGTATATTATTTTCGCTTCTCTTTATTTAAGGAAGAAATTGTATCCGATATTAATGGCACCTACGTTCCAGTTTGCTTTATACCATCCGTAATCACGTCTGTTGCTGATTGTCTGGTATCCTAAGTAAAGCTCACCTTTAGACATCTGATATCCGAATTTAGGCTGAGCATAGAAACCACCATCTACTCCATCTTTTACAGAAATTCCGTATCCAAGATCTAATCCAACAAAGATAGGCGCTCCTGAAAATTTATATTTCCCGGAAACAGCTACAGGAATAAATCCGAAATCATCAAAATGATCTTTTCCAAAGAAATGAGAATATCCTGTTGTAACCCCAAGGTCAAGCCCTTTTGTAATGTTCCACATATAAGCAGCATCCACTCCTAATGTAAATGAAGATGCATCACTGGCATCACCTACCGGAACTCCGATGTGACCACCCAGTTTAAAACCTTCCTGCGCTTGTGCAGCACCGCCTAGCAGCGCAAAAGCACCTAGTAAAAATAATTTTTTCATTTTTTAAATAGTTTGATTGATATTGCAAAATTACTAATTATTTTTATTATTAACATAAAATTAACAAAAGACCTTAATCACAATAAAAAAGCGGACCAAATTCTGGCCCGCTCTATAACTAACTTGTAATTAATTTCTAAAGAATTAGTTTCCTCCGAATTTAAAACCAACACCTACCTGAAGGAAGCTGTTAGTCAGTTTTCCATCCCCGGAATCTTTTGCCAGGTTAGAAACTCCCATATTGTATCTGGCGTCAAAAAACAAACCATTTTCCAATGCGTACTCTGCACCTAAGAAAGGAGCAATATTCAAAGTATTCGTCTGATCTTTGATATCAACCTCGTCACCGATTGCCACATCAAGTCCTGGCAAACCAAGTCCTACATTAACATCATATTTTGTTTTTGCAGAAAGGATAAATCCGAAACTTGCCCCTGCAGAAACCGATAAACTTTCAGTAATGAAATATTTAGCAGAAACAGGAACCAATAATGTTCCGAAAGTGATCTTTGCTTTTGCTCCAACCATAGCTTCATCACTGCCTTCTTCTGCATCCAGTCTGCCTCCAAGCGGAGAATATAAAACTTCTCCCTGAAGCGCAAACTTATCGCTTAGTTTATGCTCTACCAAACCTCCTACATAGAAAGTATGTGAAGGATCAGAATTTTCAGAATTCCCTCCGTCTTTGAATTTTAAAGTTGAAAGTGAGTAACCAGCCTTAGCCCCGAATCTTGTTTCCTGAGCGCTCAGATTAGCGCTAACTACAGCTGCTGCTGCAATAAGTAAAATTTTTCTCATGGTTTTATTTTAGTATTCGGCCACAAAACTAAGTCTTTTTTTCAAATTACCAAATTTTGCAGGAAATAATTATCACAAAACTGTGATTGAGCACGCTGAGCCTCTGAAAATTTATTTTTTAGAAAAATTAATACTATACTTGCTAATCGACATTCATTAATTTAAGATATTATCTTAGTCTTTGAGCCTTTTATCTTCCTCGTTGTATGCTAAAATAATCTTTTTCACCACCGGATGTCTTACCACATCTTCTTCTGTAAGGTGTACAAAACCAATCTCTTTAACGTCTTTCAGAATTCTCATGGCTTCTTTTAGCCCCGATTGTTGTTTTGGCGGTAAATCTATCTGGCTGGGATCGCCGGTAATGATGAATTTTGCATTCATACCCATTCTTGTCAGGAACATTTTCATTTGAGCATGGGTAGTATTCTGAGCTTCATCCAGAATTACAAAAGCATCATCCAGTGTACGTCCTCTCATAAAAGCCAACGGAGCCACTTCAATGACCTTTTTCTCCATAAAACCTTCCAGCTTTTCATGAGGAATCATGTCTCTCAACGCATCGTAAAGAGGCTGTAAATACGGATCCAGCTTTTCTTTAAGATCTCCCGGCAAAAATCCAAGGCTCTCCCCTGCTTCTACGGCAGGTCTCGTCAGGACAATCCGTTTCACCTCCTTATCTCTCAAAGCTCTCGCTGCTAGCGCTACACTGGTATACGTTTTGCCGGTTCCTGCGGGTCCAATGGCAAAAACCATATCTTTTTTCTCGGTTTCTTTTACCAGCTTCTTAAGATTAGTGGTTTTAGCTTTAATAATTTTACCATTGACTCCTTTTACAATAATATCCTGGTCAAAAATCAACTGTTTTTCATTTTCGTCCTTGATATTCAGGACATTCTCAACGTCTTTTAAAGCAATAGAATTATTGGCAGAGATAAATTTTACAATATCATCCAGTTTTTGTTTAAGTATATCTAAGGCCTCCTGATTCCCCATCGCAAAGATAAAATGATCTCTTCCGGTGATCTTAAGGGTAGGAAAGCTTGATTTTAATAAATTGAAATATTGGTTATTAACGCCATAGAAGGTCTTTACATCGATATCTTCCAAATCATATGTTAATTCAAACATGCACTATTTTATTTTTATTCGATTTTAAAATTAAAGCTTTTTTTCAAATTTATGTCAATTCTTTCTACAATCTTTTGGGGCTTTGTTTTTATTTTAAATAACTTTGCAGTAAACACCATTTATTCTACCAACGATTCATGTCAATTATTACCCTTACTTCGGATTTCGGAAATTTAGATTACAGAGTTGCAGCTGTGAAAGGCAAAATTCTGTCTTTAAATTCTAAGGTTAATATCATTGATATCACTCATGACATTCAGGCTTTCAATCTGATACAGACCTCCTATATTGTACGGAATGCCTATAAATATTTTCCTAAAGGTACTATTCATATCCTTTCTGTAGACAGTTTTTACAACAGATCAAGGAAAAATATACTGTATAAAGCGGATGGTTCTTATTTTTTAGCTGCAGACAACGGACTTTTAAGCCTTATATTTTTTGATATAAAACCTGAAGCCATATACGAGATTACGTTGAATAACCGTTTTGATGATGTGGTCAATTTCACTTCCACAGATGTTTTTGTACCTGCAGCGGTACATTTAGCAAACGGCGGGCTTCCTGAAGTCATTGGGCGGAAAATAGACACATCCAAACAACTCCTGTTCCCGAAACCGGTCTTCAACGAATCTGAAAAAATGATCATTGGTGAGGTAACATATATTGATAATTTCGGAAATATAATATCAAATATCAGTAAAGACTTTTTCGAAAGCAGCGGTAAAGGAAACGAAGGTTTTACTATAAAATTCAGAAATTTAACACTTTCAAGGGTATATTCCAGCCATACTGAAGTGGTTTCTGACTGGGAAAGGGAAACGGAATTTCACGGACAGTCGGCAGCAATCTTCAATGACAGTCAGCTATTGGAGCTTACCATCTATAAAGGAAGTAAAAAAAACGGGGCCAAAAGCCTGTTTGGACTCAATGTAGGCGAGAATATCTATGTTGAATTTGTCTAAAATTATATATTTCATAAAAAAACCGATTTTTTTTATATATTTGTCAAAATCTAAAAATTAAAAATGGCAGAATACAAATTATTGCTTCCTTCCATGGGAGAAGGTGTTATGGAAGCGACAATTATCACTTGGTTATTCAATGAGGGTGATAATGTAAAAGAGGATGATTCCGTAGTTGAAATTGCAACAGATAAGGTAGATTCAGACGTTCCGACACCAGTTTCGGGGAAAATTGTAAAAATCCTGAAGCAGAAGGACGAAGTTGCTAAAGTGGGTGAAGCCATTGCTATTTTAGAAATTGAAGGAGAAGGCGGAAACACAGCTTCAGAAGAAGTAAAAACAGAAACTCCTGCAGCCGCTCCGGATACAGAAACTTTAAAAACTATTGAACAGCCATTACAGGTAGCTGCTTCAAACGCAGAATTTTCAGGAGACCTTTATCTGTCGCCACTTGTAAAATCAATCGCACAACAGGAAAACATTTCTGAATCTGAGCTTAAAACTATTAAAGGAAGTGGTTTAGAAGGAAGAATTACAAAAGAAGATATATTAGCATACGTTTCCAACAGAGGAAACCAACCTGTTCAGCAGGCAGCACCGGTACAAATGCCAACTCCTGCTACATCAACAGCTCCTGTAGCGACACCGGTTTCTACAGTTCAGACAGCAGCAGGTGATGAAATCATTCCAATGGACAGAATGAGAAAAATCATTGCTGAGAACATGGTAAAAGCTAAGCAAATTGCTCCACATGTTACTTCTTTTATTGAAACAGACGTTACCAACGTTGTAAAATGGAGAAACAAGCATAAGGATATTTTCGAAAAACGTGAAGGAGAAAAACTGACTTTCATGCCTATTTTCGTAAGAGCTGTAGTGAAAGCTATTCAGGATTTCCCGATGATTAATGTTTCTATCAATGGTGAAAACATCATTAAAAAGAAAAATATCAATATCGGTATGGCGACTGCTTTACCGGATGGAAACCTTATCGTTCCTGTAATTAAAAATGCTGACCAGTTATCACTTTCAGGTTTGGCAAAAGCAATCAACGATTTAGCTTACAGAGCAAGAAACAAAAAATTAAGACCTGAAGATACTCAGGGAGCAACATATACCATTTCTAACGTAGGAAGTTTTGGAAATCTTATGGGTACACCTATTATTCCTCAGCCTCAGGTAGCTATCCTTGCTATCGGAGCTATCGTTAAGAAACCTGCAGTTCTTGAAACCAAAGATGGTGATGTGATTGCTATCCGTCAGCTGATGTTCATGTCTCACTCTTATGACCACAGAGTGGTAGACGGATCTTTAGGCGGAATGATGCTGAAACATGTTCACGACTATCTTCAGAACTGGGATCTGAATACAGAAATATAAGAACAAAATAAACCAATAATCTAAATAAGTACATGAAAAACGCAACATTACTTGCTATAATTTCACTGGGAGTTATTATTCTGCTTGATCTTATTCAGGTTATTATGAGTTTTTTCGATTTTTTCCCGATGAACTTATTTAGATTATTTGGTATTTTAAATCTGATTGCTTTTATTGGTTTGTTACCATTCTTCGTGACTTTATATAATAAGCAGAAAGAATGAATCCTGAACTGAGAGAGCTTTTTGAAATAAAGCAGGAAGACAAAGAAAAAGATAAAAAGATCAGTAAAGTAACGGATCAAAATGTTAAAAGCCATATAACGACCCGTCTTGCTGTTTTTATTCTTGGAACCATCTGTTTTGTTATTGCAATCAATGAAGAAAAAGGCGGCTGGGAAGAAATTGCGTTCCTTATATTTATGGCAATTTTTCATGGATTATGGCTTCTTTTCATTATCATTGAAGCAGTGATTTTACAAAGGAAAAAAAAGTTTATCCTAAGGAATATTAATCTTGCTTTTATCCTTATCCTATTATTAACTTACTTTATCAGCGGTATTTTCCTTTTTGGATTTGCCTGATACCTATAAATACAATATAAAAAGCTTCCTTTTGGGAAGCTTTTTGTTTTTCTGCAATTAGTATCCGTTATATCTTTTTAAATTGGATTTTTAAATACCATCTAATTTTCATATTTTTCAGCTAAATAAAATTTCCTGGTTCACAAATGCTGAAAATTTTCTCCCTCATACGAAAAGGCCTTAAAAAGTCTTTTGACAACATACGCAACGAGCAGCTGAAAAATAATCTGCTTCAGGCCATTCCGTTCTGGATTGGTTCTGTAATCACAGGCTTTTTTGCGGTAATGTACGCCAAGATATTTGCATGGGGAGAAAACCTTCTGAATTTCATTATGAACTGGCATGCATGGATGATCTTCATTATTGCTCCTATCGGTTTTGTGCTCTCATGGTGGCTGGTAAAAGAATTTGCGCCCTATTCCAAAGGCAGTGGTATTCCTCAGGTTATGGCAGCCGTAGAACTGGCCAACCCGAAGGAACATACAAAAATCAGAAGTCTTTTAAGCCTTAAGATTATTGTCTTTAAAATTATTTCTTCTGTAGTTCTGGTAATCGGAGGCGGAGCTGTGGGACGGGAAGGTCCCACTATCCAGATTGCAGGTTCGGTTTTCAGGAAAGTAAATGAATATCTTCCACACTGGTGGCCGAAAATATCCAAGAAAAATATGATTATGACAGGGGCTGCGGCAGGACTTGCAGCAGCGTTCAATACGCCTTTGGGAGGAATTGTATTTGCTGTTGAAGAATTATCTAAAACACATATCAATTATTTCAAAACAGCCTTATTTACTGCTGTAATTATTGCCGGTTTAACGGCTCAGACTTTAGCAGGATCTTATTTATATTTAGGTTATCCGAAAACAAATGATGTTTCCCTTATGGTCATGTTTCCCATTATCCTTGTAGCCGGAGTTGCCGGAATCCTGGCCAGCCAGCTTTCTGTCACAATGCTGAAAATGAATGACTGGAAAAAAAGAAAACTTAAAACCGATAGAGCCAATGTTGTTTTTTTAGTAATCTGCGCATTATTTATTGCTTCTATAGCTTACTTTATCAACCGTGAAATTCTGGGTTCCGGGAAAGAAATCATGGAACGTGTTCTCTTTACCAAAGATAAGCACGAAGAATGGTATGTTCCGATCTTAAGAATGCTTGGTCCCGCCCTATCTTTTACATCAGGTGGTGCAGGAGGTATTTTTGCTCCTGCCCTCACCGCTGGCGCCAGTATAGGATCTGTAATTTCAGGAGCAATTCATTTGACAGCCAATGAAACCAATGTAGTCATTCTCGCAGGAATGGTAGCCTTTCTTACAGGAATTACAAGAGCGCCTTTTACGTCCGCTATTATTGTGCTGGAAATGACGGACAGACATTCATTGATTTTTCACCTGATGCTGGCCGGAATGGTCTCTTCCATAGCTTCTATTCTGGTAAGCAGACATTCTTTATATGATGTGATTAAAGTGAATTTTTTAGCGGAAATCAGAGGTAAAGATTAGTTATTACAGGTAATTACAATCTGAAAAACATACCCTTTTTTTAGTTTTTTAAAATTACCCACAATCAATTTTAATCTAAAAAGCTATCAGCCAGCAACTAATGGCTGTTAACTATTTTGCCGATAGTATTGCATATTACAAATATATTCTCTAATTTTGCACCTCGAAATAATTAACAAATTCATTTAACATTATGAACAATTACGAAACTGTTTTCATTTTAACTCCCGTTCTATCTGACGCTCAGGTAGAGGAAGCAGTGAAAAAATTTGAGGATCTTTTAAAAGAAAAGAACTGTGAAATCGTTGCTAAAGAAAACTGGGGATTAAAAAAACTAGCTTATCCGATCCAATTGAAAAAGAACGGATTCTACACTTTAATCGAGTTTAAAGGTGAAGGTACTGTAGTTGCTGATCTAGAATTGGCATTCAAGCGTGACGAGAGAGTAATCCGTTACCTGACTACAAAACTTGACAAGCATGCTGTTGAGTACGCTGTAACTAGAAGAGCAAAAGTAAAAGCGGCTAGAGCTTAATTATTAACCCTATTTTTTAAAAAAGACAAGACATGGCAATAGATGAAATGGCTAAACAAGCCTCAGCTGGAGGAGAATCAGAAGTAAAATTCCTTACTCCACTTGATATCAATACAAAATCTGAAAAGAAATATTGTAGATTCAAAAAATACGGAATTAAGCACGTTGACTATAAAGATGCTGATTTCTTATTACAGTTTGTAAACGAGCAAGGTAAAATCTTACCAAGAAGATACACTGGAACTTCTTTAAAATACCAAAGAAAAGTTTCTGCTGCTATCAAAAGAGCAAGACACCTTTCTTTACTACCTTACGTAGCTGACTTATTGAAATAAGACAAAAAATAAATAAAAGAAGAGGGCAACCTCTTCTTTTGTTGCTGAATAAATAATTAATTCTAACTTGATTTTGGATAAATGATTTCAGATACCAGACATAGTCTAAATTCTAATTTCTAACATCTAAATTCTAAAAAAAGGACAACAACAATGGATATCATCCTAAAAAAAGACGTAGAAAACTTAGGACTTGAGTTTGATACAGTAAGCGTAAAACCTGGTTATGCAAGAAACTTCCTAATCCCTCAAGGATTTGCTCTTTTAGCTACTCCTAAAAATAAAGCAGCTTTAGAGGCTACTTTAGAGGCTAGAAAAGAAGAAGAAGCTAAATTAATCGCTGCAGCTAACGGTGTAGTTGAGCAATTGAAGAAAACATCTATTACTATTCCTGCAAAAGTAGGTACTGGTGATAAATTATTCGGATCTATCAACAATGCTGATCTTGCTGAAGCTTTAGGAAAAGCTGGTGTTTCTGTAGAGAAAAAATACATCAAAATTCCTGGTAACACAATCAAGAGAACTGGTAAATTCACAGCTCTTATCAGACTTCACAGAAATGTTGAGTACAACTATGAATTCGACATCGTATCTGATGCTCCAGTAGTAGCTGCTGCTCCAACTGCTAAAAAAGAGGAAGTAAAATCTGAAGAAGAAGCTTAATTAAGCTGAGAATTTTCTCGAAATATAAAACCACTTCGTTTGAAGTGGTTTTTTTGTATTTTTAAATTCTATTTATTAATTGTTTTAAACTACCCCGTCTTTTTGCTTTGCAAAAATCCACCCCTTCAGAGAAGGGGAATCAGGGTCGAGATAAATTTGGGATAAGTTACACATCTTCTTCATCCAAAACCTGTAACTCGTAAAACCCAAACCCTCTCACTCTCAAACTCTCCAACACACAGCTTACTTATCCCCTTTCAGTTTCTGCTGATATTCCGTAGGCGGTACACCGATAACCTTCTTAAAGATATTACTGAAAGAAGACAAGCTGTTATACCCTACCATCATTGCTATTTCGTACATATTATACTTACCTTCCAGCATTAGTTCCAGAGAACGGGTAATTCTGAGAGCACGTAAAAAACGGACGTAATTCATGCCTAAAATCTCTTTAAACTTCCGGGAAAGGGTTCTGGTACTCATTCCGAATTCTTTCGCCGTAGATTCAATGGTAAGGGGCTTTTCCAGATTAGCATGAATATATCTTGCAATCTTCAGAAGGGTTTCATCCTTGGGAAACGGGTGCTGAACCGGGAAAGCCAGCTTTTTATCTCTTTTCTCAGGAAGAATTCCTTTTAAGGCTTTGAGAAAAAAATATTTAGCTCCATCATTTTTTGTGATTTTCCCATCCCAGTCTTTTGTGTACAAAATCATTTCTCTGAGCAGATGGCTCACCGAATAGATATTAATTTCATCAAAAAAGCCATTTTCATTTTCTTCTTTTTTGAAATAAAAATTGTAAAGATCAACTTTCGGGCTTGTGGAAAAAATATAATGAGGTGTTCCTGCCGGAATCCACATGAAGCATCTTGCAGGAAGATACCAGTGTTTAAGATCCGTAAAGACATGAACAATTCCTCCTTCTGCGTAAACTAATTGGGCAGAACTATGATGGTGGATATCTGTGGTAACATTTCCTGTGAGTACATTATAGACATAAAACTCTGCATCATCTTCCTCTACTGCTTTAAAATGACTATCATTCATTAGCTAAAGGTATGAAGAAAATTTCATTTTGGCGTAAATGAGCAAATCTTTTTCTGTTTTCACAAATCGGGTCCTGTATGAGGCATCGTAACTTTGCAGCATCAAAATCATTTTAGCAAAAAACCTTTAAGTAAATTATGAATATGATATTTAACGCATGTAAATATCAGTGCATGACGTTGTGCTTACTGCTGACAGGCAGTTTTTTACACTCACAAATGATCGATTACCAGCATCTCAGCCTTCAGCAGGCTATTGAGACCGGTTTAAAAAATAACAAAAACATACAGATAAGCCATTTAAAAAAGGAAATGTCCGCTACCCGGGAAAAAGATCTTGCAATGGAAAAACTTCCGGATATAGATTTTCATACAAGCTATAATCAGATAACCAATCTTTTCCAGCATCAAAACGGTTTCTTCAATAAAGCTACCAAATATGATGTCATTAACGGAATGTATGATTTTACCCTTTCAGCATCGATTCCGGTGTATATGGGTGGGAAAATCAGAAATACAGAGAAGAAAGCATCGATTGATACCGACATCTCTGCTTTGAGAACACATCAGGATGAAAGACAGCTAAAAATGGAGATTATTACGGCTTTTCTCCAGATCCATCATTTAAAAGAACAACAAAGTCTTATTGATGATAAAATAAAAGAGGATTCTGTGAATATCAAACAGGTGAAAGCTTTAAAAGCTAACGGAGTTGTGACAGTAAATGAAGTTTTGAGAACGTCTTTACAGCTTTCCAACCATACAATGAGCTGGACAGAACTGAACAATGATATTCAAATTGCAGAGCACAAGCTTAAAACCATCCTTTCTCTTCCGGAAAATCAGGAAATGCATGTGAATACGGAAGATCTGATCTCTGAAAAAACAACAATTCCTTATATAGATGAATTAACGGACACTGCTTTAAGCAAAAATGAATCTGTAGAAATGGCCCACAAAAACCTTTCGTTGAAAGAACTGGATCAGAAAATCACAAAAGCGAATTATTTACCTAAAATTACAGCAGGCGGCGAGTATTTCATCAAATACCCTAATATGATGTTCTTCCCTCCTGAACCTTATGCCTACCGTTTGGGAATGCTTGGTGTAAATCTTACCTATCCTATCGAAAATTTGTATAAAAATAAGTACAAAATGCAGGAAGCCCGGGAAAATATTGACCTTGCAAAACTTCAGATCGAGGAGAATGATGAGAAAATAAGACATACTGTCTATGAAGCCTATAAAAAATTTGAAGAAACAGATCAAAAGGTAAAGATTGCTGAAGAAGCCATCAGCCAGGCTAAAGAAAACTACCGTATCGTAAAGACAAAATATGCAAATAAACTAAGCCTGATCACTGAGCTTATTGATGCTGACAATGCTTTTCTGGAGGCTGAATCCAATCTTATCTCCATAAAAATTAACCGACAACTAAAATATTACCAACTCCAGTATACGATTGGAAACTTATAAAAACTATGGCAAATAAACAACTGACACAAAAGGAAAAAAGAATTAACAAAACCATTACATTTCTGGCGTGGATTCTAATTATAAGTGGAATTACAGGAATGGTAAGTTTTTACCTTTTCTCAAGGAAGAATGTCACTACGAACGATGCCCAGATTGAGCAATATATTACTCCGGTTTCCAGTAAAGTTTCAGGATTTATTAAAACTATACGGTTTGAGGAAAACCAGTTCGTTCATCAAGGAGATACACTGATTGTAATTGACAACAGGGAGTTTGTCAATCAGGTAAAAATGGCTGAAGCCGGCCTTCATGCCAATGCTGAAAACATCACGACCATTGAAAGCGGAGTGAACACAAAAGAAAGTGACTCAAAGATCATTGATGCAAAAATAGCTTCAGTCAAAATCGATATATGGAGAACGGAACAGGATTTTAACAGATACAGAAACCTGGTTTCTGAAGATGCTGCCACCGAACAGCAGTTTGAGAATGTGAAAGCTTCCTATGAGCAGGCCAAAGCCAATCTTCTAGCTTTAGAACAGCAAAAAAATGCAATAAAAGCAGGAGCCAATGAACAGCAGACTAAAGTAGCTCCGGTCAAAAGCCAGATTCAGCAGAGTTCCGCAAACCTGAACAACGCCAGACTTTTCCTTTCATATACTGTAATCACTGCTCCGTATGACGGCTGGGTGGGTAAAAAAACGATTCAGGAAGGGCAGCTGATTAAAGAAGGTCAGGCACTTGTACAAATCGTCAGTAAGGAAAAATGGATTATTGCCAATTATAAAGAAACCCAACTCGGACAGATTGATTCAAAACAGGAAGTCACGATTACTGCAGATGCTTATCCTGATATTGAATTTAAAGGAAAAGTAGTTTCCATATCACCCGCATCAGGTTCTCAGTTTTCTCTGATAAAACCTGACAATGCTACAGGAAATTTTGTCAAGATTGAGCAAAGGTTTCCGGTAAAAATTATTCTCGATCATAATCAAAATAATGAAAAGCTGCTTTCCGGGATGAACGTTCTGGTAAGCGCCAAGAAAATATAAAATAGTATGGAAGAGTTTGATAGCGTAAGGGTATGAGAGTTGGAAGATAATTTATGTAGAAGGAGCTTTCATATCTGTACATTTTCAAATGAATTCATTATTGGAATTACCGGATTAGATTTTTTAGCGGAAAGACAGAACTGCAGTGACAGGCTTTTGATTATTCATGAGCGTTTGTCGTTTTACCTTTTACTTTTACATTCTGCTCTTTTGTCTTTCCGCATTTTATCTATTCACACCAGCATATTAACATTTCACCGAATCTTCATATCATCATGCAACACAACACTGTTTATCATAAATGGGTACCACAATGGCTGAAAATTCCTCTTCTGGTACTTGCCTTGTTTCCCCACCTGATGCTGTTGTCGCTTTTGCATTCCAACAGCGCCTTCACCTCTTCTTTCATGGATGCAGACTCAGATGACATCCAGTATTTAATGATTTTGATGTATGGAACATTTGTAGTTACTCTTTTGGTTTTACAAAGATTTATGGCGTATTTCAGTGTGAAATACTATATTTTACTGATGTCCTCCATTTCTGTAATCATCCTATATGTTTTATCCGTCACCAATAATTACCAGGTTATTTTAGTCATACGCTTTCTTGAAGGTATTTTCGGGCTTCTTGAAGGGGCTATTTTCCTACCGCTGATTATTGCTGAATTAAAAACAAAACACGCTAAGGTAATAGCCTATCTTTTCATGTATTCCATTATGCTGACAGGAGGAACCATAACTACCTCATTACTGAAATCAAGCATTGAAAATTATGATTTCCAGCACATGATCTTAATGATGGTTTATTTTCATGTTTTTGTCCTGATTATTGGGATCGCATTGTTCAATACCAACAGATTTTTTCCTAAAATGCCTCTTTATCAACTGGATATTACAAGCTGGTTCCTGTTATGGGCCTGCCTTCAGTCCGGAGGATATGCTATTATTTATGGCAAAAGATTAATGTGGTTTGAGTCGGATACCATTATCATATGTCTTTTTATATTCCTTCTTTCCGGAGGTCTATTCATGCTTAAACAGAGAAATTCCAAAAGGCCGATCTTTCATTTTGAAGTTTTCAGCTCAAAGAATGTCATTGTCGGAATGGTTCTGTTTTTCATTTTTTACCTGATCCGTTCAGGTCTGAATAATGTATACAGCATTATGGCAACGGTCTGGAAATGGCCGTGGGACTATATTGTCAATATTCAATACTGGAATGTAGCAGGAACACTCATTGGCGTTATTTCATCCGGAATCTGCCTGATGCGGGGCATTTCTTCAAGAATTGTTTTCTTCACCGGATTTCTGTTGCTGGCAATAGATTGTGCATGGTTTACCTATACATTTTATCCGGACACTACCCTTTCCACAGTCTGCCCTCCTTTATTCCTGCAGGGAGTCGCACAGGGATTGCTGTTTACACCTCTCGTATTCTTTTTAATTTCCGGAATGCCGGATAAATATGTTGCCAACGCAACAGCTTTAGGAACCACAACCCGTTTCTGGACAACAGCAATAGGATATGCTTTAATGCAGAACCTGATGTTGTTTTTAACCTTAAAACATTCCGATACCTTAAGTTTTAACATGACAGATACCAATCCTGTTTTCTACAGCCAGTGGAACCAGCTTTTGGGAAATCACCTATCTAAACTGCCGGTGAATGAGTCTTTATCTATGACTGCCGGAGCTTTTAAAGCAAAAATAACCGCTCAATCGATCCTTCTCTCCAATATGGAAATTTTTACAGGGCTGTTCTGGCTGGCTTTGATGACAGCATTTGCTTTACTACTCTATCATCCTGTAAAAATTGCCGTGAGAAATATTATGTAATTTTTAGGCCGGAAATTTGCTGTAATTTATGAAATTGGATTGTATGGAAATTCAGGAAATCGCGAATAATCAGAAAGCTTTTTTCAAAACACAGCAAACAAAAAATATCAAGTTCAGGAAAATGTATCTTGAAAAGCTTCGCAATCTCATTATAAACAATGAAGAAATTCTATATGAAGCCATTTACAGAGATTTTGGGAAATCGAAATTTGATACTTTTACAACAGAAATCTCGTTTGTTCTGAATGATATTGATTATTATCTGAAGAATTTAAATGCTCTTTCAAAACCTAAAAAAGTAAGGACCAATCTGGTGAATCAACTGGGGAAAAGCAGAATTCATCCCGAACCTTTGGGTTGTATTCTTGTCATAGGTGCCTGGAATTACCCTTATCAGTTATCGCTATCTCCTATGATTGCTGCACTGGCTGCAGGAAACTGCTGCATTTTGAAGCCAAGTGAAATTGCTGAAAATACCATGAAAGCAATGGCCAAGCTCATTAATGAAAACTTTCCTCCTGAATACCTGTACGTTTATGAGGGCGGCATTGATGAAACCACGGCACTTTTGAAGTTAAGATTCGATAAAATATTCTTTACCGGAAGCACTAAAGTCGGAAAGATTATCTATCAGGCTGCTGCAGAAAACCTGACCCCTGTAGTTCTTGAATTGGGAGGTAAATCTCCAGCGATTGTAACCAAAGACGCCGACCTTGAAGTAGCAGCCAAAAGAATTGTATGGGGTAAATTTCTCAATGCCGGACAAACCTGCGTTGCTCCGGATTATCTGCTGGTTGAAGAATCCATTCACGAACAGTTTCTTGAAATGCTGAGAAAATATATCACAGAATTTAAATACGACCCGGATTCCGGGAACTATACTAGAATTATCAATCAAAGAAATTTTCAGCGGTTAGTAAAGCTTATCAATAAAGAAAAAATATATTTTGGAGGAAATTCCGATGAGCAAAAACTGTTTATAGAACCCACTCTTTTGAATGATATTAACTGGGAAGATGATGTCATGCAGGAAGAAATCTTTGGACCTATACTACCGGTTATTAGATTTACTAATTTTAATCATATCCTTAATTCTGTCCTGGAGCACGAAAAACCGCTTGCTGCCTATCTTTTTACTAAAAATTCAGAAGAAAAAGAAGCTTTTACCATGAAATTATCATTTGGTGGCGGATGTATCAATGATGTAGTTATGCATTTGGGGAACGACCGTCTTCCTTTTGGTGGCGTCGGAAATTCCGGTACCGGAAATTATCATGGAAAATATGGTTTTGAGGCCTTTTCGCATCAGAAGTCTATTCTGGAAAAAGCAACCTGGGGTGAACCTGATATAAAGTATCCGCCATATTCTGAGAAAAAACTGAAATGGATCAGAAAGTTGTTATAAAATAAAAAAACCGGGAAGTATCCCGGTTTTGTCTTATGATTTAGGAGCCCATTGATCAAAGAACTCTTTTACTTTTTCCTTACTGTATCCTTTACCTTCTTCAAGCACTGAACTGTCTTTCAAAACATGAACGACCTTACCATTCTGATCCAGAACAATGAAAAAAGGATAGCCCAGCTTCTCATTAATATCTACATATTTGGCAAAAACTTTCTCATTTTTATTATCCGGAGAATAATTCAGGTGGTAATATACATAGTTTTTGTCTACAGTATCCTTCAGTTCAGGAGTATTCTGAACAAAATTATTGAAACGGAGACACCAGATACACCAGTTTCCTCCTGCCTGGATCATTATATTTTTCCCCTCCTTTTTAGCCTGAGCTGTTAACTTGGTAATATCAGCTTCTGCATTAGCTTTTGGATCATAAGGCTTTGGAAGTTTTGCTTTTTCCTCAGCTGCTTTCTTTTTAGCATCCAGTTCTGCATGATCAGCTTTTACCAGAAGAGCATTATCCTGCTTTCTACCTTCCGGTGTATTTTTTGTTTCCTGGGAAAAAGCAAATATGCTTAGTCCGAGAAAGGCTATGACCGACAATTTTTTCATAACATAAAAATAAAAAAAATAATACTTATTGCAAGCAAAAATAGAACCATAATTTTATTATCACTAGATTTGCATGTTTTATGAGTTTCCTTATCAAAATATTATATTTCATTTCTAAACTTCCGCTTAAAGTATTGTATATTTTTTCGGACGTTATATTTTTCCTAAATTATTATCTTGTCGGCTACCGGAAACAGGTAATCACGCAGAATCTCCGAAACTCTTTTCCTGAAAAATCAGAAGAGGAAATCAGGGTTATAAGAAAGAAATTCTATCTCAACTTTTCGGATTATCTTGTAGAAACCATCAAATCTTTCAGTATTTCCGAGACGGAATCACGCGTAAGAATGCAGCATATCAATCAGGAACTGTTCCATGAAGCTAAAGCTGAAGGCAAAAATATTATCATGCTTGCGGGACATGTCTTCAACTGGGAGTGGATTAATGCACTTGCACGAATTATCCCTCAGAAACACTGCCATCCGGTATACAGAAAGGTAAACAGTGATTTCTGGGAAAACCAGATGAAGAAGGTTAGGAATAAGTTCGGAAATGAGGCATTAGAAGCCAATGAAGTGATCATGAATATTTTCAGGTCTAAAAATGACGGAGAATCAGCCTATATGTTTGTAGCTGACCAGACTCCTCACGTTGCCCATGTTAATTACGGATTAGAATTTTTAAATCAGAAAACCCCTGCTTTTATAGGGTACGATAAACTGGCTACCAGAATGGACCTTGCCTTTATTTACTGTGAAATGAAAAAGGTAAAACGAGGCTATTATCAGGTAAATTATCACAGAATTTATCCTGATGGTGAAAAGTTTACCGAGCATGAAGTGGTAAGAAAATTTCATAAACTTCTGGAAAATACTTTACAAAAGCATCCGGACAATTATTTATGGTCACACAGAAAATGGAAGTATCAGGATTCCATTAAAACCTTTGATGCTGAAAAAATATAATCCTCATGCCTAAAAATTTAGCAGTCGTCATTTTAAACTGGAATGGTAAAAACTGGCTTGAAAAATTTCTTCCCAGTGTGGTCAGCTTTTCTCAGGATTCGGATATTTATGTAATTGATAACCTTTCTACCGACGATTCTATAGAATTTGTACAGACTCATTTTCCAACTGTAAAAATCGTTAAAAACGATAAAAATTATGGTTTTGCAGGCGGTTATAATGAGGGTTTAAAGGAGATAAAAAATGAATATTACTGTCTTCTCAATTCAGATGTAGAGGTTACTGAAAACTGGATAAACCCGGTTCTGGACTTACTTCAGAAAGATCCCTCCATTGCTGCCGTACAACCTAAGATCTTATCTTTTAACAATAAAAACCAGTTTGAGTTTGCAGGTGCTGCCGGAGGACTCATTGATAATCTGGGCTATCCATACTGTCGGGGACGTGTATTTGACGATCTCGAAGAAGATAAAGGTCAGTATGATGATGAAGCTGAAATTTTCTGGGCTTCAGGCTGCTGCTTTTTCGTCCGTTCAAAAGACTTCTGGGAACAAAATGGTTTCGACGAAAGATTTTTTGCCCATCAGGAAGAAATTGACCTTTGCTGGAGGCTGATTAATTCCGGAAAGAAAATTTTCTATACGGGAAAATCAAAAGTATATCATGTGGGTGGCGGAACACTGAATAAACAAAGCGCTCAGAAAACCTATTTAAATATCAGAAACAATCTTTCCATGATGCTGAAAAATCTGCCATTTCCAAAGCTTGTATGGTTGATATTTTCCAGGCTATGTCTGGATGGAATTGCAGGAATTTATTTCGGGCTAAAGAATGGTTTTTCACATCTCTGGGCTGTTGTAAGAGCACATTTCGGATTTTACGGACAACTTCCGGGAACATGGAAACTGCGTCAGCAACATCAGAAATCTGAGTTCTATCAATCGAAATGGCTGATATTTAAGCATTTTTTGGGCAGCAAATAATCGTTTCGACATTCAGGTTCATGAGACCAGCTTTAATTCCCCTTCCCTGAAGGGGTGAATTTTTGCCAAGCAAAAAGACGGGGTAGTTTAAAAACAATCCATCATAATATAGATTCCTAAACCCTGATGTCATAAAAAAGTCATAACTTACACAGTTCATCATTCATCACTTTAAATTCTTCACTTATTAAATATGGATTTCTGCGCAATAGATTTTGAAACAGCAACACACGAAAAAAGTTCGGCGTGCGAAATGGGTATTTGCGTTGTTCAGGATTCCAAAATCATAGAGACAAAAACCTGGCTGATAAAGCCTCCCAGCTTCCCCTATTTCAGCAGATTTAATATCGGAGTTCACGGAATAACTCCTGAAGATGTAAAAGACGCTCCTACTTTCGATGAAATCTGGTATGAAGCTGAAGAAATGATGTACGGAACACTGATGATTGCTCACAATGCAAGCTTTGATGCAGGTGTCTTAAGAGGATGCTTTGAGCATTATGGTATGTTTAAACCGAAACTGAATTATCTCTGCAGTATTCAGTTAGCAAAAAAATCATGGAATTATCTTCCGAAATACGGACTGAAACATCTGGCTGAACACCATCAAATCAATCTCAACCATCACCGGGCGGGAGATGATGCCGAAGCCTGTGCAAAGATTTCTTTACTGGCTTTTGAAAAACTGATCATGACTGAAAATGAAGAAATACATACTTCTTTTTTAAATAAATATATTAAAAAGCTATAACCAAAGAAATTTGCAAGTTCATTTCCGGCCTGCCAGGAAGAATACACTTCTTGGAAATCAAATCTAAAAAACGGTAAATATAAAGGAATACTCCTAATTACTTAACACTTCAGACAGCAGATTGAATTTTGGAATCTCAATCTCAAAAGTTTCCTGCGTTTCCATGTTTTTAACAAGGTATTTTCCGCTCATACTTCCTACTCCGGACCGAAGCATCACATTGGAGAAATAAGCGAAATTTTCACTTATAGGAATCTCTGGTGTCAATCCTATCACACCATCTCCTATAATCTCAGTGTATCCAAAACCTACGTCGAAGATCAGCCATTTTCTTTTAAGGACTTTAATAGGAAAGCTGCCGTCATTTTCTATCGTAATATTATACTTGAAGACGTAACGGTTTTCAGACGGATAACTGTTTTTACTATCATATTCAGGTATTACTGAAACTTTGATATTGGAAGTCATTTTTGAGAACATCATCTTAGTATTTTCTTAACAAATACAAAAATCTCGCCTTTTTAGGGCGAGATTGTAAGAATATGTTATAATTTTCTTAAAATTTATAATCCAAGGCCTTTTCTTTCGTCACCTCCCATTAATATTTCAACAGGGTTGTCGATACCTTCTTTTACTGCTACAAGGAATCCTACAGATTCTTTTCCGTCAATAATTCTGTGGTCGTAAGACATGGCAACATACATCATTGGTCTGATCACAACCTGTCCGTCAACTGCTACCGGTCTCTGGATAATGTTGTGCATTCCTAAGATTGCAGATTGTGGAGGGTTGATGATTGGTGTAGACATCATAGATCCGAAAGTACCACCATTTGTAATAGTGAATGTACCGCCAGTCATTTCATCAACAGTAATTTTACCGTCTCTTACTTTAGTCGCAAGATCTTTGATATTAGCTTCAACTCCGGCGAAAGACATGTTTTCAGCATTTCTCAATACCGGAACCATTAATCCTTTAGGACCTGAAACCGCAATTGAAATATCACAGAAATCATAGTTTACTTTGAAATCTCCGTCGATAGATGCATTTACATCCGGATACATCTGTAATGCTCTTGTAACCGCTTTTGTAAAGAAAGACATAAAGCCTAATCCTACTCCATGTTTCTGAGCAAATTCTTCTTTATACTGCTTTCTTAATCTGAAAATTTCAGACATGTCAACTTCATTGAAAGTCGTTAACATTGCTGTTTCATTCTTTACAGATACTAATCTCTGAGCAATTTTTCTTCTTAGAACTGAAAGTTTGGTAGTTGTAGTAGTACGTGCTCCTGTTGCAGTAGCAGGGCTTCCTCCTAAAGCCGGAACAGCAGCTAATTCTGCATCAGTTTTAGTGATTCTTCCGTCTCTTCCGCTTCCTGAAACCTGTCCTGCATCAACACCTTTTTCGTCAAGAATCTTTTTAGCTGCAGGAGATGGAGCTCCTGTTGCATAAGTTTGAGGAGCAGCTACCGGAGCAGCTGGTTTAGGAGCTTCCTGTTTAGCCGGCTCAGCAGCTTTCGGTGCTTCTTCCTGTTTTGGAGCTTCAGCAGCAGGCGCGCTTGCACCTTCAGGTCTTGCAGCATCCATATCAATTAAACAAACTACCTGACCAACCTGTACTACATCACCCTCTTCTGCTTTTAAAGTAATCACACCGCTTTGTTCTGCAGGTAATTCAAGAGTTGCTTTATCTGAGTCTACTTCTGCGATTGGCTGATCTTTTTCTACATAATCACCATCTTTCACAAGCCAAGTTGCAATTTCAACTTCTGTAATGGATTCTCCCGGTGAAGGAACTTTCATTTCTAAAACTGACATATTGAGTATTTTTTATTTTTTTAATTGGATATTATTCTTAATTACGCTGTAACGGGTCTTTTTGCAGGAGCATCGTCTCTGTCGAAAACTCTGTTGATCACTGCATTCTGGTTTTTCTCAAACATTTTGTGACTTCCCGGAGCCGGAGCACCGCTTGGTACCGGAGCTACCACCTGGATTCCTGTATCTCTGAAGTTTCTCAGGATATAAGACCAAGCTCCCATGTTTTCAGGTTCTTCCTGAGCCCAAACAAGTTGTGTTCTGTTATCATATTTGCTGAAGATAGCATCAATAGCATCTGCCTGTAGCGGATATAGCTGCTCGAATCTTACCAGGGCAATATTTTCACAGTTAAGTTCTTCTTTCTTCGCTAATAATTCGAAGTATAATTTACCTGAGCACAATACTAATTTTTCTACTTTTTTAGGATCTGCTGCAGGATCATCCAAGATTGGCTGGAATGAACCGTTTGCGAAATCTTCCAGTGGAGAAACCACTTTCGGATGTCTTAATAAAGATTTAGGGCTCATTACGATCAATGGCTTTCTAAATGTCCATTTAAGCTGTCTTCTTAATAAGTGGAAATAGTTAGCAGGTGAAGTGATATTGGCTACCACCATATTTTCGTTCGCACAAAGCGTTAAGAATCTTTCTAATCTTGCAGAAGAGTGCTCTGCACCCTGGCCTTCTGAACCGTGAGGCAATAACATTACCAATCCGTCCTGAATTTTCCATTTTTCTTCTGCAGCTGCAAGATATTGGTCAACGATGATCTGAGCACCGTTCACGAAGTCTCCGAACTGAGCCTCCCAGATAGTTAATGTATTAGGAGAAGCCATAGCATATCCGTAATCGAAACCTAAAACACCATATTCTGAAAGATGAGAGTTGAATACATCAAATCTGCTTTCTGAAACATGTCTTAACGGGATATATTCTTCTTCTGTATCTTCTGTTTTTACTACAGCATGTCTGTGAGAGAATGTTCCTCTTTCCACATCTTCCCCGGAAATTCTTACGTTGTGACCTTCCACAAGAAGCGTAGCATAAGCCAGCCATTCTCCAAGAGCCCAGTCTAATGAATTTCCTTCGATAGCCTTGATACGGTTTTCGAATAATCTTGTAATTTTATTGATGAACTTCTTATCAGCAGGAAGGGTTGACATTTTAATTGCCAGTTCTTTAAGTTTCTCTAAATTGTATTTAGTATCTACAGCATTCTGAACAGCCCCTCTTTTCCCAATCGGATAGTTTACCCAATCTTCAGCCATGAACAGATCCATTACATTCTTTTCAATCTCTTTGGATGCATCAAAATCTTTATCTAAAAGAGCTTTGAATTCCGTTTCCATTTTAGCAATAACATCATTTGAAGTAACGCTGTCTTTAAGCAATTTATCTTTATAAATTTCTCTTGGATTCGGATGTTTTGAAATTGTTTTATATAAATTAGGCTGAGTGAATCTTGGTTCATCTCCTTCATTGTGCCCATATTTTCTATATCCTAAAAGGTCAATGTAGACATCTTTTCCGAATTTTGCTCTGAAATCAGCAGCAAAGTGGATTGCATGAACAACAGCTTCTGCATCGTCAGCATTTACATGCATTACAGGAGATTCTGTAACTTTTGCGATGTCTGTACAGTATGTTGAAGATCTTGCATCCATATAGTTGGTTGTAAATGAAACCTGGTTATTTACAACGATGTGAACCGTACCTCCTGTTCTGTACCCTTCCAAAGTCATCATCTGGGCAACTTCGTAAGCGATCCCTTGTCCTGCGATAGCTCCATCCCCATGAATGATAATTGGTAAAATTTTGGAATAATCTTTATACTTGTCATCTACTTTTGCACGGCAGATACCTTCTACAAGAGCAGCAACCGTTTCAAGGTGAGACGGGTTAGGAGTCAAATTAATACAAACTTCCTCTCCTGAAGCCGTTTTGATTTTTTTAGATGATCCCAAGTGATATTTAACGTCACCTGAAAATACATCTTCTTCAAATTCTTTCCCTTCAAATTCTGAGAAAATCTGCTTATAAGATTTCCCGAAAATGTTGGTCAGTACATTTAATCTTCCTCTGTGGGCCATTCCCAATACCACTTCATCCACTCCCAACTGAGAAGATCTTGTGATTAACTGGTCTAAAGCAGGGATTAATGTTTCTCCCCCTTCCAATGAGAATCTCTTCTGTCCTACAAATTTTGTGTGAAGATAGTTTTCAAAAGCTACTGCCTGATTTAATTTTAATAAAATCTCAGTTTTTTCATTGGCAGAAAGACTTGGGTGGTTTTCGTTTACCTGAAGCCATCTTTTGATGAAATCTTTTTCTTCAACATTGTTGATGTGCATATATTCCACCCCGATAGAATCGCAGTAGATATTTTCAAGATGCTTGATCAGATCTGCAAGTGTAGCAGGCTCTTTCATCCCCGTTTCAAGGGCACAGTTGAATTTTGTATTTAAATCTTCTTTAGAAAGACCGAAGTTATCAATGTCTAAAGTAGGTGTATAATGTCTTCTTTCTCTTACAGGGTTTGTTTTTGTGAACAGGTGCCCTCTTGTTCTGTAAGCCTCAATAAGGTTTACTACCTTGAACTCTTTTTTGATGTGTTCAGGAACTTCTCCACCGGCTACTGCCTGAGAAATCTGCTGTACTGCCGGAGCAGCGCTGGCCGGAGCCTGGATGTATTGGATGTTATCGTCATCTCCGTAGTTCTCCAAAGCAAAATCAAACCCTTGAAAAAAGGCTTTCCATGATGGCTCTAAAGAATCCGGGAATTTTAAGTACTGTTGGTATAAATCCTCAATTAACTGAGAATGAGCTGCGTTTAGGAATGAAAATCTGTCCATTATTACAGTTTATCTATTATTAAAATTTATTTGTAGAATTAATCTTCAAATTTAATAAAAAAAACCGAGTTAAGACAGCCTGAAACCGTTAAAAAAAATTAAGAAAAAAATAATCAGAAAAAAATTACTTAAACACTGATAATGAGAGCTTAATGTTCACCTCCTGCCCTTCAATCGGACGTTCAATAAAGGTCTGACGGACATCTCCGAAGCGCATCTCGTCTTTTTTCGCCTTCTGAATCAGCTGCTGAACCGCCCGTATTCTGCCCTCGTAATTTCCTTTGTAGTACATTACATAATTTTGGGAAGGATTTATAGTACGAAAACTGAAATTATTATCAGGAACTCCAATCTTCTTGGAAAGAGGAATTCCCAGGAAATAAGAAACTTCTTTGTCTTTATAGTTGTCCGCATCGGTAATCAGCACAGGAAAGCCAAATTCATCATCTTTTTTACCAAGATCCATCGTCACATAGTTATAAATTTTGCTGTAATTCATAACGATATTTTTATAGAGGGCCTCTTTTTTGTTGGATGTGCTTACATTGATGCCCAAAAGCAGCTTACTTTCTTCATTTTCAACCATCAGACTGTCATACTTGATAGAAGCCATCTGGTTGTCTTTTTCCACTTTATTGCCCAGAACATTCTTCAGATTTACCATACTTTTGGTAATATTTTCGGCAAACCGGTCTTCTGTCCAGAAATTTTCCACTCTTCTCAACACGGAAAGTTTGGGTGTATGTACAGACCATGTAATTTTTGTTTTATCGGGAGAAACAGCTTTGAATTGAACATCCACCACTGTTGGGTTTTCATTTCTGTCTTCAAAAAGCTGGTATCTTAAACTTTTAGCCGGATTTTCATAGCGGATGAACATTTCTCCGTCCGTATCGTTCTTAGAATCCACATAACTGATTGCGCTTCCCTGCCCTTCATAGGGAGTATAATAATCTATATCGATAGACGGCGAGCTCGTAAAAAAATTGTTCCACCGGGTAAAATGCTGCAGATTATTAAACTGGGGAAAAACTTTATCCAAGGGATAATCAATCTCTTTTTCAATCTTAAAATCTTTGTTTTCGTCCACAAAAAAATACATGGAAGCAGCATAAGCTCCTACCAGAAGAATGACAATTACGGCTATTATTTTAAAAAAACGCATCGCACAAAAGTAATACAAATAAAAAAAGTGACCAATATGATGATCACTTTGATTTTTAATTTTAACAGAGTCTTTTTATTATTTCTATTGGAATTATTTTAATCCGAAGTTTTTAGAAATACCCACTCCCACTTCTTTACCAAAAGAGAAATTGAATTTATTGTTTTTGAAATCAGCACCATCCTGTTTCAAATGGCCATATCTGATCCCTCCGATGTTGAAATTCAATCCAAAACCATTTTTAAAGTTGATAAATAATGCCGGTGTAAAGTTGGCATAAAACCCGTTAAGCTTTGCTTCACTGGAAGCAGATCCAACAGTATAAGTGTTTTTCATGCTCTGATATCCTGCTCCTAAATCTCCATAAACAGCAAAAGTCTGGCTCAATGGCACTGCATAACGAACAAATGGTCCAATAGCAAAACCGTTTTCTTTTAATGTTCCAAAATCCGAAGGTCTTTTCCCTGATGTAATGGTAGAATTGATACCTGCCGTCCAATTATCACTAAACTGATACCCCACTGTAGGAGTAAAACTAAAAGATTCTGTTTTACTTTTTTCTCCGGAAATAGTAGTGTTATCACTGTTATAACCAATGTTACCTCCTACTAATAAAGTATTTTTCTGAGCACTCACCATTCCGAATGCAGCTACGGCCGCAATAACCAAGATTTTTTTCATAATTTCAAAGTTTGTATTTTTCGGGAGAGTTGTTAACAATCCGCGTGCCAAATCATAAAATTTGTTAAAAAAACATTTGAAATATGGTTGAAAAGATATGACCATTTGTCTTCAAAAGACTATTAACAGGGCAAAACAATAAATATTTCTTTCAAATCTGAATTATTAAAAAAAACAAAAAAAAGTATCCCGGATGAGATACTTTTTATTTTGAATTGATACAGTTTCTATCCTATATGTGTTCCTGAAGGCAGAACTGCTCCTTTTTTCACTACGACAATTCCATCCTGAACGGAATAAGTTCCATAGTCTCCATCCGGAATATGTTTTCCGCCAATTATTTTCACATTGTCACCAACATAACAGTTTTTATCAAGGATAGCCTTTTCAATATAGCAGTATTTTCCGATTCCCATATTCGGGCGGCCGCTTCTGTCATTAAGGACAATTTCTGTGGTATTTTGATAGAAATCAGCACCCATTACGTAAGAATTCACAATGGTACTTCCTTTATCTATCCTCGTTCGGTTTCCAATCACGGAATTTTCGATCTTGTCCGCCATAATAATACATCCGTCTCCAAAAACGGCTTTACTTACATATGAACCGTTGATCTTGGATGGCGGAAGCATTCTTGCTCTTGTATAAATAGGAGAAGACGAAAACAGGTTAAACTGCGGAAAGTCCTGACACAGATCCAGATTCGCTTCGTAGAAGGATTCTATAGTTCCGATGTCTGTCCAGTAGCCTTCATACTGGTAGCTCAAGGTTTTATATTTCCCGATTGAGTTCGGAATAATATCTTTCCCGAAATCATCACCAGCTCCTTCCTCAAACATCTTTTTAAGGATGGTTCTTGTGAATATATAAATACCCATTGATGCCAGATATTCTTTTCCTTTATACTTATTTTCCTCTGAAACTTCAGATTTTAAGCCATCCAGAATATCATACTCCGGTTTTTCATAGAAAGAGGTTATATTACCATCATCATCAGACTTTAAAATTCCGAATCCTGTAGCATCTTTTGCGACTACCGGAATGGTGGCAATCGTTACATCTCCTTCATTTTCTATGTGAAAGTTCAGCATTTCCCTGAAATCCATCTGATAAAGCTGATCTCCGGAAAGGATAAGAATATAGTCATAATCATATTTCTCAAGATGCTTCATGGATTGGCGGACTGCATCTGCCGTTCCCTGATACCAACTGTCGTTTTCCACATTCTGTTCGGCAGCAAGAATATCTACAAAGCCTTTGCTGAAAATATCAAAGTGATAGGAATTCTTGATATGTGAATTTAATGAAGCCGAATTAAACTGTGTTAAAACCAGGATCTTATTCAGTCCTGAGTTGAGACAATTGGAAATAGGAATATCTACCAATCTGTATTTTCCGGCAATCGGAACAGCTGGTTTTGATCTTGAATAAGTAAGGGGAAAAAGTCTTGTCCCTCTTCCTCCTCCTAAAACAATGGAAATAACATTGCGATTCATAAGCTATGTTGCGTTTTTATTTTGTTAAGTTTACTGTTCTGTTTTTAATATTTACCATTAATCTGAAGCTCTCTTTATTTTCATATTTGAGGGCATCATTATAAACAATAACCCTGAAGTCTTCATCATTATTAAGTTCCAGCACCTCTTTGTCTACGTTATAGATTTCTATGTAATGTTTTTTCAGTTCGTCCCTGAATAATGCATTGGTGATCAAAACATCCATGACATCTATTTTCTTCATGGCAAAATCGTTCATATCTTTTCTGTATAAATCCTGCCACCCTTTCCCGTATTTACGTTCCAAAGCTGCATATGTTCTTTTATTGGCAGCATTGACCGCTTTCTCCTGTTCGGGCTCAATCATACAACCGGCTACAGCATAATGTTTAATTTTCCATTTTTCTGAGATACCATCCATAGCTTCCTGCGCACCCATTACCGGAAGCCCGTATCCATAAGTCCAGTAATACCCTCCATGATAGCTCCCTTCATCTTCTTTACATGAAAAAAATGTGATCATGATTATGAAAAGAAGCCCGGAAACTTTCATGACATCAGTTATTATATAAAGCTATATATTTTTCAGCAGATTTCTCCCATGCAAAATCAAAATTCATGTTGGCATGGATAAGATCTTTCATGGCTCCTTTCTGGTTATAAACTACTAATGCCCTGTTCATGGCATGCACAATATCATCTACTCCCGGATAAGTAAAATTCAGGCCTGCGCCACCGGTTGAAATATCTTCTACCGTATCTCTAAGTCCTCCGGTATATCTTACTACAGGAACCGTCCCGTATCTCATGGAATACATCTGGTTAAGCCCGCATGGCTCCACTCTTGACGGCATCAGCAGAAAGTCTGCCGAGGCATAGATCTTATGGGAAAGATACTCTTTATATCCGAGATCCAGGGCAAAATTGGTATATGTATATGCGTATTCCTTAAGTTTATTTTCAATATAACTGTTCCCTGAGCCAAGAATCATAATATTCAATGCTCCATAGCTCTGTTTGATACTTTTCCAGACTACATCCGGAAGGAAATCTGCCCCTTTTTCGGTAGCAAATCTTCCTATAAAGGCAAATAGGGGAAGTTCCGGTTTCAAACCATATTCTTCGCAAAGCTTTTCCTTATTCTTTTTCTTTTGGGCTACAGCGTTTTTAACATTAAAATTAAAATCCAGCATCGGGTCGGTTTCAGGATTCCAGACTTCCGTATCAATTCCGTTGATAATCCCGTAGGCTTTCCCGAACTCCTGACGCACTAAACTTTCCAGCCCCCGGAAGCTGATGAAAAGTTCTTCCAGATAGCCTTCCGAAACTGTTGTAAAAGCATCCGAGCATTTAATCATACTTGCCAATGGATTCATATAACCGTTCCAGTCCATGAGTCCCCACTTATAGGAATCAAAAGACGGCATATAATTCGCCATATTCCAGCTCATCATTCCCTGATACTCTCCGTTATGGATAGTTCCTATTGTTTTTACGCCTTTTAAGAATTCAAATTCAGGACAATGCTGGGTCATAAAAGGCACCAATCCTGTATGATAATCGTGACAATGCAGAACATCAGGGCGGATTTTCATTGCACTCAGCCAGTGAAGAACCCCATGCTGAAAAGCAAGAAACTGGTAGCTTTCGTCCTGGTATCCATAAGGATTGTCCCTGTCTAAAAGCCCGGGAACTTTAACCATATAAAGCTCAAATCCCAGAACATCTGTTTGCTCTTTCATTACCTGAACCTGAAGCATATTTCCTCCCTGATGGATAAAACCATCAAAAATAATGTCAAATTCATGTTCATGGACAAAAGGTTTGTTATACCAAGGCATTACCACCTTCGCCTCTATTCCTTTTATTTTATTCTGATATTTTGGCAGTGCTCCCACAACATCTGCAAGACCACCTACTTTTGCTACTGGATAACATTCTGTACTTAAGTGATATATTACCATAGTCTTTTCCTTACTCATTTTTTAAATATCATTTGTTTTTTATTCCGAACCATTCTCATTCCGTTTTCCCAATCTTACTAATTGTAAAAATATAAATCAAGCTACCATCTCCCAGAATTTCATGCTCCATCACAATGTTCATCTCATCTGAAATAAATGTCAGGATTCCATATTCTTTTAATTTTTCTATATCAAATTCCTCCGACCTCTCAGTTTCAAAATGTAATCTTTTAATTTTAAACTGGATCTCATCATTATCTGACTTTCCAATATCCTTAAATTCGGTATGGTCAATTAATTCTTCGGAGAAATACCTGAATTTAAAATTAGTGTCACTGATCAGGTATTTTATAATTAAAACCGTTTCATCATAATCAGTCCCAAAAACTACTTCTGACACCCTATTCTTTGAAAATTTTACTTTATGTTTTTCAATTTGAAAATTAAAAAAATAAAATTCTTTATTCAATTTACCTTCTAATATAGGTATAGGTGGATCAAAACCTGCTATATCAAATTGCGCCAGTGTTTCTTCGTCAAAATCCAGGCTTGTTACAAATTCTTTTATTTCCCGGTATTCTTTTCCTAAAATATCTAAAACCTGGATCATTTCTTATGCTGTTTTATTCTTTGCAGTTTATATTTTTTATCTTTTCTCTGTCTTAAAATAATTCCTGCTAGCGGTGGAAGTTTTATGGTGATAGATTTCGGATAATTCCTCCATTTTTCATGCTTTTCATTCATGATATCAGCATTCACACCACTGCCGTTATATTTCTCATCATCAGAATTAAATACAACTTCCCAGTGGGTTCCTGCATCTACTCCAACAGTATACTCTAACACCTGCGGAATCAGATTGAGAACAACCATTAAAACGTCATCTCTTTTTTTACCTTTTCTGAGATACACATATACCGAATTCTCCAGATCATCTGCTTCCACCCATTCAAATCCATTTTTATTGAACTGATTTTCATAAAAAGCAGATTCATGCCTGTACAAATGGTTCAGATCTCTGACAAGGATCTGCATTCCTTTATGAACCGGGTACTGCAGCAAATGCCAATCTAAACTTCGGGTAAAGTTCCATTCGCCCGTTTGTGCAAATTCATCTCCCATAAAGAGAAGCTTGGCTCCCGGATGAGTATACATATAGACGTAAAGTGCCCGGAGATTGGCAAATTTCTGCCATTCATCACCCGGCATTTTATAGATAAGACTCGCTTTTCCATGTACCACTTCATCATGTGACAAAGGCATCATATAATTTTCATTATACATGTACACGGATGCAAAAGTAATTTTATGGTGATGGTATTTCCTGTTTATCGGATCTTCTTTAAAATAGTCCAGTGTATCATGCATCCATCCCATCATCCATTTCATTCCAAAACCTACTCCACCGTCATGAACGGGTTTTGTAAGCATCGGAAAATCTGAACTTTCTTCTGCTATTGTAATAATACTGTCTCCGAATTCTTTGTAAACTGCTGTATTAAATTCCTGTAAAAAAGCTTTAGCTTCAAGATTTACATTTCCTCCTTCTATATTAGGTTCCCATTCGCCTTCATTCCTTGAATAATCGAGGTGAAGCATTGAGGTGACCGCATCTACACGAAGCCCGTCGGCATGATAACGCTCCAGCCAGAACATGGCATTGGAAATCAGAAAGGACTTCACCTCATTTCTGCCATAATTGAAAATATAGGACTTCCAGTCAGGATGAAAGCCTTTTCTGGGATCTTCATGTTCGTAAAGAAAAGAACCGTCAAAACGATGAAGTCCGTTGGCATCTCCCGGAAAATGGGACGGTACCCAATCCAGGATAACTCCGATATCATTTTTATGAAGCTCATCAACTAGGAACATGAGATCCTGCGGCGAGCCAAAGCGTGATGTAGCTGCATAAAACCCTGTAATCTGATATCCCCAGCTCGGATCATACGGATATTCCATAACAGGCATGAATTCCACATGGGTAAAACCCATTTCTTTAACATAAGGAACCAGTTTCTCAGCAATGTCTCGATAATTTAAATACCTGTCCGGAGCATTGCCCTCTCTTACCCAGGAGCCTAAATGAAGTTCGTAAACTGATATTGGTGCGTTCAGACTATTGCTTTTCCAGCGATTTTCCATCCAGTCTTCATCTTTCCATTCATACCAGGTTGTGGAAACCAGCGAGGCTGCCTGTAAATTCTGCTCCCAGCTTAAAGCATAGGGGTCACTTTTCTCCAGAATTTCACCTCTGGCAGTTTCTATGGCATATTTATACAATGTGCCCCACGTAAGTCCGGTAATAAAGCCTTCCCAGATCCCGGATCCATCCCATCGGGGAAACAGGATATGATCTTTATGATTCCAGTTGTTGAAATTTCCTATGACGGAAACCTTTTTGGCATTGGGAGCCCATACCGAAAAATAAACACCTTTTACTCCATCCTTTTCAGCAGAGTGTGCCCCAAATTTCCCATACAGCTTATAATGCCTGCCTTCTTTAAAAAGGTAGACATCATGATCAGTAAACAGCGTATAGGTTTTAACAGAATTCATCAAGATATCGTTATACTTTATTTTTTCTTTGAAACTACAAAAATTCCCTGCAATAATGATTAATAATTAATCAAATTATTATTATGTTAATTTCTCTCTTTTTGGGACATTAATCAAATATATTATTTTTTACATTCACTTTTTTATGATTTTAAAACAATCTTTTTTATAAATTTAGCTACAATTTTATATTAAACACATAATGAAGTTTGAACTTTATACTGAAGAAAGCGATGACAGAACGGTGTACATCACCGGAAATTTTAACAACTGGAATCCCAGAGACTCCAATTATCAGCTTAAACAGCTGGATCCGCACAATTACTTTATAGAAATCGATAATGAAATCCTTCCTGATACTGTGGAATACAAATTCACAAAGGGAGGCTGGGAAAACGTAGAGCTTGATAAGTACGGAAGCATTACTCCAAACCGCAAAGCCGAAAAAGCATTGGGAAAAACCTCTGACAGCGTAGAAAAATGGAGGCTCAACTGGGGACCTTTCAAAAAGGAATTTTTCCCGATCGCAGAAGTTATTTCGGAGGAATTCTATATTCCGCAGCTTGAACGTTACCGTAAAATATGGGCTGTACTTCCCTACGATTATTATGTATCCGATAAAAGCTATCCTGTACTTTATCTCCAGGATGCCCAAAACCTTTTCAATGAAGGAAGCGGATACGGAAACTGGGAAATAGATAAAAAGCTGTCTATTCTTGCCGAATACGGCCGGGGCGACGTAATTATTATAGCCATAGAGCACGGCAGTGAAGAACGTATCAAGGAATATATCTTTGATAACGATAATGTAGCCAACGGCTCGGAGGGTAAAAAATACATCCGTTTTATTACAGATACTTTGAAACCTTTTGTGGACGAAAACTACCGTACCAAGAAAGACCGTGAAAATACAGGAATCGGAGGCAGCTCTTTGGGTGCTCTGATCAGCATTTACAGTGGATTTCTTTATCCCGAGGTTTATTCTAAACTGCTGATCTTCTCTCCTTCACTTTGGGTAGAGCCTAACAATAACTTTCCACTGATGAATTTCAGGATTCCTTTTAAAACAAAAATATACCTGTACGGAGGCGGTCAGGAAGGTTCTAAAATGGTAAAAAGAATCCATGTCTTTGAAGAATATCTGAGACGCTGGGAAAAGAAGAATCTTTTTGATTTTGAATTCAGGACCAGCATCAACCCGGAAGGAACCCACAGTGAATTTTACTGGTCACAGGAGTTTCCGAGAGCCATTGAATGGCTGTTCTATGATAATACAGAAAATCCTGTAGAAGTAACACCACAACAACAAAGCGTTAAAAATTAAGTTTATGAAATTAATCAATAAAAAAAATAAAAAATATACCCAGATTTTTCAACTGTTTACAGAGGAAGAATGGACAAAATCCAGCAAGAATTACAATAAAAATGTTTCTTCCTTTTTCTCCGGAAAGAAATATGAGGTTTTTATTCATACTGATGAAGAAAGCATTACCTATCTGATCGGCCTGGGAAAATCAGCACTACAGAATTTCGAGATCCAGCAGGTTGCCGTAAAGCTTTCTCAAACCCAGAAAGAAAAGCTTCAGGCCGCTCCAACCCTAATTTTGGCAGATTTTCTTAAAGAAAAACAGTTTGAAGAGTTTGTAAAAGGATTACTTTTAGGAACCTATTCTTATCCTTTTGATAAAAAACATGTTTTCTGGAATACTAAATTTGAACTTCACTTTGAAAATTTAAGCCAGAAAAAACTGGATACAATCAGTTCAAAAGCTGAAGCACTTGCTAACGGACAAACTGCCTGTCAGGAATGGCTGAATAAACCCGCCAATCTTAAAAAACCCGATATGTTAAGTTTATATCTAAAAAACTTAGCCAAGAAATATGAATTAAAATATACAGTATTCAACAGAAAAAAATGTGAAGAGCTTCGTTTAGGTGCTTATCTTTCCGTTAATCAGGGAAGTGCTTATGATGCAGCTTTTACCATCATAGAATATAAAACTGCTGTTAAAAACGCCAAAACATTTGGTCTGGTAGGAAAATGTGTTCTCTTTGACACGGGAGGTATTTCACTGAAGAATCCGGACAATATGCATTATATGAAATCTGATATGGGCGGCGCCACGGCTGTTATCGGAACATTAATCTATGCAGCAGAAATGAAACTTCCGGTCAATATCATTGCTGTGCTTCCTGTTACGGATAATGCTATTTCTGAAAAAGCTTTTCTTCCGAGCGATGTTATTACAGCCTACAACGGAAAAACTATTGAAGTCCTCAATACGGATGCAGAAGGCAGGATGATCCTTGCCGACGGACTTTCTTATCTGGCCAAAAACTACAAAACGGATTTCCTGATCGATCTTGCCACTTTGACCGGAAGCTCTGTCAGAATGTTCGGTGATACCTGCGGAGCTATGTTTTCCAATAATGATGATTTGAAAAATCTTCTGATAAAAACCGGAGATATTACCAACCAGAGAGTCTGGAATCTTCCTTTATGGGACGTATGGAAAGATGATATACAGTCTGATGTGGCAGATTTAAAAAACATTTCCATGAAACCTATTGGCGACTGTATTGTTGCCGCTAAATTTCTGGAACAATTCATTGAAAATCATCCTAAATGGGCCCATCTCGATATTGCAGGAGTAGCCTTCGGAAGTACAGGATATTCAAAAGAAAAAGCAGCAACCGGATTTGGGGTACAATTACTGGCCGATTTAATTGAAAATTATCACTAAAAATTAGTTTTTTACAAAATTTCTCTGTATACTTGATTGTACATTTTCAAAAACGCAGTTTATTATATTTTTTAACATTAATTAATCAATAAAAAATTGCTTTTATTTTTGATAATTTACCAAAAACTAAAAAACATTGTATGGAGGAGAAAACTATAGTATGTATTTCGTGCTATTACAAGGGCTATGATTTCATGGATGAAATGAAGAAGCTCGGTAATAAAATTATCTTGGTAACATCAGAGGGCCTTAAAGAAAAAAACTGGCCATGGCATGCTATTGATGAGGTATTTTATATGGCTGAATTAAAACCGTCAGTCTGGAACCTGGAACATCTGATCCAGGGATTTTCACACCTGATGAAAACCAGAAAAGTAGATGCTGTAGTGGCGCTCGACGATTATGACGTAGAAAAGGCAGCACTGATCAGGGAAACATTCCGTATTCCCGGGATGGGACAGACCACACACCGGTATTTCAGGGATAAACTGGCTATGCGCCAGAAAGCAAAAGATTCGGGAATCAGCGTTCCGGAATTTACAGCGGTTTTTAATAATGATGAAGTCAACAGCTTTATTGAAAAAGTTCCGGCTCCGTGGGTATTGAAACCTCGTTCAGAGGCATCAGCATCCGGAATTAAAAAGCTGACTTCCAAAGATGAACTCTGGAATGAACTGGATACTCTTGGTGAAGAGCGACACCTGTTCTTACTGGAAAGCTTTAAACCCGGAGATGTTTATCATGTGGACAGCCTGACTTTTAATAAAGAAATTGTATTTACATCTGCTTCCAAATATCTTGCCCCGCCTATGCAGGTTTCGCATGAAGGCGGCGTGTTCAGGTCCAAAACTCTGGGAAGATATTCTGATGAGTTTAAAGCTCTTGAAGAAGTCAACGCCAAAGTTCTTTCCAGTTTCGGATTGCTTAACGGAGCCACTCATACGGAATTTATCCGGGGAAAGGCTGATGGAAAATGGTATTTCCTAGAAACGTCCTCCCGAGTTGGAGGAGCGCATATTCCGGATCTTGTTGAAGCTTCCAGTAATATTAACATCTGGAAGGAATGGGCAAAGATTGAAGATGCTCTGCTTCGTGGAAAAACTTATGAAGCTTCAAAACCTACCGGTTATTATTCAGGACTCATTGTTGCTCTGATTAAAGATAAACATCCTGATTACAGCACTTTTGAAAGTGAAGAAGCTGTAAAATTCCTTCCTATTGATTACCACGTCGGGATTGTCTACAAATCCAGTGACCCGAACATTATACAGGAAAGGCTAGACAGTGCAGCTGAAAAGATTCAGGAAGAGATGCTGAATATTCTGCCCCCAAAAAGTAAACTGACAAGCTAAACACAAAATATAACAAAAGAAATTTATCAATGCCGCATATAGAACATACAGATTATTACTCAAATATATTAGGAACAAGCCTTAAAGTAGAGGTTACAGGACATTACGGATACCCGGTTGTCATGTTTCCTACTTCTCAGGGACAGTACACCCAAAATCATGATTTCCATCTTAACGGAAGTATCAATTGGTTCATAGAGCAGGGAAAAGTAAAGCTTTATAATATTCAGACCATTGACAGCTGGAGTTTTTATGATGAAAAGATATCTCCTCAGCAGAGAATAAAAAATTATGAAATGTATGTACAATTCCTGATCCAGGAATTTATTCCATACATTCAGAAGATCCACAAAACACACCGTGTTGCAGTGGCCGGAGCAAGTTTCGGAGGTTATCATGCCGCTAATTTTGCATTCAGATTCCCGGATGTGGTTTCACACCTGTTCTGTCTTTCCGGAGCGTTCAGCATCAGGAATTTCATGGATGGATATTCGGATGAGCTTGTTTATTTTAACTGTCCGAGGGAATTTGTAAAGAATGACGAAGCCTGGAAATATAAACATATGCACATTGTATTGAGTACTTCCGATCAGGACATCTGCAAGGATAAAAATATTGAAATGGCAGAGATCCTGAGCTCAAAAGGGATAGATTTCTGGTATGATGAAAGAAAATGGATCAACCACGACTGGCCATTATGGAGAATGGTTTTTCCAACCTTTATAGGAGCATTTTTCTCCTGAAAAACAGTATATTTAAGAAGATAAAAATAATAACACATACACCAACTAAAAAACAGAAATTATGGCAAAAAAAGTGGGAATTCTATTCGGTATGGAAGATACATTTCCTTGGGCGTTTATCGACAAAGTGAATGAACTGGGAGGCGGCGAGATCGTTGCTGAAGCAGTAAATATCGACAAACTGGAACAAGGTGCTGATTACGGCTATGCAGTAATTATCGACAGAATTTCGCAGGACGTTCCTTTTTACAGAGCTTATTTGAAAAATGCAGCCCTTAACGGAACTTATGTAATCAATAACCCGTTCTGGTGGAGCGCAGATGAAAAATTCTTTAATAATGCACTGATGACAAAACTGGGAATTCCACTTCCTAAAACAGTATTGCTTCCTTCGCATGAAAGACCTACAGATACATCGGAAACATCATTCAGAAACCTTAAATTTCCTCATGACTGGGAATATATTTTCAATTATGTAGGATTCCCGGCTTACATGAAACCTCATGACGGAGGCGGATGGAAAAGTGTATACAGAGTGGAGAACCCGGAAGATCTATGGGATAAATTAAGTGAAACGGAACAGCTGGTTATGATGGTACAGGAAGAAATTGTCTTTGATGATTATTACAGAGTGTACTGTCTGGGCAAAAAATATGTTCACATAATGCCTTATGAGCCTCGTAACCCGCATCATTTGAGATATGCCACCACGCACCAGACTCAGGGTGAAGATCTGGAGAAATTATTAAAAACGATCCACGACTATACTATTAAAATGAACGAAGCTCTGGGCTACGATTTCAATACTGTGGAATTTGCCATCAGAGATGGAATTCCATATGCTATCGACTTCTGTAATCCGGCTCCGGATGCAGATAAAAACTCTGTAGGTGAAGAAAACTTTGCCTGGATCGTAGAGCATGCGGCTAAACTTGCTATTGAAAAAGCGAAAGAATATGTTCCGGGAAAACCTAATATCTCTTGGGGTACTTTCGTAAAAGACTCTGTAAAATAATCATTAAAAAAATAAAAAAACACGAAAAAAAAATGCATCAATTTACTATAGGAATCGAGGAAGAATATCAGATCATTGATGTTGAGAGCAGAGACTTAATATCTCATGTTTCGAAGATCATAGAGGGTGGAAAAGCGGTTTTAAGTGAGAATTTAAAACACGAAATGCACGAATCTATGATCGAAATGGAAACCGGCATCTGCCAGAACATCAAAGAAGCCAGAGCCGAGTTGACGAACCTTAGAAGACATTTAATCAATACAGCCCATGAACAGGGACTTCGTGTATCCGGAGGAGGAACTCACCCTTTTTCAAACTGGGAACATAATACGATCACCAATGGGGAACGTTACAACAAAATTGTAGATGATATGGGTGATGTTGCCCGTGGAAATCTAATTTTCGGACTACACGTTCATATCGGAATTCCCAACCGTGAAGAAGGTGTAAGAATACAGAATGTGATGCGATATTTCCTGCCTCACGTTTATGCGCTTTCTACAAACTCTCCTTTCTGGATTGGAAGAAATACAGGGTTCAAATCTTACAGACAGGAAATTTTTGTAAAATTCCCAAGAACAGGTATTCCAAGTTATTTCAATTCATTGGCCGAGTTTGACAGCTATGTTGACCTTCTGGTAAAAACCGGAACTATCGACAATGCAAAAAAAATCTGGTGGGATCTGCGTGTTCACCCTTTCTACCCTACTATTGAGTTCAGAATCTGTGATATGCCTTTAAGACTGGAGGAAACGGTTTGTATGGCTGCCATAATGCAGAGTCTGGTAGCAAAAATCTATAAGCTTCATCAGCAGAATTTAAGTTTCAGAAGCTACAGAAGATTATTACTGAACGAAAATAAGTGGAGAGCGTCCAAAAGCGGTATTGAAGCTCATCTTATTGATTTCGGAAAAGAAGAATCCGTTCCTTATCCGGATCTTTTAAAAGAACTTCTGGAGTTCATTGATGATGTTGTGGATGATCTTGACTGCAGAAAAGAAGTGGAATACGCCTGGACTATCCTGGAAAATGGAACCGGAGCCGACAGGCAGCTTAAAGTGTTTAAGGAGACCGGTGATCTTACAAAAGTGGTAGATTATATGATCTCTGAAACAGAGTATGGCATAACACATGGCGAAACAGCTTCATAATATTTTTGGTAACTTTGCAAAAAATATGAAGTAGTATGAGAGATATTCGAATTGCATTGATAGACATGAACAACAATCATGTAAATCAGGGCCTTAGAAATATTAAAGAGATTTCAGAAGCTTTCCAGCAGAATTCTGAAGAAAATGTGACCATCGAAACATTTGATGTAAGGTTTAAGAATGAAATGCCGGACATTAATGATTTTGATATCTTTATTTCTTCAGGAGGACCGGGAAATCCACACAGGGAAGGTCTGGAATGGGAAGATAAGTATTCCAGCTTTCTGGATGCTGTTTTAGAGCATAATAAATATAATGAAGATAAAAAATATCTGTTCCTGATCTGCCATTCATTCCAATTGGCAAGCATCCACTGGAAACTGGGAAATATCTGTAAAAGAAAATCTTATTCTTTTGGGGTAATGCCGGTTCACAAGACAGAGGAAGGCGAACAGGAATTCTTATTCAAAAATCTTCAGGATCCTTTTTATGCTGTAGATTCCAGAGCTTATCAGTTTATTGAGCCGGATATGGACCGTTTTGATGAACTGGATATGAAAATCATGGCCATTGAGAAATTCAGACCGCATATTAATCTGGAAAGAGCTGTTATGGCTGTACGTTTCTCGGATGAAATATTTGGAACACAATTCCACCCGGAAGCTGATCCGAAAGGCATGATTGAAAATCTGAAAGACGAAAAAAATAAGGCAGCTATGATCGAAAACTTCGGGATGGAGAAATATCTTGAAACCATAGACAGAATAGATGATGAAGATAAGATCATTCTTACCAGAGGCCAGATCCTTCCGAGATTCCTTCAGTCTGCAAAAAAAAACATTTTGAAGGGAAGTGAAGTTTTAGCTTAAGCTTTTTATGAAATAAATGCTTCGACTCCGCTCAGCGTGACAGCTCAAAAAAGACAAATAGTATTAGAAATGTCCTGCCGAGCAGAGTCGAAGCATAAATAAATCACAATAATTCAATCGGGCATAACAGCTCGATTTTTTAAATCAAAATCACAAAGAAAAAATATGATCCCTAGATACAGAAAACAGTTCAACCAGGAGTTTTCCCAAGAAAAATACGATCAGCTTAAAGATAAACTTGCTCAGAAAGGAGGTATTGCACCGGCATTCAGAATTTCGGAAAGCCCTCTCTTCCTTACCAATGAATTTAAAGGCAAACTTCTTGATGCCAGTGAAAGTATTATCGACCAGATTAAAGAACTTCCTGCTGAAGTACTTTATAAAGCTGTTCCGGACAACTGCAGGGTTCCCAATGATACTCTTCAGCCTCACTTTTTCACCATCGATTTCGGGATCTGCCGAAGTGAAAACGGAGCAATAGAACCACAACTGATAGAGTTACAGGCCTTCCCTTCACTATATGCTTTTCAAAAGGTTTTTGAGGAAACTTTCTGTGAGGTCTACTCTTTTCTCTCTGAGATCAAAAATAAAATGCCTCATTCGGAATTTGAAAATCATTTAAAAAAGCTGATCATTGGTGATGAAAATCCGGAAAATGTTATTCTCCTTGAAATATTTCCTGAAAAACAAAAAACAGCGATTGATTTTGCCTTAACAGAACAGTTATTAGGAATAAAAACAGTCTGCCTGACGAAAATAAAAAAAGAAGGTAAAAAGCTGTTCTATGAAAACAATGGAAGTCTTACTGAAATCAAAAGGATCTATAACCGTGTTATCTTTGATGAGTTAGACAGAATCCCGGATTTAAAAGCCGGATTTGACTTCCGTGATGATATTGATGTAAAATGGATTACCCACCCTAACTGGTTCTTTAAAATATCAAAGTTTCTTCTTCCTATTCTAAAACATCAGTTTGTTCCGAAAAGTTATTTCTTACATGAATTTCCAGAGCATGAAAATCTTGAAAATTTTGTACTGAAACCTTTATTTTCATTTGCAGGAAGCGGAGTAAATTTAAATCCTACTAAAGAAATTACAGATGCTATTGAGGATAAGGAAAACTATATCCTACAGAGAAAAGTAACTTATGAACCTATTTTTGAAGATATCAACGGAGAGTTTTCAAAAGCAGAAATCCGATTGCTTTATGTATGGCATGAAAATGATGAACGCCCTATTCTACTGGAAAATCTTGGAAGAATGACAAAAGCCGCAATGGTGAATGTAGATTTTAATAAGAAAGATGCAATCTGGATTGGAAGCTCCAATGCATTTTTTGGAGAAGAATAAATTGGCAAATAATACTTCTATTAATATAACAAATCCTCTGAATTCAGAGGATTTGTTATATTTGTAAGGCAGTGAAAAATAAAATGATATAATGAATCTTAAAAATGTTGATGAACAGCTTTTTCAGCCACTTGAGCTGGAACTCTTAAATGTTGAAGAAGATGTGGAATCTAAAGATTATTCCGGCTGTAGCCTTAGTCTAAATCAGTTCAAAATTAAATTCCGGACAGCAAAAATAACACCGACTAAAACAGGTCAGTTTGTAACCATCTGGAAAAGGAATGAAAAAGGTGAAACAGCTCCGTTTGATACCAATGATCCTTTTGATTTTTATTTAATTTCTGCTTCCAAAGATGTTAATAAAGGTATTTTCATTTTTCCCAGGGAAGCACTTCTTAAAAAGGGAATTTTATCTAATGAAAATAAACCCGGAAAAAGAGGAATCAGGGTGTATCCGGATTGGGATTCTGTAGAAAATAAGCAGGCAATTGCTACTCAGAAATGGCAGACCATTTACTTCTTTAATCTATCTCCGGGTAAAGAATCTGATCTTCAAAAAGCTAAATTATTATTTAACCTGAAGTAAAATCTGTCAATCTAAATTCATTAAATGAAATGATAAGAAAAAATAAAAAACGACTGAGTTCTCAGCCGTTTTTTTGTTATGGAACATTTATTTTATGGATTTTTATCGTCTTCCAAAAGTTCTCTTGCCTGATATTCCTGAACAAGATCAATAGCATTGGAAATCACATCGCTTAAAGCTGTAATGAAAGTACCTTCCTCAGCCATTCCCATGGCATGCTTTAAAGCTTCAATCTCTTTTGGAATGATCTCATAGCTGACATCTCTTCCTGAAGACTGCATTCCTTCAATGATCAACCCGTTGATTTCCTCTTCAGTTCTTCCACGCAGATGCTTTTCATTTCTGATAATAATATGGTCAAACATTCTTCCGGCAATTTTCCCACATTCCCTGATATCACTGTCACGTCTGTCTCCTACTCCTGAAATAATCCCTATTTTCTTCGTAGATTCCACATTTTTAAGATAATCTTCAATAGCTTCATACCCTGAAGGATTGTGAGCGAAATCAATTAAGACCTTAAAGCTTTTGAATTTAAAAATATTCAGCCTTCCCGGTGTAAGCTGTGCACTTGGGATAAAGGTTCTTAAAGAATTTGATATGTCTTCAATTCCGAAACCATAAAGATAACTTGCCAAACTCGCTGCCAGAACATTTTCAATCATAAATCTGGCCTTGCCATCCATTGTAATCGGGAAGTCTTTAGCTTTTCCTATTCTGATCTTCCAGTCGCCTTTTTTAATCGTAACAAAACCTTCTTCATAAATACAGGTGATTTTTCCTTCTTTGGCAAATTTTACAATATGGGGGTTATTTTCATCCATACTGAAGATGGCAACATTACTGTCAAGATCACTGATGATCTTCATGGAATACTCGTTATCAGCATTCAGGACACTCCATCCGTTTTTCTTTACACTGTCCAGAACCACTCTTTTTACTTTCGTCAGGTCTTTCAGGCTGTGAATATCATTCAGTCCCAAATGATCCTCCTCAATATTCGTCAAAACACCGATGTCACACTGCGAATATCCTAAACCTGAACGCAGAATTCCTCCTCTGGCTGTTTCCAGAACAGCAAATTCCACGGTAGGATCTTTCAGAACAAATTCGGCGGAAAGAGGTCCTGTAGTATCTCCTTTTGAAAGCATTGTATTTTGTATATAAATCCCGTCAGAAGTAGTAAAACCTACCCTGTAGCCATTGCTTTTTACGATATGTGAAATCAGTCTTGTTGTCGTTGTTTTTCCATTTGTTCCCGTCACTGCGATAATTGGAATTGTGAATGGTTTTCCCGGAGGATAAAGCATATCAACCACAGGAGCGGCAACGTTTCTTGGAAGTCCTTCACTTGGAGCCAGGTGCATCCTGAATCCCGGCGCAGCATTCACTTCTATAATGGCTGCTCCGCTTTCTTTAAGGGGTTGCGTAAGGTTTTCCGCCATAATATCAATACCGCAGACATCCAGACCTATAATTTTGGAAACCCTTTCAGCCATGGTGATATTTTCCGGATGCACCATATCCGTCACATCTATTGATGTTCCCCCTGTAGAAAGATTAGCCGTAGATTTTAAATAAACTACTTCTCCCTTCTGAGGAATAGTTTCGAGGGTATACTGAAGCTTATCGAGAAGCTCCAAAGTATCTTTGTCAACTTCTATTTCAGTAAGGACATTTTCATGCCCATAACCTCTTCTCGGATCTTTATTTTCTTTATCTATCAACTGCTGTAAATTCAGTTCGCCATCACCAACAACATGCGCAGGTACTCTTCTTGCTGCCGCAACCATTTTATTGTTAATGACCAAAACCCTGAAATCATAACCGGTAATATATTTTTCCACAATTACTTTTCTGGAATATTTTTGGGCATGTTCAAGGCCTGTTTTTGCAGCTTCCCAATCATTTACATTAATGGAAGAGCCTTTTCCATGATTCCCGTCCAATGGCTTTAGAACGATAGGATAACCTATTTTTCTTATAACATTATTTAAATCTTCTTCATCCACCACCAAATCTCCAATAGGAACCGGAATAGCAGCATCATGAAGCATTTTTTTCGTAAGTTCTTTATTACATGCAATATCTACAGCAATTGAGCTTGTTTTCCCGGTAATAGTAGCCTGAAAACGCTGCTGATTTACACCGTAACCAAGCTGTACCAAAGAGTTCGTCCCCAATCTGATCCAAGGGATTCTTCTGGAAACCGCTTCTTCTACAATACTTCCTGTAGAAGGGCCGAGACGGACACGTTCCCTGATCTCTTTTAATTTCTGTATACAGGCATTAATATCATATTCTTTATTCTCGATTAAAGCCTGGGCTATATTTACCGCTTCTTCAGCAGCATAGATTCCGGCATTTTCTTCGATATAATTAAAAACAACATTGTATACTCCGGGGGATTTTGTTTCACGGGTTCTTCCGAAACCTACATCCATACCTGCCAATGTCTGTATTTCCAGTGCTATATGTTCAATGACATGCCCCATCCATGTTCCCGTCTCTATCCTGTGGAAAAACCCTCCTTCCACTCCTTCTGAACACCTGTGTGTATAGAGAGACGGAATAAGTTTTTCAATTCTTTCCCTGAAACCATCTATTTTGTTTGTAGGATAGTTTTCCATTTCTTCAAGATCCAGTCTCATCTGTATCAGCTTCTTTCTTCTGATACTCCAGATATTTGGGCCCCGCAATGCCTGTATCTTCTCAATTTTCATAGTCTATTTGTATTTTTATCAGTTAACAATAACTCCTTCAGAAATCAAAGATAATGTAAAACCCTAAACCAAACTATACCAGATTTAAAGATTTCTCAAAAAAAAATTAAAATAAATCAAGTATTCTAAAACATTAAAAATCATTAAAATGTGGCATGAATTTCGCCAAATGTTAATTATTTTTTAAATTTGCACACTATGATGAAACCTGTTGGAAAATTAATTGTTATCGGAGGAGCTGTAAACAAAGGAAGCTTTGCAGAAACCGATTTCGACCAGAATATTGAAAAAAACCTTAACTTTTTTGAAAGAGGAATACTGAGAAAGATCATCAATGAATCAAGACTTAAGGAAAATTCTGTCATTGAAATTGTAACTACAGCCTCTCAAATCCCTCAAATTGTAGGCACAGAATATAAAAAGGCCTTTGAATTTCTTGGTGCCAAAAATGTAAATATCCTTGACATCCATAACCGTGAAGAAGCCAATTCTGATGCTATGGTTGCAAGAGCTAATGCAGCAGATGTGGTGATGTTCACCGGTGGAGATCAGCTCAGGCTGACTTCTATCCTTGGCGGAACAAGATTTCATGATACCATTTTACTGAAATATCAGGAGCAGGATTTTATCTATTCAGGAACTTCCGCAGGTGCTGCAGCTGCTTCTGAAAATATGATTTACCAGGGAAGCAGCTCTGAAGCTCTTTTAAAAGGTGAAATTAAAACAACACAAGGGCTGGGTCTTATAGATAATGTAATTATTGATACGCATTTTGTACAGCGTGGAAGAATCGGACGTCTTTTTCAGGCTGTAGTCAACAATCCGAGAACTTTAGGAATAGGATTGGGAGAAGATACAGGGCTTTTTATTCATAATGATGTGATGACAGCTGTAGGTTCCGGTCTTGTAATTCTGGTAGACGGCAGATTTATTAAAGATACCAACCTTACGAATATTAACCTTGGTGAGCCTATTTCAATTGATAATCTTACGGTACATGTAATGTCTATGAATGATCATTACGATCTTACCACAAAAAAACTTACGATCGAGAATTCCCAGTTTAATCCGATACCGCAAGATAAATAAAAGTCAATGGTGAATAATGAATTTCACCGGTTACATTTTTATACTTAACTTTAAAATTGACAATTGATTTTTTGCAATTGCCCAATATAACACTATGAAAATTATTATCCACGGCGGCTTTTTCTCAGAAAGCGATCAAAGTCACGAAGTAAAGACTGCAAAACAAAATTCTTTAAAACAAATAGCACAAAAGGCTTTTGAATATCTTCAGACCCATTCTGCATTTGATACAGTTGCTTATGCTGTTTCTCTTTTGGAGGATGATCCTTTATATAATGCAGGTATTGGTTCCCAGATACAGAGTGATGGCGTGATTCGTATGAGTGCTGCCATTATGGATGGGCAAACGCAAAAGTTAAGCGGCGTGATCAATCTTCAGGATGTCAAAAATCCGGTTTTCGTAGCAAAAGAACTGATGAAAGAAGATGACAGGGTTCTTGGCGGAAAAGGTGCCAAAATTTATGCATCTGAACACGGCTTCGAAAATTTCTCAACTGAAATTCCTCAAAGAAGAAGTGAATATGAAGCGAAACTTCGTAACGGAGGTAAAGGAACTGTAGGCTGTGTAGCTCTTGATAAAGAAGGAAAACTGGCTGTTGCAACTTCAACCGGAGGAAAAGGCTTTGAGATACCCGGAAGAATTTCAGATTCTGCCACAGTGGCAGGGAATTATGCCAATTCTGTTTGTGCCGTGAGCTGTACAGGTGTTGGAGAAGATATTGTAAGCAATGCTACTGCTGCAAAGATTGTAACAAGGACCACAGACGGAATGAGTCTTGAGCAGGCTTTTAACAAGACATTTGAAGAGCTTAAGACTATAGATGGCTTTGCAGGAGCAATTGCTATTGATAAAGACGGAAACATTTATCATCAGGATTCTTATCCTACTATGGTCTTCGCAAGTTTTGATGGGGAAAATTTTCAGGTTTTCCAATAATTTAACATTTTTTTATCATTCGGTTGAATTTTTTGGCACGTATTTTACATGTTTACTAATAACAAATTTTAATTCAACATTTTTAAAAAATAGAAATCATGGGAAACAAAACAAAAGGTTTATTAGCTTTATTAGGTATTGGTGCTTTGGCATTCTGGAAATATAAAAATTCTACTCCTGAAGAACAACAGGCAGTAAAAGACAAAATAAATAATGCTAAGGATAATCTGAACAAATGGGGAAATGATCTTAAGAGCAAAGCAAATGATGTTGCTTCTCAGGTTCAGAATAAAGTAGACGAAGCTAAAACAAAAGCTGAAGACTCTTTAAACTAAAAGCAGATTAGTTTTTTTAACATTCATATATGAAAAGTCATCATAATCTCAGAATTATGATGACTTTTTATTTATCTTTTATTGAGGCAGAAAACCTATTTCTTCTCTCCTTTCAGGGCATAAACTAAAGGTAATTTATTACCAAATACCGGAATCCGCCATTTTCCTTTTTCAAATTCTTCCACATGGTTGAAACATGGATATGGTGACCAGTCAAATTCCTGAAAAACCTTCAGCTCTATATTATGTTTTATCAGATTCTGCAAAACTTCGGCTAAAGAATGGTTCCACATCACATATTCCTGAACTATCTCTGCCGATTTATCCGCATATGTTCCTTCATAAGTTTCCACAATAGGTTTTTCATTAAAGTAATTATACGATACTTTTGTAAAATCATCATCGAACATCCAGACTGCGGGATGAAATTCTGCCATTACCAATTTCCCTCCCTGTTTTAGAAAATGACTGATTACTCCGGCCCACTTATCCAGATCAGGAAGCCAGCCTATCACTCCGTAACTTGTATAAACAATATCAAATTTCTGATTCAGAATATCCGGAAGACTATACACATCTGAACAAATGAATTTTGTGTCTGTACCACATTTTTGGGCAAGATCTTTTCCTGTTTCAATTGCTTTATCCGACAGGTCTATTCCGGTAACTTCAGCTCCCATTCTTGACAGGGAAATAGAATCCTGACCAAAATGACATTGAAGATGCAGAATACTTTTACCTTTTATATCTCCTAAAAGTTCAAGTTCTATTGAGTTGAGTGAACTTCTTCCTTTCAGAAATTCATCCACAAAATAGAAATCTGATTTCACATGCGGATCTACTTTGGCGTTCCATGAGTTCTTATTAATTTCTAAGTAGTTTTCCATAATGTTATTGTTTTTGGCTAAGATAATAAATGTTTAATCCTTTCAGAAGCATTTACCAGCCTTTTTAAACTATTGTATTCGGGGGAATAACAATTGAAGTATATGGACTGTAGAGTTCCCATCCCATTGACTCATAAAGCATTTTTCCCTGCTCAGTCGCCACTAAAAAATTATTGGAAATAGTATTCGATAACGCAATTTTTTCAAGTTCCTTCATTAAAAAGGCAGCAAGTCCTTTTCTACGATGGTTTGCTTCTGTAATAATTCTGTCATAAACAGCCAGATCATCTACAATAACGACACGGCCAATGGACGCTTGTTCACTCTTATCGGTCATGATTTTCACAACTGATGTAGAGTTGTATTTTTCATATTCAAGCTGATAACCTTCCGGCAGATAATAGTTATCCAAACTGTTCATTGGCCCGAAACAGGACATCATATAACCGGCCGGCTGTATTTCCCATCTTTGAGGGACTACATTTTTAACGCTATCAGGAGAAGCACATACTTTAAGATAAATCCAAGATTCATCAATAAGTTTTGAGAGTTCAATATAGTCATCATTCAGCTCAGGAAAAACGTATCTTACTTTTTGATTTTCTTCTCCTACATTTACTTTAAAACCTGATTGATATCTCTCCGGAGGAGAAATTTCTCTGGATAAAGACCATGCTTTTAACCATTTTTCTATAATATCATGAGATACTTTATCAGCCATACTATATTTATGAAAGCTGATCCAGAAGCTTCTTTTTCTGTTCAGCAAATTCTTCCTCAGTCAAAACTCCATTTTCTCTCAACTTTCCAAGTTGTTCCAGCTGATCTAAAACTGTAGGCTCTGATCTGTTTTGAAAATACTCCTTAGGGCGGGCCATAAAATCCCTTACTTTTTCACAAAACAATTCAGCATAGTATTTTCCGACATTATCAATCTCTAAAACATTATCTGAAATATGAATATCTATTGATGCCAGCATCAGGGACTTTTCATATTGTATAGAGCTTACTTTATCATAGGAGAAATCTTCTACTTTCAGTCCATACATAAATTCTTTATCCACGAAAATCAATCTTCTTTCGGTAGCCACTAAAATGATATGATGATTGGTAAGCTTATTTCTTCCCTCAACCAGATACACAATCTTTTCATCTTCCGAAAGCACTTCCGGGAGTGCATGAATTTCTTTTCTGGCAAAAATGGTAGGATTGATATCCAATGCTTCCAGTTCATCTCTTATTTCGTCAAGTCTTGATTTTTCGCTCATTATTCGTTTTTATAAATGGTAGATATTACAAATTTAATTTTTTTCCCAAATAAAGAAAGCATTATCAAACGATAATGCTTTTCATTTTATATTTCTCAGATATTATCCTAAAAATTCTTCCAAGGAAACTGTTTTCTGTTCTCCTGCTTCAAGATCTTTAAAAGTAATCGTTCCGTTTTTAATCTCTTCTTCTCCTAAGAATACCAGATTTTTAATACCTTTCTTTTCAGCATAAGTAAACTGTTTGTTCAGTTTTGCATTTTCCGGATACAGCTCGGCAGAAATTCCTTTTCCTCTCAATTGCATGATCAGCTTTAATGCGTCTGCAATTCCTTCTCCTCCAAAGTTAGCAAACAGATATTCCACTTTAGTTGATGCTTCTTCAGGGAAAAGATTAAGCTCTTCCATCACCAGATAAACCCTGTCCAAACCAAATGAAATCCCGATTCCAGGAATATTTTTAACTCCGAAAACTTCAGTAAGATTATCATATCTTCCGCCACCGCCGATTGATCCCATTGCCACCTCATCCGCTTTCACTTCAAAGATAGCTCCGGTATAATAATCCAAACCTCTGGCCAGCGTAATATTGAACACAAGATTTTGCATATCTACTCCAAGATTCAGAGATTGTGTAAGAACAAATTCCAATTCCTCCACTCCTTTCAAACCAATTTCATTGCCTGAGAATTTTTCTTTAAGTTGAAGAAGATTTTCCAGCGCATCATCTGACTGATTAAATAAGAATTCCAATTTATCAATTGATTCCTGGGAAATTTCCCTTTCCAGCAATTCTTTAACAACCCCTTCTTTTCCTATTTTATCAAGTTTATCCAACGCTACCGTAAACTCAATCAGTTTATCTGTAATACCTGCATATTCTGCAAGACCGGAAAGAATCTTTCTGTTGTTCATATGAATAGTAACAGGGATTTTCAGATCAGAGAATGATTTCAGATATAACTGAACCAAATCAACTTCCTGCAATAAGCTTTCACTTCCTACTACATCTGCATCACACTGGTAAAACTCTCTGAATCTACCCTTCTGTGGACGGTCAGCTCTCCATACAGGCTGAATCTGATAGCGTTTGTAGGGAAATGTCAGCTTACCATGATTCAACGCTACAAATCTTGCAAAAGGTACGGTAAGGTCATAACGTAATGCCTTATCTGAAATTTGAGGAATAAGCTTCTGATGATTTTTATTATCCCAATCATCCTGGTTTACTTTTGAAGCATATTCTCCTGAATTTAATATTTTAAAGATCAATCGGTCTCCTTCTTCTCCATACTTCCCGGTCAGTGTAGAAAGATTTTCAAAACTTGGAGTTTCCAGTGGCTGAAACCCGAACAATTCAAAATTCTTCTGTAAGATATTGATAATATATTTTCTTCTTGATACTTCCTGTGCTGTAAAATCTCTCGTTCCTTTCGCTAAACTTGGCTTCATTTGCTGTATGTCATTTTGATGAATGCAAAAATAAGCAATTGAAAGGACTTTTCCGAAAGATAAAAAGCCGGAGAAGTAATCTCTTCTCCAGCTCCCGATGCATTATCATTACTAAATCCGAAAAAATCAGACGCTTTCAAGAATTTCAAGGATCTCTTCACCATAATTTTCAATCTTATGTTTTCCGAAACCTTTGATCTCAAGCAGTTCTTCTTTTTTAGCAGGTTTATACTTGGCTACAGACATCAGTTCTTTATTGCTCGCGATAAAATAAGTAGGAAGATTCTGTTCTTTAGCCTTCTCAGATCTCCAGTATTTCAGGGCATTCAAAATTTTCACTTCATCGGAGTTTAAAACATCATTATCTGCAGAGTACTTTACTGCTTTTGGTTCCTTTACCATATTTCTGGCTATTTTCAGCTCTTCGAAATACAGGATCACGGACCAGTAACATTCATCATTTATAAAAGCGGTTTCCACTTTTACAATTTCATTCACTTCAAGAAAATCATCAAGCATTCTTTGATCTCGATGGAGAAATTCTTTGGAAAGTCTGATTTTAAAAACTTTTACTTTCATCATTTGTGTTTTTAGAATTATTTACCTCCTAAAAGAAGGATCTCATCAACTCGGATCTCTGTTATATACCGCTTAACGCCGTCTTTGTCATCATACGATCTGTATGTAAGTTTCCCTTCAATGGCAATTTCCTTTCCTTTGGGGGCGTACTTCTGAAGGATTTCAGCTGTTTTTCCAAAGGCAATTAAATTGTGCCATTGTGTTTCTTCTACCTTTTCGCCTTTTGCATTTGTGTAATGATCGCTGGTGGCTAAGGATACACTTGCTTTTAAGTTCCCGCTTTCGAAGTTTACTGTTTCAACTTCTTTACCTGTGTAACCAATTAATGTTACTTTGTTTCTTAGTGACATAACTTTAAAATTTTTAAGATTAATAATTCAGATAAGAGACGTTCACTGCCTTTCTCAAATCTCTGTTGCAAAGATTGTTAAGCCAGCACATCATAGTCGGTTATAAACTATTTAAATTCATTTGTATTCGTTTGTTGTCGAATATATTTCGATAATTTTTAACAAATTTTGCTTCATTAAACAGACATATGGCCTCAATCAATTTGATATAGTCATATTTCTTTTAATTTAAAAAATTCACTTTTCTTTTTCATCAAGAGATAAAAATTAAACTTTAATTCTACTAAGTAAAATTTTTAAATGTTCTTGTCATTTTTATTTAATTATCCTCACAACGACAGTAATAAAAAACCATTGGAGAAATATCATTGTGTCAGTTTTATCCATTTGAAAATGGATAATTCCGTATCTTTGATCAAATATCATCTATGAAAAGGAACATCAATATTTTTGAGTTTCCTCTCAACCTGGGATTAAAGAAAAAAGATCATGAAACTGAGCCTGGAGTCAGAAAGCTTCCGGACTGGCTCAGAAAATTTGATTTTCACAAGAAAATCAATCCCGATCATATTTTCAGATTAGACGCTCCGGAATATTCCATGGAACTTGATCAGGAATCTGGTGTCTTAAATTCTTTATCTATTATTGATTATGCTCAGAAGCAGGCAGATTTTATATTAAACAATCATAAAGACAACAGTTTCAACATTTTGCTTGGAGGCGACTGCAGTATTCTGATCGGAACTGCTCTGGCCTTAAAGAAACTTGGAAATTTTGGGCTTTTTTATCTGGACGGACATACTGATTTTATTCTTCCCAACCTTTCTTCCACTAAAGCCGTTGCAGGAATGGATCTAGCTATTATTACCGGATTGGGACATGAAAAATTAACTAATATTCAAGGACTTAAACCTTATTTTGAGGAGGAAAATATTTTTTGTGTCGGCAATGCAGAAACAGATGATGAAGAATATGTAGCACAAATCGTCAATTCTTACATTCATTATTTTGATCTGACACAAGTTAGAAAAAATGGTTTTAGGAAAACAGCTGAAGATTTCTTAAAAATGACAGGAATAAAAAATCTGGATGGTTTTTTTATTCATTTGGACGTTGATGTTCTGAAAGACGAGCTGATGCCTGCTGTAGACAGCAGAATGGAAGATGGAATTGATTATGAAAATCTCAGAGAAATTTTGAAACCACTGATTCATTCTCCTCTATGCTTTGGAATAGAAATCACTGTCCTGGATCCGGATTATGATCAGAAAGGTATGTATACTCAACCATTTGTAAAAAATTTAATTCAAATAATAAAAAATAAAGAAGATTAATGAAGAAGACTATAAAAAGAACATTCAGGGTTTCAAAATATGTAATTTATAAAGAGACGCTGGTTGATTATAAAGAACATTTCTGGTCCTTTTTAGGAGCATTTGTCGGGATTGGAATCATTGCATTTATTCAGTCCCATACTTTAGCGGCAACTGAAAATATATTCCTGATCGGTTCATTCGGAGCTTCAAGTGTTCTGATTTATGGAGCCATTCAAAGTCCGCTTGCCCAACCCAGAAATCTGGTGGGTGGACATGTTATTTCAGCTCTTGTCGGTGTTACCGTTTATAAGATAGTTCCTGACATCATCTGGCTTTCTGCTCCGCTGGCTGTAGCTTTTTCCATTGTACTGATGCAGTATACCAAAACCCTTCATCCTCCCGGCGGGGCAACAGCATTAATTGCAGTAAGTTCTACAGGAAAAATTCCTGAACTGGGATACTGGTATGTTCTTTCTCCTGTCTTATCAGGATGCATTATTCTTTTACTGACTGCTCTTTTATTTAACAATATAACCTCCAACAGAAGTTACCCTTCCCATACCAGGTTTAAAAGGTTATTAAGGAAAAAACATGAACACATGCACAATATGAAAAAATAAAGTATGAACTGTCTCGAATGTGGCGAAAAAATTATCGGAAGGGCTGATAAAAAATTCTGCAATGATGCCTGCCGGAATGCCTACAACAATAAGCAGAATAAAGACTCTACCAACCTGATGCGGAATGTTAACAATAAGCTCCGCAAAAATTACCGTATCCTTTTGGAGCTGAATACGGACGGCAAAGCAAAAATTGCAAAATCAAGGATGGACGGCTTGGGTTTTGATTTCGATTATTTCACCAATCTGAAAGTTTATAAAAATGGCTCTGAATACAGGTTTATTTATGATTACGGCTATAAACTTCTGGAAGATGATTTTGTATTGATTGTAAAGAACCAGGCTTAATATTCCACACTATTCTTAAATATTATACCATGAAAGAAATCGTTCTGATAACCGGAGCCAGCGGCATGATCGCACAAAAGCTGTCAAAGAAAATAGAAAAAGAATATACGGTAAGGTTCCTGACCCGTAAAAAAAGACATGACAATGATTTTGAATGGGATATCAGCAACGGAACGATGGATGAATCTGCTCTTGACAATGTTTCCCATATTATTCATCTGGCGGGAGCCAATATTTCAGAAAAACGCTGGACCAGCGAAAGAAAACGAGAACTGATATCCAGCCGTATAGATTCCGCAGGACTTCTTTTAAAAACTGTAAAAAAGAAGAAAATAAAGCTTAAATCTTTCATTTCTGCTTCAGGAATCAATTATTACGGAACTGTAACTACGGATAAGATTTATACAGAAAGTGATCCTCCGGGAAACGATTTTCTGAGCGAAGTTGTTGTTTTATGGGAAAGAGCTGCTGATGATTTTAAAGAACAGAATCTGGCAGAAAGAGTCGTTAAAATACGTACAGCCATTGTTCTTTCCAAAGAAGACGGTGCATTGAAGAAGATGATTCCCACCATAAAGTATGGTATCGGATCAGCTTTAGGAAATGGGAAACAATATATGCCATGGATTCATATTGATGATATTTGTTCCATCTATGAATCTGCTTTGAAAAACCAGGATATGGATGGAGCTTACAATTCGGTTTCACCTCAGCCTACAACGAATGAGAATTTAACTAAAAAGATCGCTGAAGTTCTCAATAAACCATTATTTATGCCTAATGTACCTGCATTCGTTTTAAAAATTATATTTGGAGAACTGGCGGATGCTTTGCTTGAAGGTTCCAGAGCTTCATCACAAAAGATACAGGATACAGGATTCCAATTTAAATTTCCCGATCTGAAGGGAGCTTTAGAAAATTTATTAATCCATCATCAGACAAAATAAATATTATTTAAAAGATTTAACACATATATGTACACACCAAACATTAACATTATTAAAACAGAAATTCTTTCTGACAACTGGTACACCCTGAAAAAAGTTACATACACAATCGTAAAAAAAGACGAAACAGCAGAAACCCAGAGCAGAGAAGCATATGACAGAGGAAACGGAGCAGTTATCCTTCTTTACAATAAAGTTTCAGGTTCTGTGATCTTAACCAGACAATTCAGACTTCCTACTTTTATCAACGGAAATACAACAGGTATGCTTATTGAGGCCTGTGCAGGCTTGTTAGATAATGATAATCCTGAAGAATGTATCAAAAGAGAAACTGAAGAGGAAACGGGCTATAAGATATCAAAGGTGGAGAAAGTGTTTGAAGCATATATGTCACCTGGGTCTGTAACGGAAATCCTTCACTTTTTCATTGCAGAATATTCTCATGAAATGAAGATTACAGACGGTGGCGGGCTTGAAGAAGAGGGTGAAAATATTGAGGTTTTAGAACTTCCTTTTAATGATGCTCTTACAATGATAGACAACGGAGGGATTATGGATGCAAAAACCATTATGCTGCTACAATACTTACGTATCAAAAACATCGTATAGAAAACAGATGAAAAAAATAATACCGGTGCTGGCTCTATTCACTCTATTCTACTGTAAGGAGGAATCTCAAAAAGAAAATAAAAAATCAGCCAGAAAAGAGATTTCTGAAGCTCCGGAAACTGCAGTTGTAAAAGATATTGTGTTTACTGAATTTAAGCCAGAAAGTATTTCCGGTTTAAAAATCAATGGATTTGATATTGAACACGCATTTTCTGTAGAAGGAAATCATATCGTAACAGGAAATTATAAGCCTATTGACGGTAAAATGACTCTGCCTGACACTGAAAATGATTGGGGAAACAGACTTTTAATGCTGAACAGTAAAAACGAAATCATCTATAAATCAAAAGGAATCGGGGATGCTTATCTGTATGAACCTTATTTTTATAAGAACAATCAAAACGGAAATATCATTATAGTTTGTCAGCAGGCATTTGAATATTTCTTTGGCGGTGATACATTTTTATTGGAAAAAGGAAAAATAAAGCATATTGGAAATCTGGATATTGAACCTAAAAATGAGGAAAAGAAGCTAACTGATATTTTAAAGATTAAAGAATCTGATAAAAAAATCATTTTTACTTTTGATACGGATTCATTAGTGTTGAAGCCCGGAAATGAAGACATGATCATTAGAAACAATAATGTGAAATATGTATATGACCATCAATCATTAAAACTATATCAATAAGGTGCCAATCAAGATCATAAGGATATTGGCTGTCATTGCAGTTTTAATTTTCAGCATTCTGATGCTGAAGACCATTTCCCAATATACAGGTTTTGATAAAAATGTAGGCTTCCTTATGTTTAAACAGAAAGTGGTCAGCAATCCCTACTGGATGGCATTTTTTTACATTCATATTTTTTCAATCATACTTTGCCTTCTGGCTGGGCTGACCCAATTTTCCAGTAGATTTTTAACTGAGAATAAGAAATTGCATCGGTTGATAGGAAGAGTTTATGTTTACAATATCCTCATCATTAATGTTCCGGCATGCTTTGTACTCGGATTATTTTCGAATGGCGGAATGCTCGGGATTACAGGATTTCTGCTGCAGGATATTATTTGGGCATACTTTACGCTTGCTGCAGTTCTTTTCATTAAAAAGGGAAAAGTTTCTGAACATAAAAAATATATGATCTTAAGTTATGCAGTTACAGTTACAGCCATTACTTTCAGGATCATTAAAAACCTGTTTTATCAGGAAAATCTTTATGATTATGAACTGTTTTATGGATTGAATGTCTGGGCTTCCCTGATCATTAATCTATCTGTAGCCTATTTCATCATCAGAAATCAAAAAGTATTACCGTTCAAAACTTACGTTCATCATAAAAATAACAAATGAGATGAACAATAAAAGTGCGTATGAAGCAATAAAGATCAATCCGTTCCAGATCGTTGCATGCTGAGATTTTGCTGTCCATCGGTTAAAAAAACGCATAACCAGGTAAGCTAAGCCCATAATTATCAGCAAAATAAAAGCAAGAAAAAGCAGTTCCATAGATATTAATTTATATCAAAACTATTACTTTAAAATTAAAAAACAATAACCTGGCAAATATTTATAAAAAATGATCATTCCTGAAAAGCTGAAAGCTATATTATCAAATTCATATATCCGGGTTTTAATGCTATTGATTCCTTTCTACTGTTTTGAAGGTTTCCTTTTAAAACCTTTCATCAGAGAACATTATCTGAAAACAGATTTGGATGCTTTTAAGATTGATTCGTGGAAATATATATTCATGATTACAGCCGTTATAGCCATTGTTATAATTATCCTTTCAAAAGCTAAAAAAATTTCCCAGATCATTATTGTCATTATACTTTCTACAATTTTAACTTTCAGTTTAAAATCATTAATATCCAATATATTATTGTTCATTAATTATCATACTGAGATCTCTCAGACAGTTCAGACTTATGAAATAATTAGCCACAAAAAAGCAATGGTTTTCTGGCTTAATGCAGGAAAAAATAACTCTATCTATGAAGATGGTGAAATACATCTAATTGATAAAAAAAGAAAAACAAAAGACTTAAAATCTATTTTTGAATATAAAACAGGTGATACCGTAAAAGTTAAGTTAAAAAAAGGGATTTTTAATGTAAATTATCTTAATTAGGCAGATATAAACTTTATTTAATCTAAGTTCAAAAATTTAATTTTTAACAATTAAAGCCTCCGCCTGTTTTTTCAGGCACTGCTTTTTGTAAACAAATATTCCCTACATTTGTTCTGAAAATAGTTCTTTAACATACTTCATCAAACAGAAGAGGTTTTACATAACGTAGATTAATAGGGAATCGTGTGAGAATCACGAGCTGTCGCGCAACTGTAAGTAACACACCAAAAGTTTTTATCCGTGAATATCCACTGCCAAAAGCGGGAAGGATGATAAAAGCCGTTACAAGTCAGGAGACCTGCCTATTCTGAATTGACAATGCTTTCGCGGTCTGAAGCTTCAGGTCATACAGATGATACTTTTTTGAACGTCCTTTTCGTTACAGGGAAAATTACGTCCTCATTGTATCCATTTATATCCTCAAAATTCTTTTCCGTCAGCATTGCGAAGCATTCTAAAAGAGCTTTTAAAATCATCATTGTTTAATTTAAAAGTTTAAGAACATGCAAACGCACATTCTTGGCAGCCCGCGTATTGGCCGCCACAGAGAACTCAAAAAAGCCTGCGAGCAGTATTGGTCAGGCAAAGCATCATTAAATGAACTTCTGGAAACCGGAAAAAACATCAGTCTGCAAAACTGGAAAATGCAGCAGGAAGCAGGAATCGATCTTATTCCCTGTAATGATTTTTCCTATTATGATCAGGTTTTGGATATGACTCTGACTGTAGGAGTTATTCCTGAACGTTACAAGGAAATTGCATCAAGATCATCCAATTCTGAGCTTGATTTGTATTTTGCAATGGCCAGAGGCTATCAGAAAGAAGATCTCGACATTACCGCTATGGAAATGACAAAATGGTTTGATACCAATTACCATTACATTGTCCCTGAATTTCAGAAAAACCAGCAGTTCAGATTGTTTTCAAAAAAAATCATCAGTGAATTCATCAGCGCAAAACAAGCTGGAATAAAAGCAAAACCTGTTATCATCGGCCCTTTGACTTACCTTTTACTGGGTAAAGAAAAGGAAGACGGTTTTGATAAACTGGAACTTATTGAAAATCTGCTTCCAGTATATATTGAAATTTTAAAAGAACTTGAAAATCATGGTGCCACATGGATTCAGTTTGATGAACCGTTTTTAGCTCTGGATCTTACCGAAAAAGCAAAAGAAATTTATCAATCGGTTTATACCGAAATCAGAAACCAATTCCCGGATCTTAAATTGATCATCGCAACTTATTTTGAAGGCTTAAAGGACAATCTTTCGTTAGCGGTTTCGCTTCCTGTAGATATTCTGCATATAGATCTTGTACGTTGTCCTGAACAATTGGATGAAGTCTTAAATACCATCCCTGAAACACTGAGCCTTTCATTAGGAATTGTAGACGGAAGAAATATCTGGAAAAATGATTTTGAAAAATCTTTGGGCTTCATAGAAAAAGCAGTGAATTCTATTGGTTCGGAAAGGGTTTTCATTGCTCCGTCATGTTCTCTCCTCCACTCGCCTTTCGATCTTGATCTGGAAACCAATGAGAATACATTATCTCCTGAAATCAAGCAATGGATGGCCTTTGCCAAACAAAAAGTATATGAAATTACTGCCTTAAAAAAGCTGGCTTCCGGAAATGCAGATTATCAGGCTTTACAGCAATATGCAGAAAATAAAAAAGCTCTTGATAACCGAAAAATCTCTGCATTGATTCACAATCAGGAAGTAAAAAACCGCGCAGATGTAACCACTGAAGATGATGCTCAAAGAAACAGCCCATTTAATATCAGAAAAGAAGATCAGCAGAAAGTTCTTCAGCTTCCTCTTTTTCCAACTACAACTATTGGTTCATTTCCTCAGACCAAAGAAGTAAGAACCTGGCGGTCAAAATTCAAAAAAGGAGAACTGACCGCCGAGCAATATGATAGTCTGCTTAAAAAAGAAACAGAAAGAACCATCCGCTGGCAGGAAGAAATCGGAATAGATGTACTGGTTCACGGAGAATTTGAGCGTAATGATATGGTGGAATATTTCGGAGAGCAGCTCTCAGGATTCGCTTTTACTCAAAATGGCTGGGTTCAGAGCTATGGAAGCCGATGTGTAAAACCTCCGGTGATTTATGGTGATGTTCACAGACCTCATCCGATGACGGTTTATTGGTCTGAATATGCTCAATCTTTAACTCAAAAATGGGTAAAAGGAATGCTTACAGGTCCGGTAACGATCCTGCAGTGGTCTTTTGTCCGCGATGATCAGCCCCGTTCTCTAACCTGCAAACAGATTGCATTGGCTATCCGCGATGAGGTGAATGATCTGGAAAAAGCAGGAATCAGGATTATCCAAATTGATGAACCCGCTATCAGAGAAGGACTTCCGCTCAGAAGATCCGAATGGCAGGAATATCTGAAATGGGCTGTAGAAGCTTTCAGGATCTCAGCTTCCGGTGTAGAGGATTCAACCCAAATTCATACGCACATGTGTTATTCTGAATTTAATGATATCATCCAGAATATTGCCGATATGGACGCCGATGTGATTACTATAGAATGCTCCAGAAGTCAGATGGAACTGCTGCAGGCTTTTGCAGATTTCAAATACCCGAATGAGATCGGTCCGGGAGTTTATGACATCCATTCCCCGAGGGTTCCTTCAAAAGAGGAAATGATCTTTTTGCTGAAAAAAGCACAAGCTGTTATTCCGGCACAGCAGCTTTGGGTGAATCCTGACTGTGGTTTGAAAACACGCCACTGGGATGAAACGGAGAAGGCGCTGATTGCAATGGTAGAAGCCTCAAAAGAAGCAGCTGCAGCTTATGTAACTCAGGAAAAGCTTAAAAACCATTGGTTATAGACTCAATACTATAGATCCCAACTTTTTGTTGGGATTTTCTTTCCGGTTAATATTTATCCGAAGACAAATTCCCCAAATAAAAAATAACCGTATTTTGATTCCAATATTAATATTCACAATCAGTATAAAAGCCGGAATAAAGTAAAAATGATTACTGAAAGATCCATATCAGAAATAAAGAAATTTATAATATATTTCGTAAATTAGTATCAATAAGTAAAGTAATTATTTTATCCAAAATGAAGGCAATTATAAAATATTCATCTTTTAAAGAGCTAAAATCCAATGAGCATGATCTACTGGATAAGGAGTCTGTGGATAAAAAACATAAGAAATTCGAAAAATTCATTAAATCCATCCAAAAAACTCCACCTAAAAGCAGCTAATCTATATGGAAGATGATTTCAAAATAAGTCTGGTGTCCGTCTGTGAAATTTTCGAAAAGCATGCTGTACAGTATATGATTATAGGCGGAACAGCTGTTGCTTATTATGGTCATTACAGACCTTCCACCAATATGGATGGTACCATTTCCGGGAAACCTGATATTGATATCTGGTATAATCCGACTTATGAAAATTATTTCAGGTTGATTAACGCAATTGAAAGTCTCGGAAAAGATGTCACAAAATACAGAGCAGAAAGTAGCCCAAATCCAAAAAAATCATTTTTTAAACTGGAATTACCTGATTTTACTTTAGATCTTCTTCCAGGAACCCGTTCTGCAATAACTTACTCAAAAGCTAGTCTCAGAAAGGAAGTTATACAGCTGGATGGCGTAAATATCAACTTTATCAGTCTGGACGATCTGATAGAAGATAAAAAATCAAGTGGACGAAAAAAAGATATTGAAGACATCAATGAACTCAGGAATTTAAATGATCCTGATTAAAAAGAATACATGTTTGGTATCTTTTCCATAACATTTCCATAGCATCAAATAAATTAATAATGAATAACTTACAGTTTTTCAAATTAAATTCCCTAATTTTGCACCCCGAAATAAAGGATCATCATTATGAAAAAATTAGGCGAATACAGAAAACTTCTCGAGGTTGACAAAAATGTTACATTGAAGGAGTTAAAAACAATTTACAGGAATACGATGAAAGATTCTCATCCTGATAAATTTGCAAATGATGAAGCAGGTAAACTGGAAGCAGAAGAAAAAAGCAAATCTGTAATTGAAGCCTATCACTTTTTGGTGAGCATCAACCCTGAAACACAGGAAAAATATAAAGAGGAATATACTGAAACGATAACAAAATCTAATATTCAGGATTTTTATCTTGAAAAAGCAATTTTAACGGTTCAGCATCTGAACGGAAAAATGTATGAATACATCGGGGTTCCGAGAAACACTTATATAAAAATGGTTAATTCTGATTCTCCGAGCCGTTTTGCAAGAAGACATATTTACGGAAATTTTACCTACAGAAAATCTGGTGAGGCAATGGCAGATTAATTCTCTCCACATATAAAATACAAAAGCTTTCGGTACATTCCGGAAGCTTTTGTATTTTTATTTTAACTTAAAAATGAAAATAACATGAAACTTTTTCTGCTCTTATTTTTTAATTCAGCTCTATTATTTGGGCAACTTAATAATGAAGAACAAAACCGGATAAAACTTAAAAATTACAGTCACCTGGACAGTATAAATGTGTATTCAAGTAATTATCCCACCAAACTCATTGAAGGTTCTGGATTTATAAAAGATAAAAAGAACAAAACTATTGGCACCATAGGTTATAGTATTCAAATTACAAAAGATACCAATGATAAGATTATCCGGGTTTTAAAATCTGAATCCACTCATTATGAAAAGTATAATAAAAAACCTCAAAAAAGTATAATCAGTATAACTACAATTTATTTTAATGAATTTCAGGAACCTGATTTGGCAAAAATACATCAAATACATTGATATCAAATTCATTAGTAACAAGCAAAACCAAACTTTTTAATTTTAAGGATGATAATATGAACTCTCCTGAATTTAGAAAAGTCAAAGAAGTATTAAAAGTTATAAAATAAAAACCGTATCAAAAGTGATACGGTTTTTCGGTTAATTAAGGTTAAAATATTTTAGTCTACGTGCTTAGGAGTATATCCGTCTTCACTTAGTTCTTTGTGTACATAATCTGCTTTCATTTCAGCTTCATAGTCTACTTTTTCATGTTTACCCATTCTTCTTAGAATAGAATCAAACAGAGAGTACACTACAGGTACGATAATCAAGGTAAGGAATAGAGACGATGTCAGACCACCAATAACTACCCATGCAAGACCTTTGTTCATCTCTGCTCCTGCTCCGGTTGCCAATGCGATCGGTAACATACCGAAGATCATCGCAATCGTAGTCATCAGAATCGGACGAAGACGGGCGTGGTTAGCCTGAACCAGTGCATCATGTGTATTCGCTCCTGCGGCTTTTCTTGCATTCGTAAAGTCGACAATCAAAATCGCGTTTTTCGCAACAAGACCAATCAACATGATCATACCCAACATCGTGAAAATGTTCAAAGAGTTGGCAGTTAAAGCAAGGATTACCATTACCCCGATCATTGCCAAAGGAATTGAGAACAATACCACAAACGGATATACAAAACTGTCATACAATGAAACCATTACCAGGTATACCAATACGATAGCTGCCAATAAAGCAATTCCTAACGTACCGAAACCTTCCTGCTGGTTTTCCATATCTCCACTCCAGATGTAATCTACTCCTACAGGTTTATTTTTACTGTCCATGAATTGGTTAGCCCATTCATTTGCCACGTCACCTACAGGTCTACCAACAGCTTTAGCTCTTACTTTTACAGAAGGAGATTTATCTCTACGTTCAAGCAAACTTGGTCCTGAACCCATTTTCACGTCTGCAAACTGGCTAAGACGGATCTGTTGTCCCTGAGGGTTTGTAAACATTAAGTTCTTAACATCATCAATAGACTGTCTGTTTGCATCCCCAAAACGGATATTAATGTCGTATTCATATTCTCCTGCTCTGAATTTTCCGTCTGTATTTCCGTTGAATGCAGTCTGCATCGTTTGTCCTACACTTGAAAGATTCAGACCTAAAGAAGCCATTTTATCTCTGTCAATATTCACCTGAACCTCCGGATTACCTGTATCCGTAGATAATTCAGCATCTACTGCTCCAGGAACTTTTTTCAATAATTCTAAAATTCTTGTCGCTTCTTTTACCGCTGTTGCGTTATCCGGAGCGGTTACCACCATTTCGATCGGAGCATTTTCTGCCCCCATAATACCGATTGGAGCGGTTTTGAATTCAACTCCTGTGAATTTCTCTTCTAAAGCTCTTTTTACTTTTGCAGCTTTGATGTTGGTACTTTCAGAACGTTCAGACTTATCTGTTAAGTTTACCTGAACCTCAGACTGGTATGTTGTTGCCTGAGCTCCACCAAAACCTGTAGACTGCTGCCCTACTGTTGTGATCAGATCAACAACATCTTTATCGTTTCTTAAGAACTTCTCAACGTCCAATGTTAACTGGTTAGTCTTTTCAACGGTAGCATCTTTTGATAATTCCATCTGAACAAGGAACTGACCTCGGTCAATTGGCGGGAAGAATTCTCCTCCGATAAAACCGAAAGCTACTAACATGAACGAAGCAATCAGGATAACAAAAGTTATAATAACAGTAGATATTCTTCTTAAAGTGGATTTCAGACACCATTCAAGGATTCCTGTAATCCAATGCGTGAATTTATCAATTAAACCTTCAAACCAAAGGATAAATTTCTGGAACCAGTTTTTACCTGTTAAATGCTCAAGCTTACCGAATCTTGATGATAACCAAGGAATGATGGTAAAGGAAGCCAATAGTGACAACATCGTCGCAATAACTACGGTGACGCAGAACTGGGCAAGGATATTGGCCACAAGACCTGAACTCATCGCAATCGGTAAGAATACCACCACAATTACCAGCGTAATCGCTGCAACGGTAAACCCAATCTCGGAAGCTCCGTCATAAGCCGCTCTGATCTTACTTTTACCCATCTCCATATGACGGTAAATGTTTTCAAGTACCACAATCGCGTCATCCACAAGGATACCTACCACAAGTGACAGACCCAATAAACTCATCAAATTCAAGGTATATCCCATCAGGTTCATTCCGATAAATGTTGCAATCAATGAAGCCGGAATAGAAACCATTACAATAAATGCGTTTCTGATACTGTGAAGGAATAATAACATCACAATTGCCACAAGGATAATTGCCAGGAATAAGTCGAAAATAACGTGGTTCGCAGATTCAAGGGTAAAGTCTGTAGTATCATTTACCACTTTTACCTTTATTCCCTGAACTTTATAAGCTGCTTCTACTGTTGCAATTGTTTTCTGAACACTTTCAGATACGGCAACTGCATTGGCATCAGACTGTTTTTTAACCTGCATCAAAATTGTAGGAAACTGGTTGAATCTTGCTACTTTTTCAGCATCTTTCTGTGAGTCAAAAACTGTTGCAATATCAGATAAACGTACCTGAGCTCCATTTTTATTGGAAACCACAAGGTTGTTCATTTCCTGAGTAGACTTATATTTTCCTGATAATCTGATGGTAGATTTTGAAGTTCTTGTCTTCAAGCTACCTGTCGGGAAATCAAGGTTGGATGAAAGAATTGCCTGCTGTACGTCTGAAATTGAAAGTCCGTAACCCTGCAGTTTTTTCTCATCAAGATTCACCTGAATCTCTCTCTCCTGTCCACCTACAAGGTCAACCTGCGCAACACCGTTTACACGGGAGAAAATAGGTTCAATTTTTTTATCTAAAAGGTCATAAAGATCCTTACTGTTCAGCTTATCAGATGAAACACTCATCGTGATAATCGGTAAATCGTCCAAAGAGAATTTGTTCAGGGATGGTGCGTCCACATCATCCGGAAGGTCTGCCAGGATTGCATTTACCTTTCTCTGAGCATCATTCAAAGCGTAGTCTACATCTGCTCCGTCATTCAGCTGAACCATGATTACGGATAAACTTTCGTATGAAGAGGATTCTACTTTCTTTACGTTTTCCAGGGAACCAACGGCATCTTCGATCTTTCGGGTAACGGAAGTTTCCACCTCTGCAGGCGAAGCTCCGGGATACACCGTAGAAATCGTTACCATGTTGGTTTCAAACTTCGGAATCAATTCGTACCCCATCATGGTGTAACTCAAGATCCCACCCAAGGTAAGTATCGTAAATAATACGATAACCAGCGAGGGTCTTTTAATGGATATTTCTGCTAACTTCATATTCCTTCTACTTTATGATATTCACTTTAGAACCATTATCTAAGTTGATCTGTCCGCTTGTTACTACCTGCTCTCCTCCATTCAATCCGCTTAGTACCTGAACTTTATCTCCATATACTTTTCCAACGGTTACTTTGATAAGTTTAGCAGCACCATTCTGAACAACAAACAGCTGACCTGAACTTACTCCATTTACGAATGCTTCTGCAGGAACCGTCAACATATTCTGAGTTTCTGCTCCGTTGTTTGTTTTGAATAAAGCTGTAGCATACATACCCGCTTTTAGGTTTCCTCTGTTCTGAACTTCAATTTCAACAGGGAAATTTAAAGAAGCATCACTTTTCGGAGCAATAAATGTAATTCTACCTGAGAAAGAATCTTCAGGCAATACATTCACATTAATCGGAACTTCCTGACCCAGCTGAATTCTTCCGATCTGGCTTTCGTCTACTAAAACAGATAGTTTTAAACTGTTGATATTAACAATTTCAAACATAGAGCTTCCTACTGAAACTACTGTTCCCGGCTCTACCATTTTTTTGTTGATGGTTCCGCTAATCCCTGCACGGATGCTGGTATCATTAACTCTTACCCCCTGAGCTCTTACAGCTGCCTGTGCATTTTTCAACTGCAATCTTGAGTTGTCTACCTGCTGTTTTGTAACACCTCCTGTTTTAAAGGCATTTTCGTAACGCTGATTATCAACAATTGCATTTTGAAGATTATTCTGAGCCTGGGTTATATCAACTTCAATAGCATCTCTTTTAATAGTTGCTAAAGTCTGACCCGCAGAAACTCTTGATCCTTCTTTTACCAGAACATTTACGATACGTCCTGCAATTTCAGAAGACTGATTCATTTCCTGCTTTGGAAGGAAAGTTCCGTTGGCTGAGTAATCTGTATCAATATTTTCTCTTGCTACGGTTACAACGTTTACATTAATTTTATCTACCTGCTTGGCAACTTCTTTTACTTCCTGTGTCTGTTTCTCTTTGTTACCTGCAATCTTGTATGCCGCCAGACCAATAAGTACAGCTGCTACGATGATATATATTAAAGTTTTTTTCATTTTAGTTTATTATAAGTTTTGTAGTGTGTTTAGTTCTCCTTTAGCTTTGATCAGCTTGATCTCGGCCTGCTTGTAATCCAGCAATGCATTTGAATAATTCTGTTTCGCCTGTGTTAAAGCATTTTCAGAATCCAGTACTTCAGTAAGCGTTGCCAAACCATATTGATAGTTTGACTGTGTATTTTTCTGTACTCTTTCAGCAAGATCCACATTATCTTTCATGCTTTGAATATTGATTATAGAATTCTCCATATTGGTAATGGCATTTTTATAATCCAAACTCAAGCTTAGCTGTGTATTCTGAATATCCTGATCAATATCCTGAATATCTATTTCCGCCTGCTGAATTTTAGCTTTTGTAGCACCACCCGTGAAAATAGGAACATTGATGTTCAGACCTACCGCAGAGTAATCGCTCCAAAGAACTCCGTTGCTAAGACCATTCGTTAAAGGAAATTTTTTCCCCATACCGGCCCATCCGTAGTTTGCCGTAAGATTCACTGTCGGATAAAGATAGGCTTCCGTAGCTTTTTTGTTAAACTGCAGAAGTTCTCTGTTTTTATTTAATACTTTAAGCTCTGTACGATCATCAAGGTTTAAATTACTTGCAAGCAACTCAGGTTTTGGTTCAATTGTTTTTTCTTCAAGCTCAATATCTGTACTGATAGGAACTCCCATATAAAATTTCAAAGCATTTTTTGAAAGTTCAACGGAATTGATCAGCTGTTGTTTATTTGAACCAATATTGGTAAGCTGTACATTGGTACGATCCAGATCGATAGCCTTTGCCAGACCGTTATCTACTAAGCTTTTAATCACGTTTCTTACTCTTTCTGTATTGGCGTAGCTGGCTTCTACTGTCTTCAGATTTTCCTCCTGTACAAAAACCTGATAGTAGGCTGTTGCTACGTTTTCAATAATCTGCTCATTGGTGAGTTGAGCATTCAGAACGTAAAATTCTCTTGTAGATTTCGCTGCTTTAAGACCTGTGAAAACTCTTTGGTCAAAAATAGCCTGCTGAAGCTGTACAGAAGCAGTAGAACTCCAAGGCTGTCCCAGCTGAGCTCTTATTTTCTCACCGCCAAATTCAAGCAATGACTCCTGAATAACAGGATTATAAGTTAACCCTGCTGTAGCACTGATCTGTGGTAAGGCACCGGCTCTGGCTTCATCAATTTTGTATTCAGCTTTTTTGATCTGCAATGCTGCTTTTTTGGCTTCTGCCTTATTCTGCAGTGCCTGCTTGATGGCTTCCTGTAAAGAAACCTGCTGCTGGGCAGATACTGATGAAAAGCCGAAAATCATAAATGCTGCAGCTATCCCAATTTTTAGCTTTTTAGCAGTTATACGTTTTCTTTTCATAATTTTATACTTCGTTTATTTTTTTAATGTAGTTTTTCTCGTCGATGTTTTTATTTCTAAATGACGAATCATTTCATAAAATACTTTAACATTTTTTTAATTTTTGAAAAGCATGTTGATAATGATCTCTTTTCTTTCGGAAATAATTTTATCGTATTCTTCATCACTGATCATCAGATTCTCCATAAACAGAGGTCTTACGGCACTTGGAAAAACAAGCAACGAAACCATATTCAGAATAAACTGAACAGGAGCCATTTTTTCAATATTTCCCAGTTCCATTTCTTTTTCGATGTCTTTGTAAAGAGTTTCAAGTACATCTTCTTCAATATCTCTCTGATTGCAGTTTCCTTTGTTGATCTGTGAAACGATATAGGTTTCCAGATACGGATACTGAAGGCTTGTAGAAAGGCTGCCTTCTATAAACTTGCTGATCTTTACTTTAAAAGGCAGATCTGCATTCTGAATGATCTTAGATTTTTCCTGTTCCACCCGTTGAGCTTCATCAAAAATAATCTGGATCAGATTATCTCTGGAACGGAAATAATAATTAATCAGTGTTCTGTTCACTCCGGCTGCATCTGCGATCTCCTGGGTAGTAGCATCAAACTTCCCTTTCACAAAGAATAAATTCTTCGCTGTCTCTTTGATCAATTCCTGTGTTTGGTCTTTTTTCGCTTGATTTGACATTATTGTTAAACAATTTTGTGCAAATGTAAATCAAATTCTGTTTTTGACAAAATTGTTAAACAAAATAATTAAACAAAATTGTTATGATTTGCATCATGTTTTTTGGTATTCAACCTGAGAGTTTCAGTATGAGACCGATAGAGAATGTCTGTATTTCTAGGCAGAAAGGACATCAGGCAGATAGCCTGGATAAGGAATAATAGTAATGGTAAAAGAAAAACGGGCAGAAAATTCTGCCCGTTTTATTTTATAATAATTTTATCTTATCTTCTGAAATATCAACGATCTTGTCTTTATAAAGCCCGCCGAGTGCTTTTTTGAAATTCTTTTTACTCATCTGAAGCTCATCTTTGATTTCTTCAGGGGAAGATTTATCGGAAAGATAAAGAAGTCCGTAATTTTCTTCCAGTTTATTGAGAATTTTCTGTTTAAATTCATCTATATTCTCAAAACCTTCAGGCTGTAAAGAAACGTCAATTTTACCATCTTCACGAATCGCTTTGATATAACCGCTTTCTTCTGATAAAGGATACAGCTTTTTAAATACATCTGACGCATATACAAGCCCGATATATTTTTTGTTGATCACCACGTTCCAGCCCAGCTCACTTTCGTTCATCATTAGTAGGTCTACTTTATCCCCTTTTTGAAAAGGAAGATCCTGATACTGCGGATTTCTTTTGAATTTTGTAGTTCCGGTAATCAGTTCCAGATCTTCATCTACATACAGATAAACCAGATATCTTTTTCCTTCAATAATTTTGGATTTCTGCTGCTTGTAAGGAATAAAAAGATCTTTTATGATTCCCCAATCCATGAAAGCTCCGCTCGGAAGACTTTGAACACAGCTCATTACAGCGTACTCACCTACCTCAGCTAATGGAATTTCAGTAGTTGCCTTTAATTTACCGTCATCCTGATAAACAAAAACTTCAACATCATCATCAATTTCTTTTTCATCGCTGGTGAAAACCTTAGGCAGAAAAGCTTTTTCGCCCGATTCATCCGTCAAGATCCATCCTGAATTGTTTTTATCTGAAATTTTTAAAGTCTGGGTTTTTCCGAGTTGCATTGGATATAAAATTAGCTACAAAGGTACGGAAAATTGAAGATTTTAAACTATACATCCTGTTTTCCTCTTTATCTTCCGCTATTGTGCTACATTAAAATGAGTCTGAATGTCTTTTAATTTCTCGTCTATCTTATCCAACAGCTCATCAGAGAGATGATGAAGGTTAAAATAGTTTTTCAGTGTAGAAGCCAGCTGATCCGGCCCTGAAATCTCTGAACTTTCTTTTCTGCCGTCATTCCGGCGGACATTCAATGTATTATTAAAAAGAGCGTATCTGGCTTCTTTATCTACCCTTGTAATCATCAGAAATTTAATGAATACGGAGCCCGGACCGGTAGCAATATACCAGTTTGCCATTTCCAGATCTGAGAATTCTGCCTCTTCCAGTGTAAATTTATAGATTGGCAGCCATTCATCCTTTAAAACTTCAAGTCTGTAAAAACCATCTGTGTTGATGAGTCTGAATAGCCCGTTTGGTGTTTCCTGCTCAATATCTGTTTTCAAGACAATCGGGGAAGTAAGGGTCATGGAACCGAAGCCGACATCAACAAGGTATTTAACATTATCAATATCCGTGGTAAGCAGCATATGAGAACGTGCAGTTCCGGTTCCGTCTTTACTGCCCCATACGACTCTCGCCAGATGTATTTTTATACTGAAACCAAGACTTTCCAAAACATTTTTGAACAATAAATTCTGTTCGTAGCAATACCCTCCTCTCTGAAGCTTTACCAATTTGTTGAATATATCTTCGGCCTGCAATGAAGGTACCTTTCCTGTAAACGAATCCATATTTTCAAATGTGATATTTTCAGGATGCAGGCGGTGAAGTTTTTTCAGAAGTTCTAATTTCCCGATATTGTATTCCAGGCTTCCTGATCCGATTCTTTCTAAATAAAGATCCAATTCCTGATTTTCCATAATTTAAAATTTATTCTTATTCAAATATCGGGATTGTTGGTATTTAAAAATAGGTCAAAAGAGAGAATTATATGGACAAATCAATCATTTTTTCTATACCGCAAAAAAAGAGAAGCTTGTGCCTCTCTTGTATTTATTTCGGGAGCTGTGGAGCTCTCATTTTGTATTGATAACTGTGCAGTGTTTTCAGAAAGTTTTCCAAATCCGTGAGTTCAGTATCGGTAAGATTCAGTTTTTCCAGCATACCGGATTTTTTCGGGGCCAGCGGGCTGTCTCTGTTTCTTTTTTCGTTCGGCATTCCTGCGTTGTACATATTCAGGACTCCCCTGATGTTTGGAAACAGGCCATTGTGCATATAAGGAGCCGTCTGCGATACTTCTCTTAAAGTAGGTGTTTTAAATTTTCCTACATCTTCATTCTTTTTACTGATATTATAAAGCCCGAGATCTTCATATTCTCTTCCGAAATAGGTAAGACCTACATTATGAAATTTCTGATCTGAAAAGTAAGGTGTATTGTGGCAATTGATACAGTTCGCTTTTGTTCTGAACAGATGAAGTCCATTAATCTCCGAATCCGTCAGTATATCCTTCTCACCTCCAACAAATTTGTCAAACTTTGATTTTGGACTGATAATCGTTCTTTCAAAAGTAGCAATGGCTTTAACGATATTTTCTTCTGTAATTTTATCATCACCAAAAGCTTTCTGAAAATACTCTTTATAACCTTTGATCTTAGCAATCCTTTTCACAGCCAGCCTTGAATGAAGATTCATTTCCACCGGATTTTCTATAGGTGCTTTTGCCTGTTCTTCCAGAGTTCCAGCCCTTCCGTCCCAGAAATATTCTCTAGCGTAAATAATATTCAGGATGGTAGGTGTATTTCTTGTTCCCTGCTGCCTGTCGTGGCCATAAGCTACCCTTCTTCCGTCTGCCCAGGCCAGTTCAGGATCATGGCAGTTGGCACAGGAAATCTGTCCTGATGCGGAAAGCCTCGGATCAAAGAAAAGCACTTTTCCCAGCTCTTCCTTATCTTTGGAATAAGGATTGTCTTTGGGAAACTCAGGTTTGGACATAGGACCTATATCTTTAAACCCTTCTTTGGCTTCATCAAATAAATGAGGTTTCGGCCAAAGGTCCTGATTTCCGCTTCCATACAGGTCTCTCAATTCCTGATTGGTATACCCCTTCCGGATATTCCCAAAATCAGAAAAGGAATAAATGGCAAACAATACTGCCGAAAGCGGCAAAAAATATTTCTTCATCTTCTAATAAAACAAGGATATGCCCGCATTAAAATACAGATTCGGGTTTCCGTTGTATTCTGTATTCTGTTCCAATCTTTTGTTCAGTGCGAACAGTGTTGCAAAATTAGTAAATATTTTCAGGTCTGTTTTAGAAGTTACCTTCTGATAAAACTGAAGTCCGAACTGAGGTCCCATTTTTGAAGTACTGTCGAATTCATGATCGTTCCGGATCACATTATCATACAGCAAAGTATTGGACGATGCCGTCTGGTAATCAAGGCTTGTACTTAAAGGAAAATAAGACATTGCTCCTACTTCCAGATTTACTTTCTGCTTGTCTGTAAAGTAAATATCTTTATTGAATTTCAGATTAATGTTCAGGCTTTTCACATATTTATACGTTGCACCAAGAAGGTCAATTGCGGAAAAGTCGCTGTAAACTGCTTCCAGTGTAGTTCCCAGCTTTATTTTTTCGCCTTCTCTCAAAAGAAAATGGTTGGCCGTTGCTACTCTGTCCAGTGTCATCCTGTAGTTTTGCCCGAACTCTGCATTATTGTAATTGTCACCTGTAATACTTTGGAAATTCACGTTGGACATGAAATCCATCTTGTCACCTTTGTACCAGTAATTGGCATCCGTACGGTAATTGACCAAACGGTATTTCATTTTTTCCAGGCTTTCGTCAAAGTAGGTAGATCCTACTGCTGAATTTCTTTTTTCACCATCGTTTCCGAAAAGGTCCTGCATTTTTTTGCTGTAAGAAAAATTGATGTTGAAGAAATTTCTTCCGTTCTCAAATGCATATCCGCCTCCAAAGTTTTTATCAGTAGTTCTGTAACTGTAATCCGTATACGACGGGAAATAAATCAGCCTGCCGTATCCGTTGGAAAATCTTACATAATAATCGTTATTTGCCGGTGCATTTACAGATTCATTCACTGCCATCAGATCGTAGGTTTCAGATTTCCTTCCCAAACCTCCGAAAACTGAAAGCTGATGTTTTCCCAAACGATACCCTGCAAATAGTTTCCCTGAATAATCTGCTGTATTAATGTCCGGTCTCGGATCAGATTTTCTGTATGAACTCTGGTTTTTATAATCAATCACAGCTCCAAGTTCAAGGCCTTTCCAGGGATTATAGGATATACCTCCCTGCACATGATAATTTTGTGTTTCCCAATTGGCTTTTTTGGGTACAAAAAGGTAATTAGGGTTCAGAACGAACTGATCTTCTGTTCTTCCGTTGGTAAGGTTAAAACCAAGATTTTTTTCTGTGATGAACTGATAGTCAAAACTTCCTAAAAGTCTTAATTTTTCAGAGATATTGAAAATCCCCTGTGTTTTAAATCCATATTCGTAAGAGCTTTCTGCGGTCTGTACCCTTTTCATATTGAGGTCTTTTACCGTAGCACTCAGTTCTGTTTCCGTAAAGTCTGAAAACTTCTGTTTTGAAAACTGGATCGGGTTTTCCCAGATTCTGTCTAACTGATTATAATAAACCTGATTTCTCGGAATAAAAATACTGTCATGCAGCTGTGCAGAAACACAACCGAATGACAGCATAGGAATTACATATAAAGTCTTAAATTTCATTTTCTTTTATTACTGGAAACCTCTTGGGTTTGCCGTTTGTTTTACAAAGTCATTTGCTGAATTATTGGTGTCTTCCAGAACTTTTCTTTTCCCTCCGTTATTAGGAAGATCTACCAGTGCTTTTGTTTTTCTGAGTACAGCCTGAGAATTGAATGCAGCATCACATGCAATAGATGAGGCATCAATGGAAGCGCTCAGCATTTTTGGTCTCTGAGAGTTGGGATTGTTATGCTGAAGATCTACCCCATCAATAATAGCGCTGTTCGGGATCTGCTTAAAGTATCTGGTATTGGAATTAACCGTTGTTACCGACGGATCAGAATAATCAGGAAGTGCATTCAGATCATCAATTCTGAAGATCACAAAGCTGTCTCTTCCTAAATTGTCCATAATAAAATCGTTATTCGGGCTCCAGTATCCTGTTCTTCCCCAGTAAGCAATCTGCATATCCGGTACTGCCGGATTCTGAATATCAAATTTATAAACGGGCTGCCCGATAGAAAGGTTGTAGTCTCCTAAATACACTTCAAAATTAGCGGTACTCAAATCTACCGTCAGTGAAGGGTTTTGAATGGTAATCGGGCTTCCTGTGTTATCTACTAAAGGTGCTTTATGATTCACTCCGTTTTGGGCAATCACAATGCTTTCTCCTGGCAAAATCGGGTATTGTGTTCCGTTTCCTGGAACTTTTAAAATATAATCAGCATAAGCATAGTCTGTATTGGCTGTATTCCCCATCGTCATACCGATAGATTTGCTCCAGTCGAACTGTCCGTTAGCCTGAGAATAACTATTGTTAGTTGCCGTATTTACTTTTCCATAAAGCTGCCCAATGTAAAGCCCGTCTGCATAGATAATCTGATCAGAATTGTTATAAATTTCAATAAACTGGTCTCTGAAACTTGCTCCCTGCAAAGCATGTGATCCGGCATAATAAATCTGCTTAATCAAAAGATCGCCCACTCTGGCTCCTTTCACTTCTACGAAAGTGGATTGTATATTGGCGCTGACAATGGCATTTTCCTGAACACCATTAAAGCTCATTTCCCCGGAAGCCGCCTGGTATCCGAATGTTGTAAGAAATTCGTCTGCAAGCATTTTTTTAGATACGGTAATCTTGTAAGTCCCCGGAATAACATTCTGAAAATTGGCATATCCGTTCGCATCAGTATCCAGTGTATAAGTGTCCCCTGAATTATTATTGGTCATTACCACCGTTGCTTTTTTAGTCTGTTTATCTCCGTAAACTGCTTTCTCATATGATACCTTTACCTGGTAAGCAACCGGTTGCAAAGAGGTACCGCTGCCGTTTCCAAAATCGTCATCACGACAGGAAACAAGCATCAGTATTATTGTTAAAAAGCTCAATAACTGTTTCATAGTGTTTATTTTTTATAGTAAGTATTAAAATTGATATTCTATTTTGGCTCCGAAAGAAAGTTTCAGAAGATCGGTTTTCAGTGTCTCAATAGTTGCCCCGTTCTCAGTTTTTGTCTGGATCTGCTTTAAATCAAGGAAATTATTAGCATAAAAAGAAAACTTAAATCCGTTTTGGAAGTCTTTGGAAATTTTAAGGTTGAAATTATGAAAGACCTTTCCCAGCTTTGAATTTTCCTCATCCACATCATTATCCTTAATGCTGGTAAACTGTGTAGGATCATTGATCTGCTCAGGAGTCAGCATTACTTTTTCCATATTGGTATTGATGTAAGCATATAGAACTTTCGGGTTATAGATCAGCTTATCATCGATAAAGAAATGCTGGGTACGCAGGGAAATAACGAGTCCCGCTTTCGGGAGATGGTAATTCACTGCAGCACTTACCGTCATTTGTTTGTACTGTGATTCCACAGACCTGTATAAGCCGTATATTGCTCCGTCAGCAAGAGTTTTGGAGTCTTTATAACGGTCTACACTGGAATTGTTCTTTGTTTCCACATAACTTCCGTTAATATCCAGACTGATATTTTTTATCGGAAGCTTGTTAAGATTCATCATTAATTCCAGTCCTTTATCTTCTGATTTAAGGCTGTTAACAATCCTGTTCTGCAGATAGTAGAAATTATTATACCCGATTACATCATAGGTCGGCGTATTGGTTCCGTCATAATTGATCTGAAGCTTTGCCTGCTGTCTTTTTGATGCATAATATTCGTTGGTAAAGCCATCATATAATTTATTATAGTAAGCTGTAAGCCCTACGTTACCATAGGCAAATTTATAATCGACTCCTATTTCAGAACGGATACTTTTTGATGGTTTCAGATTTTTGTTGTCAGCAAAATCTACAAAAGTCTGTACTACACCAAGGTTATAATATCCCGGAAGCCTCACATCGGCGAGAACCTGGTCATAATATCTTGGTCCTGTATAGATCATATTGATGGAAGGTGCTTTGGATGCAATCCCAAAACCTCCCCTGAATTTGAAATTCTTATAGATAAGATATGAATTGATTCTCGGCTGCAGCACGGAAGCTCCGAACTGATTATCAAATCTCACCCCAGCATTTAAATTGAAAATATAATTCCCGAATCTTTTGAATACATTGTCTTCTGCATAAACAGAGTATTGATATTCTGCCCTTACATTCTGCCCGAAATTATAAGGTCTGAAAGCCTGACCGCCACCCGCAAAAGGAGTAATAAGCGTTTCCGGAGTTCCCAGTCTTCCTGCCCCTTTATTGTCGCTGCTTCTTAATGAGGTTCCCACTAAGAAATTATGGATCCATTCACGTTCTGTTTTAAGATTCTTTTTAAGCTCGGCAGAAAGAAACATAGAAATAGGTTTTCCTTCCACTTCCTGTACCTGTCTGTAATTAATCGGGGTATACGAACCTGTGTAAACACCATCTTCAGTACTTGTTCCTACAATCTTACCTCCGGTATTCACAAGTTTGGAATCATAGGTATTCTGGTAAGCCTGGCTGTAGTTTGCATTGATGCTTAAATTATCCACGAATGCATCTTTGAATCTCCAGTTAAAACGGTTCGATATTTTGAAAGATCTGTTTTTATTTTTAATGATCTGCTTGGAAGCATCTTCTTCCTCGAAATTGGCATTGTCGAAATTATCACCATAATCCAGGGAAACGGAATTGCTGATGTTCTTGTTTTTGTTGTAAACCGTCCACATCAAGCTGGTAGTTACCCTTTGATAGTGGTTGAACTTCGTTCTGGGATCTGAATTTGAACTTAAATAATTGACATTAACATTTAAGAATCCTAACTTATCATTAATCTTAAGCCCTTTATTAAGGTTAAACTCCTGTGTTCCTTCTCTTAAAGCAATATATGCCCTGTATGGGGTCTTTCCACTTTTCTGCTGAATATTAACCAGACCGGAAGTAAGGTCTCCGTATTTAGCAGACGGAATTCCCTGAACCACCTCCACACTTTCAATATTTTCTACAGGAATCTCTCTGAGGTCGACTCCGAAATTAGCGTTGGAAAAATAACCGTTATAACCGTTTCCCTTTCCGAATCCCAGCATATTGGGATTGAACAGTGAACCTTCATTACTTAAAACCGGTGATATGGTAGAATAATTTCCAGTATACCCCTGCATATTTTCGTTATTGGAGATAGGAATCCCGTCTACAACAATCGCAGTACCGAAGGACTTATTCCCGAAGCCATCTGCACCTGTTCTTGTTAAAGATTCAAGATTTGTTGAACGGAAAACAATCGGTTTAAATTCATTAAGGGAAAGGTTTCTCTGTTTCTGCCCCGGAATCTGCTCCAGAACCTCGTTCAGTGAAAATGCCTGGATATTTTTAAGAGCTTCTTCCTTGATCTCAATCTCAGAATAATTCTTCTTTTTGGCAGCCAGCGCAATTTCCTTAATACGGATTGATGCAGCCTGCATTTCTACAGTGATTCCCTCAGCAGGTACAACGGTATATGTTTTTCTTTCTTCAAGAAGTCCGGATCTTGAAAATACCAGCGTCTCATTAGTTTGATAATTAATCTTAAATAGTCCCGAATTGTCGGTTACCGTCCAGATTCCGGTATTATCCACACCGACCTTAACTCCCGAAACAGGCTTCTTACTATCCGCTGCCACTACAATTCCGGTAATAGTCTGACCACTTACGGAAAGAATAACGAACTGAAAAGCAAGCAGTAATACTTTTTTCTTCAACTTTAACAATTTTTGGCAAAACTATTTATAATTTTTCTAAATAAAAATAAAAACCATCTAATTTTTCATGATTTTTTTCTTCACAAATTGTGGAATTATTTAATCTGGCCTATATTTTAATTAAAAATCAATAAAAGCCCTGAAATAATAGAGTAATAAAAAATTATGATTTATGAATCTTATACACCAAAAGAGATTTATGTATAAAAATGAAGAAATAATAAACCTTTTAAAATATAAAATAAGCAATAATGTAAAAAGCTGAAAAATCTTATTATTTAAAAGTTACAGACTGGAATATTATATGTAAAATAACAGGAACAAAAAAAGAGAAGCAAAATGCTTCTCTTTTAATATTTGAATTTTAAATCTTTCAATCAAAAATTACATATGGATCGGTCTTTTTGCTGTAGCATCCAATGCCGCCTCTTTAATAGCCTCGGCATATGTTGGGTGAGCGTGAGAGCTTCTTGCAATATCTTCTGCACTTGCACGGAATTCCATAGCAATTACACCTTCTGCAATAAGGTCGGCAGCTCTTGCTCCGATAATGTGCATTCCCAAAACTTCGTCAGTTTTTTCATCTGCGATAATCTTCACAAGACCATCAATATCACCACTTGCACGGCTTCTTCCTAATGCTCTCATTGGGAAAGATCCTACTTTGTAAGCTACTCCTTCTTCTTTCAGCTGCTCTTCGGTTTTACCAACTCCGGCAACTTCAGGCCAAGTGTATACTACTCCAGGAATCAGGTTGTAATTGATGTGAGGTTTTTGGCCTGCCAATATTTCAGCAACCAAAACTCCTTCTTCTTCAGCTTTGTGAGCAAGCATTGCTCCTTTGATAACATCACCGATCGCGTAGATGTTGGCAACGTTAGTCTGCAGATGGTCGTTTGTTTTTACTCTTCCTCTTTCGTCAAGTTCCACCCCTGCTTTTTCAAGAGCAAGACCTTCTGTATAAGGTTTTCTACCTACAGAAACCAGGCAGTAATCTCCTTCTACAACAACCTCTTCTCCTTTTTTATCTTTAGCAGTTACTTTTACAGTATCTCCGTTTCTTTCCACAGCAGAAACAGCAGTAGAAAGCATAAATTTCATTCCTTGTTTTTTAAGAACTTTAGTCAATTCCTTGCTTAAAGCCCCATCCATTCCCGGAATGATCTTATCCATAAATTCAACAACAGTTACCTGAGCGCCTAGTCTTAAGTATACAGAACCTAATTCAAGACCGATTACTCCTCCACCGATTACTACCAGGTGCTTAGGAATTTCTTTAAGGTTCAATGCTTCTGTAGAAGTAATCACTCTTTCTTTATCAAGAGAAATAAAAGGAAGTGAAGACGGCTTGGAACCTGTTGCGATAATGGTATATTTGGATTCGATAGTTTCTGAAGAACCATCATTTTTAGTTACTTTGATCTGAGTAGCAGATTCGAAGCTTCCTAATCCTTCAAAAACAGTGATTTTGTTTTTGCTCATCAGGTAGTTGATCCCATCTGTATTCTGTTTTACCACTTCGTTCTTACGCTCGATCATTCTTGCGATATCAGCCTGTGGCTCATTGATGATGATTCCGTGGCCTGCAAAATTGTGTTTTGCATTCTCGAAATGCTCAGAGCTGTCTAAAAGCGCTTTTGACGGAATACATCCAACGTTAAGACAAGTTCCGCCTAAAGTTGGATATTTTTCAATAATTGCTGTTTTGAAACCTAATTGTGCCGCACGGATAGCAGCCACATAACCTCCAGGACCAGAACCGATTACGGTAACATCGAATTGACTCATGTTATTTTATGAATTTGTTTATTATTATCTTTCTTAATTCTCACAAATTTACATATAAATTACCAAGCACCAAAGTGAGTTTTATCAATTTTGAGATTGATAATTCAGATGATTTGATTTGAGGAATATCTATTTTAATAATTTTATATTTTCTTCATCCCCTTCTTTCAGATAGATGGCCGTGAAAACAAGCGGCTTTTTTGCTGATGCGTTATCAAAGTGAAGAATTTTTACATTTTTAGGCTCATAGAAAGCTTCTCCTTCATGAAGAATCACTTTCTGCTGACCTTCTATCTGAAAAACAGCTTCTCCGGATTTTATGACTCCCACCACGGGACAAGGATGAAGATGCGCTGGAACCTGAACTCCTGCAGGTATCGTTATCTCCTGAATTTCTGTAGAGTTAATTTTTTGGTCAATAGCGGTTTTTAATAATTCCTTTCTGGAGATGGTTTTTTGCTGAGCCATCATTACAACAGAATTCAGTATCAAAACAACGATTATAAATGGCTTTATTAAATTTCCCATTTTTATATTATCTTAAATTATATTCCAGGTCTTTATGGTCACACATTCAATTTTCCCTGTCCAATAGTTCCTGTACTATCAAAATAGGAGCCTCCATATACATACCATTCAAGGTTTTCCAGATATTCCACTGCATTTTCCGGTGTGATCTGCGAACGGTCTTTTTTCGAAACAATTCCTTTGTACCATCTTCCCGATTTGGAAAAACTTTCGTATTCAACAAAATAATGAATCCATATTCTTTGACACAGCTTACACTGCTGAATTGTTACTTCTCCATATCTTCCGTTCGTGTGATCTGTACCCAATTCCGAACTTCTGTATTCAGTATAATTGTGATCAGGCTTTTCACAGGCGCATCCTATTTTGGGGATTTTCTTCATTGATTGTTATTGATTTTACCAGATCCAAATCTAAGAAAATAAAATTCCATAAGACAAGTACTACTTCATTAAATCCAGTAGAACCTTCTCATATTTATCCAGAATAATATCCTTTGAAAACCTTGATCTGATAGAATTTTTTATACCATCCCGGTTATAATTCTCCTGCAGAACTTTCATTATTTGCTGGGAGAAATTGTCATAATTCTCAATATTTGAAATCTCCCCGTTTACCTGGTGCTGAATGATTTCATTGATTCCTCCCGGGCAGTTATTAGCCAGAGAATAGGTACCGCAAGCCCCTGCTTCCAGCAATACGTTCGGAAAACCTTCGTATCGTGAAGAGAGAATAAAGAGATCGGCATATTTTAAAAACTGGTACGGATTGTCCTTTCTGCCATGGAAAATAACATTTTTAAGCCCCAAAAAATCCTTCATTTGCAGCAATACATCTTTGTCTTTACCATCACCCAGAATATGGAGCATTACATTTTCATTCTTAAGTCTTGAAAATACTTTAAGCAGGTTATCAAAACCTTTTCTTGCCGAAAGATTTCCTATTGCGACTACATTTTTATAATTGTATTTAAAACTTTCAGGCTTTAAAGAAATGGTCAGTTTTTCATTAATAAAATCAAAATCTACGGGATTGTTTATTTTGACGATTTTCTTCTTTTTTATATTAAAATTATCTACCAGATCATGCATCATGTCATCACTTTGTGCAATAATTCTCTGATAGTTATTGTAAAAATTATAGAAGAATTTAATTTCTTTACGGGTCACATGCTGCGTTACTACATTTGTTTCACGGGCAATGAATTTTGTTCTTGGAAACAATTTGATAAACAAAGCAAGATAAGCATTCACTTCACCAAAACCCGAAAATACAATATCCGGTTTTCTTCGGTAGATTTCACCTAAAATAGGTTTTAAAGAATGCCTGATCCTTTCTGTATTGATGTCTATGATTTCAACATCTTTTTTAAGGAAATTAAGATATCCGCCCTGTTTACGAAGCAACAGGATTTTAGGCTCAAACCGGTCTCTGGAAAGATGATTGGCTATAGTGGTAACAATTCTTTCTGCTCCACCGGTTTCCAGGTCCGGCAGAATAAATATGACAGATATTTTTTTCATCAGTGTAAAGTTAGTAAAAAGTTTTATTGACCTTTAATTTCTGCTTGTAATTAATGATTTTTAACTTAAAAATATTAAGATATTTTTGACTTTTCTATTTATTTAATTTATCATTATCATACCATAGGAATCTAAGTTTTTGTTTCCCTTTATAACCGAGATTCCTATGGATGACAAACTTGGCTATTTTTTTCAAACTATTAAATAAAAAAGAAATTCTTCTGTGGAAGAATTTCTTTCAAAATTATTTTATTTTCGTCCTTGTATAAACCAAGCTATAAAAAAATTAAAAGCAAGTATCAGAACATAACATCCTATTAAAAATAGAGCGAAATAAAGTATATATTTTAAATACTTTTTCACTTTAGTTTGCGACATCACTGATGAATTTTATTCTCAACATTCTTACTTCCTCATCAGAAAGTTCATCTCCGAATTCATCAAGAAGCACTTTCATGCTGTCACTTTCAGATTCAGTCATGAATTCTATGAAGCCGTCTACAATGTCTTCATCAAAATTATCTTCGATATAATAGTCAATATTCAATTTTGTTCCCTGATAAACGATACTTTCCATTTCTTTCAAAAGTTCGTTCATGGAAAGATTCTTAGCTCTTGCAATATCTTCAAGATCAATCTTTTTATCAGTACTCTGAATAATGAAAACTTTGTGGCTGGATTTGTTGGCCACCTGCTTCAGTACCATATCCTGCATACGTTCAATATTATTTTCCTCAACGTAAGCTTTGATGAAATCTGCGAATTCTTTACCATACTTTTTGGCTTTTCCTTCTCCTACTCCATAGATCTTTGCAATCTCCTCCAGTGAAATCGGATACTGAACCGTCATATCCTCCAAACTTGGATCCATGAAGACCGTATAAGGCGGAATTCCATGTTTCTTAGCAACTTTCTTTCTCAAATCTTTTAACTGATTGAAGAGATTCTGATCCATACCACCTCCGGACTGCTGTTGAACCTGATCGCTTTCTGCCTTAGCCTGAGTAAGATCAAATTCTCTGTCTTCAGCAATTAAAAAAGGTTCTTTAAGTTTGTTTTCCAATAAACTTCTGGCCCTTTCAGACATTTTTAATACTCCGTAAGTCTCAATATCTTTTTGCAGATATCCCTGAACCGTAGCCTGTCTTAAAATGGTTTTCCAGTAATTATCTTTTTCCTCTTTTCCGAAACCGAAATGAGAAGTCTGTTCTAATTTATATGATTTCGTAACTGCATTTTCTTTCCCGGCAATTACTGAGATCAGATCCTTGGACCTGAATTTTTCCCCCGTATCTTTAATGAGGGTTAACACTTTTTTCAGATCTGCTGTTGCATCTTTTAGCTTCGGAGGGTTTGATGAGTTATCACACATACTTGCTCCGTCGCCACTTACCGGATCAAAGTTCTCTCCAAAATAATAAAGAATATACTGCCTTCTGCTCATTGAGGTTTCAGCATATCCTACTACCTCATTTAAAAGCTGCAGTCCGATTTCCCTTTCAGAAACAGGCTTCTGTGCAAGGAATTTTTCCAGTTTTTCAATATCCTTGGGATCATAAAATGCCAGACAATGGCCCTCGCCACCGTCTCTTCCTGCCCTTCCTGTTTCCTGATAGTAACTTTCCAGAGATTTAGGAAAATCATAATGGATCACAAAACGTACATCCGGCTTGTCAATTCCCATTCCGAAAGCAATAGTTGCTACAATCACATCCACTTCTTCCATCAGGAATTTATCCTGATTAGCCACTCTCACTTTCTGATCAAGACCGGCATGATATGGAAGCGCATTGATACCGTTTACCTGCAGCAGCTGGGCAAACTCTTCTACTTTTCTTCTGCTCAAACAGTAAACAATCCCGGATTTTCCTTTATGCTGATTGATGAATCTTACGATTTCTTTATCTACATTAACTTTGGGACGTACTTCATAGTACAGGTTCGGACGGTTGAAGCTTTCTTTAAAAACCAATGCATCACTCATTCCTAAAGTTTTCTGGATATCGTCCTGAACCTTAGGAGTTGCTGTAGCAGTCAAGGCGATCACCGGAACTTTGGCAATCTTGTCAATAATTGATTTCAGATTCCTGTATTCTGGTCTGAAATCATGTCCCCATTCTGAAATACAGTGTGCTTCATCAATGGCTACGAAAGAAATCTTAACTTCTTTAAGGAAATCCAGGTAATCGTCTTTGATCAGCGATTCCGGAGCTACATACAAAAGTTTGGTTTTACCTCCTTTGATGTCGTCAAAAACCTGTTTTGTCTGTGTCTTATTTAATGATGAATTTAAAACGTGCGCTACCCCATCGTCAGATGAAAGGCCGTTTACCGCATCTACCTGATTCTTCATTAACGCTATTAGAGGCGAAACTACTATTGCCGTACCTTCTGAAATAAGTGCCGGAAGCTGATAACATAATGACTTACCACCTCCTGTAGGCATCAATACAAATATATCCTTCCCACCAAGTAGGTTGTCTATAATTTGTTCCTGCTGGCCTTTAAATGTAGAAAACCCGAAATACTTTTTCAATTCGCCTGATAAATTGGCTTTTTTTGCGTTCATCTAATTTTCTATTGCTAAATTTGCATCCAACCCAAAGTTATAAAAATTCTGCTTAAAATAAAAGCGAACGAATTTATAAAAAATAAAACTTATATTAAATATTCTTTTTTAAATATAACGTTTTTTAATGAATTTTTTGTATGCCTTAAAATTATAAAATGGAAAGAACCGACATTATTTCAATTGCCAAAAGCACTTTAGAAATAGAAATTTCAGAGCTTGAAAAATTAAAGAACAGGATCAATGAAGATTTTGCCAAAGCAGTGGAGATTATTCACTCGGCAAAGGGGAAATTAATTGTTGTGGGAATCGGGAAATCTGCTCACGTAGGCAATAAAATTGTGGCTACTTTAAATTCTACGGGTACGCCATCGCAATTTCTTCATGCTTCTGAAGCAATCCATGGAGATCTTGGGGTGATTCAGAAGCAGGATGTGGTTTTATGCATCTCGAATTCCGGAAATTCACCTGAAATAGCGAACCTTGTACCTTATTTGAAAGATTATTCTTCCGCTTTGATCGGAATGACAGGAAATAAAAACAGCAAACTTGCAGAATTTTCAGAGATTGTTCTGGATACCCATGTAGATGTGGAAGCCTGCCCGAACAAACTGGCTCCTACAAGTTCTACCACAATTCAAATGGCACTTGGAGATGCTATGGCTGTTGCTTTGATGGAACTTAACGATTTCAGGGAGAATGATTTTGCCAAATTCCATCCGGGAGGAAGCTTAGGAAAGAATCTCGTTTCAAAAGTAGACCAGTTTTTATCACCTCAAAAACCTCAGGTTGAGGAAAATGCTCCGGTAAGAGATGTTATTATTTCAATCAGCGCATCAAGCCACGGAATTACAGTGGTAACCCATGATGAAAAAATCATCGGGGTAATCACAGACGGAGATTTGAGAAGAATGTTGATGAAAGGAGATGATATTAGTAAGATCCAGGCAAAAGATATTATGTCTGCGAATCCTAAAACCATCGAAAGAGATACATTAGCAAAAGAAGCAATGAAAATCCTGAAAGAAAACAATATCGGCCAGCTGATCGTCACAGAAAACGGGAAATATTTCGGGATCATTGATCTTCACACATTGCTTGATGAAGGAATCAATTAATTGTGTTTAAAATCATTTATAATAAATCAACAGACGGTATCTATAAAATATCGTCTTTTTTTTTGCGAAAATTCAAAGTAATAACAGATACCTGATCATCTTAAATAAAATCACGTTCAATAATTCTAAATACTGATTATTATTTCATAATTTCGCAGACTTAAACGGCTTAGCTTTTACAGGTTGGCTATTTTAGAGAGACTTTAGTATATGGACGAAAAAAAAGAAATGTCCTTTTTGGGACATATTGGAGAATTAAGAGGCCACCTTGTCCGCTCAATTATTGCTATTATAATCGTTGCAATAGCTGTAGGATTCAATATCAACTGGATCATGGACCATATCTTTTTTGGACCTACCAGAAATGATTTTCCAACTTTCAGGGTAGTTAACCATTTTTCAAGAATGCTTTTAGGGGAAGACAGTATTCATCTTCCAAAGGACTTCCCGGTTCGTGTACAACGGCTTTACCAGCAGTTTAATGTGATGATGGCTGTTTCTGTTTTCGGAGGCTTGATAGGTGCTTTTCCTTATATTGTATGGGAGCTGTGGAGATTTATAGGTCCTGCTCTTCATCCAAAGGAAAGAAAGAATTCTATCTTTATTATCAATGCTGTGTGGATTCTGTTTATGACAGGGGTTTTATGCGGTTACTTCCTGATTCTTCCGTTCGCTGTGAATTTCGGGGTTATTTTTAAGATTTCCGATATTATTATTCCGCTTTACGACTTAAGTGATTATACCACTTTATTTTTACAGGTCATTTTAGGTATGGGAATTATTTTTCTGTTCCCTATCCTGATCTACTTCCTTACCAGCATTGGAATTCTGACGCCTATGTTTATGAAGACCTACCGCCGCCATGCTATTGTCCTGATCATGGTTGTTGCAGCGATCATTACACCGGCAGATGTTTTAAGTATGCTTATGGCTGCTTTTCCACTGCTTATTTTATATGAATTCAGTATCGTGATGTGTTCTGTCACGTACAAAAAAGTACAGAAAGCAGCAGGAAATCTTCCGGCAGTACAGAAGTAATACAAATCAGATTGAAACTTTATTGTTTATAATATCAGAGTCCGGTTTTAGCCGGACTTTTTATATGCTGCTTCTCTGATCAATTATTCTCCCTTTATTTTATTTTTTCCATTATCCATTCAATAGTGCCATTAATTTTTCTATTTTTGATAGAATTTAATTTGATTCTAAATGAAAAAGCTGACATATACACTTTTATTTGCTTCGGGGCTTGCTTTCGGGCAGTTTTTTGAAAAAGACAAAGTCTACACTAAACAGGATACCTTGAAAGGTTCTGATACTCAATTCAGGAATTTTTGGGATGTCAAAAAATATGACCTTTCCGTAGAACCGGATTTTGCACAGAAAAGTATTAAAGGGTATAATAAGATCAGTTTTGAAATTACCAAAGATATCACTGATCCTGTTTTCCAGATCGATTTACAGAAACCGATGAAAGCAGATAAAGTGGAAGCCGGCTTCCCGGTTGCCAGCTATAAACAGGATGGGGATTTTATTTTCGTTACAGCCAAAAAGAAGTTCAAAAAAGGAGAAAAATTTAGTATTGATGTAACTTATTCCGGAAGTCCCACCATTGCAAAAAATGCTCCCTGGGACGGAGGCTGGGTTTTCACGAAGGACGACAAGGGAAATCCGTGGATGAGTGTTGCCGATGAGGGAATCGGGGCATCCATATGGCTTCCTACAAAAGATATATGGAGCGATGAGCCTGAAAACGGGATCATTATGAAGATCATCACTCCGAATGATCTTGTAGGTGTAGGAAACGGAAGGCTTATTGGCAAAAAAACAGAAGGCAGCAAAACGGCTTACACATGGGAAGTGAAAAATCCTATCAATGCTTATTCCATCATTCCGAATATTGGTAAATATGTCAATTTTAAAGATACATTTAATGGTGAAAAAGGAAAACTTGATCTGGATTACTGGGTACTGGACTACAATCTGGAAAAAGCAAAAAAACAGTTTCAGCAGGTAAAACCTATGCTTTCTGCGTTTGAATACTGGTTCGGAGCGTATCCTTTCTATGAAGATTCATACAAGCTTGTAGATACTCCTTATCTGGGTATGGAACATCAAAGTAATGTTGCTTACGGAAATAAATATATGAACGGCTATCTGGGAAGAGACCTTTCAGGAACAGGTGTAGGTCTCAATTGGGATTATATCATCATTCATGAAAGCGGACATGAGTGGTATGCTAATAATATTACGGCAAAAGATCAGGCAGACATGTGGATCCATGAAAGTTTCACAATGTATTCCGAAGTTCTTTTCACCGAGAAATTTATGGATAAAAAATCAGCTGATATATATGCTGTTGGGGTCCGTAATATGATTCAGAATGATATTCCTATCATTGGAAAATATGGTGTCCGAAATGAAGGCAGCGGTGATATGTATCCTAAAGGAGCCAGTATGCTTCATACAATCAGACAGGTAATCAATAATGATGAAAAATTCAGACAGATCCTGAGAGGAATGAATAAAGATTTCTATCATCAGACCGTTACCACAAAACAGATCGAAGATTATATGTCATCAAAATCAGGAATTGATTTGTCAAGCATTTTCAATCAGTATTTAAGGACAGTAAAAATTCCTAACCTTGAATATTCGCAAAACGGAGATTCTTTAAAATTCAGGTATACAGATATCGTTAAAGGACTTAAACTTCCTATTATCATCAATGGTGACCAAACCATCAACCCTACCGAAAGCTGGCAGACGGTAAAGCTTAAAAAAAGCACACCGGTAGAATTCAATAAGAATTATTACATCAATTATAACCAGGTTCAGTAAAATAAAGACTAAAAGGCAAATCGTAACATTACAGATTTGCCTTTTTATTTCAAGTGCTAAAGTCCGGAAATTAACATTTTGAAATTTTAAGAAAAGTTTAATACAATATTTCGTAACAAAACGATCAAAAAAACTACTATTTAACCATAAACATTAAATCTAATGAGAAAAGCAGCAATAAGTCTGGGTCTTTTCGCCGCCTTTTTGGCCAATGCCCAATCCATAAAAACTACGATTGATCTTGTAAATGTAAAAGACGATAAGGTAGCCGTCACTATGGAATTCCCGAAAATGAAATCCGGAGATATTAAATTCCATTTTCCTAAGACCGTTCCCGGCACCTATTCCGTGGATGATTACGGAAGATTTGTGGAAGGGATTAAATTTTATGATAACAAAGGAAGAGAATTAGCCTTTACAAAAGTTAATGACAACACCTATTCATTAAAAAATGCACAGGCATTAAGCAAAGTAACTTACCTCGTTAATGACAGTTTTGATGATGAGCAGGACAATTCAAAACATAAGGCTGTATTTTCTCCCTCAGGAACCGATATTGAGGAAGGAAAAATATATATGATCAATACTCACGGTTTTATCGGATATATTGACAATATGCAGGATGTTCCGTATCAGTTGATCGTTCAGAAGCCTGCCGGATTCTATGGAACAACCGCTCTTGTGGATCAGGATAAGTCTGATGCTACAGACACCTATACTCTTGCCAATTATGCTAAAGTGACCGATTCTCCGCTTATGTACACGAAGCCGGATTATATTACCTTCAATGCAGGCGGGATGGATCTTGTACTCGGAGTGTATTCTCCTACAGGAAAGTATAAAGCTGCAGATTTTAAGGATAATCTTGAAAAAATGGTAGTGGCTCAGAAGAAGTTCCTGGGTGATATGAATACAAATAAAAAATATGCGATCATGCTCTATCTTTCCGGAGGCGACGGACCGCAAATCAAAGGTTTCGGAGCACTGGAACATCATGAGTCCACAAGTGTTGTACTTCCGGAAATGATGCCGAAAGATGCCATTGATAAAACAATTACAGATGTGGTTTCCCACGAGTTTTTCCATACGGTAAACCCTTTGAAAACACATTCTGAAGAGATCCATTATTTTGATTATGCTGATCCTAAAATGTCCCAGCACTTATGGATGTACGAAGGCGGAACAGAATATTTCGCCAATCTTTTCCAGATTCAGGAAAACCTGATCAACAAGGATGAATTCCTTAAAAGAATCGGTGAAAAGATCACTAATTCAAAGAATTACGATGATACGATGCCATTTACGGTCATGAGTAAGAATGTTCTGAAGGATGAATATAAAGACCAGTACAGAAACGTTTATGAAAAAGGAGCATTGCTGACCATGTGTCTGGATATTGAACTGAGAAAGCTGTCTAACGGGGAAATGGGCTACCGCGATATGATCAGAAAACTGTCCCAGAGATTCGGAGAAAACAAACCCTTCAAAGATGATAAGTTGGTAGACGAACTGGTAACTGTAACCGGCTACCCACAGGTTAAGGATTTCTATAACAAATACATTGCAGGAAACCAGCCGACCCCTTATGCCGAATACCTGAATATGGTAGGCGTAGAAACAAAAAAAATGGATACACCGCCTCTTTTCTGGTTCATCAAAGATCCGAACCAGACGGGGTATAATGATAAGAATAATACTTTTATTTTTGACGAAAGTTCTGCCCTGTCCCCTTTTGCAAAAAGTGTAGGATTTAAGATCACTGATGAAATTTTAGCTCTGGATGGGAAAACCATCAATGTACAGAATATGCAGGATTTTATCAATTATGCCAAATCCATTAAAGAAGGTCAGAACGTTACAGTTACCGTATTAAGAAAAAATGGTGACAAAACAGATAAAATAGATCTTAAAGGAAAAGCTATTTTGGATAAAATGACTATAGAAACCCTGCAGTATAAAGCCAATCCAACTCCTGCAGAATTGAAGCTTCAAAGTCAGTGGCTGACCGGGAAGAAGTAATGAAAATTTAAAATTAGCAGATAATAAAAAAGCGGAGAAAATTTTCTCCGCTTTTTCTATTTTGTGTCTTGTGACTTACTTAAAAGCTCAAGGGTATGCTCTACGTGACCTCCCCCTTTCCATTCATCATGGCCGGGAATTACTTTAGCATCGGAAGGATATTTTGCCTGCAGGTTTTTCATGGTAGACGGCCACTGTTTTACGTTTGCCTCTCCTGTATAACCAAGGTCTGTAGCACTTACGCTTTTCACAAGGCAGCCTCCATCCAAAACATTATATTTAGGGAACCATACGACTACGTTATCTGCGGTATGCCCTTCACCAAGAAAATCTACAACAAACTCTTCGCCTCCTATTTTATATTTTTTACCGACATTAATAAGTTTACTGGAAGTTGCTTTGCCTTCTTTTTTCAGAAATTCATTGGTTTTAGCCGTCGCATACGTACTGATTCCTTTATTATTGTAAAAGCTCAGGTCTCCGGCTCTGTCCATATGTGAATGTGTTGCAAATACCGCAATTACAGGCAGGTTATGTTTCTTTTTTATAGTATCCATAAGGGTTTGATATTGGCTTTTTTCCCATGGAACATCAAATAATACCACTCCTTTTTTTGTTACAAGATAAGCAGCATTGGCTGAATATTCTTTACCGTCAAAAACTCCAAATGTCTGATATAAATACAACTTTTTCGGACTAAGAGGTTCTATAACAAAATCTTTTACCTGCGCATTGGAAAAACTAATTGAGAATAAACACAGCATTGCAAAAGCCTTAACACTTTTCTTCATAATTTTTATAGTATTTAGTTGATAAATCAAATATAGATTGGACGGAATAATTGGACCCAATTGTTGTCCGGAAGAAGTACAAATTTATCTATAATTTGTATAAAACTATTCCCATTCGAAGGATTTAACTTTTTTTAATACAATTGCTGTTCTATTGTAGTATGAGAATAAAAGGAGATTTAAAAGTAAAATTTTTAAAATTTAATAACGAATTGTTTTGAAATAGACCTATTTCAACAATGAGAGTTTATAATTTACGCTTTTTTAATCGTTATCCTGAATGTACTTCCCTTTCCTACTTCAGTCTGGGAAATTTTAATATCGCCATTGTGGTATTCATGAATAACCCTTCTAGCCAGCGAAAGCCCAAGGCCCCAACCTCTTTTTTTGGTAGAATAGCCTGGTTTAAAGGCATTTCTTGCCTGCTGCTTTGTCATTCCGCTTCCGGAATCTTTTACTTCGATGAGGATATTTTTGTTTCTTTCAAAAACATACATTTCCAGTGTTCCTTCCCCTTTCATGGCATCCACAGCATTTTTAACCAGATTTTCGATCACCCAGCTCATCAGGATCTTGTTGTGGGGAACAAGAATAGTATACGTCGGAAGATGCAGACTGAAGTCTATTTTCTTTGAGATTCTTGTTTTGAGATAATTATAGTTCTCTACAATCGTTTCATTAAAATCTTTGTCGTTCAGTTCCGGAACTGAACCTATCTTGGAAAAACGTTCGGAAATGGTCCTCAGTCTTTCAATATCCTTTTCAATCTCGTATACGCCTTCGGATTCCGGGTTATCCAGTTTCATAATTTCCATCCATCCGATCATAGATGATAAAGGAGTTCCGATCTGATGGGCAGTTTCTTTAGCCAGTCCGGCCCATAGATAGCCTTCATCGGTTTTCTTGATCGTTCGCAGAAACCAGAATGAAAACAGAAAATAACACAGAATAAAAAAGCCCAGGATATAAGGAGAATACCTCAAATCATTAAGTAATCTTGAGTTATCGTAATAAACAAACTGGTTATTGCCTTCCGGGATCTTAATTTCAATGGGAGGATAGCTTTTCGCCATTTTCTTGGCCAGAAGGGTGATCTGAACCGGATCATTCTCTATTTCCTTCGGAATATTTTTATGAACCATCGGCCTGTCATCCCTGTCCAGAACAATCATTGGAATTGTATTATTAGAGCTGTAAATTTTGAGAATCAGTTCCTGCACTTCCAGACTGGGAGTTACTTCCTGCTGGAATTTTAAAGCACTTACCAGAATATCCACCCTCTTGATCTCCTCTTTTCGGAGAAAATTGATAAGAATAGTTGAGGCAACCACAATAGTGACAACCACCAAAGTCATCAGCAAAAATATGATCCAGTTATTCAGTCTGGTAAGTATGGATTTCCTCAAAGCTGTTTTATTTTAAGACATTCAGAATTTTCTGCAGTTCTGCCCCTCCGCTTCCCTGATAATTATTAATAATGATTGAAAATACATATTTTTTGCCGTCTTTCGCAGTATGATATCCTGCAAAAGATTTGGTATCTCTCATTGTTCCGCTTTTCATTTTCATCCCGTTATCCTGAACCGGAAATCCGTCATAATAGGCATCAAACCATGTTTGTTTTTTAGCATACAGTAAAGCCTGAACTTCAGCTTTCGCAGCTACATAATTTTGTGGGGAAAGCCCGCTTCCGTCTGCAAAATTGATCATATTCGGATTGATTCCTTTGGACTTCCAGAATTCTTTTAAATAGGCAATACCGTTTTTAAAACTTGAATTTCCCTTCTTTTCTTTTCCTAAAGTTTTAATCAAAGTCTCCCCGTAAAGATTGACACTTTTCCTTAGAAACCAATACACAATTTTATCTAAAGTCGGCGACTGGTAAGTCAGGATAATATTTTTTGCAGTACCCGGTACCTGTTTTCCCTCCAATTCAAGTTGCGATGCAGTAACGACTTTTCCTGAAATTTCAATTCCTGATTCCTTAAGCCATTGCTGAGCCTCTGTTCCCAGTTGCAGCGGCGGATTCGGTAAAGCCCCGGAAACCGTGACTGTTTTACCTGCCGGAAGTGTTCCGTTGATCAATGCTACCTCAGAATAAGGGGCTGTAAAAATGAGACTTTGATCGGAATCCCCGCCAGCCTTCAGATCATTGAGCCATCTTAGATTTTCAAGCGGATAAGAGAATCCTTTAAAATCTGTTCCGTTAATATTAATATCAAACTGATTTTCTCTCCAGTTAATACCCCAGACTCCCGCTCCGTAGTAATTACCCAGATCATCCCACGGCCATCCTCCGGGAATTGTCTGATGATCAAAATAAGAATCATTTATCACCAGATTACCGGAAATCTTTGTAATCCCTGAGCTTTTAAGAGCTTCAAGGAATTTCTTTTTAAAACTTTCAGGTTTATAAGCATCATACCGCCAGCTTCCCAGAGTTGGGTCTCCATTTGAACTGATAATAAGATCCCCGTTCAGAATACCTGAAGATAAGGTTCCGGAATATCCTGCCGTTGTTTTATAAGTATAATTTTTTCCTAATGTTTCAAGAGCTGCCCCGGCAGTGAAAATTTTCTGTGTGGAGGCTGTCGACAGGCCTTTATTCCCCTGATATTCGTAAATAAATGTACCGTTTTCATCAGTTACGTAAAACGATAAACCGGACGAAAGAGCCCCCGAAGAATCCATAAGGTCTTTGGTTGCTTTATCCAGCTTCTGGGCAATATTCTGTGCAGATATTACCTGAACCGACAGTATAAGAACTGCAAGCGTTTTTTTCATTGCAAGTTTTTTATAGATCAAAATTTATTATTATGCTTCAACTTCGCTCAGCATGACATTGTTGATACAGAATATTTTAGTTATGCCGGAGTCGGAGCATTTCATCCAAACTCTGATCAAATATAATAAAAATAAGAACTTGTTTTGATGATTTAAAGTATACTTCCCGCCTCTATTTCGTAAGGTTCTCTGCCTTTTTCAAAGATTCTTGTAAGCTCGCTGCCTTCTACCGTGATCTTATCTCCGGTTTTTCTGATCCAGTTTCCTTCACGGAGACCTACCACTTTAAGATCATTCTGGGTGAGGAATTCTTTAATTCTGGTTTCTCTGGTTTCTCCGTTGTGTTTCAGATCAGGATTCGGGTCCAGATAATGTGGATTGAGGTTGAACGGAACAAGTCCCATACAGTCAAAGCTTGGCGGATAAACAATAGGCATATCGTTAGTGGTTTTCATATTCTGCCCTCCGATATTGCTTCCGGCACTGCATCCGAGATAAGCTTTTCCTGCTTCAACATTTTCTTTTAAAACAGACATTAAACCTTCCTCATGAAGAGTTTTTACCAGCAAAAATGTATTTCCTCCGCCTGTAAAATATCCCTGAGCATTATTCAGAGCTTCCGTTTTATTTTCAAATTCATGAAGACCTTTTACTTTAATATTGATGGTTTCAAAGAAAGAACGTGCTTTTGCCGTATAGTCGTCATGGGACATTCCGCCCGGTCTGGCAAAGGGAACGAAGATGATCTCATCAATTCCTTTATATAGCTGTATTAATTCTTCTCTTAAGTATTCCAGATATTCTCCTCCAAAAATTGTGGAGGTTGAGGCCAGTATGATATTCATATGATTATTTTGATTATTAAAAAAGTTGAATGACAAAGATAAACTCAATCGCTAACGAATCAAAAATTAAGCTAAAAAAATAAATTTATCCGTTAATATTCTCTAAAAAAACTTAAAGCCTCTAAAATTTAAGTTTTTATGGAATTATTATTGAATTTTAGAAAACAGAATTTTAAAATGTAAGATTATGAAAATGACTAAAGTTAATATTAAAAATCTATTTTTAGGGTTAATCCTTGTAGGAACTGCAGGTTTTGCAAATGCGCAGACTACTCAAACAGACAGTGCCAATAATACAGCAGCTACAGCTCAGGCAGGCAACCCAACCATCGATGGCCTTAAAAAGCAAATCGAAACCAATCCAAAAGATACGGAATCACTGGCAAAACTGGCTGCTGCCTATCAGGAAGCCTCAGACTGGACCAATGCAGTGGATACATGGAAGAAAATATCGGTTTTATTACCGGACTGGGCTCCGTCTTACTACAGTCAGGCATATGCCTATCAGTCTGCTAAAGATGATGCCAACGCCAAAATTGCTTATGAAAAATATATTGCCACTGTAAAGCCTGAAGAGGTAGAGCAAAACAAGAAGAATCTGGCCTATGCTTATTTCTATCTTGCTTTTGCAGAACAGAAAACCGATCCGGGTAAAGCAAAAGAACATATTGCCAAGTCCATACAATATGACCCAACCAATCAGGATGCTGTAAAGCTTAGTAAGGCTTTAAATTCATAAAAAATAAAATCCGGAGAATTAATTTTTCCGGATTTTTTATGCATTGAGCTTAAAAAAATCATTTGAACCATTAAGATTTAATCAGTGATTAAGAATATTAAGAAAATCCTCAATATCTTAAAATCAAATTGATTATCTTAACTATACTTAGTTTCTCAATCTCTCTTAATGGTTTAGCTTTTTTAAATAGTTAATAATTTAATCAATTCTTTTACCAAAGAAATCCGTTTCCCCATGAAGATGTCTGATGATCTTTTCAACATTTCTTTCTATGCTCGCATTGGTTTTCAGATTGTTGATGTACCGGATCAGCTCATGCCTTCTGGACGGGATCAGATTATCAAAATTAGTGGCTGCCACCGGGCTTGCTTTAATGGCTGTATCCAGTTTGGGATGAATGGAAATACTCCTGTCCGAATCATCGTACTCTATTGAAACTTCAATAGTTTCACCTATTCTTTTGGGAGAATTTTTCAGCATCAGAAGATTGACATACAGCCTCCATTCACCCAGATATTTCATCAGGTTCTGCTTATATTCTTTTCCGTTTACCGTTCCTTTCACGGGAATAGGGCTTTTATCCTTTCCGGAAGTTTCAAAAATTGTATTTAAAATATCTTCCGGAATAAAAACAAAAGGATTGATTCCAATGATTTCCAGTACGGCTGTAAAACTCCTGTTTTTCATGTTTATCAAAGTTACGGTTTTATTGTAGAAGTTACGGGATATGGAATTCGAAGTGCAGACTATAATTTGTCCTTCTAACTTCTAACTTCTAACTTCTAACTTCTAACTTCTAACCAAAATTAAAATTTTCCACTCACAAACGGAATCATTATCTTTGCAGGAATAAATCTATCGAACGAAATGAAATTTTTTATTGACACAGCCAATTTAGAGCAGATCAAAGAAGCAAGAGATCTTGGAATTTTAGATGGTGTAACAACCAATCCTTCATTAATGGCAAAAGAGGGTATCCAGGGAAATGAAGCAATCAAAAATCACTACAAAACGATCTGCGAACTTGTAGACGGAGACATTTCTGCTGAAGTACTTTCAACCACGTATGAAGAAATGATCAAAGAAGGGGAAGAATTGGCAGCAATCCACCCGAATATTGTCGTAAAGATCCCAATGATCAAAGACGGTATCAAAGCTTTAAAATATTTTTCCGATAAAGGAATCAAAACAAACTGTACGCTTATTTTCTCTGCAGGACAAGCTCTTTTAGCAGCTAAAGCAGGAGCGACTTATGTTTCTCCTTTCCTGGGAAGATTAGATGATATTTCTACAGACGGACTTGGTCTTATTCAGGAAATCAGATTAATTTTTGATAACTATATGTATGAGACTGAAATTCTGGCAGCATCTATCCGTCATTCTATGCACATCATTGACTGTGCTAAAATCGGGGCAGATGTAATCACATCTCCACTTCCTCCGATCTTGAGCTTATTAAAGCACCCTTTAACGGACAGCGGACTGGCTCAGTTTATTGCAGATTCTCAGAAATTAGCTTAATCATTGAAGCAAATTCAGATATAGAAATCCCGGAGCTTTTGTTCCGGGATTTTCTTTTATAGACTTTCCTCAATATTCTTAATAACCTTACAGGGATTTCCGAAAGCAACTGCATTATCCGGAATATTTTTTGTAACCACACTTCCCGCTCCTATCACAGCATTATTTCCAATAGTTACTCCTGGTAGAACAACTACATTTCCGCCCAGCCATACATTATCTCCCACTGTGATCGGATGGGCGTATTCCAGCCCTTCATTCCTCTGTTTTGCGTCCAGTGGATGCCCTGCTGTATAGAAACTGCAGTTTGGTCCAATGAAGACATTATCTCCAAACTTCACTTCTGCACAGTCTAAAATAGTCAGATTATGATTGGCGTAAAAATTCTCACCGACTTCAATATTATACCCATAGTCACACCAGAAGGAAGGCTCTATGCATATATTTTCCTTTGTCTTTCCGAGAATTCTTTTAATTAATAGATTCCTGTTTTGAGTATCGGAATTTTTCAAATGATTATATTCCAGACACAGATCTTTGCATGTCATACGTTCTCCGATCAGCTGCTGGTCATAATTGGCATTGTATAAAAGCCCGGCTATACATTTTTCCTTCTCTGTCATCTTGTTTAAATTCAGGATTTAAAGGTACAATAATCACAAAAAAAACAGAATAGTCATTAATAACCATCCTGTTTTCTATTAAAAAATTATGTAGACTACTTCACCAGATCCGGTTCGATCGGGTTATTATTTTTCTGAAGTGCTTCTTTGGTTCTTTTCTCCATTTCCTTGAATACCTGATTCGGATCTGACAGTTCTTTCCCGTCCGGGGTTTTCATTTTAAATACCATCTTTGTATTTGAATCCCCTCCGTTTCTCATCATCATTTCTCTCATATTTTTGGCAGGATCATTTACATAAGCTTTCCATGCTTTTTTGTACTGGTCTTTTGTAATTTCCAGCTCTTTTCCACCCATTCCCAATATTCTGATATTATCCGGCAGCTGAGTTTCTTTTTCTTCTGCAGGATTCTGTATCTTCTTATTTCCTACTAGTGTCATAATGTGAGACCCTGTAGCATCTTCCAGTTTTACAATCAGTCCCGGAAGACCATAGAATTTATATGGTCCGTCCTGAAAAGGAATATCTGATGAAAACCAGGCTGTCCATTCTCTTCCTCCGTAGCTCGTCACTGCTTTCTGAGTATTGTATTCTCCTATTTTCTGTTTATCGGAAAGAATTTTCCATTCCGGTTTTTTGTCTTCCAGTATTTTATATTTGTCTGTACTGATGCTTGTAAAAAGATAGGTTTTGAAATCAGGATAGGTTTTGGTTACTTTATAAGAAACCTGTCCTGGTCTTTCCCTTCTGTTGATATTGATATTGCCGCTTCCTGAATTTATTTGTTTCTCCAGATCTGCTTTTGAAGTGGAATCTGCAACAAATTTATCATGGCTGTAATAGGCTGATCCGGTTTTATTAATATCCAGAAGCATCATTTCCTTTTTAACTTCTTCCTTGTTATTGGAATCGGGAATGAATTTGTATTCATAAAAAAATCTGTTGGTTTGGGCTCCGGTTATTATTCCCAGAAGCAAAAAGAATAAAATTTTAGTTTTCATAATTTGAATTTGATAATAAAAAAGCTTTGCTAATATACAATTAACAAAGCTTAGTGGTACTTATTTCTTTGTCTGAATTCTTATTTCTCCACGTCTGGTGTTTGCTCCATCTGTTTTATTAATAGTAATGCTGGCAATATTTTCAGGCTTTATCGCATCCATTTCACTTTTGGTAATCTCTCTTCCGTCCAGAAAAATCCTGGTATCATCCCAGCCGTTTACCTTAAATTTTTTCACTCCGTTTAAAGCAATGGTTCCATTGGCATCTCTTTTCATATAATCCGCCTGAAGTTCCATTGTTCTGTTTCCTGAAAATGGTTTATCAGAATCTGAACTTCTGAAGAAATACACATTTCCTTTGGCTCCTTCGGAAATTCCTTTTAATGCCTCTAATCTTGCTTTCTCGCCTATTTTTCTCGCTTTTTCTCCTTCAATTCTTGCTTTTTCACCTGCTATTCTTCCGATCTCTCCAGCCTTCATAGCTTCGATTCTAGCCCTTTCCCCAGCTATTCTGCCTGCTTTCATTCCTTCAATTCGGGCTTTCTCTCCGGCTATTCTTGCTTCTTCTCCCATTGCTCTGGCTTTTTCACTTAATTCCATAGCTTCTTTTCGGGCTTTCTCAGCTTTTTTTCTGGCTGCTTTTCCTTCTCTGATGGCTTTTCTTGAAGCTTTTGTATCTCCTGAATCCCAGTTTTGGTAAACAACATCATTGAACCTCATTACTTTTACTCTTGGAGCATTGGGTGCAGGAGGAGCCGGCGGAGCATCGGGAAAATCAAAATCCATATTTGAAAGATCCGGCATTTCTACGCCAAGCTCTTCAAGGGACTTAGCTCTGTTTTTCCATTCGTCGGATTTGAAAAAATCATTCAGTCTTTTTGAATCCATATCAGGAATGGTAAAAGCCATTTTAAAATCATCAGAATTCGTAATTCTTCCTATTTCTCCGGAAAGTTCACTGATCTCATCAACCTTCTGCTGAAACTCTTTACTTTCAGGATTCAGGTTTTTTAAAGCTTTACTTTTTTCTTCAATTTTCTTTCCAAGCTCTGCTATTTCTTTCTTCCCTGAAGATTCTTTGAAGAATTTCGGACTTACAATTTCTCTTTTTTCAGTTTCCTGAGGTGGTATTGTGTCTTTTCTAATCTGAGAAACGGCTTCTTTAATCGCTATATTTGTTTCTTTAATTTCTTTGTTTTTGGCATTTACCATATAGGCAAAGGCTACTGAGAATAAAACCGGTAATGCAAAAATTCTCCGCGCATATCCGAATTTGGTTTTTGGTTTTTGTAACATTTTGAGTCGTTTTTTTAGATTTGAACTTAAAAACGGACTGGCAGCAGGCAACTGTGTTCCGGAAAAGTGGCTTGCTAAAAGCATCTGCGCAAATGCTTTTGTGTCCGATTGTTTAACGGCTTTTTTATCCGCCAGGTATTCGTGGATCAGGCTGATCTCTTTTTTTATGATATGAAAAAACGGATTGAACCAGAAAACAGAGGTGATGATTTCAATAAAGATTTTATCGAAAGAGTGTTTCTGCTCAATGTGAACCATTTCATGCTTTAAAATCTGCTCTCCTACATCAGAATCCAACATGATGGTATTCTTCCAGAAAAGGTTTCTAAAATATGAAAACGGAGCTTCGGTCAGGTCTGTACGGTAAAAATTGATCCCGTCAAAACTTTCTTTCTGAAACTGTTTTTTAAGCTTCCGGATTTTGAGGACCCCGAAGATTAATTTCCCTAAAAAATAGAGAGAAACCAGTCCCAGAGCTGAAAAAATAATTCTAAAATAAATGTGGCCATTGTCTATGTTTTTTTCCGTATTAAAATTTTGAATCTTGTCAAGAAGCATATACATCTCACTGTTTACTTCTATCGTAAAATCATCTACCCTTATCAGAGGCAGCAGCAGCGATATAATCATTGCAGACAGTAAATAAAATCTGTTGTAATGATGGAATGTCTTGTCTTTTAAAGACAACTGATAATACAAAAACATTACACCGGAGCTTATAATTACTTTTCCGAAGTATAGAAGTAGAGTTTCCATGATCCGTTAGTTTTTCTTTTTGAGTTCGTTCAGAAGCATTTCAAGGTCTTCTACCGTCATTTCATTTTTTTCTACAAGGAAAGAAACGGCACTTTTATAAGATCCTTTAAAATAGTTTTTTACAAGGCTTTTCATTGTTTTCCCGGAATACTGTTCTTTAGTAACCAGCGGGAAATATTCATGCTGTCTGCCATATACATTGTAGTCTACAAATTCTTTGTCCTTCAATACTTTCAAAATTGTAGAAACCGTATTGGTATGAGGCTTCGGTTCCGGAAAGAGGTCCAGAATATCTTTCAGGAATCCCTTTTCGAGTTTCCATAAATACTGCATCACCTGTTCTTCTGCCTTTGTCAAATTCTGAATTTTCATATCCTGTTCATTTTATCATAAAGTGACATATAATTAATAAAATTCTATATCACTAATAAATTAGTTATACAAATGTAGAAATAAAATTGAATGAAACAACTATTTTTTTAGTGATAAAACATCAACAGTTGTAAGTGTTTGAAAATCAACAAAATAAATTTTATTAAAATATGTTAAATTTTTAATATACCTTATTTATTGCCTGTTTAATATGCAGGAAAAGCTCATATTAAGCTATAAATTCTTAAAACTTGTTAATTTTTATTAAATAAAATTAAAATGAATTTGTTTAAAGTGAGAAAATATATTTATTTTAGTGCTTTAAAAATTTCTCATGAAAAGATATAACTTATTGATTGTACTATTACTGCTTATTTTTAACATTACTACAGCTCAAAAGACAAAATCTCCGGCTGCAGATCTCAGTATCTTAAAGGAAACCAAAACGAAGATTGAAAACACAGTTCCACTGGTTATCAAACATCTTCAGACTATTGCGGATAAGGAAGGTGACAACAATATCGTTACCAACGGAAAGACTGCTTTGGCAAAAGAATATGGTATTCTGGAATCTGAATGGTTCCTGTACAGAAATAATATGAAGAACTGCATTCTTAACAATTCTTCCAAAAAAGCTAAAAAATGTATGGAATATCATACACAATACTTAAGAAATACATTCATCAACTACAACAATTATATCTCAAACCTTACCAGAAAGAACGGATATCTTGGTGTGGAAGGTGACACGAAATTCGATTTCAAACCGGCAGAAATCAGTACAAAACTAAGTGAAGCTTATTTCAGTGCCAGTGATGCTGCAGGAAGAATGAAGGGAGATCAGAAAAAAGACTTTTTAGGACAAACAATGTCTGATGACAATAAACTTGCTCCTTTCAGTCAGTTGGCTCAATAATATCAATTTTAAATATAATGAAATCCCACTTTTTCAAGTGGGATTTTTATTTTACATAAAAAAGAACCACAGATGCAGTTCTCTTCAGTTAGAATATATACAATACATTAATCATTATTATATCATGATAAAATTTTTAAGGCTGATATGAAAACGATCTCCGCCGGAAGGCAATTATGTATTAACCATAAAAACATTCGGTAAAAAGTAGAAAATGAGGCGGAGATCATTAAACATAAATAGACTCTGTAACCAGCTTCCTGATTAACAAAAGCAATACAAAAGTAAGGCTTTGGTACTGTACCGCTAAAAAAAGACTGTAGAATTAAATAACACCTTTTGTAGAAGTAATACTACTTTTAAAGAATAAAATAATTTGGCATTCACATTAAAAAGGATTAATTAAAATTCAGCATGTTTCGGATTTTATGAACTAAGGTAACGTTTGATCTTTGTAATAAAATCAATAAAAAGTAATGAATGATATAATCCAAAGAATTGAAAACACAGACTGGCAGACGATTACCGAAACCCTACATCAAAATGGATATGCTATTATACCCGGCTTATTATCAGAAAATGAGTGTGAAGCATTGAAATCCCAATATGACAACTCTGCCCTATACAGAAAAACAGTTGTAATGGCCCGCCACCGCTTCGGGTTAGGTGAATATAAATATTTCAGTTATCCACTTCCCGGTTTGATCCAAACAATAAGAACACATATCTATCCGCATCTTGTTCCTGTTGCCAATGCATGGTTTAAAGCATTAAATATCAAAACAGATTTTCCATTGGAACATACAGCATTACTTCAGCAATGCCATGATAACGGCCAGAAGAAGGCTACAGTTTTAATTTTAAAGTATGGAAAAGGAGGTTTCAATACTTTACATCAGGATCTTTACGGAGATATCTATTTCCCAATTCAGATCGTTTTAATGCTCAGTGAACCGGAAAAGGATTTTACAGGAGGTGAGTTTGTACTTACCCAGCAGATTCCCAGAGCACAGTCCAAAGCTATTGTTCTTAATCCAAAGAAAGGTGACATCTTAATTTTTACTACCAATTTCAAGCCGGAAAAAGGAACTAAGGGATATTACAGAGTGAATATGAAACATGGTGTCAGTGAAATAAAAGAAGGCAGCCGTTGTACGTTGGGAATCATATTTCATGATGCTACCAGTTAATAAATGAAAAAACATACTGAAATCTCTCCAGCTGCCCTGAGAAGCCAGATCAGAAGCCGGGAAATTAATTTTGGAGGGAACCGAAAATTAAAGATTTACGGGCTCCTCGGCTGTTCTTCCGGAAAGAGAATGAAAAGGGAAAACAGGGTCTTTTTTATATCAGAAAAAGAAGCCTTGGAAAATAATTACCGTCCATGCGGACATTGTATGAAAATGAAATATAATCAATGGAAAAATAAAGGATGATGGTAAATTTATTAATGTATAATCTGGAGAATTTATAGATATGAAAAACTTAAAATATTTATTTTAAACGCAAAGTTTTTATTTTAATACCGGATAGTTTAAGGAATGCAAAGAATAGAATCAATCAAGATTGATTCGACTAAGCGAACGTTTATCCGGTTGCTTAATCAGTGGCTATGCCACCCTCTTTGCTAATCTGAAATTAGAAGTTTCTTAAATAAATCTTTGCGTTAAAAAATATATTTCTCCGGAATTCAATAATCCGGATACATAAGTAATTAAAATACAGGAGTATATAAAACAAAAAAGAAGCAATAAATTATTGCTTCTTTCGTTATAGTAGCGGGAACCGGACTCGAACCGATGACCTTCGGGTTATGAGCCCGACGAGCTACCTACTGCTCCATCCCGCGGTGTATCTTTAGAGTGCTTACCGAAAGCACTTAGCTTAGTAGCGGGAACCGGACTCGAACCGATGACCTTCGGGTTATGAGCCCGACGAGCTACCTACTGCTCCATCCCGCGGTATATTTTTAGAGTACTTACCGAAAGTACTTGCTTAGTAGCGGGAACCGGACTCGAACCGATGACCTTCGGGTTATGAGCCCGACGAGCTACCTACTGCTCCATCCCGCGATATTGTGAGTGCAAAGATACGGCTATTTTTTAAAAATCCTAATTTTTCTTTTAAATAAAGGACTTTTATGAAAACTATTTTATTATTTGTATCTTTGTTTTATGGCAAAAATACTGAAAATTTACCCTGACAACCCTCAGGAAAATCTTGTGAATGAGGTTATTAAAACCTTAAAAAATGGCGGACTGATTATCTATCCTTCTGATACAATCTATGCTCTGGGATGTAATATTTTTGATATAAAAGCCATGGAAAAGCTGGCCCAGCTTAAAAAAGTAAAACTGGAAAAGTCTCAGTTTTCTATCATCTGTAATGATTTAAGCCATCTTTCAGATTTTACAAGACCTATAGATACTTCGGTATTCAGGTTTCTGAAAAGCCATCTTCCGGGGCCATTTACTTTTATCCTGGATGCGAATAAAAGCCTTCCTTTAGCTTATAAAAACCATAAAACTATTGGTATCCGTGTTCCTGATCACCCGATTCCACAGCTAATTGTAGAAAAACTGGGGCATCCGATTGCTTCAACCTCTATAAAAGATGATGATGAAATCATTGAATATTCTACAGATCCTGAACTGATCGCAGAAAAGTATGATCATCTTGTAGATATTGTTATTGACTCCGGCTATGGTGATAATGTAGCTTCTACCATTGTGGATCTTACCTCAGGAGAACCGGAAATCATCCGCCAGGGAAAAGGAATTATTTAGTCAGAAGCAGTCAACCCATCATTTGGATTATGAGTTTGTACAGTAAATATGCACTGGGAATTCTTTTTACCTTTGTGCTTCTTGCTGCAGTAATGCTTTATGCATTTCCGCTTATTTATCTAATTACAGGTACAAAAGGAATTACATCCATTAATTTTTTTTATACAAGGATTATTCTTTGGATAGTTCTTTGTTTTGTTTTTCTTTATAATTTTTTTGTAGGAAAAAATCCTTTCCTGCTATGGAAAGAAAAGAAATATGCTGCATCATTCTATACCAGATCGGTAATCCGTCTGTATTTTACCTGTCTTATAGGAACTTCCGTTATCGGTATAATTATCCAGCTTTTGACTCAGGAGGGCATGAGCAGCAAGATGGTTCAGATCTCTTCTGCTTTTAAAAATAATTATCTGCTGATGATCTTTATCTGCCTTACTGCCGGAGTGGTGGAAGAACTTCTTATGAGAGGATACATTCAGCCAAGAATTGAAAGAATATACAATAATCAATATTGCGGTATTTTTATTTCCGCCATATTATTTGGAATTCTGCACTGCACTTACGGAACGATTGGACAAGTGGTTGTACCTTTCTTTATCGGAATCGTTTTTGCTATGTTTTATAAACAATATTCGAACATTAAAATTTTAATCATCTGTCATTTTATGTACGACTTTGTATCTATGATGATTATGAATTTAATTGATATTAAACATTTATCTGCATTTTAACATTATGAAAATTATAACTTCTCCAGCAAAACTGATGAACGTTGACAATTCAACTGATTTACTGAGGTCAACTACACCAAAATTCATCGAAGAAGCTGCATTTATACAGTCTTATTTAAAACATAAATCTCCGAAATATCTTTCCGAATTAATGGAAATATCCCCAAAGCTGGCTGATGAAAACTGGGAAAGAAACCAGAAATGGAAGGCCAAGCCAATGGCAAAAGAGTCCGCCCCTGCCCTGTTCGCCTTTACAGGAGAAGTTTACAGAGGACTGGATGCCAAAACCCTGGATAAAAATGCCGTTGACTATCTGCAAAAGAATTACAGAATGCTTTCCGGGCTGTATGGTCTTTTAAAGCCTTCTGACAAAGTAATGCTTTACAGACTGGAAATGGGAAGACATTTTGAATTTGATCAGTATAAAAATTTATATGAATTCTGGAGAGAAAAAATTACGGAACAGCTGAATTCCGAGATGAAAAAAGGTGAAATTCTTCTTCATCTGGCGAGTAATGAGTACGGAAAAGTAATCGATAGAAAAAAATTAAATCATAAAGTTATTGATTTTGATTTCTATGAACTGAAAGACGGAAAGCTGAAAACCATCGTTGTTTACACCAAACACGCAAGAGGTCTTGTGGTAAGGTTCTGTGCGGAAACCAATGCCAAAACCCTGAATGATGTAAAAGCATTCAATTATGAAGGTTATATGATTGATGAAGAAAAATCTACAGATACAAAACTGGTTTTCACAAGATAAATGACAATATCAGAATTCAAAAAATATTTTAAAATGGAGCTTTCCGAACATTATAATGAATCGGAAAGTACTTTTTTATGCTCTGTCTTTATCCAGAAAATTGTAGGCCTTGATTCTTTTCACCAAAGAAGACTGTCCTATCAGGAACTTCTTACAGATGACGAGAAACAACTTTTTCAGGCAGTTTCAGATTTAAAAATAGGTAAACCGTATCAACAGATTCTCGGAGAAACTGAATTTTACGGGATGCTCTTTTTCGTCGACGAAAATGTTCTTATTCCACGTCCGGAAACAGAAGAACTGCTTGAAATAGCAATCCATAAAATTCAAAGTTCGAGATTTAATGGTCAAAGTTTAAAGATTCTTGATATAGGGACCGGCAGCGGTGTGATACCTTTGGTTTTAAAAAAACATTTCCCCCAGGCAGAAGTTTCATCCATTGATTTCTCTGAAAAAGCTCTGGAAACTGCAAAAAGAAATGCTGAACACCATCAGCTGGAGATCCGCTTTATTCATGCAGATTATCTGAATTTTGAATTACAGGATCACTATGACATTATTATTTCCAATCCTCCATACATAGGAATTGAAGAAGAAACAGAAATTGTAGATTCTGTCAAAGAGTTTGAGCCCAAAATGGCCCTTTTCTCCCCTGTTGAAGATGCTTTGATCTTTTACCGTAAAATTGCAGAAGATTCTAAAAAGCATCTGAATAATAATGGATTCTTATTTTTGGAAATTAATCAGAAACTGGGTCCTGAAACCCTTGAATTGTATACTCACCATTTTTCTGAAGTTCAACTTATCAAAGATTTATCTGAAAATGACAGGTTTATTTTCGGGAAAAAATAAAAACTGAATCATGGAAATTATCTCCCATCTTGTTAATAATATAAAAATTGCTGAAATTACTTCTGATGAAATCATTATCCGGTCTGCTCAGGACGGGCTGGATCTTCTTGGTAATGCCTACTATCAGGGATTCGACAAGGTTATTGTTTATGAAAAAAACCTTACTCCTGAATTTTTTGATCTGAAAACAAAAATAGCCGGGGATATCCTGCAGAAATTCTCCAACTATAGGGTAAGCCTTGCCATCATTGGAAGTTTTGAGAAGTATGAAAGTAAAAGTATAAAGGATTTTATTTTTGAAAGTAATAAAACAAAGCATATTAACTTTGTTAACACCCTGGAGAATGCTTTGGAAAGGCTTGGAAATTAAAAATTCAATAATAATATTTGTTTTAATAAACCACAAACAGCACTAATCTCCACAAATATTTTCACAAATAAAATCTGCGTAATCTGCTAAATCTGCGAGAGCTTTTTTAACGCAAAGGTTTACCAGCCTTATCGTTTATTTAAGAATAGCAAAGACATGATCAACAAGTTGATCTGACGAAGTTTTAGGATAAACAAACTCTTATCTACTTATTAATTTTAGACTCATTACTCCCCCTTTCTAAAAAACTGGATCGCATCTTCTACTGCTTTATCAATGGACTGATATGTAATCCCCAACTCCTCCACAGATTTCGTATTTGAATAAAAATTATTGATCCTCAAAGCTTTCATATTAGCTGAACTGAGACTGGTTTTTATTTTCAGCTTTCTCAAACCATCACCAATCATTCCCAACATGACAAGTCCTGAGTTGGGAATTGGGATCATCACAGGTTTCTGGCCCGCAATAGTATTTATTTTTTCGAAAAATTCTTTGTAGGTCAGGTTTTCATTGGCAAGAAGATATTTTTCACCATTTTTTCCTTTTTCAACAGCTTTTATAATTCCTTTGGCAGCATCTTCTGCGTGAACAAAATTTTTCCCGCCTTTCGGATAAAAAACAAGCTTCTTTTTCCAGGCCCAAAAGATTATTTTCCCGGAACTGGGCTTCCAGTCGTAGGCTCCGATCATAAAAGTGGGGTTTACAATAACCACCTTTGTTTTCCTATTTTGATGAAGAAGATAATTCTCCGTTTCCAACTTACTTTGGGCATAGTAAGAATGCGTAAAAGGATAAATTTGAGGAGATTTTTCATTTCCCCAGCCTTCAGAGTCTCCATAGCCTAAAGTATTTGCCGTGCTCACAAAGAGAAATTTTTCAATTCCGGCTGTGGTTGCCAGTGTAAACAAATGAACAACAGCATCATAGTTTATTTTTCTGTAATCCTCATAATGCAGAAGATCCTGACCGGTTTCCGCAGCAATATGAATTACAGCATCCACGTTTTGTAAATACTCTGAAACATCTGAGAACAGATTGCCTTCTACAAGTCGGAGATTTTCGCTCTCCTCACCCATCCAGCTGCTTTTCTTACGCACCAGAGCAATAACAGAATAATCATATTGTAATAATTTAATAACAGTATTAGTCCCCAGAAGCCCTGTGGCTCCGGTCACGAAAACTTTTTTCATGCTTCAATTTCTTTTTTTATGGCACTGGTCATCAAAGGCAGCTTAATCCATATCGGCAGGATTTTCATCACCAGCCAACTGATAGGATTCACCATAATAACGGAATCTTTTTTGAAAAGTTGCCTGATGCAGTAGGCTGCTACTTTGTTTGGATCGAGAAGCGTAAGTTTTCCTAAAAAACCTTGTTTTTCAATTCTTTTGCAGACATCTATATTGGTTTTCATTGCTCCGGGATTAACAACACTTACAAAAACGTTTGTATCTTTCAGCTCTTCATGAAGTCCTCTTGAAAATGAATGAATAAAGGTTTTGGAGGCGGGATACACTGTTTTAAAACCAATCGGTGAAAAGGCAGCCATGCTCGATACATTCAAAATATAGGCTTTGGGCTGTCTTAAAAGATTGGGAAGCAGCTGATGGGTAATTAATGAAGTAGCAGCCACATTAACCTGTAAGATGGTGTTAATATAAGATGGCGAAGCATCTACAAACTTTTTAGTTCCTCCAAGCCCTGCGTTGTTGATCAGGATATGAATTTCAAAAGAACGGTTCAGCCATTCCGTAAGCTTTAATACGTTTTCATTCACAGAAAGGTCTACTTCATAATAATGTGCTCTGATCTGATAAATCTCTTCCAGGCGCTGGGAAAGTTCTTCTAAATGCTGACCGGGAAGGCTCACTAAAATCACGTTGATCTTTTTACTTGCAAGATTTTCAGCAAATGCTTTTCCCAATCCCTGACTTGCTCCCGTAACTACAGCATATGATTCTTTGGTATCCATAAAACAATTTTATGGTACAAAGCTATCCTGAAAAGAGCCTTCGAATGTTCAGAATTATCCGAGTGAACCTATTTTTCAATTGAAAAAAGCAAACATATAATAAACTGAAATACAATATATTAAATAAAACAGAACGTTAAAATTTATAAACCTGAACCATTTTTATACTCAGAGGGTGTTTGGTCCGTCAGTTTTTTAAAGGTGGTATTGAAAGAAGTTTTGGAATTGAAACCCGATTCGTAGGCAATACCTAAAATCGACAGTTTACTATGAGAATCTTTAAGGAGTTTTTGGGCGTATTCAATCCTGTACTCATTGACATATTTGAAAAAGTTCTTTTGAAATCCGGTATTGATTACATATGAAAGATGATGGGTGGAAATAGACAGGAGTTCAGAAAGCTTGATCAGATTCAGTTCACTGTCAAGATAAGGCTTTTGCTTATCCATAATTTCCTCCAGCTGATATTTGATGTTTATCAGTTCTTCATCTGAGATCAGTTTCTTCCTTACTTCCTCTGTTTCGGGATCTTCATCAATAGAGATCAGTTCCTCACGCTGTTTTTCTTCTACAGGATAAATTTCTTTCTGTTTTAAAGAATAATATCCTACAAAATAAATCACCAGCAGAAAAGCTCCGTTAATGAAAAAATTCAAAGCCTTGGAATCATAGGATAAATTATACACTACATAAGCAATGTTAATAATGAAAATGATCACCGTAATATATTCCAGCCAGTTCAGATTAATACCTTCCGTATTGGCGGAAAACTGCTGGATTCTCTTCTTATGTTTTTGAATGGTAAAATAAGAAAGACCGGTATAGAACAAAGCCTGAAAAAGTATAAGCCCGATAAAAACATAGTTAAAAATGCTGTTATCTTCAAATCCTCCAAAACGCTGCAGCATAATATTAATCCAAAAGATAACAGGCAGAATAAGGTATTTCAGGTCTGAAATTTTAAATTTAAATGAAGGATTGGTATAAAACAGGACACTGAAATAAAACATAACCGGAGTCAGAAACTGAATGATCTGAACCGTAATGATAGACTGAATATCAATCTGAGAGCCTTTTACCATGGTAAGAACCTCATCCAGCCAGAAACTGGACCATAAGAAAAGAAATATCCCAAACCAGAAGTTGGCCTTTCTGTTTACCTTCAGCGGATTGGAAAGTTTCAGTAAAGAAAGCAAAACCAATGAACCATAGATTAATACAACGATGAAGCGGTTTAATTCTGATGTGTTCATTGGTCTTGATATTTTAAGTAAAGATAGCTTTTATCCTATTCTCTTCCTGACGAAAATTTCATAGCCTAAATAGATTAGAGGTAAAGACATAACTCCTAAATAAAGAATATTGCTCATCGCCAGCTGAGGATGCAGTGCAACAGAATATACAAGGCCAAAAAATGCTCCACCCAAATGAGCAGCATGCCCAAGATTATCCCATTGCTTCGGGTTCAGCATCATATAGACGGAATATCCAAAATATAATGTTCCAAACAGCCATCCGGGTAAAAAATTGATGCTTATATCACTCGGAGCCATTGCTATGGAAGCAAAAATGATTCCTGAAACAGCTCCGGACGCTCCAATAGCTGAATACCACGGCTGATTTTTATAAATCATCAAACTGAATAAATTTCCAAGAATCATTGATCCAAAATAGATTACAATGAAACCTATATTTCCAAAGAAATAAGTCACAGCACCCTGGAAAAAGTATAAAGAAAGCATATTGAAGAACAAATGCATAAAATCTGCATGCAAAAATGCCGAGCTTATCAGCCTGATATATTCTTTACGATTGGTAATAGCGCCTACATTAAACTTATATTTCTCAAACAGGGCTGTGTTATTGAACCCGAAATAACTGATAATACAGGTAACAGCAATAATGATTAAAACAATTGTATTCATAAGCTTAATTCTTAGTTTTCAGATTCTGGTTCTTCTGATTCTCTGCTTTCAAACAGATCACCGATCACAGTACGGTCATCATCCACGATACCGTCACCCGTTTCAGGTTCCTCATATATTTCCGGTTCCTCTTCTACCGGTTCAGGAATGGTGATATTGATTGTTTTTACTTTAAATTTTGTGAACTGGTTTCCAATTGCCTTTATTCCTTTAACGGCAATGAATTCGTCAATCTGTATTGTTTCGGGATCACGTTCTTTGCCTTTATCTTTGGCAAAAATGATCTCAGCGGAAGCACCATCTGCTACAATTACATTCTCGATGAATGATTTAGGGTGCTCCGAAGGCATAAAGGTCTGTATATTCACTGTATTTTCCAGCAGGAATCTTTTAATAAAATACATATCTTTTTCCCCGTCGTAATAGATACAGGTTACTGGCTGTCGCGGTTTCCATTTTTCCAGAACCAGATATTCATCATCGAAACGGTTACCCAGATCGAAAGAAACCAGTTTTACTTCTCCGTTTGTATTGATGGTCAGGATTCTGTCGTCTCCTTTAAAGCTTCCCAAAAGAGTTCCTCTGGCATCAGCATTCAGTCTTCTTACCGTATCATCAAACCAGATTTTTCTAGGAGCAAGCGTAGAAACACCCTCTTCTTTCATATCCACCTTTTTCACGGAGTATTTGGTCACCAGATTTCCTTTGGAATCTCTTCCTTTGATAGCCAGATCGGAGAAATCTATCTCCATTTTATTTTTCCTGATCCTTGGATTAGGTTTTAAAAGGACAGTTACCGTTTCTGCTTCCCCATTAGGATTGGCAGAGAAATAGAGTGTTTCCGAGCCTTTTTTGTCAGAAGCCAGCGGATAATCTGTGTTTCTTGTAACTGCAGTTACGGAAAAACGTTTCATGTAGTAAGGACCGTCCCTTCCTTCGCGATATATCATATTGTAGACCGTTCTTTTGTCGCTTTTCTTCCAGATGGCAACGTGCAGGATATCTTTTCCTACGAATGTCTTGGCATCTACCTTTACCACCTTCATTGTACCATCCTTTCTGAATATGATGATATCATCAATATCAGAACAGTCAAAAAGATACTGGTCTTTTTTCAGAGAAGTCCCGATAAACCCTTCTTCAAAATTGGCATAGAATTTTTCATTAGCCACTGCTACTTTTGTTGCATCAATAGTATCAAAAATTCTCAGTTCCGTTTTTCTCTGTCTGTCTTTTCCGTATTTCTTCTGAATATTTAAATAATACTCAATTGCATAAGCAATCAGATTGGCAAGGTGATGTTTTACCTGCTCTATTTTACCTTCAAGGGCAGCTATATTTTCTTTAAATTTATCTAAATCGAATCTTGAAATTCTTTTGATCCTGATCTCGGTCAGCTTTAAAATATCCTCTTCCGTTACAGCTCTTAAAAGATGTTTGGTATGTGGTTTTAATCCTGCATCAATAGTTTTAATAACATCTTCCCAGGTTTTAACTTCTTCAATATCATGGTAGATCCTGTTTTCTATAAAGATTCTTTCCAGTGAAGAGAAATGCCAGCTTTCCTGAAGCTCGTGAAGTTCAATTTCCAGCTCTTTCTTAAGCAGGGAAACGGTATGATCCGTATTCATTTTCAGGATCTCGGAAACATTCATGAACATCGGCTTATCTCCTACAATCACACACGCATTCGGAGATATCGTTACCTGACAGTCTGTAAATGCATAAAGCGCATCAATAGTTTTATCCGGCGACATATCATTGTGAAGATGAACAAGAATCTCTACGGTATCAGAGGTATTGTCTTCAATCTTTTTGATCTTGATCTTTCCTCTTTCATTAGCTTTCAGAATAGAATCGATCAGGTCGCTTGTCGTTTTTGAAAAAGGAAGTTCAGAGATCACCAGCGTATGCTTATCCGTTTGGGTAATCCTTGCTCTTGCTCTAACTTTTCCACCTCTGTGTCCGTCATTATATTCAGAAACATCAAGGTAGCCTGCTGTCATAAAGTCAGGGAAAAGTTCAAATTTCTTTCCTTTCAAATAGGCAACGGACGCATTGATGAGTTCATTGAAATTGTGCGGAAGAATTTTTGTGGAAAGTCCTACCCCGATTCCTTCTACTCCCTGTGCAAGCAATAACGGAAATTTTACGGGAAGATCAATAGGTTCATTATTTCTCCCGTCATAGGATTTAGCCCATTCTGTAGTCTTAGGATTAAAGACCACTTCCAGTGCGAAAGGTGTCAGTCTCGCTTCAATATATCTTGCCGCCGCCGCAGAATCTCCGGTATAGATATTTCCCCAGTTCCCCTGGGTATCTATCAGAAGTTCTTTCTGGCCGATCTGTACCATGGCATCAGTAATGGAAGCATCTCCGTGAGGGTGATACTTCATTGTATTTCCTACGATATTGGCTACTTTATTGTAGCGGCCGTCTTCCAGTTCCCGCATAGAGTGCATGATCCTTCTCTGAACAGGCTTGAGCCCATCATAAACGGAAGGAATTGCTCTATCCAGAATCACATAGGAAGCATAGTCCAGAAACCAGTCTTTATAAAGCCCTGAGACTTTTTTCAAGCTCTCACCTTCGTGCGAGTTTTCTTCTGTCGTCATCTATTTTTAATCGTTTTTCTCTTTATTAGTTTTTACTACTTTATTCAGAGAGAGTTTTAAATCGTTTACTTCTTTTTGACTCAAATAAGATATTTCATATTTGAGAATGGTAGAACCACTGTTTTTACTTGAGATAGTAACGTATAGTCTTTTAATAAAGAAAATACGGACAATCTCGTATTTTATCAGTTTATATTTTGGAAATTCATCATGAAGAGGCCTGTCCAAAAAAGGGATGATATTCCTGTTCTTAAAGTTCAGTGCTTCTCCGTCACTGTCATATTCAAAAATCTGTCTGCCGTTCAGGTGAAAAATCACCAGCATTATAATCGGAACAATAAGAAGTATATAACTTTCATTTCCTACAGCATGAAATCTGTATTCGTTCAACAAAAACGCTGCAATTCCAAATATGACCATCATTACGAGTAATGTATGAACAAAATTGTAAACTGAAGCCTTGTTGCGGTTGCTTAGTCTCATTTGTGTTTTGTGTGTTTATAAATTTTGTGTATTTGTGTGTCTATTAGATTGGTTTAGCCCGCCACTTCATCCAACATTTCTTTTTTATCTATATCAGGATCTTCTACGACAAGGTTTTCAAGGATAAATACCTGTCTGTCCGGTGTATTTTTACCCATGTAGAATTCCAGCAGCTGGTCAATCGTCTGATCTTTACCTACTACCACAGGTTCCAGGCGGATATCTTTTCCGATAAAATGCTTGAATTCATCAGGTGAGATCTCTCCAAGTCCTTTGAATCGGGTGATTTCCGGATTTTTTCCAAGCTCGTTCAGTGCTTTTATCCTCTCCGTTTCAGTGTAGCAGTATCTTGTTTCTTTTTTATTTCTTACCCTGAACAAAGGGGTCTGAAGAATATAAAGGTGTCCATTCTTAATCAGATCAGGGAAAAACTGAAGGAAGAATGTGATCATCAGCAAACGGATGTGCATACCATCCACATCGGCATCGGTAGAGATAATTACCTGGTTGTATCTTAGATCTTCAAGGCTTTCTTCAATATTCAAAGCAGCCTGAAGAAGGTTAAATTCTTCATTTTCGTATACAACTTTTTTAGTAAGTCCGTAGCAGTTCAGAGGTTTACCCTTTAATGAGAATACAGCCTGGGTTTCTACATCTCTGGATTTCGTAATGGATCCGGATGCAGAGTCTCCCTCGGTAATGAAAATCTGGGTTTCCCCTTTTCTTTCATTTTTCTGGTCATTGTAATGCTGTCTGCAGTCGCGGAGCTTTTTATTGTGAAGAGATACTTTTTTAGCTCTTTCCCTTGCCAGTTTCTGAATTCCTGAAAGTTCTTTTCTTTCTCTTTCGGAAATAAGGATCTTTCTTTGGATTGCTTCGGCAATTTCAGGGTTTTTATGAAGGAAATTATCCAGCTTGCTTTTCAGAAAATCAATAATGAAAGTTCTTACGGTAGGTCCGTTTGGTCCCATATCATTAGATCCCAGCTTTGTTTTGGTCTGAGATTCAAATACCGGCTCTTCCACATTGATAGAGATGGCAGCAATGATTGATTTTCTGATATCCGAAGCATCAAAATTTTTATTGAAAAACTCACGGATCGTCTTTACATAGGCTTCACGGAAAGCATTAAGGTGTGTACCACCCTGTGTGGTATTCTGTCCGTTTACGAAAGAAAAATAGGTTTCTGTCTGCGATTTGTCAGAATGGGTAATGGCTACTTCTATATCAGCATCTTTCAGGTGAATGATGGAATACAGAACTTCGTTTTCCATTTCCTCTTCCAGAAGGTCTTTAAGACCGTTCTCCGAATAATAGGTTTCACCGTTGAAAACAATTTTCAGTCCAGGATTCAGATACGCATAGTTGCGCAGCATTTTTTCTATGTATTCTTTTCTGTATTTGAAATGAAGGAAGATATCTCCGTCTGGAACAAAGGATATTTCAGTACCATTACGGTCTGAAGTATCTTTTTCGTCATGATTTTCTGTGATCAGTCCTCTTGAGAATTCCGCCATCTTCATTTTTCCTTCACGGAAAGATCTCACACGGAAATATTCTGAAAGGGCATTAACAGCTTTGGTACCAACTCCATTCAATCCAACAGATTTTTTGAAAGCTTTGCTGTCGTACTTACCTCCCGTATTCATTTTGGAAACGGCATCTACTACCTTTCCCAATGGAATTCCACGGCCAAAGTCGCGGATGCTGACTTTACCGTCGTCCACCTTTATTTCGATTCTTTTCCCTGCTTTCATTCTGAACTCATCAATAGAGTTGTCCAGGATTTCTTTCAGCAGAATGTAAATACCGTCATCAGCAGATGAGCCGTCTCCGAGCTTCCCGATGTACATTCCGGGGCGCAGACGGATGTGTTCCTGCCAGTCGAGGGTTCTGATATTATCTTCGGAGTAGATTGGATTTATTTCTTGTGACATATATGATTTCAGCAAACATACAAAAGTACGAAATTGTATAAAATTATCCGAATTTTTTCGATCTGTTTTTCAATATTCAACCTCAGAGATTGCATTATTATTAATCAAATTATATATTTACAGTATTATTCAATATTATGTGAAAAAAAATTTACTTTTTAAATATTTTCTTTCAGTATTTTAATATCCCTTTTATTTTTTGCCCGGATTTCAGGAATGGTTAATTATATAATAAAGGAGATCGCTTAAACAATTCCTACTCTTATCATTTAAAGCAGCATAAATATGACTTTATCCGGATAGGGATTATCCAGGTTTGACGGAAAGAAATTTAAGCAATATGGAAAAAAGGAAGATTTAAAAAAAAATTGATACTATTTCTTCTGAACTTTTACCAAATGGTGAAATTTTTATTCTTCTTTTTTAAATGATTTTGCGGACGGGTTATTAATTTGGTAATTATTATACTCATTAGATATTGCATTATTATCAATCAAACTCTATATTTACAATATTATTCAATATCACGTGAAAAAAATTATCCTTTTTCATCTGTTTTTGTTCATATTATTATCACCTTTATTTTCTGCCCAGATTCCAGGAATGATAAATTATAATGGTGAGGATGGCCTGAACAGTTCATACACCTATTCTATTAGTCAGGATAATTCCGGGCTTCTCTGGATAGGAAGTGATAACGGATTGTTCCGGTTTGATGGAAAAGAATTCAAACATTTCAACAATAAACAGGGTTTAAAAAATATCGAAGCTCTGTCCTGTCTGCCTCTTTCAAACGGAGAAATTTTTATTGCCCCTTTTCTGAATGATTTTGCCTACCTGAAAAATGGCAGGATCATCAATTCGGATTCAAACAGCGAGCTGAAAAAAATACAGTTTACTCATAACCCTGATGGTTATACGGCAGGTAATTCACTTTATCTGTATTCCAACTATAATCCAAATACCATTTATATCTATCAAAATGAAAAGGTGAGCAAAATTCCTTTGGCTATTAAAACCATTCCTTCAGATAAGTTTTATGTATTTGGTCTCAGTATGGCTGATAAAATGGTCTATTATGTATCTATTCAAGGGAAAAGGGAAGCTATCCATGCTTATGACATCATTACCAAAAAGAAAACAGCCTGCAATATTTCTGCTGATAAAAACACCCTTGTATTAAGAAAGGACGATATTTTTGTTGTCAGAAACAAAAGAACAATAGATGTTTACAAACTCTACAATAAATTTCATTTCAAAAAAATTAAAAGCTATACTGCACAGGAAAACATACACAGGCTTGTCATAGACAATAATTACCGGCTCTGGCTATGCCTTGAAGAGGGAGGAACAATATATTTTAAACAGTCATTGCTGGATAGCAGCAAATTTTCCAGTCCCGTCAAAATGATGGATCATTATATCATCAATGATATTCTGGTTGATAAAGACAATAATACCTGGTTTTCTACCCGGAATAATGGTATTTTTTTTCATTGCTGACCGGTTTTTTAGAAATTATATTCACTTTCCGGTTAAAAACAATTCATCAAGCATCAACGTTATCGTTAAAAATAACCGCGGCATTTTTCTGGGATATAATGAGGCCAAAAGCGGTATCTACCACAACGGACAGGTAACAGATCTTGTTTTTGAAAAGAATATTAAGCTGGAACATAAAGCTATATTTTCAGAAGGAAATACGGTCATATTTGGTCTTACAAGAGAGCTTCTTCAATATAATACCAAAATCAGGGAAAAGCAGCTTGTAACAAAATTTGTTTTAAAGGAAATAGCCCCGTACAAGCCCGGCTCTGTTCTTCTTTGTACCTCTGAAGGTCTCATTGAATATAATTTCCGTACCATGGGCTATGGAGACACCCTTAACAGAGAAAGAACTTATACTGCACTGGTTTACAATAAAGACAGCTTGTTTTCCGGAAGCTTTAAAGATTTATATAAAGTGAATACAATTACAAAAAAGAAAAGGTTATTTCTGGAAGGTTATTATTTCACAGATCTTAAAAAGTTGGGGGATAATCTATATGTAGGGGCTACCAACGTCAGAGGAATTATACTTTTTGATAATTCCAAAGTACTGAGGAAAATTTCGGAAAACATTGGTCTGCCTACCGACCAGGTTAAAAAAATTGAAATAGAGAATAAAAATGTATTTTGGGCAAGCACTAATTATGGACTCAGCAGAATTGAGCTCAAAGGATCAGATGTAAAGATCAATAATTTTACGCAAACAGACGGTCTTCCGTCAAACTCCGTAACAGGATGTGTTATTTCAGGGGATACCATTTATGTAGGGACTTCAAAAGGATTGGGAATTCTTTCTATTAAAAACCTGATGAGCCAGAAAAAATTCATTAATAAAAAAGTAATTATCAATTCAGTAATAATTGGCAGCAGGGAAATTTTTGATATTCATCAGCCGTTAACAGGTCAAACACCCAATAATGATATTGCCTTCAACGTAAGTTTTCCTGATTTTAATTCACAGGGGAAGATAAGTTACCTGTATAAAATTGAAGAACTCAGCAGTGGATGGCAGACGAGTAATTCCCAAAAGATTATTTTCTCTTCTCTCCCTCCGGGCAGATATACATTTAAAGTTTTCGGAATCGGATATAATGGAAAACGGTCTTATACTTCTACCGACCTGCATTTTGAGATCCGTCCGAAGTTCTGGCAGACCTGGTGGTTCAAACTTATGGTAATCAGTCTTGGGGCTGCTGCTTTATTCATTCTTATCAACATATATTTCCAGAAAAAAAGAAATAAAAAACTGGAAACTTTATACTATGAAAAGAAAATCGCCGAGCTTGAACTTCAGGCCATAAAAGCTCAGATCAACCCTCATTTTATTTACAACTGCCTCAATTCCATCCAGTTCCTTTTATATAAAAAAGATTACAAAGAAACAGAGAATTATCTTGAAATATTTGCCCAAATGATCAGAAAAACCCTGCATTATTCGGAAAAAACATTTATGACCATTAAAGATGAAGCAGATTACCTTTCATTATATCTGAATATGGAAAAGCTCAGATTAAAAAATGAGTTCGACTATAAGGTCATCTTATCTGAAAGCATTAATGAAAACTGGGTTATTCCTTCCCTGCTCATCCAGCCTTTTGTGGAAAATGCAATAAAACATGGAATCGCGGGTTTAAAAGACAGGAAAGGAAACATACAGGTGACTTTTAATCATACCGGAACGTCAATCTGTATAACTATAGAAGACAACGGTGTAGGCATAGGCAGCAAAAGGCAGATAAGTCCGGATTCTTTCGGGGTAAAATTATCCCAGAAAAGAATTGAAACATTCAGGCAGCTTTTTGAGACTCATATCATACTGGAGATCTATGATCTTTCTGAAAAAGAGCAAAGACCGGGAACTCAAATCAAACTTTATATAAAACCTTATGAAAACCAAAATACAAGCATGCATCATTGATGATGAACAGGACGGAAGAGACTATATCGCTCTTCTGCTGGAGAATGAATTCCCTGAGATCCAGACGGCATTTCAGGCCTCAAGTGTGGAGGAAGCATATATTTATCTCTCTAAAAACACACCGGACATCCTTTTTCTGGATGTTCAGCTGAAAGACGGTACTGCTTTCGATCTTCTTTCAAAATTCAGGGAAATAGATTCCCGGATCATTTTCATTACAGCATTTGAAAACTTTGCGATTCAGGCTATTAAAAACGGTGCGGCAGATTATCTGCTCAAGCCCATCAAGAAAATAGATTTTATCATTGCCGTTAATAAGGTGCTGGAAACTATTAAAAAAAGCAAAACCACTTCCGGAATCTCCCCAAATGAGAATAAGATCAGCCTTCCTACCCTTCAGGGTTTCAAATTAACCAACATCAGCGATATTATCCGTTGTGAAGCAGATTCCAGCTATACTACCTTTTATCTTACGGATAAAACCAAGATCATTGTTTCCAAAACACTTCATGAGTTTGAGGAACATCTTACGAAATATAATTTTTTCAGGATCCATCATAAGCATCTAATCAATATTTTTCACCTTAGAGAATATATTAAAGGAAAAGGCGGACAGGTAGTGATGGCAGATCATTCCATACTGGATGTTTCTGTTCGTAAAAAGAATGATTTCCTGCACAAAATTGAAGATCTGGAATAAAAAATTACAATTCAGGATTCTTTTCCAGTTTTGCAATCACCCTCTTCAGCATAACCGGAACTATTAACTGATGAAAAGGCCGTACAGGCATAAAATACAGTATTCCCAGCCAGTTATGATATTTTACAGTGGTTGAAATCGTTAGAGAATTACCTTCTGTTCCATCCTGTATCTTATCATAAAGGAGAGAAACCCTGAAATCGAGGTGCTTATCATCTTCGCCCAGGATGATTTCATGATCTGTTTTCTCAAATATTTTAAAAATTCCAACCTGCTCTCCTGCTTTAAGCTTAAAATTATCAGATAACGGCATTTTGTTGTTGATTCCGGTTTTCAAACCAAACATTTTAACAATCTTATTTCTGAAAGCAAACATTTTCTTCCCCCATTGAGGACTGCTGGTGAAAAAAGCGGTACCTATTTCCGCTGTGGTGATATCTCGCTTTCCATTCAGCTCTCCTTTAAAACTATCCATATAGTCGAAATAATGTTTTTCCCTATATAAAACAGATTCTTTGGGAAGTTCAGTTTTTGTGATATTCATGGTATTAATCTTTGACAGGATTTAGTCTTTATCCTAACAAATTTAAGAGGCTTGCTGCAATAATGGGATGAGTAATATCAGTTTAAGCCAAAATAAATACAGGTAAATTTTTCATACACCTGCAAAAATCAACACTTAACGTCAATTTATTAACACTTATTAGAAAAACTGCCACACTTAACAATTCACATAAAAGGGAATTTTAAAAGATATTAATTTTAAACTACGGTATCAGTAAATGATTTTCCGAAAAACTAAACCAACCATAAAAACGATAACCTATGAAAATCAAAAACATTGTAATTCTGGGATGGTCCGCAGGACTTCTCCTTTTGTCAGGCTGCAGGGAAAATAATGAGCAGCTTGAAGAATCAACAGCAGCTAATATCACTGCTTCAAACAAATTAGAACCGGCAAATCTACCGCCCGCACCTCCGGAAATCAGGGAGGAATTTGCTCAGGACGGTATTGATATTGATAAAATCACTGTAGAATATTTCTCTGACGGCCAGCCGGTTGATATGATTGCTGATCTGGAAGATAAATTTCCTGTTGCTTCTTTGGTGAAAAATCCCGCCGATCAATCCGCAGTGATCACGGTGAGAACTTTTTCAACAGAGGAAAAATATCTGAAGTACGGTGATCTGAACGGCCTGAAATTCCGTGAAACCAAAGCATTTAATGAGTCTATTCAGAAATATGCTGAAGTTAACGGTTTGGTTCAGGTAGCGGAAGCCGGAGAACAGCTGCCTGATTCATATTATGCATTTGAAAAACAGCAGTATCAGCTTTATTTTGGTGCATTCAGCCCGGGATGGCTTCGGGTGTATGATGATATTATTCCTTATGGCTCAAATAAGTATGTGATGTCACCATTTACTCCTACCCTGGGATTCTGGTTTTTTGACAACTGGAATAATAAAATAGGATGTTATAAAAGACAGCATATTTATATGGTAGAACATCTTTATGACAAAAAGTTCTTCAAAAAACACCTGGTTTCTCTTGCCGGATGGGGAACCTCCACCGTTATGTTCTGGGGCATTCTCGGATATGTCAACAACAGAGTAGAATCTATGATACTCTTTTAAATAAGGCAAAATAAACAGAGGACCGTTTCTATCCGAAACGGTCTTTTTTGTATCTCATGTTTTGTGATTGCAAAAAATAAATTAAATTAGAATCAACAAAACCAGATTTTTAATGATACAACTTCCATTATCCAAGCTTTCAAATGTAGGAACTACCATTTTCAGTCAAATGACTCAGCTCGCCAATGAAAATGAGGCTATTAATCTTTCTCAGGGATTTCCTGATTTTATGCCAGATTCTGAGTTACTGGATCTTGTAAACAATTTCATTCAAAAGGGATTCAATCAATATGCTCCACTGGGGGGAATGATGCCGCTGAAAGAGGAAATTGCCAGAAAAATTGAAAATAGCCATCAGGCTGTTTATCATCCTGATTCTGAAATTACCATTACAGCAGGAGGAACCCAGGCTATTTTCACAGCCATCGCTACTTTTGTTAAAAAAGATGATGAAGTAATTATATTTGAACCGGCTTATGACTGTTATGAACCTACAGTAGAGCTTTTTGGAGGAATTGTAAAACGTTTTGAGATGAAAGCCCCAGATTATGAGATCGACTGGAATGCAGTAAAAAGTCTGGTGAGTGAGAAAACCAAAATGATCATTCTTAATAATCCGAACAATCCTTCCGGAAAAATTTTAAAAGAAAATGATATTCAGGAACTCATCAAACTTGTAAAAGGCACTTCAATTCTTATTCTGAGTGATGAAGTTTACGAAAATATTGTATTTGACGGAAAAAAACATCTTAGTATCTGCCAATATCCCGAACTTAAAGAGAGAAGCCTTCTTGTTGCTTCATTTGGAAAGCTATTCCATGTTACAGGCTGGAAAACAGGCTATTGTGCAGCTCCTAAAAACCTCACCGAGGAATTCCGGAAAGTACATCAGTTCAATGTTTTCTGTGTAAATACCCCTATACAGCTTGCCCTGGCCGAATACATGAAAAACGACGAACATTATAACCAGCTGAACCAATTTTTTCAGGAAAAGAGAGATTTTCTGAGAAAAGGACTTTCAGGTACGTCTTTCGGACTTCTTGACTGTGAGGGAACCTATTTCCAGGCTTTTACCTATGATAAGATATCTGATAAAAATGATTTTGATTTCGCTTCAGAACTGACAATCAATCATAAAGTGGCGAGTGTTCCTTTTTCATCATTTTACAAAAACAAAAGGAATGATCATGTGATCCGGTTATGTTTTGCAAAAAAACAGGAAACACTGGAAAGAGCAATTGAAAATCTTTCCAGGCTTTAATAAAAATATAGTTTCAAACTGAAAAAGGGCAAATTTGCCCTTTTTCAGTTTAATCTTTTTGATTTATAAAAACATTCCTCCTGAGGCCTCTATTCTCTGCCCGTTGATCCAGCCCGCATCTTCGGTACACAGGAATGCCACTACACCTCCGATATCATCCGGAAGTCCTGCTCTTCCCAATGCCGTAACGTTGGAAATCATAGAATTTACATTTTGATCATCTCTTGTTCTTCCTCCTCCAAAATCTGTTTCAATGGCTCCCGGAGCTATTACATTTGCCTTTATTTTTCGGGGTCCAAGTTCTTTTGCCATATATTTTGTCAGCATTTCTACGCCTGCTTTCATTGAACCATAAACAGATGATCCCGGCAGAGCAAATCTTGCAAGCCCTGATGAAATATTAATAATTCCGCCTCCATCATTCATAAAAGGAAGCATTTTCTGTGTCAGAAAGAAAACTCCTTTAAAGTGAACATTTACAATATCATCAAATTGTTCTTCCGTGGTTTCTGTAATCGGAGAATATAAAGCGGTTCCTGCATTATTGATCAGGAAATCAATATTTGGGCTTCCTGCTTCAGTTTTCAGATGATCCGTGATATTTTTTACAAACCCATCAAAACTTTTTACATCTCTTGTATCCAGTTGATACGCAACTGCATTTTGGCCTAAAGCTTTTATTTCGCTGACCACAGCATCAGCTTCTTCGCGGCTGTTTTTATAAGTAATAATGACATCCAATCCTTTTTGTGCGATTTTAAGAGCTGCATTTTTTCCAAGTCCGCGGCTTCCACCAGTGATTAATGCAATTTTTGTTTTTGTATTCATCTTTTATATTATTTGGTTTTATAATTTAATGATACAAAGTTGGAAAATTCCCAGGAAGAAACATTTGCCTGAATCAATCCGAAATTTGCAAAATTCAAATCATGAACGGAATTCCATTGGAGTAAATGAGGTCTTTCTTTTAAAAAAGTTAGAAAAATGGGCAATTTCCTCAAAACCCAGTGCATATGATATCTCGGAAACGTTCCATTTGGTTTGTCTTAAAAGGATTTTAGCTTCCTGAATCATACGGTCTGCAATAAATTCAGTAGTTGTTTTTCCAGTGCTTTCTTTTAATTTTTTATTCAAATAATTTACATGAACCGCTAGCCTGTCAGCATAATCTTTTGCTGTTTTCAGCTGCAGCCTCTGTTCTGAAGATTCGATTGGAAACTGCCTTTCCAACAGCTCTATGAATAATGAGACCACTCTTAATGAAGCATCATTTGAGGCTGAAAGTTTCGCAGCAGGCTGAAGTTTCTGTCCGTAATGAATCAGTTCCAAAACATAGTTCCTGATTAAATCATATTTGAAAATATAATCGGAAGCTATTTCCTTTTTTATTTTTGTAAACAGAATATCTATTTCATCTGCCAGCTCATCATCAATCTCAAACAATGGAATATTTCCCGGCTGAAAAATTGGCAGATCTTCTAATGAAAACCGGGACTGTGCTTTGATGAAGAAGTCTTCAGTGAATACACAAAAGCTTCCTGACTGGTCGGGATCTTCCGGAACCCAGTGATAAGGAACTTTCGGGGTTGCAAATAATAAAGCATTTTTCTTAATAGCAATAATTTTATCTGCATATTCTGCCCTGTTCTTTCCCCTGATCAGGCTTATTTTGTAATATTTTCTTCTGTTGTAAGGCATTTCAGAAGTGGTTTTCACTTTTTCAATCGTCTGCCTGATATCAAACACATTAAAATGCCCAATATCTTTATGAAGTCCTTTAGGGAAAATACTTTCAAGATCTTTTCCCAGTTTGGCTGCCATCTCTTTATAAAAATCTTCAAGGGATGAATGAGTGGTTTTTTCCATAGCTGACTGTTTGTAAAATTCAAATATACAAAGTTACCGGAATTTGCAAGTAGCAAAATATTTTAACTTTTTTCTATATGGGGTGATATACTTATGGATATTTTTCTTACTTTAGTTTTCAAACTAACTCACTAAAAATCAAAACAATGAAAAATCAAGAATTGCCGAAAGGAAAAAAACTGAACAAAAGACAATTAAGAAGCATCACCGGCGGATTAATGGATTGTATCGATCCTATGACCGGAGGCTGCAGTAAGATATCAATAGGCTGTGCACAGCTGCAATGCAGGCCCGTGATAGACCCTATAGAATAAAATTAAAACCGTTCATTTACTGAACGGTTTTTTATTGATATTTTTAATTACCAGAATACAATTTAGAAATATTTTTTCTTCATTAAGTGATATATATAAATATTTTTCCTATCTTAGTTTAAACTAATACATTAAAATCAAAGACCATGAAAAATTCAAACTTAGACAAAGGAAAAAAACTAAACAAAAGAGAATTAAGATCAATTACCGGTGGAAAAGAATTATGCATTGATCCAGCTACAGGAGAGTGTAGAAAATATGGAATAGGCTGTGCTGAATTAAAATGCAGATTAGTAGATCCTATAGAATAACAAAATCCAAAAATATTGAAAAGGCCACTCTGAATAAAGGTGGCTTTATTTATTTCTGACAAAAAAGAAAAATGCTCCGGAGATTCCCCCTGAAGCATTTTTATTATAACTAACTTTAATATATTCTTATACGTTAAATCTAAAGTGCATGATGTCACCATCCTGAACAATATATTCTTTACCTTCTACAGAAAGTTTTCCGGCCTCTTTTATTTTAACCTCGGAACCATAAGTTACATAATCATTAAACTTGATTACTTCTGCACGGATAAAACCTTTTTCAAAATCAGTGTGGATCACTCCGGCAGCTTGTGGAGCTGTCCATCCCTGCCCGATTGTCCATGCTCTTACTTCTTTTACTCCGGCCGTAAAGTAGGTCTGAAGTTTTAATAAATCGTAAGCTTTTCTGATCAATCGGTTTACTCCAGGCTCTGTAAGCCCCAGTTCTTCAAGGAAGATTTCTCTTTCTTCAAATGTTTCAAGTTCATTGATATCTGCTTCGATCTGGGCTGCCAATATAACGATCTCTGCTCCTTCATTTTTTGCCATTGCCTCGATCTTCCCTATCCATTCGTTTCCGTTTTTGATAGAGTTTTCGTCTACGTTGCATACATATAATACAGGCTTTTTAGTTAAAAGCTGGATATCATCAATAATAGGCTTCGTTAAATCATTTACCGGAAATTCCCTTGCATTTTTACCATCCTCAATAAATTTCTCAAGACTTTGAAGGGTTTCATAAACAAGGATATCGTCTTTTTTTCCTGATTTGATGAATTTTTTAGCTTTTTCAACAGCTTTTCCAACAGTTTCAAGGTCTTTCAACTGTAATTCGATGTCAATAATTTCTTTATCTCTCATCGGATCTACAGAACCTTCAACGTGGATAATATTACCATTGTCAAAGCATCTTAAAACGTGGATGATTGCCTCACATTCGCGGATATTGGCAAGGAACTGATTTCCCAAGCCTTCTCCTTTACTGGCCCCTTTTACAAGACCTGCAATGTCAACAATTTCAACTACAGCCGGCAATACTCTTTCCGGATTAACTATTTTTTCCAGTTCAAACAGCCTGGGATCCGGTACAGATACCGTTCCAAGGTTCGGTTCTATCGTACAGAAAGGATAGTTTGCTGACTGAGCTTTAGCATTGCTTAAGCAGTTAAAAAGAGTTGATTTACCTACATTCGGAAGGCCTACAATTCCACATTTCATATTGTAAAATTCAAAGTTTAATATTCAATGATGCTATTTAAGTTCAGGGTCTGATTGTAAAGCTTATTTCATCTTATTCTGACCATTGAACTTTCAGCCTGCAAAGATAGTGATTTTAAAGGGAGTTTCATAATAAAAAAATCTGCCTGAATTTTGGCAGATTTTGAATAATTTTTGTTCACCCATCGGTTTTTATGGGTTATCTCCGGTAGCATTCTGAGCTAAAGGAACATCGTTCGGAGCTTCCTGTAATGTTTTATCTAAAGTAAATAAAGACTCATCTGTAGCACGGTCACCACCGGCAATTTTCAGCTTATCAATCAGGTTGGAGGCAAGTGTTTCTTCTTCTATCTGTTCCTGTACAAACCACTGCATAAAATTCCATGTAGCCCAGTCTTTTTCTTTTAATGCCAGGTCTACAATTTTGTAGATTGCTGTAGTATTATCAACCTCATGTTTAAAAACACCGTCAAAACAGGCTGTCAATGATTCAGGATCTGCCGGAGGTGCCGGAATGGCATCTACTTTTGGCTTTCCACCTCTGTTCAACACATATTCCATAAATTTAATGGAATGATTTCTCTCTTCCTGAGCATGTCTGTAAAGGAAATTGGCAATTCCCTGATATCCCTTATCATCTGCCCAGATCCCATACGACAGAAAAACATGTGATGCATGAATTTCCTTGTTCATCTGATTACTCAGTGCTTTTTCAATAGCTGGGGAAAGTCTGTTGGTATTCATAATGGTATATTTTTGTGATTGTGGAAATAATAATGCAAAAATGATTCCGTCACTATTTATTTTTTTAATCATTTATTCAAAAATAATTTACAAACAACTGATTTATATTAATTTAAATGAATAATTTATAGCTATTCTAAAATAAAAAACCAGTTCTTTTCTGAACCGGTTTTGTTTGATCGTTTATTTTCGTGTTTAGGTAATTACTTTACTTTTTTCGCCATATAATCACTTTCATTCCCAAGTCTGTCTACAGCTTTTATAGCTACTGCATTCAGCTTTCTGCCTCCTTTTGATTTTGGAATATCTTTTGAAAGACTGTCCAATGTAAGAATTTCTGTTTCCCAGACTCCGTTATACTGTGTGAAAAGCACCCATTGAAAAACATTTCCGATATTTTTAGTACTCCAATTAGCCTGCACAAAGCTTCCGTTATCGGTTGTAAATAAAGTTGGGGTTTGCAATGGAACCGCTTTTATCCAAGGGGTTTTCGGAACTAACGCTTTTTCGTTGTAAGGTCCGTTTTTCAGAGTTGGCAACATGCCTGCATTTCTCGTTAATCCTGCAATACTCCAATGGATTTCTCCGGCATCATTTTTTAAGATCTGTCTTGAAATTTCAATCTGATTTTTAATTTCCGTGGGACGGTCTGATACTTTGATCTCAACAGTATTAAGTCCCGGCCATAGATGACGGTTCATTGTATTTTCAGATTTCCACCAGTTTAACAGGGGTTCAAAGCCTTGACCTTTAGCATCGATGGGCCAGTACAACTGTGGCGAGAAATAATCTACCCAGCCTTTATTGAGCCATAATTTTGCATCTGCATACAATTCGTCATATTGGGAAGATCCAACGATTCCTTCAGGATATCCCGGTTTCCAGATTCCGAACGGGCTTATCCCAAATCTTACATAATCTTTCTCCGCATGAATTTCTTTGTAAATTCTCTCTACAAATTTATTGACATTATCTCTTCTCCAGTCTGCCCTGGATAACGTTCCTCCGCTTCTCAGATATTCGTTCCAGCTTACATTATCAGGAAAATCAGCTCCCCTGTTGTAGGTGGCATAAGGATAGAAATAATCATCAAAATGGATAGCATCAATATCATATCTTTTCACAATATCTTTTACAACATTGGAAACATGTCCCTGGGTCTTAGGATTGGCAGGATCGAACCAATACATTCCATTTTTTAATCTTACAACAATGTCGGAAAGCTTGTTCGCCATAGAAAGGCTGTTTACAGCGCCTCCGTTTGTATGGTGTGCACGGTAAGGATTCAGCCATACATGGAGCTCCAAACCTCTTTTATGAGCTTCTTCAATCCAGAACTGGAGGGGATCATAATTCGGATATGGGGCAGTTCCTGTTTCTCCGGTCAAAAAGTATGACCAAGGCTCTATATTACTTGTGTACAAAGCATCTGCAGAAGGTCTTATCTGAAAGATCACAGCATTGAAATTGTTATCTTTCAGCATATCGAGCATGCTTATCGCTTCTGCTTTTTGCTGATCTACCGTTAAATTATTTCTTGAAGGCCAGTTGATATTGGCTACACTTGCAATCCAGACTCCCCGGAATTCTCTTTTGATCTCAGGAAGAACTGTTCTGAAATTTTCATCAGCGGGAGGTGTTGCTGTTACAGGTTTTACCGTGGTAACCGGATCTTTAGGCTTTATAGTATTGCTGTTAGGCTTTGCTGTATTTTTTGTTGGTGTTGCTTTTACTGTATTGTTCTGTACGGAGCAACTGGTATATGTTGCGAAAGCTCCGGCTAAGACGGTAAGCTTTATAATATTCATTTTCATCGTCTGCAAACTACTTTAAATTTATATTTTCTAAGAGATTATTATGCCAAAATAAACATTTTAAGACATAGTCTAATAAAAAAGCCCCGAAAAATTCGAGGCTTTTCTGATATATAAGAATTTCTTATGCTTTTGCTGATCTTTCCACTCTTTTTCTTTCTTCTTCGGAAAGGAGTTTCTTTCTCATTCTGATGAAGTTTGGAGTTACTTCAATCGCTTCATCACCCTGGATGTATTCCATACATTCTTCCAGTGAGAACAAGATTTTTGGAGCAACACCGGTATCTTTATCTTTTCCGGAAGCTCTCATGTTGTTCAGCTGTTTTGCTTCTACAATGTTTACAACAAGATCTCCAGGTTTGTTTTGTTCCCCGATAATCATACCTGCGTAGATTTCCTCACCCGGATCAACGAAGAATTTACCTCTGTCCTGTAATTTAGCGATAGAATATTCTGTAGCCGGCCCTTGAGTTTTGCTGATCAATACTCCGTTGTTTCTTCCAGGAATTGCTCCTTTGAAAGGTTTGTATTCTGTAAAACGGTGCGCCATAATAGCTTCACCAGCAGTAGCTGTCAACATCTGAGAACGTAATCCGATCAGACCTCTTGAAGGAATCTCGAATTCCATATGCTGCATCTCACCTTTGGTTTCCATAATGTGAAGGTCACCTTTTCTCTGTGTAGCAAGGTCAATTACTCTTGAAGCATATTCTTCAGGCACGTCAACAACCAAAGATTCGTAAGGCTCACATTTTTCACCATCAATTTCTCTCAGGATTACCTGTGGCTGACCAATTGTCATTTCATACCCTTCTCTTCTCATCGTTTCAATTAAAACTGACAAGTGAAGAATACCTCTACCAAAAACAAGGAAAGTGTTGGCATCGTCAGTCTGCTGAACTCTCAATGCAAGGTTTTTCTCTAGTTCTTTAGTTAATCTTTCTTTCAGGTGGTTAGAAGTAACATATTTACCGTCTTTTCCGAAGAAAGGTGAATTGTTGATAGAGAACGTCATGTTCAGTGTAGGCTCATCAATTGCAGTTCTTTCCAATGGTTCAGGATTTTCAAGATCTACGAATGAGTCACCAATCTGGAATGAATCAAAACCAACAACAGCACAAATATCTCCTGCCTGTACTTCAGTTACTTTTTTCTTTCCCAGACCTTCGAAAACATAAAGTTCCTTTACTTTTCCTTTTACAACTTTTCCGTCTGCCTGTGCAAGACCGATCCATTGAGATTCTTTAATTTCACCTCTCGTTACTTTCCCGATTGCAATTCTTCCCAGGAATGAAGAGAAATCCAGTGAAGTAATCTGCATCTGAAGGTTACCTTCAGTTACTTTCGGTGCAGGAACATATTGTAAAATACCATCCAATAATGGAAGAATATCTTCAGTCTGTTCTAATGAAGTGTTGAACCAACCTTGTTTTGAAGATCCGTAGAACGTTGGGAAATCCAATTGTTCTTCAGTAGCTTCAAGGTTGAAGAATAAGTCAAATACCTGATCGTGAACTTCATCCGGACGACAGTTTGGCTTATCTACTTTATTGATAACAACCAATGGTCTTAATCCAAGCTCCAATGCTTTCTGAAGTACGAATCTTGTCTGAGGCATCGGTCCTTCAAAGGCATCAACCAAAAGGATCACACCGTCTGCCATCTTTAAAACTCTTTCTACCTCACCACCGAAATCGGCGTGACCAGGGGTATCAATTACATTAATTTTAGTGTCTTTATAGGTAACAGAAATATTTTTGGATAAGATCGTAATCCCTCTTTCTCTTTCAAGGTCGTTGTTATCCATTATTAATTCTCCACTTTCCTGATTTTCTCTGAAAATGTTTGTAGCATGAATAATCTTGTCAACCAAAGTCGTCTTCCCGTGGTCAACGTGTGCGATAATCGCAATATTTCTAATGTTTTGCATGAATGATTTTTACGGGTGCAAAAATAGTGATTTCTAATGAATAATGAGCAAGAATATGAATTAATTAACAAATTCATAATGAGAACGTTAAGCTAAAACACCCATTAAAGCCCTAAAACAGAATCATTTATGATATTTTGTAATAATAAATTAACAAATATAAGATTAAGTTTAAATGGGTAATCACCTTATATTTTTTGAAACAATAAATAATACGACGAGTTCTGTCGTTATGGCCCCTTATTTTTGATCTATAAATTTCCTGCAGGAATGTATGTAATTAATTATTAATCTTTATCACAAAAAAATGACCAACAATTTAAATTTATTAACGATTTCAGAATTTATTGGCACTCACGATCCTTCTTTAGACAAGGATATTGTAACATTAATAGACGATTTTACGGGAGAGCTTGTCAATTTCAGAAAAGACAACACAATTCCTACAGACGGAAAATTTTTGTACTTCACAAAAACCAATTCAGATAACAGCCTTGCCAATTATAGAAGAATGCATACAGGACATATTTCTGTCAAAATCAGCGGAGCTTCGGGTGATGGAAATACAAATGATTACTACGAAATTCAGAAGCTTATTGACGAAATGGAAACTGGGCAGGTTTTAAATCTTGAAAATAAAAGATACATGCTTTTCGATACTTTACATATCAATAAATCTATTAAAATTATAGGTTCTGCCACTAAAGATAAAGATAATCCTCCTTTCCTTATAACTCACAACAATGATGGGATTGTAGTGAATGCCAGAGGAGTTGTTTTAGAGGGATTCGGAATCTATAATATAGAATCTTATGTGGAAACTCCTAATAACTTTACCGGCATTAAGATCAATGGAAATTCTGACGTTGCCGCTTATGAGATGATTGTAAGAGATATTTCAATTCACGGATACAAAATAGGATTAGAAGTCAACTATTTATGGTCTTCACAAATTCAGACACTTAAAACAGGTAATTGCCAGATAGGAATCCTTGTGAAAGGAAAATCAGTTAACAACGAAATTTCCGGTAATACCTCACTGTCTTTTGATTTCAATACTCTCGATAGTAAAGGAATCTGGTTTTTAGGAGAAAATGAAGAAAAAACTGAAAAAGAAGGCTGGCGGATTATTGATACATTAATTTATGGGGCTTATGATGCTATTTATGCTGAGAAAACATCTCATGTAAATTTAATGAACAGTATGATTGATTTCTGCCAGCATATCGGTATCGTTATGTTAGATGGATGCTATAACTGGAATATAAACAGCAATTATATCGCTCTTGACAAGCCTGGATATGGAATATATTCAGCCAACAATATTATCAACCCAATGGTTAGGGGACATAAAATCATTAATAATGACATCCTTATTTATGACAATAAGGAAACTGATGTCATATCCATCGGCATTGATATTGTTGGCTCAGGATCATTATATGATGATGTAATAGGTAATTCTGTAAAAAACTTTAAAGTCCACGATATCAGGGCATACGAGGGATTGAAAACGACAATTAGTAATAACAAATGTTTATCAGCAATTGAACCTAATATTGTCAGCAACTTTATCACCAATGATAATTTAGGAAACGTGTATTATCAGAACTTAAATGATTCTTTTCATTTAGGAAAGGTAAAAATAACGTATGCAGATGCTTATCCTACCACATCTTCTTCCCAATGGAAACGTGGTGATATTATTTTAAATGTAGGGCCTGCCGTAGATGCACCTATCGGATGGGTAAATACAACCGACGGAACAAACACCTGGAAACAGTTTGGAATTATAACTGCTTAATTTAAATCCGTCTGTTTGATTAGTGTTAAATATCTCCTTTGGGAGATGTTTTTTTAATAACAAGAAAATATAACAATATTTTCAAGGTATTCTGCTCCTGTTTCTATATCACTTATTATCAAATAAAAATGTTCCTTAACTCAGTAGTCCAAAGCCAATAGATAAGTCCCACCTGAACCAAAACCACAAATCCAAATTTCAGCAAAAAAGACATTTTCGAGATTTTATGTCTGAAAACTATCATCCCAAAAGCAGCTCCTATAGTTCCTCCTATAAACGTTAATCCTAAAAGTGTATTTTCCGGGATTCTTCTTGCATGTTTTACAGAAAGTCTTTTATCCCAACCAAAAATAATGAAGGTGAAGAGATTTATTATAAGAAGAATATATATTATCATGAGACAAAAATAATGAATTAGCATTGGGTAATAAAAAAGACCACTTTATAAAAAGCAGCCTTCCGTATTTATATTGTATCTAACAATTATTTTTTAGCTTTTACATCAACAGCGATCTCAATATCCTTGCTGATCATCCATTCCGCTGGATCTGCTTCTGAAGTACCGAATTTGATTCCCCAGTCTGCTCTGTTCACTGTAAACTTAGCCTGAACTGAAGCCGAGCTATCTGTAACATCCACTTTAGCAGGGAAAGTTACGTTCACAGTTTTTCCTGATAGAGTAAGGTTTCCGCTTACGGTTTTATTTGCTCCGGCTACTGCATCTGCAGGTGCGTCTTTCAGATCTGTAACGCTTGTAATTTTGAAGTCTGAAGTTGGATTCTTCGCTACATCAAAGAAGTCAGGGTTTTTCAAGTGAGCTTCCAGATCTCCCGGTTTTTTATCTTTTTCTGTTACTGAAGCCGGATCTACTTTGATAGAGTTCATATCAATTACAAAGTTACCTGCTGCTAATTGGCCTCCCTCAATACTAAGATCACCTGATTTTACATTAAGTGTTCCCCAACGAGGAGCCATACCACCTTTATGAGTAGCTTTCCAGTTTACTACAGAAGTAGCAACATCAACTGTCAGAGCTTCTCCTTTGCTTTCTGCTACTTTCTGTTCTGTAGCTGTAGCCGCAGCGTCTGCTGATTTTTCTTTATTACATGATGCTGCAAGCAATCCTATTCCTACCAATGCAATTACACTAAGTTTTTTCATATTATTTATTGTTTAAAAAAATTTAATTAAAATTTCAAGTTCCAAAAATAGAAAAACCGTACCATTTATTATCTTAACATACATCAAGAAATAAAATTTTCATTTTATCCGGTTTATTATAAACTGAAAAGGACCGTTTAAAGTATTCACTCCATGGCAAAATTGCCTATTTTAGCTGTTTAAAATTTAAAATGAACGTTACAGACTATATAAAACAAATCCTCGATATATCTGAAAAGAGCATCAACAATACCCTTCAATTACTGGCCGAAGACTGCACTATTCCATTTATTTCCCGTTACAGAAAGGATAAGACCGGGAATCTCGATGAAGTCCAGATCGAGCAGATTTCAAAAATCAGCAAACAGTTTGACGAAATTATAAAGCGTAAAGAAAGCATTTTAAAATCAGTTGAAGAGCAGAATGCCTTAACTCCTGAATTGAAACAGAGGATTGAAGAAAGCTTTGACATTACAGAGCTGGAAGATTTATACCTGCCGTTCAAAAAACGCAGAAAAACAAAATCGGATACCGCCAAGGAAAAAGGCCTGGAACCTTTAGCCAGAATTATAATGAGCCAAAAAAGCAACGATCTGCAGTTCCTCGCTTCCAAATACCTGAACAGTGAAGTTCCGTCAGAAGAAGAGGCTTTACAAGGCGCAAGAGATATCATGGCGGAATGGATCAATGAAAACATGTACGTTCGCAAAAACCTCCGTAGATTATTTCAGCGTAAAGCGGTAATTACCTCCAAAGCAGTCAAAACCAAAAAAGATGAAGAAGAGGCACGGAAATTCTCACAGTATTTCGAATGGGAAGAAAATCTCGGCAGAACACCCTCTCACAGACTTTTAGCTATGCTTAGAGCAGAATCGGAAGGTTTTGTAAAATTGAATATAGGGATTGATAAAGAAGAGGCCGTTGATTTTATCGAAAAAGCAATCATTAAATCCAATAATGAAAGTTCGGAGCAGATTACTTTAGCTGTAAAAGACAGCTATAAAAGACTTTTAGAGCCTGCTATTTCCAATGAAGCTTTACAGGAAGCGAAAGAAAAGGCAGACAAGAAAGCCATTGAAATATTTTCTGAAAATCTCAGCCAGCTTCTGCTTGCTCCACCTTTGGGCGAAAAAAGAATTCTAGCGATTGATCCGGGATACAAAAGCGGCTGCAAAGTAGTCTGCATAGATGAAAAAGGTGATCTTCTCCATAATGAAACCCTCTACCCTCATGCTCCGCAGAACGAAAGCGGAATGGCCATGAAAAAGATCCGTTCTATGGTAAACGCTTACAATATTGAGGCAATATCTATCGGAAACGGAACAGCAAGCCGTGAGACAGAATTCTTCATTAAAAAAATTGCTTTTGATAAGCCGCTCCAGGTTTTTGTAGTTTCAGAAGCAGGAGCATCGGTTTATTCTGCAAGTAAAATTGCAAGAGATGAATTTCCGTCTTATGATGTTACGGTACGTGGAGCAGTTTCTATTGGAAGAAGACTGGCCGATCCTTTAGCTGAGCTGGTGAAAATTGATGCAAAGTCAATTGGTGTGGGGCAATATCAGCATGATGTGGATCAGACCCAATTGAAGAACGAACTTGATTCCACTGTGATGAAATGTGTCAACTCTGTAGGAATCAACTTAAATACAGCAAGCAAGTCTCTTTTAAGCTACGTATCCGGGATTGGAGAGAAGATGGCAGAAAACATCGTCAATTACCGAATGGAAAACGGTGCTTTTGAGGATAGAAAGCAGCTTAAAAAAGTTCCGAGGCTTGGAGAGAAAGCTTATCAGCAGGCTGCAGCCTTTGTAAGAATCACCAATGCTAAAAATCCTCTTGATAATTCAGCTGTGCATCCTGAAGCCTATGGAATTGTAGAAAAAATAGCTAAAGATTTAGGTATTAAAACCAACGAACTGATTGCCAGCAAAGAAAAAATAGCTTTGGTAAAGCCAGAAAATTATATTACAGAGGAAATAGGAATTTTAGGAATCAAGGATATTTTGAAAGAGCTTGAAAAACCTGGATTAGATCCAAGAAAAGCTGCAAAAGTATTTGAATTTGATCCGAATGTAAAAAGTATAAAAGATTTAAAACCCGGAATGATCCTTCCCGGAATTGTCAATAATATTACAGCTTTCGGATGTTTTGTAGATCTTGGAATCAAGGAAAGCGGGCTTGTCCATATTTCTCAGCTGAAAGACGGATTTGTTTCTGATGTGAATGAGGTCGTGAAGCTGCATCAGCATGTCCGTGTAAAGGTTACAGATGTAGATGAGTCAAGAAAAAGGGTTCAGCTAAGTATGATTTTGTAGACCATTCTTGAAAAACTGTTCAACACTACAAACTAAATAAAAATAGCAGTATTTTGAGGACTAAAAATTTAATTTTCGATTTAGACGGGACTCTTTGGGATCCAAGGGCCACCATCATCAAAATATGGAATGAGGTTTTAAATAAGCATCAACTGATCAATAAAGATTTGAAGCCTGAAGATATGGATCAGTATATGGGATTGCTGGCAGACAACATTTTAAAAGACATTGTTCCCGGAATTTCCGATCGGCAGGTTCATGAAATCCTTTCTGAAATTGTACAACATGAAAACAAAGTATTGCGTATCGAAGGTGGTATTCTTTATGATGATGTTGAGGAAACCCTGAAAGCATTAGCAGAAAACCATAAGCTTTTTATTGTAAGCAACTGTCAGGACGGATATATTGAATCGTTTTTGGAATATTATAAGTTCAACAGCCTGTTTACTGATATTGAATCTTACGGACGGACTAAAAAACCAAAATCGGAGAACATCCGGCTGGTTATGGAAAGGAATCATTTGAGCCCTGAAAATTCAGTTTATATCGGTGATACGCAAACCGATTATGATTCTGCAAAAGCTAATGATCTATCGTTTATCTTCTGCGAATATGGTTTCGGAAAATTGAACACCTCTGATTATGAGCCTTTGATTTCAAATTTTTCGAATATAAAACTCCATATTTAATTAAAATACTATTAAGCCTTAAGAATAATTTGAGTGAAAATGAAATTAGAACATAAAAATTAATGAAAATATCTGAGCTTAAGGATAGAAGAATTATTCGTAGAGCAACCCGTCAATTTGACCAAATGGGATATAGAATTTATAACTCTTTCGAATATGATTTTCCTTACAATCCTACCTATAAAGGCAACGAAAGAGAAAGGTTGTTTGCCAAGCTTATCGACATGCTGCCCTTCTTTCTTATTTATCTACTATTGTTTGGGAAAATGGCTGTACTCAGTTTTCTATATTCAATCCCCTCTGCCATTATTTTTGGAGCCTTGTGCGAAGTATTTTGGGGAGCTACCCTCGGCAAAAGCATATTTAAAATAAAAGTGCTTGATGATTTTGGAAATTATCCTAACCTGCTATTATCCTTAAAAAGAAATTTTCTGTGTCTTGCAAATTTTTGGCCGGTATTTACAGATTACATCCCTCCAACAACCCATACATGGGAAAAAGAGACCACTTTAATGAATTTCAGTATGCATATGAACAATACAATCTGTAAAACTTATATTGTTAAGGAAAATAAAATTGAAGAAATAAAGAAATTACTTTATCAGGAAAAAACAAAGGCTGCACAATAATCTGTACAGCCTTTAATTTTAATATCTGAAGGGCTGGAAAGCCTTTTTATTTAAAATCCTTTGAATCTCTCCTCGGTCCTTTAGCTTCTGGCCATTTTACCGCTTCCCCTTTATCATCCAGAGGCATTACTCTTCTTGCTCTGCTTGTAAATTCAGGATCTTCTGATGCCATATAAGCCAGTGCAGCCGTTAAAACCACATTATTTTTCACCTCATCAAACACGATCTTATCATATGTATCTTTTGTGGTGTGCCATGTATAGCCAAAATATCCCCAGTTCAGAGAACTTAAAGAAAATCCGGGTACTCCTGCAGCTACAAATGAAGCATGGTCAGAACCACCGCCTCCCGGCATTCCCGGGAAGTCCGTTTTAATCTGGTCTCTTACCGTTTTCGGAACTCCGTTCAGCCATTTTCCAATATAATTATAGGAATCTGCAAATCCCTGTCCACTAATATTGATTACACGACCTGTTCCGTTATCCTGATTGAAAACGGCCTGGGTTCCTTTCATAATCTGCGGGTTATCTGCTACAAAACCTCTTGAACCGTTCAGCCCCTGCTCTTCACTTCCCCAAAGTCCTATCACAATAGTTCTTTTATTGTTTGGGTAATATTTTTTCAATATCCTCATAGTTTCAAGCATGGTAAGCGTACCCGTACCGTTGTCTGTCGCTCCCTGCGCCCCGTCCCATGAATCAAGATGGGCAGAAAGGATCACATATTCTTCAGGTTTCTCTTTTCCTTTGATGATACCTATAGTGTTAAAACTTTTCGCATCCGGAAGTATCTTAGACTGGGTATCTATTTTGATTTTAGGTTTAGCTCCGTTTTCTGCCATTCTGTAGAGCATTCCATAATCTTCCACATCAATATCAATCATTGGGATTTTTGATGTTTTTGCTCCGAAAATCCTGTTCGCTCCCATGATTCCTGTCCAGTTGGAAATGGCAATTCCGGCAGCACCGGCTTTTTCTAAAGCTTCCGGAAGCGTATTATTATCATAGCCTATATTCTTTACATAATCACGGAAGTCCTTTCCGGCCTGCTCCTTTTCTGCTTTCAGTTTTTCATACAGCTCCGGAGTGGCAAATTCTTTAATCTGCTCATCAGAGCGTCCAATTTTCTGGTACTGAGCAATAAGGACTATTTTCCCCTTCACGGAAGGAAGCCATGCATCAAATTCAGCCTTGGAAGAAGCTTTTGGAAGCACTACAACCTCAGCTTCTATTGCTTTTTTAGTTGCAGGACTCCACGCCAGCTGTGTTGCAGCTAATGATTTTACACGAGGATAAACCATATCAACATGGGTAATTCCACGCTGCCATCCTTTCCACGTTCCGAACTGCTGAAGACTGGATTCTATTCCCCATGAACGGAGTTTAGCTGCAGACCATTCATTGGCAGCCAGCATTTCAGGAGTTCCCACAAGACGTGGTCCTATACCATCCAGAAGCTCATAAGCCATATTTTCCAGCTGGGAACTGTTATTGATTTCATCCACAAAGCTTTTTACAACAGGATCAAGCTTTTCTTTAGTATCTACCTTCACCTGAGCCCATGAAAACTGGGCGACCAGCACAACTGCGGGCACAGCAAAAAATTTATTTATCTTCATAACATATATTGATTGCTTAAAGATAATGGATTTTACGGGAATAAAGAAGAAAAACGCAGAAGTAAAAGGGATAATTTGCGAATTTATCAGTTCTGTATTTTATTTTAAAAGTAATGATCCTAAGATTCAATCAAAAAGTTGTTATTTCTCATTAACAAAAGCCTGTTCTTCAGCCGAAAGGAGAATCGCATCTTCTTTCTGCTCTTTCACAGGTACATTTTCCCAGATACTTTTGCTGAAATCCACCTTATGATCAAGACCTGTTTTGTTTGATTTTTCGAAAGTATTATAAATAATCTCCCGGCTGAATTTTCTTTCATATTTCTTACCAAGATAGAAAGCCACATACTTTTCCCCTTCCAGTTTGTTTAGCGCAGGTATATACATACCGTCTTTTTTATAAAAATCAAAAATAAGTACTGCATCTCCAAGCTGGTAATCATATTCCGTTCCATTGGCAGCCTTTCTTTTAAGCACCGGATAATTGCTCTGCAGGTAATGGATCTCGAAATAAGTAATTGCTTTATCCTTCGTATTATATTTGAACTCCCCTTTCATTTCAATACCTGATCCGGATTTAATTTTAAATGTGATCAGCTGCTCCTCTCCTTCTTCAAAAATCAGTCTTCCCGAGTATTTTGTTTCTTTATATTTCAGATGTTTGAGTGTACGGTTAAGCTCAAAGCTCAGAAAATAATTCCCCATATATTCATGAGAGAATTCATCTGTATTTCTTGAAAATATACTGTCGGATTTCAAGTTTTTAAGATATTTCACATTGTTCAGCTGCATCTGAAGAATCTCATCATAGTTTTTATGATATCCATCCCTGAAATTGTAATGATTGCTTTTGCTCCATAGCTTTGCTTCTGCAATCACCAGGAAATCCAGTTTATCATTATTAATCTTTTTTTCCTTATACACAACATTATAAAGAGAAGGCTCATTATAGTATCTTTTATGATAGTTTCTGTTTACATCATCAAAAATCTTTTTGATATTTACATCCACTATTTTTATTTCCCCGATATCTTTATAAATGGGTTTAAGCTTAATTAAAGTTTTAAAAGCCTGAGATTTTTCTTTCTGATAACCCGAAGCTGTAATTTCAAAATTAGCCGCATCCTGGTTTACCGGTGCAAAACCATCTTCATTGGTATAAACGATCTGATCATGGAGAAGGATCCTTGCATTAGAAACAGGTCTTCCGCTTTCGGAATCTATAACTTTTAATTTCTGCCCGGAAAAAAGCCCGAAAAAGAGGATTAATAAAAAATAAGAGTTTTTCATGGTATCTGTATAATTGGTTTAAAAAATCAATTACACAAATATATATCCGTACAGGGAAATAAGATAATTTCTGAATAAAATTTAATAGTCTTTAACTTATTCAATACGGTTATTTAAAACTGAGAACAGTGCATAAAAAAAGCCGGCTCAGTGAGCCGGCTTGGGAACGAATTATTTTTTAGCTTCTTCTACAGAAACTTTTCTGAATTCTTTGAACAATTTGCTAAGTTCCAAAGCTGATTTACGAGCTCTTGTACCAGCAGCTTTGTTTCCTTTTTCTGCTTGTTGGTTAGCCTCAGTTGCGAACGCTTCGAATTCAGCGTTGATTTTTTCAATTAGTTCTTTCATTATTTTTAAAATTTAGGCTGCAAATATAGGTTTTATGGTAATTCCAGCCTAGCTCAGACAAAAAAAGTTTGGATTAAAATGTTATTTTTTTCTGCTTTTTGATTATCAGTCTGATTTTCTTTGCATTTCTACTAAAAATTCAGGGCTTTTATTAAAGTTAATGAGGCTTACAGGCAATTAACAGACAATTTTTCCATCCACTGATTCCCTGTATTTATTCTTATTCCAAAGTTGCAGAATTTTTGATGTGTATCATAATCAAGGTTCCTTAAATTCTGTTCATTCAGTAAAAATTTTTAAACAAAAAAACTGTGCTGATTAAATTAATGAAAACTGTATCCTTTTTGAATGTAATAATCTTCTAAATTTGAATAAAAAAGATTCATGAATATAATGTCAAAATTTACAGTCGGTTCTGAAGAAGGAATTTCTGATCTTATAACCATTATTGATTCTTCAACCTACACCATGCACAAGGATCTTGTTCCTGAAGAGGATATCAAAAAATATATCGCCAACGATATCGATCCCAGAAAAATGATCAATGATCTGAATGATCTTTCCAACCAGCTTATTATAACCTATGCAGATGATCAACCTGTTGGATACAGTATTCTGAAAAGCGGCCACAACCATCCTGCCCTTCCTGAAGGGAAAAGAGCTACGGAGATCAGTTTTGTGATACTTCCCGAATTCAATTCACCGGACATCAGAGAATCACTTTGGAAAAAATGCAGATCTGCAGCCAGTTTTACAGATATTATATGGCTTAATATGATGAGCCATGATCCGCTTTTAGAGTTTTTAAAAAAATCAGGTTTTGTCATTACTGCTGATACTACAGCCGGACCTTTTCAGCTTCCGTCTCATATATTGGCACTGGAACTTAATAAAAATTAAATCTTACTCTACAGCAGAATTTTCTCACCACAAAAGCTTCTGACCTTTAAGTTTATTTTGAAGTAACATTTCCTTCTTGATTGAACTTATTATTTTCGGTATTGTAAAACTTTTGTGGTGAAAAATAATTGTAAAAAGCAGTTCTGAAAGACAGTTCAGGATAAATCGAGAAAAACTATCACATTCATTATCATTACATCAGTGAAAATAATGTTCAATTAATATTGATTTACGTATCTTTGATTTTTATAATTTCTATATTATGAGTGATCAGCTGGAAACTATTGAAGATTATTACAGACGCATCAGAAAAGATCAGATAAAAATGTTTGATTCTGATGATTTTGAAACAGGAAAATCACATTTCAATGTTTCTATGCGGAGGTACTGTAGTTTTAAAAGTCCATATAACCGCCGGGATTATTACAAAATAAGCTTTATTATAGGAAAAGGCAGGTTCCAGTACGGACATCATGAGTTGTATGTTGACCGTCCTGCGCTTTTTTTTCCCTCACCTAATATTCCTTATTCATGGGAATGTGACGGGGATCTTCAGGAAGGATATTTCTGCCTGTTCAATCAGGAATTTTTCAGCGGAAATACAGAATTCAATCTTTTCAAAAAGACTTCATTATTTAAAGAATGGAGCAAGCCTATTATATTTTTAACGGATGAACAAACCCAGCTGGCTACCTTATATTTTGAACAAATGTATAAGCTGAATAATTCAGCGTACCCGTTCCGGTGCAGCAGTATTAAAAGTCATCTGGCCTCTGTAATGCATCTGGCATTGGAGAACCGTGTGGATGATATTAATCCCAGTGAACTTCCCGCTAATATCCGTTTATACCGTTTATTTGATGAGCTTCTCAACAAACAGTTCCCACTGGATTCTCCGGCCTATCCGCTGGCCCTGAAAACAGCTTCTGACTTTGCAGATCATCTGAATGTACATGTCAATCACTTGAATTCATCGGTAAAATCTGTAACTCAGCTTACCACTACACAAATTATTAAAGATAGAGTATTTGAAGAGTCCAAAAACCTGTTGAAATATACCAATTGGGATATCGCTGAAATAGGATACACCCTGGGGTTCGAACAACCATCTCATTTCAATAATTTCTTTAAAAAACATGCTGAAGTTTCTCCTTTAAAATTTAAGAACGCATTTTAAATCTTTGATTTTTGTAATTTTTACTTTGTCTTTTAAAATTACATTTATAGATTCCCGGCTTATTTTTGCATAGTAAAATAACGAATGAATATGTTGTTGAAAGAAGCATCTGAAAAAAGAATCAGATTAATAACCATTATGGCTTTTGTGTCGATCCCGCTTTCAGGGTTTGTCACTGATATTTATTTACCATCATTCCCATCGATGGCAAAGGAGATGCAGGTCTCTGAAAAGGACATCCAGATCACATTAACATCTTATTTACTGAGTTACGGTATCTCACAGCTCTTTGTCGGGGGAATCCTGGACAGTATCGGACGTTACCGTCCTAAACTTATTGCCCTTCTTGTACTGATCATTAGCAGTATCCTGATCACGATGACGGACAGTATTCTGCTGATCTGCCTGCTCCGTATTCTTCAGGGAGCTGCTGTTTCTGTTCTGGTTGTAGCTACCCGTGCTATTTTTGTAGATCTTTATGATTCTGAAAAAGTAAAGCACTATCTGAGCTATTTCACAATTGTCTGGTCCTGCGGGCCTATTCTGGCTCCTTTTCTGGGTGGATATCTTGAAAAGCTCTTTAATTGGCATGCCAATTTTTATTTTCTGGCTTTATATGCAGGAGTTCTGCTTCTCTTTGAATGGTTTTTCAGTGGTGAAAGCTTACACGAAAGAAAAAAGCTTAACCTTTCTGAGAATATCAGCCTGTATAAAATGATGCTGAAAAACAGGATTTTCATGCTTGGAATTTTTATTTTGGGACTAAGCTACTCTATTGTAATGCTTTTTAATATCACAGGACCTTTTATTATTGAAAATACATTCCATTTTACCCCTGTGGTTATCGGATATTGTACCCTGATCTTAGGGTTTTCATGGATGATCGGCGGTTTTATCGGGAAGCGAAGACTTAAACTTGATTTTAAAGAACGGATCTTACAGCCTATTATTCTACAGCTTATCCTGATTACGGGGCTGATTGCAACAAGTTTCTATGCAGAAAGCCTCTTTATTATGATTCCTTTTGCATTCTTCATTCATATATGTTCAGGGGTCCTGTTTACGTCATTTTTCACCACCAGCATGCTTTATTTTCCTAAAAATGCAGGAACAGCCGGCGGACTGATGGGCGGATTGGTATATGTAATTACTTCTATAACAAGTTTTATTATTTCTGTAAGTGGAACAGTGAGTGAGCAGGACGGTCTTGCCTGGCGTTATCTGGCGATTGCCGTGATACTTTTAGGAATTATCCTGGTCATGCATCAGGCTGTTAGAAAAGAACAAGCAGAGGATTAATCTCTGCTTTTCTTATATATTAAATCTTTACACTGTTTTCACAGTTAATCAATGAGATCCTAATCTCTGGTAAGTAAACTGCTTTTCAAAATAATATTTTTAATCTGAGCCTCTTTATAACTCCAATAGTCGCTGTTTCTCGGCATTTGGTTTTCCAAAATAATCAGATTTACATCAGCTGAAGGAAAATGAATATTTAAACAGGTAAAACCGTCTCCAAGCCCTGTTACCGCATAATAACCGAGTCCGGATTCTTTGATAAGACGTACATTATACCCAAATCCCATATTTTCTTTCCCAAAGACATCATGCTGTGACATTGCTGTAGGCGATGTCATCATTTTAAATGTTCCTGATTTTAATAATTCTCCTTCAAACAAAGCATTATCCCATAAAGAAAGATCATAAACAGTTGATACAACTCCGGCAGCAGGCAGGATATCTTTATTCAAAAACGATTTTTCCACCTTTTCAAAGTTATTTTCTTTGTTCATATAACCGTTTACAAGTCCCCGTTTGTTATCTTTATTGTAGCAGAAAGTATTTTTCATTTTTAGTTGTCTGAACAGTTCATCAGCCAGTTCTACATATGTTTTACCCGTTACTTTTTCAAGGATTTCTCCTAAAAGCATATAAGACAGATTCCCGTACTTGAATTGTGAGCCGGGTTTAAAAATAAGCGGTTTTTCTGTATCAACTATTCCGTGGGTATGATTAAGAAGCTGGTGAACAGTCACTGAATCTGCCCAGCCCTGAGTTAAAGATGGCAGATATTTTCTGATTGGAGACTGCAAATTTATATTTCCTTTTTCTACTTCCTTCAAAATAAGAACCGCAGTAACCTGCTTCGAATTTGACATAATTTCAAACTGGTCATCAAGTTTTAGCGGAATACCGGCACTGAAATCTTTATAGCCAAAAGCTTTGGCATATCTAACCTTTCCCGCTTTTGTGACCAGGACAGTTCCGTTAAATTTTATAGGATCCGTATTCGTAATAATACTGTCTATTTTTTTTGAAAAATCATCTGTTTTCTGGGCTTTGGCTATTGAGAAACTAAGTATGGTAAGTAGAAATCCTGTAAATTTTAATTGCATTTAATTTTATTTTTCATTGGTATAATAATTCCACACAGCTTTGGCAATATCTGCGATTATTTTTTCTGTTTCTGCTCTTTCTTCGGTAATATTTTTAAGGTAAACAGAAAGGATAAAGTGTTTTCCGTTAGGAAGCTTCACAATTCCTACATCATTCATTGCTGCTCTGAGATTCTGGTCATTCGTTCCGGAAATTCCTGTTCTGTGAGCCAGTTCCGTATCTTTTGGCAGTCCTGCTTTCATCCAGGTAAGCCCACGCGAAGTTTCCACCATGATCCGGTATAAATATTTTGTGGTTTCTTTTTTCAGGATTTTTCCTTTATAAAATTTTTCTAAAAGCACTGTTGTTGCTAAAGGCGTTGATGTATTCAGGTATAATTTTTCCCAGGAAGACATTTCCTGCTCATTGACTTTAATGGTAAAATCTTTAATTCCCTGTTTATTAATGAATTTTTGAACCGGTTCAGTACCGCCTATTCTGTTTAAAAGGATATCACAACCGTTATTATCACTGTGTGAAACAGTATATCTCAATATCTGGTCCAGCGTTAAATAAACATTCCCATTCGGAAATTCATCTCTCATAGGGCTCCAAGTATCCGGATGAAGCTCTTCTTTTTTCACGAAAATCTTTTGATTTAAATTCAGTTTCCCTTTATCTACCAAATTAAGGACAGTCAGAGCAATATGAAACTTAAATACACTCATCACAGGCATTTTCAGATTTCCATTGATACTTAAAGTGTCTTTATCTTCAATACCTTTTACAGATATACCGGCAGTGGCGTTCTTTGTTGAGATGATTTGTTGTATTTCCTTTCTCAGATTTTCAGTTGATTGTGCTTTTACAGTTAAGTTGAGAGACAATAACAGAGTAAGAGGTATGAGCTTCTTCATTCAATAATTAGTTTCGGTTATCTGTATTTTTTAAAATTGCATGAAAGTAAGAAATATTAAACGATTCAATATCAAAAATTCTCAATAAATTCTGAATCGCTTTCTTTTCACTTAAAACAACTCTAATCCAGTTGAAGGCATTACCCTTTTAAACCTCTTATTTAAAGGCATTAAAAAAGAAAGCAAACAAAAATTAAGTAGAAATACTGAATCCCCTGTACCCCTTTCTGATTAATTTTGAGTAGACAAAAGCCGATACCTACAGATTGCTTAACAAGCCATTTCCGGGTCCACTTTTGAATCCATCAACTTATAACCATAAAAACTATATATCATGCTTAAACGAAAAAAAGAAAGTCTTGAAACAGGAAGTGAATTACTCCGAAAAAGTTCAGGTGAGGATCAGGGTATTCTAGCACAAATGATGTCCGGATATTCTAAACTTCTTATTGATGATCCGGTAATGCCCTTTAAAGAAGAAAATCTGCAGGAGATAGCAAATAATGTGGATTATGGCATTTTAGCAGCATTGGATGGTACATGGGTGAGCTACAACGCAAATTATAATAAAAATATAGACAAACCCTCATTAGCAAGCGGAATTCATACAACCATCATGCCCTCTCCGGGTACCAATTCAGGTACAATTCCAGGCAAATTCAGTTTTGACAGTGAGGAATATATTGAAAAACTGACATTTTCTCTGGTTCCCGGAGGTGTTCGTAACCGGGGTGGTGCCAGTGAATTATTTTGCGGTGCAGTGAAATATGAGCAAACGATTAAAAGTGTCAATAAGGAAGCAGGAAAACCAGATCTGCAATATACATCCATTCATGAAGAAAACGGAATGTATTTATGGCTGAGTGATGTATACAATCATGCAGCGACCAAAGAATCTATTGAGAAAGACCGCGGTATTCATGCCTTTTCTGATGAGGACTATAAAAATTACGGATATAAAGGAGAATACAGGGATGAGCCTCTGGTTCAGATATCAGCTGATAAGAATAATAAAAAGTATATTCTTTTAAGTGAATTACAGCCGGGACAGGAATATTATGAAATTATTCCGGCACAAGAGTTAAAGCCCGGAGATGGTATAAAAGGACCTTATTTTATTCCGGACTACTCTATTTCAAGAAGCGGTGTTATTCCTCACGGCAGTACCATTACGCTGCTGGGAGATATTACGCCCAGCGGTTCTAACTACTTAATCAATGGCTCACCAAAATTCCCGTATGGCAATGCAGCCTGGGAGCCTGATCATCTTGCTATTTCACGTACCATGGGTGGCGCAGGTGCAAGTCCTACCCATCCTATCAATCTTGATGAGCCGGCACCAGCCTGGGTTCATGAAAAATTAAATGATCACAATGACCCCGGATCAAATAAAATTTATACACAAAGAATACTTGCCAATGATCTGTATCCTTATTCCGTACGACCCGATTTACGGTTAAGAGATACTTTAAGCGGCCAGAATGTTGCCAACTATGTTCTTGTTCAAATGTCATCAAAAATGAAGACCGGTGCACAGGGAGGAATCTTAAATGTTCCTTTTGTCAACCGTTTTGTTCCTACTGTTGAAGTGGATTTCCGCTTATGGATTGAAACGGTGATTGAAAACGGAAAGAAAATTCTTCAGCTGCAATATGAACAAATTGTATTTTTTGAATTTGATTTCGGAAATGACGGCGGGACAACAAGCTGGCCTCATATACAGGTAAATACACTTCGTAAATTGGAAGATATCCCGGAAGATCAGAGACGGGTAATAGAAGAACAGTTTTTTGATAAACAGCCACATGATATAGGTAACACTGCGACTGGATGCCCTTATCATAAAGGATAAGAATTTCTTATAAAAACATGAAACCAAGAGGCAAACTTCTGCCTCTTTTTTTATTCTTTTTAAAATTAGTATTTAAATAAAAAGTACAGATATTACAGATTCTCATAAGTCTGATCTACTAAAAAAGATACCGCTTTTTTAATTTTTTCACGTCCTTCAGCTGTATTTAGGTCAATCCCACAAAAGATACTGCCATTTACGGAAGCATACATATTAAGATAATAAAGTCCTGAAACCATAATAGCCGCTATCGCACGAAAATCCCAGGAGCGTTCACCAAAATAGGGGTCAATGATCAGTTTTAAGAGACTTTCTCCGCTTTCTTCCTGCATATTGGTAAGTTTCGTTAAAGATTTCCTGGATTCGGATAAACGCCAGAGCAAGAGCTTTTGAAATTCTTTATTACTATGTACATAATCAAATTGCTGGAGTAACATTTTTTCCATAAACAATCTTCCCCCATCTCCTATATCCGGCATTATCTGATCTGTCGTTACATTACTCCAATAGTCCTGGGAGCGGATATACTCGTCTATCAGGCCATCTATTCCGCCAAAATAGGTATAGATCATTTTTTTATCTACCCCGGCAACGGCGGCAATATCATTTACTTTTAATGCTGCATATCCTTTTGTTTTCAGAATCTTTCCAACCGCATCTAAAAATTTTTTTTTACTGCGTTCCTTGTTCCGGATACTGCCTGCTGCTGATTTTCTTTCCATGACTAAACATTAGATTATACAAGTTTATGAAAATTTTTATTATTTTAGACACTACGTAGTGTCTTATTTTGTATATTTGCACAAACTAAACCATTCTATATATATTTAAACACTATTTATGTTTTTGAAAATGGCTAATGATGAAACATTGAAGAAGGAAAAAAGTGATTGTTCCGTACTATATGAAACACTCTCAAATACTAATGCTAAGGTAAAAACACTAAATGTAAGCAGCATCACTAGAAATCTAATGATGCTGTTTTTATTTTCACTAATAGTACCGGCAAATAATAAAATATCAATTAAGTTCCATCTACTGACACCCTCTTGTCACGACCCTCTCTTATTTTTGCGGTATAATTTAAAATTCCAACAAGATGAATTTAGTTTCAACACGCATCATCACAGCCAATATCGAAAGTTTGGTAAAATTTTACGAACAAATAACAGACATACAGGCCATACAGTATACTCCTGATTTTGCTGAACTAAAAACAGCAGCTGCAACAATTGCTATCGGAAGTATCCGGACATTACAATTCTTTGGTGGGGAAAGTGTGGCACAACCTGCCGAAAACCGTTCTGTAATTATAGAGTTTCTAGTTAATGATGTAGATAAAGAATTCGGGCGGTTAAAACACCTCCTGTCTTCCAATATTGTGCAGGAACCAACTATAATGCCCTGGGGCAATAAATCTTTACTTTTCAGAGATCCTGATGGCAATCTGGTGAACTTCTTTACACCTGCAACAAAAGAGTCGGTAGAAAAATTTACGTCTAAAAAAGAGTAAGAGTTACCCGGATACATAAAATAAAGAAAGTGACCATTTACAAAGATGGTCACTTTTTAATTATCTCTAAACCGGCTGGCGGTGTCAACTTAATGAGAGTATGCTTTATATAGTGATTCGGTATTAATTATTCCTCAAATCAGCAACACCCAGATACCGGCAAAATTATTATAAAACCGAATATTCTTTTTTATTTGAAAAAACATCGGTCATCACTTTTGCAATTCTCTCTTTTTCATCCTCCGAAAGATTGGAGCCTGAAGGCAGACACAGACTGTTTCCGAACAGATCCTCTGCCACTTTTCCTCCATAATATGGCGCATCTTTAAATATGGGCTGCAAATGCATAGGTTTCCAGATAGGACGGGATTCAATATTATCTTTCAAAAATGCCAGACGAAGGTCTTCATAGTTTTTTGAGGTCTTTGTTTCATCTATTGTAATAACGGATAGCCAGTGATTACTGTAGAAATCAGAGCTAGGTTCTGAAAACAGTGTTACTCCATCTATATTTTTACAAATTTCAGAATAGAACTCGTGAACCTGTCTGCGGCCATCTATTCTATCCTTAAGGACTTCCATTTGCCCTCTTCCGATTCCTGCACTGATATTACTCATTCTGTAATTGTATCCAATCTGGGAATGCTGATAATGCGGGGCATTGTCTCTGGCCTGTGTGGAAAGAAATACAGCTCTGTCCTTATCCTCCTGGGAATGACATACTAATGCACCTCCTCCTGAGGTAGTAATGATTTTGTTACCATTGAATGATAAAATACCAAAACGCCCAAAAGTACCGCAAGATTTTCCTTTATACGTGGAACCTAATGATTCTGCAGCATCCTCAATTAAAGGAATATCATACTCTGCAGCAATCGATAAAATTTCATCCATTTTTGCAGGCATTCCATACAGGTTGACAACAATAATGGCTTTTGGCTTTTTGCCTTTTAAAATTCTATCTTCTATTGCTTCCTGTAAAGCTGCCGGACACATATTCCAGGTATCTTTTTCAGAATCTATAAAAACGGGAACAGCTCCCAGATAAACAATAGGATTGGCAGAGGCGGAAAATGTCATAGACTGGCATATAACCTCATCTCCATGACCTACATTGCACTCTATTAATGCCAGGTGTAAAGCAGCAGTTCCGGCAGAAAGTGCAGCTACTTTGATTTCTTCATTTAAGAATATTTCCAAATCCTGTTCAAAACCATCAACATTTGGCCCTAACGGTGCTACCCAGTTTGTGTCAAATGCTTCTTTAATGTACTTTAATTCGCTTCCTCCCAGGTGGGGAGATGACAGCCATACTTTTGATTTCATATTTCTACTTTTACTATTCTATATTTTTAAACTTCTACTTTTTATTACTTTACCGGGATTGCCCACTACCGTAGCTCCATCAGGAACATCACTGATAATAACGGCTCCGGCACCAATGGTACACCATTTTCCGATTTCTATTCCCTGTATCACGCTGGCTCCAATCCCGATATGGCTTCCTTCACCTACATATACGTTTCCTGCCAGTGCCACATTGGGAGATATATGGACAAAGTCTTCAATAATACAATCATGATCAATGGAAGCATTGGTATTGATAATGCAGTGCTTTCCTATTTTGACAGCTGCATTTACCGTAACACCAGGCATGGCAATAGTTCCTTCCCCGATCTTTACCCTTTTGGAGATGACGGATTTGGGATGAATGAGTGTAACATAATTGAACAACTCATTTTCTTTGACTATTCTCTTCCGTGTTTTATTGTTTCCAATAGAAATAAGTACATCTATTTCATGTGGGGGAACCTCGTTAAGAACAGGATAGCTCAACACTCTTTCTTTCAAAGGATTTTCATCGATGTAGGCTTCAATCTTACAGCCTGTTTCTTCAGCTATTTCTGCTACCACTTTACCGTGACCACTTGCTCCGTATAAATACATATTCTATCTACATTATTTAAATTAATTACTCCCATTAAAAATTTCTGCGGTTGCCTGCCCTGCCTGGTTTATTCCTTCTTTTTTTATCACTTTTTTTAAAGTAAGAAGGATCACCCTGCAGTCTGTTTCAAGTGACAGATGATCTATATACCATATGTCTAATTCAAATTTCTTTGTCCAGGAAATGGCATTTCTTCCATTTACCTGCGCCCAGCCTGTAATGCCCGGACGTATATCATGTCTGCGTTTCTGAGATTTACTGTACAAAGACAAATATTGCGGCAACAGAGGCCTTGGCCCAATAAGCGCCATATCTCCTTTTAATACATTGATCAGCTGCGGAAGCTCATCTAAGGAAGTCTGGCGGATAAAACTTCCAACTGATGTCAGACGTTCCGAATCGGGCAGATAATTTCCTTTTTCATCTTTTTTATCATTCATGGTCTTGAACTTGATGATATTGAACATCTTTTCATTCAGACCCGGTCTGGCCTGGAAAAAGAATGGTTTACCCTGATTGGCAAAATACAGCAGGATCATAACCACTACAAAAACAGGTGATAACAAAATCAGTCCTATCAATGCGATCAGAAAATCTATTATCCGTTTAAAAAAGTTTTTATACACGATATTCTCTTTCTTTTACCAGTTTGTTGTATTCATTTAATAAGGCATCCCAAATGAATGACTGCTCGTAACGGGATTCAATCATTTCCCTTGCATTCATTTTCAATTGATGGTAATAATCCCTGTCCGAAATTATTTTTGTCATTGCTTCTTTAAGCTTTTCACTGTTTTTTACAGGAACTATTACTCCGTTCTGATCTTCTATAATAATTTCGTTACATCCGTTGATATTGGAGACTATGCTTGGCAATTCCATTGCTCCCGCCTGCATTACTACATTGGGAAAGCCTTCACGATAGCTTGGAAAAACCAATGCATCAGAAATGGAAAAATAAGGGCGTACATCTTTCTGAAATCCTACAGATATGATATCGGGGTTATCGTTGATTTCTTTCAATGTATCCGGCTGCAGCGGGTCCAGCTCCTGTTCAAGAGGACCAACAAGCAGTAGTTTGACACTGCGCTGCGGAATATCTGTTTTATTAATAAGTGAAAAAGCTTTAACCAATTCATTAATTCCCTTATCTCCTACCAGACGCCCTACAAACACAAAGACAAAATCTGTGTTTCCTATATTCAGTTCTTTTTTTAAAAGCTCTTTCTGTACTTCGGTTATTTGTTCCGGTGAAAAATGGTTCAGATCTATTCCGTTTACGTTGCCATTTCCGATAACTTTCAGGGATTTGGAAGTTATTTTATAATTTATCAAATCCTTTTTAACGCCTGCTCCTTCCGGATAAATATGGGTAGCTGCCCAGCACAATAACTGATCCATACCGATAAGAAGTTTCTGTACAGCTCCCTTTCTGGTTGGAAAAATAAGCCCGGTGAACGTATGGATGCGGATAGGCACTCCGGCCATTTTACCTGACAGCATGGTTAAAAGTCCAGCTTTAGGGGTAATAGAGTGTACGATTACCGGTTTTTCTGCTTTTAAAATTTTGTATAACTGGTAAAGAGAAGCCAGATCTTTTAAAGGACTTATTCCTCTTTCCATATCTACTTCAATCGTTTTTATACCTTCTCTCTCCTCTACTTCATCAAGCAACTGACCTTTTGAAGCTATTCCTACAACTTCATAAAATTCATTTAAGAACTTTAACTGTCCTTTTAAAAGAACATTTAAAGACAATGGTATTGTTGATGTCCGAATTACTTTCATGCTAGTATAAGGATTGAATATCTTTTATTAATCTGTTCCTGCTGTCCGTGACCAGACTCATAGATTGAGCCAGTTGTGATTTTATATGATCATATTCTGAAATGGCTTTATCAAACATTTTAATCAGCAAATCAGACTGTACGTCCTGAATCTGAACCACATAATCATCTAAATTAAAATCTCCCATTATCCCCAGAGCTTTATTACCGCCATATCCGATAGCAATAGACGGAACCAGGGAAGTCAGTGAGAATATAATGGAGTGAAAACGTGTCCCTATGAAGAAGTAAAAATTGGAATACACCGCTTTTAGTATATCACAAGATAAATTTTCGTTAATCCAGACCATATCAGGATCCTGAACTTTTTCAAGCAAATCTTTTATAGCATTACGGTCGTCTTCGTGAGAATTGGGCCCCAATGACTGATTACATAAAGCAACCTTGTATCCTTTGCTTAATAAATGTTTCGTAAGGTCTGCAACAGAGTCGATATATTTTTTGTACAACGCTTCCGGACTGGATAAGCCCGGAAAACGCCATGGCCGGATAGTAACACCTACAATTTTGTCTTCTGCTGTGAAATTATATTTCTGTAATATTTTCAAAGCTTCTTCCTGGCTTCCTTTTTCCAAGAAGAATCCAAGATCCATTTCTACAGGAATCTTTTTTTCCAATAACTCTCCCAGGCTTTTGGAAGAAACATTTTCACGTGCATACACCAAATCCAGCTGATTGAATACCGAACGTACCTGCTTCTTAACGGTCAATCCTATAAACGGTCCGTATGAATTGGGCAGAAAAACAACTTTCTTTCCCATTGCCTTAGCCAGCCTTACATAGAATAGAAAATACCACATTAAGTAAGGTGCCGTTTTTTCACCGTAAGCATGGATAAAACCGCCTCCTTTTACAAAAATGGTTTTTGCATCGTGGAACTGTTTAACAGTACGGTACGTTTTATCGTCAAAGTTTTTCTTTACTTTATCGAGGTCGTTGCATATTTTAATTAAATATCTTGTATTCTTAAAATCCAGTCCGGCATTTTTAATCTGCTTTAAAAGCTCAAGTCTGGATTCTTTAATATGCTCATCAGATTTGTGCTGCCCTCTTCGGGGATGTTTCAAAATATTATCCAATAGTTTGAAGCCGTGTTCTTCAGACTGTTTACACAATAATGCTCTTTCTTCTGCATTATCACCCGCATCCAGTATATATACCTCATCATAAAGCCCAGTATCTTTGGCAAGTCTCCAGCTTTCCCAGACCAATGCCTGATCTCCTTTATTTAAATCTGTTACTCCGGGTACTATTATAGCATTATTCATTCTATATCAATTTTCCTTGTTCAATCCTGTGTGTGTTCTGTTTTACCTTACGGTTTATATATATATTCAGCAATATTCCGAAGGGAATAGCGATGAGGGTATATGGCTTGTTTGGGGAGTCTTTAAAAAAATTCCACTTTTTTGCAAAAAGGCATGAGGATACGTAGTGTATTGAATTTTTCAGCACTATTTTACTGTTGATCCCATACTTCATTTTTACTTTCCTGTATTCAATAAATGAATTGGGACTTTCTTTATATCTTTTATATAATCCATTGGACAATCCGTCCTGCTGGTATTCTATGATACAGTATATCTCGTTTGAAAGAAGAAATTTATAATCCTGATCAATCAGTGTAAATATCCAGCTTACTTCATGAAATATTTCGTTTTCAAAATAGGGATACGGCAGATACTTTTTGTATACTTCCGTATCAAAAACATATTTCTTGTCTCCTTTGATTTTATAGTGATCTACCAGTTCGGAATAGGTAGATTCTTTTACCTCCGGTAAATGTTCTCCAGCTACGGAACCGTCTTCATAGGCATCCAGACCGATAATCCCCGCAGAGTTGGCTTTTTTATTGGCTCTCCAGAATTTTAATATTTTTTCGATGCCATCTTCGGGCATGTAATCATCAGAATCTATACAGGTAAATAATTCGGTATCTATATAATTTAAGGCTAAAATCTGAGCGGCCAGTTTTCCTTTATTTTTCTGATAATAATACTGTATCCCGATTTTGCCTTCTTTTATCCACTGTTCAACCTGCCCGGAAGTATTGTCACCTGAGCCGTCATCTACAATGATCCATTTAAAATCTGAGCTGCTTTGACTGCACAGAGAATCATAAAGTCTGACAAGAGTCTTTTCCCTATTGTAAGTCGGTGTAAAAACGGTAATTGACTTCATGCTTTACCCAATTTTTTAAAGATTTTATCAAACTCTTCTACCTGATTTTTCTTGTCGTAATTATTCACGATCAGTGATTTCCCGTTATTGGCAATAAACCGGTACAGTTCCCTGTCATGATAAAGTTTATAGATGTATTCATAATAATCATCCACATTATTGTGAGTAGCAATATATCCTGTAAAATTGTGCAGGATATAATCTGTAACTCCTCCTACAGGATTGGCAATAACAGGAATTTCAAAGGCAAGAGCCTCCATAATGACACGAGGTAAACCTTCGGTATCAGACGGGTGTATTAAAATATCGCTGTTTTTAAAAATACTGTAAGGATCTTTCTGGTTGAGCAGAATCTCGATATGATTGTCCAGCTTATACTGAGCGATTTCTTTCCTGATTTTATTTAAAAAGTTCTCTGAAACAGGAGTATCATATACGGCTCCCATTAGGATCATTTTGAAATTGATGTTGTTATCTTTTAACTTCCTGGCTAAAGAAACCGACATATCCTGTCCTTTTGCCGGTAAAAATCCTCCACAATGTAGGATCACCATGGGATCATTATCCGTACGCTCTGCTTTACCTTTTTTATACTGATCCACTTTCGTTAAATCAATAGCATTGGGCACAACAAAAATCTTTTCCATAGGAGCCAAACCTCCTGTAAAAATGGCCTGTCTCGTAGATTGTGATACTCCGATAAAATAGTCGGAATTATACTTAAACATCAGTTTTTTAAGAAATCCGATAGAATTATACGCGAACCAGCCCCTTGCAAAATAGGCTATCTTATAATCCTTTCCTTTCTTTAAGACTGAGTTGGTTTTTATATTATTAACAATAACCACATCCGGTTTAAAGCTGTTCTGAAATTTTTTAAATTCTTTTTTCAGCCTGATCCAGTCCAACAAAAATGAAACGATATTTACCCCTATCTTAAAAGGGTTTTTGGTACTGAAAATTGCAATAGGGCTATCATTTTTCTTTAAAATCTGTAATGGGATCTTATTAGCTTTTACATCGTCAACGAATTCGTTGCAACTACCCCAGAAATCTACGATAACCGAATTATGCCCCTCTTCATTTAGTCGTTTTGCCAATTCTATGGTGCTTTTACGAGCACCACCATGAATTTGAACGGCTTCAAGGAAAATTATGTTCATTTTTTTATAACACTTTCATTATTATAGAATTAGATAAATTGGGTTATAAGTTTTTTTTAAAATCTAAAATTTGGCATAAATCAATAACCACAATACTCTCAGAGCTATAAAAGCCTGAAAATGTTGCTATTATTTTCAATAATAAAATGATTTTTTTTCAGATCTGTGTGTTCAGATATTAACAGTGCCGTAGCAAAAAATTATCTTTAAAATAATATAATTATGTGAAATATTTATTATAATAATTGCATTATTAATGAATTTTTCACTACATAAAACAAATATACAAAAAATAATATATCACAAATACATGAAAATAAGTTTATTTTTAATAACTTGAGGGAAAAATTATAATTATCTTAAAAAAGCTGGATTTATGACAATTCATTTAAAAAACTATGGACAATTTCATATTCCAGATTCACCTTAGATTCATTCCAGTTCAGTGATTTATCATAAAATCCCAAACAACGGTCATAAACATAAGGCTGAAACCCGTAACTTATCTCCACAATCAAAGGCTGATCCTTTGCATCAAAAATAAAATCGTACGCAACACATACCATTTTTAATTTTCGGGCTGTTTTAAAAGCAATATCCACTGCTTCCAGATTAAACTTCCCGGGCGCGAATTCCAGCATTCCACTGCCGGAAGCCCTGAAATCATTATCTCTCGTATTTCTTTTCAGATAATAACACTTTTCACCAATAACGATAAGCCTTATATCATAGGTCAGATTAGGAATAAACTCCTGAAAATAGACGTAGTTTCTCTGTTTTGGAAAAACCCTGTATTGTTTATCTACAAAAATGCCTTTAAATCCCCATTTCAGAACTCTAAGGAAATTATGTGTAGTTTTCTGTCTCCAGAATCTTTCGATGGTATCCGTGAAAACCGTCCATGAATCAAAAGCATCAAATCCGCGTCCAAATGCCTGGCTGACTATTTTTCTTGCCTGACTTTTGGTTCTGATGAGCTTTACATTAATAGACCCGGCGCCGCCTTTCAGTTTAAAGACTTTCGGGAATGTTGTCTTTTCTATATATTCTTCAGCTTCTTTCTGATGATAGAAGACATCAGCCTTTACCAGCGGAACTTCCAATGCTTCCAATAGGTATTTCTGTGCTACTTTATCGTCAAAATGCCAATAGGTATCTTCACTGGGAAATGTTTTTATACCGATCTGGCTGATTGACCTGAACAAAGTTCTTGCATGCAGCATATCTTCATAATAATTCTGATTGAAATGCCACATAAAATGGGTTATCTCATTTGCTTTTATCTGACTGATAATATCGTTATCAAAAGCATTTAATAACACATAAGGAATATTTTTTTCCTCCAGATATTCGATCCAGCGATCAGAAAAGCTGCCTTTACGGTGATGTATTGCTATCTTCATTTCTTCGTTCTAAAAAATTTATAAAATAATCCTCCCCCCATCACGCATCTTGCCAGTGATAAATTAATAGCAGCCCCCAACACTGAATAAAAATGAATCAGGGGATAGGCCAAAATAAATCCCAGAATAGAAGCAAATAAGGTATTCTTCATAACTAACTTGTCCTGACGGTGCACAATAAAATAATTAAGCCCGAAAATATTGTACAGTGTATACCCAAAGAGTCCTACGGCTAATATCAATAAGATCCAGAAGGCATTTTCGTAATTCACATTCAAATACCAGAAGATCAATTTATTAAATACCAGCACTCCGGCTATCATTACACTTATGGTGATCAGCATCATATTTTTATACCACTGGAATGCATCTTTTTTCCGGTTGAGGAAAGGGAAAAATACACGGGAAAGAATTTCGATCAGGGTTACAATCAGGTTTACTATTGTTAAAATAGCCTGATAAATTCCAACCAACTTCGGTGTTCCCAGTATTCCCAGCAGGAAAGTACTGGTATTGTTATACAGGTTAGGAACAAACTGGTTGATGAAGATTGGTGAATTAACCTTTATTGTTTTAATGATCAGTTTATAAGGCAGAAAAATGAATTTCAATTTATACTTCTTTACCAGTACACATTGTCCCACTAAGCCCGCTCCTATATACCCTGCACTTTGCAGTAAAGGGTAAATCCAGAAATCACTTTCTTTTTTAATGAAAATAAAAACACAAAGAGTAAAAAACAGCTTAATCCCTAAGTTCAGATAAGTGATATAGCGCATTTTTTCAATACCCTGGAAAAACCATTCAGGGAATAAGACGTAGCCCAATAAAAGCAAACTCGTATAAAAATAAATCTCCCTGTTTTCATAAAACGGAGGATATACATAGACCGCTATAGCAATAATTAACCAGGACAGTATCAGGAAAAGTGTTTTAATGGTTAAAACTTTACTGTAGATAATATTCAGTTTTTTAGGACTATCCCTATGAATTGCCACATCGCGGGTAGCCGTAATTCTGAAACTGAAATCCGTTAAAGCTGTAAAATAAGCTATCAGTGATGCGGAAAAGACAACAACTCCGTATTTTTCAAAGCCTATTACCCTTAAAATGTATGGCAGAGTAATCAACGGCAGCAACATTCCTACTAACTGCAGTGCAGATAATGAAACGAAGTTTTCCAACAGCGCCTTTTTATCTTTAGTGTTAAAAATCTTTTTTATCCTGTTAACCATTATTTTAAGGTAATCGTTTCGTCATTATTTTTAAACTTCTGACCATAGCTGGTAGCATTTCTGGAAGTTGCACCCAGTTTCCCAAAATCCATTTTCACATTCACCTGATGTGAAGCTCCTTTAAATGATCTGAATTTCGCCGTTGCATTGTTTTGTGAAGAGAAGTTGCTCACACTTATATTTCCGTTCAGCTGAGGAAATCCTGCATTAGGCTTATCTCTGGTCATAGCCATGCCTAAACCGATCTTAGATCCGTTATCTTTAAAATTGTTGATCGCCACTGAAATTGCTTTTTGGTTTTTACCTACCATATTTCCGGGAGAAATGATGATTCCGTAATTACCATTATTTTCAGTTTCGATATTGTTAAGTTTTACATTTTTTACTTCGTAAGAATTGCTGTCCGGTTCAATATCTATTCCGGCCTGAGGATTGGTTCCCGACGTATTGGCGATGTAGGCATTTTCCAGCAGCAGATTAACGACTCCTCCAATGGTTAATCCATTTCTGCGGTTATCTTTTAAAATGACATTCTTAATCGTTATATCTGAAGAATTGATATTATTTCTGCTGCCTATGCAAATTCCGTCTCCCCAGCAGCTTTCGATATAAGAACCGATGATATTGATGTTAGCAGACGATAGGATATAAATTCCCATTCCCCATTCTCCGGTAGCCGACAAGTGCTTGTGCTTGTCTCCGGTAATATTGGGATAGTAAATATCTACATTTTGAATATTGAATAAATTAAGCATCCCGTTGCGGTCCTTGCCATTCGGTTTCATAATCAGCTTTGAATTCTTTTGAAAAAGAACCTTCTGATTGGATTTCAAGGCAAGCCCGTTTTCATTGATAAGAACAGGAAAATCAGGCATTATAAGGGCAGAATTCTCATTGAATCCTTTCTGAATATAAGAGGTATAATCTGTATCTCCGTTTTTGGAATACCCTTTCGGCAGATAGACAGTAATATCCTTTGCTTTCTGAAAATATTGACTTTTTACAGCCTCATATCCTGAAAAACGGTCTTTAACATAATATTGACAGCTTCCCAAAAAATATATGGATACGAAAAATAATAATATCAGCTTTTTCATTTTGCCAGATTTAATTTGTTAATCATTGTAAAGAATGGTATAAACACAACCAGGTTGATAAATAATGTAGCGGAAAGGGAACCGATATTAATCATCATTGATGTTGAACAGCCAAAAGCTAAAATGATATATAAAAAAAATAAAACAGGGGAATTTGCGGTATAAGCTTTGGTTTCAAATCTAAAGGCCAAGACAGTTAAGACAAATATATAGATATAAAAAAAGTATTTTGAAAAGTGGTATAATCCGGCTACAGAAACCGGAACAATCTGATCCCTGGAACGCCCGGCCCCATAAATATGATTGTTGAATTTAATGTTTGTCTTATAATTGTCATTTGAAAATTTAGACAGTACAGGTATATTTTGTGTGATATCGGAAATAAAATAATAATACTTATCAAAAGGATTGACCATATTCTTTTCATAGGAATCATACCCGATCGCATAATTGGCTACTCCTCCGAAATAAGCATTCAATTGGTGAAGTGTGAAAAAACCACCTACATCTGCATTTTTTGTATTTCCGGAAAACTTGGCGAGTGAAGCCACCATTAAAATCAGTCCAAAGAAAACAGAGGTATAAGTGACTACTTTTTTCCTGTATGCCGGATAAAAATAAATTAGCAGAAGGATTAAAGGAAAAGAGGCATAAACGATACTGAAACGGCTTATACCTACAATGATGGTCGCGTTTATCAGCACAACCAATATCGAAAGCATCAGTTTTGTCCCTTGCTTCAATTTGAATGAGTTAATTAATGAAAAGATAAAAAGAACAATATACGCCCTCATCACAGGGAACATAATACTCACCAGCGGGGAAACATTTTCAAGATCCCCGGATATTTTAAGCTTCAAATAAGTGGCAATATCCCATACAAAACTTAATTTGTGCAGGAAACTTCTGTTCGTTGCAATAATCAGGATGAACAGGAAAAACAATCCGGTAGTAACAGTATTCAAGGGCAGAAAGTCCAGTTTCCCTTTCTTTGGTTTTTCCTCTTTTGAAAAGGTACAGATATGATAGGCAATCAGTATAAACAGCAGCTCAATAAGCATCATCGAAACCGCATAAGCTTCATTCACAGTGGTACTGCCGAATTTCAATTTGTCACCGGTTATAAAGAGAAAAGGAATAACCACATAGCGTATAATCTGCTGAATGGTTATGACCCAAAAAATAAAATAAGATTTAAGCTTTATAAATATGTTTGAAATAAATAAGGTAAAAAAGCCCAAACCTATCGGTAGAAAATAAACATCCTGGTAGGAAGTATTACTGATTTTCCCATAGATAAAAAAACCTATACAGAAAAACAGAAAACTTAAAGTGAATAAAACTAATTTATATGATTTATTTACTCCCATGCTCAACAGGCTGCTTACTTCTTTTTAAATAAATATTGATACGGTACAACAATTCTAGCCTTCCGAATAAATCGGAAAAAGCCAAGAGAAAAAACAAGGTATATCTCTTCTCCCGGCTTAATTTTTATTATAACCTGGAATCACATTCTTCCAGAACTCCCTTTACATCGTAGATGATCCCATCTTCCTTCAAGTAGTTATTCAGATCTATTCCCATAAATTCGTTGTGGGCAACGGTAAGGATAATAGCATCAAACTTTTCATCCGGAATCTCATTAACCACATTAAGGCTATATTCATGCTGCACTTCTTCAGGCTTGGCCCACGGATCAAAAGTCGTTACATGCAGTGCATAGTCTTCAAGCCCGTGAATCACGTCTACAGCTTTAGTATTACGTACATCCGGACAGTTTTCTTTAAATGTAATTCCCAGATTCAAAACTCTGGCTCCATTGATGGTGATCTTCTTCTTAATCATCGTTTTTACCAGCTGGGAAGCCACATACTGCCCCATGGAATCGTTCAGGCGGCGTCCAGCCAATATGATCTCAGGATGATACCCGTTTTCCTGCGCTTTTTGTGCCAGGTAATAAGGGTCAACTCCAATACAGTGTCCTCCTACCAACCCTGGTTTGAATGGTAAAAAGTTCCATTTTGTTCCTGCCGCTTTCAAAACGGCATGAGTATCAATCTCCAAAAGGTTGAAAATTTTCGCCAGTTCGTTCACAAAGGCTATATTGATATCTCTCTGTGAGTTTTCAATAACTTTGGCAGCTTCTGCAATTTTAATAGTCGGGGCCAGATGAGTTCCGGCAACGATTACAGATTTATATAAAGCATCTACCACCTCTCCTATTTCAGGCGTAGAACCTGAAGTAACTTTAAGAATTTTCTCTACCGTATGCTCCTTATCTCCCGGATTGATACGTTCCGGAGAATATCCTGCAAAGAAATCCTGATTAAATTTCAATCCTGAAACCTTTTCCAGAACAGGCACACATTCTTCTTCCGTAACTCCCGGATATACTGTAGACTCATAAACTACAATATCTCCTTCAGACAATACTTTACCTACTGTTTCGGAAGATTTGTATAATGGCGTCAGATCAGGACGGTTATGTTTGTCAACCGGAGTCGGAACGGTAATAATGTAAATGTTCGCATCCTGAATATCCTTGATATCCGCCGAGCAGAACAGTCCTTTTTCGATCTGATTAAAAGGATTTTCCTGTTTTAATACAGCTTTTAATACTTCATCTTCTACTTCAAGCGTATTATCAACTCCCTTATTTAATTCCTCAATCCTTCCCTGATTGATATCGAACCCTACAACCGGGTAATTGGTTGCAAATAATCGTGCCAGAGGCAGACCCACGTATCCTAGTCCGATAACGGCTATTTTATATTGTTTTTCCACAAAAACTCGTTTTATACTTGTTTATTTTAAATTTTCCCAATACCAGCTGATAGCCTCTTTTAACCCCTTGTCTATGGTATGGGAAGGCTGGTATCCCAATAATTTTTCTGCTTTTTCCACTGATGCCAGAGAATGCGGAATATCGCCTACACGGTTCGGACCGTATATAACATCAATGTCAGCAATTTTTTCATCGAATTCGCTTAGGTATTGTTTAAGATACCCTACAAGGTCATTCAATGTTGTACGGTCGCCAACTGCTGTATTGTAAACTGTATTCACCGCTTCAGGGTTTTCAGTAAGCATCGCCAGCTCATTCATCTGAATCACATTGTCGATGTAAGTAAAATCACGTGAATAATCTCCCGTACCATTGATTGTAGGTGATTCATGATTGATCAACTGTTTTACAAATAAAGGAATCACAGCCGCATAAGCTCCATTAGGATCCTGTCTGCGTCCGAATACATTGAAGTATCTTAGGCCGATACACTGTATTCCGTATGTTTTTCCGAATACATCGGCATATAATTCGTTTACATATTTGGTAATAGCGTATGGTGATAATGGTTTTCCGATCACGTCTTCCACCTTTGGCAATGAAGCAGAATCTCCATAAGTGGATGATGATGCAGCATATACAAAACGTTTTACTTTTGCATCACGTGCAGCAATCAGCATATTCAAGAAGCCTGAAACATTCACATCGTTACTTGTAATGGGATCTTTAATTGATCTCGGAACAGACCCCAATGCAGCCTGATGCAATATATAATCTACATTTTCCACTGCCTTCTGGCAAACTTCCAAATCACGTATATCACCTTCAATAAGTTTATAATTCGGATTTTCAAGGAAAGGTGCGATATTATGGCGGTGTCCCGTTGCAAAATTATCAAGGCATACCACATAATAGCCTTTATTCAAAAAATACTCCGTCAGGTTTGAGCCAATAAAACCCGCTCCGCCTGTAATTAAAATTTTATGCATTTCTATGATTTAAAAATTTTCGTCCACCAGCTTTTCTTATCCTTGGTCTGGCTGTAGCCGTACCCATAGCTGTAGTTATATCCATACCCTCCTGCACGTTTTGAAACATCGTTAATAACAAAGGACACATTGCTCAGTTTAGAATCTCTTACCAGATCGTTGGCAAAATCTATCAGTATATTCTTTGATACCCCGGATCTTACCACGTACAACGTTGCATCAGCAGCATCAGCAATACTCAATGTATCTGAAACAAGCATAAGCGGTGCGGAGTCAATAATGATATAGGCATACTTAGAAGACATCTGCTCAATAAGCTTCTGATATCTTCCGTTAGAAAGCAGTTCCTGAGGATTGGGAGGAATTGCTCCTGCATAAATGACATCACAGAAAGGATTGGTTGTTGATGTATGGATCAGATCTTCCACATTTACCGAGTCATCATATAAAAATTCTGTAAGACCTTTTCGCTTTACAGGTTCGCTGTCGTATCTCTGGATCTGGGGATTACGGATATCCGAACCGATAAGAAGAGCCCTTCCGTTTTTATTGGCTATGGTAAGAGCAAGGTTAACGGACACCAGGGTCTTTCCTTCTCCTTTCACAGAAGAAGTCACCATGATTACTTTGGCGGATTCTTTTGCCGGCAAAACAAATTTCAGGTTGGAGACAAGTACCCTGAATGCTTCTGCAAGCTCAGAGAAGTCGTTTTTCTGTACCAGATGGTTTTCGTTATCTTTAAGTGACGGTATATCAACCAGCACTCCTAGTCTTGAACGTTCCTTAATATCGTCCCTGCTGTAAATCTTATCATCTAAAAGGAACAACAGATAGAAAATGGCAAAAGGAATCAAAATTCCAAGGAAAAATGCTCCGGGAAGAATAATATCTTTCTTAGGAGATACCGGGGTATCTTCTGTAAATGCAGGATTTACAATTTTAGCCTTCGGAACATCTACAGACAGGTTGATTGCATTTTCTTCTCTTTTCTGAAGAAGAAACAGGAAAAGCTGTTCCTTAAGGTTCTGCTGGCGTTCAATTCCCCTGTACACTTTAGATTGTCCGGGAACCTTTTCGATAACATTATTATTGGTTGTAATTTGGTTTTGCAATTGAGAAATACCTGTCTGTACCGTTTGCTTCTGCTCACGGATATTGTCACGGATCACATCTTTCAAAGAGGCAATTTCGCGGTTCATTTCTATGACAGCTGGGTTTTCATTGGTTGCCTGCTTCAGGGTCTTATTTCTGCTGATGACTAGCAGATTATACTGAGAAATAGTCTGCTCCAGCGAAGGATTAAGCCCTAAATTAGAAGGCATAAGCTGATTGTTACCTTTTGAAGCTTCCGATGAAAGGGAATTCAGAAGGTCCAGCTGAGCCTGCTGCTGAAGAAGGACTTTGGTATTTTCGCTTGTATTTTGCAGCGCCAGTTCCGCCTGTGCCTGTAAATCTACAATACGGTTACGGTTTTGGAAATCTTCTTTCTGGTTTTCAACTCCGGAAAGATCCTTGGTGATAACTTCGAGCCTTTTATCAATAAATTCCTGGGTATTCTGTGCCTGTAAGTTTTTATCTCTCTGGCCATCCAGATTATACTGTTTGGTCACCTCATTCAGAATGGCTTCTGATTTTTCAGGAAGAGACCCTATCAGACTGATATCCATCAACATAGCTTTTTCATCCGGCAAATTTACCTGAATTGTTTTTTCCAGTTTTTTTACCTTCTCAATCGGGTTCCAGAAAATAATTTTATACTCTGATTTGGCAGGAATTGCAAAATTCCTCTGAAGCACTACAGTTCCAAAATCCAACTGTACAGGAATATTAAATCTTCCCGTAACATCCTTCTTTTTCTCGCTGTGAAGGGTAAACTGGTCACCTTTTATTTCAGTGATGCTATATGCAGAGGATACAAATTTTTCTTTGGTATAAGTTAATATCTTTGCGGTAATAGGCACTTTCGTAAAAAGCTGTGAGTCTTTAATTTCTCCTGCACTGTAGTATTCTACATTAAGGTTGAGATTGTTCACCACCTGCATGAGTATAGGCCGTGAATTCACTACTGCAGCTTCACTTTTTAATTCATCTGCATTCCCCAGACCTATCCCGAGATTATCAAGATCGGCTAAAGCTGAAGAAAGATCGTTCTGCTTTTTATCAAATTTAAGGGTCGTTTTGGATTGGTATTTAGGAACACTGTACCTAAGATAAATATAGGCACATGATACAAAGATTAAAACAGAGGCAATAAACCACGGCCATTTATAGAGGTATTTAGAAATGGCTTTCCTTAAATTTAATTTTTCCTCCTTTGCCTGAAATTCTGTCTGCTGCATATTTTATCTTCGTGTTAAAGCAATAATAAGTGTCCCTGCCGTTAGCAATGCTCCAATAATCTGGAATGTAAGAGCTCTGTTCGGGTTCGTATTAGCCAGAACCTGCTTGTTTTTATCAGGCTGTACATACAATATGTCGTTTTGCTTCATATAATAGTACGGCGAGCTTACAATATCGGATCTCGTCAGGTCAATATTAACAACCTGGTCTGTTCCATCATCTCCAGTACGGATAAGTTTTACATTCGTACGGTCTCCATAATCTGTCATATCGCCCGCAAGGCCAAGTGCCTGAAAAACATTAATCTTTTGCGAAACACTCTGTTTCTGTCCGGGGTCTTTCACTTCACCCAGAATATTTACATTGAAGTTTTTCAGAGTGATTGACACCATAGGATCTGTAAGGTATCTTTTCAGACGGGATTCCAGGTCCTGTTTCAGCTGAACCTGAGTCATCCCTTTAGCAAAAACATTTCCTAATACGGGAAAATTTATATAGCCTTCTTCATTTACCAGATATTCGCTTGGCTGTACATACTGATTTATTCCGGTATTGGTATCACTTCCCACCTTATTGGTTGTATTAAGGTTGAAAGGCTTTACAGCAATTTCATCAAGAGCAGAAACAAGAATGAGAAGAACATCACCTTCCTGAATATGCAATCCCTCAAATTTTGCTTTGGTAACTTCCTCCTCCATATTGTGCTTTGACATGTATACCATATTCTGTTTCGGCTTACATGACAATAAAGTAACCGATAACAGGATTAAATACGTAATAATAGTTCTCTTCATATGTTTCTTAATCTAGTGGTGTTACGCTCATTTTTTTAGAATATTCATTATACAGGAGCGTACTACGTATGTTTTTATGCTTTATTTAGATTTTCACATTTTCGTGAAATTTTCTTAATACGTTATATTATTCTAAGATTAATTCTTTTCGAAGCAATTTTCGTTCCGATTGAAGTAAATTGATAAAAATATTTATTTATTTTTAAATAATTTTTCACATAATTAAAACTATGTTACTGACACACTTCATGTTCCGGTATTTTATCCAGAATTTCAAATTCCGAATTATTACTTTTAAATTCCGGCACAATAATCTTTAAAATCTTAACGACCTGTAAACTGTCTTTCTTTATCGCCGCCCGCATAATCTGTTTACATAAAATTTCAATGTCTTCAAATTCCATCACCGGATCCCTTGATATCAGTATTTTCTCATGATGCGTAGGAATAGTTGTGGAATTATCAGTCAAAAGCTCTTCATACAGTTTTTCACCGGGTCTTAAACCGATAAAATCAATTTTAACATCAACATCAGGCGTATATCCTGACAGTTTTATCATTCTTTTTGCCAGGTCCAGGATTTTAATAGGTTTACCCATATCAAAAACATAAATTTCACCTCCCTGTCCCATCGTGCCCGCCTGAAGAACCAGCTCGCAGGCTTCAGGAATCGTCATAAAGTAGCGGATGATATCAGGATGGGTAATCGTAACCGGGCCTCCTTTTTCAATCTGTCTTTTGAAATGCGGAATTACGGAACCATTGGAACCCAACACATTCCCAAAGCGTGTTGTAATAAATTTTGTAGTATTGTCAGGACAGTTTTGCAGTGACTGTACAAAAAGTTCAGCTGCCCTCTTGGAAGCTCCCATTACATTGGTGGGATTTACAGCCTTATCCGTAGACACCATGACAAAACAATCCACATTATACTGCCTGGATAATAAAGCCAAATTTTTAGTTCCTCCGATATTTACGAAGATAGCCTCATGCGGATTATCTTCTATTAAAGGAACATGCTTGTATGCTGCTGCATGATAAACTATTGAAAAACGGTATTCATCAAACAATTTTTCAAGCCTGTAGTGATTTGAAATATCCGCCAGAACAAATTTGAAGTTCTGATCAGGAAATTTCTCCAACAGCTCAACCTTCAGCTCATGCAAAGGAGATTCTGCCTGGTCTACAACCACAATAAGTGACGAGTCCAACCGGGCAACCTGCCTTACAATCTCACTTCCTATTGAACCTGCTCCTCCGGTCACCAAAATACTTTTATTAAAATGACAGCTTTTTACCTCCCCACTCTCTATTTCTATAGGGGCACGGTCCAGCAAATCTTCAATCTGAAGCGGACGAATACTTCCCACAAGAGTACTTTCTTTTATTTTTCTGATATCAGGCGCTTTAAATATTTTCAATCCTTTATCCAGAGCAAAAGCCGTCCATCCTTCCATTTCTGATCTGGTCATCATTTCCCTGATTAAAACCGCATCAAACCGGTCGGTCAAATGATTATTTTTAAGAAGCTCTTTTTTATTATAAATCTTACGCCCGAGCAGCATTGCTTTTTTAGAATCTGACCTGGCACTAAAAAAACCAGCCAGCTGATAGGCATGACCAGGATTGTGAATAATCGCATTCGCCAATGACACAGATTCACCTTCTACCCCGACAACAGCAATTCTCACTTTGGAAAAATTATTTTCAGGACCTATAAATACACTAAAAAACTGTTTGGTAATCATTCTGAAAAAGAACATCAGAAAAATAGAAATAAAAAAAAGCAGGAAAATAGCAGGATATGGATACATTGATCTTTCTAATGCTGATTCTGATATAAAATTCAGCCCCAGCAATACAATAAGAACACTCCCTGAAGACCATAAAATCCTAAAAAAGTCAAAAAAAGTAGAATGCCTTATAATACCCGCATATGTTTTAAAGGATAGCATAAACAGGACATTGACAACAATAAGCACCAAAAAGTCTTCATCGAAGTACTCAATAAAGTTAATTTTTACATGCAGGTTTTTTAAGAGCAAATATGTAGTTAAGGTAGAAAAGGAAACTATTGCAATATCAATAAAAAAAACTAACCATCTAGGTATATACCTTAACTCTTTGATTTTTAAAAAATTCACCATACTACAGAAGACCTAAAAAACATTATTTATCGTTTAATTCAGCACTTGATGGTTTTTAATTTCAAACAAATATAATTAATTATTAATAATATTTCACAATACAATGTGTTAATTTTAACTAATTATTCTATAAAAAATACAATATAATTAACCTTTTAATACTCACATCTTATTGCTACACAATATTTTCCAACCTTAATTTGCCCACTTAAAATATTATAAGATTTAACCCTAAATAAAAATGGGAAACCTGTTCATCTGCAGAAACGAAATATAAAATAAGACTTGAAATAACATTCTGTATACAGAGAGTTAAAAATAAAAAGAGACCCCTTGCTTTTAAACAAGAGCATCTCTTTTTATGAATGTAAAAGCTTATTTCAGGCTTACTTAGCCATAATCTGATCCATATAAGATTTATTATCCCAGAACAGATACTCCTCACTCATAGTACCGTCCGTTTTCCAAATACCAATAGTTGCCATCGGAAGTCTGAATTTTTTGCCTGTCGGCTGTATAAATGTTCCGTCACCCAAAGGCATTGGCTTGGTAAATGTTCCTTCCATATATCCCATTACTGCCGTGATATTTCCACTTCCTATTTTGATCGGATGTTCTTTGATTCTTGTATCGGGAGCATAAACAAACATTGCATCCAGTGTTTTGATATGCTGATCCAATCCTTTTTCAGTATGTCCATCCGGAAAGTGTACCAGAATATCTTTAGCATGACTTTCATGAAGACGGGTCCATTCCCTGTTACTGAAAACTATATAGTCCAACGTATCAAAGGTTGCCAGGTTTTTAGAAATAATTTCATTGGCTGCTGCCAATTCCTTGATTTGCTTTAGTGCTTTTTCGCTTTCTGAATTTTTTTTGCTTTGGGCATTGGCCGTAAGCCCCAGCATTGCTACAAATGATGTTATAAAAACTGCTTTTGTAATAAATGAATTTTTCATTTTCTATTGTTTTAAAATTATGAGACAAATTTCTGAAAACAACAGAATGAAGGGATAACACAAATCAGAAAAATAGTTGTGATTTTAGGAAATCAGTTTTGCCATTTCTTTTCTGTATTCAGAAGGAGTAAGGCCCGATTTTTTCTTAAAAGCATATGTAAAATAGGTTTTTTCATTGAATCCAAGTTCATAACCAACTTCAGCAATTGTCTTATCTGTTGTAATTAAAAGATTCTTGGCTTCAGTCAGTTTTCTGGTTTCAATGATTTCGGATACGCTTTGATGCAAGATATCCTGACAAATCAAGTTGAGATTTCTTGTGGACATAAAAAGTTTTTCAGCATAGAAATTCACATCTTTTGCTTCTTTATAATGTGTTTCCAAAAGCTGTAGAAAATTCTTAAATGTTAATCCCTGAATCTTTTTCGATTCATCATTGTTAAGGTTAAGTTTTTTTCTTTCGGATTCTATAATAGTAAATAAACTGCTTAACAGCTGCCTGATAACAGACAGGTCCGGAGCAGGCTGTAAATATTCCTGATAGATTATTTCACAAATTATATTGAGTCTTTCAAAACATTCATCGGTTTTAAGACAAATATTGGCTTTGTCGTGATAAGTAGCATACAGCTGAAAAACGGTATCCGCAATAAATTCGGTTTTGAAACGTATTGCCCAAATATCGCATTTATCATTTTTTGCCAAAGGCCGAACCCGATGAACTTTTCCCTGAGCAATAAAACTCACAAACGGAGCATCCATCAGCTGAGATTTTGAATCAATAAAATGTTCCAATTGACCGGATTTCCCGATCAGCAGCTCCTCAAAATCATGGTAATGCGGATCATTCTCTAAACGGCTTATTCTCTCAGATTCTGCCACATCTATTTTGAACATTTTAAAAATTTCATTCATCATCCTAATTTACATAAAAATATTTTTATAAACTCAGATTGAATGTTAATGGGAAATGTATCTTGAATATAGTATAAGTAAATTGTTTTTATTTTTAAATAAAAAAGGAAATGAATAGCTTAATTCCAGAACATGCTTGAAACATGATCCATATATCTATGCTATTTTAATTTTCATGAATATAATACTGCTTTAATTCTTTTAAATATCATCCAAACAAAAAAAGAGAAAATGCAATTATTCAATTTACAAATTCTCTTTTTATTAAAAAGTGACCGCAGAAGGATTCGAACCCTCACTGTCGGAGCCGAAATCCGAAGTTCTATCCATTAAACTATGCAGCCTTACTCATAAGCAATAAATAATCTCAGAGTATCATTGCTATGATTCCGACTGCGAAAATACTGATTTTTTTACAATTTATAAAGCCTGCAAAAGTTTAATTCCAAAATCATTGACAGGATAAATCATCTTTTTCACAAGTGATCAGTTGAGAAAATTATTAAGCAAAAATTGTCAATAGGGACAAATAATTAAAGCTCAGATATTTAAAACAGAACATGTAACATCCAAAATAAATTTCAGACTTATATTATAAACATATTATATGTTTTACAGATTAAAAAATTATGAGAAATAAAGTATTGTCAGCTTTTTTGTTGTTCTGGGCAGTTGCATTCTTTGCACAGAATAATCAACCTAATGATGAGTATGCCAAAGCCAAAGAAATCATTAAGGATCTGGATTCAATTGTTTCACCAAACGGGATCCAGGAAAGTTATCCTGTCACTATAGGAAATATAAAGCAGCAGGTATATGTAAGAGGACAGAATAAAGAAAACCCGATAATATTATTTGTTCATGGCGGACCAGCCTCCCCCGTAGCTCCGGTCATGTGGATGTTTCAGAGACCTGTTGAAGAATATTTCACAGTAGTTAATTATGATCAGAGAGCAGCCGGAAAAACTTATGCCATTAATGATACCGTTAATTTGGGAGAAACCATACACATTGATCAATATGTGAAGGATGCTATTCAATTGGCAGAGTATATTCAGAAAAAATATAACAAGAAAAAAGTCATATTAATGGGACACAGCTGGGGAACTATTGTTTCTATGAATGCAGCCCTGAAAAGACCTGATCTTTTTTATGCTTATGTAGGAATTGGTCAGATCATCAATACCAAAGACAATGAGCGTTTAAGTGTAGAATATGCTTTAAAAGAAGCAATCCGTTTAAAAAATGACATAGCTATAAAAGAACTGAAATCTATTGCACCCTATCCCGGAAATCAACCGGTTACAAGAGAAAGAATTATCATCGCAAGGAAATGGCCGCAGTATTATGGCGGGCTTACTGCATTCAGAAATAATTCTAGGTATTATTTTCAGGCACCTCTGCTCTTCTCAGAGTATTCGGAAAAGGATCTTGATGCCCTTGGTGGCGGAAGCCTTTTTACATTGAAAAGACTTCTACCTGAGTTTTTAAACGTTGATTTTAAAGGAGTAAAAAACTTTCCAATCCCAGTTTTTATGTTCATGGGGCGACATGATTACACAACTCCTTCTGAGCCTACAAATACATGGTTACAAAATGTAAAAGCACCTGTAAAAAAAGGAATCTGGTTTGAAAATTCCGCCCATCTTATCCCTTGGGAAGAACCCGGAAAGATGTTGGTTACCTTATTAAATGATGTCCTGCCAACTGTTACAGACAAAAAATAAATACACTTTATAAGAACAAAAAGGCCTTACATCCGGAATGTAAGGCTTTTTATTTTATTAAAATATCTTAAAGTCTAGAACGTAATTTTCACACCCCCCAGAATTTGTGCACCCAGGACCTTATACCCTTTATATGTCTGATAATTCGAGTTCAGAAGGTTATTTCCGATGGCAAAAACGCTGAAGTTTTTATGAAATTTATATTCCGCAGAAAGGTTCAGATCTGCATAGCCACCTACTTTGTCATTTCTGTCTTCCGTAGACTGATATGCCATTCCTCCCGGATTTGCTACCCCTTCAATGGCAAAAGAATTCGTTGTTCTGTCACTTGCAAAAATCCCCTTGAATCCTAACAATAGTTTTTTGTCAAGCATGGTATATTTCGCTCCGATACTTGCATTTAATAAAGGAACATTATAAATATCCTTATAGTTTTTAAGATCGTACTTTGTAAACTTTACTTCTGCATCTAAAATCAGGTTTTCAAGTGGGAAATACTGTAAACTTCCTTTGATATCACTTACATTTCCGTCATCATATACGGCAGAAAATGTGTTGGCAAAATTATATGCAGAACGGTTCAGAGTATAAGTATCATCAAACAGGTTATTTCCCTGGAAGAACATAATATTTCTCATCTTTCCATAGCCTGCGGAAACGTCATATTTGAAGGTTTCATCAATATCCCCTCTCAAACCTGCGTAAAAATGATACTGAGTCTCAGTAGGTCTTAAAAACTGGTCAGAAACGATGAATGGATTCGCCTGTAAAAGGTCTCCGTACGTATTCAGTTTAAGACCGCCGTCTACCCCTCCATAGAACTTAAATTCTTTAGCAGCAGCAAACTGGAATTCCGCCTGTGGAAACCAGTATGTTTTATTGTTTTTCACTTCCCCGCCAAGCAGATCATTTGAATTCTTGGCGTTCAGGAAAGAAAATGTAGATCCAAGCATTAAATAAGAATCTCCTTTTCTGAACGTTACTTTCGGATCTAAAGTTGTATTGAAGAAATTGGATGAATTTTTATCTCTGATGGCAAATTCTGTTTTCACAGCTTCAATACCTACTCCCAAATCTGCATTTAAATTGATTCCTGATTTGCCAATTTCAACGGCATGCTTTGAAAGATTTGCCAAGATGGAAACCTGATTTTCCTGCGCATCAAAATGATCTTTCAGGAAAGAAGATTTCACCCTTACATCATTTAAAATTTCATTGGAATAAAAATCATAATATCCATTCACCTTAAACTGGTTTACTTTCTGCTTCAAATCTACATCTGCAGCCGGTTCTAAGGCATAAATTCCGTAATATCTGTTATTATCCAAACCATACTGAGCATTCAGGTTGAATTTCCCTTTTTCACCGTATGAATTTAAATAAGCTCCGATTGCCGTAGAACTCTGTTTAGAATCCCACGCATATTCTTTTTTCAGGCCTAATGTAGATAGAAAGTGAAAATCTGCTCCAACTTCTAATTTATTGTCAAGTGTTTTGGAAATATTGGCATCTGCAAGGATTTTTCCGAAGTTACCCATTCCAAACTGAACGTAATTGTTCTGAGCTGTTCCCTCAAATTTCGGAGTCACATCCTGCCCCTGAATGGTAGAAGTTTTAAAATCCGAAACTGCAGGCACATCCGTAATGGTATACTTTACAGGATTCTGGGATTTTTCTTCCGGCGGATAATTCTTAATGGTTTCCACAGAAGTCTTCTTCTTCTCGATCTTCTTCACCTCTGGCTCCCGCTTCTTATTAAGAATCAGTTTTTCCTCCTTGATCTGGGCAAACGCAAACTGCGAAAACCCTAAAAATAATATGGATAATAATTGAATTTTTCTGTTCATTATTCTTTGTATTTATGTACTCATGTAAAATGTTTAATGATATTTACATGAACACGATACTACTTTTACTTTTTAATCTGCTTTTTAACCTCTTTTGCTTCTGCTACAATCTCCGGGAAATCTTTGTAATTCTCGATGATCTGGTCGCAGGTGTAGCTTGCCTGGTAATTGTCTTTCAGTCCCACATAGTTTTTAGCCATCAGCACCAAAGCTTTTGCTCCCCAGTAATCTTCGGAAGCATAATTGTTAGCCAGTTTAAAGATTGTCTCATTCGACGACTTGAATGCTTTTCCTTTATTCTGATAATAGGCTTTGGCATATAATGCTTCTGCTGCCACAGATGTATTGGAAGATTTCTCAAGAGAAGTATAAGCCGTCTGTGCGTCCTTATCTTTTCCTGAATTCATTAAGCTTCTCGCTTTGATCACTTTTGCAGTTTCAATAACTGCTGCAGAGTTTTTCGTGTTTGCGATCACTGCGTCCGCCAGCTTTTCAGCCTGGGAGAAGTTTTTCTCGCCTGCATAAATCTTCATCAACTCAACATTAGCATAATTTTTAATGTTGATGTCAGAAGAGTTTTTAATATTTTCAAGATATTTTTTGGCTTCTGCCGTATTCCCCTGAGCTACAAAAATCTGTGCCAGACGAGTCTGAGCATCATCCTGGTAATCATTCTGAACCGATGCCACTTCCTGAAGAACAAGAAGCGCTTTCGTAGCATTATTGGTTTGGTAATAACTTTCTCCCAGCTCGTATTTAGCCTGATAAAGACCTTCTCCGGTAGGATTCTGAGTTAAATATTTTTCGTAGTAAGAAATGGCATTCTTATAGTCTTTCTTCGTGAAATACTGTTTCCCGGTAGAAAGGTTGATTTCATCTATTTCAGATGCGGCCACATTTACCCCGATGCTTTTTGCAAAGCTTTCATATCCTGAAACGTCGCCGTTTTTCGTGAAAAGAGGTTTTGCAGCCTGAACAATCTTTTCAGCGTAAGCCGTATTTTTATATTGCTCACCTAAAGATTTAAGCTCAGAAAGTGCTTTATCGCTCTGGTTCTGGTCAATATAATTCTGTGCCCTGTAGATGGATGCATTCGCAACAAGATCTTTATCCGAAGATGTTTTGATCACTTTCGCAAAAGCATCATTGGAATTCGTAAAATCATCCTGAGCTGCGTATGCCGTTCCCATTTCATACTGGGCATCGTCATAATATTCCGAATCCGGATATTTGGATAAAAGATTTTTAAGATTAGTGATCTTTGCCTGTGTATCGCCTTTAAATCCTAAAGCCATTGCTTTCTGATATAAAGTGTAATCTGTCGCATCTTCATTCTTATCATAAATTGCAATAGCTTCGTTCAGGTCATTATTCGCATAGTGAATATCTGCCAGACGAAGTTCCGCATCGTTTTTAAATTCAGGTTTCGGATTGCTCAGATACTGTTTGAAATAGGTCTGTGCCTGGTCGAATTTTTTAGCTTTAAAATAAGCATATCCCAAATCATACGGCAATTGCTGTTTTTCAGGAAAGTTTTCGTTAAGCAGCTTTTCATAACGGGCAATGGCAGAGGGATAATTTCCCTTCTGGTAATACACCTGTCCCAACCAGTATAATGCTCTGTTATAAAATTCTTTATTGATATTAAATCCTAAACTTCTCAGGAAATACGTTTCTGCCTCGTCATAATTCCCTTTGTTGAATTCCTCCGTTCCTAATAAATAGGAAACCTCCTGATCCACTTTATTGATTTCAGGGGTAGAATCCTTAAGTCTGTCGATCGCATTAAGGGTTTCCTTATAATTTCCGGAGTATAAATATGATTTCACAAGGAGCGATCTCATTTCCGGAGCATTCGCATCATTCTGATTGTTATTGATATAGCTTTGAATCACCGCAGAAGGGCTTTCAAATGGGTTTCCTATATCATAACTTAATTTTGCATATTGTTCGTGTGCCAGTTTCTTTACTTTGGCATCATAATCCATCTGATAAGAAGAACGGAATGCTGAAAGGGCTTCCTGTTTTTTATCTACCGCCAGATAGGCATTCCCCAACTGATAGTAAGCATTCTGTGCAAGCGCTGAATTGCTGTTAACAAGCTGATTATAATAAGAAACTGCCTCATCATATTTTTTAAGCTGGGCAGCTACGAATCCCATTTCATAAAGGTCATTTTCAGAAGGGTTCTGCTGTACATTCAGGTAATCTTTCAGGTGCGGATAAGCCGAAGTATAATCATTTTTCATGAAGTAACTTTCCCCGATGATCTTGCGAACCTCCGCTTTGTAAGAATCGGAAATATCTTCGTTCAGAAGAGCTGTTCCTTCTGTAATTGCCTGGTCATAATTTTTGTCGTTATAGTACATCTGTACATAATAAGGACGTACCAGTTTAGAAAACTTAGGCTGGTCTTTTACCGAATCAAAATACTGGAAAGCCTTATCACTCTGTCTGTTTGAGTAATAAAGATGTCCCAGCATATAAGCTATATCTCCTTTTTGAGATTCATCAGCTGTTTTATAGGCTTCCTCAAGAGCGTCTGTAGCTCCTTTGGTATCTCCCATCATGAATTTGGCGTAGCCCAGTTTCAGAATATACTGTGTATTTTCTTCTTTTGAAAGCTGGTACTGATTCACTTTTTTCAGGGTCTCCAGAGCTTTCTCAAAATCTTTTTTGGCTAAATAATAATCAGCCAATGGAAGATTAGCCTGAGCAAAATATGCAGAATTCGGATACTCTTTCATGAAGGCAGTCAACCCTTCCTCTGCATGATTTTTCTGAAGAATCACCCCGATCACATTATCAAAAAACTGTGCTGCTTCTTTTCTCGATTTGGACAAGTTCTGGTTATAGAAGTATTGTCTTGCATATTCGAACTGGGAAGCATTGTATATTTTGGTCTGATAAAGATTTTCGGCGAGGTTGAATCTGTAGTTTTCTTTCTGTGTAAAGTACTGTGACTGTTGCGCTTCGGAAATTCCGAAATAAAGCACGGCAGCTGAGAGAAGGATTTTTTTTGAATTCATTCTTTTTCTGAATAAAAAGATTAGTCTATATAAGTTAACGAAAATATTAAAAACTTATTGTTTAAGCAAGTTTTAAAGGTTTAATAATCCAAAATATCAATTAAATACATTTCCCTGTCTGATGACAAAAAATGATTATTTTAGTGTCAGCAAAATTGAACAGAGAATCAATATTGAACCGTCAAAAAATATTTTGATTTAATCCTCATTCTACAGCAGCTAAAAACATACCATAACATGAAAATTAGAATACTTTTAGCATTAATTTTTGTCAATCTACTGCAGGCTCAAAAATTTTACTTTCCAAAAACTGCAGTGACTGACTCTACCGTTCTGGATAAACAGATGCCGCTTCTTGCCTCAAAACTGATAACGCAACCACGTTTGCAGAAATTAAAAAACACAAATAAAATTGCTTTTTCGGATAATCTTTTCCGTCTGCAAATGGTAGCTAAGGATTATAAAAAATCCGTTGCCACATTATCAGATTACCGGAATGAATTCGCTGATCACAGTATGGCAGGAAACAGATTCATTGCTTATGAATTCTACAGTCTGGCAAAACTGGCTGAGGAAAAAGACAAAATATCTTTTCATGATGCCCTTCAAAAAGCATTTAATAAAAAATATGAAAGCCTCACGGACAAATTAATCACTAAAGTAAATATGGCCGTTGATGGAGATGTTGCTGCTGCAAGAAAACTTCTGAAAGAGAGTCTGGATAAGCAGAAAGATAAAGACAGCATAGATTACGGGACAGCACTGGCTCTATGTAATAATTATTTGAATTATAAGACCTATTCCGGGATTAAACCGCAGATAATGGATCTAGCAAAGGCAAAAGAGCAGGAGAAATTCATCATCGAGACCAAAGATCTGAAAACAAAAAACGGGAGCACACTGACCATCACCATCGTCAGAAAAAAGGAAAACACATCCCCTCTTCCTGTTATTCTCACAAACAATATCTATGCGGGACCTTTTGATACTTATTTCGGAAAGAGAGCGGCTATTTATAACTATGTAGGAGCAGTTGTAAACACCCGTGGCAAGAGAAACAGCAATGATGAGAATAATCCTTTTGAACATGAATCCCAGGATATTTATGAAGTAATCGACTGGATAAGCAAACAACCCTGGAGCAACGGTAAAGTTGGAATGATTGGCGGAAGCTATCTGGGTTTCAGCCAGTGGGCTGCGGTAAAGAAACTACATCCGGCTTTAAAGACAATTGTTCCGCAGGTCGCTGTAGGAATCGGAATAGACTATCCGGCCCAAAATAATATTTTTATGAGCTATATGCTGCAGTGGATCAATTATGTAACTAACAATAAGCTTACGGATGAAGCGGATTTTAACAATTCCACGAAATGGGATTCCATTAATACTGCATGGTACAAAAGCGGAAAATCGTTCAGAGCTCTGGATACGATAAGCGGTAAACCCAACAAGATCTTTCAGAGATGGCTGGATCATCCGGGATATGATGAATACTGGCAGAAAATGGTTCCTTATAAAGAGGATTTTGCTAACATCAATATCCCGATCTTAACAACTACGGGCTATTATGACGATGACCAGATCGGGGCACTATCTTATTTTAAAGCTCATCATCAGTATAATAAAAATGCCAATCATTATCTGGTAATGGGTCCTTATGATCATGGCGGAGCACAAAGTTACGGATTTACTTATGTCGGCGGCAGGCCAATAGATACTGCAGCGAGAATAAGCATTGATGATCTGGCTTTTTCGTGGTTTGATTATATCCTGAAAAACGGTAAAAAACCTGAGCTTTTAAAAGATAAGATCAATTTTCAGGTGATGAATACAAATACGTGGAAACATGTTCCCACTCTGGAAAAAATGCATACTTCAACGGTTAAATTTTATCTTCAGGACCATAAAAACGCTTCATCAGTTTTTAATCAGCCAAGCGAGAAAAACTTCGTTAAACAAACCGTGGATTTTAAAAACAGGGACCAAAAAGACACCTATTACAAAGTAAGCAAAGTTGATAGTGTTAAAACTACAAATTCCATTCATTTTGAAAGTGAGGTTTTAGACAAAGACCTTATTATCAGTGGAAATCTGTCTGGCTTTTTCAATGTTGCCATCAATAAAAAAGATTTTGATACGGATACCTACCTATATCAGGTACAGCCGGATGGAAAAACGTTTCTGCTATCCACTCATATTGTAAGAGCAAGCTACGCAAAAAACAATGCTGTACGTCAGCTCCTTACACCCGGTAAAATAGAACAGATCCCTATTATAAATTCAATATTCATCAGTAAAAAAATAGAAAAAGGAAGCAAACTGGTTTTGTTAGTCGGTGTAAATAAAACCCCAAGCTGGCAGATCAACTACGGAACCGGAAAAGATGTAAGTGATGAAACCATAAAAGATGCCGGTGAACCACTGGAAATAAAATGGTACAATGACAGCTATGTGGAAATACCTATTTATCAAGAATAAAGGCTTTTAGCCTATAAACTTCTGCATTTTTAACTAAATATTAAGATGACGGTTAACATCAAAATAAAAAATCATTACATTTGCTTTTTTTCAAACTCAAATAAATATTGAATGAATCAACTTTTTAGAAGGAAAAACTATTCAGAAACAGATACGTCTACAAGCCTTTTAAGGGTTTTAGGTGTTTGGGATATTGTTTTTTTTGGTATTGCGGCCATTATCGGAGCCGGAAGTTTCAGCAGCTTAGGTGAAGCGGTTTTCAGAGGTGGTCCCGGAGTTATTCTACTGTATTTAATTTGTGGTTTTGCATGTGGTTTTACAGCATTATGCTATGCTGAATTTGCGAGTAGAATTCCTACAGCCGGTTCCGCTTATACATATGCGTATGCAAGTTTTGGGGAACTGATTGCCTGGGTAATCGGATGGGCACTGATCATGGAATATTCTTTCGGGAATATTTACGTTGCTTTTTCCTGGTCTGATTATTTCACCAGCTTCTTAGGGCGTCTGGGTATGCACATTCCTGATTATCTTACCTGCAGTTATACGGAAGCCAAAAAAGCTTTTCTATCCGGTTCCGAAAATAAAGAACTTTTAAATGCATGGAGCACTGCACCATTGATCGGAAGTTTAAAGTTCATCGTTGACGTTCCTGCATTGGTAATCAACGGTTTGATTACATGGCTTTGTTATGTAGGGGTAAAAGAAAGTAAAAATTTCAATAATTCTTTGGTTATTTTAAAGCTGGCGGTTATTGTTCTCGTAATCCTTGTAGGTTTTGCTTACATCAATACGGATAACTGGACACCTGTAAATCCGGAAACCCAGGTGGCTTCATTCATGCCTAATGGTTTTGCAGGAGTTATGAGCGCAGTTTCAGGGGTTTTCTTTGCCTACATCGGTTTTGATGCATTAAGTGTTCTTTCCGAAGAAACCAAAGACCCTCAGAAAACGCTTCCGAAAGGGATGATTATCTCTCTTGTACTTTGTACGGTAATTTATATTGCTTTAACTCTTGTTTTAACAGGAATGGTTGATTACAGGAAATTTGACGGTATAGGTGACCCGCTTTCATTCATATTTGAAAAATCTAATGCAAATGTAGCATGGATGGAACTTGTTGTTTCTTTCGTGGCTATTGTTGCTATTACTACCGTATTACTGGTATTCCAAATGGGACAGCCAAGGATCTGGTACGCCATGAGCCGTGACGGGCTGATGCCTGAGAAATTCAAGACTGTACATCCAAAATATAAAACACCTTCATTTGCAACTATTATTACAGGAATTGCAGTAGGAGTTCCTATTCTGTTTACCGATAAAACATTTATCCTTGATTTTACAAGTATCGGAACAATCTTCGCTTTTGTACTGGTTTGTGCAGGGGTCTTAATGCTTCCGGCAAAAGAAAAGATCAAAGGCAGATTTCACCTTCCGTATGTTAACGGTAAAATCATATTCCCCGTTATTTTCATTGGCGGATTAATTGGCTTCTATTTGTGGCAGCCTGAGTTTTTTACCAATTTAATGGACTGGAGCGATCCCAAAGAAGGAGAATTCAGAGCTTCTATTTTCGTATTCATCCTGATTAATCTGGTTCTGTGCATTTTTGCCTTTATTAAAAATTTCTCATTGATTCCATTAATCGGTTTAAGTTCATGCCTATATCTCCTTACGGGAATGAGCCATGAGAACTGGTTCTGGTTCGGTCTATGGTTCGCTTTAGGTTTGATAATCTATTTCTGCTACGGTTATAAAAACAGTAAGCTCAGAAAGGAAACAGCATAAAAATTATCTAAATAAATATAATAAAAGGCAAATTCGCAATCCGGTGAATTTGCCCTTTATTTTTCATTAAATCGGCAGAATTATTGCATAGTTTTCAATATAACTATAAACTGATTCACCATGTCACAAAGAATAAAAACTTACGGAGAATTCTATCAGTTCTATCTTACTGAACACAGTAAAACAGGAACAAGAATCTTTCATTTTATCGGAACTCTTCTGGTATTTGTTGTAATCTGGTATGTTATCAGCTCAGGCAAGGAAAGGTTTCTATGGTATATTCCAATCGTAGGATACGGTTTCGCATGGTTCAGTCATGCTGTCATTGAGAAGAATAAACCCGCTACATTCAAATATCCTTTGTGGTCATTGATTTCTGATTTCAGATTGTTTTTTGAATTGTTGACAGGCAAACAGAAATTCAGGGGAACAGTTCCTGAAGCAAAAGATTCTGAGAGTTTACATTAACCTATTTTTTGGACTACAAAATTCACAAAAGACTTTTGACTCTTAAGTTTATTTAGTTTAGTATTGAATGTTTCAGAAGTACATTTTAATAGATGTTCTTTGGGTAATTTTTAAAGTTTCGGCGGCCTCCGGCCGCCGAAACTTTAAAATAAAAACATTAAACTTAAATTTAAGTAATATTTTTAAAATACTGATTATCAATATTATTTAAACTTCTTTTTAAAGTTAAATTTAATCATATTCATCAAGCCGGGTTCAATAATATCAATCCCCAATCCAAAGTTACTGTCTGCCACAGTATGATGATCTTCCCGGAATGCTTCAAACTTATCCTGCGGAATTTCCAGATTCACCAGAGGGTTATATTCTATAAAAACTGTAGCTCCGTTTTTAGTAATTTTTTTACGGCTTTTATAATCAAAATACGGATTGCTTATGGTGCTTTCCTGAACCGTATATTTTTCCTGGGTATCAATTTTTTGATCTGTATATAAATTGATCTCATACTTTTCACTGTCGAAATTATGCCAGAAAGAAAGATCCTTATGCATAAAATCCCTTGCGCCTGCCTTGATAACATTCCGGTCAAAATACATTAAAAAACGGTTTTTCTGCGGATCTACATAATAAGGATTTTCTACTGTAGCGGCGTAATGAATCTTGAATTCATTCAGTTTTTTATCATCACTTACAATATCAATCACTGCATCTTTGAAAATATTCCTGACATCTGTTCCGTTTCTGTCGCCGGAATAATTAAGCCCATAAAACAGGAAGCTATTCCAACTGTCTATGATTTCCCTTTTATTGGTGCTTTTAAAATACCTTCTCATTGCGTTGGCGCGGTTTCCTTTGTAAGTGGTGGTCAATTTCAATTGTCCTATAGTATTCTGGGCATTAAACTCAACCTTTTCATCAATACAGTAATACGGAAACTTATGTGATTTTCTTTCCTGCAGTACCTGATCCGGTTTCACTTCCAGGTAATGCATAAAATAAATAAAGCCACGGTTTTCAATCAGCCCGAATTCATCACGGACTGTAGCATCGATGAAATACTCCTGACCCTTATAATTGATCTTTACCACCACATGATTAAAACTAAGCAACGAAGGAAGGTAATATTTGATATAGTAATCCGTATGAAAATTAACGAGAACTACCGAAGAATCCACACCGATATAATCTAAAATAACTTTCAGCAGAACACATTTTGCCTTGCAATCGCCCTGTTTATTTTCATAGGTGACGGAAGGTTCCTGCGGCTTATGCCCGTTCATCTCGTCTGCATTGAAAATATAATAAATATGGTTCTGTACATATTCTATGGCAAACTGGAGCTTTTCATCCTGACCGGATACTGCATCCAGCTTTTCGGCAAGATTGGGGGCAAAATCTTTTAAAGAATATCTATTGTATATTTCTTCATAAATCGGAGCAATATAGTTGGACAGATCTTTCCAGTTGCTTACTGTTGCAAAATCTATAAAAGGGAAAATCTCACGGCTCGCATCTACCGGATTGATATAATTCTCTTCTTCGATCAAAAGCCTCTCTCCTTTCTTCAGATAATGGATCTCGGGTTCCAGAACATTTCCCTGTTCATCCCTGAAAAACGTTTTTTTATAAGCAATATCCTGTTCCCGGTCATTGATAAAAGTAAATTTAAAGCTGCCATATGCCCAGTAATTATCCGGACTTACCCATACATACTTTGAAAATTCCTTTCTCAGAAAGTCTCGCTCTGTAAATGCTTTAAATCTTGAATCTTCCAGAATCAGGACATCATAAAGACGAAGATCCTTAATCGTAATATTAATTTTCTTGTTACTGCTTAGAATCCCTCCGCTGCTCTGATTCTCACTGTCCAGTACTTTTATTTTGGTATCCGGAATTTTATCAATTAACACTCCATCTCTCAGAACACTGATCCTGTGAATACTGTATACTTCATTTTCCTCTACAATAACCTCCGAAACAGAAGCCCTTTCCAGATTTCCCGGTTCATTGAGCGTATAGGCCATACAAACATATTCACTGTTTTCGGTATTGCTTGTATAATATTTTTTATCAAGAAAATAGCAGTAATCTCTTCCTTCATCAATCTGTTTCCTGGAAAATTCAGAGTCTTTGATCTTATCAATAAGCTCATGATCTTCTATATTTCCTGCCCATTTTTCAGGTTTCTGAATTTTATAATTTTCAATTTGAATTGGATTATTCATATTATATTTTAGTATTTGTGTCCTTTGGTTAAATTTTTAGAAGCGCTCAAATTAAATAATTAAAAACTAAAAAACAATAGAAGAACTGCGTCAAAAAATTCGGCATAGTAATTGGACCTAAGATGTAAAATAAAGTTTATGAAAATTATCGCAACCATTCTAAAAGGAATTGTTCCTGCAGCAGCCCTATTCGCAATAACACAATGTACCACTACGGCCAATGCTGCCGGAGCAGATGAAAAAACATTCATCGTAGGACCTGAAACTGCAGACTGTACAGGAGTAGCCCCTATGAAATGTCTGCAGGTAAAAGAAAAGGCTTCAGAAAACTGGACCAATTTCTATACAAATATTGAAGGATTTACCTATGAACCGGGATATGAATATGTTTTAAAAGTAAAAACCGAAAAAATTGCCAATCCTCCGGCTGACGGATCCTCCATAAAATACACATTGATCAAAGAGGTTTCCAAAACCAAGAAATAATACAAAAAACTCCCGGAAATTCCGGGAGTTTTTATTTTAGATCTATAGTTCTTTCAGATTAAACGGTCATTCCGATATCAATCCCTTTAATTTTTCTGTAAAGATCGGTCGCAAAATTATCAGTCATTCCTGAAACAAAATCTATAACACCAAGTACTTTCTGATAATCTGTTCCTTCTTCATAAACGAACTGTTTCGGAATCAGTTTCAGTGCTTTTTTATCATAAGATTTTCGCTCATCCTCTGGTTTCAGAATGGATGGAATAAAATGATCAAGAAGTTCATACATTACATTGTAACCTGCGTTTTCAATTTCCACCACCGCTTTATGATTGTAAATCTTTTCAATGGAGAATGCCTCTATATCCTGCAAAGCGCGGTTCTCGGATTTATAAATATCAAGAAGCCCGTTCCCCAGATTTCCCTGAAGAATATTTTCAAAATTATGTTTGTAAATTTCAAGGGATTTATTGATCAGCGCATTAATCGCTTTTGCCCTCAGATAAGAGATTTTTTCATTTTCATTGGAAATGGAAGCTAATTTATTTTTAACTCTGTCCGTATCATGACTTTCAGACCTTATTAATTCAAAAAACAGGTTTTCACAGTCTGCTGTAGATACAATTCCCAATCTGTGGGCATCTTCCATATCTATTATATTATAACAGATGTCATCCGCAGCTTCTACAAGCCATACGAAAGGATGTCTTTTAAAAATATAGGGTTCCTCATTTTCCAGGATTAAATTCGTTGCTTTTGCTATTTCCAGAAAAATATCTTTCTCATTCTGGAAAAATCCGAATTTCTTCCTGTGAATAATCCCTTTTTTCTTGGCAACCGCTTCACAAGGATATTTTGCGATACTGGCAAGTGTGGAAAAAGTAAGCTGGATTCCGCCATCATCTTTCCCCTGCTGACGTTGCGCCAGAACTCTTATGGCATTGGCATTTCCTTCAAAATTAACAAGATCTGCCCATTCTTTTTCATTGAATTTCAGTTTCAGGTCTTTTTCATTACGCTCAAAATAACTTGCAATTGCATCTTCTCCTGAATGTCCAAAGGCAGGATTTCCTACATCATGACAAAGACACGCCGCTGCAATTACATTTCCTAAATTATGAAGATAGAAGTTTTTTGAGTCTTCCGTAAGTTCACTTTTATAAGCATCAAAGATAAATTCACCTATAATACTTCCCAAACTTCGCCCTACCGACGAAACTTCCAGCGAGTGCGTTAGTCTGTTGTGCACAAAAACACTTCCCGGAAGAGGAAAAACCTGAGTCTTATTCTGCAGTCTTCTGAATGCAGAAGAGAAGATTATTCTGTCGAAATCCCTCTGAAAATCAGTTCTTGAAGCTTTAGTATGCGGATTGTTTCCTGTACGCTGATTCGTGAAAATCTGGTTTAAATTCATCATTTTTCAAAATTACTCCAAATTTTATTTTTACGGAACAGTATTTGGATTTTTATTGAAAGGTAAAGCCTGTAGTCATTTGAAGGAAAATAACTGACAGAAACGTAAGCCCGTTTAAATTTATTAAAAAAACTCTGTTATTTTTGAACCATTAAGAACAAGTTAAGGAATGAAGTATAATTAAGATCAATCATTCTGATTTTAATACTTTAAGAAGGTATCTTAATACTCTTAACAACTTATTATATCTTAATGGTTCAAAAAATAAAGTTTAAATAAATTCTTATATTAAAAAAACAATTATTCTGCTTAATTTCAAAAATCTTATTTACAGAATCTATTTTGAGCAATGGTTTTTCCGTTCGGGAGATACTGAAAAAACATCCGATATTTGGTAAAAATTAATCACCTTTGAATTCTTACGAAATGACAGATAATGCATGGCTCGAGAGATGGAATGAGCGATACAGCAGCGAAGATTTCGCTTACGGAACAGAACCCAATAATTATTTAAAAGAACAGCTGGAAAAATTAAAACCTGGTATTATTCTGTTTCCCGCAGAAGGCGAAGGAAGAAATGCCGTTTTTGCAGCTATAAAAGGATGGAATGTTTCGGCTTTTGATATCAGCAGCGAAGGAAAAAATAAGGCTTTACGACTTGCTGAAAATAATAATGTGTCTATTGATTATCAAATTGGAGAGTTAAAATCCTTAAATTTCCAGACAGAACAGTTTGATGCAATTGCCCTTATTTATGCACATTTTACTGCTGACATCAAATCTTCTATACATCAAACGCTGGATCGATATCTGCGTAAAGGAGGAATTGTTATTTTTGAAGCATTCAGTAAAAAGCATCTTGAATACATAGCAAAAAATGAGAAAGTTGGCGGACCTAAAGACATTGGATCGCTGTTTTCAACAGAAGAAATCAAAGCTGATTTTCCGGATTATGACATTATTGAACTGGAGGAAAAAGAAATTGAGCTTAATGAAGGTTTATTTCATAACGGGACCGGTTCTGTGATTCGTTTTGTAGGCCAGAAGCAGTAATCTATCCTTCTGAGTTCAGGAATCCGCCGGCATATTTTGTGAAGAAATCAGATCTGTAAACTTCTCCTATGGGAATTTCGGATTCATCAATATAGATGTTATGATTGTCAAATGAATCTATAAAGTCGAGGTTGACTACATAAGATTTGCTTACCCGAAGAAAAGTTTCCCATGAAATTTTCTGATGGATGGTTTTAAGATTCATAGCTGTGATGAGCTTCTGCTGACGGGTATGAATCACCACATAATCTTTCAGCCCTTCTATAAATTTAATATCTGAAAAACTGATTTTATAGAACCTCCTGTCTGCCTTGATGAATAAAAAATCTGCGGTGTTGGATTCCACTGTATTTTTCACTGTATCTTTAGACAGAAGTTCTGTGTAAAGAATCGCCTTTTCTATAGCTTTATCCAGCCTTTTGGCATCTATTGGTTTCAGAAGGTAATCTACAGCTTCCAGTTCGTAGCTTTTCAGAGCGTACTGGGAATAGGCCGTAGTGAAAATAATCAGAGACCTTTTGGGCAGCATTTCGGCAAATTCCAGTCCGGTTACCATAGGCATTTCGATATCCAGAAAAATAAGATCCACATCATTGGTTTTAAGAAAGTCCAAAGCTGAAGGAGCATTGGAAAACTCTCCCAGAATTTCAACCTTTGATGTTTCATTGATCAATGAACGCATTTCTGCCCTTGCCAGAGGTTCATCATCTACTATAATACAGTTCATACAGGAATTTTTAAATTGACAGTGTATTCTTTTTCTCCGGAAGTAATATCCAGGCTGAAAGTATTTCCGTAAAGAAGTTCAAGCCTTCTTTTAATATTGGCCAACCCCAGCCCGCTGTAATTGGTATTGGATACGGTCAGGCTTGGATTCATTGAGTTGGTGCAGGTAAAATGAAGAATTTTGTTTTCAACGTTTATATTTATTTTCACATAACATCCTTTACTGCTGATATCTACACTGTGTTTTACAGCATTTTCAACAAAAGTGGTGAATAGATTCGGTGGAATAAAAGTACTTTTTACTGTTCTGCTTTCTGCTTCTGCATTAATATCAAAAGAAAAATTTTCCCTTCTTATTTTTTCAAGATTAAGGAAATTCGACAAAAAATCTATTTCCGAAATTAAAAGGGTTTTCTCCTCCCCGTTTTCATACAGCTGATATCTTAGAAATTCTGAAAGTTTGACAATGACTGCTGATGCTTTTTCAGGATCTGTCCTTGTAAGTGCCTTTACATTATTCAGCATATTAAAAAGGAAATGCGGATTGATCTGGTTGCGGAGTTCGTTCAGCTCCATTTGCAAAGTAAGATTGTTGAGTTCCGTTATTCTTTTACTGTCACTGATCCATTTCTGCAGCAGCTTTACTGTGGTTGTGGTCAGAATAATGGGAATACACATCAGTATTCCTTCATAGATGCTGCCCCTCTCTCCTTCCTTGCGGATATTTTCCACTCTGAAATCTTCAAAAAAGAATTTAAACCCATAGCTTATCATATTCAAACCTAAAACTCCCATAAGCACCAGCAGGATGAGATAGGTAATATATTTTGTTTTAAAGAAAAATCTGGGTACCAGAATATATATATTAATATATACCATGGTAATCAGTACCGCATATACAAACAACAGAATATAGTACTGATAAATTCCGGAGTACCAGTGCCAGAATCTTGCACCATACAGCAGTAAAAAAAAGAAAATAAGAAACAGCAAATGCCGGCGGAACTTAAACCGGTCTTCAACCAGAAAGTCCATGACAAGTGTTTCTTTAAATCTTTGTGTGCCGTATTTCATAACATTCTGTCAGCTTTAATATAGAACAAAAATAGGCAATAACGCAGGAAATCTTTATAATATTATACAAACCCTGTATTTTTTTATACGAATTTTATAATATGTGGATTTCGTATAAAATAGAAGCGGTTTCGTATAAAAAAAATTTAGCAAGGCGCTATTCTCTCTTTCTTTGCGCTGTTGAATTTTTATGCTTATGGAATTAGCCGTTTTTCAGGAACTTACAGAAGAAATAACCTCAGAATGTTTTTATATGACAGAAGCCCAGCAGGAAGAGAAAGTAATCCAGATGATAGATCTGCATCATTTCGTGGAATGTTTTCATTCTGAAATCAGAATTTTAGATTACATTCAGCATCCTATTAATATAGTGGAAGAAAATGGTGTCGAAAAAGGAATTTTATTTTATAATCTTAAACATTCTGCTCCTTTTGACTGGAATGCTTTTGAAGAGTTTAAAAGAAGAAATCTGCTTAAAGAAGTCTGGTTTGTTTTTGTAGAAGAAGATGCGGTTGCCGATACTTTACTTCATACTGATTTTATCATTGAGAACAGTATTGAGATCTTTTATGACAAAATATTTCTGTTCAATTTCTTCCAGTCTACCATCCATACTTTAAATAAATGGTCTCAGGTTTCAGGAACGATTAAATGATTAAATTTTAAATGTAAAATTTAGTGTGTCCCCATTTTTGAGAATACATTAATAACGATTACACCAATAACAATCAATGCAATTCCTATGATAGCCGGCAGATCAGGAACCTGCTTAAATGCAATAATGCCTATCATTGTTATAAAAACAATTCCTACACCAGACCATATGGCGTACGTTATTCCTACAGGGATCTGACGCAGTGTAATGCTCAGAAAGTAAAATGCAGCAGCGTATCCTGTAATGGTAACTACAGATGGCCAAAGCTTTGAGAATTCCTCTGATTTTTTCAGAAAAGTTGTCGCTATGATTTCAAATATGATTGCTAAGGCTAGAAATATATAACTGCGTACCATAAGACGTATTTTCTACAAAAATAATGAAAAGCAGATTCTTTTTAACGGAAACTGAGGATAAAATCTTTACTACACTCTGCTTTCTCAGAGTTTTAAATTTTCATTTTGTACAAATCCCTAATTAGCTGTTAGTTAAAAAAATTGATCTAAAAAACAGCTCTCATATTATCCCATAAAAGTGAAAAAATTCAAAAAATATTTATTGCTAATTATTTTAAAAATAAAAAACTCATTTCTTAAAATGTCTGACAATGATTGTTTCAACCAGTCAGTATTTCCAATGCATGTGACAAACTTTTCAAATTGATGTCATAAAATTTGTCAGCTTTTAAAAATTAAAGCCCAAAATTCGGGTCCGAAGAATAAGTTTTCTTAACATAATATTTCTTCAGCTATCAAAAATATGACATTCAAAAGTGAAGCTAAAAGCGATTACTATGCATTGCATTTTTAATCTTTTGTTTTATCAAGTCCACTATAGAAGTATTGAAACAGTTGCCAACTTTTTAATTTTTTACAGATAAGACAATAAAGATATTAATAATTTCATAAAAACATATTAATTTTATGTAAACAAAAAGTCTGTTAAAATTAACAATTAAACTACATAACACACTGATATACATCATAATTATTTGCTTTGGCACGTGATTTGAAAAGAGTAATATTGCAATTAGAAAATTGATAAAATAAAGTCAAATAATTAAATAAAACAAAAAATGGTAACTTACATCGGTATCGCAACATGTGTAGTAGTATTCGCTTCTTACTTTATGACAGTAAAAAGAGAAGAAAGAAACTAAGTTCTGTTTAAAGGAAAGCCTATAGAACACCTATACTAATTATATTGTTTATGTTTTTTAATCTGAATATTCAGATTCCGCTCTTTTACTCAATATTGGAGTAAAAGGGCCCGAAAACATAATTTTCCAACTAAATTTCATAGCAAATTTTATATATCCCAATAGTGAAGCCGTACAATAGTGCGGCTTTTCTTGTTTTATACTTTTGTATACTGGACTATCTGTTAATTCCAATTCAGGATCCGGTAATCATTCAATAAAGGTTTATCTTTGTATGGATAAGAATTATTTTTAATTTTAACATGAATCTGTATAATCTCATCATTCAGGACAAAGAAGAAGTAACGCTCAACGATGTATTTCTGAATAATAATAACAGGGCTCAATTGGTGCAGCTCATAAAAGAACATACTTACGTCAAAGAGCTGCAGGAATATGGCCTTCCCGTAAATAATAAAATCCTTCTGCAGGGGAATTCCGGATGTGGAAAAACCATGACCGCTAAAGCCATTGCCAATGCTTTAGGTAAAAATATACTGATCTTAAACCTGAGTAATATCGTCTCATCCCGTATCGGCGAAACGTCCCAGAATATTAAAATGATATTTGACAAAGCAGCAAGAGAAAGATCTGTTCTTTTCCTTGATGAACTGGACCAGATCGGGAAAGCAAGGGGAAGTGATGATAAAGATGTGGGTGAAATGAGAAGGCTGGTAAATACTCTGATCCAACTGATCGATTACTATCCTGAAAATGCTCTTTTAATCTGTGCCACCAATCATGCAGAAATTATAGATACTGCCCTGCTGAGACGCTTCCAGTTGAAAATTAATTACGAAATGCCTTCTGCTGAGTTTCTAGATACTTTTTACGATGATCTTCTCTCTAAATTCCCTGAAGAATTGAGAAATGTAGACCGCAAGTACAGTATTTCGTTTGCAGAAGCAAAAGATTATGCTTTAACCTCAATAAAATCAGCATTAATTAAAAAACTGGAATCTCAGGAAATTGCAAAGTAATGAAAGAAGATATTCCCCACAATCTCGAAGTTATCAATGCCAGAATAAGGAAAGCCTGTGAAAAAGCAGGCAGAAATACCGATGAAGTCAGATTATTACTGGCAACAAAGACAGTTTCTGCGGAACGTATTAAAACAGCTTTAGAAAATGGCCAGACTTTGATCGCAGAGAATAAAGTTCAGGAACTGAAGGAAAAATACGAAGATCTGAAAGATACCCCTCACGAAAATCATTTTATCGGGCATTTACAGACCAATAAAATCAAGGATATTTTAAAATATGATGTAGTTTGTGTACAGTCTATCGATCGTCTGGATCTTGCAGAGAAGCTTCATCAGAGACTTTTGCAAGAAGGAAAAACAATTGATGTTCTGATCCAGGTGAATACTTCAAACGAGGAAAGTAAATTCGGTGTACATCCTGATCAGGCAGTTGAGCTGACGAAAAAAGTATCCGAGTTCAGTACAATAAAGATCAAAGGCTTGATGACAATCGGCCTTTTCAGTGCAGAAACGGAGAAAGTGAGATCTTGTTTTAAAATCCTTAAAAACCTGCAGCAGGAAATTATCCGTCTGAATATTCCCAATGTAAAAATGAATGAGCTTTCCATGGGAATGAGCGAGGATCTGGAAACTGCGATTGAAGAAGGATCTACTATTGTGAGAGTGGGAACAGCTGTGTTTGGTGCGAGAGTTTATACGGATTCTTATTATTGGGATGAAGGGAAAAGCTGAAGAAAAAAATATGAAAACCAATAATCAAAACTATCTTTTGCCATTACTTTTATTAGTTCCAAATTTTCTTTTAGCCAATGCTGGTTCTCCAATGCTGTGGTTTAGCTTCTTACATCTGATTTGGATCAATTTTGTTATCGGAACATTTGAAAGTAAATTTCTGCTGGACAAGTTTAATATCCAAAACAGAAAATGGCTGATCATTGCTGCCAATTACATTTCCATGTTTGCAGGATATTATTACATTGCTCCTTACTTTTCTTTATTAAATGGTTATAATGATTTTTGGGGCATGAAATCAAGAGTTGGAGAATATGAACTGGGAGGCTTTTTCATTGGATTTCTGTGCAGTTTTACAGCAACCTTAATTATTGAGTTTCCCTTCTACTGGTTTTCATTAAAAGCAAAGCTGAAAGGCTGGGAATTACTAAGACCATTTTTGGCTGTCAATCTTCTGACAAACATTTTAATGCTTTTAATTTATTTTGCGATTGTTGCCTTCACTGCAAAATGGAATTAAACATTCTGGAAAACCCTCCTATTATTTTCTAAGTATTTCCTATTTATTACATACAGAATTCCTGCAAAAATGGTTTGTTCGGTATATTTTTTGCTCATAAAACACTTAGAACCAACCAAATACATTTATATGATTAAAAAATTACTCTTGGGCTGTCTATTCATGACAGTAGTTTTCCTGTCTTCATGTAATAAGTATGATAATACATCACAGGCAAAAGACAGTGAAATATCAATCAAAACAGTTTCAATGGTAACTTTTGCTACCATGGCAATAGGACTTCTTGTGGCATATAGCTATCGAAGAAGGCAGTAAAATCGAAAAAAATAAAAAAAACACCCGTCTGGATTCCAGACGGGTGTTTTATATTGATTATAAATTCTAATTACATATAAGCTTCAATCGGCTCACAAGTACATACTAAGTTTCTGTCTCCGTAAGCTTCATCCACTCTCGAAACAGAAGCAAAGAATTTGTGGTCTCTTACCCACTCCAGCGGATAAGCTGCTTTTTCTCTGCTGTATGGTTTATCCCATGAATCAGAGATAACCAATTGCTCTGTGTGTGGAGCATTTTTAAGTACGTTATTTGCCTGATCTGCTTCTCCGTTAGCAATCTCATCAATTTCTTTTTTGATAGAGATTAATGCTTCTGCAAAACGGTCGATTTCAGATTTGCTTTCAGATTCTGTAGGCTCAATCATTAATGTTCCAGCTACAGGGAAAGAAACGGTAGGTGCATGGAATCCATAGTCCATTAATCTCTTCGCTACATCTGCCACTTCAATTCCTAAAGATTTGAATTGACGGAAATCTACGATACACTCGTGAGCAACTCTTCCATTCTCGTTTGAATATAAGATCGGGAAATGCTCTGCTAAAATTTCTTTAAGATAATTAGCATTCATGATCGCATGTCCTGTTGCTTTTTTCAATCCATCTGTTCCTAACATCTTAATATAAGAGTAAGAAATATTAAGAATTAAACCAGAACCGTAAGGTGCTGCAGAAATACCGTCGATCGCTTCCTTAGCTCCGATTCTGATATTCGCATTGGAAGGAAGGAAAGGAACCAGGTGCTTAGCCACACAGATCGGGCCAACTCCAGGGCCTCCTCCTCCGTGAGGAATAGCAAAGGTTTTGTGTAAGTTCAGGTGACAAACGTCTGCTCCAATGTTTCCAGGGCTTGTGAATCCTACCTGAGCATTCATGTTTGCACCATCCATATATACCTGTCCGCCATGTTCATGGATCAGGCTTGTAATTTCTTTAATGTTTGCATCGAAGAATCCGTAAGTTGACGGATAAGTAATCATCACACAAGATAAGTTCTCTGAATGCTGCTCAGTTTTAGCTTTTAAATCTTCAAAATCGATTTCTCCGTTTTCAAGATTTTTAACCACAACAATCTTCATTCCTGCCATTGCTGCAGAAGCCGGGTTTGTTCCGTGTGCAGACTGTGGGATCAATACTACGTTTCTGTGGCCTTCACCTCTTGAAATGTGATATTCTCTGATCACCATTAATCCTGCGTACTCTCCCTGTGCTCCTGAATTCGGCTGTAGGGAAGTTCCTGCAAAACCTGTGATCTCAGCAAGATCCTTCTCAAGTTCTTTGATCATTTCCTGATAACCTCCTGCCTGATCTACCGGTACGAACGGGTGTACACTTCCCCAGTCTGCCCATGATAACGGAAGCATCTGAGTAGCTGCATTCAGCTTCATGGTACAAGATCCAAGAGAGATCATGGAGTGCGTTAAAGAAAGGTCTTTTCTTTCAAGACGCTTGATGTAACGCATCAGTTCTGTTTCCGTATGATATTTGTTGAATACCTGCTCTGTAAGAATCTCGTCTTTTCTCAACAATTCTTCAGGAATGCTGTATCCTTCTTTTATTTCTAATTTGAATGTCTGCTTGTCTTTGAACTGAGCGAAAGAAGCCATCAGATAGTTTAGTTTCTCTAATGTTGTACTTTCGTTGATCGCGATACTTACAATTCCTTCTGTGAAATAATTCAGATTAAGTCTGTGATCAAGCATCATTCTCATTAATCTTCCTTTTTCGTCTTCAGTCATCGTGATTTTCACAGTATCGAAGATCGGTTCTTCAACTGTTTGATATCCCAAAGCACTAAGACCATTCTTCAAAGCATTGGCTTTAAAGTGTATCTGATCAGCGATATAGTTTAATCCTTTCGGACCGTGGTAAACAGCATACATTCCTGCCATTACAGCAAGAAGTACCTGCGCTGTACAGATATTGGAAGTTGCTCTTTCTCTTTTAATGTGCTGCTCTCTGGTTTGTAAAGCCATTCTTAATGCACGTTTTCCGTACATATCCTGAGAAACCCCGATGATTCTTCCCGGAATGTCTCTTTTGTAATCTTCCCTGCAAGAGAAAAATGCTGCGTGAGGACCTCCGTAACCCAATGGAATACCAAATCTCTGTGAAGTACCTACAGCACAGTCAGCACCCATAGAAGCCGGTGATTTTAATTTAACCAAAGCCATCGGATCACAAGCTACAACCACCTGTAAATCTAATTTTTTATAGTTTACAATATCTTCTGTATAGTCTAAAACAACACCGTTTTTACCAGGATACTGTAATAAAACCCCGTAATACGTTTCGTCAAACTGGTGAGTTTTGTGATCACCTTCTACGATCTCGATGTCTAAACCTTCTGCTTTAGTTTTTAAAACGGAAACTGTTTGTGGTAAAACAAGATCGGAAACGAAAAATTTGTTTGCGTTAGCTTTTTTCTGATCCTTAGTTCTGTTGTTAAAGAACATGTGCATAGCTTCAGCAGCAGCAGTAGATTCATCAAGAAGTGAAGCATTAGCCAGCTCAAAGCCTGTAAGGTCGCACACTACAGTCTGGAAATTAAGAAGAGCTTCCAGCCTTCCCTGTGCAATTTCTGCCTGATAAGGAGTATATGCCGTATACCAGCTGGGATTTTCAAAGATATTTCTCTGAATAGCTGATGGCAAAAGTGTATTGTGGTATCCAAAACCGATATAGCTTGTATAATCAGTATTCTTCGATGCCAACTCTTTGGAATGGTTCAGCATTTCGTATTCTGACAGCGGTGCGGAGATCTCAAGATCTTTCTCTAAACGGATAGAAGAAGGAATGGTCTGAGAAATTAGTTCTTCAATACTTGAAACGCCCAATTTTTCCAACATTGCCTGTTTATCGGCTTCATTAAGGGAAATGTGACGGCTCACAAACTGTTCTGTATTCATTTTTATTTATTAGATTTTGTTCGTAAAAAAGATTCGTAAAATTACAATTTTTTAAACGACTATACAAGAGCCCGGAATTGCCGAAGCGATAGCAAAAAACTTATATCAGTTTAGAAAAAAATAATATACAGTCTATTTATTATTTAAAATTTAACAGTCTGATTTTTCATCTCTAAATATATTGCTTTACAAAATCGGCAGTACAGTTTATAGTTTACCAATAAATTTTATAAAATTAAGATCAATTGATTTGAAAATTCTTCAACAAATATATTTTCACAAATTCAAAAAAACTTCTGTCTTAAGTTTATTCAGTCTAAGTTTATAACTTTCTGTTTAGAACAAACTACTATTTCGGGGACGACTGTTTGTTATAAAACCTGATTTTTCAACTGTGAACAGGGTATAAAATTCCCTTTAAACATACTGATATACAGGTATGATAACATTTATGAAATTTTATTAATTATATTTATTCTAAATTAATATATTTGTACCATGAATATGATTACTCCGTTTAAAGTACCACCATTAACTCCAGTATATGCATTCAACAATGAAGACATGTTCTGTGAAAAAAAATCATGCTGCAAGAAATTCAAGAAAGGAAAAAGATGCAAAAAATGTCCGGGAAGAAAAAAAATGGCTTAAGCTAGCCGAAATTTTTGGATAAAAAATAAATAGCTGCAGCCAGAATAATAATTCCCCAGATCAGCATCATAATCTTTGGCTGACCGGATTTATTGATCCGCGTTCTTGGCTGAGGCTTAAACATTTCCTCAACACTGTTTTTAAATTGAGCACCATCGTTCTCAAAGACTTCAGTAATGGTAATTCCCTGTACCGCCGTTTTATGAAGCAATGAATTTGTTGCATGAAGCAAAATCTGAAATTTCCCGTCTTTAAATTCTGTGATCTTAAAGATCCTTTCTCCGAAAGGCTTTTCTAAACCGAAAGGCAATACTTTCACTACATCGGCATTATTCGTCTGCCAGTTAATAATAATCTCCTCCCCTTTTTTCGCATGAATTTTATTTGCCGTAAAAGTTTTAATGGAAGGCGGAACATTATATCTGAAACTTTTCTGATGATTCTCCAGATTCTGATCATAAGTATGTCTTTTCCCTGAATCACTTAATATTTCATAAGCTTCCTGGATTTCACGGAACCGCCCGGCAAAGAAATCATCATTATCATTTTTATCCGGATGGTATTTTAAAGATAATTTTCTATAAGCTTTTTTGATGTCTTCTTCTGAAGCATCCGGAGAAATCCCGAGAAAATAGTAGTAATCTTTCATTGAACTGTACAAAAATAAGGATTTATTTTTTTTATAATTGAAAATATAGAGGGCTATTTGATGAAAATAAAGATGTAAAAAATTTTTCTAAAGGTCTCGTTTTATTCCCATAATAAAATTTCATACTGTCATTGCGAGCGAAGCAATCTCTTTTAACGCAAAGACCGCAAAGATTTTTTTGAATACTTGGTGTTTTTAAGTTCGCAAAGGCGTTTCACTTAGCAAAGATTCTAAATATGTTATATTTTTTTGATGGCTGAAGCTCTCGAAGCCACCAGTATTTTGAGATTGCTTCGCTTCGCTCGCAATGACGATATGAAAAGATTCCGGCGCGGGAAGCTATGCTTCCCGCGCCGGAATTAACAATTTCAATTTAGTTATTTACTGCTTATGCTTCAGTTGTTGTTTCTGCAGTATGATTTCTTTTGCAGCATCTTGAAGCGAATTCTTTTTTGAATTTCCCTTTCAGTTCCTGATACTGCTCTTCGTCCATTTCTCTGATCTTGTCTGCAAGACCAAAAGGTGATTTTTCTTTGATTCCGTATTCATTAAAAATACCTTTCATAAATCTTTTTCTTTGTGCTATTTTTTTGGCAGCCAATGCTACTCCCACAACAACTAGTGCTCCAAGAGCTCCTTTTAATGCTGAATTTTTCATTTTTTCAAAATTTTAAATTTTACTACTTCTTGTTTTTTATATAGACGGATGAATTTTAATTTTACTTTACTACTTCTTTAAAATTTTTAAATTATCCGTTGTTTTTCTTAAAGAATCCTCCTGAACATCTGTCTCTCCATACTTCTTTGAATTTTTCACGTTCTTCAGGGGAAAGCCCGGCCATTTTTTCTCTCATTTTTCTTTCTTTAAAGTCTCTCATCCCTTTTCCGAAATGAAAACCTCCAAAAAGGATCTTGCTTAAGATCAGAATCCCCATCGCCTGCCAGAATGTAATGGATTTTACCCCAAGGATCTCAGGAAGGAGGCAGTTCCAGAGCCACATTACAATAAATGTAACGACTGCCAGGATCAGCGGCGGACATAATAATAAAAAAATCCAGCCTTTTTTGTGTTTATGATTCATAATTTCTTCTTTACTAACTATTTAAATCTTCGTATAATCTTCTCAGTCTGTTTCTTAAATGCTTTACAGCATAATTTTTTCTGCTGATTATGGTTTTTATATTTTCTCCCTGCTCGTCAGCGATCTGTTGCAGAGTCTTATCATTCAGTTCGTTTTCTACATAAACCAATCTCTGTTTTTCAGGAAGCTCATCCAGCGCCTCGAAAAGTTTTTTCCATATTTCATCCTGGAACATTTTCACTTCAGGGCCAACGCTCTCGTCCAGCAAAAGAATATCTTTGATGGAAAAACTCCCGTCTTCATCTTCATAGACGAAATCTTCAAGATTTTCAGTTTTCTTTTTTCGGTAACGGTCTGTAATTTTATTTGCAGTCACCCTGTACAGCCAGCCCCCGACATTTACAATCTCTGAAAGATTGGTCAGACTGCTGAACTGAAACCACACCTCCTGCAGAATATCTTCCGCATCCTCGGTGTTTTTCACTTTCGGACGAATATAGGACATCAGCTTTCCTCCGTACTTTGAAACGGTTTGTGAGATGATACTTGCTTTCTCCTCCTGTGGCATTGTTATTTCTTCGACAACCTCCATATTGCTATGACGATCTGTCTTTTGGTTTTACTTTAATAAATTTAAAAAAAATTATTGATTGGTGGATTTTTGTTGTTTAATGCAGGTTTCGGGCTTCTAAGTACGAGATCCTAATAAAAAAGGAAGGCATTATACCTTCCGTTTCTATAAATTATAAAAATTATCTTTTATTTTTTGTTAAAGTTCTCTGCGAAGAAGCCCAGCATATATTTGTACAACTCAAGTCTGTTTGGCTCTTTTCCGAATCCGTGGCCCTCATCATATTTAACAAGATAAGGAACTTCAAAGCCTTTTGCACGCATTGCCTTTACAATCTGGTCGGATTCATTGATATTGACTCTTGGGTCATTAGCTCCCTGTACTACAAATAAAGGTTTCTTGATTTTATCAATCTGGAAAACCGGGGAAACTTCTTTGGCTATTTTTGCTTCTTCAGGGTTATCAAGGTCGTACCAGATCTGCTTTACCATTTCTTTGTAGGGTTTCCAGTATTCCGGGAAGGAATCGAAAAAGGTAAAGATATTGGATACTCCTACATAATCTACTCCGCAGGCATATAAGTCCGGAGTTTTGATAAGCCCCATCAGAGTTGCATAGCCTCCGTGGCTTCCTCCATAAATTGCAATCTTATCTTTATCTATCCATCCCTGCTCAATAGCATATTTTACACCATCTTCCACATCATCCATAGCTTTTCTTCCGATCTGCTTATACCCTGCTTTCTGGAACTCTTTCCCATAGCCACCTGAGATTCTGAAATTCACCTGAAGCGTTGCATATCCTCTGCTGGCAAAAAGCTGTGTTTCCGGATTGAATCCCCATTGATCCCGAATTCCTTGCGGACCACCGTGAGGGTTAACAATTAAAGGTACTTTTTTACCTTCAAGAGCTGCTTTGGGAAGAGTGATATATCCTCTTATCGTTAATCCGTCCCTGCTTTTGAATTCAATAGGCCTCATTTCTGCCATATCTTCTTCCTTCAGCTGAGGCATCAGGTTGTAAAGAAGACTTATTTTTTTACTTTTTGTATCATATTCGTAGTAGGCTCCATAGAATTTATCGCTTCCTACATATACCAAAAGTTTATCATTATTATCATCTGAAGAAACAATAGAAAACTGTTTGTCTTTAAATTCAGCTTTCAGCTGATCATCAACTTCTTTATAAAATTTGCTTACCGGAACTGTTTCATTTTTAATCCCGTCATAGCTGATATAATCAAGCTCGTAATTTCTGCTTTTACCGGCAGTGCTTATAGAGTTTACATCAAAGACAGGATTGGAATACACTTCTTTGATCACTGCATTTTTCTTCAGATCATAAAGTACAATTCTGGACTTGTCCCCGTCAAGATTAGTTACAACATAGGCCTCATCCTTATTTTTGGAATTCTCGTTGAGTTCTATAATGCTGAAAGTATCTTTCCAGTCTGTGGATTTAATCAGGTTAAATTTTCCTGTCTGAAGATCTTTGTAGTAAGTTTTGGTTGTTAATCCATTCTCAAGGATGGTATATCCCCTAAGATTACCTTCTTTATCAAAAATATAATCATCAATAGGGCTGTTGACATCTTTATTTTCATACAGCTGAGTCATCTCTCCTGTATTAAAATTGATTTTATAAGGTTCAAAAATCTGTTTGTTGTTTTTGTTCATAGTTACCACAACAAATTCCGTATCTTTTATCAACCTTACAGAGCCCAGGGTAATTCCATCGAAAGGAGTCAGGTCTTTCAGGTTTTTCCCGTCTATGTCAGCAGCATAAAGATGAATATTTTCATTGCCTCCTTTATCCTGAGTAAAGAAAAGGCGTTTTTTATCGAGCCAGCCGTAACTTTTGATAAGATCATCCTTTTCAACAATAGCTTTGGTGATTTTACCTGTTTTCAGCTCTTTAACATAGACATGATTCTTTTTATCCTTGTCTTTTTCTTTGTAGGAAAGGTACTGCCCGTCCGGGGATATTTTAAACTGTGAAGCATTGGGTCTTGCAAAATAGTCTTCCACTTTATATTTAAAGTTTCCTTTATCATAAGAAATCAGTTTTTCAAGATTTGCTTTAGTGGAGGGAAGCGTAGGATCGCCCGGCAGTTTGGCCGTTGAAGTCTGTGCATTAATCATAATTGCTGAGAGTACGATTTGAGCCGCACCAAAAATTTTAGTATTAAAATTCATAATTCATATTTTGTAAGGTTAAGTGAATGATCTGGATCAGATTTTAAAATAATTAAAACCTTATACATAATATGACAACCTTTCATTCAAAATGTTACATAAATTATGAAAGTTTATGAAAAACCAAATTAAACAATAAAAGTATCCTTATTAATTTAAATAAATCCCAAAATACCAGGTCCATGCAATAAGAATCAGCTGCATGGGAATTCTTTGGGTATAAAGATATTTCATGCCCGGTCCGGTGTAATCTGCTTTAAAAATATTGATATTTTTCTTTGAAGAATTGATATTGGCAATAAAAACCAGAATATAAAAGATAATAAGCAGAATAGCTGTAATCTCTCTTATTGAAGGGATCATCAGCCCTATTCCTGCAGCAATTTCAAGAACTCCTGTAAAATATACCCAGAACATTTTGCCGGGAAGAAAGTCAGGAATCATCATGGCCATTCCTTTCTGAAGTTTAAAGTGAGAAACTCCTGTGAATATAATGAATACAGCCATTCCCAGATTTCCTGAGAATAAAAAGTCCGGCTTTCCCTGGAAAGTCCAGGTTCCCAGCAGGGCTAAAATAAATGCACCGAAAAGAATGGTTAATAATTTCATATCGTTGTTTTTATCGTAAGAAAAGATAATGTAAATTTCCGATATCATACCCTATTTTAATACAAAAACCTTACAGGCTTTTGAAATCTGTAAGGTTTTTGTATTAAGTAGTGTTGTCATTATTTATTTTCAGCAAGATTTTTCACGACTTCCAGCCCCTGTGTAAACCCTTTATCTATATCATCTTTCCATTCTTTGTCCACCTGTACTTCGGCGTGAAGTTTTGTTTTTCCATCCAGATCAATAAGGATATATTTTTCGAAGGAACCGCTCCATTCCATTACTTCTTTACTTTGCGTGTCTTCATTACCTTCTTTATCTACCATTCCCAAATGTTTAAATATAATCTGGTTGGGTTCGTCGATGCTGTCAATGGTTGATACCATTCCTGCACCTTCTGCATTCACAAAATAGGTTTTACCGCCTACTTTCCAGTCGGATCTCATTTCAGATCCCGGGCTGAAAAATTTCGTCCATTCACTATAGGTATCAGAATTCCAGAGAATATCCCATATTTTCTGTTGTGAGGCATTGATTTCAATTTCGTACGATAAAGTTTCCATATTTTAAATTTTTGTGGTTAATGTAATCATTATAATTGGTTTTCTGACAGGTTTTTCACAATCCCCAAAGCGATAGGAAATTTTTCTTCAAAAAAACCTTTAAATTCTTCAGGGGTCTGAATTTCAATTTTCAATGTTGTCCCTGATCCTGTTTCTTCTAAAATATAGCCTTCTGTAGCCTCACCCCAATCCTGTTCACTTTCTACACCGTTATAAATTTCTCCCAGATGCAGAAATTTCATTTCTTTATGAGGTATATTTTTTTCAATACGGCTGTACATTCCGTTATTATTCGGATCAAAAAATTTTATAATACTTCCTTCTTCAAAAGTCCCCATATAAAAAGAACCTTCTGTAAAAGCAGTTGTCCATTGTCTGTACGTTATATCGCTCCAAAGCACATCCCATACTTTTTCAGGGTCTGCTTCTATTTGAATTTCAAAAAATAATTTCTGCATTTTTTTAATTTTAGATATTAGATTGTTAGAAGTTAGATATTAGTTTTTAGAACGTTAAATTTTAGTTGATAAATATCAAACGATAATTATCAGCAATTCTGACATCATTTTCTAACTTCCATTTTCTGTTCCTAACCTCCTACAAAGTCTCCCCCATTGATATGAATTACTTCTCCTGTGATATAACCGGCATCTTTAGAGGCGAGAAAAACATATGCCGGAGCTACTTCCGACGGTTGTCCCGCCCGCTTCAACGGTGTGTCTTTCCCGAATGTTGAAAGATCATCAAAGGCTTCTTTCACAAGCGGTGTCCAGATGGGACCGGGAGCAATTCCGTTAACTAAGATCTTCTTTTCGGCCAGACTGGCTGATAGAGAGCGGATAAAGGATAAAACAGCTCCTTTTGTAGCAGCATAATCAATAAGATGATCACTTCCTCTGTACGCCGTAACTGATGTAGTACAGATAATCCGGCCTCCTTCGCCTATCAACGGTAAAAAATCTCTTGTAAAAGAAATCATGGAAATAATATTGGTATTGAATGTTTCCTGAATCTGAACATCCGAGATTTTTTCAAGACTATTTTTGGAAGTATGAATCCCTGCATTATTAACCAGAATATCCAGATTCTTCCATACCTTTCTTATCTTTTCTATACATTTCGTTCGGAATGCTTTCTTAGTAAGATCGCCTTTTATAAGGATACATTGCTGCCCTTCTTTTTCAACGAGCTTTTTTGTTTCTCCGGCATCGTCATCGCTTTCTTTATAAATAATTGCGATATCTGCTCCTTCTCTTGCAAAATGAACTGCTACAGCCTGTCCTATTCCACTGTCTCCGCCTGAAATGATTGCTTTTTTTCCAAAGAGTTTTCTGCTTCCTTCATAATCGTTCCTTATAATTTCCGGAAAGAGTCCTTCTTTCGGAACTTTTGATTTAGAGTCTGATCTGTTCTGTGTTTTCATAAGCAAATCTTTTATAAATCACATCAAATGATAAGCCGAAACAGGAAAAAATGAATTCTGAAATAGAAAGGTTTATCTTTTATTCTATGAATTATAAGCGTCTTCCAGATCTTTTACAACAATCTTCTGCATTTTCATCATGGCCTGTACTACCTTCTGGGCCTTTAACTGATCTGAATCATTCATCAGTTCAATCAATCTTTTTGGAACAATCTGCCAGCTCAGCCCGTATCTGTCTTTCAGCCAGCCACACATACTTTCTCTTCCTCCATCTGAGGTAAGTGTATTCCAGAGATGATCGGTTTCTTCCTGATCATTAGTCATGATTACAATGGAAATCCCTTCATTAAAATCAAACTGATGGTCATAAGAATTATCCATACAGAAAAAACTGTAACCGTCAATGGTAAATTGAGCATGCTGTATGTTTCCTGCCGGTTCAGGTATAGAATGTCCTTCTCCTCCGTCACCATATTTCAGGATATTTCCAATGCTGGAATCCGGGAAGGTTTTGGTATAAAATTCCATTGCTTCCATTGCTTTTCCGTTATTCTGATGAATGAACATCATAGTAGGAACAATTTTCTGGGATCCCGGTTTGTCACCTAAAAACAATTGCCATGTAACGCCGTATTTGTCCTGTACCCAACCATATTTTTTGCTCCAGGAATAGGAATCCAGAGCCATGAGAGCCATTCCTCCTTCTAAAAGCTTATCCCAATATTGCTGTACCTCATCTTCTGTTTCACAGATGACCATGAAAGAAACTGATGGATTGGTTTTAAAATGCGGGCCTCCGTTCAGCAGCATTAGTTTCTGTCCGAACACTTCAATGTTCATCACTACAGGTGTGTCTGCAGTAATCTTTCCGCCAAATACCTGACAATAAAACTCTGCAGCCTCTTTTGATTCTGTATCAAACCAGAGACATGGAAAAATGTCGTTATTCATAATATTAAATTTTAGGAGTGAAAATATAGTTTTATTATCATTGCTGATAAAATACCTGCAATGATAGTAAATATCTGGTATTTATAGCAATCAGTTTTTAAAGGAAACCTGATGCTGTTTCATATGACTTTTGAGTTTCTGCATGGCATTCCTTCCGAAGCCATGAAGTTTCATGATTTCTTCTTCAGAATAGTCCGAAAGTTTTTCAAGAGAATCAATTTTTTCTCTTTCCAAAGCTCTTCTTGCCGGTACTGCAATAATACCGGACAGGAAATTACTATTTTTAACGACATGATTAACAGCACAAATGGAGCTTAAACATTTGGCCATTATGACCAGATTTATCATGACTTTCAATAAATGTTTTAGTGATTTTCAACGTACTTGTGAAAATTATTCAGGATAGCATACCAGCCGTCCCGCTGCATTTCCACAGAATTCTGTTTTTCAGGATCGAAAATTTCGGTAACCTTTGTAGTGTTTTCGTCTATCTTATCAAAAATGACTTCAACCTTCCGGCCGTCTTCCATATGGTATTTGATAACAGCATTCGGGACAACTTCATCGTAGAATCCCTCAAAATCAAAACCAAAACTTTTATCTTTTGCTTCCATTCTGGTCTTAAATTTCCCTCCTACCCGTAAATCATTTTCTGAACTGGGACACTGCCATGATTCATGGGCAAAATTCCATTTCGTGATATGTTTGGGTTCATTAAAGTAATTCCAAACCTTTTCTACCGGGGCTAAAATTGTGATATCTATTTTAATCGGGTCCATAGTTTTATTTTTAAATATTTGAGTAAAAAGGCAGTTCAGGTTGAACTGCCCGTAATAATTTAGTTAAATATAAGATTATTTTGAATATTCTTCATTATAGTTCACCATCCAATGAACTCCGTATTTATCCTGGAAACTTCCAAAATAATCTCCCCAAAACTGGTCCTCGATAGGCATTTCTATGTTTCCACCTTCAGAAAGTCCTTTGAAAAGCCTGTCTGCCTCTTCCTTAGATTCCGGGAAAATTGAAACATAATTGTTATTTCCTACATTAAGAGTTTGTCCGAAGCTAGGAACAATATCCGAAGCCATCAGAAGATCTTTTCCAATAGGCAGAGCAACATGCATTACCCTGTTTTTTTCCTCTTCTGATAAATTTTCGGTTCCGGGAGCGTTACCCATTTTATGAATTTCACCAAGGAATTCTCCTCCGAAAACTGATTTGTAAAAATTGAAAGCTTCTTCTGCTTTTCCATCAAAATTTAGGTATGGATTTAATTTAGCCATGATTTCTGGTTTTTAAATGTTATTGTTAATTAGTATGTGTTTGGTTTAAATGCTGAGAACGCCAGGTTTTTATATTGCTGCTATGAACTATTAATGGTTTAAAAATTTTGTCACCTCATTTATGGTCATATCTATTAAATGATCATCTGTATTTCCTTCAAAATCTGCCATCATATAAGAACCGTGGCCTGCCGGAAGGATCATAAGCTGAGATCCTGGTACCAGACGCCACATTTCTACCACATGTTCCGGTTTCATGACATCTTTATCACCGCTTATGAATAATACAGGAACGTTTATAGATGTTAAAATTTTCTCGTCCCAGTCTTCAAAGGTCTGCATCCTTTTGCTGTCTTTATCAAACAGATTTTCAAGTTTTGAAAAATCAGGATTCAGATTAAGGAAATTAATTTTCAAAGGTTCCGGCATTGATTCCAGTGTCGCTTCTGCCATGCTTTCGAAAAAACCGTCCATCATTCCGTTTCGTTTGTAGAATGAAGAAGCGACAATAAGTTTTTCGGTTATGTCAGGGTAAAGGTGGGCAATCTGCATCACGGTATTTCCACCGTTGCTGAATCCCCAGAATGAAGCTTTTCCGATATGAAGTTCTTTTAAAAGAGCAGCAACATCGTGGGCATCCTGTTCAAAGGTTTCAGGAATATCGCGGTGATCGGTCATTCCGTGGTTTTGCAGATCTATTCCTATCAGCTGAAACTGATTGTCAAGTCTGGAAATTACTTCTTTAAAATCAAACAGGATTGAAGATCCTCCGCCATGAACTAATACCAGCGGTTTTCCGGAACCATAGATCTCATAATACATATTGATCCCGTTGACATGCTTATAGCCTTTTTCTTTAGGTTCCATTGATTAGTATTTTAGATTTTCATCCACATCATATTTCATTCCCGGATACCCCAGAATTCTCCTCATCAAACCTATCTGTCCGCATAAATAGTCTTCGCGGCCAATGCACATTCCGGCAAAATTGAGTTTTGTTTCACGAACGAAGGGAATATTCATTCCGATCTCAAAAATTTCGTCCAGTTCTTCATCACTAACTTCCCAGAGCTTTTGATATACTTTTGGCGAAATATCATGGAAGTTTTTTTCCAGCTCATCTAAACTAGGATAGTTGTAGCTTTCATCCAATGCTTTTCCCTGAAAGAAAAGATCACTGTAAGGATCTTCGTCTCTGAGTCCTAAAACCCAGCCCAGTCCATAACGCATATTCACAAAGTTTCCTGCCATCCAGACAATATGGTTGGTTTTTCCTTCAATTCTTTTCAATCCATCTTCTTCCGAAATACCGTCCAAAACATTGAGAAAGTTTTGGGAGTGCATTCTGTAAGCCGGAATAACGAGCTCCATTTTTTTAGATTTTGGTGTGTCCATTTTTTGATTTTTAGTTGTTTTAAAAATGATATCTTTCCGAATAAGGAATATGCAGCCCTTCTTCTACAAATCTTCTCAGAATTCTTAAGTATACAGCCCAGCAGAAAGAAGTCTGTCTAAAATGCTCATTGGTATGCTTCCAATCTGTATGGTAAAAACTTATTTTAATCCCGTTTACAGTTTCTTTTAAAATAAATCCAACTTTTGTTCCTGTCCAGTCTGCATCTGCATCAGTTATTAGAAATTCAATTTCGTAGGGAGGATTAAATTTTGAAATTTTACCTTTCCAGATATACTCTTCAGAAAATTCAAAAATATATTCTGAATTCAGTTCCGGAACACCCTTGCAATAGTGAGTCCACCATTCATTGAGAAATTCGGGAACGGAAACCATTCTAAATACATCTTCCAGTTTGGCATTTACTTCAAGGTCATGAAGAATTGAAAAAGAATTTTCCATAATTTAGATTTTTATCAAAGTACAGATTAAGCAAATATCATTTAATACTATTTTATAGCACCGGGTTTTCCTAAAACCCTTCTCAGATAACCCAGCTGTCCGCTGTGATAAAGTTCGTGAAGACAAAAGATGGCAATATCATTTATTGTTTCAGGATTAAAGCTTTCAATTGTGATAAGTTTTGCTTCCAGTTTATCCTGTGACTGCTGCAGATAAGATTTTAATTCTTCAAAAGTGACCAATTCATCAATTCTGTCAAGCGGAATTGCCCCTCTGTTGTAGCAGGAAAATTTTTCGTCGTCCCAGACAGATGTTTCGCCAAGAGTTTCCAGGAAAGCATTTCTTATGTAAAGTAGGTGCCCCAGAATCCAGTTCATGCAGTTGGCTTCACCATTTGGAAAAACCATAGATTCTTCTTGGGTAATACCGTCAATATTCATTAAAATCACTTTGTAATTACTGAATACCTGCACTTTTACGATTTCAGTATCATTTGATTTTGTTTCCATAACAATGAAGTTTATAGGATACTTTCTGTTTTTCTCCCATGGATTAAACAATAAATACAGATCTCCTAAAATTCTGCAGGCATTTGAGATATATCAGCAAATGTTATGTTCCAGCCATGTCCGTCTAAGTCCCAAAAAGAGTTCTGATACATCCATCCGTAATCCTGAGGCTCCTCATGCTGGGACGCTCCATTTTCTACAGCAGCATTCACTACCTGATCCACTTCTTCACGGCTGTTAAGTCCAACAGCAACAAGAACCTGCGTTGTATCTCCTTTTGGAACAGGTCTTTCGGAAAAAGTCTGGAAATATTCTTCTGTGAGAAACATAGCGTAAATACTGTCTTCTTTCATTACTACGCAGGTTGCCTTCTCATCTGAAAATTGTTCGTTAATTTCAAATCCGAGTTTGGTCCAGAATTCTTTTGTTTTCTGTACATTTTTTACCGGAAGGTTGACATAAATTTGATTGACTTTCATAATTGTAATTATTTGGTGTTAAACTTTTAACCAAAATTACCAAGCCTTTATGAAAATCAACTTGCCATAAGACAAGATTTAATTTTTCTTTGGATGGGATACAATTTCCTTACGGATCCTGCTTAAAGAAGTGTCTGTAACACCCAGATAGGAAGCAATCTGCTTGAGAGGAGCAAACTGTACAACCTGAGGTTTCTGCTCCAAAAGATTAAGATACCGTCTGGTTGCAGAAAGGGTAAACATCTCCACGGAACGCTGTTTGTAAGCAAAAAGTTCTTTAGACATCCATGATCTTCCCCATTCTCTGAGGTTGGGTATTTTATGGAACAGCTCCTGAAATGTATCATAATCGAATCTCCAGCATTCGCAGTCTGTAATACAGATGATGTTTTCCTGAGACGGGATCCTTTGAAAAAGTGATAATACTTCAATAATGATTTCATTATCAGCAAAAAAATGTGTGGTCACTTCATTTCCGTTAAAATCATTGACATACGAACGGGCCAGACCTTTTTCCAGAATATAATATTCATTGGCTGTTTTTCCTTCTTCAAGAATCATCTCTCCTTTCTGAAACGAGACTTTTTCGTGAGCTTTAAATATTTCATCAAGCTCTTCGTCTAAAAAAAACGGAAAATCATAGCAGATCTCTAAGGCTTTGCTGGTCATTGAATTGGTGTTTTTGTAAAGATTTAAAAATATAATTTTTAATTGAATCAAAGGTAAAAAAATCAAACAAATTGATGAAGCAGCCTCAAAAATTACACTTAACTACACTATAGGTAGCTATTTTAGCTTTTTACATATAATTAAACAAATTATTTAACCACCCCGTCAAATCTTCGATTTGCCACCCCTCCAAAGGAGGGGAATAATCGCACATTATATGGTTACATATTAATAACTTTTTAAGATATTAAAATAAGGAAAGCTGAATAGGTTTCTGTGGTTTGGGTGGCTCTGCATCTCCGAAAACCGTTTTTCCTCCAAAGCGCCACGAATTCTGCCTTTCTTCCTCAATAACCTGTTGGACGTCAAAATCAGGGGTAAAATCTTTCTCCGTGGCTGTTACAATCTGATGCAGCTTATTCAAAGTATTCAGTTTGTCAGAATTTCCAAGTTTTGATTTTTCAATTCCCTTTCTGAGAATACTGATACTTTCATCATAAGTTTTGGTCGGAACCGGAAAAGGATGTCCGTCTTTTCCACCATGGGCAAAGGAAAACCTTGCCGGATCAGCAAATCTTGAAGGCGCTCCGTGAATGACCTCACTTACAAGTGCCAAAGACTGCATCGTCCTAGGTCCTACTCCTTCCAGCATTAAAAGGTCTTCAAAATTCTGAGGCTGCTGTTCACGGGTAACATATAAAAGAGCACCAAGACGTTTCAGATCAACATCTGAAGCCTGTACATCATGGTGATCCGGAAGAATTAATCTTGAAAAATCCTTCATTACATCAATGGAATCAGCATGGGAAATATCCAAAATTCCCTTCCTGTTTTCTGAGGCATCAGCATCGGTAAGATTGAGAATTCTTCCTCTGGAAATACCATTAATTCCTGTGTGGGGTTCTTCTATAAATGATCTGACATTTTCTGAATGCCAGTGATAACGTCTTGCTGTACCATCAGTCCCGTGCATTCCCTGCTGTACAACACTCCAGCTTCCGTTATCCGCAAGAATAAAATTATGCAGATAAAGCTGATACCCATCCTGAATGGCTGTATTATCCACTTTTGCTGAAAGTTTACTGGCTCTTACCAGTTCATGACCGTTCAGGCCTGTTTTATCAGCAATCTGAAGAAGTTCTGAAGGAGTTTCTCTTGAAAACTTCCCTTTACCGCCACAGATGTAAAGCCCCAGCGATTGTGAATTGGGATTGATGGAACGTTTCAAAGCACCCATTACAGAAGTGGTAATTCCTGAAGAATGCCAGTCCATCCCCATCACCGCTCCAAAGCTCTGAAACCAGAAAGGATCTGCAAGTCTTCTGAGAACCTCATCTTTGCCATAATCCATCAGGATCACTTCAATAATGGAAAGCCCGAGTACAGACATACGTTCGTACAGCCACGGTGGTACTTTTCCATAATGTAATGGTAAATCTGCAGTTCCTGAACGTTTCATTGTGGAGTAAAGATAGTTTTAATATTGTATTTTTTTGATGATCCGGATCATCAGTTTGGCTAAAACCTATGACAGGTCTTTTTTATTGAACTGCTAAAATCCGTGTTTGTAAATACAATCAGTGAATAGAGGAAAATTCGAGGTCTTTATGTTTTTCCTCATCAAATTCTTCGTTGAACGTAATGGTATTTCCGAACGGATCATTTACTGTGAAAGATACAGTTCCGTAAAATGTTTTTTCAAGTCCGGGACGGTTGTATTTATACTTTTTATCAATTAATTCTTTGTGGTATGCAGGAATTCCTTCTCCAAAGACCATCACTCTTGTTCCAGGGGTTCCGTCACCATGATGCTCGCTTAGATGGAAAACCATATTTTCTTTTTTCACCTCCATATAAACAGGTGTATTTTTTTCGAAATAATGTTCCCATACCACTTCAAAACCTAGCCAGTCTACATAAAATTCGATGGTTTTCTGATAGTCAAAAATTCTGAGGACAGGAATGATCTGTGTTGCTTTCATAATAAAATATTTATAAGAAAAATGATGGTTGATGTTGACCTCATCATTTATTGATGGGAAAGTATATTAATTAAATTTCCAAACGGATCTTTTACATAAAACCTGCGTACTCCCCAATCTTCATCAGTAATTCCGTAAGTGATCTCAAAGCCTGCAGCCTTTATTTTTTTGTAGAGTTCATCCACATTATCCACTTCAATGGACAATAAGGGAACTTCCGTATTATTTCCACCCTGAATGGCCAAACTTACCTGAACTCTTGCTTCTTCCCTGTTTCCGAAAGTTTTGATCCAGCCGTGATCCATCAAAATATCAAGACCTAAAATATCCTGATAAAAACAGTCTGCTCTTGATAAATCTTCAGCTTTTATATTGGCTACAATCCTCTTTATCATGTTACAACCTTATTTGGTAATTCTTATTGCCTAAAAAGCCTTGCGAATAAAATTTTCACAAGGCTTAGCTTTTATAAAAATTTTATTTCAGACTTATTTTAATGCTGAAAGAGCTGCCTCATAATTAGGTTCATCTGCAATTTCAGAAACCTGTTCTGTATAAACTACTTTATTGTTTTCATCCGTTACAATTACAGCACGGCTTAAAAGTCCTTTTAACGGAGAATCTGTAATAGTTACCTCATAATCATCCCCGAAGCTGCTTCTGAAATCTGAAAGGGTCTCTACATTATTCAGTCCTTCCGCTGCACAAAATCTGGTTAATGCAAAAGGCAGATCTTTAGAAACGTTAATTACAACAGTATTATCCAGGCTTGAAGCTTCTTCATTGAATTTTCTTGCTGAGGAAGCACAGGTAGGTGTATCAATACTTGGGAAAATATTGAATACTTTTTTCTTTCCTTCAAAACTTTCAAGGGTTTTTATATTTAAACCTGAATCTACCAGGGCGAAATCTCTAACTGTAGTTCCTACTGATGGCAAAGTACCTATTGTGTTTACTGCATTTCCTTTTAATGTAATTGCTGACATAAATTTATTTTTTTAGTTTTTCAAATTTACTCAAAATACACAGTTTCCTGCGCCAAATAAAGGTTAAATAATTCTTAAAGTAGAAATAAAAAGACTTATTTATTACTAATAATTTACCTGAGTCAAATTTTAATTATATTCGCAATCCAAAAAAATAACAATCATGCGAAAAAAAATTACTTTCCTTCTCTTTGGATTGCCTGTCTTTGGTTTCGCTCAGTCTGTGATCGGAAACATTAATTCCGGGGCAGTTTCTGAAACCAATTTCACCCATTCCGTAGGAGAAATCTATGTAATTCCTTCTGATCCTGACCAAGCTAGTTCAGGTACAATGGGAATGCTTTACCAGTCTGTTTTACAGGTTTTGGGAATCAAAGAACTTGAAAAAGACAACATCAGAATTTATCCCAATCCTACTGCTGATTTTGTTCATATCACACTAAGTTCAAACTCTAAAATTGATGAGGCTGAAGTGTATGACACTGCCGGAAGACTTGTCTTAAAAATAAAATTAGACAGCGGAAAACTTGATCTGCGTAGTCTTAATTCCGGAGTTTATATGGTATCATTCAAAAATCCGGACATCAAACCTATTAAAATCATTAAAAAACCTTAAAAACATATACACATGAAAAAACTTTACGCTACAATAGGATTATTTATTGCAATACTTTTAAGCGCACAGGTTCCACAGGCCTTCAGCTATCAGACTATTGCTTTTAATGCTTCGGGAGCTCCCATTGCTAACGGAAATGTTGCTCTGAAAATAAGCATTCTCGACAACAGTGCTACAGGAACTGTTTTATATACGGAAACTCATAATAAAACCACCAATGCCAAAGGTTTGGTTAATCTTAATATCGGGCAGGGAACTCCTACGACAGGAAATTTTACAGGTATCAACTGGGGAACAAATTCTAAATTCGTGAAGGTCGAAATGGACCCGCAGGGAGGTACTAACTATACCAATGTAGGAGTAAATCAGCTGATGAGTGTTCCTTATGCATTAGTAGCTGATAAAGTAAATATGAATTTTACCACGTCTTCATTAAATGATGATATTGTAGAGAATAAATTTTCAAATTTTGCTGTTTACAATTCATCTGAAGGTAAAACGTATGTATTTAATGCCAGAACAAACACATGGAGTGGGCAAAACGGTGGTAGTGCTTCCACAGGTTATATAATCCCTTCAAACGGAAATTTTGCTGTTTATAATTCCTCAGAAAGTAAAACGTATGTATTTAATGCCAGAACAAACACATGGAACGGGCAAGACGGTGGTAGTGCTTCCACAGGTTATATAATCGCTTCTAATGGAAATTTTGCTGTTTATAATTCCTCAGAAGGTAAAACGTATGTATTTAACGCCAAAACAAACACATGGAGTGGACAAAACGGAGGAAGTTCTTCCACAGGATATATAATCGCTTCTAATGGAAATTTTGCTATCTATAATTCTTCGGAAAGTAAAACGTATGTATTTAATACCAAAACCAATACTTGGAACGGACAGGACGGAGGCAGCTCCTCTACAGGTTATATAAGTGGATTAAATGGAAATTTTGTCATCTACAATTCATCAGAAGGTAAAACTTATGTATTTAATGCCAAAACCAATACTTGGAACGGACAAGACGGTGGTAGTGCATCTGCAGGATATATTACAAGTTCCGGATCAAATTAATATTTATCAAACTGTCTTAATGAGGCAGTTTTTTTATTTCAAAATACTCTAATAAAACAATCATATTTAGTAAATTTGTGATTCTTAAAAATCAAATAATAAATACACAGTATAATGTCAGACAAATCAAAAATCTATTACACACTTACGGATGAGGCTCCAATGTTGGCAACACACTCATTTTTACCTATTGTAAAAGCTTTTACAAAATCGGCAAACATTGAGATTGCAGTTCCGGATATTTCTTTGGCTGGAAGAATCTTAGCCAATTTCCCTGAGTTTTTGAAAGATGACCAGAAAATCGGTGATGCATTGGCTGAATTGGGTCAATTGGCAACTCAGCCGGATGCAAATATTATCAAGTTACCTAATATTTCAGCTTCTGCACCACAGTTAGATGAAGCTATCGCTGAATTACAATCTAAAGGTTTCGCAGTTCCAAACTATCCTGCAGAGCCTAAGAATGATGAAGAAAAAGCCATCAAAGCTAAATATGCAAAAGTTTTAGGAAGTGCGGTAAACCCTGTATTAAGAGAAGGAAATTCTGACAGACGTGCTCCAAAAGCGGTTAAGAACTATGCAAAAGCTAATCCTCACAGAATGGGTGACTGGGCTTCTGACAGTAAAACTGATGTTGCACATATGGATGGAGGAGATTTCTACGGTACTGAAACTTCAACCACTGTAGAAAATGCTACAAAATTCAAAATTACATTTAAAGGTAATGACGGTACTGAAACTTTATTAAAAGATTTTGCAGGTCTTCAGGCCGGAGAAGTAATTGATTCTTCTGTAATGAATTTAAACTCTTTAAAAGCATTTGTTCAGAAAGCAATTGATGAAGCAAAAAACAGAAACGTACTTCTTTCTGCACACCTTAAGGCTACGATGATGAAAATCTCTGATCCGATTATTTTCGGAGCGATCGTAGAAACTTATTTCAAAGACGTTTTCACTAAATATGCTGAGACTTTCAAGTCTTTAGACATTAATCCAAATAACGGTCTTGCCGATCTTTTCGAAAAAATCAAAGGAAATGCTCAGGAGGCTGAGATCAAGGCGGATATTGAAACTGCTTTGGCTAACGGACCTAGAGTGGCTATGGTAAATTCTGATAAAGGTATTACCAATTTCCACGTTCCTTCTGATATCATCGTTGATGCTTCTATGGCTGCTTTGGTAAGAGGCGGCGGTAAAATGTGGAACAAAGACGGTAACGAAGAAGATACGGTATGTATTATCCCGGACCGTTCTTATGCAGGTTTCTATCAGTCTGTAATTGACGATATGAAAGCTCACGGAAAGCTTGACCCTACTACAATGGGATCAGTTCCAAACGTAGGTTTGATGGCTCAGAAAGCTGAAGAGTATGGTTCTCATGACAAAACATTCCAGGCATCAGCTGCCGGAACTATTGAAGTACAGGATGAAGCAGGAAATATTCTTCTTACTCAAAAGGTAGAAAAGGGTGATATTTTCAGAATGTGTCAGACTAAAGATGCACCAATCCAGGATTGGGTAAAATTGGCTGTAAACAGATCAAGACTTTCTGATACTCCTGCTATTTTCTGGTTAGACAAAGGAAGAGCACACGACAGAGAGATCATCAAAAAAGTAGAAAAATATCTTAAAGATCACGATACAACTGGCCTTGACATCAGAATCCTTGATGTAAAAGATGCAATGACTGAAACGCTTAAAAGAGCAAGAGAAGGAAAAGACACCATCTCCGTTTCAGGTAACGTATTGAGAGATTATTTAACAGACCTTTTCCCTATCCTTGAATTAGGTACTTCTGCAAAAATGCTTTCTATTGTTCCATTGATGAACGGAGGAGGTTTATTTGAAACAGGTGCGGGAGGCTCTGCTCCAAAACACATTGAGCAGTTCCTTGAAGAAGGTTATTTAAGATGGGATTCTCTGGGTGAATTCCTGGCTCTTCAGGCTTCTTTAGAGCATTTGGCTCAGACACAGGGAAATACAAAATCTCAGGTTTTGGCTGATGCATTGGACGAAGCTAACGCTAAATTCCTTGCTACAGACAAATCTCCTGCAAGAAAAGTAGGCCAGATAGACAACAGAGGTTCTCACTTCTATTTAGCAATGTACTGGGCTGAAGCTTTGGCAAACCAGACTGCTGATGCTGAACTGGCAGCTCATTTTGCTCCGGTTGCAGCAGCATTAAAGGAAAGCGAAGCTGTGATCAATGAAGAATTAATAAGCGCTCAGGGTAAACCTCAAAACATTGACGGATATTACAAAACGGATACATACAAAACGTATGCAGCCATGAGACCAAGCACTGTTTTAAATGAAATCATTGACGGAATTTAATTTCAGATTTTGATATAAATAAAAGCTCCTTTTTTAAGGGGCTTTTTTATTTGTAGTTATGGTCAACCTATTTTTAGACGGTACTCAACAAACACTTTCACCTCCGTTCTCTATTCAGAAAGTGAACTATCAAAGTGAATTTTATGTGTGATTTTCTATATATTCTGAAGGGGAAACACCAATTATTTGTTTAAAAGTTTTTGTAAATGTACTATGAGATAAAAAACCGGACTCTTCTGCCAAATAAGAGATTTTATATTTTCGGTATTCATCATCGTTCTTTATCTTTTCAGCAATATATAAAATCCTCAGTTCATTGATATAAGAATTGAAATTCTTTCCCTTATGTTTATTAATGATTTCAGATAGAGATTGATTATTGGTTTTCAGCTGTGTAGCCAATGATGATAAAGTAATATTTTTTTTGGTGAATTTATTGGTCTTTTCAAAATCATTTAATCTTTGCAGGATATTTTCAAGAGTTTCTGAGGATATTTGACTCCTTTTTTCATTATTCACAGGTTTCTGTAATATGTTATGATCCTGTTTTTTAGTTTTGACAATTTCTGCATTCTTCTTTTCCTTCTTCTTTTTATAGAAATAATAATATAGAATAAGTATTAAAACTGAAATAAAGATGACCAGTTTTGTCGTTTTCTCTTTTTGTGTATTTTTTTCCGATTCATCATCAATTTGATTTAAAATTGATTGTAATCCATTCTTTTGTTTATCATTTAAGGTTTTATAAAGCTTAAACTCTTTCAAAAGATATTCTGATGCTTTTTCCTTTTGTTCAGTTCTTTCATAAAGGCTGGAAAGAACATGATAATTTTCAATTAATTCTTCGGTGAGATTATTCTTTTCTAAAACAGGAATTGACTTATTAAAATAAAAAAAAGCTTTATTAAAATCCCCACTTTGATATGACAGTATCCCTAAATTGCCATATACTACACTTAGTGAAATTTCCTGAGTCTGAAAGTTTTTTAATTGAAATATCTTTGAATATATTTTTTTGGCAGAATCATATTTCCTCATCAAAAAATAGGTATACCCTTTGTCATTATAAAGATCAACGAGCATTCTTAATCTATCTTGTGAAGGGGATAGTTTAGATTCTTTAATCGCTTTGTCATAATAAGGTATAGCATTATTGAATTGTTTTCTTTTTAAAAATATAATAGCTTGTAAATGATGAGCCAATCCTCGAATCTTATGTTTTTTTTCACTTTCCGGGAGTTTATCTATGTGATAATTAGCTAGATTTAATGGTACTTCTGCCTTATTTAAAACACCTAATGCAATAAAGCCCATTGATCTATTGATGTATGAATTGGCTACAGATTCATTATCATCTATCTCTAATGCTAGTTTTACTGCAATATCATTTGTTTTTATCATCATCTCAATGTTTCCTAAATCTTTGTAAGCATTTGAGGCAGCATTATAAATTTTAATTTTATTTTTTTGAGATTTTATTTGTGGCACCATAGTTTGCCATACTCTTTCAAATTCTTTAAAATTACTATCTCTTAATAAATAAAGAGAATCTATAATTTTTGATTCCTGAGCATTAGATAATATACTGATACAAAGCAATGCGGTATAATATATTTTCATTGTCAGCTGATTTTTCATCTATATGTGTTTTATATGTATTTGATATATTTTGATAATTAAAATTTTCTAAAAGAAAACCATTATCCCTGTTATCAGAATATTTTATTAATATTTATTCATAAATTATTTATAGATTGTGAAAATGATAGATGCAAAAATAGACTTAGTGACATCTGCAATCCCTTGTCATATGATATAAAATAATCATAACTGCTACGAAGTTTTATGATACAAATAATTATATTCAGATGAAAGTCTTCATAAGAAAAAAAGGTTAATCAAAGAGATAATTTGGAAGCCTGATTTGTCCAAAAACGACTTTAATTATTTAAAAAATTACTTTTCAAAATTAGTAATAGTTTGTCGAATTATATACCTTCTAAATTTCCCATTTAAAAGAAATCAAATTCAAGCATTTGATAGTTAGTAATTTAACTACATTTTCCATTTTGTTCATTTATATATTTGAACAATACTAATGCTCGCTTTGGTTCAAATATTTGTATAAAATTGCATCAGAATTAAAGAACAGAACAGCTATCTGGAACTAACACTTTAGTATCACCAAACGAATGGTCAATTATAGATCATTCGTCTATTATTCTTAAAAAAAACACAGATTTCTTTGTATAATATAAAACAAACATTTAATGAAATGAAAAACAAATTATTGCTTTTAGGTATTATTTTGGCTGGTCAAAAAAGTTTAGCGCAATTGGGAATAAATACCGCAAATCCACAAGGTATTTTTAATGTAGATGGAGGGAAAGATAATGCAACATCCGGAAGTTCTTCTACGTCGCAACAGATCAATGACTTTATAGTAAATGCCAACGGAAACACAGGAATAGGAACTCATTCTCCTGTCGTGAAACTTGATATGCGTACATCTTCGGGCAATTCGGCAATGGCTATCGGAAGCACATCTCAATCTGCTTCAAGTGCTAAAGCAGGAGCTATACGCTATGCATCTGTCTCAGGAGGAAAAATACAATATTCCGATGGAACGATCTGGTATGAAGTACAAGCTGCTCCCACCAAAGTTTTTATCAAAGCAGACAATACGAGCGGGTTTACATTGGCCCCCCAATCGAGTGCAATTCCTACCAATTGGACGGAAAGCTATGATACAACGAACAGCTTTAATGCCGCAACTGGTACTTTTACTGCTCCCAGAGCTGGTAACTTTATGCTTAATGCTTCCTATTGTTTCGATGTTGGAACAACCAAAGTAGATACAGGTATTGAGATACAGGTTGTAGTTTCCAATACCAGCGGGACTAAAAGATATAAATTCAGGAAAGAAGCCGGTGGGGCAGGAAATAATTATGTGGCAATTACAGGATCTATAACTATGAATCTGCAAAAGAACGATATTGTGCAGGCCTATCCTTACAATGGTACGGATACTTACACAAAGAGTCTTATTGTGAACCCAGGGTATAACATTCTTTCCATCACTGAATTATAAGGTTTAATACTTTTTATTTACAATTATGAAAAAAATACAGATTTATATTTCGATACTACTTTCTCTTTCTGCCAATTGCTTCCTTTTGGGGCAAGTAGGAGTAGGTACTCAAAATCCCCAAGGAATATTCCATATTGATGGAAGTAAAGATAATAATGCAACAGGCCTTCCTACTCTGGCACAGCAAACCAATGATTTTGTGATAATGGCAAACGGAAGAACAGGAATTGGAAATGTCACCCCGTCAGTAGAGCTTGATGTAAGGGATGCAAATGGCGGTAATAGTGCTGTTGGTATAGGAAATACTGACCAGACACCTTCTGCAGCAGGAGCAGGAGCTATAAAATATGACCCATCAATATCAAATATTGTATATTCAAACGGAAGTGAATGGATTCAGACAAAGCCAATTATCAGTCCAAGAGTTCGGGTGGTAGCGAATAACAGCTCAGTTCTTAATTTTCCTAACAATTCGATGACAGATTTTACATCTTGGTCTGAAACCACAGATACAACAAATAGTTTTGATCCGATTACAGGTGTTTTTACAGCACCAAGAAATGGGGTTTATAATGTTTCGATGGCATTTAATTTTGCCAACGGAAGCATAGCCAGTAACAGTTTTACAAGACTTGCCTTTATAAGTTCTTCAGGAGAAACCAATTACTGTTTATCACCATATGCAGCTTCAGGAATCTCTGATGCAGGAGATGCTTGCTCTTCTTCATTTTATCTTACAACCGGACAAACACTGAAAACGACAATTTTTCATAATCTTGGTCCTAACAAGATACTCAATATAGGGTCAGGATACAATAGTATCACGATTCTGGAAAATTAAAAACACATAAAAATGAAAAAATATATCAATTCATCATTACTTTTTTTATCAAGCATGATTTTCGCTCAGGCTGGAATCAACACTAAGAATCCTATTGCAACTTTTCATGTTGATGGAGGATCTGATAATCCAGCTAGTGGTATGCCTTCTGTAAATGCCCAGTCCAATGATTTTGTTGCAACTTCTGCAGGAATGGTTGGAATTGGAACCGTATCACCCTTAACAAGACTCGACGTCAGAGCGGCTAATCTTGGAAACAGCGCAATCGGTATTGGCTATACTTCTCAGGCTGCCAGCGCTGCTCAGGCTGGAGCACTTAGATACAATAACACGAATAAATGTCTGGAATTTTCAGATGGGATTATTTGGAACTGTCTGGCCTCTTCAATTTCTAAAGCTGTAGTTCTTGCCAATAATAACACAGTAAATACTCAGCCTTTTGCAAGTAATACCGCATCCCCTGTAAGTGTATTGAATTGGAGCGAAATACAGGACAATTATGATGCATTTGAACCTGCGACAGGTACTTTTACAGCACCAAGAGATGGGGTGTACATGATTTCTTTTACCTCTACATTAAGCTATTCAGGAACTGCAGCCGGCTCTAAAATTGAGAACGTTTGGCTGAGCAGTACAGGAAAAACTCTGAAATATGTAAAATCTTTCCCAGCTTTTATTAATGCTTTCGGAGGAGCCTATTGTTCCGGAAGTATTTACTTAAATGCTGGAGAGACTTTGAATCCATATATATGGCATAATACAGGAAATACACGTTTTTTACGTATTTTCACAGCCAGTGATACAGGAGGAGCAGGCTTTAATAATTTAAGTATAGTAGAGCAATAATTATTAAGAAAACTGCAAATTCTGAATTTATCAATTCTAAGAGACTAAGAGGTATCATACTATTATATATTTACCTCTCCTAACCCCTCGGTTTACTAAGTTAAAAAACCTAAACAATAGGGTTTCAAAACAATATTTTTTAAATAGATCAAGTACATGGATACTTCTTTTTTAGAAGTTTCCCAAAATTCGGGGTTATTTTTAAAAACACAGATTTAATTATAAAAACAGTTCGGTAAGATTAAGGAAACTTCCTCTAATTCTTCTCTTTCAAAAAAATAATTCTAATGGATGTATTCAAAAAAATTAATATTGGCTCTTTGATTCAGAATAAAGTTCAGGAAGATAATGTTGATATTTTCAGAATTTGCAATTTTTTTAATCTTGAGAAAGGAAAAATAGAAAAAATGTATATGGCTGAGGATCTTAGTACATTTTTCCTCCTTAAATGGAGTAAACTTCTGGAATACGATTTTTTTAGAATTTATTCCCAACATCTGATATTGTATTCTCCTCCTGCTGGAGCAAATCCACTTCATAAAAACGGATCTAAGCTGCCACAGTTTAGGAAAAAAATATATACAAAACAGGTAATTGATTTTATTCTGGAAAAAATTGATAAAGGAGAAAAAACACAAAAAGAAATTATGGAAATTTATGGAATTCCCAAAACTACTTTGCATACATGGATAAAAAAATATGGAGAAGATTATAAAAATGAATAAGCTACAAAATATTAATAGACCAAACTACAGAAAAATTTATATAGATCTTATTAATGAAAAATATCCGGAAAAAAAGCATTTACTGGATACCCTTAAAGATGAACAATGGTTAGCAATAGATGTTATAAAAATTAATGATCGGCTTTTTAATCATCAGGATAAACAAAAAAATACATTAAGTCAAAAACACCGCTCCTATGATAAACAGACAATATTCAGAATATTGGATTATCAAAAGAAAAATAAATTAAATAATGTGCAACTGGCAAGGGTATTCAACATAAGCCGGAATTCAGTTGCAAAATGGAAAAAGCTCTTTTTGATATAACTCTTTACCAGTGTTAATGAAAATAAACAATAAAAAAAGAATACTGATCTACAGTTCATTAAGTATCATTATCATCTTACTTTTTTTAATTATAATAGTTTTTACAATCTATGTTTACCCCTATCTTAAATATAAAGATGCAATTATTTATTGTATAACTATTTTAAGTACTGCAACAATTATAAAAATAATTATTGATACAAAATATCATTATATACATCTTTCATCACATCATCTGATTATTAAAGAATTTTTTGCATTTAAACTGATAAGAAATGATTGTATGATTGAAAATTTTGATATTCCATTAGTCTATATAAATGAATTTATATATGATGAAAGCAAGGAATTATTTGTTTTCAGGATAGATAAAGCGCAGGCAATCAGCTTTTCATCAAAAAGAATTAACAGGAATAAAAAACTGAAATTCAAAACACTGATTTGTCAATATATTGAAGAAATGAAAGCAAACTGATAATCACCTTTTAGCCTAACATTAATTAAGGAATATCTGTCTAGTTTTCTGCCATAAGGCAAATACAATAAACTGATATTAACAAAGCAGAATTTATCTATGTTCCCCCCAATCAGGTAATTATCTTTTTCGTTTTCTATTTATTATTTGATTGGGGATCTTTTACAAATAAATCCTCCCGGAAATGGGAGGATTTATTATTGAAACTATGTCGTAGAAAATTTAAGTTTATTATTCAAATCATTGTAATCAATTCATAAAACTCTCCGGAATCCATTCATAGGCTGCATCTTTCTTCTTTGTAAAGCCAAGTCCCGGCCAAGGAAGATGGTAGGCAAAAGCTTTGGTTTTAGTTTCGGCCAACTGATTAAGTAATTTTTTGCGGGATTCTGTAGCAATATCCAGATCTGTATCTCCTGAAAATCCCCATTCAGGATGTGGGAAAAGAATAACGTCAGAATGGATCAGATCTGCAATGTACATAAGCTTTTCACTTCCTGAAGAAATGGTGGTAACCGTAAGACCCGGTGTATGTCCCGGAGCCAGCTGAAAACTGAAATGATCATACAAAGGATTTTTAAAATCATAAAATTTAAGCTTCGGACGAATTGTCTTCAGAATATTCTGAATAGGCGGAATAATCTGGTTAAGAAATTCCGGCTGCTTCTTTAAAAAGCTGTTTTTAAAATCTTTGATGGACGCCTGCAGCCAGAAATCATGCTCAATCTTTGAAATATAAATATCCGCATTGGGAAAAACCAGATTATTCTGTTTGTCTACCACTCCGCCAATATGATCCGGGTGTGCATGAGAAATAAAAACATCTGTGATATCTTTTGGAGAAAATCCTGCTTTCTGTAGACTTTTCAGAATAAATCCCGTTCTTTCATCTGCAAAAATTCCCATTCCGGCATCCAGCAAAATCAGTCTGTTATTTGTCTTGACAAGCATCAGGTTCATCGCCATATCTATATAATCATCAGAGCGAAAATTGTCTCTTAAAATTGTTTTCAATTGGGAAATATCTGCTCTCGGAGCAAATGTATCAATACTTTTTTCATGAATATATCCGTCTGTAAGAATGAAAAGTTCCAGTTCTCCGAATATTATTTTTTTAAAGGCTGAAAGATCTTCTCCGATACGTAATGAAGGTATTTTAGTACCGGCAAAAACATCAGAAAACGGAACAAAGCTTAATGCTCCGGCCATGAGCCCGTTTTTTAAAAGTTCTCTTCTGTTCATAATCAAATGTGTATATTTAAAAATACAGACTCCTGAATAACAATCAGGAGTCTGGAGCTATGTTTTTTAGTTGTTTACCAATTTCATAGAGCCTTCCGTATATCTCTCGCCTACGTTAGGATATTTTTTCAGCAGTGCATCAATAGTTTCCAGATCTGATTGGGACAAATTGATGTTCACGGCTTCAATATTCTCTTCAAGGTATTTGATGCGTTTAGTTCCCGGAATCGGAATAATGTCCTTACCCTGGTTCAATACCCATGCTAAAGCCAGTTGAGTTCCTTTTACCCCTTTAGATTCAGCAAATTCATTGATTTCTCTTGCCAGGTTTCTGTTATTTTCCAGATATTCTGCCTGATAACGCGGAAGTGTTTTTCTGAAATCTTCATCTCCGAAATTCTGTACTTCATTAATATTCGCGAAAAGTCCTCTTGCCAATGGAGAATAAGGCACCAGCGTAATACCCAGCTCTCTGATGGTTGGAAGTATCTCTTTTTCTACATCTTTGGTAAGGATAGAATATTCTGATTGTAATGCCGTAATCGGATGAATTTCATTTGCTTTCCTGATGGATTCAGCCGAAGCTTCAGATAATCCAAGGTATTTTACTTTCCCTTCCTTCACCAGTTCCGCCATTGCTCCTACCGTTTCTTCTACCGGAATGTTCGGATCTACTCTGTGAGCGTAATAAAGATCAATGGTATCGATTTTAAGTCGCTGAAGACTTAAATCAACAGCCTGTCTGATCCACTCCGGCGAACCGTCAAAATAAGTTCCGGGAGCTCCACTGTGGCTGGGCTTTCCATCTTTAAACCTGAATCCGAATTTGGTAGCAATAAAGATCTTGTCACGGTTCGGAACCAGAACTTTTGAGATCAGTTTTTCATTTTCTCCGGCAGCATACATATCTGCAGTGTCCCAGAAATTTACTCCCAGATCCAGAGCTTTATGAAGGGTATTGATGCTTTCCTGTTCATCCGCAGGACCATATGCAAAGCTCATTCCCATACATCCTAAACCTATTGCAGATAACTGCTCTCCTGTGTTTCCTAATTTTCTGAATTTCATAATTGCTGTGATTTTAAATTGATAGAACAAAATTAGAACAAGAACAGATTGAATAATGTATAGAATTCAAACTAAGAATTATAAAATTCAAACAATTTCTGTTCTGACTGCATTAGGAGCCAATCCGGTTTGCTTTTTAAAAAAATTGGTAAAATAAGCTGGTTCCTCAAAGCCTAATCCGTAGGCAATCTCGGAAATATTCCAGTCTGTGTGCTTCAGTAAAGCGTTTGCCTCCTGAACAATCCTTGAAGCAATCTGCTGACTGGTCGTTTTTCCCGTCATTTCTTTTACTGCCCGGTTTAAAGAATTTACATGTACAGAAAGGTTCTGTGCATAGTCATTAGGTGCTTTTAATTTCAGGTATGCTTCAGGGCTGTCAATAGGAAACTGCCTTTCCAGAAGCTCCATAAACAGTGATGCTACCCTCTGGGAAGCATTCTGATAAGATTCAAAATTTTCCGCAGGCTGCATTTTCATTGTTTCGTGGATCAGAAGGTGAAGACAGACACGAAGCATATCATATTTGTGCGGATATTCCGTCTGAATCTCAGTCATCATCTTGATAAAAAGATCTGAGATAACTCTCTGCTGCTCTTCATCAACGAAGAAAATAGGAGTTCCCCCTATTTTAAACAGCTGTGATTCCAACAGATTTCCCAGACGTGTTCCGTTTTGCAGGAACTGATCCGTAAAAAGACAGAACCATCCTGTCTGATCCTCATCATCAGCATCCCAGGAGTATGGAACCACAGGATTGGAAAACAGAAGTGCCGGACGGTCTACATGGATCCATTTGTCTGCATAGTGCAGTTTTCCCTTTCCTATAATGAGTGCAATTTTATAATAATCTCTTCGGCTGTAAGGTGTTATCAGTGAGCAGCTTTCACGTGAAAAGACGTTAAAATGCCCCACCCCGGGACTTGTAACAGCATCCACTCTTTCCATAGAGGTGTTCCGCAGGTAAAATCCTTTTATTGTTTCTTTAGATTCCATACAGCTAAGTTATAAAATTCAAACAAATAAAAACATTCTGATTACTGATAAAATAAAAATGGCCGACAAACGCAGGCCATTTAAAATTGAATATATAGTTGATATTTGAGACTTAGTGATGTCCCTTTTTGTGTTCTTTTTTATATTCCTTTCTATACTCTTTGTATTGTTTGGAATTGTATTTCTTGTAATTGTTTTTGTTGCGGTTGTAAACTGCTACAGGATTCTGGCCTTTATAGTATTTGGTTTTAAACTTGGTATACTTTTCTCTTCCAAGAATTCTTTCTATTTCATAATATCTGTCATCCCTCCATCGGTCAGGATTATTTACATATACCCTGTTCCAGGAATCATAATCACGATATCTGTCATTTAATGCATTTAACTGGTTAGTCTGTGCCACTGAAAGCAGAAGATCTGTAGCTACTGTCTGCCAGTTGATATCAGTTATACTTCTTCTGTAATCATTATAATAATCTGATTGTGCATAAGTGAGGCCAAATGTACCTGCAAGCATTAATGCGATTAATATTTTTTTCATCTTTATCTAATTTTAAAGTTAAACTGTTTTAGCTTAGTCAATTAACATGCCAAAACTTTTATTCATCCTGTACTGTTTTTTTCAAATAAGCTAAAATTATGATATCAAAATTCATGGTCAACATAGTATAAAGTCCTTTAAAATCGGGGCAAATTATTTATTACAGAATTAAATAAAATTCACATAAAAAAGAGTAAGAATTTGACTTCTTACTCTTCCGGCTAATGAACCTTACAAATAAATTCTTTGAAATATTATTGATGGAACTTTAATCTTTAGCTTGTGAAATTCTCGTAATGCTATCAATAGTGATGTCCATTGCCGTATCAGATTTTATTTTAATGGTATACCCGTTGCTAATGGATAAAGAATCGGCAATGGTAACTAAATAAAAGACAAGATTTCCTGTCGTTACACCATTAGGAGCGATAGCAGTCTGATCTATTGAAAATGTAGAAGGAGGAACAGGATTCGCAAGGTTTACGGTAACATATCCTACGGAACCATTATTTTTGTTTTCATATTTCGCAATAACTCTCCACATATGAACCTGTCCGGCAATAGTATTCTCCAGAAATCTTCCGGTTGCAGGGTCAATTATATTCGCTGCAGCTGGAGACGCAATATTCTCAGGCCAGCTTGTTGTTGGGTAAGGAGCAAAATCTGTTGAGGGATTTATTCCTGATTGATAAGTAATGGTCTGATATGCATTTAAAGGGATTCCTCCAGAGGTTTTAAAGGCAAATGAAGGTTTTACTCCTGCTCCACTGTTTATTTTAACAACACCTTCATTAGCTGTCGTTAATGTTTGGGAAGAAATAATTGTACTCCATTGGCTACCATTAAAATACCGCAACGTTTTATTCGTGGAATCATAAATAATCATACCGGATATGGGGGTAGTTACATTTACCGGAGGGTTTCCATTTCTGGGCAGTATGATTGTTGAGTTTCCTGAAGAAATGTCAACAATTCCCTGAGGAGTTTGCGTACCGATTCCCTATTTTACCATCTACATCTATTCTTATTTTTTCTACGCCATTCGTTTTAAATAATAAGGGTTGGGAATTATTTGTTCCTACAAAATTCGTCTGGGAATCAATAAGCTTAGACCAGACCGTTCCGTTGCTGATATATACTCCGGGGCTCACGTCATTAGCTGTCGCTGTATTATAAACGAACATGCCTTCATTGTATACCCCTGTATTGGTGGAAATTAAAGGAATCCTGTTCAAAAGAAGACCTTTATTCGTAGATCCGAGTGTAAGGTCTGAGTTAGGATCAGGGGTAGCTGTATTTATTCCTGTCTGGGAAAAGCACCTGGTAAAACACATAATGCAAATAAGTAAATTAGAATTTTTCATGGTAATATTTTTATTAGTTATTCAAAAGTACAAAAAAACACAACATGGTGAATTATTTTCATCTAATTAACAAATCACATTAAGATTCTAAAAAAATAAACCATTATATGATTTTAATTTGTAATTTTAAGAGTAAGAAAATATAAATCCGGAAGGATTGTAATGCCGCCAGATTATTAAATGCTTTGAATTAAATGAAGCAAGTCATTTAACTCCACTAAATCTTAATTATTATGGAAAATATAAAGTTTGAGATATCACCATATCAGGATGAGTTGCAGCTGCTGATTGACGGAGAAAAAACCGGGTATATGTCTATAAAAATTGACGGAAGGCTGCTAATTGTTTATTACACAAAAATTATTGAGGAACGGGAAGGCCACGGATATGCCAAAATGCTTCTTGACGAACTGGTACGCTATTCAGAGGAAAAAGATCTGCTGGTAGACCCGGAATGTGATTTTGTACGTCAGCAATTTGAAAATCATCCTGCAAGATATAAAGATATCTGGCATGCCTGAATCATTCTTCCCACCATTCTTTAAACTGATGGTGAGAGCCGTTCATATTTACTACTTCCCCAATCATAGGGGTGAGTATGCTGAGACCTTTTTCTTTTCCTAAGCCTGTAATTTTCTGAAGTGGTTCATTCCACGGGTGAAGAGCCAATGCAAATTTTGAAGAGTGAACAGGAATAATATTTTCAGCTTTGAGGTCAATAGCTGCCTGAATGACATCTTCCGGCAGTGCATGAATATACCGCCAGGCTTCATCATACTGCCCATTCTCAAGAACAGCATAATCAAAGGGGCCAAATTGTTCGCCAATCATTTTAAAATGAGCGTCATACCCGCTGTCGCCTCCAAGAAAAATCTTTTTTGTAGGAGTTTCCAATACATAGGAAGTCCACAACGTATTATTCTGTTTTATTTTTCTTCCTGAAAAATGCCTTGCCGGAGTAAAAGTAATTTTCAGATTATTTTTTAAAAGAGTTTCTGTCCCCCATTCTTCTTCAATCAAATTTTCTGCACTGTAGCCCCACCTTTCCAAATGCGCACCTGCACCTAAAGGAACAATTGCCACACCCGTTCTATCTCTGACTGATTTCACTGTCGGGTAATCCAGATGATCAAAATGGTCGTGTGTAATAACCAGATAATCCAAATCGGGAATATCTTCCGGCTTAAATATATCTGAGCCTTTAAAAGCTTTATTAAAATATTTAAACGGAGAACCATATAAACTCAGAACGGGATCTATGAGAAAAGAAACACCATCTGTCTGCAGATAATAAGATGAATGCCCCAACCAGACAAAAGTATCCTGATCTTTAGGCATACTTTTCAAATCTGTACAAATAGAAGGAATATTTTTCAAAGGTCTCAGCAATGGATGCTTTTTACCCAAAATAAAGTCATAAGTAACTTTTATTGTGCTATACCCTTCGGCAACAGGCGGTGTATGACTGATATTCTGAAATTTTCCGTTTTTATACAGTTTGGATTTCTTTATACGTTCCAATCTTTTCCCTTCCGGTGCTTTCCCGAAAGCAGGAATATTCATCAGGTAAACTATAACTAAAAGAACGGCCAGTAAAATCAAATATATCATCTGCATTAAAATAGGCAGCAAAGTTATTAACTTTTAGTTTGATGCAAAAAATTCAGCATTTTTTTAACTTAATTTATAAAGATTTCTGAATAATTTATTATTTATTTAAATCAGAATCATCTTAAACTTTTTAACTTAGCCGACTGAAAAAATTCAAAGTACGTTGAAAAATTATTCGATAATACTGCTGGCAGCAGCACTCTCTTCGTGTGCATCTATCAGAAGACACAATGAACAGAGAGCCGCCTGCATTGGCCCTGACGAGCTTAAGGAGGATGTAGACTACGCCTATTTAAAGCTCCAAAAGATGCATCCCCAGCTTTACTGGTATATTTCCAAAAAAGATCTTGATCATAAATTTGACAGTCTTAAACAGACTATCGACCAACCCTTAACTCCTCTCGAGTTTTATTTTAAATTACAGCCGGTAATTGCTGATATCCGTGAAGGGCATTTATCACTGAGAATTCCGAGAAAGCAGCTTACCAAAAAGCAAATCAAGGTTCTTGAGCATAAGAAAGGAATGTTCAGCCGTTTCGAGTACTATATAAAAGATAACCGTTTATTTATTATTCAAAATAAAGATTCAATAGAAAATATAAAGCCGGGAACTGAGGTATTGGCAATTAATAATATCCCTGTCTCCGAATATGTAAAAAAGTACCGTGAACTTATCAGCAGTGACGGTTACAACACTACCTTCCAACCCTATTTTCTGAAGGATGTTTTTTTTAATTTTTATACCGCAGAAAACGGATTTACAGATACAGCATGTATAGAAACGCTATACAATGGAAAAAGGCAGACTTACACCCTGCACCGGGAATCCAAATCTAAAACCGATCTGGAAAAAGATAAAGAACAGGAAAAACGAACTCCGGAAAAGAAAGTTAATGATTATGTAGCTTACAGCAATTCTTACAACCGGAATTTTAAATTTCTGGATAAAGACAGCACAACAGCATATCTGAAAATAAAAAGCTTTTCAAGTGATTACTCGGATAAATTTTACAAGGAAACGTTTGCAAAAATAAAAAATGCAGGAGCTAAATATTTGATTATAGATGTCCGCAATAATTATGGCGGATCCCTGCACGAAATTAATAACCTGTATTCATATCTTGCTCCGGAACCGTATGTCCTGATAAAACCTTCACAGCTGACTTCGAGAATTACCCCGTTAAAAACCAATTATTTCAGAAAGAGTACCCCCTTACAATATGCTTTTAAAAGCCTTGCTTATCCCACCTATGTATTTGCACAAACCTTCAGTACTTACAAAAAGGACGGAAAGATATATTACAAAATGAAAGCGGATAAACCGACAAAACCTAACAAGAATGCCTTTCAGGGAAAAGTATTTGTACTGATCAACGGTGGAAGTTTTTCTGCATCATCCATTATTACCGCAAAACTGAAATATGACAAACGGGCAACTTTAGTTGGTGAAGAAACCGGAGGTGCAAATGACGGAACTGTAGCCGGATTTTATTCTTACCAGAAACTTCCTCATTCAAGAATCAATCTTCCTATCGGACTTTTGCTGGTCCAGCCTAACATTGATTTTCTAAACACAAAAAGAGGAGTTTTTCCGAATGTTACCGTCAAAGAAAGCATGCAGGATATCATTAATAAAAAAGATCCGCAGCTGGAATGGGTGAAAAAAGAGATTGCAAAGGAAAAAACTAAATAGTTTATAAGGTTTCGGCGGGCTTTCAGCCCGCCGAAACTATTTTCATTTTTTTAATTCTTTCAAAAGATCCTCTATATGTACAATATATCTTCCATAGTAACGGTAAAACCAGAATTTTCCACTTAAAAACAGTACAAAAAGGCCTACTGTAACGGAACTTAACAGAATCACGGCGATCTTCATTTCACTCATCGGCTGAGGCCACGGTATAAATTCTATCACAATGATCATTTCGCAGACAATAAAAGGCACAAAGCTCAGATAATAAGATAAATAATACTGCTTATTGAGATTGAACTGCATGACCAGGTCTTTTAGAGAATCATAGGTTTTGAGCATAGGATTGCTGATATCATTATAAAGCCTGAAAAACTTACTGAAAAAGAAGATAGTGACAAGAAGCATTGAGGCTATAAGAACCGTAATGTAAAACTGGAGTTTAAAGGGTCTGCAGAAAGCACATACTATAAATGAAAAAATAAAGACCCCAATCACAAACCAAAATTCCATACGCATATTTTTACGCATTTTTTCCAACGGAAGATTAATCTTGTTTCTCTGATCAATACTGATCTCAGGTGTTTCTTCGAAAGCATCTTCATTCCAAACACTTTTTAATTCGTCTATATTCATTGGTATTGATTTAAAAATTATGATTTATTTGAGTTTAAAATATCTTTCAGTTTATTTTTAGCGCGGTTCATCCTTACTCTTGCATTTCCTTCAGAGATTCCCATCTGTTCTGCAATCTCTTTTCCTGAAAAATCTTCCAGATAATAAAAAATGAATGCTTTATCAATAGAATTCAGTTGCCGGATGGCTTCATACATTTGAACTAATTTCTCTTCCTTTCCGTAGTCATAATCATCCTGAATAATTTTATAGCCGGAAAAATCTTCATTAGAAATAAAGCTCCTTTTCTTCTCAGTTTTCAGAAAAATAATAGCTGTATTGAGGGCAATCCTGTACAGCCATGTAGAAAATTCACTTTGTCCTCTGAAATTTGGATATGCTTTCCAGATTTGATAGGTGATTTCCTGAAAAAGATCATCTCGGTCATCTTTTTCGGACATGTACATTTTAGAAATCTTAAAAATGATTCCTTTATGTTTTTCAATCTTATCTAAAAATTCCTGCTCTAATGAGTTCATGGTTCGGGGCTCTATAGAGTTAGTTTTAAATGTAAAAAAATGTTACAGATATTTCTTAAAAATAAAAAATCCGGCAGAAAAACTTCTACCGGATCCCATTTTTACTTTTAAAAGATCTATTCAACTATAATTTTCTTAGAGAAAGCCGGACTTCCGTCAGAAGTAATTTTTAAAAGATAAATACCTTTATGAACATCACCGATATTAACCTTATTGATTCCTTTATTTAATTTTTGGGCTCCTTTGATTAATCTTCCTGAGGCATCATAAAGTTCCACAGATACATTATTTTTATCGATTTCCACAGTAAATACACCATCTCTTACAGGATTAGGATAAACACTGAACTGATCCTGAACCCGAACAGTTTCATTGGTTGCCAATACACCGTTTCCGATTCCTACAGCATACCATGCCTTTACATTTTGCTGCTGCTCATTGCTCGAAGCACCATAAAGATCAGTAACAGCCTGTTTTGTAAAATTATAGGCATCCATATAGGTCGTATTCGGAGTCATATAATTTGTTAAAGCCCTGTAAATGATTTTCTCAGCCTTTCCAATGGTGATACCTGTTACATTAAATGCATTTCCTATATCATTGGTACCGGAACCTCCCTCCGAAAGAAGGTAAAACCAATAATTTCCCACTCCACTGTTGGTGTGTACCCCGCCATGATCATTATCGGCCGTAGGATTAGCCGTATTTGCCCAATAAGTTCCGTTATAAGTATCCGGTTGTGGCCCGGGATTTACATTGTTTGGGTCTGACATGCTTCTCATATAAGGGCTTGGTGAAGGATTCAGGAATGATGCCGTAGGAATTCCCTCTCCTATCGTCCAGTTCGGGCTGCTTCCGGAATAAAACTCTATCGCTGTCCCCAGCATATCTGCAATAGATTCGTTAATAGCCCCTGATTCTGATTCATAATTTAAACCTCCCAAACCATTTCTTCCTATGATCAGGTGAGAATATTCATGTCCTGCCACATCTATTCCGACCACTGGATTCATGAGGGTAAGCAAACCGCCAAATAATGTTCCATTGCCATAAAGCATGCATACAATTCCACCGTATAACGGGGTATCAAGTGCCGCAGCATTGGCTCCTCCTGTAAGTCCTCCAAAATCAAAATTGTAATAATTATCTATTTTGGCTCCGTTACCGTCATAGCTGTTTCTGTTATGGCGTGCTATATAGTAATCATAGGCTGTTTTCATTCCCCAGTGAACCTCTACTGGGGGCTTTGTATTGGCATCTGTATAATCCGCAACTGGATTAATATATTCTTCTACATTGATAATTCCGCCATTTATGGTATCCACGTCCAGGTTTGTTCCGTTCATGGTATGAATATTTCTGGCATTGTCTTTCAGACGGAACTGTCCGTTATAGGAATCAACAGTCACAGGCTGGTTTCCTTTGTAATAAGTTGTACTTGTAGAAGGGGTATCCGCGTCATGCACTCTTGATATTTTTTTCACAACAGCTCCCGAAACGTTATCTATATAATAAGTATAAGCTTTTAAAGGTTTCATAGAAAGAGCTTCTACCTTGGAAGTGTGGTACATTACCGCTTTTCTTCCGTTATTCACCTTCGAAATAACTTCTTCAATATTTGAAATAGTTACTTTGCCCTGTGCCTTCAGATCAGAAAGAATGATAGACCTTATTCTGTTGGAAGTTGGCTGCTGTTTTGGGGAAAGGTCAATATCTGTAATGATTTCACCATTGACATAAGTAACATTTCCATTCTTTTCATGTACAAGAACCATGTCATCCATTACTTTTACCCCTTTGTAATAATGTTCGTAAACAGAATGTTTGATACCCAGCTCATCTTTATTCTGTTTCAGAAATTTGTAGGAATGATCACCGTCTGTTCCCAGCCACTCACCTAAATGATTAATCAGAAAATCGGATGAAATGTTTCGCCCGCTAAAATCTGCATTGAAGTTACCCATAGCAGAAGAAACAGAAATTTTAGGAAGTTCTTTAACTGATATTTCAGTTCGTCCCCTGTCCTGCGCCTTTAGTAAAGCAGCCGGAGCAATACTGATGGTGATAGTAAAAGCCAGAACACAGGCTAAAGTAGTTATTCTTTTCATAGTACACTTTTTATATTTCACAGTTAGTAGAGAAACATACAAAATGTTACATATTTTTAATAAAATAAATATTTTATAAATATTATATCAAAAAAAATATATAAAATAATATTATTTCGCAATAAAAATTAAAAATAAAAACCCAACAGAAGTTTTCTGCCGGGTCTCATTGTGTGTTTTTTTAAGTTCTCCAACACCTGTTTATAAAAACGGATGCCTTACGAAATAATTTAAATCAATAAACACTTCTTGAAGCGCATATTTATTAAATTGAACAGTCAGTTAAAATTTGAGCAAACAAAAGTTCAAATACGTTACTAACATTTTACATTTCCAACAGTTAGTAGGAAAAAAATAAAAATGTTACACTTTACACAGAAAAATTTACACCAAAAAGTGAATTTTTATTTTCTTTATTTTAAGAGCATTAGTAATCCCTTTACTATAGGGCCTTTTTAGTATTATTATTGATATCAGGTATTTTTATTTTTTTCTAAAAAACCCCTGACAGAAAATTTCTGTCAGGGGTTAATTTATAATTTTTTATTCTAAGGTTATCCTTAGCTTAAATTCATAAGAGGAAATTTAATTCAGCCTGTTCAATGCTTTTTGAAGCAAATGAATATCAATGCAATCGAGTTTTACACCAATAATGATGAAAAGAAGAAGAACCAATGTTAAAAATATAATGATAAAAATATATACCGAGACAAACCAGATAATTGTATTGAGGATATTTCCTTTAAGCCCGAATTTATTCATAAAGAATCTCTGGGAACGTTCAAACCATGAATTTTGCCGTTTCTTTTTTGGAGCTACTTCCAGACCATTCAGCTCATCTACCAGACGTACAACATCTTCAATGTACCTTCCATACATATAATAAATCCAGTATTTGATAATAAACCAGACCAGCATCAGGGTAATCAGGAAACTGATCCCGAAAATGGCAAGATTGTATGTTATCTCAAAATGAAAATTGATCTTAATAAGAGACAGCAGGAAAGCAAGCGGAATGTAGGAAATATAATAGGCGATGTAGATTTCTTTCGATATTAAAAGCTGTGTTTTAAGGTTAAACAGGTCATAGTTGGTATTAATACCACTCTTGCGGAGTATTTTATAAAGCTTGAGAAAACGGGAATAGAAATAAATAATAAAAGCAAGTGTGAGTGCGACGACAAAAGCTGATATAATAACAATATTTGTATCACTGGCAGCAAATGGAAAGCCTATTAAAAGCATAGGCATAGTGATGACCATCAACCAGAATTCTGTTTCCATGTTGATTCTCAGCATCTGCATCGGCGAATGAATCTCCCGTTGTTTTTCCAGAGAGATCTCAGGCAGATCCTGCCTGTTGTCTTTATCCCAAAGTTCTTTAAAATTTTCTAACTCCATTTGTTCTTGTTTTTAAATCTGATTGTTTTTTTGCTTTTCGATGATCTCCTTCAGTTTTGTTTTGGCTCTGTTTAGCTTCACACGGGCATTCACTTCAGTTATACCCAACTGGCCGGCAATCTCCTTACCCGAAAAATCTTCCAAAAAGAAAAAAATAAGTGCCTTGTCTATCGGACTAAGCTGATGAATAGCTTCATACATTAACTTCATATTTCTATCATCTGCATCATTATAAGACTCTTGTGGAACAACAAGATTCTCTACTCCCTGATTTTGTATAAAACTACGTTTTTTTTCGCTACGCAGAAATACGATCGCGGTATTTAGTGCAGTTCTGTAAAGCCATGTTGAAAAGTCGCTTCTCCTTTGGAAATCACCATATGATTTCCAGGCCTGATAAATGATCTCCTGATAAAGATCATTTTGATCATCCTGATCGTCCATATACATTTTAGAGATTTTGAAAATAACACCTTTATGCTTTTCAATTTTCTCTAAAAACTCTTTTTCCATTAAAGACATTCTTCAAATCTCAATAATAAAGAAGCATTTTTACCAAAACACTTCTTTTTTAACATAAAAACTAAAAACTACACGTCTCAAAGTACAAAATCCTCAAAAAATAAAGAAATTTATTGAGGATTATTATTTTATGTTAAATAGAGTCAGAAATCTGTCTAGAAAATGTAATCAGTACTTAAAAAATTAGAATCATGCTCTCTGACGATTGTATTTAATAATTTCTTGTTAGAATCCGTCAATTTTGCGGCTACCAGAGACCTGATTGAAAATGAACGAAGTGCATCAAAAACAGAAAGTGTTCCTTCCGCACTGTCTTTTCTTCCCGTAAAAGGAAAAACATCTGGTCCACGCTGCGCCTGACAATTGATATTGACACGGCTTACAAGATTCACAAACGGATCAATCAGTCTGGAAACTTCCTGTGGGTCTTCACTGAAAATACTTACCTGCATCCCATGTGATGCATTTACCTGATAATCTATAGGTTCTTCTATGTCTTCAAACGGAACCACCGGGATCACCGGACCGAACTGTTCTTCATGGTACAGCTTCATATTATTATTAACAGGATACACTACCGCAGGGAAAACAAAAGACTCTTCGGTAAATCCTCCGTTTTCATTTAAAACTTTTGCTCCTTTTGCCAAAGCATCTTCTATACATTCTTTTAAGTAAGGCGGTTTATTCACTTCCGGAAGCGGAGTTACTTTTACATCCTTTTCCCATGGCAGACCGGGCTTCATTGCAGAAACGGCTGCGCTTAATTTTTGAGTGAACTCCTCGGCAATTTCTTTCTGAACAAATATCAGCTTCAACGCCGTACACCGCTGTCCGTTAAATGACAAAGCTCCAAGAATACATTCGCTTACTGCAACATCCAGATTGGCATTTTTAGTCACGATCGCAGCATTTTTAGCATCAAGACTGAGGATGGCACGAAGACGGTTCACTTTAGGATGCAGTTTTTTCAGACCGTTTGCTACTTTACTGGACCCGATGAAGGCCAGAACATTTACTTTTCCGCTTTCCATGATCGGGGTAATAATTTCCGAGCCTTTTCCGTAAAGGGTATTTACGGTTCCTTTCGGAAATGCTTCTTTGAATGCATTCAGTAACGGATAATGAGCTAAAACCCCATGCTTGGGAAGTTTAAACAAAATGGTATTCCCCATTATCAATGCAGGAATCAATGTTGTGAAGATCTCATTCAAAGGATAATTGAAGGGTCCCATACTCAAAACAACACCCAAAGGAGCTCTTCTTATCTGCGCTATGGTTCCTTCTGCTTCCTGGAAACGGGAAGATTCCCTGTCCAGATCTTTCAGTGCATCAATGGTCTGGTTGATATAATCTACAGTACGGTCGAATTCTTTTGTGGAATCAGCCAGCGTTTTCCCGATTTCCCACATGAGTAACTTTATTACGAGCTCACGCTGCTCAATCATCAGATACACAAATTTCTGCATGCATTTAATTCTTTCCTCAACTGACATCGTTGGCCATTCTCCAAGACCATTATCATATGCTTTTACAGAAGCTTCAAGAACTTCCATCGCTTCTTTTGGACTGATATTCGGGATGCTTCCCAAAAGTTTCCTCTCAAGACCATTGGCTGTAGGAATACATACCGGCGAATAAATATTTTGAACCTCTCCTTTCCATTCTACCAGTTCTCCGTTAAGAAGATAAACTTTCTGATGGATTTCGGGGACTTTATATTCTTCGGGAATTTCGTTTTCGTTTTTAAAAATATTCTGAAATAACGGCTTATTTACTGAATCCATAAATTTTTGTTTTTTGATAATTGAGTATAATTCTAAAATTTTACAGAATAAAGGTAACCGTTAAAATTGATTTTAAAAACAGGCAGTTGATAGATTTGTTCTATTTGACGGGTGTTTGAATTAAAATTAACGTTGTGTACCTAAAAAAAGAATAATTTTGTTTAAAAATAAAATTCATGGTATCAAGATTAATTTTCAGTACTCTGTTCCTTTTCTCAGTATTCAGTTTTGCTCAGAATACTGTTCTGATGGGAGGAAAGCCAGTACATACCTACTCTAAATTACCTGCGGTGAATAAAGCTGCTCCTAAGTTTACGCTTACAGACATTACGATGAAAGATCAGACTCTGGATTCTTACAAAGGAAAATATGTGATCCTTAATATTTTTCCGAGTGTGGATACAGGTGTTTGCTCTGCTTCTGTACACCATTTCAATGAAGATGCGGGCAATATCCCGAATACGGTTGTACTTTGTATTTCCAAAGATCTTCCTTTTGCCCAAAAGAGATTTTGCGGTGCGGAAGGAATCAAGAATGTGGTAATGCTTTCGGATTTCCGTTCGGATTTCGGGAAAACCTATGGTGTGGAAATTACAGATTCTGTAATGAAAGGGCTTTTGAGCAGAGCTGTTGTAGTAATTGATCCTTCCGGAAAAATTATTTATGAAGAGCAGGTTGCAGATATTTCGCACGAACCGAATTATGAAGCGGCAATTGCAGCTGTAAAGAAATAAGTTTTGCTTTGCAATAAAAAGGTTCCGACGATCTTCGATCGTCGGAACCTTTTTATTTCTCTATTCTCCATTTCTTTTTCGTAGTTATTACAATAACTCCGTTTTGAGCCTGTGAACCGTAAACTGCAACTGCAGAAACACCTTTCAGAACATTCATGGTTTTTATAGAATTGGGATCAACTTTCTGCAGATCATCGAAGCTGATTACTTTCTTATTCATTACTACCAAAGGTTTCTGATCATTTCTCAAACTTGCATTGGCTCCTCCTATTCTTATTTCCTGCTTACCTGAATTACTTTCTGGCATCGGATTAATAATTAAGCCCGGTACTTTGGAAGGAACTTCTTTTGTTTCGTTTTCTTGAGCCTTAACTAAAGTATCTGTAGGTACTATTGTGGTTGATCCAAGCATTTTTTGATCTTTTCGGCTATGAAATGTGGCAATCACTACTTTTTTTGGTTCTTCTGTCTTTAAAGTATCATTTGCAACATTTTGTTGTGCATTTACAGAAATCAAACCTCCCGTGGTTAAAATAAAACCTACTGCAAACTTCACAAAAACTGAATTGATGTAAGAATACTGAAGATTCCTGTTTAGCTGTGATTCATAAAAGTTTCCGCAAATATCCTCTGAGGAATTAGAAAACGTATTGATAATCTCTTCATCAGAAGCAATGGTGAAATCCCGGACGGTTTTCGAGCAAACAGAGCAGAATCTTCCTTTTTCTTCGGGTGTCATTGCTGCCCAGTTTTCGTGACATGGTTTTGGTATCGTGATTTTCATATGATCTTTTTATATAAAGATGCTTTGATTAGGGAAAAGGTTGGAAGTGTTTTAATTATTCTATTCTTTTATATTTGACAACCATGTTTAAATTAACACTAATTTAAACGTCATATGATATTAACAAAGAATTCCAAATGAATGATATATACAATTGAAAAGGCAAATCTTATTTCCGGGCAACTAAAAAAGTTTACAACAGGCTATACTCATCACGTTGTTGGTCATTATTCGAATATTGATTTTTGGATCAATGAAGTCATAGAAGCATTACATACGATTGACAATCACAAAAAAAGATTTGACAATATATATAATGCTCAAAAAAATTGGATTGAAGAGCACGGTACAGTTGTCTATGATTATTGTCCGGTGTGTAATGGTAAATGTGAATTTGGTGACGGAAAACCAATTTTACCTAAGCTGAAACATAAAACCGAAATAGCAGACGCAAGAAAAGATTTAGTGGATTCCGTCTATTTTTTCCTACTCCGCTGCTTTAGAATAGGGCTTTTAAACTATGATGAACTGAATAAAAAATGCAACTCAATCGGAATAGGCATTGATCCGGATGATTTGAAAAATATGGCAAAATGAAGAAATCATTATAAAAGATACAGTTAATTAAAACACCTATTTTCTTATTATTAAAAATAAAAAACCTACTATTCAGCAGGTTTTTCCATATCTAAAAAGTTTTAAAACAAACTTCCATCCAAAAATTCAAAAACATTATTTTTCACCCTCATTCAAAATCTGTCCATCTTTCAAAATAATATACTCCTGTCCTATTTTTTCAGAAAATGTTTCCAGGTCATTCTGTTCAAACTTTTTGGGAATATAAAATTGTTCATGCTCAAATAAACCGTAATGTATTGGGACCAATTTTCTGGCATGTAGAAGATGGGTCGCTACAAAAGCCTGTTCCAGATCCAAAGAAGCAGGAATCTGACTGAATTCTAAACCTATTATCTCAAAATTGACGACCACTCCATTTACAGGAAGAAATGCATAATCTATATCCGGATTTTCCTGTCCGAGTTTCCAGAACTGGTTGTGCCAGATAGTATCGCCACCATGAAAAATTTTCGTATCCTGATCTTCAATAATCCATGAAGACTGTATTTCACCTACTCCATCCATTGCAAATACAGGTTTAAATGTGATATTGTTTTCGGTAAAAACTTCATTCAGATCCAGAACAATCATTTCTGTATCTCCGGTATATTTTTTAACCCTTTCCGCCAATTCTGAATAAACAATCAGTTTCCCGTCTTTTTTAAGGCATTTTTCTATGATGCTTTTATCAAAATGATCCAGATGTAAATGGGTAAAAAGGATATAATCTGCCTGAAGGTCATCAGAAAAAGTCAGCAGGTTTTCCACTGCTTCACCCAGAACGGGTTTATAATAAGAGAAATCTTCTACAGCATCTATTAATACTGTTTTGCCGCCGGAAACAATCTTTATTCCGGCCCAGTTTAATTTTTGTATTTCCATATTTTTTTCACCAAAGGAAAGAACAAACGAAACCGTAAACAATAAACAAATGTTAATTAATTCTCTTTCTGATCCTGCTTAAAGAAATAGGAGTAATTCCTATATAAGAAGCCAGATATTTCAGCGGAATATGTTTGATATAATGGGATTTATTTTTCAGAAGATATTTATAAAGATCCTGTGGGGTATTTTTCAGGAGGAGCATTTCTCTCTTCATGGCTGCATTCAGTTTTCTGCTCAGAAAGTAATTCTGAACAAACCGGCATTCCGGATTCACGGCAAACATATCCTTTACCTCATCCAACCCGATTTCCCAGGCAAAGCCCTTATTGATAGACTCAAAAAATACTTCAGAAGGCTTTTCTTTAGTGTCTTCTCCCACTACAAATACTTCTCCGGGAAAATAGAAATCAGCAGATATTTCCTGATCCATATCTGCTATTTCTTTGATATAAAATTTCCGGACAAGACCTTCTTCAACAAAATAGACCTTATTGTTCGAAAATATTTTTTTCTTTGAAAATTCAAATTTTGTAAACTTCTCCCAGGCCGGATCTTCTTCATCAATATTCAGATGCGAAAAAAGTTTTTTATTAATACCGGTCAATGCTTTCATGTTAATAAGTTAAAATGTATCATTCACAAAATTCAAGCGTTTTATCTAGTTCTGTTCCTGAACCATTATTTTTTCAGAAAACTAATTTTATTCTTTTTTAATCTTCACCTCCGCCAATATAATTAAATTCCTTTGTCGAATAATGTAAAAACAATAATATCAGTAAGTCATCAACAGAATCATCTACCTCAATATGATAAATGGAATCTTTACGTTTATTTTTTTCTTCTTTAATTTCTATTAATAATTTCCCTTTTTCAGATAACTGATTCGTTTTATCTAATTTGAAATAATAAATTCTGACATCTGCCCCGGATTTAATGATTCTTTCTTTCTGCAAATCTGTAAAATAAATGATTCTTTTAGCATCAGAAAGCTCCACATCATTTTTAAGAAATCCAACATTTTTTATATCGTAACTTCTGGAATTAAAAATAATGTAGTACTCCGAATAAAAAATCTTATTCATTTCTACAATTCTTCCGATCTCTTTTTTATCCTCTGAAATTAAAACAAATTGCTTATTAATAATCTGGGCCGTATATTTTTTCATACTGTAGTAATGACAACTTCAGATAGTTTTGAATAAAAATAAAAAAACTTTGCTATATAAATACAGCAAAGTTCATTCTTATATAATATAATTTTTTTGCTTAAAACAGGCTCTCATCCACAAAATTCGGAAGCGTCACTTTCAGATTCGGTTCTGCTTCCATAGCTCTTTTAATGGCGAAAACAGCGCCTTCATTTCTGGCCCAGCTTCTTCTTGAAATTCCGTTGTTTACGTCCCAGAAGAGCATAGATTTTAATCTTCTGTCCGCTTCTGCACTTCCGTCAAGCAGCATTCCGAAACCTCCGTTAATTACTTCGCCCCAGCCGACTCCGCCACCATTATGGATAGAAACCCATGTAGCGCCGCGGAAGCTGTCACCAATCACGTTATGAATTGCCATATCGGCCGTAAATCTTGAACCGTCATAGATATTGGAAGTCTCTCTGTAAGGCGAATCCGTACCGGAAACATCATGATGATCCCTTCCTAAAACTACAGGCCCGATCTCACCATTTTTAATAGCATTGTTGAATGCTTCAGCAATCTTCATTCTTCCTTCTGAATCTGCATAAAGGATTCTAGCCTGTGAACCTACAACCAGTTTGTTTTCCTTAGCACCTTTGATCCACTGAATATTGTCTTTCATCTGCTGCTGGATCTCTTCAGGAGAGTTTTTCACCATTTCTTCCAATACAGCGCATGCAATGTCATCCGTTTTCTGCAGGTCTTCCGGCTTTCCGCTTGTACATACCCAACGGAATGGTCCGAAACCATAATCGAAACACATAGGCCCCATAATATCCTGAACATAACTTGGATATTTAAATTCTCTTCCCAGACTAGGATTTTCAGCCATTACATCTGCTCCGGCTCTTGAAGCCTCCAGTAAAAAAGCGTTTCCGTAATCAAAGAAATAGGTTCCTTTCTGTGTATGCTTATTGATGGCAGCGGCGTGTCTTCTTAACGTTTCCTGAACTTTCTCTTTGAATAATTCAGGTTCCTCAGCCATCATCCTGTTTGATTCCTCGAAAGTCTGTCCGACCGGATAATATCCTCCCGCCCATGGATTGTGAAGGGATGTCTGGTCAGATCCTATATCAATCTTTAAATTCTTCTCATCGAATTTTTCCCAAACCTCAACAATATTTCCAAGGTAAGCCAGAGAAACTGTTTCTTTGTTTTCCTGGGCTTCTTTTACCCTTTCCACCAGTTCATCAAGGTTTTCATGAATTTCATTCACCCACTTCTGATCGTGACGGATTCTAGTGATCTTCGGATTTACTTCTGCACAAACAGTGACGCAGCCTGCAATATTTCCTGCTTTTGGCTGTGCACCGCTCATTCCTCCCAATCCTGAAGTCACAAAAAGACCTCCTTTCGGTTCTTTCTTTATTTTTCTGAAAGCATTCAGAACAGTAATCGTCGTACCGTGAACAATTCCCTGAGGGCCAATATACATATAGCTTCCCGCGGTCATCTGCCCATATTGAGTAACACCTAAGGCATTGAATTTCTCCCAATCATCCGGTTTAGAATAGTTAGGAATCATCATTCCATTCGTTACCACAACTCTTGGTGCATCTTTGTGTGAAGGAAATAATCCCATCGGATGCCCTGAATACATAGTAAGGGTTTGCTCATCTGTCATTTCCGAAAGATACTTCATTGTCAGAAGATACTGTGCCCAGTTGGAAAAAACCGCCCCGTTACCACCATAAGTTATAAGTTCATGCGGGTGCTGTGCCACGGCATAATCAAGATTATTCTGGATCATCAGCATAATGGCTTTTGCCTGCTCAGATTTTCCGGGATATTCTTCAATAGATCTCGCCTTCATTTCATAATCCGGACGAAAACGGTACATATAAATTCTCCCGTATTTCTCCAGTTCCTCCTTAAATTCCGGCAATAACTCTGCATGAAACTTCGGATCGAAATAACGTAATGCGTTTTTAAGAGCAAGCTTCTTTTCTTCTTCCCCTAAAATTTCTTTACGCTTCGGTGCATGGTTGATATTGGTTTCGTACGGTTTAGGCTGTGGCAGCTGATCAGGAATCCCCTGCTGTATCTGTTCTTGAAATGTCATATTGCTATTTAAAGTTCAATGTTTAGAATGAATGTTTGAAGTTTTAAAGATATTCAAATTAGAAAATATAAGCAAGGAAAAGGCAAATTTGCTGATGATCCTGCTATATCTGATCATTTTCCTATATTAGAATTACCAACTAAATATTCCCCTCCCCTGGAGGGGTGGATTTCAAAATTCAAGGAATTTTGGAAGACGGGGTGGTTCCAAAATACTGAATAATAAAATATTCCAGATCCTTCATTACTATCGTCATGTTATTTCTTATATCAAAATCCGAAATTCTAAAAACAATAAGTCCCAAAGACTCCAAATATTCCTGCCTGATCCCATCATAAACAATTTTCTCCTCATGACTACCACCATCAATTTCAATAACCAAACCCAAAGTTTTCACATAAAAGTCTACAATATAATTTCCTATTATTCTCTGTCTGTCAAAATCTATATCATGGAATGTTCCAGCTCTTACCTTTTTCCAAAAGAGAACTTCACCGAGAATGCCTGCTTTGCGTTTTTCTTTCAGTAAGACTTTTAAATAGGGATTAAAGGGTAATTTTTCTACGAAGTTTCTGTGGATGGGAACGCCGTTGATGTGTGTTAGTATTTCTTTCATTTGTTTTTGTTTTTTTTGTTTTTAACTACCCCGTCTTCTCCTTTCAGTCGAATCCACCCCTCCAAAGGAGGGGAATGATATTTCCCCGAAAACGGATAGCTTTCAAAAATAAAAAACCTCACTGAAAATCAGTAAGGTAAATATATTTATACGTCAAAAAAATTTAAGTTAAAACATCATCATTTTCTTCCTCATGATCATCATCATTATCACTTAAGCTCCAATAGTTGTTTTCCTCGTCTTCAGAACCTATTTCTTCCATATCGTCATCATCTTCAGTTCCGGGAATATCAAGTCCTTTATCTATTTTATCATCATCTTCTTCATCCAGAATGGGATTTCCGTCACCGTCGAGGGGAATATGTTTTTCTTTATTGAATATATCTTCGCTGGGACTGTAATCCATTTCTTCCAGCTTTCTGTTTTGTTCATTGGTGTTGTCTTCAGGTATCATAACGTTTTGTATTTTGGGTTTATGTATAGAGAACAAAAATAATTCCAAGCTGCTATGAATTTTCAGAATATACTTCTGGATTTGCACAATAAGGAATTCTTTCTCCTTTGAAAAAAGCAATGATGTTTTCGGCAGCAATCTTTGCCATTCCTGTTCTCGCTTCAATAGTTGCAGAGCCTATATGTGGCAGTACACAGACATTGGAAAGTTCCAGCAGTGGACTTTCCTTAGACATGGGTTCAGGATTGGTTACATCTAAGCCTGCTCCCCAAATTTGCTTTGAAACTAAAGCTTCATACAGATCATTTTCATTCTGGAAACCTCCTCTCGCCGTGTTGATAAAAATGGCATTCTTTTTCATCTTCTCGAAAACAGGTCCGTTGAAAAGGTCTTTCTGCTCAGGGGTAAAATTGGCATGAATACTCAATACATCGGATTGCTCTATAAGTTCTTCAAAAGAAACATACTTTGCATTCAATTCCTTTTCCGCTTCCTCATTCTGGTGGCGGTTGTGATAAATAATGTTCATATCAAAGGCTGCCCGGGATTTTTTAGCCATTTCAAATCCTATTCTCCCTAATCCCAATATTCCTAAGGTTTTTCTATATAATTCCTGTCCTAATGCATGTAGAGGATCAAAATCTCCCCAATTACCGTCTTTTACCTTCTGAAAATTAGAGCTTGCCCTTCTTGCTACAGACTGCATCAACAGAAAAGCCACATCGGAAGTCGCCTTACTAAGCACATCTGGTGTATTTCCCACCGGAATATTTCTGTGATTAGCTTCTTTGATATCCACATGATCGAAACCTACAGAATATAAAGCGATTGTCTTTATATTCGGGCATTGGTCAAAAAAATCTCTGTCGTATTTAAATTCTGCACCAACGCTTAAAATCGCATCGTTACTCTGACAATGAATGAGCCATTCTTCGTGAGACAAATTTTCATGTCCGGGAATAAAAACTTCCAGTCCGGCTTCTTTCAGCATATCAATCCCTTCTTGTGGAATTCTTTTACTTACAAATACTTTCATTATCTATTTCTGATTTAATTTCGTTTCAAATTTCTCACTAAAAAACCTCACTCCTGTTAAAAGTGAGGTTCTTTAACTTAATTATTAAAAATTATTGATCTTCGTCTGAATGATCCTGATTTTTGTTCCAGGCTTCTGAAGCCATTTCCTGAATTTCATCCCAGACATTCTTTGCCGATTTCTGGGCATGAGCCACAAATCCCTGTTTAGTTGCTTCCTGATTCTTAGTTTTCATATCATGCATATAATCCTTTACCTGCTGGGAATAGCTCTCCACATGATATCCCGGATTATTATGTAGATTTTTCTGAATATTACTAAAATCATGTGATGATTTGAATCTATTCGTATCCATAATAATAAAAATTTAAGTGATTAGGTTTTAGACTGAATCCAATTACCATTCCGAAGCGGTCTTAAAATGTATTAAAATAGAATAAAAAAATGTTTTTTTTAACCACAAATGACACAAAAGTTTTTGAAAATTTGAAGTTTAAATTCCTACTGTTACGAAGTATATTTAGGCTTAAAAAACAATAATTTTAAAAGAAATCTGTGATATCTGTCCAATCTGCAAGAAATTAATGAAAACCTTTTGTATCAAAAAAATGATCAATGATTTGTGTCTCCCAACATAGGAACGAATTTATAGGCTCCGAATTCTTCTTTTTCAAACTGGGTAGGGCTGGTCTTGGTAAATCTGTATAAAATCTGTTCATCAGTCGGACCTAACGGAATTACCATTATTCCACCTACGTTCAATTGTTTCAATAATTCCGTAGGTAAAACTGAAGCTCCGCACGTTACAATAATCTTGTCAAACGGAGCAAAAGTAGGAAGTCCTGCAAAACCATCCCCGAAACTCTGGAATTTTGGATTCAAATGCAGCTCACGGAATTTTTTCTTTGAAAAATCAAAAAGATCTTTTTGTCTTTCCACAGTATAAACCAAAGCTTTCATCGCCAGTAAAACTGCAGTCTGATATCCACACCCTGTCCCTATTTCCAGAACCTTTTCTCCCGGTTTTACCTGCAGCAGCTCAGATTGTTCCGCTACGGTTGAGGGATGGGAAATGGTTTGGTGGGATAAAATTGGAAAAGCCCGGTCTTCATAGGCAAAATCCTCAAAAATGCTTTCTATAAAAAGATGTCTCGGAACTTCACTCATTGCCGAAAGTACATTCTCATCCGAGATCCCTATTTTATGTCTCAGATATTCGACGAGGATCTTTCTTTTTCCTTTATGTACAAACGAATCATGCATCATTAGTAAGATAGTAGTTATTAAGTTTTGGATAGTATTTCTACAAAAGTAAAAAAACTATCAATATTTATCAACCTAAAATCCTTAACCTGCTTCCCAATAACTAAAATTCTTATCTTTACAAAAATTAAAAAATCTATGTTAAAAGCAGGTTTGGTAGGTGCCGGACATCTGGGAAAGATCCATTTACGACTTCTTAACCAGTCAGATAAGTACGAGCTGGTAGGTTTCCACGATAAAGATACTGAAAACGGAAAAAAAATAGAAGCTGAATTCGGATATAAATATTTTGAAAATTTTGATGAACTTCTTGAGCAGATCGATATGTTGGATATTGTGACTCCCACAGTCTATCATTATGATTATGCTTTAAAAGCTATTGAAAAAGGACTTCATTTTTTCATTGAAAAGCCGGTAACCCAGACGCTTGAACAAGCTGAAGAAATCCTTCATAAATGTCAGGAAAATGGTATTAAAGCCCAGGTTGGACATGTTGAAAGATATAACCCTGCTTTTATTGCCACTAAAGAATATATTAAGAATCCAATGTTTATTGAGATTCACAGGCTGGCGGAATTCAATCCAAGAGGAACGGATGTTTCTGTAGTACTGGATCTTATGATTCATGATCTGGATATTTTGCTGAGCATAGCTAAATCTAAAGTTAAAAATATTCATGCAAGCGGTGTATGTGTAGTAAGCAAAACCCCGGATATCGCGAACGCCAGAATAGAATTTGAGAATGGTTGTGTAGCTAATCTTACAACCTCAAGAATTTCAATGAAGGCTATGAGAAAAAGCCGTTTTTTCCAGAAAGACGCTTACATTTCAGTAGATTTCTTAGAGAAAAAAGCAGAAGTAATCCGTATGAAAGATGCTCCTGAAAATCCTACTCCATTTGACATGATTATTGAGAATGCGGACGGTGAAAAGAACCAGATTTTATTCGAATATCCGGATATTCAGCCTAATAATGCAATTCTTGATGAATTAAACTCTTTTGCAGATGCCATCACTGACGGTAAAAATGTGGAGGTTTCCCTTGAAGACGGTACAGAAGCTTTAAAGGTTGCTCTGGAAATTGTAAAACTGATTTCTTAATCCGTACACCTGTTTTAATCGCAGTATTATGAAAAAAATAGGACTTTTCTTTCTTCTGGTCTCATCGCTGGCAGTAGCTCAGAAATCAGCTTTGGAACAAAAAATAAACTCAATCACTAAAGGCAAAAAAGCAACAGTTGGTGTTTCTGTTCTGGGTTTTGAAAACAATTTCAAATTCAGTAAAAACGGAGACCAGAAATTACCTATGTTGAGTATTTTCAAGTTTCATATTGCCTGTGCAGCATTGGATCTTGTAGATAAAGGAAAATTGTCGCTTGACCAGAAAATATTTATTAAAAAGGCTGATCTGATGGAAAAAACATGGTCGCCATTCCGCGAAAAGTATCCTAACGGAAATATTGAAATTACCTTAAATGAAGTAATTGATTATACGGTTGCATTAAGTGATAATAATCTTTGCGATATCCTTTTAAAGCTGATTGGCGGTACAAAAACAGTTCAGCAGTTTATGAATTCCAAAGGGATAAAGGATTTCCAGATTAAGTACAATGAGCAGGATATGCATACGAAAGATTGGAAAACACTGTATGAAAACTACAGCACAACCAATTCTGCCGTGCAGGTCCTGAAGAAGTTCTATGATGAAAAAATGCTTTCCAAAAAGTCTACAGATTATTTAATGCAGATCATGCTGGGAACTAAAACGGGAACGAATAAAATTATTGAGCAATTACCAAAAAGTGCTCCGGTTGCCCACAAAACGGGTTCTTCCGGAAAAATTGACAGCGGTCTTACGATTGCTGAAAATGATATGGGAATTATTACGCTTCCCAACGGAAAACATTATGCAATTGCCGTATTTGTAAGCAATTCTATGGAAACGGAAGCCATAAACTGTAAAATGGTTTCTGATATTTCCAAGGCAGTCTGGGACGATTTTAACAAATAAAATATTAAGCTTATTTTTAAAAGCAGAAAATTGGCTCAACATTTATTAATAAAGCTATACTGGCCAAATATTGAAAATTTAACTATCTATAAAAAATAAAAGAAAAAATGATCAAAAACATTGTAGTTATTGGAGCTGGAACCATGGGAAATGGTATTGCGCATACTTTTGCACAAAGCGGATTCAAAGTAAATCTGGTAGATGTATCTCAGGATGCACTGGACAGAGGGCTGAAGACAATTACAACAAATCTTGACAGAATCATTGCAAAGGGAAACCTTACAGAAGAACAAAAAGCTGAAACATTAGGAAATATCAGCACTTTCACGGAACTTAAAGATGCTGCAGGAAGCGCAGACCTTATCGTAGAAGCTGCTACTGAAAACCAGGATCTGAAACTTAAGATCTTTGGGCAGATGGACGAATTTGCGCCTGCTGACTGTATTCTTGCAACCAATACTTCTTCTATATCTATCACGAAGATTGCTGCAGCTACCAAAAGAGCTGACAAGGTAATCGGAATGCATTTTATGAACCCGGTTCCTATTATGAAACTGGTAGAAATCATCAAAGGATATTCTACATCTAAAGAAACTTTCGATGCTATTTATGAAATGAGCAAAACGTTAGGAAAAGTTCCTGTGGAAGTGAATGATTATCCGGGTTTTGTGGCAAACAGGATTCTTATGCCAATGATCAACGAATCTATTGAAACACTTTATAACGGAGTGGCCGGTGTAGAGGAAATAGACACAGTAATGAAACTTGGAATGGCTCATCCGATGGGTCCGCTTCAGCTTGCAGATTTTATTGGTCTTGATATCTGTCTTGCTATCCTTAATGTAATGTACGACGGTTTCAAAAACCCTAAATATGCTCCGAACCCACTTCTTGTAAACATGGTAATGGCAGGAAAACTGGGCGTAAAGTCAGGAGAAGGTTTTTATGATTATTCTGAAAGTAAAAAAGCTGAAAAAGTTTCAAAAATGTTTTTGAAATAATTGAATGAAATTAAAGGAGAAAAATATCCAAATAGCAATGGTCATCATCACAGTTATGATGACCATTCTACGTTTTATATTCAATGAAAAAGGAAGGATAAACCCGGATTCTATAAGATTTATGAGGTTTGCCCATGTTTTGCCTGTCATAGATAATACAACAACTCCAGTTGGCTATCCTGCAGGCATCAAGTTATTTACCCTTTTCGGATTCGATGAATTTTGGGGAAGTAAAGCTCTTGGAATTACAGCTTATCTTTTTATCATTTTTTTCTGCTGGAAAAAAGATTTCTACAAACGTGAGGCTATTGCAGTACTAGGTTTATTCAGTTTTGTATCGCTGTTCGCCTATACTATGAGCGAGGCTCTTATTATTCCTTTTGTTTTTCTGTTTCTGTATACCGCCTCCCAGATCATTACAGGAAAACTTGAAAAAGGAAAAGCTGTTTTTTATCTTTCTCTTTCGTTAATTGCCCTTTATAATATAAGATACAGTGCATTATTTTTTATTGGAGGAACCGGTCTCTACGGCTTGCTATTTTTCAGAAAAAAATATTCGCCAGTATTCATTATTTCCGGTATTATAGGCCTGGCGTTTGTAGTGGCATATAAGTTTTTATTTATTGATTATTTTAATGAAAACTATATCAATCAGGCTCTGTCGATAGGACTCCATCCAACGTCTAAGCTTTTGACAGAACTTATTCAAGGATTAGCCACTTCATTCAATCCTTTCATCCATATTGCAAATCCTGGGGGAGGTTTCATCAATTACATTATCTATGGTATTGGTGGGCTCAATATTTTGCTAATGATCTATCTTTTGGTAAAAAACAAACTCTCCGAAACTGAGTATTTTTTTATTGTAATCAGTATTTCCGGCATTGTATGTTCTTATTTTATTCAGTATTTTTATTCAGTAATTTCTATTGATTACAGAATAATAAGTCCTTTCATCATTCCGGTGTGGCTGATCTATTTTAACAAATTATTCCGACTTTTCAATTTTAAAACATATCTTATAACGGTACTAAGCATACTATCAGGACTGGCTTTTACCTGGCTTTCTAAAGGAAACTATCTCGAAAACAGGAAAAAGGTTTCACACTTTTTGCAAAGTGAAAATCTGGATAAGGTTCCCATACAGTTTTTTGTTTTGAAAGAAGAAAATTTAGACAAAATACAGATTGCTGAACTTTTAAGTACAGTAAATTCAAACATAACGATAACCTTCAAGCCTGAAGATACACTTCGCAGAACTACACTTACAACGTATAAAGTTTTACAAAAAATTAAAATCGACAAGAACAAATATCAATAATTTTATTATCTTTGATTAAAGTTAAAATATTAAAAAAATGAAATTACCAAAGTTTTTATTAGCAGACAATTCGGAATTTCCTGAAGATTTATTCGTAGTTCACACAGAATATCCAAGATTTATCTTAAACGTAGAGGAAGAAGAAGTTGAATGGCTAGATGATTTGGAAGGAGACGATGAGGAAACCATGGCAGATGAGGCTACAAAAGTAGTGGAAGCTGCATTTAAATGGTGTGATGAAGAGTTGGCAAAGTACGACGAAGAAGAGGAAGAATAATAACTACCTAAACATAAAAAAGGAACTCAAATTGAGTTCCTTTTTATTTTTATTCCGCTTTGTTGAATTTCAACAGCAGCAGATTGTCTTTATAAAGTTCTAAGGTAGTTCCTGAAACCACATATTTATTGGCTTTCCCTACCATATCCATAAAATTCTGCTCAACACTCATATTGTTGCACATCATTTTTGTAGATCCCATCTGCCCTGCAGAGAAATCACCTGTTGAAGGGTCTATTTTAGCTGTTCCGAAATAGTTGTTGCATCCTCCGTTTCCATTGATCTTTTCGCCTTCAATATTAAGAGTAGGAACCTTACCTTTCACATTATCCGCCAATGTCCATTTTGTATTGGCCAGTGAAGGTTGTGTCTTTCCTACCTTAGATGCAGAAGCGCTGGATGTTGTACCGCACGATGCCAGAACGGCAGCCGCACATATACTTAAAAAAAGATTTTTCATTTTTTTCTTTTTGAATTACTCAAATTTAAGGAAATTATATTATTTAAACGGCTCGCGGAGGATTTTATTACTTTTTAAGGTTCTATTTTAAGATTATTTTTTAAATAAGAATATTATGGGAATTATAAAACGGATTATTACATGAAATTTGAAAATTCCATGTAATCTCTCGCAGATTGAGCAGATAACGCAGATGATTATGTTATACTTGTGCCAGATAATTCCGTACATAAAAAAATCTGCATTATATCTGCCTAATCGTGGGAACAAAACAAAAAAGCGGGCTAAAGCCCGCTTCAATATTATAACATTTTTTATTAAGATCTCAATTCTGCGTTGTATTCTTTTTGGAACGCTTTGATTAAAGAATCCATTACCTCAGAAATTTCTTTCTCTTCCAATGTCTTTTCCTCATTAAGAAGCTCAAAGCTCATTGCATAAGATTTCTTTCCTTCCGGAAGGTTCTTTCCTTCATATACATCGAATAAGTTGATTCCTTTGATGAAAGGAGATTTATTCTTTTTCGCTGTTTGGTACAGGTCCTGGTAGTTGATATTCTTATCAATCAGTAAAGCAAGGTCTCTTCTGATCTTGTTGAACTTAGGAATATCCTTAAACTTAAGAACATTTTTAGAACGCAATTCCTGAGCCAGTTCAAGTTCGATTTCTGCATAGAAACATTCCTGATCAATATCGAAGTCCTTCAATAAAACCGGAGATACTTTTCCAATTCTCACCAACGTTTTTCCGCCTGCTTCATAAGCCAATGAGTCGGAGAATCTTTCGTCAGTTAAAGCTGTTTCTTTGTAATCAACTCCAAGTCTTTCCAATAAAACTTTTACATAGGCCTTAAGATTGTAGAAGCTCACTGCAGATTTAGGCTGAAGCCAGTTTTCAGCAACGTCTCTTCCTGTAACAAGAAGGGCAAGCTGTTTTCTTTCTTCGTACTTATCTTTTTTGTGGTAAATCTTTCCAAATTCGAAGAACTTAATATCCTGATTCTTTCTGTTGATATTATAAACGGCATTTTGAAGAAGACCTTCCAACAAAGATTTTCTCATGAATGCAAGATCTCCGCTTAATGGATTCAGTAATTTTACAGCATCTGTTTCATCTTTTACAGAAGTCAGTGAATTGTTCATTGCTTCATTGAAACCAAGCCCCTGCAATGTTCTTGCCCAGTTATTTTCAAGCTCGTCCTGATCATTCGCACTCAGTTTTACCGGAGTAAAAGAAATTTTCTGTGGAGCATCAATTTTATTATATCCGTAGATTCTCAAAATTTCTTCAATAACGTCAATTTCTCTGGTTACATCAGCTCTGTAAGCCGGTACAGAAATTTCAAGACCGTTCTGGATTTCATTTAAAACCTGGATTTCCAGAGATTTTAGGATTTCCTTTACTTTTTCTCTATGAATTTTTGTTCCCAGAATCTGTTCGATTCTTGAGAATCTGATGATTACATAATTATCCTCAATTTTCTTTGGATATTCTTCCAAAAGATCTCCAACCAGTTTTCCGCCTGCAATCTCCTGGATCATTTTGATGGCATGAGTTATTGCTGTTCTGGTAATATTAGGGTCTACTCCTCTTTCAAATCTGAAAGAAGCATCTGTATTCAAACCATGGAATTTAGCTCCTTTTCTTACCGCTACCGGATTAAAGTAAGCACTTTCAAGGAAAATGGTTTTTGTTTCATCGGAAACTCCTGAATTGGCACCACCGAAAACCCCTGCAATACACATTGGATTGTCTTTTCCGTCTTTGATCATAACTTCGGAACCGTTCAACGTTCTTTCTACACCATCCAAAGTTGTGAATTTCGTTCCTTCTTTTACGGTTCCCACTTTCACTTTACTGCCGGTAATCTTATCTGCATCAAATGCATGAAGTGGTTGTCCGTAGCCATGAAGAATATAGTTTGTAATATCTACAATATTATTGATCGGGCTTAATCCGATTGCTTTCAGTCTGTCTTTTAACCATGACGGAGATTCCGCTATTTTCACATCTTCAATAACAGCTCCGATATATCTTGGACATAGCTCGGCATTTTCCACTTCTAAAGTAAAATTATGTGAACCTTCCCCATTTAAAACTTCAGAAGTCACTTTTACAAATGTTGATTTCTGCTGGTTGGTTGAAAGGAAAGCGTGAAGGTCTCTTGCAACCCCGTAATGCGACATGGCATCTGTTCTGTTTGGTGTTAAACCGATCTCGATCACTTCATCATTAGCCAATTCAAAATAGTCAGCAAAATTCTTCCCTACTTCATATTTTGTTTCGTCCAGAACCATAATTCCACCGTGATCTTCGCTAAGGCCAAGCTCATCTTCTGCACAGATCATTCCCTGAGAAACCTCACTTCTGATTTTAGCTTCCTTGATCTCAAAAAAGTTTCCGGTTTTATCATAAATTTTGGTTCCAACAACTGCTACAGGAACAGTTTGCCCTGCTTCCACATTGGGAGCTCCACAAACAATATTTAATACTTTCCCATTCCCTACATCAACTGTCGTTTTCTTTAGTTTGTCTGCATTCGGGTGTTTCTCACAGGTTAATACTTTTCCTACAACAATACCTTCCAGACTGCCTTTTACACTTTCAAATTTTTCTATCCCCTCTACTTCAAGACCTATATCTGTAAGGAATTCTCCTATTCTTTCCGTTTTCAGTTCCGTTTTGATAAAGTCCTTCAGCCAGTTGTTTGATATTTTCATTTGCTATATTTTGAAAAATTTATTGAATTTCCGTACAATTTTCCCTGCACGGTTTTTCCTGTACAAATGTCGTGTTTTTTTGAGAAATAGAGAAATTTAGGACCAATTTTAAAACAAATAGTTTTTGTTAATTTCTTTCTGCTTACTGAGTAAATTTTTCTATGAAACAGACAAATTCGTGATATTATCTTTAGAGTTTTTAACTATTTATTAAATAAATCTTTAAAAACCTCAAAGTTCATTTAAAACAAAAAAGAGACTGAATTGTTCAGCCTCTTTTAGTTTTATTTATTTAAAATATTACAATCCGATTACCGGCATTGATAACATTAGAATATTTTCGCTTTCCTCAAGACCGTCAAGAGGCTCAATGATTCCCGGTCTGTTAGGTTGGGACATTTTCATGGTAATATCATCAGAACCTAGGATCGTGAGCATTTCTGTCAAAAACTTCGAGCTGAAACCGATATTGATATCTTCTCCGTTATAATCACAAGGAATCTGCATATCCGCTTTGTTTGCATATTCTGTATCTTCTGCGTGAAGGTGAAGAATATTGGCAGACAGCTTAAATCTTACCTGATTGGTAGATTTATTGGACATGATAGAGGCTCTTTTGATCGCTCCTAAAAGAAGATTTCTGTTGATTGTCAGTACATTTGGATTTTCCTTTGGAATTACTGCTGTGTAATTAGGGTATTTACCATCTATCAGTCGGCAGATCCAGATATGTTTTCCAAAAGTAAATTTAGCCATATTCTCATTGAAGTCGATGGTAACGTCTTCATTAGAGCTTGCCAGTATATTTTTGAAAATGTTCAGAGGTTTTTTAGGCATGATGAATTCCATTGGCTCTGCATGCATCAAATCGCTTCTTTTATAAACAACTAGTCTGTGAGAATCTGTAGAAACGAAATTGGTTTCGTTTTCTCCAAACTGGAACAATACTCCTGTCATAACCGGACGAAGAGAATCATTACTTGTAGCAAAAAGAGTATTTGTCAATGCTTCAGATAAAACACCTGCAGGCATTGTTACGCTTTGAGATGCATCAAATTCCGGGAGCTCAGGATAATCATCAGCATTATCCAAGGCTACAGCAAAATTGTCTTTTTCATCTAAAATCTCAAGCTGGCTTCCGGTTCCTTCTGCATTATCTTTTACAACAAATGTCAAAGGCTGTTCACCATAAGTCTTGATAAAATCCTGAAAAATTTTAGCAGGAACGGCAAATTTCCCCGAATCGTCAGACTTTACCTCCAGGGAAGTAACAAGAGTAGTCTCGCCATCAGATGCTGTAATGGTAACGTTATTCCCGTCTAATTCAAAAAGATAGTTTTCTAAAATCGGTCTCGACTGAGAGCTTGATATTACGCCACTTACAGTTTGCAATGCTTTCTGCAGTTCACCACTTGAAATAATAAATTTCATAGATTTAAAAATAAGTTTCTACAAATATAATAAATAGAAACTATAATGAAAAAAATAATCTTAAGGAGTTTTGAACAAATATCACTAACCTGTTTTCAGCCTTGATTTTAATGTTCATATTTCCCTGATTATTACTTTTCGAATCAAAGTCTGTATGCTTATTTTTCATTGACTGGTGAATATAGTTATGAAAACATATCTTAAAAAATATCTCACTCCGTCAAAATACAAATCCTATCTTTGTTAAAAATACATCATGCAAAAACCACCCATTCACAAAAGTTTTTTCAATGCTTTCCGGGGTATTTTCATGATGATAAAAACGGAAAGGAACTTTCAGATCGAATTTGCCGCTTTTCTTATTAATCTGGTTTTGATCTTTTATTTTAAACTTTCAGCCGCTGATACCGCGTTAATTCTTATAGCATCATTTACGGTTTTAGGTGCTGAAATTTTCAATACGGCAATAGAAAAGATCTGTGATATGATCCAGCCTGATTTTGATAAAAGAATTGGTTTTATTAAGGATATTTCTGCAGGGGCTGTTCTGTTGATGGCAGCCGGATCTGTTGTTGTTGGGGTTATTGTTTACTGGAAATATGTATTTCAATAAAAAAAGCATTCCTTTTTGGAATGCTTCTATGTTTTAAGAGCAGTACTTATCCCATCCTTCCGAGGTCATACAGCCATCAAATTTTGCACAGTAAGAAATATATGGCGGATTGCTGCAGTATCCGTTTTCATCTGTAGGATAAATAATTAACGATGGACCCAATCCTCCTTTTACATTTTTCAGCTCTTGTCTTTTAAGTTTTTTTAAATTTTTCATAGTATTTTTTATTTGTAAACAATAAAGCTAGTAAATAAAATCAAATATTTCACCAAAATAAGAAAAATTGATTTACTTATCAGTTATTTAATCAAATGTTAATCTTAAACTTTTTATAAAAAGTTTCGCCATTTTTTATAAAATATTTAATCAATCTTTTTTTTCCTAATAAAAACCTGAGAACATTTGCAGCAGAAATTCAATTATGAAAAAAAGCTGTATCCTTTTTTTTTCTGTTCTCGGAATTATAGTATCTGCCCAAAGCATTGAAGGAAAAGTATCAGATACGAGGTCAAAACCTGTTCCTTTCGCTGAAGTTATTATTACCCGAGATAAGAAAAAAAATGCTGCCATTACTGATGAAACCGGTTTCTATAAAATTAAACTCCCTGAAAACGGAGATTATGTTTTAGAAATTTTCAAAGATAATTCCAATATATTCAGGGAAACCGTCAGTATTAACGGAGAGATAAAGAGAAATTTTTCAGTGTATGAAAAAGAAACCCAGGTTGAAGGAATTACCATCTCCGGTAGAAAAAAGCTTGTGGAGAGAAAAATTGACCGGCTGGTATTCAATGTTGAAAATTCTGTAGCTTCTCAGGGATCCGATGCTATAGAAGCATTGGGAAAAACTCCCATGATAAGGGTTTCTGATGATGCCCTATCAATTGCAGGAAAAAGTTCTGTTGCAGTGATGATTGATGACAGGCTTCTCAACTTATCCGGTCAGGAACTTATAGATTACCTTAAAGCAATACGTTCTGATGATATTGCAAAAATCGAAGTAATTACCACCCCTCCATCCAAGTATACCGCCGAGGGAAGAAGCGGACTGATCAATATTATTTTGAAGAGAAATACCTCTCTGGGATGGAATACATCTTTTCAGACTTCAGGAACTTACTCGAAGAATATAAGTCTCAGGAACGGTATTATCTTTAATTATCAGGATAACAAGTTATCTCTCACCGCGAATGGTTCTCTATCTAAAAACATCTGGGAACAAAGATCTTATACTCAAAATAAAATTGCTGACGGAAACTTCTGGAACACAGACAATCATTCCTTTCATACTAACTATTATAAACCTTATAGTATAAAAGCTGAGTATAGGGTTAATAACAAAAATTTAATCGGCATCAATTATAACGGTACATTTTCAAACGGAGCAATGAACTGGATCAACAAATCTGATATTAAAAATAATCAGGGAATGGAAGGTTTCATTTCAGAATCAGGTTTTAACTATCAGATCAAGACTCATACTGCTACATTTTTTTATGATGTTAAATTAGATACGCTTAACAGCAAAGTAAGTATTTCTGCAAATTTCATGTCCAACATTTCCTATAACAACAATCATCTTCTTACAACTTCTTCTACCACAAGTATTTCGGCATTAAACACTCCTGTAAGTCAATACAAAATCTATAGCGGACAGGCTGATCTTGAAAAAAATTTCAAAAAGATAAAAACGGAAGCAGGTATAAAATTCACCAATATCAACAATGATGCTTCTATGAAATACTATGATGTAATTAATGAAGAAAATATATTTAATACTGCCAAAAGCAATGATTTTTTCTACGAGGAAAGAAACTACGCAGCCTATATTTCTACAGATTTTAAAATCAGCAAAAATGAAAAGTGGAAAGCCAAATTAGGCTTACGTTATGAATATACTACCGTACAGGGAACATCACCCAATGAAAATCTGGTTACAAAAAGTGAATATGGCAAAGTTTTTCCAACAGCTTATGTAGCTTTTAAAGTTTCTGACGACCACACCCTTTCACTCAACTACTCAAAAAGAATAAGCCGTCCATATTTTGCCAATCTTAATCCGTTCAGAATTTATATTTCAGCCTATGAATACTCTTCCGGAAATCCATATTTAAAACCTTCCTTCGCCCATAATCTAGAACTAAGTTATGTAATGAAGAATAATTTTACCACGACTTTATATTATAACCGTAATATTGATTCTTGGGACAGAATACAGAAAATTGAAGGTAATCTGAAGTACAATACAGTAACCAATTTTTACAACGAAGATCAGGCCGGGATAAGTATAAACTACAATTTTAATAAGTTTAAATGGCTGGAATCTAATCTCTTTGCTGCCGGATTTTACTCAAAATCCAGCACATATCTGGAAGATGCAGTAACAGTTCCGGCAGGTTATGGAGCAAATTTTAATGTAGACAACAGCTTTTTCATTAATAAGGACAAATCAGTAATTTTATTGGCCGGTATCCGGGGAGACCTGCCCAATAAAAGAGGAAATAATTATTCTTATACGAGTTCCGCTGCCTATGCCGGCATGAAGCTCAGTCTGATGAATAAAAACCTGTTGATCAGCCTGTATTTTAATGATATTTTTAATACCAACCGTTCAAAAGGGGTCAATTATTATCAGGATTATCAATCTGACTATAATTCCAAATGGGTTACGAGAAGCGCATATCTCACTCTCAATTATAAATTTGGCAACAGCAATGTAAAAGGCGCTGTAAAGCAGACAAAATTTGAGGAACAGAACCGTGCAGGTTCATAAATATCTCTATTTTGCAACATAAATAAACCCGGTTTTTCCAGATTTGAAAACCGTTTCAATTCTTTTATAATTATCAACCTCATATTCATCCGCGCGAAGAATCTCGTCATCAGTTACTTTAAAAAGTAAACCTTCCAATGTATCATTGCTGTTCCCTGAAAATTCCAAAATAGGGTGATATTTCTGGTTGCTTTTCCGAAGAACTTCAGGGTCGGTAATTTCAACCATATTCAGTTTATAGCCGGTCAGAATATCTTTTTCACCTTCCAGAATCCGTCCGAATGTTTCAAGCTGAACCTGTTCTTTCTGCAAAGTTCCGTAGGAGAACAAGTAAACCATTATAAATATTTTTCAACAATTGGTATTGCTGTTTCAGCCATGACTCCATACCCTTTTTCATTGGGATGTACTCCGTCCGCAGAAATTAAAATCTCTTTGTCTTCCAAAACAGCAGAATAAAAATCAACATAATGCAGTGATTTTTCAGAGGCAATATCCTTAACGATCTGGTTATAAACCAAAACATCTTCATTTGTTCTTAATTTCCCGGTTGCGCTTACTATCCCATCTACCTTTTGGGAAACAGGAAGAATGCTTACCAGGTAAATATCATCGGCATATTGCTTTGCATGATGAATGGCTTCATTAATATTATTTCTGAACTGCAGAGGATCTACCATAGATATTCCATCCTTTGTTGCCAGATCATTGGCTCCGTACCCGATAAAAACTATATTTCCTTCCGCCGAATTTCGGGCTGCCAGTTCATAAGGCATTCTTTTCAGAAGTCCTTCCGTGGTCTCGCCACCTATTCCCAGATTAAAAAGAATCAGCTCGTTGCTTCCTTCATGAAACTTCTGCAGGGCATATCTTTTAAGGATATCCACCCATCCTCCGAATACTCCGTCATATTCTCCATACGTAATGCTGTCTCCGAAAAACAGTCCGTAAATCATTTTCTTCATTTATATTATATGTTTAAGAAATCAGACCCTAAATTTAAGTAACTGAATGCAGGAAATTTCAGTTACATGAAGCTTATATAGCAAATCTATTATCTCTGTAAATCAATCCAAAATTAGGGTAATATTTTTGTGTGACTCTATAATTTCAACTAAAATTTCGAATAATGTCTGACCTTTTCCTGAAATCAATTCATCCAGTTTTTGCTGTATCAGCTTTATATTGAAAGGCTCCCCCTGTCTGATCCTGCTCTCATAAAAATCACGGGTTGGCCCGAAACCTAAGTCTTTTTTCGATTTTTGTGACTCTTTCCAGATCATCTCTATTTCTTCTCCGTCTTCAAATACTCCGAAGCCTCCGTACAGAATATCATCAAAGCCGTCCAGTGTGCCTGCTTTCCAATCTGTATCTTTCATCAACACCGAGGATACCTCATCGTAGAACCCTTCTAAATTTGAAAAGTGACCGCCATTAATGACGGTCACTTTTCTGTTATTTTTATTTGAAGTACTCAACTCCATTTTTGAATATATTGTGATAATTCGCAGTCGGTATATTTTTCATGAGACCTTCCGCAAAACGTTCAGGGTGTCCCATCCTTCCGTAAATCTTTCCGCACGGGCTGGTAATTCCTTCAATTCCGAATAATGAATTATTAGGATTGAACGGCATTCCGTGAGCTATATTTCCGTCAAGATCGATATACTGAGTAGCGACCTGCCCGTTTTCATAAAGTTTTTTGATTTCTTCTTCAGAAGCCATAAAACGTCCTTCACCATGAGAAATAGGAATGGTGAATACCTGACCTTTCATTCCTTTTAACCAAGGGCTTTCATCGTTGACCACTTTCACATTAACCATCTGGGAAATATGTCTTCTGATAGCATTATGAGCCAATGTAGGAGAGTTTTCATCCAGATCTTTGATTCTTCCGTAAGGTAGCAGACCGGATTTAACCAAAGCCTGGAAACCGTTACAGATCCCGATGATCATACCATCTCTGTCCAATAATTCGTGAACGGCATTCTTCATCTTTTCGTTTTTCAGAACATTCACAATGAATTTGGCAGAACCGTCCGGCTCATCACCTGCAGAGAAACCACCTGAGAATGCAAGGATCTGAGAGGTTCTGATCTCTTCTACCCATGCATCAATGCTTTCATCCAACAGCTGATGGCTGATGTTTTTCAGTGGAAGGCTGCTGATCACAGCACCTTCTTTCTGGAATGCATTCAACGTATCATATTCGCAGTTTGTTCCCGGGAATACAGGAGCAAATACTTTTGGCTGGGCAATTCCATGCTTTTTAATGATAATATTTCTTGGGTTGACGGAATTTGATTTTTCATCAATTTCAACCGTTAGTTTCTCTTTTTCTTTAGTTGGGAAAAGATTCTCAAATGTTCCTGTGTAGGCGGATTCAAGCTCTGAGATTGAAGATTCGAGATTGTTTATTTTTAAAATACCCGTGTCTTTTACTTCACCGATTTGCTGAAGGGAAGCATTATTCAGCTCTTCTTTCGATTCGATAATTAAGCTTCCGATATTTTTAGTCAATAAAACATTTTCATCAATATTGATCTCTGCACCCAATCTGTTTCCAAAGCTCATTTTTGCTAAAGCTACTGCTGCACCGCCTTCTTTAATTGTTTTCACAGAAACAATTTTTCCGGATTTGATGTTTTCAAAGATGAATTCAAAAATTTCTTTTAAGCTTTGATAGTTTGGAAGTCCGCTCTCCTGAGGAATATGATTGAAGAAGTACAGTTTGTTTCCTGCCTGTTTAAATTCCGGAGAGATCACATTTTTCTTCTCTCCGTTTGCACAGGCAAATGAAATTAATGTCGGCGGTACATTCAGATCCTGGTAAGTACCACTCATAGAGTCTTTTCCTCCGATCGCTGCAAGACCAAGATTGATCTGCGCATCATAAGCACCTAAAAGAGAGGCTAAAGGTTTCCCCCATTTCTCAGGATTCTGACCTAATTTTTCGAAATACTCCTGGAAACTTAATCTGATGTTTTTGTAATCGCCCCCCATCGCAGCAATCTTAACAACACTTTCCACCACGGCATAAGAAGCTCCTAATAATGAATTCTGCTTTGAAATGCCTGTATCAAATCCCCAGCTCGCAAAAGAAACGGTTTCAATATCTTTCGCTCCTAAAATTGGCAGGGTCTGAACGCTTCCTTCCATCAGGGTCTGCTGATATTTTCCTCCAAGAGGCATAGCAACAGTGGTTCCTCCTACGGAAGAATCGAACATTTCCAGCAATCCTTTTTGGGATGCTACATTTTTGTCACTTAATATTTTAGTGAAGTTTTCTTTTGTAAAAGATTCTGTTTTTTCTTTTACTTCTTCAAGATGAGTAATTTTCACTTCCTGGCTTTTAGAACAACCATTTGTATCTAAAAACGCTCTTGAAAGGTCTACAATCTTATCTCCTTTCCAGAACATCTGCATTCTTCCTGAATCGGTAACTTTTGCTACTTCTACAGCTACAATATTTTCATCTTCGCAGAATTTGATGAACTTTTCTTTATCTTTAGGATCAACAACAACGGCCATTCTTTCCTGAGATTCTGAGATCGCAAGCTCTGTTCCGTTTAATCCTTCATATTTTAAAGGCAAAACATCAAGATTTACTTCTAAAGAATCTGCAATCTCTCCAATCGCTACAGAAACTCCTCCAGCTCCGAAATCGTTTGATTTTTTAATCAGTCTTGTTACTTCAGGGTTTCTGAAAAGCCTCTGGATCTTACGTTCTTCAACAGCATTTCCTTTCTGAACTTCAGAACTCATTGTGTGGATTGATGTTTCGTCCTGCTCTTTTGAACTTCCGCTTGCTCCCCCAACTCCGTCACGACCTGTTGCACCACCTAAAATAATGATGGAATCACCATCTGCCGGTTTTTCACGTCTTACCCAGTCAATAGGAACTGCTCCTGTAACGAAACCAACTTCCATTCTCTTTGCTTTGTAGCCTTCGTCATAGATTTCAGAGACCATAGTAGTTGCGAGACCAATCTGGTTACCGTAAGAGGAATAACCGTTTGCAGCTTGCTTAGTAATAGTTTTCTGAGGTAATTTGCCCGGTAAAGTTTTGTCCACAGATTCTAAAACATCTGCAGCTCCGGTAAGTCTCATCGCCTGGAATACAAATGATCTTCCGGACAACGGGTCTCTGATAGCCCCTCCCAAACAAGTTGAAGCGCCTCCGAAAGGCTCAATTTCAGTTGGGTGATTGTGGGTTTCATTTTTAAACAGCAAATACCAAGGTTCTTTTTTACCGTCATATTCTGCTTCAATCTGGATGGTACATGCATTGATCTCGTCTGAAACAACAAGATTCTCCAGATTACCTGTTTTATGGAAGTATCTTCCGCAAACTGTTGCCAGATCCATCAGGGAAATCGGTTTCAGCTCACGGCCTAAGAATTTTCTTTTTTCGATATAGTCATTGAAAATAGTTTCCAATGTATGTTTAAAAGCTCCTTCAAACTCAATGTTTGACAATTCAGTTTCAAACGTTGTGTGACGGCAATGATCACTCCAATAAGTGTCTAAAACTTTAAGCTCCGTTTCAGTCGGATTTCTTTGTTCGGTCTTAAAATATTCCTGGATGAATTTTAAATCGTCCAGACCTAATGCAAAACCATGACTGTTATAAAAACTTTCAAGCTCTGCATCATTGAAATTGATAAAATTTTCGTGGATCAAAACTTTTGACGGTATTTCATCCGCCGGAATATCCAAGATAGAAAGATCTTTTTCCTGGGATTCCACTTTATTGATCAGAAGGTCTTTGATTTTTACAAGATCTGCTCCGGAAACTCCTTCAAACTGGATAAGTTTTCCGCTTCTTACTTTGGACTTTTCATTCTCTGTTAATAAAGCAATACACTGCTGTGCAGAATCTGCACGCTGATCGTACTGACCAGGCAGGAATTCCATCGCAAAATGGATCTCTTCTGCAGGATTTTCTGTATGTAAAATATCGGTCACAGGATCTACAAAAGTACTATTGACTACTTTCTCAAATTCTCCGTCATTCAGTCCGAAAATATCATATACATTATACACTTTCACATTTTTGACTGCCGGAACGACTGCTTTTACTTCATCAAAAATTTTTGGACTTTCAACATCGAAAATTCCTCTTTTTTCTACGAAAATTCTTTTGTTATTAGACATTAGATGTCAGATTTTAATATTAGATTTATTACTTTCTTTTACTTTTTTCAGAATCAATGGATGATTCTCTTTATTTTACAGCTTTAAGGTAAGATTATTGTCATCTGTTCCGTCTGTATTGGAAGCTTTTTTAGGGGGTACCACCCAGCTTATATTATTGAGTACAAATTTAAAGGAATAGGTCTTGCCTTTTTCAAATTTAGATACCGGAATTGCTAATTCAAAATGATTCTTATCTTTTTTCTTCATCTGGGATTCCTTGCTAGCAGGATTCCAGTCGTTGAATAAACCTGCAACAGAAACATTATTGAGCAGTCCTGCATCCAGATTATTTGAATGGGTGTATTCAAAAACAACTTTATCTCCTTTAAGAGTATATCCGTAAACCTGCTTTTTATCTGATGAAGAAGTGAAATCCTCCATGATTTCTGAAGCCGTATTCTGAAGCGTATAGCCGCCTCCCGGTACACTTACATTGATGATCATACATATACCGATGTTATATTCGGGATAAATTGTAAACCATGTTTGTGTTCCAAAAGCGCCACCATGCTTAAATCCTACTTTTCCGTATTCACTTACATAATAGTCGTCCCAGAAGTATCCGTGCCAGTTTTCTTTACTGTTTTCTATATTTTTCTGGGATTCCTTTACTACTTTATTTTTTGAGTAGAGTTCATCTTTCAGGAATTTCATCAAATCACCCAGAGTAGATTTTGTTCTTGCCCCTGTAGAACCCCATAAATTTGAGCTAAAATGTGGCATCAGCCTGCCGTTTCCATAATAACCATCTGCCAAATATTCATTTTTACCCAAGGTGAATTTGGTATGGTTCATTTCCAACCCGGAAAAAATGTTCTCATTAAAAAGAGTTTCTACATCTTTTCCGTATACATTTTCTAAGATAAGACCTGTAAGCTCCAAACTTAAATTACTGTATTTATATTTTACACCGGGAATTGTATCCAGTTTTACATTTTTAAGATCTTTAAAAAACTGTTCCCTGGAATAATCAGCTTCAAGGTTTCTGATTAAAAAAGGAGTTTCATCCGTCGGATTTTCAAATAATTTATCTTCATCCGGTAAACTTCTTGGCAATGCTGTTGTATAGGAGATGAGGTTTTTAATTTTAACGGGAATTCCCTGATACTGCAGATTTGGATAATCTTCTTTTAAAAATTTACGGATATCGTCTTCAAGACTTATTTTTCCTTCCAGAACGGCTTTTGCAAGCAATTGCCCGGTAAAAAGTTTTGTAACTGAAGCTATTTCAAAATAGGTATTATCATCAGCTTTATTTCCTTTTCCTTTATCTATTTCTCCGTAATGCTTTGTATAGGTCTTCCCATCTTTCACAATTCCGATGGAAACGGAGTATGCTCCTGATTTCTGGGCAAGTTTTTGCGCGTTGGCATCCATGATTACATACACGTCTTTCTGGCTTTGTGAAAAGCTTTTCGCAGACATAATGATCAATAAAAAAATGGACAGGTTTCTCATGAATTATTTAATTTCAAAAAAAATATGCAGCCCAAAAGGACTGCATATGCTTTATACTTTAAGATCAGCCTCCAAACCTATCAGGTCTTTATTTTTATCCAGGATAGGCTGAACCTCATTGCCGATGAATTCCTCCGTCTGGATCGGCGCAAAACCGATAAAGTTTTTAGGATCTAAAACTTCTTTTAATTTTGATTTATCTAGTTTTAAAGAATCATCGTTCAAGATTCTTTCAATAAGGTCATTTTCTTTTCCTTCTTCTTTTACTTTCTTGGAAGCTTCCATAGAATGAACTCTTATCACTTCGTGAATTTCCTGACGGTCACCGCCGGCTTTTACCTCTTCCATGATGATGTACTCTGTCGCCATGAAAGGAAGTTCCTCCATAATATGCTTGTTGATTCTGTTCGGATAAACAACAATTCCATTCATGATATTGTTCCAGATCAACAGAATTGCATCAACAGCCAGGAAAGCCTGAGGGATTGTAAGTCTCTTGTTTGCAGAATCGTCCAGTGTTCTTTCAAACCATTGCGTAGAAGCTACCATAGCAGAACTTGTAGTCAAAGACATTACATATTTTGCCAGTGCCCCGATTCTTTCGCTTCTCATTGGATTACGTTTGTAAGCCATTGCAGATGAACCGATCTGGTTTTTCTCGAATGGCTCTTCAATTTCTTTAAGATTTTGAAGAAGACGTAAATCGTTTGTAAATTTATGTGCAGATTGAGCAATATTTCCTAGTAAAGCGACTACCTTAGCATCAATTTTTCTGTCATAAGTCTGACCTGAAACTCCGAAAACTTTCTCAAAACCGAATCTTTTTGAAAGTTCCTTATCAAGATGCTTTACCTTAGAATAATCACCATTGAACAGTTCAAGGAAACTTGCAGCTGTTCCGGTTGTTCCTTTTACTCCTCTGAAACGAAGTGTTTCCAGGAAGAAATCAAGCTCTTCAATATCAAGAACCAGACTCTGCAGCCAAAGTGTAGCTCTTTTACCAACGGTTGTAAGCTGAGCCGGCTGGAAATGAGTAAATCCTAAAGTAGGAAGATCTTTATATTGAATAGAGAAATCAGCTAAGTTTTTCATTACGTTAACCAGCTTTTTCTTTAAGATCAAAAGCCCGTCACGAATCTGAATAAGGTCTGTATTATCTCCTACAAAAGCCGAAGTAGCCCCTAAATGGATAATTCCTTTTGCTGAAGGCGCCACATCACCATAGGTGTGAACGTGAGCCATTACATCATGACGGAATTTTTTTTCATATTCTGCCGCTTTATCATAATCGATATTTTCAGCATTGGCTTTCAGTTCAGCAATTTGCCCGTCTGTAATATCAAGACCAAGATCTTTTTCAATTTCAGCCAGAGCTATCCAAAGCTTTCTCCAGGTACGAAATTTGTTGTTATGTGAGAAATTAAACAACATTTCTTCACTGGAATAGCGCTCTTCCAATGGATTTTTGTAGGAATTCATTCTTTCTTTTACTTTTTAGATGTACAAAAATAAGGATTTTCGATGAGAGATAAAAATTGTGAATGTTTCTTTTAAATTTTGATTTAAACTAAAAAATTGATCCTGAATCCTTATTCCAACAGTATAAACAAAGCCGTTCTTCCGAACGGCTTTGCTATTTGTTTTTAAAGTAAAGACAGTTATGCAGCAAGACCGCATTCTGCTCCTACAGGAATACATTTTTTCACGAATGAGCACCAGAAATATCCTGCCAAACACATTGGAATACCTCCCTGAACTGTTTTCAATTCCTGTTTTGAAAGTTTTTTTAGATTTTTCATATAGTATTTTCTAATTTTTCCTACTCTATAAGCTTTTCGGATTCTGCTATGATTTGATTGTACCAATATACATTTTTTTAATCAAAAACATAATTTTAATGCTTATTGATTAATTATTTCAAAAAATATTAACCTTTTTTGAAGTAAACCAAAATCTTGCAATAGTATCGCAAATTCTCGTTCAAAAATTGAGTTTCCTCATTTGTGTTTTCCTATTTTTTCAGATTCATTTAAATTTGCACCGAAACACAACTGATGAAAAAAAATTATTCTCTTTTTTTCTTTTTTTCTATCATTACTTTTTTTTCAGCACAAAAAAATGTGCAGGATTCATTAGTTATTGTATTAAATAAGACAAGTGATCTTTCAAAAAGAGCAGGGATTTTAAATGGGATATCTGATTCCTATAAAACTTCGGATCCGGATGCCATGCAAAAGTTTGCCAACGAAGCACTGCAATCTGCAAAAAAGGCAAATAATATAAAAGAAGAGGTTTTGGCCCTGCAAAATCTGGGAACTTCAAGTATTATTCTGGGAAATTATGACCAGGCGCTCAAATATTTTGATCAAACAGAGCAAAAAGTATCAAAACTGAATCAGGCTGACCAGAATATACAGGAAATACTGGCTAAAACTTTTGGCAGTAAGGGAATTATATATTCGGAGCAGAATAATTATTCCCAGGCTTTACATAATGATTTCAAAGCCATGAAACTGTATGAAAGCAGTCACAATGAAGTCCAGCTATCCAAAATTTATAATAATATCGGGGTTATTTATCATTCAATTGATGACAAGGATAAAGCTTTACAATATTTTCTGAAGTCCTATACTTTACAAAAGAAGATAAAAGCAGCCTCACTGGGAGTTTCGTGTTCGAATATCGGTTTAATCTATTTGGATAAAAATCTGCTTCAAAAGGCCAAAATATTTTTTGATGAAGGTCTTGATGCATTTCAGAACAATCCCAATTCCCGTGAGCAGGGAGAGCTGTATAATAATATTGCCCAATATTATATGGCTAAAAAGCAATTTGAAACAGCCAAAGAGTATTTGCTGAAAGCAGAGCAGGCTTTTAAAAGTACTGAAGACAGATTTGGCTTATCCAACACCTATTTATTTTTAGGCAAAATTTATTATAGTGAAAATAAACCTGACGAATCACTGGAATTTGCCAACAAAAGCCTTACCATTTCCAAAGAGCTGGATTTGCCTGAAACTACTGTAAAAAGTGAGGAACTACTTTCTCAAATTTTTGATAAAAAGGGAAATAAGGAACAGGCTCTTATTCATTTAAAAAACTACAGTTCGGAAAATAAAAAGCTCCTAAAAATTGAAAATGCAAAGGAACGCATCAGGACAGAGCTAAATTTTGAATCTGAAAAGCAACAGATCGAGCAAAAAGAACAAACAAACCGTGAGAAAATAAAATGGTACTTCGGTCTTTTACTTCTGATTATTATTCTAGTTGGAGTATATTTCTTTTTCAGAAATAAAGAGAGGGAAAAAACAATCCTGCTTCAAAAACAACTGACGGAGTTTCAGCATAAGGCTCTGCACCTTCAGATGAATCCTCATTTCGTTTTCAACTGTCTGGCGGCCATTTCTTCATTTATTATGCAGAATGATAAGGAAGAGGCTATAAAATACCTGGCAAAGTTTTCCAAACTTATGCGTCTGACACTGGACTTTTCTAAGGAATCACTCATTACTATTGATAAGGAAATTGAATCTTTAAAAAATTATCTGGAGCTTGAACAGCTGAGATTTAATCAGAAGTTTGATTTTAAAATCACCAAAGATCCTTTAATAGAAGACGATACAGCACTTCCTTCTCTCCTGCTCCAGCCTTATATAGAAAATTCGGTGATTCATGGAGTGGTTCCCAAAGAGGGAAAAGGTATGATTCAGGTAAAATTCAGCCAGACTGAGGAATCATTAATCTGTGAAATTACAGACAACGGAATAGGAATAGAAACTTCTAAAAAACTGAAAGAGAACCTTGTAAATGTACATAAATCCATGGCTATGGAAATTTCACAAAAAAGACTGGAAACGCTTGAAGAACTTGAAAAGAAAAAAGTGAACCTGACGGTAACAGAAATAAAAGGGGAAAATAATAGAACCGAAGGAACAAAGGTAGTGTTGGAACTGCCTTTAGAATATATAAAAGACTAATAATTATGATTAATGCTGTTATTATAGATGATGATGCCAACTTACGGGAAGGCATGAAGGAAATGCTGAAGCTTTACGCTCCGGAAATTGTTCTTTTAGGAGAAGCAGAAAGTGTAAAATCCGGTATCGAACTGATCGAAAATAAGAAGCCTGAAATTGTTTTTCTGGATATATTGATGAATGACGGGACCGGTTTTGATATTTTGGAGCAGCTCAACGAAAGACAGGGACAGATTTCTGCTCATGTTATTTTTATTACGGCCCATGAAAAGTTTGCTATAAAGGCTTTCAGGTTCAGTGCTCTGGATTTTTTATTAAAGCCGGTGGATCCCGATGAACTGAAAAATGTTATCATAAAGATTAAAGAAATACAGCACAGAAGCAATACACATAAGCATATAGAACTGCTTCTGGATAATATCAGCAGGAAAACGGAGAGTTTTAAAAAGATTGCGCTTTCCACTTCGGAAGGGATTCATCTGTTTGAAATAAAAGATATCATCCGTTGTGAAAGCGAAGATAATTATACGGAGTTCTACATTAAAAATCACAAAACAGTCATTATCTCCAAAACATTAAAGGAATACGAGGAACTTTTAGGTGAACATGGCTTTGAACGTATTCATCAGTCTCATCTTATTAATTTAAATGAACTGAAATCCTACATCAAAAAAGATGGTGGCTTCGTCATTATGTCAGACGGCTCGAAGCTTCCCGTATCACAAAGAAAGAAGGAAAAATTACAGGAACTGATCAGTAAGCTGTAAATTCTAAATAGAATGCTCAAAATTCTCACTCACTCTAGTTAAAAAAAACAATAAAAAATAAATTTGACAAAAATTATTTAAACACTATTTATGAAAACAAGATTATTATTTCTCATCCCGGTTTTCTTTCTGTCCTTATTCTGTAAGGCACAGATTATAAATATTCCCGATACGAATTTTAAAGCCCTTCTTTTGTCTTCTTCTCCGGCTAATACTATAGCTCAAGACATTATGGGAAACAATATTGCTATAGATGCTAATGGTGATGGTGAAATACAGCAGAATGAAGCTACTCTGGTGGGAACTTTAAGCTTCTATAATGATGATCCTAACGATCCTAACTTTACAGGAAATAATCCTATTCAGGACTATGAAGGAATTCTGTCCTTCATTAATGTTAAAAATCTGAGTATAAGCTCATTTAATACGCCAAGCGTTCCACTCATGATTAATAATTTAAATACTTTGGAAACATTGGCAATCAACTTTAATAATTATGACCCTGGAACTGCAAATGTCAATAATTGCCCTTTGCTAAAAAATATAAACATCAAAGGAATTGAGATAAACTCTCTTAGTGGCCTGCCATTAGTAGAAAATTTGATTGCAGGGGACTATTTTTCTATCTCTCAGAATGCATTGAATGACATTGAAGGAATGTCTCAGCTAAAAAGTTTAGAATTGAACGGATATGGTAACCAAACATTAGGTTTTACATTGAATTTAAGTGGTCATAGTAATTTATTAAACTTAAAGCTTATACATACCAGTCTGGACGTAAATGTATCCAATTGTGCTTTATTACAAAGTATAACACTGGATTCAAACTATATTACTCCCAGCCCTAATTCAACTGTAGTAAATATCAATTCCAGCAACTGTCCGAGTTTAACCAGCTATAATGTATCTCAAACAGGAAGTGTGGAAGCTAATATTATTTCAAATAACTGTCCGGGACTTGTCAATTTTATTTCTGTAAATGGAGGCGGAGGATCATTATCATTTAATGATTGTGTGAATTTAGAAACAATTGATGTAAGAAACTTAACAGGTCTTTCCGTAAATAATTGTACTCAGCTAAATAAAATTAAAGCATTACGATATCAAGGATCAGCTCTGGATTTATCAAACAATAATTTACAGAATCTGAAGTATCTTGAAATAGGCTACGTTCCTGCTTTTAGTATGCCGGGGAGCAACAACGGTCCTTTGTCTTCTCTAAATGTACAGGGAATTACCAGCTTACAGGAGCTGCATTGTTTTTATCATCAGATATCAAACTTAAATGTACAGGGATGTACCAACTTACAAATATTGGACTGTAAAGATAATTTACTGACTGTATTTGACACTCCTTTACCTGCTTTAAAATCATTAAACATTTTACGTAATGATCTGACTGCTTTTAATATTAGTAATTATCCGAATCTGGAGTATTTAAACATAGTAAACAATAAAATTGTAGACCTGGATGTAAGCAATCATCAAAAACTGCAGGAGCTGTGGCTTTGGAACGATTCGATGTATTTTCCTCCAAGCAGTAATGCCGGGTATTTAAAAACAGTAAATACTAATAACTGTATCAGTCTGAATCAATTAATAATAGACAGTGTAAATAGTCTAGAAAAGGTATTTATTAAGAATGGGCATGCAGGCGGAGTTGATATATTAAATTCTCCAAACCTTCAGTACCTCTGCTGTGATGACGATGAGATTACTACAGTTCAAAGTATGCTGATTTCTAATGGGATTACCAACTGTAATATCAATACCTACTGCTCTTTTGTTCCAGGTGGAAACTATAATACCATTACAGGCTTGGTACGTTTTGATGAGAATAACAACGGTTGCGATACCAGTGATGAAATTTTCGAGCATATGAAACTTAAAATAAGTGATGGTACCAACACCGGAGAAACTTTTGTAAAGAATAACGGGAAATATGATTTTTATACTCAGGCCGGAAGCTTTACAGTAACCGCAGAACCGGAAAACCCTTCTCTTTTTACCGTAACGCCGGCTTCTTTTACTACAAGCTTCGCTGATAATAACAACCATATTTTCACTCAGGATATCTGTGTTGTGAAAAACGGAAACGCCAACGACCTTGAAGTGGTAATTGCTCCTGTCACTGATGCTGTACCGGGATTCAATGCAACCTATAAAGTGATGTGGAGAAATAAAGGAAACACTACCATTTCCGGAAGTGCAGTTCTTACATTTGATGCATCAAAAATGAATTTTGTTTCTTCTTCGTTACCATCTGCAATCTCAGGAAACCAGATCACTTTTAATTTCAGCAATCTAAAGCCTTATGCCAATACGGCCTCAGAAATTATATTTACGATCAATCCTCCTACCCACTCTACCAATCCTGTTAATTCAGGAGATCAGCTGATTTTCTCTGCCAATGTAAATCCTCTTCCGGGTGATATTAACCCTCAGGATAACATGTTTACTTACAAGCAGACCGTTGTCAACTCTTTTGATCCTAATGATATTGTGTGTATTGAAGGAAACACAATTCCTTCAGCTATGATTGGAAGTAACCTGCATTATATCGTTAATTTTGAAAACACAGGCACTGCCAGTGCAACTAATATTGTTGTTGAAATGGACATAAATCCTGCAGATTTTGATATTTCTACACTGCAGTTACAAAATGCTTCTCATCTGGCTTATACAAGATTAAAAGACAACAAAGTTGAATTTATCATGAAGCTTGCCAATTTAGGAAGCGGAGGCCATGGAAATATTCTGATGAAAATAAAATCAAAAAATACACTGGCTCCTGGAGATCAGGTAATCAATAAAGCGAACATCTATTTTGATTATAATTTCCCGATTGTTACCAATGAAGCAGCAACCAATATTGAAAGCACTCTGAAATCTGCCGAAGTAACAAAAGACGAATCTGTAAAATTATATCCAAATCCTACCAAAGGAGATGTGAATATAGATGCCGGTACCCAAATTCAGTCGGTTGAAGTGTATGACGCTCAGGGAAGAATTATTCAGAAACAGATAGGAATCAACTCCCAGAATACCAAAGTAAGTATTCACAGCAGTAATCAGGGAATGTACTATTTTAAGGTAATTACCGATAAAGGTACACTACTCAAGAAAGTAATTAAAAATTAGATATGAAAATACCTTTTCAGTACTTCTGAAGGGTATTTTTAAAACTGTTATGTCCAAAGAATATACAATTCTACGGAAATAACAAAAGCCACTCTTACGGGTGGCTTTTACTTTATTGATAGATTACAACATCATCTTTTTTAATCTGGTAACCAGTTTTTTTGTAAGGAGTTAAAACATAAACTTCTTTAATATAGCTTCCGCTTTTCCACTTTTTGCTTTTTCCGTCCTTGTTAAGGATAATGCTTTTTGCATTTCCGTCCGGGATAAAAATTTCAGCTCTTTTCATGTCTTTACTGAAAATAACAGCCGTCATTGAAGTGTAACTTTTATCTGAGTTCACTTCCTTTAATTTGATTTTCTGTTCGAAAACCCTCACACAATCATTCTTAATTTGTGAATAAGTGTACCCTGCAGACCCTATACAGCCATGAACATCTTTATCACCTCCCTTAACAGGAGATTTTTGTTGAGCAAAGGCTAAAAAACCAAGAAGCATTGTGCCCAATAAAATAGTTTTTCTCATATTTAAAATATTAATGGTTTTAGTTATTTTTATCTAAGATACAAAAAAGCCATTCGTTTTGAATGACTTATACATATATATATTTTAAAGTCTCTTTTTTAGAGCTAACAACGTTATTAAAAACAAAGAGACTGCCTAAGAGACAGTCCCAATTGTATTTATTAAATGTAGGGTTATTCGTAAATTACTACATTATCTTTTTTAAGCTGATATTCATCTTTTTTGAAAGGTACCAGTACGTAACCGTCTTTTTTCCAGATCCTGCCTTTTCCCATTCTTGTAAGAATCAGGCTTTCTCCGTCAGTATCCGGGATAAAAACTTCAGCTTTTTTCATATCCTTACTGAAAATCACGGCAGCCATTGAAGTGGAGCTTCCTTTAGGAGCAACCTCCGTCAGTTTAATTTTCTGCTCAAAAACCCTTACACAATCTTTTTTGATCTGAGAGTAGGTATACCCTGCCGAACCTATGCATCCATGTGCATCTCTATCTCCTCCTACTGTCTGTGCAAACATAAAAGATCCTATGAACATTGTGCTAAGTAAAATCGTTTTTTTCATAATTATTATATTAAAGCTACCATTGTGTCACGAAAAATCATGCCAAAGAAAAGGAAAAAGCCACTCAAAGAATGGCTTTATCTATTGTTTATTGTTATTTTGTCCAAGTAATTTTTGAATGTTTCACATCATTAGAATTGGTTCCCACCATGATATCAAAATCACCCGGTTCCCAGTCAAATTTCAGTTCTCCATTGTAGAATTTCAGGCTTTCCGGAGTAATATCGAAAGTTACCTTTTTAGATTCTCCTTTTTTCAGGAATACTTTCTGGAATCCTTTCAGTTCTTTTACCGGTCTGGTAATACTTCCCACCATATCTCTGATATAAAGCTGTACCACTTCTGCTCCGTCATAGCTTCCGGAATTGGTAACTGTTACCGAAGCCTGAACCGTCTGATTTCCTTTTGGATTGGCATTTGAAACAGACAGATCGGAATAAGTGAATTTGGAATAACTCAGACCATAACCGAACGGATACAATGGCGTATTACACTCATCCATATAATTTGAACGGAATCTTTCATAAACACATTTATCCACTTTATCCTGGCTTAACGGACGGCCTGTATTTTTGGCATTATAATAAATCGGCACCTGTCCTAAACTTCTTGGGAAAGTCATCGGAAGCTTTCCTGAAGGATTTACTTTTCCGAATAAGACATCTGAAATAGCATTTCCTGCTTCTGAACCGGCAAACCATGCATTCAAAATAGCATCAGGTGTGTCTTTTACATTGGTTAAAGCTAAAGGACGTCCTGTATAAAGTACCATTGCGATTGGTTTTCCTGTCTTTTTCAATTCATTTAATAAATCAACCTGAGACTGAGGAATCGTAATTTCTGTTCTTGAAGAGGATTCTCCGCTCATTTCTGCAGATTCTCCGATTGCCAGAACGATAACGTCTGCTTTGTTGGCTACATCAACAGCTTCTTTCAATAATTCTTCTTTGGAACGGCTGTCTCTGTCTGTTTTCTTACCATGAGCTGCATAAATATCTTCTAATTTGGCATCATAGTCTATATTTGCTCCTTTTGCAGAAAGAAATTTTACTTCTTTTCCGTAATTAGCTTCAAGTCCCTGCATCAATGAAACTGAAGCGGCATGTTTTGTAGCAACACTCCATGTTCCGGCCATATTCAGAGAATTATTAACCAATGGTCCGATCACAGCAACTGTACCGGATTTTTTCAATGGTAATATCTGATTTTCATTTTTTAATAAAACCATAGATTGTGCTGCCACACTTCTTGCTACATTACGGTTTTCCATACTGTAAACTTCTTTGGCAGCCAGCTTTGCATCGCCATAACGGTAAGGATCATCGAATAATCCAAGGTCATATTTTGCTTCAAGGATTCTTCTTGCAGCCATATCGATCTCAGCCTGGGTAACTTTGCCTTCGTTCAGAGATTTTTTAAGAGTAGTTAAAAAACCTTCTCCTACCATATCCATATCCACTCCGGCTTTCAGGGCTAAAGCAGATACCTGCTGAATATCTCCCATCCCGTGCTCTATCATCTCATTGATCCCGGTATAATCGGTTACCACGAAACCTTTGAAATTCCACATTTTTCTCAGTACATCGGTCTGAAGCCACTTATTTCCGGTTGCCGGAACTCCATCCACTTCGTTGAAAGAAGCCATTACAGAAGCTACTCCGGCATCTACTGCGGCTTTGTAAGGAGGAAAATATTCGTTGAACATTCTCACGTGGCTCATGTCTACCGTATTGTAATCACGGCCGGCCTCACCTGCACCATACAGAGCAAAATGTTTTACACATGCTAAAATAGTATTACCAACGGAAAGGTCTTTTCCCTGATAACCATAGACCATATTTTTAGAAACTTCACTGCCTAAATAAGGATCTTCTCCGGAACCTTCGGAAACTCTTCCCCATCTCGGTTCACGGGAAATATCCACCATTGGCGAGAAGGTCCAGTTGATACCGTCTGATGAAGCTTCTTTTGCCGCTATCCTTGCAGACTGCTGTACCAAGTTCATATCCCATGAAGCGGCAAGTCCCAATGGAATAGGGAAAGTAGTTTCGTAGCCGTGAATAACGTCCATTCCGAAAATCAAAGGAATTTTAAGACGGCTTTTTTCGATGGCCACTTTCTGAACGGCTTTGATTTTTTCGGCTCCTTTTATATTGAATAGTCCTCCTACTAATCCCTGCTCTACTTTTTTACCAATGTCTGAACTTTGAGCCTGTCCGGTTGTAAAATCTCCGGAAGTCGGAAGGTTAAGCTGGCCAATCTTTTCATCTAAGGTCATCTTAGACAAAAGATTTTCTACAAAAGCTTTTTTCTTTGCCTGATACTGAGCTGTCTGATAAGACTGAACCGGCTTGTTTACCATTTCCTGTGCAGAAAATATGGGTGAAAGCGCTAAAGTTGCTATGATTATAATCTTCTTCATATAGTTATACTCTTTATTTTACAAATGTATTATTTATTTTCTCATTTTGAGAATATAGATTTATTTTTCCAAAAACATATCTTTATCAACGAGGACATCATGATCCGGTCGATTCAATGCTATAAAGACCAAATCCACTTAATTTTTCGATTTCTTACCTAACATCCACTCATAAAACTTAGGGTCAGAATAGGTTGAATCCCATGAATTATGATTATCATTCGGGAAAAGAACCAATTCTGCGGATGGGTTTACGGGATGTAATTTCTGATAAAAATTAAGTGCATTTTCCGGAGGTACTATATCATCCATTCCTCCATGAAAAATTTTCATATTCAGATTTTTGTATTGTTCGATATTTGCATACATGATAATGTCTGTAGGAGCACAAACCGGAGCTACTGCTGCAAACATTTCAGGATGCTCCATCGCCAGTTTCAATGTCCCCCATCCTCCCATTGAAAGCCCCGTGAGATAAATTCTGGAGGCATCAATCTTGTACTTTTCCTGAATCTCTCTGATCAGATTATAGATCGTGATGGTATCCCACCATGAATCTGCGGGACACTGCGGAGCCAAAATAGCTACAGGTTCCTTGATCAGGTTTTTATAAGTGAAAGGACTGTGGGCTTTAACCATTTCAAGATTGTTTCCTCTCTCTCCTGAACCGTGAAGAAACACGATCAGAGGCACATTTCCTTTTGCCTTTTGAGGATAATCCAGAATGTAGGACATTTTCTCCGTCCTTTTAATTTCTTTGTTTAATTCTCCTTTGATTTCCTGTGCGTTCAGCTGCAGTGAGAATGTAAGGAGTAAAAATGGAAGATGTTTAAGTTTTAATTTCATAATTATTATTTTGATAAGGCTAAAGCCTTTGATGTATTATTATTTAACAGATTAAAATCTATTTCATTGAATAAAAATAATATTAAAAAATCAGATTACTTAATTCCGTATTTCTCAGAATGGAAACTTAGTTTTTTGAGTCCCTGTTGAATTTCAGATGCATTCATAAATAATTTCCAAAGAAATCCTGTTCTGTAATTTTCAATCATTGGAGCTATCGTTCCCTGATCTATGGCTAAATACCTTGGAGTAAACCAATTGTTATAATTAACCGAAGTAGCATCGTAAGGCCCTGCCGATCCAATGAATTCAGGTTTTTGTGTGTAAAGGAATCTCAGAAAATTCATAGATTCTTTTGGAGTGTAAGGAAAACTGCTCAATGCAGCAGTAGGTGTAATTACGCTGTTATCATTAGTAGGCATGTGAGCAGTGTAACCTACGCTACCATCTTCATTTCTTGTGTAACCTGCTGTAAGCCCCCAATAGTTCGGGCCGTAACCTTTCCATTGTTTTGGGTTTTCCACGCAGTATTTATAGTCGATAAGGACTTGATTTTTATTTAAATCAAAATAGTTTTTCACCAGTTTATCAGAAAGTCCGGTAGGATCCAGACCGATATAGGAGTATTGTGACCAGAAGAGCGGCCCACCGTATTCTTCGGCATAATTGTGTTTTACATACAGAGGAAGTCCGTATTTTGTTTTGTCTGTTAAGTAGGTTCCGTTTCTTGTCCAGCCTTTATAATAGGTTTCTGCATCAATAGCATGTGTAGGTGAAGAAGCGGCTAAGATATAGGTAATCAGGCATTCATTATAGCCTTCAAGCGGAAAATTCATTTCCCATTGATATTCCGGTGACCAGTGCCAGTAAAGAACTTTTTCACCTCCTTTTGTATACCAGTTCCATTGAATTCCTTTCCAAAGCTCATCACATTTTGAGGCAAGAGCTTTTTCTTCGGCATTTCCGTTTTTAAAATACTCACGAACCATTAAAATTCCTGAAGTAAGGAATGCAGTCTCAACAAGGTCTCCCCCATTATCTTTTTTGCCGAAAGGAACAGTTTTTCCTGTTTCTCCATTGATCCAGTGTGACCAGGCACCTTTATGACGATCTGCTTTAGCAAGAAAGTCCATCATATGAGTCAGTCTTTTTACAACTTCTTTTCTCGGAATGAAACCTCTTTCCACCCCTACCAGAAGGGTTGCAAGTCCAAACCCGGAACCTCCGGTTGTTACAACATGCTTATCTTTATCGGGATAGATATTGTCTTCATGGTAACGTTCTCTTCCGAGCATTGAATTGGGTTCAGCATAATCCCAGAAGTATTTTAAAGCATCTTTCTGAACTCTGTCCATGAGCTGTTCATCCGTGATGTTACTTTTTACAGTCTCTTTCTGAACAGTTTCCTGTTTAGATGGCTGTGAGTTTTTGCAGGAGTATGCAAAGAATAAAGATGTTATGGCAATTGATAATACGGTCCTTTTCATGAAATCTTTTTTACCTGGTTCTACTAAAAGAAGAGGAGAACTTTCATTCTCCTCTAAAGTTTTATGGTTTATATTTAATATCCTGGGTTTTGGGTAAACAGCCCGTTACTTTGATCCATAGCATCCAAAGGAATCGGAAATAATTCATTCTTTCCAGCTTTGAATCCATAAGGAGCTAACACTGTTGCGGCCTGCCCTGTTCTTACTAAATCTACAAAACGATCACCTTCTAAAGCCAGCTCTACCCTACGTTCATTCCAGATTGCTGTTCTAAGAGCAGCCTGCGTTGAAGCTGTAGTACCCGGTAATGTTGCTCTGGTTCTAACCTTGTTAAGATTTGTAATAGCTGTAGCAGTATTCCCCAGTTCATTTGCTGCCTCAGCATTAATTAGCAATATTTCAGCAAATCTTAAGATTCTAATATTCTGGATTGATCCATAACCACATGCATTATTATTAAGTGACGTCGGTACATACACTTTTTGGTTGTAGGTAGTAACAGACTGAGGATCTCCCATTGCAATAAGGTCTCCTTCCGGAGTTGTCTCTCCATTTCTCAGAATGGTCAATTCTTTTCTTATATCTCCAGGTTCAAATGCGTTTTCCAATGCCTGAGAAGGAGTAAAGAATCCCCAACCAAACTGATTTCTAACACCTTGAACTTCAGCATACTGACTACCACCAAACTGAGCGGAACATTGACAATTAACTTCAAAAACAGATTCTGATCCAAATTCTCCAGCCGGTCTGAACAAATGGTTAAAATCCGGATCTAAAGCATATCCCATCGCAATCACCTGATTAGAGGTATCATAAGCTTTCTGCCAATCTCTTTTATAAAGATAAACCTTTGAAAGCAGTCCTAATGCAGCTCCTTTTGTTACTCTTCCTAAATCTGCAGCGCCATAGCTTTGCGGAAGAACAGCAGCAGCACTTGTAAGATCTGAAATAATGAAATTATACACTTCATCTGCAGAATTTCTCGGAATATTATAATTGGTTTGAAGACCATCAAATATTGGAACTCCACCATAAATTCTTACCAAATTAAAATAGAAATATGCTCTTAGCATTTTAGCCTCAGCAACTAATCTGTTTTTCAAATCTGCATCCATTTCAATAGCAGGTACCTTAGAAATTACCTGATTAGCTCTGTTAACCGCCTGCCATTGTCCAATCCAATATCCTCTTACTCCGTCATTACTAACGGTGTATGTAAAATTATCATACTCATTGATAAATGATGCATCTCCAGGATTTGAACCTTTTACAACGTCATCTGCCGGTACCCCAAACACAAACTGATAAGGAAATGCTGAGTTTTCCCAACTTCTCAAAAAGCTGTAAATAGCATTGGTTCCATTCATTGCATCCTGTTGTGTTGTAAAGAAGGTAGATGCTTCGATTTCACCCTCTTCCTTTATATCTAAAAAATCATCTTTGCAGCTAGCTAAAAGAGAAACTAACGCGATTGATAAAAATATTTTTTTCATAACTCTTCTAATTAAAATGTTAAATTCATACCGAATGTATAGATCGCCGAGATAGGATAGATATTTTGATCAACTCCCATTTGCACTCTGTCCGTATTCATAATTTCAGGTGAGAAACCATGATATTTAAAGCTTGTCCAAGGGTTCTGTGCACTTATATATAGCCTTAGTTTAGTGATAGACATAGAATTTGTAAAGGCTTTTGGTAAGTTGTATCCAATCTGAACATTTCTAATTCTAATATAACTTCCGTTTTCTACATAGAAACTGTTCGGCAAAATAATAGCCTGGTCATTAGTAACCATTGAATAAGAATTCGATGTACCTGCACCTGTCCATCTGTTGTTATAGAAATCTAAATCCCAGTTTTCATTTCCGAAACGCTGTTCACGGTTGTAATTATAGATTTTATTACCAAATACTCCCTGGAAATCAATAGCAAAATCGAAATCATAGATATTCATATTCACACCAAATCCATAAGTTCCTTTAGGAATAGGACTTCCCAGGAATGTTTTATCTCTTGTGTCAATAATCCCATTTCCATCCAAATCTGCAAATTTAAATGCTCCCGGACGCGCCTGGTTCTGTGTTGGTGAAGCATTAACTTCTGCCTGACTCTGGAAAATTCCGGCAACCTGATATCCATAGTATGAACCAACCGCCTGACCTTCCTGAAGTCTGACAATAGAGTTACCAAATAAACTTACACCTGTTTCCAGATATGAACCTCCATATACTGAAGTAATTTTATTTTTCAGTCCTGTATAGTTACCATATACTCCAATACCAATATTTTCATTGATTTTAGTGTTATAATTTACAGAAACTTCAAATCCTTTATTATTGAAAGAGTAAGCATTGGTTACATAATTACGCCAGTTACTTGCTCCTGAAACTGTTCCCTGGAAAATTCCATATACAACATCTTTGGAATCCTTGTTAAAATAGGTAGCATCTACTTTTAATTTATTATTAAGTAAAGCCATTTCCAAACCTAAATCTCCACCGGATGTAGTTTCCCATCCAATAGTTGGGTCTATTATTTCATCAATAGTTTGTGCAGGATATCCTGTATTTCCATAATATGCTCCACCTGCAATACTTGAAACATTCAATGTATATTTCCTTGTTACGTTAGGGTTTCCTAATTTACCATAACTTGCTCTCAATTTTAAGAGATTAAACAGATTCTGCTCACTCATAAAATCTTCTTTGGAAACTACCCAACCTACACTTACAGCAGGGAAGAATTTGTATCTGTCATCTGTAGAAATCTGGGAAGTACCATCTCTACGGATTGAAGCATTCAAAAGATATCTTCCTTTGTAATCATAATTCAATCTTCCAAAGAATGATTCGATACGATACTGATCCTGATTAAGATTTAAATCAGGTCTATCATTGGTATAAATCAGAATATTGTTTCCATTGCTTATACTCAAAGATTCATTTGTTCCGTCATAAGGTACATTTTGCGCTTCGGAATAAATCTCTGAATAAGAGTTTCTCGTTCTGGAAAAACCTGCCAACACTTCAAAATTATGGCTTCCAAAACTTTTCTTCCATGTTAAAGTATTGTCCCAAACATAATTTCTATCTCTGGAATTTCTCGTAATGAGTTTTGTAGGCTTTTGATCTGAAACTGGAACATAGGTAAGAGTCGGCGTATATTCATACTTCGTTGTATTAATATTATCCGAAGTATAACTAACTCTCAAGGTAAAATCTTTCAGGAATTTATATTCTCCCCAAATATTATTCAATAGTCTTTCCTGTCTGGTCTGCGAACGGAATAGATCCAGTTTGGCTCTTGGGTTCGGAATAGAATATCCGTTGAAAAACTGATAATTTCCTGTTGCAGGGTTCATCGTTGAAAATATAGGAGGAGCAGTGTATGCATCTAGCAATGGATTCTGAGCTGCATCAGTTCGCATTTTCGAAAATGAAAAATTATTTCCGATTGTTATGTTATCAGTGATTTTATAAGTTAAATTCAGTTTTGTATTTAATCTGTTGAAACCACTTCCTGAATTAATTCCTCTTCCTGCAGCTAAATTACCTTCATCCTGCAGATTTCCAATACTTCCATAGTAATTAAGTTTCCCTAAGTTACCGGAAACTGAAAAATCATTTGAATTAATAATACTTGTTCTGAAAATCTCTTTAAACCAATTTGTGTCAGCAGGGAAATTCGATCTGCTTAGGAATTTTGTCGGATCAGTTACATTTTCATTTCTCAGCTTTTCATTATATAGCTCTATGTACTGATCGGAGTTAGCCATTTCCGGAACATTGGTAACTTTTTTAAAGCCCAGATATGAATTAAAATTAAAAACGGGTTTCTTTCCTCTACCCATTTTAGTTTTGATAATTACAGCTCCGTTAGAAGCTCTGGCTCCAAAAATAGCTAAACTTGAAGGATCTTTAAGTACACTCATGGATTCAATATCCTGTGGATTCAAAAATGAAATATCATCAGTGATCATCCCATCAACAATAAAAACTGTTTTTCCGGTAAGAGATCCAACTCCTCTGATATCTACTCTAGGAGAGCTACCAGGAGCTCCGGAATTCAAAATTTGAACTCCAGATAGTTTACCTTGTATTGAGCTTATTGGATTGGCATTAGGCTTATCTGCAAGGTCTTTTGCTGAAATGGTTCCGATACTTCCGGTCACATTCTCTTTTTTCTGAGATCCATATCCTATCAAAACTACTTCCTCAATCTTCTGCTCTTTGAGAGTATCTTTTGGAGTAGTCTGTGCATTGACGTTCATACCGAAGTACAAAACTGCAATGAGACATGAATACTTTAAATCACGTTGTTTCATATAGTTCAATTTTATTCGTACAATCTTAATTTTAACAATGTCCTCATTAGTGGAGTTATTTAAATTCTCAAAAAAAGACATTAGTCAAAAATAGAAAAAAAATCGAACATTGTTAATATATCTTAAAAATTAAAAAAAAATAAACAAATATTAAATAAAAAACTCAATAATTTAAATTTAGGTAATTAAATTACATTATAAATATAAATTTACAATAAAATATCCAATTGAAAAATCTTTATTTTTGACAAAATATTCACCAAACAGGTACTAAGAATTTAATATTTTGTTAATATAGTTATAGTGTTTACCTTTGGCGCAATATTTGAAAAAATAAGAAAAAAGAACAATGAAAAAATACATTATAGCAGCAACATTATTAATTGGAACCGGAACATTAATTTTTACCAGCGTCCAATCCTGCACAACAATGGCTACTTCTGACCTTGGTTTATCCATCATTAAAAGAGTTTTACTGAATGGTATAGATAAAGGAATGGGAATCTACAGCAATAAGGAAGCTTTCCTTCAAAATAATATGGTAGATAAAGCCCTGCCGAAGGAACTTAGAGATATCAACTCTACGCTTGAAAAAATTGCACCCTCTCTCGTAGCTAAGGAAAGAGATTTTATCGCTCAGGCAGCGGCTTATACTGTCAATACTTCAAAACCTATTTTACAGGGCGCAGTCAACAGTTTAAACGCACAGGATGTCACAAGAATCATCCAGGGTACTACAGCAACACAGATCTTAAAGGAAAAGACTTCCCAGCAGCTTGTTGCAGCAATCGCTCCAAAAGTGGATGAAAAGCTTAACGAATACGGAATTGCAAAAACGATCAATACAGCTCTTTCAGGAAGTAATCTTCTTGGAAGTCTTCTCGGAGGAAGCAACAGTAATGTGAATGCCGGAGGATTGAGTAAACTGGCCTCTGAACAACTGGTAAACGGACTGTTCAATATCATCGAGGATTACGAGCATCAGAATTCAAAGTCACTGCTTGGGCCTCTTGGAAAATAGATTTTTTTTCGCTATATTTATATATAATTTAACAACGGCAGATGGATATATTACAAGGAAATCAACACGCAAGCCCAGAGGAATTTTATACTTCTCTGAAGGAAAAACTGGAAGGTCACCACGACTTTCCTGAGGATTATTTATTTAAATTTATCATTCCCACAGACCAGGCAAAACTTACTGAAATTTACAAGGTTTTTGATGGTATTAAATTTACATTGGGAAACCGCGAAAGCAAAAACGGAAAATACACTGCATGCAATATCAATGCATTCGTTCTGGATTCAGATCAGGTAGTGAATATTTATAAGGAAGTCGCCAAAATAGAAGGCGTTATTCTGTTGTAAAAAAGAAAAAGTCAGCGTTTGCTGACTTTTTTATTTGTATTATTTTTCAATAAAGAATTTCACATTTTCAATAGGTCTTCCCAGCATGGCAACAGACCCTTTGATCAGGATAGGTCTCTGTATCAGGGAAGGATTTTCAGACAGGATCCTGATCCATTCTTCTTCAGAATAATTTTTATCGGCATAATTTTCCGTGTACAGCTTGTCTGTTTTGCGGATCATATGAAATACGCTCTGATTCAGCTTTTTCAGTACTGTTTTGATCTCCAGAACGCTCAGCGGATCATCCACAATGTTGATGATCTCGAAAGGAACACCGTTTTCATCAAGATACTCAAGTACAGCATTCGATTTAGAGCAGTTTCCGTTATGTAAAACCTTAACCATCATAATGTAATCATTTAAAATTAAACTCCTTCCATCAAATTTAGGAAGAAATGAATTGAAAGCTGTCTTAAATTCTGATAAAAATTTGTTAAAACAAACCGTTCAGTTCTGCTTCGATCTTTTCAAGAATAAATCCAAAATCCTCTGGTTTTTCTACAAAGTCCAGATCATCAACTTCAATTACCAGAAGCCTTCCTTCTGTATAATTGGAGATCCATTTCTCATATTTCTGGTTCAGTTTAGAAAGATATTCAATGCTGATTGATGCTTCATATTCCCTTCCTCTTTTATAAATTTTCTTCACAAGATTAGGAACATCAGATTTTAAGTAAATTAACAGATCCGGTGCAGAAACAAAAGATTTCATCAGTCCGAAAACAGATACATAATTATTAAAATCCCTGTCCGAAAGAAGTTTCATATCATTCAGGTTTTCTGCAAAAATATGGGCATCTTCATAGATCGTACGGTCCTGGATAATATTTTTGCCGCTTTCCCTGATCTCTTTCACCTGACGGAATCTGCTTCCTAAAAAATAGATCTGAAGTGCAAAGCTCCACTTGCTCATATCTGCATAAAAATCTTCAAGATAAGGGTTATGATCTACATCTTCAAACTGTGCATCCCATCCGTAATGCTTCGCAAGCATCGTGGTCAAAGTGGTTTTTCCGGCTCCAATATTTCCTGTAACTGCAATATGCATTCTCCTAAGTATTTTTTTATTAATTGAGGGCTAAACACCTGCGGCCTGAACCTCGGAAGTTTCTTCCATCAGCTTCTGTAAAGTATTATCAGGAGCTTTTTCGGAAGATTCTTTCTTTTCTCCGTCAGTTTTCTTCACTTCTTCTCCAATTGTTTGTTCAGATGGAGGTTCTGTGGCTGGCGGTGCAGTTTCCTGCTTGGTTTCGGGTTCCGTCTGCTGTTTAGTTTCTTTTATTTTTTCAAGATTGTAAAGATAAAGTTTGTTCGCTTTGATTTCAAAATAAGAGAGGATGTTTTTATCCACAATTTGTGCCTCTTTATCTTCAAAAATTTTAACCATCCCTTTTTCAGGATCATATTTTGAAATTGTGTTGTCTGCTACTACTAGAATAACTTCATTTTCTCTTCTGAATCTTTTCCCGTTTTCAAGGGGGGCTTCAAAAAGTTTTTCAAATTTCAGCGAATATACCCTGATGTGTTTTCTGGTTAAAATGTATACTTTATTCTCAAATACCAGCAGATCCATAAGATCATCAAAACTGATATCGAAGGGATAAGAATTAATGGTTGTATCATTTCTGAAATTGTACTGGATCAAACGTTTTGTGCTGTCATCCAGAAGCCATAACTGCTGAAGGTCTTCCGCATAGGCCATTTTAATGAACCCGAATTTCTGCTTAAAATCAATCCTCTGGATTTCGTTCATATTCTGGTCCACAAATTTCATTTCCTGTGCATTTTCAGAAAACAAGGGAACGCTCAGAGGGTTCTGGACGGTCTGTACTTTATAGGGAACCGTCAGCATCATTTTCCCGAGCTGTTTCCCTAAAGAATCGTACTTGGTAAAGCTGAAGTCTTTATTTTTATAGATGTATAAATTCCCGTAATCGTCTGCCAGCATGTCTTTGGCTTCCTTCAGTTTCAGCGTATCCAAAGGAAGGGATTTCTGTGCGGCAACGGTACAGAAAAGGAAAAAGAATATTATGTTGAAAAACTTCACTCTGCTTTTTTAATGAGGTCAAGATACTGAAAAATAATTTCATCCAAAAGAGGGCCAAAACTAATGGAATTATCTTTAATATTAATATAGGATTGAAATAACTATACGAACTTAATCTTTTAACTAAAAATAGCGCCCCTGAAGAACGCTATATATTTTAAATTAATCAATTGAATTATTTGATCAGAACTTCATAGATCTTAGACCAGTTTTTACCTGTTACAAGCATGTTATCACCTTTGAAAGCAATACCGTTCAGTACATCATCACTTCCTTTGGTGTTTTGCTTGGCAATATCTGTAAAATCAAATGTACCTACTACCTCTCCTGTTGCAGGATTGATTTTTAATATAACAGGTTTCTGCCACACATTCGCATAGATAAATCCGTTGTGATACTCCAGTTCATTCAATTGGTCATAAGCCTGTGAGCTTCCCGCTACAGCAATATATTTGATCAGTTTTGAAGGATTATTGGCATCAAGGAAATATAAAAGCTTACTTCCGTCTGAAGCAATCAGGTTTTTCCCGTCATAAGTTAGCCCCCAACCTTCACCTAATACGTTCGGATAAGGAAATTCAGACAAAAGTTTTAAAGAACTTTTATCATAGATATACCCTTTTTTGCTTTGCCAGGTTAACTGGTATACTTTATCTCCTACAATCGTGCTTCCTTCGGAGAAATCTTCCTGAGCCTGTTTTGTAGAAGCCAGCGGTGTGGTAGTTCCCAATGTATATTTCAGGATCTGTGAAGAACCGTTCTGACCATCACTTTCATAGATAGTATTCCCTTCAGCCTGGAAGCCCTGAACAAAATTCTTCGGATCATGCGGATATTCTGCTACGATCTGGTAAGTAAGGTTTTTTTCAGGATTTTTTGCAAATACATTGATGGTTGCATCCTGGTTCAGTACTTTTCCTCCTTTAGTTTTGATATTAAAAGTAACCGCGTTATCACCTAATGTAAAAAATTTAGGATCAACGGTTAAACTTGAAGTTTCTTTATCTCCAAAGCTGATGCTGATACTTTCTGCATTCTCCGTCACCTCTTTCGGAAGCTCTAGTTTATCACCGAAATGATATCCTTTCTCCGTCATTGAATTATTATACTCATTCAGAGTGTTCAGGATCTTCTCATCTTTGTTACAAGATGCCAGCATCAAAACCACTGCTAAACCTACTATTATATTTTTTTTCATTGAATTTCTAAATATTTCCCCAAAAATAGCAAATTTTATTCCGTATTGCCAATATTATCCACAGACTGTCCAAATTGTAATATATAACCGTTGTTATCATATACTGCAAACTCTCTCATATCCCATTCGAAAGTCTCAATTTCATAGCAGACTTTTGCTTTGGTTTTAAGGTCTTCCCAAAGATCATCAACGTTGTCCACATTGAAATAAAATGATCCTGTAAAGCCTGTTCCGTTTGGTTTTTCATATTCATTTTGGGAAAGCATAATCTGTACTTCATCTTTACGGATCGAAGCCCACTGCCAGTCATCATTTCTTCCCATTAGAGTAAAGCCGAGGATCTGGGTATAAAACCCTATTGTTTCGTCCATATTTTCAACCCAAAGTATGGGACGAAGTGCTGTAAATGTTGTCATGGTTTCAGAGATTCAAATGTATTTTTATTAATTTTCATATTAACGGAAAGCCATAGTTCGTTGTCGATACATACTTCGCTCAAAACTTCCGGATCAATTTCAAAGCCTACTTTTTTATAGCATTCAATTGCCCCGGCATTCCAGTCGTAGACATTAAGTTCTGCTGTTTCTCTGTCAAAATAATTAAAGCCATATTCCAGCAGTTCCTTCATAATCTTCTTTCCGTAACCTTTTCCTCTGTTATTTTCATCCCAAATCAGTATTCTTCCAAGCAGAAAAGTATTTTCTTTCAAAAAAATCTGGGCATGACCGATGACATTTTGCTCCGATGCATCAAGAACCCTGAACATATATCTTTTTTCGTTTTCCAGATCACTTTCCAGCTGTTCTTCTGTAAGCGGAAAATGATAGGCAGGTCCGGCAAACTGAAGAAGCATTCTTTTGTCTTTTATTTTAGAGATCAATTCAAAACTATCTTCTATGGTAAAAGGCAGCAGTTGTATCATATGATTTATTTTTCCAGATATTCTTTCATGCTTTGTCCTATAATACCATTCCAGCCGTCAGTAAAGCTTTTCCTTGAAAAACTTTCACCCAAACCATCGAAACCTTCAATATTCTCATGTGTCAATGTTACCAACGTACCGTTATCCTCTGCCTGAAGCTCCCATGTTATGGTAGTCACAGCATCTGAAAATTCCGGATAAGACCAGGTGTGTTTTAATTTTTTATTGGGAATAATTTCCAGAATGCGGCCCTGATGGTGATATTTTTTAGCTTCACCCGGTTCATAGAAATTAAATTCTTTTCCGGTTTCCAACACAAAATCCTGGATATCAAAATACCAGGATTTCATTTCATTTTTATCGGTTAATGCATTCCAGACTTTTTCTGCCGGAGCATTTATTTTGTACTGAACAGTGATTGGTGTATTCATATATCAGATTTAATTTACAATTTAACTGTGGGAAAATCCTGTGATCTTTGCTTCATCAAAATCCAGCTGCATTTCAATGGTTCTCATAACATGGTCATCAAAAATCTTCTCCTTTTTCATCCTGTGCAGCTCATTTCTCTGAGCCTGGATAATCTGGCGGAGCACATCTTTATTTTCATTAATGGCATTCACATAATCTCCTGTGGAAGCCATACACTGGGCTTTATCTGCCATGAGCATCATTTCGGTTTCCAGTTTATGCTTCTGATGACGTACCAAGGTATTTTTTTCTGCAAGATCCGAAAAATCATTTTCCATTTTGTGCAGAGCTGTTTCCTTCAGTTTACGCATCAGGATCACTTCCTGTTTTTCTTCAGGCAATTCGCTTCCGGCATCGTCTATCTTTAACCATTTCAGTATTGGAGCCAGAAGAAGTCCCTGTCCTACCAGCGTGATCAAAATGATAACGAAAGTTACAAATAAAATAATATTACGGTGCGGAAAAGCTTCCCCATTTGGTAAAAAAGCAGGAATTGAAAGGGCTGCTGCCAGCGAAACTACCCCTCTCATCGCTGCAAAACTGATAATAAAAGGTTCCCTCCAATCAGGTTTCGGAACTTTTAACCTCAATTCTTTTGAGCAGAGTCTCGGGAAATACATGACAGCATAACTGTACAGTATTCTGGTAAAAATAATGACACCCCCAATTACCACACTATAAAAAATCCCTTCTGAGATGGTGTAATCTTTCATCGCGGCAACAACTACAGGAAGCTCAAGTCCGATAAGGATAAAAATAATGGTATTCATCAGGAATATAAGGACACTCCATACATTTCCTGACTGTATTCTTGAGGTATGGCTTAAATAACAGTGAGAGTTATAGGACATTAAAAGACCACCTGCAACTACTGCCAACACACCTGAAAAATGAAAATGTTCTGCACCTATATACATAATATACGGAATAATCAGCGTAATTACCGTATCAATATTGGAGTTGGAAGGAATAATTCTCAATAAAGCTCCAAATAAAAGTCCTGCGGCAACACCAACCGCCACTCCGCCTACAGCCATCAGAAAGAAATCCTGAATAGCATCTCTCCAGATAAACTGCCCTGAAATTACAGCTGCCAAAGCAAATTTAAAGACAATTAAACTGGAAGCATCATTAATAAGACTTTCGCCTTCCAGAATACTGGTAATTTTTTTAGGGATCTTCATATGTTTCAACACTGAAGTAGCTGCTACTGCATCAGGTGGAGAATTTACTCCTCCAAGCAGGAAGCCCATTGCAACGGTAAGCCCCGGAATAATGGAAGATGAAAGATAAGCTACTACAACCGAAGTTAAAAACACAAGTCCGAAAGCCATTGAAAAGATCTGTTTTCTCCATTTGTGAAAATCCTGCCACGAAGTAAACCATGCGGCTTCAAAAAGGATGGGAGGAAGGAAAATAAGGAATACAAGATCAGGCTCTATTTCAATATGCGGCATTCCCGGGATCAGACTGATCAGGAGACCGGCAATCACAAGGAAGATAGGATAAGCCACTTTCAGCTTCTGCCCTATCATCACCAATATCATTACAGATAACAGGACTGCAATGGATATGATAACATAACTGTGAATCATTTTGATTTTGGTTTTTTTAAGTTGTTTTTTGGTTTTGGTTAAACTTAAAGGTGTTAACATTCAGATAAAACTGAACCTTTTATTACTTTTCTAAAGTACAATATTGTTCTTTGGAGTAATGGCTGGCGGAAGATCAGATTCATCCAGCATATCTCTCATATCAATCTCTATGGTACGGCTGATCTGGGTGATCGGTACATCGTTCGGGCTTCCTTCAAAAGGATTTACAGAAGCTTCACCTACACTGTCCAGCGTATGGAAACACCAGGTTACCATTAATGAAAACGGAATATTAAACCATATGGTCCAGCCTTCCAAAAGGGTTCCTTCACCTAACTTATCCAGTTCTTTCAATAATCCAAAAGGAACAAAAAGAATAAACAACAGCAAAAGATAGGTTGTGATGGATGAAAAATTTCTGGGATAGGGAAAGTTCTTAATTCTTTCTGCTTTTCCCTGATCATCAGTAAATTTTACAAGTTGCTGGTTAATCTGTGTCCATTGAAAATCGTTGATATCTCCTCTCGCATAAGCTTCTGACAATTCCTTGCTCTGACTTGCCATCAGCTGTGTGGCTCTGTTTTTTTTACTTAAAATATATTGAAGTTCTGTTTCGGATATGTATTTTTTCAGCTCATCATCCAATTGGACCAGCCTCTCCGGAATATCGTATTTCTTAGCATACTCATCGTATTGGGCAGTCCCCATATTCTCCCAGGCTCTGGGCTCTCTTAACTGGAAACGGAGTGCCGTAAGCCATGCGTAATGACGCAAAAACATCTCTTTTACTTTTCCCGGATTTTTTGCAGAAAGAGAATCTCTCAGAATATACCCGAAACTACGGCTGTCATTGATGATTGCACCATAAATCTGTCTTGCCTCCCAAAGCCTGCTATAGCTGGCATTATTTTTAAAACCTACAATAAAAGCGACTGCAGTCCCCAAAATAGCAATAGGCTGCCAGGGAACGGAAACGAATTTCCAGCCTAAAAAATATAATACAGTGGGTATTGCTGCCAATATCGTTAAAACATAGATACTGCGTCTTGTCCAGGTGGCGAACTCAAGCGCCCCAAATCTCTTCCCTGAATGCATATGTGTTTATTTGTTTAATGGTGTATTGATTCTGCTTTCTAAACTAACAGTTTTCTCCTTCATCAATGCATCCGGCAAGGACTGCTAATATTAATTTTTATTAAAAGGAATATTATTATAAAAACCAATCTGGATCTGCCCGCGGTTTTTGTTTTCCTGGATCTGGTTCATATAACCGGCTTCTATCCTCATGTTTTTATTGATGACATATCCTAAAGCTCCATATACCCTGTTTCTATCGAAAACCGGACTGTCAAAATGCAGGAAAATCTCATTATATACTGAAGCATACAGAGATTTCGGCAGCATTTCTTTCTGAGTAATAGGGATATTAAGGCCAATCATATAACGGAATCTCATCCTGAAATCATCCTGCAGAAAACGTTCTTCCAAACGGTATCTGTGCTGCAGATTAAAACGTCCGAATTTCTGTTTTGTAATAAACTGCTGGAAAATCCTGTGTTCAATATTCTCCTTTTTTTCACTGTTTACATAAGGCTGGCTTAAAATAAAACCGTATCCCAACAAAACATTATTGTTGTTTTCAGTCAGGTCATATCCTATTCCTGTACGGATCAATAATTGTTCAAGATCTCCTGCCGCATCAAAGTTTCTGTATTGAATTTCGTTGTGCCAGTTCAGCTTTTTGCTGATCTTATTATTTCCAAAATACATATACCACGCTCCCAAATCATTTTTCTGCGCAAACGTAGTTATTGACCCCAGACTCAATACTGTAAATACCAGCTTCGTAAAGACCTTTCTCATAAATTCAATTACTATTATCTATCGTACACAACAAAATTAATAATTTAAATCAATAATAACAAACATTATTAAATGAGAAAGGTATTTAAAGATTTTGGGTTGAAAATATTTTAAATTCAGAACTTTACGGAAGTTATGCTTTTATTAGCCAGGAATCTGTTCTATCAGAATATCATTTTCCCCTTTATCAAAATAAGTACATGTCATAGCATTCAGATCCAGTTTCCAGCCTTCCACTCCATTTTCCGCACAGTCGTTACAGAATGTAAGATAATCTGTCCCACCTTGCTGATGAAGTTTTAATCTTGTTTTAAAGTGCTCTAAATTCAAATTTTCCGAAACGGACAGTTCATCATATTTCTTTCCGGAATTTGCTGTTTCATTATCCGTATCAAAATATTGAGTATTTCCGTTAGCGACATACACCGTATATTTTGAAACTCCTAAATTTTTGATGGCCTGAATATATTTGGGAAAGTCAGCACCGCTTTTTACTTTTTGGTGTTCTGCTTTGATCTGTTCAATTGTAAATTTCATCTCTGTTTATTTTTTTATTTTGTTATAATTTGTCACTTTCCTCAAAATTAAAAATTTTCGGAATGCAAAAATAGGATAAAATAAAAACCAGCAGATACTTCTGCCGGTTAGTTTTAACTATATTTCGTATATAAAATATAAATCTTAAGGGTGCTGCTGCATTTTCGCAGGATCATCATAGTTTACCATCCAGTTGATATCGAATTTATCGGTAAACATTCCGAAATAAGCTCCCCAGAAAGTATCTGCCATAGGCATTGTTACCTGTCCGCCAGCAGAAAGACCACCGAATAGTTTATCTGCCTCTTCTTTAGATTCTGCATTTACAGAAATAGAGAAATTATTTCCTGCTTTGTAGTTAGAAGCCCATTCGCCGCCTGTATCACTTCCCATTAAAGTAGTTTCTTTTGAAATTGGAAGAGAAACATGCATAATTTTGTCTTTGTCTGCTTCAGAAGTTTCTTTGCCTTCCATAGGAGGCATTTCCCCGAAAGTTCCGATGTAAGGATATTCTCCTCCGAAAACTGATTTATAAAAGTCGAATGCTTCTTTGCAGTTTCCATTAAATGTTAAATAAACGTTTACTGATGCCATTGATTGTTTTTTTTATTAGTTAGGTTTTAAAAAGTTTCTGTTTAAGGTTTTTCAGATAATTCTTTTAATCTGGAAAGTCCTTTCTGGTAATCTTTTCCAATAGCATCTTCCATGTTCATAAATAGTTTCATTACCGTGAAGGGATAAGGTATTTTTGATGTGAATCCCCAGGTGGCCTTGCTTCCGCTGCCTTCGGGTACAATTTTTACATAAGCATTGGCTTCACTTTCATAAGGTGTTAAAAATTTGATCTCAGTATCAATTCTTTTACCGGCAGCATCTATTTTTTTCACTTCCTGACAACCTTTTCCTGCAGCATCTTTTTCACTGTCCCAGCACACTTTTTCACCAGGCTGTCCGGTAGTTCCGATCCAGTCTTTTTTCATTGCAGGATCAAGGTCATTCCACGGGCTCCACTGATCCATTGCTCTCAGTGTATTGGTATTTTGCCATACTTTTTCAGTTGGCGCATTGATTGTTATTGATTTTTCGTAGACACAGTCTCCCGGAACAAAAGCGGCTACTACCATCCATAAAATGAGGATTGAAGCCAGAACAATAATAATTTTTTTCAATATTTTCATAAACAATAATTATCTGTGTTGGTCAATTAAAATCATGTTTCCATCCGGATCTTTCAGGAAAATATGTTCAGGTCCGGAAGTGGTTTCATCTGCAGATTTATCTAGCTCGATTCCATTTTCTTTTAAGTGCTTCTGAATAATACGTACATCATCAAAAGATTCCAGATTCTGGGCATTTTCATCCCATCCCGGATTAAAGGTAAGCATATTACCATCAAACATAGCCTGAAACAGACCAATCAAAGTACTTCCGTTCTTCATGATCAGATAATTCTGTTCCATATTTCCGCCCATAGCGGTAAAGCCTAATTTTTCATAAAAATCCTTGGATTTCTGAAGATCTTTTACGCTTAAACTAATAGAAAATACTCCTAGTCTCATATTTTTTTTGTTTTTAAAGCTAATTTACTTCCGGCAAATACCAGTGTCCATACAAGAATCCCTAAGATCCAGAACCAGATCGGGGTTGGAAGGGAAAACATCATATAGATTGTTATCAACAGAAAAATAACCCCACAGACAGCTGCCGAAGTGTGTTTTCCATTATTTGCAATCTTTGAAGCTGTAAATCCTGAAACAAAAGCTGCCAATGCATATCCTATGATGACAAAGAAAAGGGCCATAAAAGGAGCCTGAGCTACATATTCTTTCATAGCTTCCATATCACCGCTTGCAGCTGCAGCAGGAGGCGGATACAGGCTATGACCTATTTTTTCAACAATGGTGATACAGATTATTCCGGCAATAAGCCCGGCCGGGACAGCTAATATTCGTCTTAACATGGTTATTGGTTTTTTAAACGGGTTTTGAAGTCCAGTGTTCCGTCATAACTTTTCCAATCTCCAATAAGCTCTATATACTGGCCTTCTATTTTTTCAGTTTTCTTATTCCATCTGAAGGTATAGATGAATTTACCTTTAAAAGTACCGGAATGTTTTCCTTTAGGTTCTTCAGCCAGTTCATAATCACCGAATACAACTCCTTTTCTTTTGGCATCTCTGTACTTTGTGATGGTAATTTTACCTTCGTATTTTGCATAGTTGTCATCTACAAGAGAATAACCGGAAATAAAATATTCCTGATCATTTTTTTTATTCTGTTCAGAAATATTGACTTTAAGTTTAAGCGGCTGACCGCGGTCTCCTATTGTTCCGGTATAAGGCTTGCTGTTATTCAGCCAGACATTGGAAATATCCGGCATCTGCCCCCATGCAAAATTGCACGCAAGAATGAGGATCCATAAAAGTTTTTTCATAGTGTGTAATGTTTAAACGCCAAATTGGGACAGGTGATGGTTCAGATGTTTTGCAAACATATTGTTCCATTCCTGTGAACTTAATTTACCAAAAGAGAATGATTCTTTCCCGTCAAAAGCTTCTGCTCCCAACTGCTGTGTTTTCTGAATAAAACCGATCAGCCTTCTTTTCTCTTCATCAAAATTCTTTCTTCCGGAAATTAAAAACTGTGGAGCTGTAGGGGAATCTCTCGGATACGCTTTCTCTCCAACAACTTTAGGCTTTACAAAAGTCTTTAAAATAAATTTAGCAATAGATCCCGGTTTTTTATGTTTTTCAGGCTCATACACCATTTCATAGGACACGCTGCAATGTGCAAGCATCTGGTCAACCGTCATTTTCCCCCATAAACCGTGGGTGTCCTCTACCAATTTATTTATCCTGTCAATATAGTTCTGAGCATCTTTCGCATCAAATACATTTTCCATAATATGTCTAATTATCTGAAAGCAAATATATCAGTTTTTTCTTTTTGATTTTATAGGGTAGTGAAAAAAGTGGTGACGTGTTTTCCTGATACGGGATATGGGGTTCTGAATATGAGTTACGAGTTGCTGGCTGCTGGTTTATCAGTTATTGGTTAAGAATAATTTGAATAAAACTGAATTTTAACACCTATGTATTACAAATAATTTACTACTAAGCTTTAAGGTTTTCAAACATCTTCAACCTCCGGTGGTACAGCTTTTTTAAAAATAAACCAAAGTTTGATTTTCAAAGCAATCCAGCCAAGAATGGCATAAATTACAAGCAGAATGCTTAAATGTTTCAGGTAAGGAAAAGTAAGCTCTACCGAACCTTTCTGGATCAGTAAAATTTTAAAAGCCTGAAGGAATGGAGTCAGGGGAATAATGTTGGCAATAAACTGTACAAAAGCCGGCATTGCACTTAACGGCCATGTAAATCCGCTGATAATAAACGCCGGTGAGGCAATGACCATCAGAATCTGGGTTGCTTTAAGCGCATCGGGAATCAATATGCTGATGAATACTCCTAAAAATGAGGCCGAACCTACAAATACTGCTGTGAGAAGTATAAAATTGAGTATTCCTTCCGGCATAGGAACCCTGAAAATCATGTGCATAAAATAATAGACACATACAATCAGTATTGAAAATACCCAGATGGGGATCACCTTAATGAGCATGGTTGGAAAAGCCCATTTTTTCATCTTAAAGTATTCTTTTACGAATGAGCCTCTTTCAAACTCAGCAGCAAAGCTTACAGCCATTGCAAGAAGAATTACCTGCTGCAGAACCACAGCCAGCATCGCCGGCCACATGAAAATAAGATAATTTCCGGTGGTATTGAAAAGGGTAATATAATTCGCTTTGAACGGTTCATATTGTGTAGCTGCCTTTGTTGCAGGCATTCCCGCCTTCTGTAAAGCTTTAATGGAAGCTCCCGCAGAAAATGTCCCTATAGTGAGCTGGAGAGCCTTGGATGCAAAATTGGCGGTAAGAACGTTTCCTGTATTGATATAGACATTCAGTTCGGGGTATTTTTTCTGGAGCATTTCCGCCTCAAACCTTGCCGGAATAATAACTACAGCTGCCGCTTCATGCCTGATGACTTCATCTTTTATGCTTAAAGGTTCCTGAGCATATTTAATGATGCTGATGCTTTTATTATCATCCAGCATGTCCGTAAGCTGGCTCGATAAAGGAGTATTATCTCTGTCGATCACAAGTACCGGCGTATTTTCCACTTTTCCGCTTTTGTATACAAAGCCCAACAATGTGGCATAAAATACCGGGGCCAGAAAAAATACGGTCCTCAGAGTAGAATTGCCTATGAAAAGTTTGAATTCTCGTTTTAAAAGCCGGAAAAATTCTTTCATAATTTATTTCAGGATAACGTTAGCATTTACCAGTATACTTTTAGCCTTGTTCATATCTGCCGGTTTTACTTTGATCTCGTAAACAGCATCCTGCAGCTGGTAATCAGGATAGGCAGTTGTGATATCTGCATATCTTGTCAATTGTTTGATATAGACAACAGTTCCGGTCAGGGTTTCTTTATTATAAACTATCTGCATATTAACCTCCTGTCCTTTTTTATATTTTGAAATGGCACTTTCAGGAACGGTAAATCTGAAATAGGTACTTTCGGGAATATATCCGTTGAACAAGGCAAAACCGGCCGTAGCCAATTCCCCGGTATTCAGGCTGATGGTTTCTATCTCCATATCGTTGGTAGCAATAATATACCTCTCGGAATAAGCCACATTGGCTTCCTGAAGTGCTCCTTTGGCCTGTGAGGCCTGCCCTGCAGCCATTTCCACTTTTTCGAAGCGGGTTCCTCTCTGTACATCATCCAGTTCGGCCACAACGGCATCATACTGGGCTTTTGCTCCCTGAAGCTTGGCATACACCTCATCGTATGCCTGTGGGGACATAAGACTGTCTCGGTACATATTATTGGCTCTTTTAAAGGATTTCTGAGCAAATTCATATTGTTCCTTCAAACCTTTATACTTGGCCCTAAGCTGTCTTAACTGATCTGCCGTAGCTCCGTTTTTAGCCATCTGCTCCTGGGCGGCTGCAGCACTTACCGCACCCTGAGCCTGGGCAATTTTTGCAGAAACTTCCGGCACATCGAGCAATGCCAGTGTATCGCCTTTTTTCACAGTCTGCCCTTCACTTACATATATTTTCAGGATTCTTCCGGTTACTTTTGGAGCAAAAGAGATGACATCTTTTTTAGTTTTACCTTCTGAATCATTAAGGTTTTCTTTTTTCTGACTGCAGCTCCCCACTATAAAAAGAGCAGCAAAGGCTATGAATATGTTTTTATGCATCATTTTAAAGATTAGGGATTAATAAAGTTTGGTAATATCAAGTTCCTGAGTCGATCTCATCAGCTCTATTCCGGCTCTTCGCTGGTTAAACAGAGCATTCTGGTATTCCAGTTCTGCCATTTCAAGATCGTTTTCCGCATCAATAAGCTGTGAAGATTTGCTCATTCCGTATCTGAATTCTTTTTCGGCCTGAACGAGAGCATTTTTAGCCAGTTCTTTTTCTTTGGCCTTCAAGGCAATCTGAGCAGTCGCTATATCGTAATTGGTTTGATTATTAGCCAGATTCAAAGTCAGCTTTTTAAGAGCATCTTCTTTTTTGTTCTGAAGAACTTCCTTTCCTACTTTTGCAGTTTCTTCTGCATGTTTTCCTTCTTTTCCGTCAAAAATCTCCCATTTAAAACCTACTCCGGCTGTGAATAAGGGAAGAATGTTAACGTTGGTAGGTCTCCAGTCCAGTTTCGCTCCTTCATAACCTAAAGCCGGAACTGCGGGAATCACATTTTCTGATGTTTTGATACGGCTTCCGTAAAGACCGATATAGTAAGCGGATGCCATCAATTGCACTTTTGGGATCATCCAGGTTCTTTCGGCTTTTATTTTGTAATCTGCTGCCGTTATTCCATGCTCCAGCGCCCGGACTTCAGCTCTTTCTTCGATGCTCTTTTCTGATGATAAAAGTTCTACAGGAGAAAGTACAAGGTCAATCATTCTTAAACGTTCTTTACCAATTCCCGTTAAAATATAAAGCTGGGTAAGGAGAAGCTCTTTTTTACCCTCATATTCTACCATCCTGGCATTCAGAATGGCTTGGGCAAGTTCTATTTTTTTATGGTCGTAAGGAGTGATGAGACCGTAACCTAAAGCTTTATCTGCTGTTTTCCTATTGATATCCAGTCTTTTCTTACTTTCATCAAGTACTTTTTTAGACTGATGGATCAATGCCAGCTGGTCATACGCTTTGGAAATATTAGCTATTACGTCATCTTTTGTTTTTTCAAGGAGAATATCTTCGGAGATCTTCTTTTCTTCGTTGGCTTTTTTCAGGTATTTCACCTTTCCACCTGAATAAAGAAGCATTTTGGCATCTGCCTTGGCAATTCCGGAAAAACCGGAAACATTAAGATTATTATTAAAACTTCCCTCAGGAATATTAATAAAAGGAGCCAGGTTGATTTCGGGTGATGTTAGTCTTGCCGTTGCATTGAGATATCCGGCCTGTCCACTAACTTCCAGTGTGGGAAGAAAGATGTCTTTCAGTTTATGTCCGTCAAGGTCTGTGAGTTTGTTCTGCGTGATCTGCATTTTGAGATCGGAGTCACGAACCATGGCACTGTCTAAAAGTTCCTTGAAGTCCGGCGCAGACTGTGCCCGGCAAAAAGCAGAGAAAGCCAAAAAACTAAACGCAAAAATCAATAAATTGTTTTTCATGGTTTATGTTTATAACAAATATAATGCAAAAATTTGTTAAATCATCGAAGATAAACCATTATAATAGTGAATTTAAAACAAGTTTAAAAAATGTTTAGCTTTAATCCTCTAGTTGTGATAAGGATGGAGAAGGTGTTTAATTTTAATTTGAGGAGTGTTTTAAATGAAAAAATTAAATTATGACGTATTCATCATTGTTTGCAATATTTACTTATGCTTAGTTTTAAAACATTAAGAGTATTGAAGCTTTTAAGGGAAATTAAGCTGAATCAAATTATTATAAATAAAATTTCCCGTTGTTTGATAATCTATAGATCTGCGCTATCTGCTAAATACCATGCTATACAAATAAAAAACTCCCCACGGATGTGAGGAGTTATTATTTCAAAATCATTCAGATTATCTCTGAACCGCTGACTTCATTTTAGCATCAGGACGTAAAATTCTGTAACGCACTTCAAGATCTTTCGGTACGTAGAATACCAAAGGCAGCTTACTGTTGTATCTTACAATCTCCGGTTGAAGTGTAACAAACTTCATAGTCTTTTTCTGGTCTATACAAGCCATTAATGTCCCTCTTGTTTCACCATTTGATTCTACTTCATAATAGTTGTATCCCCAACCCTGCAAATCCTGGGTTTTTACATTCCCTAATAAAGAATATCTGTTGCAATCCAGCATTTTCTCAGTTCCTACAAAAAATTCTACCTTTAAATCGCTTTCGTTTTTTGCAACAGGCAACTGGATGTACACCTGCTTAAAGCCTTCTTTTGCTTTTGGGAACATTTCAATCTGTAATTTTTCAAATTTTTCTGCTTTCTTTTGAGCGAAAGCATTAACCCCTGCCAACATTACCAATCCTGTAATTAACGTCTTTGAAAATTTCATTTTGTTTTTTTTAAAATTTCTTTTGTACTCTCAAAAACCATTCCAAAACTAAACAAATGTTTAATTTAATAAAAACTTTCTGTAAAAATTTAACATTCATTACAAAAAAAACTGCAGTAACTTCTTACTGCAGTTTTTTTGTTTATTTGATAAATTACTCTGAAATTGTCACATTGCTTCCTTTGGTATGCGCATTCATCTGCGGAGCGTAGTAGTTCTGCATGGTTGTAATACCGTTGGAGAACTTACCGGCTGCATTGGAAACAAGGTCATATTCAAAAACATATTTTCCTTTCGGCATGTACTGAATATAGAAATTAGTGGAAGCATCTTTGGTAGACTGATAATAACCCAGATTGTTTTTCCACTGATAGCCGGACAGCGCATCTGTCGGCTCAAATCCGGCAGCACGCATATCTTTAATGTGAATGTATTCCATTGCCCTGTCTGTATTCAGAATCATTCTTACGGTTACCTTATCCCCTATTTTCAACGGAGTATCAGATGAAATTTTCTGAAGCTCTTCCCCGTTTACCGTTTTTACTTTTTTGTAAAGCTCTTTGGTGACGGAGATATAGTTTTCTGAAGATTTTATTTTATCCAGATCTTCATAATACTGCCAGAACAATCCTCCCTGAACAATTCCCGGACCGGGCTTGGTAACGGTCACGGTTCCTAAGTTTTTGTCTATAATATCAGTTTTAACTGCTGATTTCACATAACCTGTAGCCTGTGTTTGCGGAACTACTTCTTTTCCGCCCCAAACGATCGTTGCTTTGTCGCTTTCTGCACTTGTCCATGATTTCCCTGAATTCAGGATCGTGAAGATTACTTCAGAGGTACCTCTCGAGCTTCCCCATGAATTAACCTCTTTCTGCGTGATCAACCAGATTTTCATATCTTCAATCATTTTCTGGTCATTCGGCTTTAATGTATTGAATGCTTCCAGAGCTCCTGCATGGTTCACTACTTTTGACCCGAACCAGCCCCAGTCATTTAAGTTCTGTTTCCAGTAAACTCCCTGAGTTTTGGTATCGGTGGATGTTTCTTTCAGATAGTTCATTAATTTATCTGAAACATCTTTCAGACCGTAGTCATTCATCAACAGAGCAACACGATGAAGCCCGAAGAATGTGAAATCTGTAATCTTCGCCGTTTTTGCTTTCTGTTTTACCAGTGATTTCAAAGTGGCTCCTTTTCCTTTTAAAGGATATTCTTTTTCCCAGTAATTCCGGGTATCAAGGTAATCAATCGTCCAGTTGTTCCAGATGTTTTCTTTCTTCACATCCCAGTATTTATCAATCTCATTATCTACGTACTGAACCAGTTTTGTTACAAATTCTTTCTGTCCTGACCCTTGATAATCTTTTGCATTATCTTTTAACCAGATATTGATCTTGCCTAAATTTTTAAGAATATACAGTGATGTTCCGTAAGAACTTGGATATCCCGGATACCATGAGAATCCGCCATCAGGGTTCTGCAGTTTCTTAAGATCATCCCAATCCTGGCTGATTGAATTTCTCATTGTATTGGCATCAAATAACAGAGCCAATTTCTGCATTTGTTCTGCTTCATTTTTGCTTTCCAATACCCAAGGGGTTTCTTCCAGTAAAAGCTGTTTCAGTTCCTGATTTTTTTCAAGATTTGAATTCAGCAGTCCTTTATTCTGATATTCTTCAAAAACGGTCTTCATTTTTGGATTGGCTTTAAATACTTCCGAAGCCAATACATCGGCAAACCATTTATTGAAAATTACGTCAGCAGAGCTGTTCTGATCATTTTTCAGACTTGGCAGTGCAAACATAATTTCCCAGATCGGATTGGTAGTCAATTCCAGTGTATTCGAAACATTGGAAATCGTTGTGGAATTTGCATTTTTAAGGTTATCCAAAACAAAGGTCTTCGTTTCGCCTTCTTTTACAAAAACCGGTACTGCATCTGTCACAAGCATTCTGTTCGGAAGTATGGCAACTGCCTGCTGCTCACCATCTGAATAAGCTCCCGCTTTCGCCACTACTTTTAAAATGATGGAAGAAACATCATTTGGAACTTTCAGCTTCCATGTTAATGCACTGTTTCCTTTTTCATCTAAATTAAAATTCTGAGCTCCTGCATTGACTCCGAATTTGGACGAAATATTTTCATTCGTAAAGGCATCAAGGATCTGAAGCTCTGCAGAACCGCTCAGTTTTTTATCTGTAAGATTGGATAATTTGGACTGAAGATTCAGCTCATCGCCTTCTCTCAAAAATCTCGGATAGTTTGGTGTTACAGAGAATTCTTTTTGAGTTACCACCTGTTTTTCCAATACTGCAGCTCTGGCATCTTTGGTGTGAGCCAGGAACATCAGCTTCCATTTCGTTAATGCTTCAGGAGAAGTAAATTCGAAGTTTACATTTCCTTCTGCATCTGTTTTCAGATCTGGGTAGAAGAATGCAGTTTCGTTAAGATTTTGACGTACGGGAACTTTTTCAAGGTTATCAGCTATTGCCGGTGAATTATCTGAATATCCAGCTCCATCAGCTTCCTGCTCACTTACTTTTGCCACTGAAGCCATCTTGGACTTTTTAGCATATCCTGTCACAACAACTTCTTCTACCATAGCTTCTTTTGCTACAGCAGCCGGAGCTGGCATTGCAACATTATTAACCTGTAATCCTGCTACTCTTCCCCTTAAACCATAACTGTCAAAATTACCATCAAACCAGTTAAAATTCGGTACATCTACATATTTCCCGTTATAGTATTTCAATCTTTTCTGATAATATTGCTGCAGCAGATATTGTCTGATATCATAAGAGGTCACAATAGAATATGGCGTATATAAATTCCGCCAGCTGAAAGCATTTGAAGCAAACTGATCCAGTGACATATCGTACATATTGGCCAGTACTTCTGCGTTTACTTTTTCTTTATCATTTCCTGAAACTTTTACCGTCCATTTTTCTTTTGAATTCGGTTCCAGTTTATCTCTGAAAGTAACCGTTTCTATTTTTAAAGGCTGATTGGTATCTTTTATTTTTAATGTGACAGATTGAGTCTGCACATCATTGAATGCCGCAATCTGGAACTGGATATTCAATGCTGATACGCTTTTATCTTTCGGAATATCTGCTGTGTATTCCAGAACTCCTTTTTTCAGCTGATGAACTTCTGAAACAGTTTTTCCTGAACCATCCTGAACGAATACATTCACAAGTGCATCAGGAACGGCAGAATATACATATACTTTAGCTTTTTCGCCTCTTAAGAATTCATTCTTTGGCTCAATAACAGTAAGGAAAGTTTTCTGAGAGGGTTTTAAAGAATTTTTGTCCCAGATGCTGAAATTCTGGGAAGATTTTATAGTGTCTTTTCCTTCGATGTTATACAATTCAAGCTGGTAGTCTCCTGCTTCCAGTTTTCCTAGATCCAATTCTGCAGAGGGCTGTTGAAGCTTTTCAGAAACTACTTTTTCTGCTTTCCAGTTTTTGGTCTCATCATTTTTATCGAACAGGTCGTGTGGGAATTTAGTGATGAATTCTTCTTTGGAATATTTCGGCTGATCCTGAACTTCCTGTGCAAAATTATCTCTGAAAATCCTGTCGGGAGAATTCAGTTTTGACAATTTAACACTGTATGTTTTTTTAAGATCCTGTTCGTTATAGTTCAGGGTTTCTACCTTCAGCTTTACATTTTCGTCACTGAATGTATTTTTGACAGCATCAGCTTTAATATAATGGGAAACTGAAGCTACTTTCAATTGGGTATCCGCAGACTGTGTTTCTCCGTTGATATCTGTTACTGAGGCATTAATTTCATAGTTATCAATCTGGATTCCTTCCAGCTTTTCATCTTTTTTAAGATCAAGACGGATTACGAATTCTCCTTTTTCATTGGTTTTAGCCTCTCCCAGAATAGAATTCTCATTGTCGTTACCCTGCGGATACCACCAGAAATACCTCCATCTGATGTTGTGTTTTTTGATTTCATAATTAACAGTCGTATTGCTTAAAGCTACGCCGGAAAACATCATTGCTTTTCCTTTCAGCTCGATAGTCTGCCCGTATTTGTACTCATCTTTTACAGGATCAAAAGTGACTTCAAATTTTGGTCTTTTGTATTCTTCAACCCTGATGTCCTTATATTCCCCAGATCCGTCATCAGTTCTCAGGTAAAAAACTCCATTCAGCTGACCTTTCGGAAGAATAAAGCTTCCATGGTACGAACCGAATTCATTCGTTGAAAAACTCTGCGAAGAAACTTCCTGACTGTTGGCATCAAGAAGTGTAATCTTCTGTTTTAAACCTGAAACTACGGATTCTGTTTCCTTATCTATTTTTGTATTAATTACTTTAAAATAAACGGTCTGTCCCGGTCTGTAAATGGCTCGGTCTGTAAAGATCTGCGCCTGGGTACGGGTTTGCTTATTAGGATTATAATCTTCCGCATTTCCGCTGTTTCCGTAAACCTGCATGATCTGGAAATCATTGGTCTTTGGCTGGCGAATCAGGAAAGTTCTGTAATATTCTTTGCTGTCTGTGGAAGGGAATTTAAAAACTCCGTTCGCATCAGTTTTACCATCCAGTTTGTTTAGTGTTTTGTTAGCTACAAATTCATAAAAAGTAAGACCTTCATTAACCGCTGGCTTTCCATTTTCGCTGTTTACCAGCCTCATTACATTGGAAAGCTGGTTTCTGTCTGTTTTGGTCTGATAAATGATTCTGTTTCCGGAAACCAGAAAGTAAAAATTCTGTCTGCCATTACTTTCATTAGCTTCTGCTCCGGCCACGGAATATTCAACAACATAAACTCCTGAAGGAAGTGGTTTGATCTCCAATGAGGTTTTATGAGTCTGATAATCTTTGGAATCACCCAGTTGAAATGTTTCTTTTCTTACCAGATTTTTTTTAAGCTTTCCAAAAGTATTGCTGTAAGAATTCTGTATATACTGCATCAATGTTGTAAAATCTTCTTTCACTTCATAAATGTTCAGTGAAAATTCCGTCACATTCTTATGATCTGCTACAAAATGGATCGGCAGATTATTCTGGGTCTGCTGTTCATATTTAACGGTAAGAAGCGGATTGATGATCTGATTTTCCTTATTTTTTATGTTTTCAATGAATGGAGATTTCGGATACTGTTTTTTGGCCTGATCAGCAATAGCCAAGGCTTCTTTTTCTTTCTTTTTAGCTATAAGCTCACTCATGATATCTTCCATGATGATCACTTTATAATCCCCTTCCGTATCAGTTTTCAGAAGGTTCTGCAGCTGCTCAAGTTTGTCTTTACATTGATTGTAATTACAGTTTTCTGTCAGCTTTTCTTTCATAAAGTAAAGCTTAGGATTTCCGGTGTTCTGAGCAATCAGCTCATCATAAATAACATTGATCTCGGTTCTATTCTCCGTTAATTCATTTTTTGTGAAAAGACTGTTTTCAGAAAGGAAACCGATCTTTTTTACAGAGTACCAATCATATACAGTTGGGAAAAAGGTGATATCCTCTATTTCCGTAAAAATATCTTTATACTTTGCCAGGGAAATTTTCTTCATCTCCTGCTTCTGCTGATCAAGATCCTGATAGCTTTTTTTAAGATAGTTTTTGAAATCAAGTTTGCTCCAGGTTTCAATCTGGGAAACGTCCTGTGAATTGATATTGGTTCTGTTTCCTATTTCCCATGAATTCTGATTATAGTAATCCATAAAGAAACTGTTCAAAAGAATTTGGAATACCAGTTTTTCTTCACCCTTTAATTTGCCATCAGCATCTTTAAGCTTTGTAAAGAATTTTGAAGCTGCATCATTCTGATCATCATCTACCGTACTGTTTACAATACTGAATTCTGCTTTCAGGGAACGGATGAGCTGGATGGTATTATTTTCTTTCATGGCGTGGTTTTGTATGTCTAAAATGATCGGAAGATTAGATTTATAGGCACCTTTCGCACTGTTCTCAGTCACTTTTTTCCACTGATCGTCGTAATATTTCTGCGCCGAAACAGTTGAAAAGCTCAGCATTAGAAGCAAAAGCATAAAAATCTTGGAAAATCTTTTCATATATGTTATTTTTGATAAATGAATTTCTTAAAAATACTGAAAAAAACTGTTATTGACAGCCAAATTTATGTCTCCGTTATGGGAACTTTATTTGCAGTATTTTTCATGAAAGAGCAAAACACATTCCGTTTCCCTACTGTACTGTTAATTTTTATCACTTATTTCAGCGGCTATCTTTATACCAAATATCAGTATACGAAACACTTTCTGAAGATATTGCTTCTGAACGCAGCGGCAGGCATTATCTGTGCGTTCCTGATCATTCATAACCATAATGAAATAAGGCTTTTGAAGTGGTTTGTTATTGTGGTTCTGGGATTGCTTTACAACAGTTTTTTTCTGGATGTTTACATCCGGAAGATTCCGTTGCTCAAAGTATTTTATGTCGGGTTGGTCTGGGCATTGGTCAACAGCTGGCTTACACTCCCGGAATTCCGTTTACCCCTGTTCCTGATCAGTTTCTTTTTTATAACGGCGCTGGTTCTGCCCTTTGACATCCGTGATATGGAAAGTGACAGGGTACAGACTTTTCCTAAACTGATTGGGGTGCAAAATACCAAATACATTGCCTATATAATGGTGTTCATCAGTATTCTTCTTGCCTCTTTTTATCTGAACCCAATTTACAGCACAGCATTTTTTTTATCGGGAATCATCACATTTATTCTTATCTATTTCTCTGAAAATAAAAGACATGACGTTTATTTTTCATTCGGGATAGAGACATGTTCTGCACTTCCCTTTTTATTTTTACTAATATTGGAGTATTTTTGACGAATGATTATCAGAAAGCTTTCCCTTTATAATTTCAAAAACCATTCTGAAAAGAAATTTGAATTTTCTCCTCAGATCAACTGTTTTGTGGGAAATAACGGCGCCGGAAAAACCAATATTCTTGACGCTTTGCATTATTTATCGGTAGGAAAAAGTTTTTTAGGAAACACTGATTTTAACAATATCAAAAGAGAGGAAGATTTTTTCACCATTGATGCTGAAATCCTGAATGAGGAAAGTGAAGATATTATTAAGATCTCCCAGCCCAAGGAAGCTAAAAAGATCATCAAAAAGAATGATAAAAGTTATGACAGGCTTGCAGACCATATCGGGTACCTGCCAAGTGTGATGATCTCGCCTTATGATTCCAACCTGATTTCTGATTCCGGGGAAAGCCGCCGAAAATTTCTGGATTCAATGATCTCTCAGACAGATTCTGAATATCTTTTTGACCTGATTCAATACCAGAAAACGGTACAGCAAAGAAATGCACTATTAAAATACTTTGCCAAAAACAGAACCTGGGACAAAGATTCATTGGAAATCTATGATGCTCCGATTACTAAATTCGGGACAAAGATTTTTGAAAAAAGAAGAAACTTCGTTGAAAAACTTGGGCCAATTGTTCAGAATTTCTACAGGATTATTTCCGGAGGGAAAGAAACCGTTTCCGTTCATTATCAGTCTGATTTAATTGCAGGCTTCGACTCTGCTCAGCCTGACAGAGCTTTTCAGCAGCTTTTAACAGAAAGCCTTGAAAGAGACCGAATGCTGACCTATACTTCAAAAGGAATTCACAAAGATGATCTTCTTTTTGAAATGGATCATGTTCTGATAAAAAAAATAGGCTCCCAAGGACAGCAGAAATCTTTTCTGATTTCTTTAAAACTGGCACAAATGAGTCTTGTAAAAGAACTGACAAAGAAAACTCCGATTCTTCTGCTGGACGATATTTTTGATAAGCTTGATGATACCCGTGTTTCGCAGTTAATTGAGCTTGTTAACCAAGAAAGTTTCGGACAGATATTTATTACAGATACTCATCGGGAACGTACAGAAAGTGTAGTGAAGAAGATTAATGAGGAAAGTATCATTTTTGAAGTGTGATGCGGAATTTATATGCGGATTTATAGATTATAATATCATTACAATTAAGACTAAATTTTCTAAACTAAACAATCCTTAATATATTTATACAGTTATATTATCTATATCTCCACCAATTTTTTAAACCTAATTATCAATCGATTACAAAACATGTGATATCTCTGTAATGTGTATTTTTTGGGAAACCAAATTAATTTTTTATCCTCTTACAATAAAAAAATTTAATTAATTTTTTATCCTCAAATGTTGTTAACTTACAAAAACATTTTTTTACAATTATTATGGAATCTTTACACACAATTACTACTCAATATGGGGACGTTAGTGGCATTAAAACCAGCAATGGTATATTAACATTTAAAGGTATACCGTATGCTGCCCCCCCGGTAGGTACAAATCGTTTTCAACCCCCAAAGCCTCCTATGCCATGGACTGGTGTAAAGGATGCAACGGCATATGGAGCTACTCCGCCTCAAATAACACCTACAACCGGACCATTTGCCGAATTGCTCCCCAATGTTGTAATTCCCGGGGACGATTATCTGAACCTTAATATCTGGACTTTAAGTACCACCAAAAAAAAGCCTGTTATGGTTTTTATATATGGAGGCGCTTTTACTCTTGGATCAGGTGCTGTTCCGGGCTATGATGGCAGTAGTTTTGCACGGGATGGTGTTGTTTTGGTTACCATAAATTATAGAATTGGAATTGAAGGCTTTTTATGGTTTGGAGATGGAGTACCCAATCTTGGTATGCTTGACCAAATTGCTGCACTAAAATGGGTTCGTGACAATATTTCCAACTTTGGCGGTGATCCTGATAATGTTACCATTTTTGGTGAGTCTGCCGGCGGAATGAGTGTCTGCACATTAATCGCTATAAAAGAAGCACAGGGTTTATTTCGACGGGCAATTGCAGAATCAGGGGCAGGACATTCAGTTATTAGCCCTTCCTCAGCAAAGCTTATTGGTACAAGACTAGCAGAAATTCTTGGTGTAGCACCCACACGAGAAGCAATTGGAGAAGTAGATATTGAAAAGGTTTTTGCCGCACAAGATCAATTATCATCTGAAATTATGGCAAAGCCTTTAACGGAACTATGGGGTGAAGCAGCATTCAACTTAATGCCTTTTGAACCGGTAATTGATGGTCAATTATTAACAGCAACCCCAATAGAATGCATTGCCAATGGCGCTGGTAAAGATGTGGATATCCTTATTGGTACCAATAGCCAGGAATTTAGATTATTTCTTGTCCCAGATGGTATCCTGCCAAAAATTACAGATTCCGCTTTGAATATTGCCGCTTCCGCTTATGGACTATCCGAAAAATCTATTCAAACCTATCGAACTAATCGTCCTGATAGTTCTCCTGGTGATGTTCTAAGTGCTATTATTACAGATTGGTTTTACCGTATACCAGCATTACGGGTTGCTGAAAAACATGAGAAAACATACGTATACGAATTTTCATGGGGCTCCCCTGCATATAATAATCTACTTGGTGCCTGCCATGGTATTGAGCTTGCTTTTGTATTTGATAATTTGACTAATGCTGGCTTTTCGAATATGCTGGGTAATGAACCTCCGCAACAATTGGCTGATACTGTGCATAAAGCATGGATTAATTTTGCTACTCATGGCAATCCTGGCTGGGATACTTATAAGGTTAATAACCGCACATCTATGCGTTTTGATATTGTATCGCAGGTCACTATTGATGACAGAGCTGATGAGCGTTCTGTATGGGATGGTATCAGATAAGATATTGCGATTAAGACAAAATTAGATATTAGTGAGGACAATCAAGGTATTTAAAATAAACATTTGCCACATTTATAGATTATTTTTTATCTGAATATGCTGCAGGCAACTCATAATCCGACCCTATGAAGAAGAATAAAAAACGTGAATTTCAGTCATCAGAACTTGTTAAATCTTTTGCGAGGATTCATGGTTTTGAACATAAACTGATTGCTTTTGAAATTAAGGATTTCCTTGAAGATTATCTTGATGAAAGTCTTTTCAATGAGATCAAAAGCGTTAATATTGAGAACAAATGTATTGTGATCAGGATAGATTCTCCCATATTGAAGCATGATTTCCAGATGCGTAAAACATTTTACCTTAAAAAATTTAAGGAGAAATTCGGAGAGGAGAAATTTGATGATATAAAGATTATTTGAGAATTTAATTATAACTCCATTAAAATTTAATCTTATATTTGGAATTACAAATAAATCACCCCAATATGAAAAACTTATCATCAAAAAGATTAACAAGAGAGAGATTAAAAACAATTCAGGGATCGGCAGGCCAGCTATGCTGCGCTGTAAGCTGTGCCAACGAAAATGAATGCGCATACTGGACACAACTGCCAACAAAATGCCCTTTACTTCCTATCTGTCTTTAAAAATTAAAAAATGCTCCTTTTTCAGGAGCATTTTTATAATATATACTTTATTAAGTTCATTCTTTAATGATCCTCTGATTTATTAGAAATTGTGCTGCTCATAAGATCGTCTGCCCTTTTATCCAGTCCTGAGCGCAACGGGAAGAAAAACTTAAATGGATGCTTTACAAAATACCTGAAAATCTCTCTGTAAATTTCGCTCACCTGCCCAAAGTTCATTTTTCTGGATCTGAATGCCAAAAACATAGATAAAGTAAAGCTTACCAGAAAATTGAAGAATCCTATCAGGAAAACAGTGAAGAAGGATATCCAGAATGTATAGGAATCCACTGAAAAATCTTTTCCATAAAGCCCCAGAGCAAAGTTTCCGGCAGCAAAAGTAATGTGTCTGATATCAAGGTCCAATCCGAAGAATAAGCCTACCGGAGCTGTCGCCCCCAAAAATACTCCAAACCAGAAATTGGAAACAATTCCCGGCCAGTTTTTAGCATAGTATTTAGATAAACTTTTAGCAAATTTTTTACCGAAAAAGCTTCTGATAGAAAGGTTCTTTGCAATTCTTTCCGGTATCTGATAGAATACAGAATTGTTTCCTATATTTCCTGATATGATCCCAGATATGAAGAGATAAAATCCGGCAATACTGGCATGCAGTATAGCTTTTGATTTAAACGGATCAAGATCTTTCAGTAATTTATCTGATCTTTCTACCGCCAGATTCTGGGAGAAAAATACATCTAAACCATAAATAATAGCCAACGCAATCGGAAACGAAAGAAGTACATTTCCTACAAATGCAATAAACTGGCTTCTGAAAAGTTTTGATACGAGATGGGCAAATTCAGTGTTATTTCGCTTGCTGTTTCCTTCTTCAGACAATACTTTGGTCATTGTAGCTGCAGTCATTGCAGGCTGTTTGGTTGCCAGTGTAAAGCCCATCAGATAAATCATAATGAATCCCATTGCATAGTTCATTGAGTATAAAAATGCATGGGAGAAATCACTTCCCGGAATATACCCGTAAAGCATTTTCAAAACACAAAGTGCGCCTACAATAATTCCTCCACCGCTGGCTTTATAAAACATTGTCATATATTCCTTGCGGGTAGATGTAATGTAATGGGTACCTGTTTCTGCAGTGTGGTTGGTAATAAGGTGTGAAATCAGACGTGTGCTGTCATTGATCAGATCAGCAATGTTATTTTTGTGGGATTTATAACTTAATATGTTAAAAATAAGCTGTTTTGATTTTATGGTAACATCCTGTTCGTTATCAATAACCAAAAGCTGAACAATCTCATAGATCCTTTCGGTCTGCTGACGGATTTTAAGAAGTGCCTGATTGATCTTCCCTGAAATCCCATATTTAGCAGAGTTTTTAAAAGCAATATTCACGAATTCCTGACAATGCTCTGTATAGATCTTAATCTGCTTATACCGGCTGTCTCTGGAATGCAGCTGCAGTTCCGGATCTTTTTTAAAGTCTTCGGTAAGTGCTTCCAGCTCATTTTGAAGCGCCAGAAACGGGTTGTCCAGATTTCTGTATTGAGGGGCCATTCTTACCACCTCCACTTCCATAGCCATTCCAGTAACACGCCAGGAAAGAATATTCATAGAGAAAATCAGTTCCTTTTTAACGTGGGGTTTTATGATAAAGTCTGAAGCACCGAGAAGGCTCAGAAATTCATCAATTTCATTTTCAGGAAGGTTGTGAAGATATTTAAGGTCTGTTTTAGGCCTTAAACTTACATTATCAATCATATACCACACCGTTTTTTCATTTTCTACGGGTGGCAGTATTTTATTCAGGATTCTTTTTTTAAGTTCCGGAAAGAAGGCGTTTTCTGAAAGAATATTGGCTTCTGTCAGGGAAAGATTGAAAGGTCTTCCTTTGAAAATATTATGAATGTAATGTTTAAAATTTTCGGCAAAATCCGGGTTATTTTTCAGAAAATTAAGGACATCCGTAAAATCTGCCCTTTTAATGCTCTCTAAAAACTCGGCAAATGGTTCTAAAGAAATGGTTTCGTTCTTAAAAGAGAAATATTTTTTAAGAACTGATTCAAAACTTGTACTGGAATTAAAAAATTTCATTAGAACAAAGATACTATTTCAAACTCACATTCCTCATCTGTCTCATGATCCAATTATGTTTCTTTCTTAAATACGGAGATGGATTTTTAGGATCATACTTCTTTGGATTAGGCAGTACAGCTGCAATCCAGGCTGCATCTGAAGCACTTAAATCTTTGGATGATTTTCCAAAATAATATTGGGCGGCAGCTTCCACACCAAATACACCCTGCCCCATTTCAATAGAGTTCAGATATCTTTCTAAAATAATATCCTTACTCCATACTTTCTCAATGATGAAGGTATAAACAGCTTCCAGTCCTTTTCTGAACCAGCTCCTTCCCTGCCAAAGGAAAACGTTTTTTGCCGTCTGCTGGGAAATTGTACTTCCGCCGCGAACCCTTTTTCCTTTTTCGTTATTCTTCATCGCCTTCTCGATAGCTGTATAATCAAAACCGTTATGATCAAAGAATTTCTGGTCTTCGGAAGCGATTACTGCTTTTTTAACATTATTTCCCATTTCGTCGTAGGAAATATAATCTCTGTGCAATTTTCCAAATTCGAAAAGCCCTCCGATCTGGGTAATGGTAATAGGCGGATTAAAAAACCTGCCCCAGATGATAAAAACTACATTCAGGACAAGAACGATAAAAATAGCCTGCTTAATTTTTTTCCACATAATTTCTAAAAAGGACTACAAAAATAAACAATTCACCCGAGTTATTGAAGTTCTTTCATGTAAGTCAGCTGATATTCCGGAAGAAGCTCAGGATGAAAAATCTTGATGTAATCTTTCAGGACAAGGTCTGCCCGTACGGCGCCGCTTTCGAAAAAGTCATTGGCTTTCTGCTTTTCTTTCCCTGCAACGGTGTAGATCTTTCCTTTATTGAATACTTCAAGCTTTCCATAGAAAGGATTGGTCCCAAGCATTTCTTTTTTGGATGGATGGTTTCCGGCGTTTATCCAGTACTGTACTCCGCCTGATTTAGCGTATATCTCTTCAAAGCTCATGGTTAAAGACTTCTCGTCTTTATTGTCTTTTATAATGTAAGAAGCATTGGCATCTGCAATATAATTCGCTACCGATGTTTTTCCGCCCGGCAGATACCAGACATCACCATACATTTCATTGGCCAATACAACGGGCTTTTCTTTTGCTTTTGAAGCCAATTGCTTTAGCTCTGCATAGTTTTTTTCAATTTCAGTATATTTTGCTTCGGCTTCTTTCTCTTTTCCGAATAATTCTCCAAAAATTTTGATGTAAGCAGTCTTTTCCAAAGGCAGCTGTTCCATATATTCGTCCAGGAAAACTACCTGAATTCCATTATTTTTTAAAAGCTGGTAAGTATTGTCAAAGCTTGCAATATAATTGGTAAAAACAGCATCCGGCTTCATGGAAATGATTTTCTCCACATCATACTTCTGCTCGCTTCCTACATTCTGAATCTTTCCTTCTTTTAAAAGATTCTGAATTTTATCTGAATAAATGTACTCCGGACTTGAAACCCCAACAATCAGGTTTTCGGCTTCCAGCTCGGAAATATATCCCGCCATACTTGCATTTAACAGTACAATTTTCTTAAAAGGGATCTGATTGGATTTAAAATTATAGGTAAAATTTCCCGATTTCAGTTCCAGATTACCTTCCTGCTCCTTAAATTGGGTACGGGCTGATAGATGAGTCCAGTCTGAGGACGAAATTTTTTGTTCTCTTTTACAGGAGATTAGCGCTATAACTGTAAATAAAAGTAAAATTCTCTGTTTCATCTTTCAAAGAACGGAAAAAAGTGCTATATTTGCAAACCTTTAATGAAGGCCTCGTGGCGCAACTGAATAGCGCATCTGATTACGGCTCAGAAGGTTACAGGTTTGAATCCTGTCGAGGTCACATAAAGCGCACCAAGGTGCGCTTTTTTATTTAAAAACAGTTCAAACAATGTCCAGTTGTTGCTCAAGGGCATTCTAAATTGTCAAAGCATGAGGTTCCTCTCTCCTACTATATCCTCTCAACTCATTTTTTTAAACCGAACAAATATTACATCAATATTTCATTTTTATCAGCTCACTATTTAAAAAAGCTTTAATGTCATTAACGACTTCATCTGGATGCTCGTCTTTTACGCCATGCCAGGTATTTTCATAAACCTTGTGAACAATAAAAGGCTTGTGTTCATCTGTGAGTTTATCATTTTCTTCTTTAAAATCGAACCAATCATTTTTACTAACAGGGTCAAAAATGAGTAAAGGCTTATCCAAATTTCGATAAATGATTTTAGGATTTAGCTGGTGTGTTGAAGCACCGAAAGCCGTTTTAGAGGTAAAAGGAGTATAAATTATTGCGATGTTCTCTTCTCCGGAGTTTTCGCCGGTAAGTCCTTCTGCGCCAGGATTTATTTCATATTTCCCGTTTGCGTTTTTCTTTATCCGGGCATAAGAAGTAAAAATTTCTTTTTTCAGTTTTTCATTTTTTTTCCCTTTTATTCCCCAATTGTTATACATAAACCAATAAGAATCAAATTCGTTATCAAAAACCATTGTTTTTTTGGTGGAGTAATACTGTTTCATTTCTTCAATATCTTTCTCAATATTAGCCGGCTTTGCCTGAAAATCCCAGGCAACAGAACCGCCATCTTCCAAAATAAGGGCCTGAACCATTTCCGGATAAGCATTATAAAATGCCGAACTTATGGTGCCACCTCTCGACCAACCTCCGATAATCGCTTTTTTGATTTTCATTTTATCTAAAAGAAACTTAATGTCATCTGCAACATTATAAATAGACAGGTTTTTTTGAGAAATTGGTGTAAATCCGTGCCCGTAGTAATCAATTGCAATTACATGCAAATTCATTTTCACCAATTGATCTACAATTTCGTATAATTCATAACCATTGCTGTAAGTTCCGTGAATCCAGACCAGTGTTGGATTTTTTTTATTTCCCCACTCTAAATAATGCATTCTTACATTATTGGTTTGAATATAATTTCCGTGTTGTTTTTCGTATTCTTCAAATTCGGGTTTTAAGTTTTGGAACAAATTCCGTTGTGCTATGGAATCTACGGATGCGTTCGTTTGAGCTTGTGCCGATAAATAAACAACGAAAGAAAGAAATAGAATAATGTTTTTTTTCATAATTCGTATGTTTTTACTTTGTTATGGTTTGGAGTCTTTATAGTGGACTTTCCAATACACAAATAGTATGTATGGAAAATCAGTCATTTATATTTCACAGTAACAATATAATGAATTTATTAAGTCCCATAGTACTAATTTCATTATTCCTTCCATTTTCCTTGCATTTTTTACTTACAGCCAAAACAGAACATAAAATCAGCAGTCGCCAAAAAAAGGTTCGATGTTCCAACCCGAAAACTCACAAAAACGGCAAGTATCTTTGATATTTGCCGTTTTTGTCTTTTTTGTGACAAAATTTTGGAGTGATAAGGTGTATGCTGATTTTTTTAAACGCAAAGACCAGATGCAATTAATTATTGCAAAGGAAGCTAAGAGAGCGACAAAGTCGCAGATGAAGCTGTAGAGTTATGCATCCGCTTAGAAAAAATCAACTTCGTTGATTCCATCTTTGCAACCTTTAAAATATAACATCATCATAGTAAACCTTTGCGTTAAATTTAAACCGCACAGACACTCTCTTATTTTCTCCAAAATTTTGTACCTGATCCTTTTTCTAATGATTATTACACCTTACATTTTCTGTTTCTCCCCACACTTTAGTTTGCTGTATCTATTTTCTTCCCTCTTTCAAGAATGATGTGTGCCGTATCCAGCATTTTGATCAGATGTATATACGGATTTACAATATTCCTTTCCGGTACATTGTCGTAGACTCCCAGTGAAAAATAGACAATTCCGGACATAAAATAATCAAATTCCCTGATGCTGTATTCTTTGAATGCTTTCTTAAATACCAACAACGGATTTTGGTATTCTTTCTCAGAAAGCAAGCCGAGCATCAACGGAGAGGGATTTTCAAACTGATTATTCACCGTCCGTTTCTTTTCCTTCGCTATGAGATAGCCTGCACGCACAAACGACCGCATAGACTGATGAAATTGAAAAATAACGGCCGGATCTTCTTCTATCCACGCATTTCTATTGACTGCGTAATTCATAATGCTGTTTAACCGCTCTTTAGAGGCCGCCAGATCATTGAACTGAAAATAAGCCTCCATCAGCTTTAAGCCGGAGCGTTTCTTACCACCTGTCCAAAAGCGGTTTTCAAAGGCTGTTCTGTTCTTTTTCATGAGTTTGTATTTTGTAATGAATGATTGTATAGTAACTGTTTCTGTTGTACTGTTTTTGCTGACCATAAGGAAGGAAGCCCGCCTGAACTTCCTTCCCGTACAGGTCAAAAAAAATATGTTAGTATTTGTGTTCCCGTGAAAGCCCTGAAGCCGCAATGGATTGTACACTCCATTGTACCGTATCATGATACTTTATATGTAAAAAGCAGCTTAGAAAAAGATGATTGTAGAAAAACAGAACAGCATGAAATAAAAACGGCATGGGACTCTACAATATCCGTCATTGAGGCACTGGTATACCTTACACACAGATAAGAGAGCCCACGCCTAGGTCGTGAGCTTCCTGCTTATCGTCTTGTGTGTCTAAAAATTACCAGTTTTCAATGACAAGATTCTAAGCAATAGCTTCTATTATTCTTTGAAGTATCGCAAAGTTACATTTACTGTAACTTATTTTGCAAATATAATAAAAAAATCAAAAAGGATACATATAAGTATCCTAAATTTTAACTTCAAACTTAGAATTTTACAATTAATGAATGAAATAGAACTTCAAAATTGTAAAAAAGCTCTTGGCTATAGAATTTCTGAATTAAGAAAGAAAGTTATAAATCCCGAGACTAATAAACCTATTTCACAAGAAGAACTAGGCTTAAGAACCGGGCATGCAAAAAAAACAATAGGAGAATTAGAAAGAGGTAACACCAATCCTCGATATGATACTCTACTCATAATCAGCAAAGAACTTAATGTTACAATACAAGAGCTCTTTGATTTTGATATGAAAAAGTATATTAAACTATCAAATAAATCCTAAAAAGAGTTACTCGTAAATGTTGAAGAGAGATACTTTTCCCGTAATGTTTACTAATTATTCTTAAGCAAGTAGAATCACAGTCTTTGGCCTTGGTTCGTTGTAAAATGGGTAGTTTTTCCTAAATGATTGTGTATTATTTTTCCTTTACCAAATCCTGCATTCCGTAATAATGGATTGCTTTTTCTTTAAGCGGATTGGTACTCCATTCTTCCCATTCACCTGTGTATGGATCATATCCGCATTTTAAAGGTTTTGAAGTATCTAAACCTTCAGAATTAGTATGGGTTCTTTCTGTATAAGCCCTGCAATCTGTACAGATATACCGAAATTCACAATCTTTGCAAACTTCTATACTGTCTTTGGTCAGGTTCCAGTATTTTTTAAAATCAGGATGGGATAATGTTTCTTCTAAGGTAATATCTTTAATATTTCCAAAACTTTGAGGCATGGAAGGGCAGTTTCTAATATTCCCTTCAGAATCTATGGAAATTTTTTTGTAGAGGCAGGAGTTGTGGCTGTTGGATAAAGTATATGTTTCGAGATTAGAATTAAAGTAGTTTGAAGAAATCAATCCGCAACTTTTTTTATTTATAATTTTATCTTCAACATAAATTATAGTTCTATTCAAATATTTATCCTTTTTATTTTTGTCACATCCAAAATAAATCAATCTAAAAATTTTATCATTTGACTTAATAATGTTTTTATTTATTAATCTATTTTCTAATTTTATTTTATAAGGCAGGATTATTTCAATACCTTTTAGAGTTGTTTTAGATAGATCATTCAAAAATTTAAAAAACAGATCTAAATCAATTACATCATAGCATCTGATTTGTAATTGTTTTATTCTATTTGTATCAATAAATTTTGCAATTTGAACTGAATCTTCAAGAAAAAAAGATTCTTTACTTAAATCAATTATTATACTGGAAATTGGTTCAGCAACCTTATAATTTAAGTTTAAAGGAATTAATTCTTCTATGATTTGGGTATCTATGAACCCTATTTCATTAGCCAATAAAAAATTTAAATAATCTTTTAAGTATTTTTCATTTTCTTTTCCATAGCTGTCATAAATTTCTTCAATGGAAAAATTTGGAAACTCCTCAGTGAGCAAAGTATAGAGAGAATTTGGAATCAGGTAATAATTATTTCTTTGTACATCGCAAATTATACTTCTTGTATGCCCATAAGTTACCAGGCAACAAGCAAATCTATTAAAGTAAGTCATCTTATATTATCATCTAAAGGATAGGAGTCTGGTTTTGAAACATATTCCAATATTTCTTTTCTAAAATTAATTTCTATACAAGAGGTTGGAAATAAAACAAATAATATTATGTTTCACCATTAACTGATGATTTTAGATATAACTACTCTAGAGCCTTCAACAACATAACCTCTTGTTTGATAAAAATCTGAATCAGAATACATCATTGCAATATCACCCAATTTTTTATCTGATAATTCTTTTTGTATATTCCAGTAAGGAAGAGGAAGTTTTTTATTTTTTAATTTTGTTGTTACTTTCTTCATAATTTTTTAATATATATAATGACATTTGTTCTTCTAAGTGATAATTACATGGTTTAGAAACCATTCCAAACTGCCCTACAGGATTTATTTCAAGAAAATAGTACTCTTCATCTTTTGAAACTATCATGTCTATCGAGCAGGTTTTCAGATTTAATTCTTTAACTAAATTTCTTAAACTTGATTCTATCTTTACCGGTAGCTTATAGGGTACATTTCTATTACTCTTTTTTAAATTATAATTTCTAAAATCCACCCTGGTTTTATTATCATTTTGAGAAAATATTGCCATAGAATAAAAAACATCGTCTATATAGAATATTCTAAGTTCAAATTTTTTATCTATTTTACTTTGAAGTTTGGTAGGAAAAATATGGCCTTCATTTTTAATTTCACTTACTTCACTTGTATACATCATATAATGAGAATCATTATCAAAAAGCGTTACAGCATCGCTTATGGGCTTTGTAATTAGATTTTTATCTGTTGCTAATTTGTTAATAATCTCTATTCTGTTAGTTATATAGGTGTCTGGAATATTTAAACCATGTTTTTCAGCAAGTTTAAGAGTTTTCAGTTTATTTAAACTTTCACTGTATTTATTGATCCAGACTGAATCTTCTAAAAACGATTCTAAAAACCTATATATTGTTCTTAATTCGGAGAATAAATGATTTTCCAGGGTTTTGTTATTATGAAATTCATTAAAAATTTTAGGCTCAATATTAAGAAAATCTTCATCAAAAGTGCGTCTGAACCAAATAGTATGTACAATTTGATTATCTATTTTTTGATTATTAAAATTAAATTCGGAATTGGAAATGTCAATATAAAAGTCTTTATTTAGTAAATCATCACCATTTATTCTAACTACTACTTCATTGTCTTTTTTATGATGATACAACCAATTTAAAACATTATCTGTTGTATTCTCACCGTAATTTTTACTAAAAATAATTATCATAATCTCAATCTTAAAATTAGGCTATTTGTAATAAAATACAAATAGCCTATTTTAGTTTTTACCTTAGATTTTAATCATATTTAACGGTGTCATTAACATAATAAGTTCCGTTAAATGTATTTTCAGCTTTATAACTATCTTCTTCAAAACCTGTTTCTGGTTTTAATGGCCCTCCTCCTTTTACTGTTTGCATTTTAAATTTTTTCAGCTTTAAGCTTTCTAACTTCTTTTTCATAAAATAATTTTTAAAATTTAATAATAGTTTTCGTCATACAAACCCTGACATGGGTATGCTGATCAGCGTTTTATATTTCTGTACTGTACACATACAATAAGACACCTTTCAGTGTCATATTTTTCAAATGTATCAAACATAATTCACACAAAAAAGCAAAAATTATAGCTTTTTATAGCCTTTTATTTTGTGTTAAAAAAAATATTGTATACTTTCGTTTCACCAAAAATTTTTCGCAAAACCATGAACAAGAAGTTAATTGCTGTAAGAAAAGCAAGAAAAATTACGCAGGCAGATATTGCAACTTACCTTAGAATAAGCCAGACTCAGTATCAAAAAAGAGAAACAGGAAAAATTAAAATTTCGGATCAGGAATGGAAAGATATTGCCAGACTGCTAGATGTTTCCGTAGAAGAAATTTTTGAAGAATATCCCAGTCAAGATCTTCTATTACAAAAAAAAATAGAACTCTTAAAACTAGAACTAAAAGTACTAAGTTCGAAGAAGAATATTTAGAGTCTTTGCATAGTTTTTAAGCCGTTATGGACAGAAATTTAATCTTTATATGAAATTATCATTGATATAAAAATTTTTGATATTCTCATCATTATCTAAGTTTTTAGCTACTCTGGATTCAGTATTTCTTTATTTTTGGATAAACAATACAATGGCGAAGTCCTACAACATACCATCTTTTTTAAAATATATTAATGTACAGGGTTCCAATAGTGACACTATTCAGGTGATTCATTATGATGAGCATGAGAATTTACTTTTAAAATCTCCCTCTGTAGAACTGGAATTCTATGTAATAGCCATCAAAAACAACATCGCTGTAGAGGCACCTGTTGAAGAGATGTCAAGCTCATGTCTTTTCCTTGACAGGCCTGGAAATAATATGGAATGGGACCTAGAACATCCATTTGTAGGATATGGAATTTTTGTCAATCCTAAACTTCTTGATAAATTTGCAAAAGATTATACATTTACAGGGTATACACGCCATGAAGCCCTATTTTTAACTGACCGGGAAAGTAAAATCTTATATGAGCTTTTTATACAAGCTTACGAAGAATACCAGCAGGAAGATTTTTCCCAGGAAATTTTGGTTTCTTATACTGCTCTCATACTTTCTTATACCCAAACTTTCTATGAACGCCAGTTTGATTCAAGAAGCAAAATTTATAATAAAGTAGTAGCAGATTTCTATAAAGACCTGGATTGGTATTTTGGAAAAGACAATACTATAGAAACATTTCCCTCTGTTGCCTATTTTGCAGACAGAGTGCATCTTTCTGTCAATTATTTTGGGGATGTAATTAAACATTTCACCGGCCAACCTCCCATAGAACACATTCAGCAATATATCATACAATCAGCAAAGTCCAAATTACGTGAGACGAAGCTTAGCATTAATGAAATAGCTTATAGTTTAGGTTTCGAATATCCTACCTATTTTACCAGATTCTTTCGTAAAAAAACGGGTATCTCTCCTAAGATATTTAGAAATCAGTAAAATGTTTCTGTTTTAAAGTATTTTGTTTTCAAATATCGCCACATAGCCCGCCTAACTTTGTCTTGTCAAAATGAAAAAACATTTAATAAGATAAAATATCCAAAAATGAAAAAATCAGTAAAATTCAAAGCATTGTATTGGGATGTGGCAGCAGATTTGTTATTCCCTCCGGATTTCGATGAAAATAAAAAATACCCTACTATCATAAGCACCCATCCTATTGGAAGCTGTAAAGAACAAACTTCAGGAAATGTATACGGACAGGCATTTGCTGATGCAGGATTTGTAGTCTTGGTTCCGGACGCTTCTTTTCAGGGGGAAAGTGGTGGTGAACCCAGATTTTTAGAAGACCCGTCATTTCGTGTAGAAGATTACAGCTATGCATGTGATTATCTGGTGACACTTCCGTTCGTAGATGAAAAAAGAATTGGAGTTTTGGGTATTTGTGGTGCAGGAGGCTATTCTATTAACGCCACGATGAAAGAACGTCGTATCAAGGCAGTGGCAACGGTAACCGGAGCTAATTACGGTCGTGTAATGCGTGAATTCGGTGATCCGATCGCCAATCTTGAAGTTATTGCAGAGCAAAGAACAGCAGAAGCCAGAGGAGCGGCTTTGAGAGTTAACCAGGGTCTTTATCCTACTTATGAAATGGCTAAAGAATCAGGCGCAGATATTGATCTGCTGGAAGCTACTGAATATTACCGTACTTCCCGTGGTGAAAGCGCTAATGGGGTAAACAAAACATTATTCTCCCATAATGCTACAGCCATAACCTGGGATGCTTACAATCTCGCTGAAAAACTACTTACCCAACCGCTACTCGTAATTGTGGGACGTAAACCGGGGGCATTCGGAGCCTACAGAGATGGATTTGAAATCATTCGTCGTGCTGCTTCTGAGAAGAAGGAATTAGTAGTCATTGATGGCTGGTCACATTATGATCTTTATGATAAACCTGAACCTGTAAAAATTGCATTGAATAAACTCATCCCTTTTTACCAGGAAAATCTATAATTAAAATAACAACGGGTCAGATTATTTCTGACTTCGTTGTTTAAAACAGCATACAAAATGGAAACAACAAGAGTTTTAATATTGAATCTGTTTTTTCTTTTTTTTAACGCAAAGATAAAAATCAATCATTTATTAATAAGGAAGCTAAGAAAGCGACAAAGTCGCCGATGAAGCAGCATACATATGCGCCCGCTTAGAAAGAATCAACCCCGTTGATTCCACCTTTGCTCCCCTTAAAATACAACATCATCATCATAAACCTTTGCGTTAAAACCAAACTACACAAACAAAACACTCTCCTAATTCTCCCCAAAAATTTGCACCCGGCCATTTTATAATAATCATTCCCCTTACATTTTCTGTTTCTCTCCACACTGCTCGCCGTATCTGTTTTCTTTCCTCTTTCAAGGATGATGTGTGCCGCATCCAGCATTTTGATCAGGTGAATGTATGGATTTATGATATTCCTTTCTGGTACGTGCTCATAAACTCCCATCGAGAAATAGATAATCCCGGACATAAGATAATCAAATTCCTTGATGTTATCAGAAGCTTTTGATAAACTTAATATAACCATTATTTCCAATAAGCTCAAATGTCCAAAAACTGATTAACGGCCCCATTTCTGGAGATTGTTCCTGCAATAAAAATTTCTATAGTTTACAATCCGTATATGTTTTTAGCTATTGGGAATTATTTATGCTTAAATTAAATTGGCACAGTTTTTTATATAATTACTCAAAAAAATGTGATGAAAATAATTAAAAGTATTGGAGCAGCTATATTAGTTGGATTATTTGTCGCTTCTTGTGCTCCCAGATTAAAGCCTAATGGAAATCATGGCCTTCCACCGGGACAGGTTAAAAAAGTAACAGGTGCTAAGTCAGCTAAGCATTACGCGCCAGGCCAATATAAAAAGTAAAAATTCAAAAGCCTCCCAGTTAAATTGGAGGCTTTTCAGTAGCCCTCAATGTATATTTATACTATTTAGACCGATTTCTTTCCCCACGAAGAGCTTAAGGAATATGGACTATCTTAAATCTTCCTATTTTTCAAATTCATAATAGTATATATAAGAAAGGAAATAAAAAATGATAATTTAAAATTCATAGATTGAATTGCTTCTTAAATGACAAAGCTAATAAAAAACTTAACCATTAGAGATATATGAAAAACGGATATTTGAAAGTTGATTGAATTAAGATTATCTATCTAAAACTTGTGATTTTCTCTTCTAAAATTTGCTTCCTTTACCACACCAAAGTCATTACTATAGGAACAAGAGATGCTCCCTATACACCCACTTAGAAAGAATCAACCCTGTTGATTCCACCTTTGCTCCCCTTAAAATACAACAACATCATCATAAACCTTTGCGTTAAAACCAAACTGCACAAACAAAACACCCTCCTATTCTCCCAAAACCTTACACCCGACCATTTTTATAATAATCATTATCCCTTACATTTTCTGTTTCTCTCCACATTGGCCCGCCGTATCTGTTTTCTTTCCTCTTTCAAGGATGATGTGTGCCGCATCCAGCATTTTGATCAGATGAATGTATGGATTTATGATATTCCTTTCCGGTACGTGCTCATAAACTCCCATCGAGAAATAAACAATCCCGGACATAAAATAATCAAATTCCTTGATGCTGTATTCTCTGAATGCTTTTTTGAATACCAGCAGAGGATTTTGGTATTCTTTCTCCGAAAGCAGGCCGAGAAGCAACGGAGACGGATTTTCCAACGGGGTATTGAAGCCCTTTTTTCTTTCCGTCAGCATGATAAGATAGCCTGCACGAATAAACGACCGCACCGACTGGTGAAAGTGAAAGATAACGGACGGATCTTCCCTGATCCATCTATTCCTGTTGATGGCACAATTCATTATGCTGTGTAAGCGTTCTTTGGAGGTCACCAGATCATTGAACCGGAAATAGTTCTTCATCCGCTGTAATCCGGAGCGCTTCTTACTGCCTGCCCGAAACCGGGAGGTAAGGTTTGTTTTATTCTTTTTCATGAGTTTGTATTTTGTAAAAGGTATCTTATACTGTCTGTTTCTGGGATATTCTTTTTTTGCTGGCCGTAAAGGAGGAAGCCCGCCTGAACTTCCTTCCTATACAAGCCAAATGAATATGATAAAATTTGTGTTTCCCGTGAAAGCCCTGAAGCCGCAATGGATTGTACACTCCATTGTACCGTATCATGATACTTTATGTAGTGAAGCGGCATAGAAAAAGATGATTGTAGAAAAACAGAACAGCATGAAAGTAAAACGGCATGGAACTCTACAATATCCGCCCTGAGGTACTGGTATACCTTACACACAGATAAGAGAGCCCACGCCTAGGTCGTGAGCTTCCTGCTTATCGTCTCGTGTGTTAAAAATTACCAGTTTTCGGGCGAGATTCTAAGCAATAGCTTCTAATATTTTTTGAAGTATCGCAAAATTACTTTAATAAGTAATCTTTTCCAAATATATATAAAAATCACAATGTAAACCAAATGGATTACAAAAGTTTTTATCAAATATTCTAAAATTGTTAAATGAGCAGCCTTAACAAAGACGATATTGAACTTAGAAATAAGATAACTCAAAGATTAATTGATCTGAGAAAGTCTACTGGATTAAATCAAAGTGATTTCGCCAAACTTCATGATATTGATAGACAACAAGTAAACAGATGGGAAAGTTTTGAAAGTGAACGAGGAGTTACAATATATACTATAAATAAGGTTTGTACACTCTTAAAAATCACATTACAAGAATTTTTTAATGATCCTTTATTCAAATAAATCCTGACGAGAGTTAGGATTTTTTATGTCAAAATTCCGTGAAAATACGGATTGAAAATTTTGAGATACTTTCCTATTTTTAGAAATAATTGGAATATAAAAACCTATTTACAATTATTACCAAATTTTAATTTATTAATAAACTAAAACTATGAGTAACATTTTATATTATCCGTATATAAATATTCCTAATAATGATTGGACTATTAGAACATTACTCTATTATAATGATATAGCTGCTATTGTGCCCCAAGAATATATATGGGACCCTGAACGCAATTATGATTCATTCATGATGGAACTAGTCCGTATGTCTTTGGTTATTCCTGTAAATCCAATAGATGTATTTGACAATCCTTGGGCGGTAACAAAGCCATTTATAACAGAGATTGAAAAGCACAAAAATTCACTTGAAAAAGCACAAAATAGATTTAGTAATCTTCGGCGTAATTTAGTGCATTCCCAAAAATTTTCAGCACAGATACATTCTGATAAATTTGATGATGAAGTTTTTTACAGCCTTGAAAGTTTAGGACTTGCTATTAGGGAAGAAGGAAATTGGTATTCAGTTGAGACTAAAACAGCAGATCAATTAATGAAATATATTGCTACTATAATTGGCGCTAAAACTAATAGAATTCCTACAACTGATAGTTTAAAGCCAAGGTTTTATACCATTAAAAATCTCAAAAATCAGCAGAAGAGAGAAACTATTTTAGAAAGTTTAATACCTTTTCCTCAAGAAATCAAATTGGATAAGATGTTACGATTTAAAGAAAAAAATGGAGAATTACTTGCTGCATTTAAAAATAAAGTAGAGCTTTTGGTTCTTAATCCACATATTAAAGAAGGAACGGATTTATTTAATGAAAACATCAGAGAATTAATAATAAGAAAAGGTGAATTGACGGCTAAAATGAACGAAAGTAATGTAGGAAACATCATTTTTGGATCTATTTGTGGGTTGATTGCCGCAACACAAGGCATTGTTGCCACAGGCAGTTTAAAATCAATGATCTGGGGTCTACCAGGATTTGCGAATGCAGTCTATTCTGCATTGAAAATAGAAAAGTCCGAGAATATTTTTGATCAGAGTGGCATGAAATACCTTGCTTTGATAGATAAAAAATTGAGATAATTTTATTTAGCATCTATATCACTTAAAAAGTACTAAAATACAAATAACTTATTATGGACATTAAACAAAAGAAAATTGAATTAATAGAGTCTTATATTGCTCCTTTTAAAATTGAAAAACAAGAATTAATTGACGAAATTTCTGAGCATATAAAGCATTATTTTAATGAAACTCCTGAATGCCTTTATGAAATTAGAGAGTTTATAAATTTGCGTGACAGCAAATTTTCTCAATCTGTGATCTTAACTCAACCTCGACTTTTTTTTATGGGGCACAATATTTCCAATTTTGAAGGTCCGTTTTTAGCAGAAACATATAGTACCGCTCAAAAGATACTAGAAGAATTTAAAACAGAGACGAATGATATATATAAAAATTTAGTAGAAATAGTCATTAAGAAAATAGAAAAAGAAGAGAAAGAACAAAATAGTTAATCTCTTATTTTCCTCTCTCCGAAGTCTTCCAACTTCGGAGATTGTATTTCAAACATAACATTTTCAATAATCATAGCTAAAAGAATTAAGATTTTCGGTTTCTAATTATTAACTCCAGGTTTATAATTAAAAAATGAAGGAAAACACCTATTCCAATACAGTAAATTATGATATAATGAAAAGTGTAAAGTATATTAGCCATTGGTGTTAATGGAGACATATTTCCTGTGAATATTGAAGATATGCTGTATGGAAGTAGTGTTGCAAAAGTCCAAAAATTATTTTTGTCTAATTCGACTTTTTTAACTTTGTAATAATTCAATTCATTTTTAAGGTTATTAATATCTTCGGATATTACACTTCCAAATTTCGTAGAATCTAATTCAACCTGCCTTCCTACCTGATACAATTCCTTTTTTAAAATACCTTTTCTATCAAAAATATAAATAGTTGCAGTAAAATCAAAATTTTTACTAGGCATATTAATCTTATAATCCGTAAATATTATATTACTCTCAGTAAAATTTAATTGTTTTAGTTGTTTTAATTGCCTGTTTAGGATAGTATAATTTGAAAGTTTAATATTTTCAAGATATTTAATCTCATAAGGAATATTTTTAGAGTCATCAAGCCATTCATTAAACACCACTCGTTTTCTACTATCATGAATAGCAGTTTTAAATTCAAAACTAGCTGGATCATTTTTAAGCATTAAGGTGTACAAAAAAGGAAACACTACTAAATGCAAAGTTAACATGATTGAAAGACATGAAATTGCATATTTAGATTTCTGATATTTTTTATATTTAGAAACTCTGTAGAGATATACGCAGAAAGACAAAATAATTAAGATTAAAAATGTCGTTGAAAAAAATTCACCAATACCAAATGAGATATTAATTAGTGTTAGCATCATTATTAAGTTATTTATATATAAAAATAAGAAGATTATAATATATCAATTGTGGTTTTCCGTAATGTGAAAAGTTTAACTTACCTTAAATTTAGTATGTTAAATAAATTTTATTATGGAAACAATTAAAGCAATTAAGCCTGGTCCAAAACCTGATAAGGCTGACGGAACTCCTGACAAAAGGAGAAGAGTAACACCAGAAACAAAACCAAAGCATCCGGAGCTAAAACCTCACAAACACAAACCCGGAGATTCAAAATGATCGATAACCGATCCAAGAATTATCACCGGTAATTTTAAAATCTCAGCACTGCTGGGATTTTTCTTTTACGGAAGATGGTAACACTTATAATAATTTGTTTATGGCATTTAAAAAATCACCATCTTTCAAAAGAAAACACCAAATATTCCGTTTAATTCTTAAATTTGGCTCATGCGAAAGAATCTTTATTTCATCATTATATTATGTTCTCTTACCAGTTGCTATACTTATCAGGTAAAAAAAACAGCAGATCCGGCAACCAACAATAAGCAGGAATCTAAAAAAAATGCTGCCATGGCCGGTAACAATACTGCCACCCAAATGAAAAGTGCAGCAGCAGAATCCCTGAACCCACAGCCAATGCCTGCTCCGGTAAATATTCAGGAGAAGCTTGCCGCCGGTAAAAATGTGAAAATAGACGTAGATGGCAGAAGCTATAAAGTAATAGTCGACAAATGGGAAAACGACAGCCTGGTTGTACACCCGGTACATAATCCTAAAAAAACGCTGAAATTCCATAAGAACCAGATCAATGGTGAGAAAATTGCGGAAAAACGCTTTTCGCAACCCATAGCAGATATTATTACTGTTGTGGCTTATGCTGCTATTGGTGTTGGAGTCTATCTTCTTGTCCGCTAATTTTTAAAACTTTCCGGTACTTATAGAAAAGATTTCTATTCTTAGAAATTTCATGACCTCTTTCGCTCAAAAGGTTCAGATACCCTGCTCCCATGCAGGACCATAATAAAAACAACCTGAACAAAAACATCCGCGAGATTCACAAAAAACCCCATACAAAGCCTGCAGGCCCTTTCAAAGGGTCCCCGGGTATTTCTCCAACCGTCCGGAAGGAGTTTCCCAACTGCCAACATCCCTTAAAGAACTACCGATACCCCCTTACCCAAGGGGGTAAAACCGGTTGCAAAACGGTGTCCGGAGGCTTATAAAATGGGCTTCAGGCCTTTATTGAAGACGTACTGACCCTTTCATATTCCCTTAAGGCGGTTATGAACGGGGTGCAGACATATCCTGGAGATCATTAACCACACAAAATCATTGAAAAACCGTTAATTGTTCCAATATTGGGAAGAGTTGTCTATATTTGAATGTTAGCCACAGCACTTAAAGCATGAAAACAAAACTTAGTTATCTGTCTATTCTATTATATGTTCTTGTAAGCAGTCAGGAAAATTCAGTCATTAATGATCTGAAATTTTCTAACTATACAGGGTACCCTAAAAAAATTACGGAGATCACCACTTTCTCAAATCAAGATATTGATAAAAGTATTTCTTATTTTGACAAAGAAGGTTTTCTCACGAAAATAGAATACTATAACGCTGTGGAAAGCGAACCTTCTCATAAAAGATCGCTCAATAAAATAATCACCTACAATTCAAAGGACAAAGCCAAACGATATTTCGAAGCCTTCAACCCCGGAAATAAGAAAATAGAAACAACCGGCTATTTTGAAAAAATTTCTGATTCTCTGTACAAAAGAGTTTCAGAAACTCCTTTTCGCAATATATCACTGACCAAACTATTTTATTTCGACAAAAACAACCGTCTCATCAAAACAGAAGAAACCGGAATTTTTTTTGAAACACCAGTTAACAGCATCATTCTTTACACCTATACTCCCCAAAAAGAAACGCTTCTTGAAGATGTCATTAAGCAAAAAAAGTCCAAGCTTATTTATCAGAATGTAAAGCTCGACCAGCATGAAAATCCTGTTTATGAAGAACTGGCGGATGATCATGGAACCCTAAAACAAAAAATAGAAAGAGAATTTGAATATTATTAATTTAAAAATCCCTGTTCCGGACAAGCAACAATACAAATGATCAATCCAGCTTGAAAAAGAAATACACTACCGCCGCCCACTCTTTTCTGATGCCTTTAGCATAGCCAATAGTACTACGGCTGCTGTTTTCCACGGTTCCATCGTCTTTGATGTACCCAATGGTGGAACGGCTGCTGTTTTCTATCGTGCCGTCTTCTTTTACATACCCCACGGTAGAACGGCTTTTATCTTCTATGGTGCCGTCACTTTTGATGTACCCGATTGTGGAACGGCTTTTATCCTCGATTGTTCCATCAGACTTGATATACCCTACTGTTGAACGACTGCTGTTCTCAATGGTTCCGTCCGGTTTGATGTAGCCTGTTGTACTCCTGTTTCCCGATTCTATAGTCTGCGCACATACAATGGAAAGATTCAATAAAAAGAAACAGATGAATAGAATTTTTTTCATGGTTTTTAAGTTTTTATGCTCCTGAAAAACAGGTAATGTAAAGTACGGATTTATAGAAAGTCCTTTGCTTAGGAGATCTTATTTCAAACAAAATATCCTTTGAAAACCTTCATAAATTAAGCATCCAAACATAGATATTTTCCTCCGTAGAGAGGTTTAATTTTTTTCGCAATCTGTATTTTTTGCTGTCTACAGACCGTATGGTGGTATTGGTAAAGCGCGCAATTTCTTTATTATTAAAATTCAGCTTTACTAATGCGCAGAATTCCAAATCGTAAGCCGTCAGCTTGGGATTTATATTTAAAAGCTTTTGGGTAAAATTTGGAAATGTTTCTAAAAATTTAAAATAAAAAGAGGAATCATTATTCTGAACAAGATCCAGAAGATGATTAATATTCTCAGAATTAACAGACGGGGAATGACTGCTATTTTTCGGATTTCTCTTTGCCTCTGCTTCAGTTTTTGGCTTATTACTGGCTCTGGTCACCAGAAACAGCAATATTATTCCCAGAATACCCGCCAAAAGGAAAATAATCCCCCATTTACCTATTAATGACTGATTATTGTTTTGAGATGAAATCACCATTTTATAAGCATAAGGAAAACTCTTTTTATTTTCTGCCTCCAGATCACTTTTCATAGACCTGAATTTCGCTTCCCACTTTACCTGGTTTTCATGATCTTTTACATCACTGAAAAGCCCCTCTTTTGCAATATAAAGACAATACAGTTCATATTTCATGTTATACTTTTCAGCAATATCTATAGCTTTATCATAATAGGTCATAGCATTCTGAAAACGATCAGCACCAGGCGTATGGTACAACATCATTCCACGAAATCTATATAAAGGCGCCAAAAGTCTTGGATCTGATTGTTTCAGCAATAATACTTCGGCTCAATAAATATTGCTTTCCTTCTTTCATTTGAAGAAAAGCAATATTTATTGAGCCTAATATCCTTGCACGCTCACCAAGAAAACGGTTTCTTTCAGGATTTTTAATGCCTATTTTTTTGGCTTCATTGTATGCTTTCTGAACAGAATAAAACAAAGATTGTTTGTGTTGGGCTACATCTATACTAGAATCTTCAATACATCTTGCAGTAGCTCCATAAAGCTGTGAACGCCAAATATATTTCGTATCACTGTCCGGTATCTTGTTGGCAGTTCTTAATCCGTCATCTATTATTGTTTTGGCTCTATCATAAAAACCTAATTTTATAAATGCCCTCCCTTCATAATTTAACAAGGCACTTTTTTGGCCATAATCCTCAAGCTTTTCTGCCATAGCAAGTGCTTCCGGCATTCTTTTCAGCACCTCACCCTGATTATCTGCCTCACTGTATATTCTGACCATTTTGGTTAAAGCATTCAGTTGCCCCGGCTCATTTCCGGATTCCTTTGAGTGGTAGTATAGCTCCGTGCAAAGTCTCAGAAGCTCTTCCTCTCCATATTTTGCAAAAGCATCTTTATTATTAATAATTGCATATAAACTATCAATACTTTTTTTGTCTTTTTGAGCAAAAAATAAAGTAGAGCATAATAATATTAGCAGATTAACAGATTTCATTAAGTATTAGTGTGTTTTTTTTAAAGCAGGCAAAATATTACATCTATTTTAAATAAACAAATTAATTTGATATTAAAAAATGTCATCCTTATAGCATGTATTTCACCTATTTAACAGATATAAGTTGTATAAAACTTTCTTAAAAATTAAAACAGGATTTTGAAATTTCAACTTATTCTTAATCAGAATCAGGTTTTATCTAAAAATTCATAGAATAAGAAGCATGAACAACAACAAATAAACACATGATTATCAAAATATTACAGTATTTTGCGTATAAATGAGTATAGTTGTGCGTAACATTATAACGCAATAAAAAATGTATTTTTTTCCACATTTTATAATTTCGTAGCGTTAAAACATTAAATTATGAAAAAGAAATCGTTGCTATTATTGCATTTATTCTTTGGTGTCATTCTGTTCGCACAAGTAGGTATAAACACTCCACAACCCGGTTCAACTCTCAGTGTGGAAGGATCATTTGAAGCCGGATACAGAGAAATTACCAGCAGCACAACTCTTAATAATACTGACTATTATGTTACTTTCAGCGGTACTACAGCCAGCCAGACCATTACCCTTCCTGCTGTAACAGGAATTTCTTTTTCAGGGAGAATGTATCGCATAAAAAACATATCTACTCAATCCGTAACTTTGGCACCGGCAGCCGGAGCTACATTAAGACCAACATCCGTAAATGTATCAACATTTGTAATACCGGCCGGAGCTTATATAGAAGTAGTATGTAATAATAAAACAGGAGCAAATCCCGTATGGGACTTATCCTATGTAGCAATGCCCAGTCTGACCAACGTAGAAATATATGGCGGACAAGCCAAAATCCCGCCTCATAATGCTTTTGCTTCCGATTTCAGTAATCATGCCGTGACAACTTATGATACTACGGACTGGTTTGTAATTCAAAAAAGCTCTACCAATGCCGTCACTTCCGGAAGCGGTACCTCAATAGCCATTACCAATGCAAAAGAAGTAATTGTATATGAATACCAGGGAACACCATTTACTTTGACCAACTTATTCCCAATACTAACGGTAGGAAATAACACCAGCTATCCGGATGTATATACTTCCAACTTTATTTCAATAGACAACTCAACAGGTAAAACACGTCTTACAGTAAGTGTAACCCGAAGTGAAATTAACGGGAACGGAACTAACTGGGCAGGAACCTTTCTTTTAAATATTTTATTGGCAAGAAAAATAAATTAGAGCTTCTATCCGGATATTAAAATCAATAAAATATGCCTCCTAACTATACTAAAATATATCTTGATATTGTAAAATATAAAGGAAAAGAAGAACTTCTTACTGAAAAGCTGAAACAAAAGATCCAAAACCTGAAAACCGTAAAAGATATTCTAACACTGGAAAAAGAATTATTCGGCACTGCACCTTGTAAACATCATATTGAGAATCAAAAGCTCAGATGCTATGATGAAGCTACAATTCTGCAGTTTTTAAAGGAGCAGAAAATTCATAACCTAAACAATAGTACTCTGGCAAAAAAATACCACATAAGTAGAAATACTGTGAGTAAGTGGAAAAAAAATTATATCATAAACATCTAGGCTTATTATTTATTTGTACCTTATTTATCACCTTCCTGCCCACGCAGGAAGGTTTTTAAAACTTAAAAACACAATGACAGAAAACTACATCCATATTGGAATAAAAAGAAATAGTAGAAGAAAATCAGATACCTGTTCAACATATCTGCAATTGCCGTTGAAACATATATTTTTTCCCGTTAGTTTTTAAATTTTCCGGAATTATTAAAAACAAACAGCATCACTACCCAATGATGCTGTTCTTTATCTGCAAAATATAAACAGAGATTTTAGTTTAAAGTTTTATTTCCCTTTTGAACAAAATCATTCCACTGCTTATTCAGATACACAATGGCTTCCTTTTTCTGGTCTTTATTCAAAGAAGAATAATTAACAGAGTTAAAGACAAGCTTTTTAAGTGCTTTCACATCCAGCTCCCAGTACATAAAAGCCATCCAGAAATCATAGCTGAGGCCTTCATACCCATACACTGACGGATCGTCGCTGTTAATGGAACACTGCACGCCGTTGCTCAGCAAAACCCTTGCAGGATGATTTCTCAGATCACTTACATAACCCAGAATCTGGTTACTGATCGGACTTACTTCAACCAATTTGCCCTGTTTTCTGATCTCTTCCATAGTAGCAGGGAAATAGATCAGGTTAAGCCCATGTCCTATCCGCTGGTTATTCAGTAAAGAAATATCCAGAATATTTTTATTGAATACAGAATTGCTTTCGCCTGCATGAAGGAAAAGTGGCATTTCTACGCCATATTTTTTAGAAAGCTCATTCAGCTTCATCCAGTCTTTCTGAAAAGAATAAATGCTGTTTCCGGCAGCCTCATCCGCCACAAGATCAAAACCCGAAATCATGTCCGGAAATTCTTTCTTGAGCTCAAAAGCTGTTTCAAGCTGTTTTTCTACACTTTCCGGGTCCAGAAATTTAAAACTGGAATAGATCAGTTTCAAACTGAACTGCGGATTCGATTGACGGATCTCTTTAACAACATCCTGCAGATCAGTGATTGAAGTTTTTAAAGGATATTTTCCATACTGAAAATCGTAAAGCTCATCAAATATGAACCTGATTTCCACATGCTGTACATGATCTTTAGCTAGATCCTGAAAACCCTTCAAATAATATTCTTTGAAGAAAGAGCGGTAAGGCAGCAGGAGATTGATGCGCTTGAAACGTTTCTCAAACTCCACCCAGTAATCCGTATAGGTACAGAGCTTATCCTGTTTTAAGGTAAGAAGATCCTGCAGCTCTTTTTCAAAACCGGCATCCGAAGCCAGTTTCTTATCCAGGCTCACAAATCCTTCCGGAACATTTTCCTTGGCAAAAAAAGCCAGCTGCCCGTAAATATATTGGCCATTATCCTTCTGATCGTAAACATAGCATTCCTTATATTTTCTTGCCGCCGAAATCACCCATTTTACATCTGCCAAACCTCCGCTGTGGCTGTGCAGCAAACCTCCTTTCGGCATCGTCTGGATAATTTTAAATAATCTGCTGGTTTCAATCAGAGGTTTTAATTCATTAAAAGAACTGTTGAACAGGGATATTTTTTGTGTTTCTGCTTCGGTAAGGACCTGTTTTCTCAACTGAAATAGTTTTTTATCCAGCGACATTTCCGCATCCGATAATTTTATATCCGCATCAAAAGCAAGAGCTTCATTCTTCTGTCCGGATAATTTCCAGTCCTGAGCATAGGTGGATTGTCCGGCCATTTTATTCTGAACTCCCAAAAAAGGAAATCCAAGAAGCAAAATATAAGTAAGATATCTTTTCATATTAATATGGGAACTTGTTTTGCATAGATTATGCAGTTATCATTAAAACAATTCTGATAAAAAGTTTTAATAAAACTACAAAGTTAATGCATACCACGCAATTCTGTCAAGATATATCGGAATTCAAAGTCTTTATTTTTTTCATTAAAATTTGTAAAGCTCTAAAAAATAGTAAGTACCAAATTCCGCCCCAATATTGGTCATTTTCTCCTTTAAAATCTTATCAATATCTTTCACAAAAGGTTCAGAACAATATAACGGGCTCAAAAAAAGCATTGTATATTATCATTACAATGCTTTTCAAACTATTATTTCAGTTATTTTCAATATACAACTATTAGTTTTCCAGATGATTATTCTTTAAAAACTCTCCTATCTTATTCCATTCAATCTGTCCGGCAATGGAATTGGAATTAGCATCAAAAACGTGCTCACCATAAGGAATTTCAACATAGGAAACAGGAAGCTTCAATTCTGCTGTTTTTTTCGCAAATTTTCTTGTAGCTTCTACATTTACAACATGATCTATTTCTCCGGCAATAATAAATGTAGGAGAAATTCCTTTGGAAAGCTGATCTATTAAGTTCAGCTGTGCATAACGCTTCGGAAATTCAGCAGGTGAACCTCCAAGATATTTTCTTGCCGCATCTTTGAGGTCAATATTCTTTTTCTCATCTATTTTCTGCCAGATTTCAGATAAACTAACGGGCGGATAAATAGCAATAACTCCTGCCGGAACCGGAGGCTGCAGAGAATCGTAAGATTTGGCAAAACCTTTTCTCAATCCTAAATCGGCCTGCATTACCAAAGCCGCTCCCGCAGAACCGCCTACCAGAACTATTTTGTTCGGATCAACATTGAATTTTTTTGAATTTTTCACAATAAATCCCATTGAAGTCACTACAGAATTAACAGCAGATTCCCAATTGTGGCGGTTTTCTTTTCCCAGAGGGTAATCAATGGAAAAAACTGCATACCCATGATCTTTAAACCAGTTGGCTGCATAACCAACCTGAGTTCTGTTTCCCTCAATAAAAGCACCGCCATGAACAAGGATAACGGGAATTGCAGGTACTGAAGATTTTGTTTCCGGACGGAAAACATCTATATGCTGTTCCTCATTATAAATAGTAAGATAAGAATAAGTTTCTGTAGGTTTTACCGGCTCTTCATAACTTTTTAATCCCTGAAAAAATGAAACTTTGGTATCATATTTTTTAGCCGTGGAAAAAAGAACCGCAGTGAAAAAAATCTGTGCAATGAAAAAAAGAACCGAAAGGATTAAATTAACTCTCAATAATTTTCTCCAATATTTCCCATACCGATAGAAAAGGAAACAGATAACGACCAATACCAGACTCAAAACAACAAACTGGGAATTGAACTGCATGGCAAACGAACTGCTGTAACCACTCAGAAGCATTGGCGCTTTCAGATACACTGAAATCATGGGAATAACCAATAATACCAGAATAATGAAGAGCAAAACTGCAAAGAAGATATTTAAAAGCTTTTTCATTGTATTAAAATTTATAGGTTACCGTAATATATCCGGAAGTCGGAGGAATGGCAATTGTGAAATAAGGAGTATTGTTGGCCACCGCAGATGTATATTCCGCTTGAGTAAAGTTTTCGAAGCCGGCGAGCTGCTGCTGAAGAGTTCCCGGTCTCTGGTAGCTCATCACCCCGTATTTATTAAATACATTGTTCACATTAACAAGCATGCTGAGGTTTTCATTTAAATTATACCCTATTCCAAGGTCGAACTGAGAAAATCCCGGCAGTTTATAAACATTGGTATTGCTCCCTTCCCTTCTACCCATATAGCTCCAGGTTACAAATCCGAATGCTTTACCTATTTTCAGATTGGGCGTTATATTGGCCATAATCTTTGGTGTATAGGCAATATTGGTTCCTGAATATGAAAATACGGTATCATCAGACGGACCGGGTGCGCTTCCCAGATTCCATAAATACCCTTCCTTAACTTTCGGGTCCTGTAACGTAAGCACCGCTCTGATACTGAAATTATCGGCAGGTCTGATATTGGTTTCCAATTCAATACCATAGGTTTCATTTTTATTATATAATGCCGGAGTTGTATAAAACCCACCCTTCCCGTCATCTGCCATAAAACTGTAAGGAACATTGCTCAGCAAACTGTAAAAAGGCGTTACAAAAGCATCAAAATAAGTTGTTTTAGCCTTAAACCCCATTTCTACCTGCTGGGTTTTCCTGGATTGAGGATCGAGTAAATCTATGGTTTCCGGCCTGTTGGCGGCAAAGAACATATCAAGATCCGGAGATTTGCTGCCTTTGGAATATCTGGCATATATGGCAATATTATTATTGAATTTATAATTTACCGCTGCCGAATAGGAAAAGTTTTCCAGCTGTCTGCTATAGACAACATTGGTAAGCTTTGTTAATGCATTATTATTGTACAGAGTGTAAATACTGCCATCCGTTCCTCCGTTTTTATCCGAAAACAGGTATGTTCTGGTATTATCTCCTTTGATCCATACTTTTTCATACCGTATTCCCCAGTCCAGAGTCAGGTGATCCGTTATATCCCAGGTATGCCCGAAAAACACGGCTCCCTGCTGCTGTTTAGCTTTGAATTCCAGCAAATCTCCCGTACTGCCTGCCGCCTGTGCAAAGCCATCATCATTAGTAAGCTGATAAACACCCGGTTTTGTAAAATCTAAAGTAGTAACACCCGTTAAGCTCAGTGTCATCATTCTCGGCCTGTTCTCTAAAGTTGTAAGCCCGATTCCGTTAATACCTGAAAAACGCCATACATCAGAATAACCATAATACCCTCCAAAGGAGAAATTCATATTATTCCATTTTTTATTGATGGTCAGCTGGTTCATTGATTCTTTCACTTTATTTTCATAAAAATTAAGCGCAGACATTAAAAATGAATTATTCTGAATAGACTGTCCCGGCAACTGATTCTTGGTTATCTGATAAACAGGCAGCCCTCCGGCTCCCAAAGCAGAATTCACACTTGCAAGCTCCTGCCCTGTAAGAGCATCCTTAAAAGAATATGTCCCAACTCCCAGCCCTCCAATCAGAAAATAAGACGTCATATCATCCAGCGATGTGAGAAAAGAGTTCCCCACACTGTTCTGTACCACATCATTATCAGCATATTTACTGGCTAAGAACAGCTTCCATTCATTTCCCAGGTTGTGATCCCAGTTTAATCCTACGGAACGGTATTTATTACTGACCAGACGGCCTGAATTATAATCTATATTACCTCCGTGAATAAAATCCGGAGAATTATACTGTAATTTCGGAATCAGTAAAGATGAGCTGCTGCTGAAGCCTTCTGCCGGTTCAGGATCTGTATAGTTCCTTGTAGGAATCAATTGGGCATAGCCATTTTTGTCATCAAGGTATTTTAGGAATACTTTTAAACTTCCTTTACTGTATTTTTTAACAATGTTTCCTTTTACCTGCCCTCCATTATTAAACGGATATCCGGCATATCTTGCTCCTAAGTCGTATCGGTAAAATCCGCCAATATTAAAAAACCAGTTATTTCCCAAAGGACCTCCAAAATTGGCATCAATTCTATGATATCCGGAATTATCAGCACCCTGAATACCATATTTTGCCCGAATTTCTCCTCCGAATTTGTTTCCGCCCGTTTTGGAGATATAGTTGAAGATTCCACCCGGTGCGTTGGCTGCAGTAATAGAAGCAGGCCCTCCTCTCACGGCATCAATTTGGGAAATGGTGGCATCTGCCCTCAGAAAAAAATCCGGTCCGTAATTAAAATAGGTTGTATTGGTCACCGGTAATCCATCTTCCTGCATAGATATGTATTCATAAGCAAATGTTCCATCTGAAGATCCGGCACTTATTCCTCTTGAGCTTACATTATTCCTGATCTCTCCCAATGATGAATTGACATATACACCGGGAACATTTTTAAGCAGGTCTGCAGCACTGTTTGGAACCTGCTTTTCAATGACATCACTTTTCAGAACAGAGATGGCAATAGGAGCATTCATTCTTGTCCTTTTATCAAACACCCCGGTCATGATCACTTCATCAATATCTTTTGTTTTTGCTGTATCAGCTTCTTTTTTCTGTGCTATCATATTGGAAGATGCTGCCAGAAAAACTATTGCAACAGTGATTTTTGTATTTATAAGTTTAGTCTTCATATATATAATCATTAATTTGTGCCATATTTTTTAAGCCATTCTGCCACATTACTGAACACAGCCTGCTCATCTTCCGGTAGTTTTGTAATAAGATGCCCTGCTCCCGGAACTATTACCAGCTTGTATTCAACACCTTTTGCTTTCAGGGCTTTTTCAAGGATAGAAGCCTGCTGAACGGGAACCACCTCATCTTTATCACCATGAATAATCATAATGGGAATCTGATTGACAAATTTTACTGGACTGGTTTTGGCATAAGCTTCCGGGATTGCATCGCCGGGATTCCAGACTGCTTTATTTCCCGACATTTTATCCAGAACATCAAAAAGATTAGCTGCTTTCACATATTGTAACGTCTGAACATCCGTAAAATCTACAGGGCCGCACATTTCCACTATGGTTTTGATCTGAGGATTTTTTGTGTAGGCATACATCATCGAAACATGAGCCCCGGAACTTCCTCCTGAAATTGAAAAGCCATTTTTCCTTGTATTCCATTCCTGAGCATGGGCAGAAAGATATTTTACCACCTGATCGATATCATCCAGAAGCTCCGGAAGATGAGTATCTGTAAAATTTGCATAACGGTAATCCAGATTGGCTACAGCAATTCCCTGTGAAAGAAGATATTCTGAAATTTTACCATCGTACTTTCTATTCCCCTGCGTCCATGCTCCTCCGTGAATATTAACAAGAAATGCGGTTTTAGGATTTCTATTGGCCGGAAGATAAATGTCCATCACATTTCTTTCATGTGAACCATATTTTATGTCGGTGAGTTTTTCTTCTTTCAGACTTACAGAAACCGTGTGGGGACTTTCTGTCTTTTGTACTGAGCAGCTTACTGCCAATAATCCAATGGACAGGACTGCAATTTTAAAATAATTCATTTCAGTTAGTTTTTAAGTTCTTTTTAAGTATTTTTCCTGTTGCGCTTAAAGGCATTTCATCAATAAATTCTACGATTCTCGGATATTTGTATCTGGCAATTCTTTCTTTTGTCCATAGTTTGATCTCTTCTTCAGTCACCATGCTTTCTTTTTTTCTCACTACAAATGCTTTAATCTCTTCACCCAGTTTTTCATCTTCGACTCCGATAATGGCAACCATAGAAATATCAGGATTCCTCATCATCACTTCTTCTACTTCACGCGGATAAACATTCATTCCGCCCCTGATGATCATTTCCTTTTTACGGTCAACAATGAAGAAAAAACCGTCTTCATCCTTTACTGCAATATCCCCGGAAAACATCCATCCGTTTCTCAGCACTTCTTCAGTTTCTTTAGGCTTTCTGTAATAAGATTTCATCACATTGGGACCACGATAGATCAGCTCTCCTTTTTCACCTGCCGGGAGTTCCTTACAGCGGTCATCTACAATCTTTACCTCAACACCCCAGATCGGAGTTCCGATAGAACCTGGCTTCCTGCCTATTTTTAATTGATTGAATGTCACTACAGGAGAGCCTTCAGACATTCCGTAACCTTCGATAATCGGAACTCCGAAACGGCTTTCGAACTCATCAATGATTTTTACAGGAAGAGAAGCTCCACCGGAAATACAGATTCGCAGTTTTTTAATGCTGCTCATATTTTCTTCAGTATTTTCTTCATTCAGAAGCGCCCAGTACATGGAGGGAACCCCTGCAAAAATTCTGATATTAAAATGAGGAATAAGCCGGTAAACTGCTTTTGCATCAAATTTTGAAAGGAGGACAAGATGAAGTGATTTCCGGATTCCTGCAAGCATCATTACCGTTAAACCAAAAATGTGAAATAACGGTAAAACTACAAGCTGGGCTTCAAATTCAGCAGACGCAATTATAGTTGTGCTGGCTTCTGCGTTCGTAAAAAGATTAATGTGTGAAAGTTCCGCTCCTTTTGGCTTTCCTGTAGTTCCTGAAGTATAAATAATGACAGCCGTATCTTCTGATGAGGTAATATAAGATTCAAAGTCTGTTTCTTCATTTTCAATTAAATCATCAAAATTCTGAATATCTTCTGCTATATTTCCTATGCTGATAAAATCCCTGCATGTCTCACTGCTATCAAAGCCTTCTTTTCCAAATCTTCCTACAGGCATTTCCGGAGTTCCGGCAAAACACAGAAACATTTTACTTTCAGAATCGGAAAGCTGATAAGAGATCTCTTCAGGCTTAAGAAAAATACTAAGTGGAACGACTGCTGCTCCGGTTTTTAATATTCCGAAAAAAATAATCGGGAACTGGGGAATATTAGGACAGAGTAAAGCAATCTTATCCCCATAACCGATTCCTTTTTTTGTAAAAGCATTGGCTGCCTGACAAACTTTCTCATGGAAAACTTTATAATTGATAGTAGTTTCACCAATAGTTAAAGCCGGTCTTTCAGGGTCTCTTCTGGCACTTTCTTCCAACAAAATTGATAAGTTCAGCATAGTTTTGTTCATATTAAGTTAATGTTGATATGAAAACTGCCTTGTTTAAAGGAAATTTCATATGAACTAATCTTAACTCCAAATTAATAATATGCTGAACAGATGCTGACACGAAAAGGAAATTCCGTGATACGAAAAAGAAATTTTTTCCAGGTGTATAAAAATATAATCCTCTGTAAATATCAGTATAACTAACATTCACCGAATTCTATATAAAAGTGTTTAAGTTTACAAACGTTCTTCGGAAGGAAGCTTGCCAAAATAACGGAAATAAAGCTGGGAAAAGTGCCCTCGGTTATTATAACCAATAAAATCACTGATTTCTCCTACCGATTTTTCGGTTTCCAGAAGCATAGCTCTTGCTGTTTCCATTCTGGTTTTTATAATGTACTGGTGAATAGGAAATTGAGTGTAATCTTTAAATCCTTTTTTCAGATCGCTGCTGTTGAGCCCGCAGTAACGGCTTATTTCTCTGATGGCCAGACTCTGGAATGCATTGGTATCTACAAAATCTTTCGCCAGTTTTATTTTGTCTTCGAATGCTTTTTTGTGTTCAAATGTTTTTTCATCAGAAAGCAGGTAATGAATCCAGTAGCTTAGGAATTCCAGAATCCTGCTTTCGAGGATGATACTGCATGAAGCATCATCAAACGGAGTATCAAAAATGGTTTTGAGCTTTTCCTGGCTCAGATAATTGCGCTGTGCATTTTCCAGCTTCTCTTTCAGCAGCCCGTTATCTTTTGGAAAAATACTTTTCGGAACAAAAATTCTCACACCGTCAATATCAGTAGTATTGTGTTCAAATTCTTTTTCGTTGTTAATGAAATTACTGCTGATTTTCCCTTCTTTATTGATCCGGAAATCCATCATTCCGTTATCCCCTACTTTATGGGGTGAATGAAAAATGGTTTCTTCCTGAAAGTTCCATTTTCCACGGAAAAAATGAAAATTCCTTTTATTGAAAAGAATCAACTTCCCATCTCCTAAATCCTCCGGCATCTCCAGAACTGTAGAGTTCAGAAAATCTTTTTCACAAAATCTGTAATCCTGGATTAGACCTTGTTTAAAACCATCCGGCTCCAGATAAGGAAGGAGTAATTCCATAAAACGGTAATTTAGTAGGTGTAAGTTAATAAAATTCTAAAACATGACAAATATCATAATTTTCACTTAAAGATCTTCTGTGTGAACTGATAAAGAGATCTTCTCCAGGTAAGCCATTCGTGGCGGGTTTCCGGGGACTTATATTCAAAATAAGGATAATTATTCCGGTTTAAAAAATTCGTCAATACTTCATTAAACTTAAAAAACAATACATCTTCTTTTTCCCCGATTCCAATAAAGAAATAAGGTTTTTTCTTAGATTTCAGTAAATTTTCTATGGGAAGTTCTTTAAAAGGTTCAGCTTCAGTTCCTTCATAAATCACCGGGCTGAATGCTCCGATTGCTGAAAATATCTCCGGGTGGGAAACTCCTATCAGCATAGCCTGATAACTGCCTCGGGAAAGTCCTGCAATAGCTTTCTTATCAGAAGTTTTATATTTCTTTTCAATATAGGGAATCAGCTCCTGAGTAACAATTTTGTCAAGATTTTTGGAAGACAGAACAGTTCTGGGATAATTGTCCGGCATTTTTTCCTGCTCAGGATTCAGTGCAACTCCATAATCCATCACTACAATCATTTCGTGAGCTTTTTTTTCTGCGAAAAGATTATCAAGGATATGAAGAATATAACCCTGTTTTTCCCAGCCTGTAATATCTTCTCCGGTTCCATGATACAGATATAAAACAGGCAGCTTTTTAGGCCCGTAACCTGGTGGAAGATATACTTTAAAGTTCCGTTTACCCTGTGTTATTTTCGAATTCAGACTGTCATTGATAATTTTTCCGTGTTTTACATTTTTTTCTATGAAAAAATCTTCCCCGGAAGGAATTTCAATTCCACTGGTTGGCTGGCTGTACCCAAAATACAGCTGTGTATTGGGATCGTTTGTACGCTGTCCATCCACATTAAACCAATAGTAATGAAAACCTATTTCCATAGGTGTAGTGGAGATATTCCAGAAGCCATTCTTATCTTTGGAAACAGAGGATTTTATACTTTTCATTCCATCCCCACCATCTAAGGTTACAGATTTTGCATCCGGAAAATAAACATGAAATTCTGCTTTTCTCTCTGAATTTATTTTCGGAAACTCTTTTCCGGGTAAAACTGTTGAAGAAGTCTTATACGTCTGGGAAAATAAGACAGATGAAAATAAAACGAGAATTAAAGATATTGTTTGTGAGTACTGCATCATTTTAATTTAAATATAAAGACTTTCGTAATTATTTAAGAAACTGTTTCATGAGTCTTATTGTGGTCTCCATACTCTCGGGAAGCGGCATTCCGTGGGCATAGCCAGCAAAAACGTGCAGTTCCGTAAAAATACCTGCTTTTATCAGGCGGTCTGCATAAGCTATTCCGCTGTCCCGCAAAGGATCTGCTCCGGCTACAAAAATTACAGTTGGCGGAAGGTTTGAAACATCTTTAATATTTCCCGGCAGCACATATTTTTCTTTTGAATTTCCGTTTTTTCCTATATAAAAGTCTTTTAAAACCTGGAAATCATCGCTTTTAAGACCTGGAACTCTTTTAAATTCTATAACAGACGGATAATCCATCCCGAAATCGCCGGGAGGAATTTCCAGAACTTCCAAACTGATTTTCGGGCCTTTCAAATCTCTTGTATATTGTGCCAAGCTGCCGGATATCCCGGCTCCGGCGCTTTCCCCTCCCACTGCAATGAGCTTTGGATTTCCGCCAATCTTCTCTGCATTTTTGCTGGCCCACAGCAAGGAAGCATAAGCATCATGAAGGGCTGCTGGAAAAGGGTTTTCCGGAGCGAAACGATAATCTACATTGATAATGACAGCATTTCCTCTCAGGGCGTAATCCGCACACTTCTGGTGATCCCATTTTGGAGTTCCATAAACGAAACCACCACCATGAAACCAAAGAAATATAGGAAGATTCTTCGCATTTTTAGGTTTATAAATCGTTACAGGGATCTCCGGATCTTTTGCATTGAGACCCGGGATCTTAGATTGAACCACATCAAGGCTGTCTTTGTTTTTCAACTCAGGCCAGGGCATTTCTGCCTGAGCTTTGCGTTCTTTTTTCACTTCTTCAAACGTAATATCCTTAATGGGATTATTGATCATAGGGCCAAACTGGGGCAGCAATCTTTTTTCTGCTTCCGGAAGGGCAAGTGAATGATACTGCTGTGCGGGTAATACGCCCGGAATCAGAAAATATAATAAGAATAAGAGGTATTTTTTCATAATTTATATAGTGAAAGGTTCTATTCTCTCAAAATTAATAGTATGTTTAACATCGGGATGATACGAAAAGGAAATTTTGTGATACGGAAAAGAAATTTTTATGGTTGGCCTTCCGGATTCGATGACGATTAATTTGGGATTTAGTTCTTGAACTGCTTCCGGAAAGCGGCTGCCGTTATTCCTTTATGTTTTTTGAACTGCCTGCTTAAATGGCTTTCATCAGAAAAACCTAAATCGTCTGCAATCTGTCCTATCGAATATTCACTATAGAGCAGCCGCTGCTCAACAATGTTCATTTTATACTGAGTGAGATAACAGTGTAAACTGCTTCCGGTGAGATTTTTAAAATATTCCCCTATATAATTTGCAGACAGGTTAAATTGTTCCGCAAGATGCTTTATTCTTAAATTTTTAGGACAGTGTATGTGCTGATGCAGATAAACCAGTATCTTATTAATCAAAGGTTCATCCATTGTTGCATCTGATACAACCTGCTGGGGATTGACGTTACGGGAAATGATATTTAAAACAAGGATTATCAGATGCTGCAGATTTTCATCAAAATAGGAAGGCTTATTATTATACTCTGTGATCATATTTTGAATTAACGAAGCAATCATATCACAATCCTGCTGATCTTTAATCAATACCTGCTCAAAGCGGTTGTGATGGGTAAAAATGGCTTCCAGTTGTTTTAACCATTCAATAACTTTTTCTTTTTCATGTTTGGTTTTGTACTGCTCAAGAAAAACTTCTGAAAACCGGATGGAACAATAACGTGTATTTGTAGTACTCTCGAAACCCCTGCAGTCTAACGGAGTAAATAAAAAGATACTTCCTTTACTATATGAAAATTTGTTTTCATTAACAATTCTTATCCCTTCACCATCTATGATCTGTACAATTTCAAAGAACTGATAGATCAGAGGACGTTCGTGCCAGTGATCCATATCTGATACAAATATGTCTAAAGGTTTATGTAAATGTCTGTTTTTCATTACCCGAAATGTACAAAAAAAACCGCTCGATATTCCTGTTTTATCCTGTTGGTTCATACTAATTTTGTTAAAAAAAGATGTCACAGAAAAAATTAACCACTCCGTTTATCAGCAAAAATCTTTCTCTTTCCAACAGAATTGTAATGGCCCCAATGAACCGCCGGAGAGCTGTTAAGGGAGTACCGTCAGCATCCATGCTCACCTATTATGAGCAAAGAGCCGGCGCGGGATTATTAATCTCAGATAACCTCGCTGTTTCTTCCAATGGCGGTGCCTATATGAATACACCTGGAATATATAATGAAGAACAAAAATTGGCATGGAAAAAAGTAGTTGAAGGAGTACATGCAAAAGGGGGAAAGATATTTGCCCAATTGGTACAGGCTGGTCGTGTCGGGCATCCGGCCATTCAAAATAACGAGCCATTAGTAGCACCATCGCCCATACCTGTGAATGAAACTATCCGTATTCCCGATAATAGCTATCAAAGCATGACAATACCGGTAGCTATAAATACAGAAGACGTTCCGGTTTGGATAATGGCTTTCAAGCAGGCAGCAATCAATGCAATGGAAGCAGGATTTGACGGTGTTGAAATTCATGCAGCACATGGTTTCCTGATCGATCAGTTTATCAATCCTGCCAGTAACATCAGAACAGATGAATATGGCGGAAGCATTGAAAACAGAACCCGTTTTCTACTTGAAGTTATGCAGGCAGTTATCGCAGCAGTTGGCAAAAACAAAGTAGGAATAAGATTGTCTCCTTTCCGCAAAATTTATGATTTGAAACCTTATCCTGAAGAATCGGCAACACATGAATATATTCTTGATGAACTTCAGAAGCTGGATATTTTATACATTCACTTTTCCAATGCAGTAACCAACGGGAAACCTTCAATTCCAGTAAGCTTTTTAGAGAATGCCAGACAGCGTTTTAAAAATATCATTATGATTGCAGGCGGCTTTACCCCAGAAACAGCAGAAGACATTCTACAGACCGGACTTGTGGATCTGGTAGCTTTTGGCAAACTATATATTTCAAATCCTGATCTGGTGGAACGCATAAAAAATGATCTTCCACAGGCAGATTGGGATGAAGAAACTTTTTATCATGGCGGAGATGAAGGGTATATTGATTATCCTAAACTATCATTTCAGGCTTGTTTAAAATCATAAAATACAATAAAAATGAAAAAAATTGGAATAGTGGGCGGAATGACCTGGGTATCCACAATGGAATATTACCGGCTTATCAATAAAGGGATCAATGACGTTTCAGGGAATTTAAATTCTGCCGAATGCATTATTTATTCTTTAAATTTTGAGGAAATTATCAGCAAGGACTGGAAAGAAATTTATTTTATTCTGCTGAATGCCTGCAAAAATCTGGAAAAAAGCGGGGCAGAACTCATTATTTTAGGAGCCAATACCGCTCATTATTTAGCTGACAGGTTACAAGGTGAAATATCATTGCCAATTATCAATATTATTTCTGCAACCGCTGATGCAATACATGAGAAAGGACTTGAAAAAGTAGGGCTACTCGGTACAAAATTCACCATGGAAATGGATTTTTACAGGAATAAACTGGCTCAGGAAGGTATTCAATCTATAATACCTGAAAAACAGGAAACAAGAGATTTTATACAACATATCATCAATTACGAATTAGAAAAAGAAATCATAAATAGCGAAACAAAAGAAGCTTTTCTAACTATTATCGAGGAGCTTATAGATCAGGGAGCACAGGGAATTGTACTGGGCTGTACGGAAATTCCATTGCTGATTAAACAACCGGATGTAAAAGTACCTGTTTTTGATACTACAGCAATCCACTCGGCAAGAGCTGTAGCTTCTGCTCTTTCTTTAAAATAATGCAGATACTTGAAATTACACAAATCCCCGGGTGATTTCCTTGGGGATTTATCCGATCAATTATGTCCTGCTTTTCTGTTTAGGATCCTGTATTTAAGCTTTGAAGACGGCTTTTCAATCATTACCCTATATAATACACCTCCGGCAATACATCCTGTAAAACAAATCAAAAGGCTGATATGATCTGATACGTCCATCCCAAACTGACCCAGAACATTCTGAATCATATGGATAATTCCTTTATGTGAAAGGTAAACTGCGTAAGAAAGCCCTGCCAGCTGTGAAGTAATATAGGATTTTGATCTGAAAAGAAATGATGATCCGGAAACCGATGCCATCAAAATAAGTCCATAACTAACCGCTACAAAAGTAAATCCAAAGATGGAAGCCCCCTCAGAAACCTGATCATTACACACCCAAAATGTGATCCCCAGCAGAATAATTCCAAGAATAAAAAGCTTATTTCCATTGTTATGAACCAAATTTTTAAACCGGAATGAATACTGCATTAAATAACCAATTATAACTCCTATTGCCAAGCCATCAAGCCGTGTATGGGTAGGATAATAAATTTTCATATACCACTCTTTCCAGAAGCCTTCAGTATCCAGGACAGGAACAATACACTCTTTCCATGTGATCAATCTGGATGATAAAGAAAGGATGATAAGAAAAACAGCAAAAAACACTGTATATCTGAATACTTTTATTTTTACCGCTGCTAAAAGTACTAAAGGAAGGAAAAGATAAAACTGCTCCTCAATACATAAAGACCATGCGTGTGAAAATGTTCCCCGGTTTATGACATCGAGTCCATAATTCTGGGTAAAGGTGATAAATTTCCAGAAAGATGACAATGCTTCTCTTTCCCTGAAAAAAGGAAATAAAAAGTACAGGACCAAAGTGAAACAGAAAGGTGGAATGATCCTGAAAAAACGCTTGGTAAAAAATGTTTTTAAACTTATCTTTCCACTTCTTTCAATTTCTTTAAACAGTTGCCCTGATATCAAAAAACCACTCAATACAAAAAAAAGGTCTACTCCTGTCCATCCGAATTTTCCTATTGTATCAATCCATACAGGGTGTTTAAAGGCACGATAATGATACATTAAGACCAATAGAATAGCTAAAGCTCTTAAATGATCCAATCCGTAAAGTCGTTCTGAAGAATATTGGTCTGCAGGCATTATTTTTTTCTGCAAATGTTATAAAACAGATCCGGATTATTTTCTGAAAATGACATATAGCTCTGATCCTGATGTAAACAGTACAATCTGCTGTTTAAATAGTCAATAAGGTTTTCTGTCATTAATTTGTCCCTTTTCATCAAAAAATGTCGGGCTGTGTACCAGGATTTTCTATTTTTGAGGGCTATGAAATTCGGACCTGAAAATAATCTCAAGCAGAATATCTGTTTTCAGCTGTTATTTTGGACAGCTTTATTCTTATTCGGAATGGCAAGAAATTATGGTGAAAATGACAGCGGTATTTCCTCAGAGATCCTGATTTATAATTTCTGCCACTGGATTTTTCAGATCGCAGGGGCTAATTTCATCTATTTTGTTCTTATCCGGAATTTTTTCGACCGGAAAAAATATCTCACCTTTTCGCTGTACCTTATTTTCAGTCTGTATATCATTTCAGTGATCAACAGGATATTCATTGTCTATTTTGCGGAACCTTTATTCATGAGTGTTCCTAAAGACAGCTTTTTCAGCATTTTTACCGACATCGGCTATCTTTGGACCCATTATACGTTCCCGATTATCACCGGAGCTTTTATTTTTATCTCAGTGATGTTTGTGATCCGGTATAAGGATGAAAAAGAAAACACCGCAAAACTTCAGCAGGAAAAAGCCGAGCTTGAGTTAAAATCCCTGAAATCCCAGCTCAATCCCCATTTTCTGTTCAATACTTTAAATAATATCTATTCCCTTTCACTCAGCAATTCAGAGAAAACGTCTGAGTCCATCAGCCGGCTTTCAGATATTTTGGATTATATCCTGTACAAAGGTCCTAGAAATGAAGTTCCTATATCTGAGGAACTCGCTGTAATTGATCATTATACAGCATTGGAAAGTCTCAGATACAGTGAAGGAAGATTAAAGATCAGTAAAACAGTCACATTACATCCTGCAGTCACCATTCCTCCGCTTCTCTATCTCACATTGGTTGAAAATGCTTTTAAACATGGCGCCGGAAAGACTACAGGCCAAACTGAAATAAAAATTGATGTATCTACAGATCGCTCTTATTCTGTTTTCAGAATTGAAAATACTTGTGAAGGTGATGAAGATAATTCTTCTGAAGGAATCGGGCTGAAAAATATAGAAAGACAGCTCAGGCTTCATTATCCGGATGATTTTATACTTAAAGTTTCAAAAGAAAATAATATTTTTAAGGTTGAAATAAAAACCCCGGCAACCCTATGATCAACTGTATTATTGTAGATGACGAACCTCTCGCCGCTCTCCTGCTGGAAAAACATATTTCCAGAATAGAACATTTAAAACTAGCTGGAAAAGCTGAAAACGCGATGGATGCCTACCGACTTCTGCAGACAAAATCTGTAGATCTTATGTTTCTGGATATCCAGATGCCCCACTTAACCGGAATTGATTTTCTAAGGTCATTACCGCAGAAACCGCCTACCATATTCACAACAGCTTACCGTGATTTTGCAATAGAAGGTTTTGAGCTGGAAGCAGTAGATTATCTTTTGAAACCTATTACTTTTGAACGCTTTTTCAAATCTGTGGAGCGGGTTTTAAGAAACAGCACTGATTCTCAGGAAGACTTTATCCTCATAAAAACGGAAGGAATGAACAGAAAGATTTTCATTCAGGAAATTATTTATACCGAAAGCCAGAGAAACGACATCAAGATGGTATTGGTCAGCAATGAAACCATTATTTCAAAAGGTACAATAACGGATCTGGAATCTGTTTTATCAGGAAGAAATTTTGTCAGAGTTCACCGTTCATTTATAATCAATTCTAAATTTGTTACAGCTTTTAGCAACAACGAAGTCATACTTGGAGCTTATCATATTCCTGTAGGCAGAAGTTATAAGAATGAGTTCAATGCTTTTGTAACAGGAATTTTTAAAGGATCCGCCAATCAGTAAAGTTCCATTCCTGACAGGAACTATTTAAAATAAGCAGTTAACTGCGTGTAACAATATAGTAGGCCAGCTCTCCGTCTTCCCGTTCCAGATTATTTATCCTGCTAAAACCCGCCTTTTCCAATACTTTCTGTGAGCCGGTATTATCCAGATCGGTCACAGCTACAATATCATCTGTATTTGTATTTAAAAAGCCATAGACAACCAAAGCCCGGCTAACGTCCGTTGCTATACCTTTTCCCCAATATTTTTTACTTAAGGTATACCCTATTTCAACCTGACCGGATACATCGGCAAAGTTTCTGATAAGGCACATTCCGATAAAATCATTATTCTCTGCACCGAATATTCCAAAACGGCCGAAAGGACCTTTAAGGTAATCTGCCAGTGCTATTTCAAACATTTCCATATATTGCTCGGGAGAACGATAGGGAAGATATTTTGTAACCTCCTCGTCTTCAAAAAGATTACAGAACAAATTATGTTCTTCTGCTGAAAATTCACGGATTATGAAGTTTTGATCCTGATGTAGAATACGCATATTGAAAATTATTGTAATGGAAAGATAAAAGTACAAATTATATAGAATAAAAAACCGTTAGATTATCTGGATTTAGGAATTTTAAACTATAAATATCAGATTGCAATCCCGATAAATTTTTGATTCCAAAATACCTGTCACTTGTAAATTAATAGTTTACATCAACAAAAAAAGACTTATTAAATTAATTTATGATTTTTAAAAAATCTACAAAAATAATTACAAATATCTGCAGATAAAAGATTGGCAAATGTTTTCACATTCAATGAATTGCATAATATCAGCAGCCTGCTCATTATGGATATTAAAAAAAGTATTACTTTTGCTTGAACTATTAAGATTGTTTAAAAGCTTTTTATTAGTAATTTTAAGACACAAATTTATAAACATTAAAATCCCTCCACATGAGAAAAATAATTCTACTCATTACATGCATGTTCGGTATTTCAGTTTTCTCACAGATTAAAGTGCTGAAGAATGAAAGCCTGGTGGAAATTGGCAAAGATAATTCCGTAGGTTTATATAAAAAAGAGGATAAATTTACCATCAACTATCAGGATCTTAATACAAGTAACCTGAATACCATCAGGTCTTTTTCTTTCCAGAATCTGGACAGCGATGTATCCGGTCTGTATAAACTGATTGTAGACGGGTTCATATCCATCCCGGACGAAAACACTATTCTGGAACTTCCTAATGATATTATAGAACTTCATTACGAGAAGAATTACGGGCAGCCTACCGTACAGTTTATCCAGTACATCAATAAAAACCGTAAATATGTTGGGAAATCCCAGTTTCTGACCAGAAAGCAGGTTGAGAAGATCTTCGGAAAAACAAACGGAAAATCTGCAATGTATGAGAAGCCCGGAATGAATGGTGTAAGATCTACATCAAATCAGGCATCTACTGCCGCACCGGCCTCAGGTACTGGCAATAAAAACAAAAAATCAAAGAAATAACACGATTATTTCTCAATATTACCAAACTCATTCATCCGAATGAGTTTTTTATTTTTACTTTTGCACAAAGACTTATTTATTATGCCGCTTCAGATAATCAATTTAACCAAAAAGTTTGGAGAACAGACTGCACTGGACAATATTAATATATCTATTGATAAAAATGAAATCATCGGCCTTCTCGGTCCGAACGGTGCCGGAAAATCCACACTGATGAAATCCATTGTCGGGGCATTGAAAATTGATCAGGGCGAAATTATCTTTAACGGAATGAATATTTCCGAAAATGAGATTGAAAGCAAGAAAAAAATAGGTTTCCTTCCTGAAAACAATCCGCTGTATCTGGAGATGTACGTTAAAGAATACCTTCAGTTTGTTGCCAATATCCATAAAATTTCTTCTGCCAGAGTGGATGAAGTGATTGAGCTTGTGGGCATCACCCCGGAAAGATCAAAAAAGATAGGACAGCTTTCTAAAGGATATAAACAAAGAGTCGGACTTGCACAGGCTATCATCCACCAGCCGGACTTATTGATTCTGGATGAGCCAACCAACGGCCTGGATCCGAACCAGATCATCGAGATCAGAAATGTGGTGAAAGAGATCGGCCAGCAAAAAACAGTACTTCTGTCTACCCACATCATGCAGGAAGTGGAAGCATTGTGCTCCCGTGTTATTCTTATTCATAAGGGAAATATTCTTCAGGACTGCCCTATTGATGAATTCAAAGGCAGATTCGACAGCCTTGAAGAAGCTTTTGCAAGCTATACGGCTGTTTCTTAATTATTCATGGAAATTCACATTACTAACGGACAGAACATTATCCGGGTTCTGTGCGATGGCTATGCCAGCTGTTTAATCGTCAGGCGTCCCGTAGCCGTTAACTGGCCGGATTCCAGGGGAAGTGTTGGTGAATATTATGCGGTATCCGGACTCTCTGAAGAAGAAAAGATCGCATTAGCCGATAACCTTAACCGATCACTTACGGAGGGAACTGAGGCTGAAATCATGGCCGGAATTGAGGTCTTTCTCCATCTTTTTGAAAACGGAAGCTACCAGGTTAATTTAGGTACGATCCCGTTTGACAATTCCGGTTTTTATATGAGCAGACCTTTACCTGCCGATGAAAATACTCCTGACAGCCAGAAATTTTCCGGCTGGTTCTACCCTTTTGAGGATTTTAATTACCTGTATACGCTCGAGAGTAAAAGTATTAATCCGAAAAGAGTAGAATATTATACACAGCTTATCAGAAATGGAGGCCGCCCAAAACCTGTAATCTTTTACAGCCTGTATAACCGGGATCCACAGATGAGCAGTGCTTTTGTACTGGACGGGCATCATAAAATTGAAGCTTATACAAAACTTAAGATAGATATTCCGGCGGTATTTATTGCTAAGGATAATGATGGCTTCAGTTCTGCTTCAGAATTGATGCATGGAGCTTACTGCCTGCTTCGCGATTTTGAATTTGAACATTTCTTTCAAAATAATGATGAAAATCTGCCTGATATTAATTTCATCAATGATAAAGTATTAACCAATGCTTTGGATAAAATACTGAGAGAATCGGAAAGAATTGACATCGCCATCATTGAAGTTCTTATCAGGCATCACAAATCCGGCTCATCAGATGAAAGAATGTGGCTGAACAAACGTCTTGATTTTTTGAGAGAAAATATACACCTCAGCTTTTTCAATTTCAGGAAAGGATTAAATGTTTATTTTCCTCAATATGTTGAAGATTATAAAACAGATGTCTGGTTTCTGAAAACTCTAAGAAACACTACTGAGTTAAATATCTGGATCAGTGAGACCCTATTAAGGCAGGCATAATGGCTTCATATTTGATGGGACTAAAACCTAACCAATAACCTTAATATAATGGTCAAAAAGATTTTATTAGGAGCCTTTTGCATGGCTCAGTTTTCTTTAGCTTATGCAATTGAAAAACCAGTAATCCTGCCTGTTGTTTCCAACGAGGTACAGCCGTTTCAGAAAGTCCCTAAAACAGTAATCATCAAGACGAAAAAATTTAAAATCAGGATCGATAAACAGCCTAATGGAAAATATCTTTACCAGTCATGGGCTGCCAATGCAAGGATCACTTCAAAACCAAGCATGATCATCAGTGACGGTGAGCTTATTCCTGACGGTTCGGGAGGAAATTATTATTTCAGCTTTGAAAATAAAGGTTATAATTATCAGGTATGGAGAAATTACCTTACCGATTCTGCTACCAAAGCGCCTTACACACTAGCCGTAAATGACGAAAACGGTAATGAAGTGGTACGTCAAGACGGAATGGTCGTTAAACAATAAAACAATCCTAATTTAAACAGGCAAAACCAATATAAATCCTGCAGATTACCATATTCTCAGTTACAATACAATCTGTGGAATTTGTGTAATCTGCGGGATTTTTATTATTAAAAATTTATGGAATTACCCAAATTTGCGATTTTTTTAACGCAAAGGTTTCAATATGGTTCTGTATTATTTTAAGGAAGCTAAGAGGAAATCAGCAAGCTGATTTGATGAAGCGAGGATAATATTTTAATATCTATGTTCCCGACTGTCTCAGCTGTGTACGGAAACGGCTTGCTTCATAGCTTTCTTCTGCAGCTTTATAACCTATATTAAAAATTTCCTCCAGGCGGTCTTTTCCTCTTTCAAAAGTTCCGTATGAGGAAAGTTTTTGGGAAGTGATAAACCAGTCACAGTAATCGAATTTTCCTTTCTCAATTCTATAGGAAAGAAGATCATAGGAACGGGAAACAATAGCTTTGATTGATTTTAAATCTTTGATATCAATATCATGGGGAGGAGAAACAAAAACACCGATAAGCTGATCACATTCGTCCCTGATGATATCTGCCGGAAAATTGTTCAGTACCCCTCCATCACAGTACATTTCCTCACCAATGATGTAAGGTGTTGTAACTCCCGGAATGGAGCATGATGCAATAATGGCATCCACCACTTTAAAGTTTTCATCAAATATTTTCTGGGTTCCGGAAACGAGTTCTGTTGCTACAATTTTCACTTCTTTTTTCAGATCTCCTAATTTCATATCCTGAAAAATAGGCTTAAGGTAATTCCTGAAAATAACGGAAGAAACCAATCCCGGCTGGTTGAAAGTAAAATGTTTCCAGTTGAAAAAATAAACCGAATTGAAGAATTCAAGAATCTCATCCGGTGTTTTTCCCACTGCATAAAGGCATCCCACAATAGATCCTGCGCTGCAGCAGGACAGCACATCAATATCTATGTTTTTTTCGTTCAAGAATTTTAAAACTCCTGCATGGGCAATCCCTTTGGTACCGCCTCCTGATAAAACCAGCCCTGTTCTCTCAAAATTCATAGAATAAATGTAAGAAAACAGGGCGAGAAATTAAGTTTAAATTGTATAAATATTATGTTAAAAATTATTTCAGCAGATATTCCTGCATAAATCTGATTACTGCAAGGCGCTGAAAATCCACATTTTCTTTTTTCCTGAATCCGTGGCCTTCATTTTTAGCTTCCAGATACCATACTGTTTTTCCCTGGGCTTTCAGCTTATCTCTCATCTGAACAGCTTCTGTAACAGGAACTCTTGGATCATTGGTTCCCTGAATGATAAACATTGGTTTTTTGATCTTATCGATATTGTTCAGAGGGGCTATTTTTGTGAAGAATTCTGCCATCTTTGGAATTCTTTCGTCACCATATTCTACTCTTCTTAAATCTCTGCGGTATTCTTCTGTGTTTTTAAGAAAAGTATTAAAATCCGAAATTCCCACAATATCCACTGAACATCTGATCTTATCGGCATATTCATAAGCCGTAGCTAAGGTCATAAAACCACCGTAGCTTCCTCCCATAATCATGATCCTGTCTTTATCCAGTTCAGGTTGCTTAGCAATCCAGTCCAGAAGGGCTCCGATATCTTTTACGGAATTCATTCTCAGATCCCAGTTATCCGCAGCAATAAATGTTTTTCCAAAGCCTGATGAACCTCTTACATTGGGATAAATCATGGCCACGCCCATTTCATTGGTAAAATAGTTGGAAGAACCTAAAGAAGAAGCCATCGACTGCCCTTCCGGGCCGCCGTGAATAGAAATGATTACAGGTCTTTTACCTGTAAATTTAGAGGCTGCAGGGTAATAGAACCCTGAAATTTTCATATTGTCAAAGCTCTTCCACTCTATCAGTTTTGGAACAGACATGTCGGCAGGCTGCATTTCACCTTGTTCACTTTCTGTCCATCTTTCTATATTCTGGCTGGTCAAATCCATTTTATAAATATCTGAACCGGAATCTGCCGCAGATCGCGAAAAGTAAAGAGATCTTCCGTCATTGGTAAATTTCACTCCGCCAATTAAACCGATAGGAATTTGGCTTACAGGTACATATTTTTTCGTAGCTGTATCCAGAATATATAATCTGTTGATTCCGCTTTCATTGGTTACAAATGCCAGTTTAGACTGATCTTCGGAAAGGTCGTAATCTTCTACTTTCCATGGAATGGAAGATGTCAGGTATTCCGTTTTTTTGGTTTTTAAATTTAAAACTGCCAGTCTGCTGAATTCGTTATTTCTGTCTGTAATATAAAAGATTTCGTCAGGATTTTTACAGAAAGAAGCCTCGCCCTGTACGACTCCTTTTTCCTTTCTGTCGGTAATGGGTTCCAGTTTTTTGGTTTCCAGATCATAGATATACAAATAAGAGTCGTTGGCAGAAACGTATTCTGATATCAGAAGTTTTTTACCATCTTCAGAAAGATCGGAAATTCCCCAGCCACCGCCTTTTACTTCTAAAACAAGCTGAGTTTCTTCCGGCTTTAAAGGATTCATATAATAAATATCCCTGTCGCCTCCATTTCTTTTGGTTGATGAAAAGTAGAATCCTGATCCGTCTTTTTTCCAGGTTACTCCTCCGTTCTGTGATCTTCCGCCGTCTGTAAGCAGTTTGGATTCCAGGGTTTTCAGATCAAGCTTAAAAAGCTGCCCGAATTCATTTCCTCCGGTATCTTTCCCATAAATCAGGTAATCTCCTTTTACAGGTTCATAGGATGCTGTACTTACAGGTTCATCAAAGAAGGTAATCTGTTTTCTCGCACCCATCGGAACAGAAATTTTATGAAGCTGATTGGTAGAGGCAAAACGGGTTGTAGCAATGATTTCTTTTCCATTGGGATGAACGCCTGCAATACCTGCATTTCTGCTTTCTGAATATTTTTTGATACCCTGATTCAGACTTTTTGAAATAGGCAGGATATTTTCTGCAATAAGGTTTTCATTGGGACTTACAAATTCATTTTTCGTCTGTGCAGACAGGAGCCCTGCCAGAGAAAGGGCAAGAACAATATATTTGTTTTTCATTGTTAAAATTTTGACTGAATTTACAAAAAAAACCACAGACAAAATGCCCGTGGTTTTTATATTAAAGATTTTGGATCTTTTAATTATTGATATATTTTTCAAAAATCGCTGAAAAATCTTTCTGATTATATCTGTCGAAACTGTTTGTATTCCAGGCGAAAATATATTCGTTGATGGCCTTCAGTTCCTGACTTTTAGAAACACTTTCCTGTTTTCCTGAAGCCACTGTTGTTACTGCTTTCTGCAAACTGTCGTTAGAAAAATTCAACAGTGAATGATTGTGATGCACAACCTGCTGAATAGCCAAAAGTGCCTTATAAAGATCTTTCAGCTGATCAATCTGAGCTTTTGCAACGCTGATCATCAAAGGAACATTTCCTATGTTAAAAGAAATTTCAACATCCAGATCTATTGTTCCTGCAGTCTGCAGCGCAATATTTGAAAAAGGAAACTGATAATACTCGTATCTCTTTAACACTCTTTTTTTATCTAAGGCACTTGCTCCGTCGATATGAATTAAAGCTCTGTTTGTGAAACAATATTCATCTCTTTTAGATTTAATCAAAAAGAAAATCTTCTCATTGTCTTCGGATAAAATATAATCGTCAGAATCTACCTTATCATAATCGTGAGAAGGAATAATTTTACCGATGTCTCCTAATCCTAATGCTTCCGCGGCTAGTTTTTTGAACATAAATTGTGTCTCTTAAATATATAATTAGATATGAATAACTTCTCCGTAAGCAGCAGCAGCAGCTTCCATAATTGCTTCAGAAACTGTCGGGTGCGGGTGAATTGATTTGATGATTTCATGACCTGTAGTTTCCAGTTTTCTTGCAACAACAGCTTCAGCCACCATATCCGTAACTCCTTCCCCGATCATGTGGCATCCTAACCACTCCCCATATTTAGCATCAAAGATAACTTTGATGAAACCGTCCGTATTTCCGTTAGCAGTAGCTTTACCACTTGCAGAAAGAGGGAATTTTCCTACTTTGATTTCGTATCCTTTTTCTTTAGCCTGTTTTTCTGTAAGTCCTACTGATGCAACTTCAGGATGACAGTACGTACATCCAGGGATATTACCGTAGTCGATCTTTTCAACATGCATTCCTTTGATTTTCTCAACGCAGGTGATTCCTTCAGCTGAAGCAACGTGTGCCAGAGCCTGAGTAGGAATAATATCACCGATTGCATAGTAACCCGGAACTGAAGTTTCGTACCATTCGTTTACTAAAACTCTTCCTTTATCTGTCTGGATTCCTACGTCTTCCAATCCGATGTTTTCGATATTGGCAGCAATACCTACGGCAGAAAGTAAAATATCAGCTTCAAGGGTAATGTTTCCGTTAGCCGTTTTTACAGTAGCTTTTACTCCTTCTCCGCTTGTATCTACGCTTTCCACTGATGCATTGGTCATAATCTCGATTCCTGTCTTCTTAAGAGATTTTTCCAGATGTTTGGAGATTTCTTCGTCCTCTACAGGAACGATATTTGGCATAAATTCTACGACAGTTACTTTAGTTCCCATTGTATTATAGAAATCGGCAAATTCTACCCCGATAGCACCTGAACCTACAACAATCATAGATTTCGGCTGCTCAGGAAGAGATAAAGCCTGTCTGTATCCGATTACTTTTTTACCATCCTGAGGAAGGTTTGGAAGTTCTCTTGAACGGGCTCCTGTTGCAATAATGATATTTTCTGCTGAATACTCAGTTACTTTACCATCGTTATCTGTAACAGAAACTTTTTTACCTTTCTGAACTTTAGCTGTACCAAGAATAACGTCTATCTTATTCTTCTTCATAAGGAATTCAATTCCTTTGCTCATTTTGCCGGCTACGCCACGGCTTCTCTGGATTACGTTTGGAAATTCAAAGCTGGCTTCCACTTTATTCAGACCATAGTCCTCAGCATGGTTGATATAATGAAAAACCTGGGCAGACTTCAATAAAGCTTTCGTAGGAATACATCCCCAGTTCAGGCAGATACCTCCTAAGTTTTCTTTCTCGATAATTGCAGTTTTGAAACCCAATTGTGCTGCTCTGATCGCTGTAACATAACCGCCAGGACCGCTTCCGATGACAATGATATCGTAGTTCATTATTTTAAAAATTTTTATGCGAATTTAAGGAAAAATATTGGATGAAGCACGTTTCTGTAAATTCATCTGAGAATGTATTATGAAGATGGATCACATTCACTTTAAACAAAAAAAGAGAATACAAAAAAGCATTCTCCTTACCTATTTTATTCTAAAAATTTTAAGATTACATTTTTTTCAGTAATCTTTTCTGGCTCTGATATTTTTCATTTAAAGCCTTTAGCTGATCTCTTTTCATTTTCTTAGTAGCAAGCGGATGATTCAGGATCAGTTTTTTTTCTGTATTGTATCTTTTGTCCAGCTCACGTGATTTCATACTAATCAGCTCGGCTTTGGAAGGATGCGGCGGAGCCGGAGGACTTTTCTGGGCATTAACATTCATTGATAAGCCTAATAGCACCAGCGTTGATATCAAAAACTTTCTCATGACATTTACTTTTTCTGAATGATTTAAACCAATTAATAATTATTAATTAAATTCATTCACATTTAAATAAATATTACATATATCATACCATTGTTTTTTATGGTTTTCAAATAACATTCTTTAGTATTGTTGAAACAAGTATTCTGTCTTATTAGTTCGTCATTTGAATTACAGCAGCATATTTAAGTTTTGTTCTTTCTCCGGGAATTTTTACTTCAATTTTATTTCCGGTCTGCTTCCATTGCACTTTTGAATTAAGTCCAAGAATTTTCAATGTTTTGGGGTTAAAATTTTCAGGAAGCAGAAAAGTGAGGACGGATGGGATTTTGTAATCTGCCTGATCATCAATATGAAAAACATTTACAGTTTTACCGTCTTTAGCCTGGGTATAATAAAAGTTCCCGTCGTGATATGGCTTTATACTTCTTGTTGAAAATACAGCTGATTGATTTTTTTCCATCCATCCGGAGATTTCATTTAACCTTTGATAAACCACAGCATCATAATCACCATTAGGTCCCGGTGCTATATTCATCAGATAATTTCCGCCTCTTGAAATAATCTTTATAAGGGTTTCTATGATCTTTCGGGAAGATTTGTAGTTATCATTGGGAACATAGGAAAAAGAATCTCCCATAGTGATGCAGCTTTCCCAGGGAATGGAGAGCGCATGTTCGGGAACCGCCTGCTCAGGTGTTACATAATTTTCCCATTTTCCGGGTACAGTACGGTCTACAATAATGATTCCCGGCTGATTTTTCCTGGCCATGGTTCCTATTTTATCCATATCAATGTCTTGCTCTACCTTAATGGTTCTTTGCCATTCCACGGAAGGATCAATGGTTTTGAAAGGTCGTACCCAACCTCCATCCAGCCAAAGGATATCAATTTTACCGTAGTTGGAAGTAATTTCATTTAACTGATTAAATGTGAATTTTTTAAAGTTTTCCCATCGCTCCGGATATTTTTTCGGATCGTAATTCACATTTCTGTCTTTTGGCGGAAAATAGGACCACCAATAGTTTTCGGAATGCCAATCGGGTTTTGAAAAGTAAGCACCGATCTTGAACCCGTCTTTTCTGAAAGTATTGAAAATTTCCTTGACGGCATCAGCTTTTGGATTTTTTGAAAAAGGTGTTTTGGAAGAAGTTATTTTATAATCAGATTCTTTGGTATCAAACATGGCAAAACCATCATGATGCTTTGTTGTGAAGACCACATATTTCATTCCTGCTTTCTTTACGGCATCTGCCCATTTCTGAGGATTGAACTCTACAGGGTTAAAGGTAGTTTGAAGGTTTTCGTAATTCTTTACATACTCATTGTAAGATTTTCCATGCTCCGGCTTTCTCTGCGTCCAGGATTCATCTTCAGGGCATAAGCTCCAGCTTTCTACAATTCCCCACTGACTGTAGGTTCCCCAATGCATAAACAATCCGAATTTAAGGTCCTGCCATTGCTCCAGATTCTGAATGACTAATGGATCATCCGGTTTTTGATAACCTGCAGAGACATTATGTGCCTGCGAAAAGAAGACTGAGGATATAAGGAAAGATGAAAGCAAAAGAGCTTTTGATTTCTGTGTAGTGAACATATGTGGCTCGTTTTTGCTAATTTAATCATCCTCCGGTTAATCAGCAAGCCTTAATTTTTCAGTAAATTATAAAGAGCCTCATCAAGATCAGGATAGGAAAAATGAAAACCATTTTTGGTTAGTTTTTCAGGATATACATTTCTGCTTTTAAGTAAAAGTTCGGTTTCTGTATTCAAAAAAAGGGAAGCTATTTCCAGCTGCCAGACAGGGGCGTTCAATCCAAAAGGGATTTTCAGGTGTTTTCTCATTTTTGTCATAAGATCTTCATTGGATACAGGATTTGGAGCTGTTATATTGACAGGTCCTGATATATTTTCATTATCAATGACCCATTCAACAGCTTTACAGAAATCATCAATGTGGATCCAGCTGACTTTCTGCTGCCCTCTGCCCTGTTTTCCACCCAGTCCTAATTTTGTAATGGTACGAAGCTTTGGAAAAGCACCTCCGTTGTTTCCTAAAACAATAGAAGTTCTCAGTGCTACCTTTCTTACACTTTCATTATTAACCATGAAGAATTCCTTTTCCCAGCTTTTGCAGATATTCATTGAAAAATCGTCTCCTATGGTTCCGTTTTCTTCTGTATTCAATTGTGTTTCTGAGTGTATATAAATCGTTGCTGAAGAAGCATTCAGCCAGACTTTAGGCTTCATATTGCATTGATCAACTGCTTCCTGAAGTATTCCTGTACTTTCAATTCTTGAAGTATAAATTTCTTTTTTATTTTTATCCGTATATCTGCAGTCTACGGATTTCCCTGTGAGATTGATCAATACACCGGTTCCTTCTATAGTATTTTTCCATTCTCCTAATGTTCTGGCATCCCAATATACTTCGTGGTCGCGTTTTGGTTTTCTTGTCAGGATATATACCTGATCGTCTTTTTCCTTGAAATATTTTTCCAGGCTTTCACCAAGAAATCCGGTTCCGCCGGCGATTACTATTTTCATTTGGTTTGGGTTTTATATTATAAAATTTGTTATCATTTCTCTCGCAGATTTTACAGATGACGCAGATTTTTTTGAGCTCGAGATGTTTACGCATTTTATATATTATTGTTTTAAAATCACATAATGTATTTCTTTGTTTTTACTTCTATTTCAGAGCCTTCTGCAAGCATTACTGAAACAGGTTCCTGATTATTCAGAAATTCAAATTCTTTTCCATAAAGCATACTGAATTCAATATCAAGCCGGTACTCTTTGACCTTATAATGATCCCATTTCGGGTGGCAGACTTCATATTCTGAGGTTTTCGTTTCTTTTTTGGTAAACCCGAAGTAATGTTCTGTAATAAATTCAAATTCTGAATCATTTTCCATTGGCAATGCATTACTTTCAGCAATAATCTGAAGAGAATGCCAACTCTTGTCTTTCCAGGAATATTTAACTGTCAGTTCATCATTATTCACCTGGATATCATTGTTCATTGGCATTGTTTTATAATTCTCCCTGTAAAATAAATTGGCTACAAAACTAAGTGCATATTTCGGAACAATCTCTCTGATGAAAACCACACCTCTTTTCCAGACATTCTTTTCTTTCTTTTTAACGTAAAACCTAAGGTTCACTTCTTCAAAATTTCTATAAAAAGGGATTGAAAGTCCCAATAATTTAGTATTTAAAAACATAAATCCAACAAGGCTTACATAGCATTTTCCATGATAGAAATCGAGTTCTGTGCCTTCGGGAAGATATTTTTCCAGAATCTCCGGGTTTATTTCGTAATTGATAATGGCGAGTTTCCGCCACTCGGCTTTCAGGAAGTTCATTTTTTTTAGTTAAGAGTTAATAATTGTGTTTTAAGGTTTAGTCAGTGATTTTCAGCCAGATTTTTAATCAGTTTATTTCTTTCCAGTAAAAAATTTTTCATATAATTTTTAAGGAAAATACGATTGAAAAGTCTTCCGATTAATCCTAACGGAGATTCAAATTCAAAAATATCAATCATTAATGTAATATCATTTTTCTTTTTAAAAATGTGCTGATGTTTCATCATTTTAAAAGCTCCTTTCAGCATTATATCCGTAAACTGAACCGGCTTTTCCATACTAATGATTTTGGTTGTCAATGTCTGATAAACCCCTAAATGTCTGGCTCTCCATGTAACGGTTTCATTTTCTTCAATAAGACCGGAAGTTCTTCCTGCTATTGCTTTTTCATTGGTCTTTCCTGTTGATTGCTGGTGCAGATCAATATCTCTTGCCAAATCAAAAACTTTATGAATATCTGCTTTGATGGGCGTTTCTAAATAAATTGCAGCCATACTCTGATTTTAAAAGGTTTGTTTTTTATCCAATTCCGGTAATGTTTTATCAATTCTTTCGGCGAGTTCCGGCAGTTTGATTGTAGGAACGGCCGGAAAAAGATGGTGTTCCATATGGTAAAACATGCTGAAAGTAAGTTTATTTTTCCAGAATCCCCTCTGTGTTCTTGCTATATTAGGATTTTCATGGGTATTGTGATGAACGGTCCATACTGCAAAGAATGCCATCAAAAATTCTCCAAAAAACATAACCAATACGTGATACATCAGGAAATGAATCTGAAAATAGAATACAGCAGAAGCAAAAACTGCTATGGAAACAAGCTCGAGAATCATATTTTTCCTGTACTTTTTATTGGCTTTTTTTAAAGTGATCCAATGGATCAGAAACATATGTTTCGGGCCGTACAAAATGGCTTCATACCACTTCATAGCTGCAGATTTTCCTTCGTAGTCTTCTTCCGAAAGGCAAAATTTGTGATGTCTGATATGGTTGAACTTTACAGCATGAATAGATGTCATCATGAGAATACTGTTCAGATACAGAGACAGCCAGGTAAGGAATTTTCCAGTTCCCAAAGCATTATGAAAACCATTATGCACCTGTCTGAGCGCTGTCAGAAAATAAAACCCGGAGAAGGGTAAAGCCAGCCAGTAAAATCCTTTGTAAGCCAAAAGAAGAGAAATAAAAAACCACGGCAGACTGATATTATTTTCGATCAGCATTTCTTTTTGGGAAAGTGTTTTGAGGTCTTTCCATTCTACTTTTTTGATGAGTTCAAGGTGATTCATATTTTCGATTTTTAATGAATAAACCAAATAATAAGGGCTAAAGCTGTCATTCTGAATAATATCCATGAAATGGTAGGAAGGTAGTTCAGTTTTAAGATTTTACATCTTCTCAGATGTTCCAGAAACATGATGAATACTACAATTCCGAAATAAATGATATAAAAAACAGAGTTGAAATCAGTCAATAAAGCCGGAATTAAAAGTAATGTTCCGAGCAGAGAAACGGTCATCATATTTCCAAGATAATCCCAGACTTTGTCTTTTAAATAGGTTTTCAGAAATAAAGTCTGCCAAAGGATCTGCCCAATACATACTGCAAACTCTCTCGTAAAATTATGATCTAAATGAAATCCAAGTTTTCCGGAGAACATACTTAAAACATAAGCTGAAAAGATGACTCCAAAAGTAAGGTATGCCATTCTGTATTTAAGATTAAAATCAGGAATACAGGCCTGTTCGGTATGATCTTTTGCTGACGGAATGATCTGCTTGCGGTTATAAGAAACAAAAGAATACAGTCTTTTGAAAAACCAGTACAAAGGTTTTATTCTGGCTGTTTTTTCCAGCAGAGGAAAAGAATTTCCAATGATGAGAAGAAGACTTTCCAATCCGTAAACCACTTCATTTTTGTTGTGATCTATCAATGCAATCTCATTTTTTGCACGGTTGAAATCTATTATGGATTTGCTGGTCTGTGATATTTCTGTAAAGGCTTCTCTCCCATTCTCATCCAGCATTCCGCATTTTGTAAAGCCTTTAGAATAGATATTGCACATCGGACATTCGTTGTCGTAGATGAGTGTATGGTTTTTCAAGGTTTTCATTGTATTTATTTTTGATATTGGTAGAATTTATAACTGTCGAAAATATAAACCATCGCTAAAACTGGACTATAGAAAAACCCGAAAAACGGAATCGTTATAAACAAATTATAAACTTCGCTCCCCCCTGACTGAAAAAGCATAAGCAATAGCAGAGAAATCCAAATGGGTATAATAAATATTCCGTAAATGATAAATAGTATAGATTTTTCTATCTTAAAAAAGAGCTTAATTGTATAACTTATAATTTGTGAAATTCCTACTATAAAATGAAATGATAATCCGTCAATAAAAGAACTATCTATTATTGGGATTGAGATTCCTATAATTAAAATCACTAACTGGATATAAAAATCATATTTTGCGAATGCTTTCATCTTGATTTATTTTAAAAGGTCAGAAAATCGCCTCTGGTTCTTTTGTTCTGAAATCTGAAGGTAAAATACATCCAGATTTTAAATATCAGTGTTTTCATTTTCAATGATTTTTTCTTTTCTCATAGCATGTTTACGGCCTCTTAGAAATAACAGAAGATTAAGAAGCATCATGATTCCGAGATAAATTGAGAATCCGCCGATCTTTTTGCTTAATGCAACAACCAGTCTTTCTACAGTTTCAATCTGGAAAAATTCAATAATACATAAGGCAAAACCAATATTGAGCAGATAAAAACCAATCTTGAAGAGGGAATTTGTTGCCATTGCAATATCTTCTTTCTGGTGAAAAATATCAATCATGAATGTTTTTGAATTTTTGAACAGAAACTGGGATACAAATACGGTAAGGGCAATTACAATTGGCAGGTAGATCATGTACGCTGAAAAATTGTACGTCGTGGTTAAAACTGTTGTTGTCATAGTTGTATTATTTTAGGGTTAATTTGTTTCTTAAAAAGTAAAGTGTAAAAATGTTTATATAGTGTAGTACACAAAGGATCAAAGCGATATATCCGATACGGACAGCGCTAACAGCAATGACTTGTTCTGTGGTATACACCTTGTCCCAGAAAGCCAGATTAACAGCAATATACCCGAGGTTCAGAAGATAATAGCACCCAAGAAGTATCCTGTTGATCGTAAGACAGGTATCTTTGTCATGAATAAGGTATTCCAGATAAGACTTTCCTGCCTGAAAGCATCTCCTTCCCACATCTATAGTAATGTAAGAACTGACCGTAAGGAAAATGATGTATGAGATTATATTAAACATTTTATAAATATTATATTTTCAGTAATTTTTGAAAATTAAATTCAAATAAAAAAGGATTTAAGTCCTTTTCTATTTTAACAGATTGGTAATTTTTCCTACCAGCCAGTGATCATCACTTTTTATAGCCATATCCATAATATTATTGATCTTTCCGGTTACAGAACTGAAATCTTCCATCAGTTTTATAAATTCTTTAGCTTCCTGGGAATCACTGTCCTCTATATTCTTCAGTTCTTCCAGAAAAGAAATTACCGGTTCTATCTCTCTTTTCCGGCGTTCTTTGGTAATTTGTTTAAACAGATACCAGATATCTTTTTCTGCTACAAAATACTCTTTCCGGTCACCTTTTATGAATTCTTTTCTTACAATTCCCCAGTCTATTAAAGCACGGAGGTTCATATTGGCGTTTCCTCTTGAAATTTCCAGATGCTCCATTACCTCATCCGTAGATAAAGGTTTTCCGCTGGCCAGAAGCAGTGCATGAACCTGAGCCATAGTACGGTTGATTCCCCAATTCGTGGCGAAGGTTCCCCATGTCTGGATGTATTTTTCTTTTGCTTCTGAAAGTTTCATTGGCTTCTCATTTTCTATTTCTGCTACAAATGTAATTATATTTTTTGAATTTTCAATAATTTTTGAAAATTAATTTTAAAATAAAACAGACATTGTTTTAAATGTCTGTTATGATGTTATTTTTGAATGGATTTTACAACTATTAATTTTTAATCACCTTAAAGGTTTCCCACTGATCCTTAGATCTCAGCCTTATCAGATAGATACTTTGCGGATAGGAAGTAATGTCTATTATGTTTTTACCTTCACTCAGATTCTCTTTTCTCATGATAATCTTTCCGGCCAGATCATAGACAAAGAGCTCATCCATAGTACTTCTTGATTTTATGTTGATAATACCTTTTGTAGGATTCGGAAAAATCAAGGTTTTGGATTCCGGCTGGTTATTAACTTCAGTTTCAAGCTTTTTGTTCAGGTAATCGTTTGAGATACCATCATTACATTCCGGAAGCGTAGCTCTCTGCAGAATTAATCGTAAAAGCAAAGTGTTAAGTTTCTCAACTTCATAGGAATCAATGGTAGGTTTTATATGATCATTCCCGATTCCGCTATCGTTGGTAAGGAAAGTATAGGTTCCATTTGTAAGTAAAGCAAAGGTTCTCATCAGATATTCTGTCTGTTTATCCGTATCGCTTGCCGCTAAAGGAATAACTGTAATTCCTTTTTTAGCAGCCAGTTTTATTTTCTCATAGAGTTTATTAATATTCTCATCCGAACGGTGTGGGGGTGCATCCAGGATTAAAAACATGATTTTAGCTGAATTTTCATTGCTCCATTTCAAGTCATCAATGGAAACCTGCATGGCTTCTACTACCGCTTCCGGAGTATCTCCGCCTCCGCCTGCTTTTTGGTTTTTAATAAAATTAACCAGGTCTTCTGCTTTGTCTGAGAAATCAAATTTTCTGGTTACATATTCATCACCCTGATCCCTGTAAAAAACAGATCCGTATCTTACGGTTGTATTTTTCAGATTGCTTTCAACTTTTCTTAAAACATCAAGAAGTTCAGACTGCAGGTAGTAAATTTCATCTCCCATAGAACCCGTAGCATCCACTACAAATGCCAGTTCCAGAGTTCTTTTTGTAAGGCAGGCTTTATCCAGCATAATAAGGTTTTGTCCGCTTTTAAAATCCCTGATATTGGTACTGATGATCTGTCCGGAACCGTCAGCCAGGTAATATTTTGCCGAAGCAGATGTACCGCCAATCTTAGGCTCTATCCACAGTTCAGCATTTCCTAAGTTATCAGAAACAGCTTCCCAAATGATTTCTTTTTTCTCATTCAGCAATTTTACTTTTTCTCCGATTATTGGCTTTCTGCTTTTATTAACCAACTGTACAGAAACTCTTTTGTCAGGAAAGAGCTTCCAGAGGTTTTTATATTCATCAAGAGTAGGAACGGCAATATCTTTCCAGTAATTCCATTTTGAAAAATCGTTTACTTCTCCGGCTGTCAGCTGTCCTGCTTTCGGAAGTTCTACCTCTGGTTCTTTTATGATCTCTTCCGTTTTTTTGGATGCAGTTTCTTTAATCTTTTCCAGATCCGATGCTGATAACCCTTTAGTTGTAACCAAAATCACCCCGTTACTCGCCTTGCTTCCATATAAAGCGGTGGCCTCTGTTCCTTTAATGACTCTTACTTCTTTGATATTTTTCGAATCCAGCACACTGAACAAATCTGCTTCAAACACTTTCCCATCTACTACAAACAGAGGTTTGCCTACACTAATGCTTCTGGAACCTCTTATCATGATTTCTGAAGATTTTCCAGGTCCTGAAGAAATTTTCAATCCTGCTGCCTTACCACTCAAAGTAGAAGATACCGTCATACTTCCAGCTAATTTATCTGTTGAAGTAGTTATAACACTTGATGAAGTTGTGGAAGATACCGTTTTCTTTATGCCAAACGCAGCTGTTACTACCACCTCTTCAATATCCTGTGTTTTTGCAGTATCCTTCCATTGCCCTCCTCTTCTTTGAGGTATTGCTCCAATCTCTTCTTTCTTTTTAATCAAATATCCGTCTGTTGAATAGTCTGCTTTTCTTGAAGAATAGATTTCATCGTATCTTTTATCAGCAGCTTTTTTTATTACTTCCGGCTCATAAGCTAAGACAGGTGGTTTTTGAGACGATTTTGAAGATTCAATTTCTTTTTCAATATTAGACTTTACAGTACTGTCAACCATTTGAACTGTATTTTTTTCAGAATGGGTTTCAAGTCTGTTTTCTACAATGACAGGTTTTGAAGTATCTACAGTTTTATTCTTACTGATGAAATAAAATGCTCCCAATCCAATAATCAAGCTTGCCGCAACTCCATAAGGAAACCAAACCGGCAGTATTCTTTTCTTTTCTTCTTTTTTATCTAATTTTTCCTCAACTTTTGCCCAAACCTTATCAAAACCCGGAAAAACAGCCGGCTCCTCTGAAAGTTTAGAAGCATCATTGAATCTTTTATCTATATCGTGATTATTTTCCATTTTCCTAAAATTTAAATGTTCTGATTGACCAAAAGTTCCTGTAGTTTTTTTCTTGCGAAATTGAGCTGGGATTTTGAGGTTCCCTCACTTATGGAAAGCATTGATGCAATTTCCTTATGAGGATAACCTTCAATTGCAAACAAATTGAATATTGCCCGACAGCCTTCAGGAAGAAAGTTCAGCAGGCTCAGAATATCTTTCTCGAATGAAACGCTTTCTGATAAAGTGCCGGAAGTTTCGGCAAAGCTGTCATCCATAGAGATAAACTGTGCTTTGGCAGCTCTCAGTTTCTGAAGGCATTCATTGACAGCAATCTTTTTGGCCCATCCTTCAAAAGTATCAAGATTCTGGAGTTGGTTGATTTTCGTAAATATTTTGTAGAAAGTATCGGCCAATACTTCTTCAATATCTTCATCATTTTTCAGATAGCGTCGGCAGACCGAGTACAGCTTGCCTGCCATTTTTTCGTAAACCTTCCGCTGTGCACTGCGGCTGTTCCTTTGGCATTCTATTAGTAATTCTCTTTCCATAGTCAGGCTTTATACTTTTATAGATGCATAAACTTTTGGATAGGTTGGAAACATTTAATTTTTTATGGGAAAAAGTTAAAAAAGTTAATTCATACATCAACCAATTTACTTGTTCTCCTTTTATTTTTTTTACTTCTAAATTTAACTTTTCCCTTTGTAACAAATCTCTATTATGAACGACTATTTATATAAATAATCTTTTTATAGTAATGAAAAATACCAAAATTGCCTCATTACTTTTTGTTTTGTCTGCAGGAAGTATGATGTTTGCCCAGGATGATTTAATCAACAAATTAAAAAACAATCAATCTCAAAACGCTAATTTTCAGTTCACAACGTTAAAGGATATAGGCGCTACTTCAGTAAAAAACCAGGGTTCATCAGGAACTTGCTGGAGTTACTCGGGAAATTCTTTCCTTGAATCTGAAATGCAGAGAATGGGGAAAAAACCTATAGACCTTGCTGAAATTTTTACAGCAAGAAATTCTTACCACGATAAAGCAAAGCTATATGTACTGAATAACGGAGCTATCAGCTGGGGTGACGGTGGTGAGCTTCATGATGTAATCAATATGTACAAAAAATACGGTGCCGTACCTCAGGAAGTTTATACGGGACTGAAAGCCGGACAAACCCTGAATAATTTCAAAGAAATGCAGGGAAAATTAAAAACTGTTTTAGACAGTCTTGTTCAGGCCGGTTCAAAAGCAAAACTGACTGACAACTGGATGGACCCGGTGGATGCAATCCTGGATGAATACCTTGGAAAAGTACCTACTAATTTTTCTTATGAAGGAAAAAACTACACTCCTAAAACATTTGCTAAAGAAGTGGTAGGCATTAATCCTGAAGACTATGTAGAAATCTCTTCTTACAAAGATTATCCGTATTACCAGAAATTCGTAGTTCCAATTCCTGATAACTGGAGCCATGACACCGATTGGAATGTTCCGATGAAGGATCTTACAACCATTATCGACAATGCTGTAAACAAAGGATATTCTGTAGGATGGGCAACAGATGTTACTGAACCTTATTTTTCTTATAAGAATGGAGTAGCTTATGTTCCGGATATGGATCTGAACCAGATTACCGACGAGAACAAACAGTCATTATTCACTGAATCTAAAAAAGATAAAACAATCACGGAAGATCTGCGTCAAAAAGGGCTTAACAATCTTTCTACAACAGATGACCATGGTATGCATATCGTAGGATTGGCAAAAGATCAGACAGGTAAGGAATATTATATGGTAAAGAATTCCTGGGGTGTAACCAACGACTTTGAGGGTTATATTTATGTTACAAGACCTTATGTTGAATACAAATCAACCGCGATTCTAGTTCATAAGAATGCAGTCCCAAAGAGTATCCTTAAGCAATTAAAGCCTACAAAAAATATTGGTTTATAATAAGCAATCACTGTTACCGGTCACTACGGTAATTTTAGATATTTAAATCTGTTAAAACCGCGCTCCAAATATTTGGAGCGCGGTTATTTTTATATAATTTGAAAATTATTCTAAATTATTACACTATTTGGTGAAAATATTATACTTTTAATGATCAACAAATTATGATAATATGAAAAATCTAAAAAAACTAGCAAAATCTGATTTAAAGAAAATCAATGGTGGCAATGCACCTGATTGTCCAACAGGGACAACAGCCTGCTACATTCCTCCTCAAAATGGGTTTCCATCCCGATGGAAATGCATTTCAGATACGATGGAATGCCCAGGTTAAACCAATCAAAACCCGCTTCCGGAAATTCTGAAAGCGGGTTTCTTTTAAATAAATAGGTGAAAATTTAATATAAAAATAAAGAAAACTGTGATGATTAATTTCAATTGTTAATTGTGGATTAACCTAATTTAAAGGCTAAAAATTGACAACCAAATTCACTATTCATATTTGATTTTTATCTTAATACAGTTTAGCCATGCTTTCTGCTGAAAAGTCCAGGAGTTCTTCTGTGTTTCCGGTTTTTATTTTTTTAACCCATTGAGGATCCTGTAAAAGTGCACGTCCTACTGCCACAAGATCAAATTCTCCATTGTCAAGTCTTTTGATCAGCTCAGTCAAATCAGTTTTTTCTGTTCCCTGTCCGGCAAAAGCACCCATGAAATCTCCCTTTAATCCTACAGAACCTACTGTTATTGTCGGCTGTCCTGTAATCTTCTTTGCCCAACCTGCAAAATTTAAGTCTGAACCTTCAAATTCCGGCTCCCAGAAACGACGCTGTGAACAATGGAAAATATCTACTCCTGCTTCTTTTAATGGTAATAGCCATTCTTCCATTTCTTTTGGGTTAGCAGTCAGTTTACTGTTATAATCCTGTTGTTTCCATTGTGAAAGACGTAGAATAATCGTAAAATCTTCCCCTACTGCAGCTCTTATTGCTTTAATCACATCTACTGCAAAACGGTTTCTTTCTTTGATTGTTTTTCCGCCATATTCATCCGTTCTTGTATTGGTTACTTCCCAAAAGAACTGGTCGATAAGGTAGCCGTGCGCTCCATGAACTTCAACAACATCAAAACCTAAATCTTTCGCAGCTTTTGCGGAAGCAGCAAACTGTACAATAGTATCCTGAATGTCTTCGAGAGTCATTGTTGATGCTTTTTCCATTGGAGCCAGCGGATAGTCCTCTGTCATTCTGGTGTCTCCTACATGCCAGATTTGTGGTCCCATTTTTCCACCGTTTTGGTGAACGGCATTAATAACGTTTTTCCAGCCTGCCAATGCTTCATTTCCATAGAAATCCGGGATATTCTGCATATTTTTTGAAGAAGGTCGGTTAATTACTGTTCCTTCAGAGAGAATCAACCCTACTTCTGAAGCAGCTCTTCTAGCGTAATATTCTGCGATATTTTGGGTAGGAACTCCATTATCAGATTGTGCTCTTGTCATAGGAGCCATTACTATTCTATTTTTAAGTTCCAGATTTTTGTAAGTAAACGGTTTAAATAATGATTCTATACTCATTTTTAAATTGATATTTTATAATTGTTACACAAAGTAACTAATAATAGTTTGTTTTTGTATCTTATATTGAAAAAATAGTGGTAACTTCGCAGTAACTTACATTAGTAACATCAAAGTAACAGATATGAAAAAGAATGAAATGATGCAATACAGCTGTCCTTTAGGCAAGGCAATGTCCGCTTTGGGGAGCAAATGGAAACCGATTATAGTTCTGGTGATTAAAGACCGTAAGCTTCGTTTCGGAGAACTGGCCGTAAGAATTCATGTGATTTCCAGAAAAGTTCTGACCGATCAGTTAAGAGAAATGGAAAGTGATGGACTGATTATCCGTGAAGAGTTTAAAGAGCTTCCTCCAAGAGTGGAATATTCTCTTACGGAAAAAGGACTCGCGCTTTTACCTATACTGTATATGCTGGAGGAATGGGAGGCTAAATATCAGAATAAAGATTTGCAGGATGATAAAAATTGTAGTTTCCTGAATAAAGAAGATCAAAAAGTAGCTAAAGTTTGATATTTTTATCTTTAACTATTTTATGATCAGCATATTTGCAAAAGGAGTAATTTTTTGATTGGAAACTATTTTTAAACCTGCTTCTGAAATTGCTTTCTTCCATTGCTTTTGACTTAAAAAATGAAATGCTCCGATATTAAAGAAAACAAAATTGGTAAAATCTCTAAATTGTTCAGAAACAATAATTACTCCACCATCTTTTAAAATTCTTTTTGCTTCTTTAAAAAATAAAACTCTTTTTTGATGATCTAAAATCTCATGCAATGCTGTTAAAGCAAGAATTACATCCTGTGACTGATTTTCAAAAGGTAGTTTATCCGGTGAGATCTTTATTTCTTTGGGATTGGGTGGAAATATTTTCTTTGAGGTTTCTATTCCTTTTTCATGTTCGTGCCTATTTCCGTAGATATCGCAAACCGTTAAATTCAAATCCGGATATTTCTCTTCTAACCGCTTTGACAAAGGATCAAAACTCGCGTGAACTAAAATGGCATTTTTGGTTTTGTCCCAATCAATTATTCCTTTTAAACTGTTTAATTCATACAGATCAGAATTGTCGTACAAAATGTAAGAAGCAACGAGTGACGCAATTATATTTAAAATAATGAGAACACTTAAAATCCTCAATAATAAAATAATAGGATTGAAATTTATCCAAAATGACAAAGCATAGAATAGAATGGAAATGACAATCCCTAACAGGATTTTTTGATAATTAAAAAGAATAACAAGCTTGGTGATCTTCATCTTTATGTATTTTAAAATTTAAGGGTTATTCAAAATTACGCATTCATCAATAAAAAACCGCTCTCCAAAAAAGAAAGCGGCTCTATTATATCTAAAATCCCAATTAAAATATCGCAGGATATTTCTGAGGGTTTGTTTCATTAAACATAGCATAGATCTTTTCTACCATATCATCAGAAGATGGCTTGCTGAAATAATCACCGTCACTTGCATAAGCCGGTCTGTGATCGTTAGCAGCGATCGTCAACGGATCTGAATCCAGATATCTGAATGCTTTCTGTTTCTCAAGAATCTGCTGAAGAATAAATGCTGAAGTTCCACCTTCCACATCTTCGTCAATAACGACTAATCTGTTGGTTCTTTTAACACTTTCGGCAATTTCATTCGTTAAATCGAAAGGAATTAAAGACTGTACATCGATCACTTCTGCAGAAATACCTATTTTTTCTAATTGTTCTGCTGCGTCCATAACAACTCTCCAAGTAGAACCGTAAGTCACTAAAGTAACATCTTTTCCTTCTTTCGTCACTTCAATTTTTCCAACAGGAACAGTGAATTCACCTAAGTTATCTGGCTGCTTTTCTTTTAATCTGTACCCATTCAGACATTCCACGATTACCGCTGGATCATCACTTTGAAGCATTGTATTGTAGAATCCGGCAGCTTTCGTTAAATTTCTAGGTACCAATACCAGAATTCCTTTGGAAAGGTTCAGAATCCCCGCCATTGGAGAACCTGAATGCCAAACACCTTCTAATCTATGGCCTCTTGTTCTGATGATTACAGGAGCTTTCTGACCGCCTTTTGTTCTGTACTGAACAGTTGCCAGATCATCACTCATTCCTTGTAAACAATATAGAATATAATCTAAGTACTGGATCTCAGCAATAGGTCTTAAGCCTCTCATTGCCATCCCGATACCCTGACCAAGAATTGTAGCTTCACGGATTCCGGTATCTGCTACACGTACATCACCGTATTTTTCCTGCATCCCTTCCAGCCCCTGGTTTACGTCACCGATATTTCCGGCATCTTCACCAAACACTAAGGTTTCAGGATATTTCTCGAAAATTTTGTCAAAATTATTTCTTACCACTACTCTTCCGTCCACTTCTTCAGAACTGTCTGAAAAGACAGGTTTGATCTCTTTCACATTTTCAGCTTTCCACTGAGACTGTGAATATAAGTGAGAAGAATAGTTATCTTTTTCTGTTTCAAAAACTTCATTGTACTTCTGCATCAATTGGATTCTTTCTGCAGAATTAGTTCCTCTTGTAGCCAATAAAGCTTTTCTTGTCAGATGGAAAATATCTTTTTTAGCTTTGGAAACCAACTTACTGAACTGGGCAACATAACCTTCAATTTCAGCATTATGCCCTTTAAGGTTTTCAACTAACGGAAGAACGGCCTGAATTAAATCTGTAATCGTTTTCTGATAGTTTTCCCAGGCATTTTTCTGGCCTGCCTTTACTATTTTCTTAGCTTCATCATCTATCGCATCCAATTCTTCCGCAGAAGCAATAATTTCTTCTTTTCCTTCAATTTCGATCGAATAGTTCAGTATCCATTCTTTGAACTTCACCAAACCATCAAAATCTGCTTCCCAAGAAAGACGCTCTTCATTTTTATATCTCTCATGAGATCCTGAGGTAGAGTGTCCCTGAGGTTGTGTAACTTCAATAACGTGAACCACAACCGGAATACTTTCTGTTCTTGCAAAATGCTCAGCTTTAGCATAAGCATCCAATAATGCCGGATAATCCCATGCTTTTACCTGAATGATCTCACATCCCTGGTTTTCGCCTTCTTTTCTCTGGAAACCGCTTAACATTTCAGCAATATCAGCTTTTGCACGCTGATTTCTGGTTGGAACGGAAATTCCGTAACCGTCATCCCAGATAGAAACAATCATAGGAACCTGAAGCGCACATGCAGCATTCAAAGTTTCCCAGAAATGTCCTTCCGCCGTAGAAGCGTCCCCAATTGTTCCGAAAGCAATTTCATTACCATTCTTTGAGAATTTTTCTGAACCTTCAAATTTTACACTTTTATATACTTTGGAAGCCTGAGCCAATCCTAATAATCTAGGCATCTGTCCTGCTGTCGGAGAAATATCGGACGAGATGTTTTTCTGTGCCGTAAGGTCTTTCCAGCTCCCGTCTTCATTTAAACTTCTTGTTGCGAAGTGTCCGTTCATCTGCCTTCCTGCTGAGGCCGGTTCTCTTTCAACACTTGTATCTGCATACAGTTGTGCAAAGAAACTTTCAACTGTTAAAGCATCTGCTGCTAATGCAAAAGTCTGATCCCTGTAATATCCTGAACGGAAGTCTCCATTTCTGAAAACTTTCGCCATTGCCAGCTGAGGAAGCTCTTTACCATCCCCAAAAATTCCGAATTTAGCTTTTCCTGTAAGTACTTCCCTTCTTCCAAGATAAGACATTTCGCGCGATATCCTTCCTAACCTGTAATCTTCAAGTATCTGATTTTTAAAATCCTGGAAAGAGATTTGCTGTGTTTCAATATAGGTTGTCTGCATAGCTAGATATAAAAAGTTTTTATTCTTCAAGTATGGCGCTAATATACAATTTTTAAACTAATTTTAATTTTCAATAATTTTTTTTAAAAATTTGATAATAAAAAAATTGTGTTTTATCTTGTGAAAAATTGTAAATGATGGAAAAAAAGTCACCACACATTCTAAATGCATCAAGCAATCTTTTAGGTTTTTCCTTGATCATTATCACATCACTAAAAATCACTAAAATCAGTGGGAATACACATCTGGATGAGTTTGCCGGCTTATCGTGCCTGCTTTTCGCATGCAGCTGCTTCTTCTCTTTCCTGGCGATCCGAACGAAAAGCGAACAACGGGAGACTAAATATGAGACTATTGCGGATTATCTATTTTTAATCGCTTTATTTTGCATTGTTTTAGCAGTTGTTATTGTGACTGTTAAAATAATTGATTAAATCTATAATCTAATAATTTCAATTTTTAAAATATTCTTTTTTCGCTGTAAATAAATCACCTTTTAGTTCTTATTATGGTAAATAATAAGGTTCTCCACTGTATAAATTAAATCAAACAAAAGTGATAATTCCCTAATATAATCTGCAATACTTTCAATTAACAACATTAAAACCATCATATTATTAATCATTATTTCTATAATGGTATAAAAATTGATAAACGGAAAGAAATGTTACGTAATTTTAATACACAAAAGAAAAAAAATTAATTAGAAATGAGAAAAAAATTTATTTCGCTTCTTGGCGTTTTTTTAACGTCAGGCATCATCTGCGCACAAGTAGGTATAAACACAAACAATCCACAGGCTAGTTTTCACATTGATGCAGCAAAAGATAATCCCTTATCCGGAGCTCCTTCTGCCGCTCAACAAGTAAATGATTTCGTTGTAACGAATACAGCAAACGTAGGTATCGGAACTACATCTCCATTGGACAAACTGGATGTAGCTTCAGGAAATGCACGAATCCGAAACATCAACACTAACATCGGAGTTGGAGGTACTGACAGAGTAGTTGTAGCCGATACAAACGGGGTATTGAAAACAATAGATTTCACTGCTTATTCCTTATTCCATGCCCGTTTGGCAGCGGATCAAACTATTTCCGGAAGTGCTACGATTACCACTCTTCTGTTTGCTGCACCCATAGCAACATCTCCGTTTTATAGCTATAACACAAGCACAGGAGTTTTAACTTTCACCCAGGCCGGAAATTATCTGGTAACGCTACAGGCTAGTTTTGCGGGTATTTCTGCGGATGCACAGCTGCTTTTAGGAATTAGGCCAGTTCCTGACGCAACTTATTTAGGAAGAGGCAGTCATTACGCTGCTACTACAACTCCTAACCTAACCTCTACTACAAGACTTGGTGAGCTAATGAATTATACGACATTGCTCATAATTCCTACTGCTAATTATCAGGTTCGCTTTACTGCAGCACCCAACCAGGCCTGCACAGTATTGTCAACAGAAATGGGACCTACAGGAAACGGAAACGTTACGAATGTTACGGTACAAAAAATTTAATCTAAAAATAAAACGGGATGTTTTTGCATCCCGTTTTTTATTTCATTGAATTCAAATTCTTAGAATTTTCTTTCGATTACATAGTCAAGCATACTGTGCAGTGATTTTTTTGCTTCAGAATCAGGAAATTCATTCAGGATGTCTTTTGCTTTCTGCTGAAAATCTTTCATCACTTTAATAGCATAATTCATACCTCCTGAATTTTTGACAAAGTCTATAAGTTCTTTAACACGTTTGGGATCATTATTATACCGTTTTATAGTGTTAAAATAATATTTCCGATCCTTTTCATTAGCAATTTTCAAAGTATGGATAAGAGGAAGCGTCATTTTCTGTTCCTTAATGTCGATTCCTACAGGCTTCCCGATAACATTTGAACTTAAATAGTCAAAAAGGTCATCCTTAATCTGAAAAGCCATACCGGTATAGGTCCCGAAATCCATCATTTTCTTAGCAAGCGCTTCATCCGCATTGTTGGACAGAACACCAATTTCACAACATGCAGCAATTAAGGTCGCTGTTTTCTGACGGATAATCTCATAATAAACATCTTCCGTAATATCCAGTTTTCTCGCTTTTTCAAGCTGCAGAAGCTCTCCTTCAGACATTTCACGGATTGTTCTTGAAATTACACCCAGAAGATCATAATCTTTATGATCTGTAGACAATAAAACCGACTTTGATAAAAGATAATCTCCTACTAAAACCGCAATTTTATTTTTCCACAAAGCATTGATTGAAAAGAAATTACGACGTTTAAAACTTTCATCCACCACATCGTCATGTACCAGAGTTGCGGTATGAATCAGCTCAATCATTGAAGCTCCGCGGTACGTTTTTTCATTAACCTCACCTATCAGCTTTGCGCAAAGAAATACAAACATAGGACGCATCTGCTTTCCTTTGGTAGTAACAATAAAACGGGTTACTTTATCCAATAAAGGCACTTTGCTCTGCATCGATTCATAAAACTTCTGCTCGAAAAGTTTCATTTCCTCATTGATCGGTCGTTTGATTTCTTCTACGATGTTTGCCAAAATCTGTGAATGAAAGGTAAATATTTATTAATTCTCACAAAGATAATTTTTTTCACGCAATTTCAGGACAAAATTAATCTTTGAATTCTTCTTTTGGAATAAAATACAGTGCAGGCTGTGAACCTCCCAATCTCGACCTGAATTTTTCTCCTGAAATATAGATTCCGGAGTCATTAACGGCGATACCTTCGATCTGCCCTACGGCAAGGGCGCTTCCCAGATAATAGTGCTTCGGCTTTTCTTTAAAAAAAATTCCCGGTTCTGTTTCTTTAAAAATATTAAGAAAAACTTCTGTTTTCCTGGTATAGCCTACCAGATAAAGCTTACCGTTAAAATAGGCGGCATCAGTTACTACAAAATTGGTTTTATAGGATTCCGTTTTCTCAGCTTTCTGCTTTTCAGAAACAACTGGATCAATGATATAATGAGAGGTTGACTTTGATTTCCATTCTTTGGTAAACAAATGCAGTTTTCCATTAAGATAAATCATAGCTTCAGCATCAAAATCATTGTTTGTATATTCCGGAATAAACTCTGTCTGTTCAGGGTAATAGAATGATATTTTGGTAATGGAGTCGTTTTGGGGTTCATTCTGAAAAGGCAACTTATAAATTTCCAGATCCCGTCTTGTTCCTCCGTTATTTCCGAAATCGCCGATATAGAAATTCTTTCCATCATTGGTCAGAGCTTCCCAGTCTTTGTTTTTAGCATTAACTGTAAAAGTATTTCTGATACTGCCTGAGGTTTCATCCAGATCGAAAAGTTCCGGAGCATTACCGCTGTCATTGAACGTATACAGTTTCCCATTCAAAATACTCAGTCCTGATGTTTCCTGAATTTTATCATCCAGATAAGCAACTCTGAATTTTCTTATTTTTAAGAAATCGGTCTGCTGCGAAAAGGAAAATTGGAAAGTGACAAAAACGGAGAAAAGGAGGAATTTTTTCATGGAGCAAAAGTAAGGGTTTGTATATGATTGGAAAAATTTGGAGATATTTGTTTTAAGAACCACCCCTCCAAAGGAAGGGAATTTTTGATCCGACAGATTGTAGTTATCCTAAAAAGTCAGTGATTTGCAACAAAAAATATCTCAGGCAGATTTCATTTTTTGTTTTTTTTCCTGTTTTTTAACCTGCTTCATTAAATAATCTTTCTGATACTGTCTTACCGTTTTTCCTGTGCCGTCATGCCTCCAACCTGGAGAATTGAAGATATAATTGATCCTGTCTGACATTTTCAGTCCCGGTTGTTTAATATCTTTCCAGATTTTTCTCCATTCGTAAAAGAGAACGGTGTCAGGTTTATTATCTGGCATTTTAGGATAAATTCCATATTTTACAGGCACATCCGGATCCTCTTTCTCAAAGGTTCCGAATATTTTATCCCAGATGATCAGGCACATGCCCATATTGCGGTCCAGATATTTGATATTACATGCATGATGTACTCTATGATGTGATGGGGTTACCAGAATATATTCCAGTATTCCCATAGTCTTCACAGTCTGCGTATGCACCCAGGTTCCATATACCTGCCCTATCGCATAAACAACCATAATATGCCATGGATTAAATCCTAAAAAAGCCAGAGGTGAAAAGTAAAGATATCTGTAAAGCGGCTGTAATACCGGACTTCTGAAACCTGTTGTTAGATTGAAATATTCTGAATTATGATGAGTAATATGAACTGCCCAGAATGCCCTGGAATGATGATCCACATAATGCAGCACATAATAAGCAAAATCAGTGATTATAAAGCAGATAAGCCAGTACCAGATATTGAAATTCCATGTAAAAAGCCTGTGATTATAAAAGAAAAACATCACTCCCATGGCAAAAGCCTTCATGACCAGATCCAGACCGAAATTCATCAGGGCAAGATAAACGCTGGTTGCAACATCTTTTCCATTGTACAGCTTGGCTTCAGAAACATGACTGTAGATCATTTCTGCCAAAATAACGGCAGCATGAAACGGAATAGCCCATGCATAAACATTTTCCAGCCCGTCTTCACTCATAAAGAAGTCCATAATAACTTTTTTATTTTACGTAAAGTTAGGCTTTTATGAAAAATTTAAGGAAAAATTTGGATTTTTTAAGAAAATTTTAATCTGCTGTTTTATTGGCAAGCTGTCCGCATGCTGCATCAATATCTCCGCCACGGCTTTTTCTGATCATTACAGTAATTCCCGCATTTTCCAGCTGACGTACATAATTCTCTTCTGCCTGCTTGTTGCACTGATCATATTTTCCATCTCCGATAGGATTATACTGAATCAGATTCACTTTGGAAGGAACCTGTTTACAGTATTTAATCAGAGCTTTGATGTCTTCATCACCGTCATTGATTCCTTTCCATACACAGTATTCAAAAGTAATCACAGAACCAGTTTTCTGGTACCAGTACTGAAGAGCTTCCATAATATCTGTCAATGGAAATTTATCAGAGAAAGGCATGATCTCATTACGTTTGGACTCAATAGCAGAGTGAAGCGAAAGTGCCAGTTTTACACGAAGTTCATCATCCGCAAGCATTTTGATCATCTTCGGAATTCCTGATGTAGAAACGGTAATTCTTCTTGGGGACATTCCCAAACCTTCCGGCTGGGTAATTTTTCGGATGGCTTCCACTACATTTTTGTAATTCATCATCGGCTCTCCCATTCCCATAAAGACAATGTTGGAAAGCGGTCTGTTAAAATACATTTTACTTTGACTGTCTATCAGGGCAACCTGATCTACAATTTCAGCTACTTCAAGGTTTCTCATTCTTTTCAGCCTTGCCGTTGCACAGAATTCGCAGTTGAGCGAGCATCCTACCTGTGAGGAAACACAGGCTGTAGTTCTGGTTTCAGTAGGAATAAGAACAGACTCCACCAATAATCCGTCATGAAGCTTCACCCCGTTTTTGATGGTTCCGTCCGTACTTTTCTGAAGCTGGTCTACAGAAACCGGATTGATAGTGTACTCTTCGGAAATTTTTTCACGGAGAGATTTCGAAAGATTGGTCATTTCATCGATCGAATGGAGATTTTTACTCCATAGCCAGTCATAAACCTGTTTCGCACGAAACGGTTTTTCCCCTAAAGTCACAAAGTAATCTTTAAGCTGGTCTAATGATAAAACTCGGATATCTTTCATTGTAAGGTTGCAGATGATAGGTTTCAGGTCGCAGGTAACTACTACCTGCAACCTTTTACCTTATATCTTTTTTTATAAAATTAGCATTGCGTCACCGTAAGAATAGAATTTATACTTTTCTTTTACGGCTTCTTCATAAGCATGCATGATAAAATCTTTTCCGGCAAATGCGGCAATCATCATCAGTAATGTTGATTTTGGCGTGTGGAAATTGGTGATCATAGAGTTGGCCACTCCGAAATCGTGAGGCGGGTAAATGAATTTGTTTGTCCAGCCATTGAAAGCAGAGATTTTTTTGTTTGAAGAAACAGAAGTTTCCAATGCTCTCATTGTAGTAGTACCTACCGCACAAACTCTTCTGTGGGCATCTACCGCTCTGTTGATGATCTCAGCATTTTTCTCATCAATGATGATCTCCTCAGACTCCATTTTATGCTTGGAAAGATCTTCCACCTCGATCGGATTGAAAGTTCCCAAACCAACGTGAAGCGTTACTTCAGCAAAATCGATTCCTTTGATCTCTAATTTTTTCATCAAATGCTTGGAGAAGTGAAGACCTGCTGTAGGTGCAGCAACTGCTCCTTCTACTTTAGCATAAATAGTCTGGTATCTTTCTGCATCTTCCGGCTCTACAGCTCTTTTGATGTATTTTGGAAGCGGCGTTTCTCCCAGTTCTTTAAGTTTTGTTCTGAATTCTTCATAAGAACCATCGAACAAAAATCTTAGTGTTCTTCCTCTTGAAGTAGTATTGTCGATAACTTCAGCTACCAAAGACTCATCCTCAGTAAAGAATAATTTGTTACCGATTCTGATTTTTCTTGCAGGATCTACAAGAACATCCCATACTCTGGTTTCTTTATCAAGCTCTCTTAAAAGGAAAACTTCAATTTTAGCACCTGTTTTTTCTTTATTTCCATAAAGACGTGCAGGGAAAACTTTAGTATTGTTGAAAATGAATAGATCTTTCTCATCGAAATAGTCCACTACATCTTTAAACAGCTTATGCTCAATAGTTTCAGTTTTTCTGTTAAGAACCATTAATCTCGCTTCATCTCTGTGCTCAGACGGGTGTTCTGCCAATAATTCCGCAGGTAGATCAAAATTAAAATCTGATGTTTTCATTTTTTAAATTACGGTTTAAAAATTATATAAATTACAAGTGTAATTTTCGGAGTGCAAATATACGACATTCAATACCCCTTTGTCAAGTATTATTTAAAATCAAATGTAAAACCGTGATTCTACGGTAATCAGTGAAGAGAAAAAAGATTATTTTTGAAAATATTTTAAAAAAATTTACACTATGAGCAAATATTCATTGGAAGCTTTCGTGAACGAAACTAAAGAAAATCCACAACAGAGAGATTATTTTGAACTTGAAACACCACATATGCTGGAAATCAATCTTAACAATCAGGCTGTATGGACCAAAAGAGGCAGCATGGTAGGTTATGTAGGAGGCATCAATTTTGAAAGACAGGGAATGCTGGCCGGAGGTATCGGTAATCTTTTAAAGAAAGCAATCAGCGGTGAAGGAACAAAATTAATGAAGGCGGAAGGAAACGGTAAGCTGTATGTGGCAGATTCCGGTAAGAAAGTACGTATCCTTTATCTGAACAATGAATCTGTATGTGTTAACGGAAATGATGTTTTGGCACATGAGCAGAGTATAAAAAGTGATATTACCATGCTTAAAAGTGTGGCAGGAATGATGGCAGGCGGTCTTTTTCAGGTAAAGCTTTCCGGAACCGGGCATATTGCAATTACTACTCATGGTGAACCATTAACATTAATGGTAACTCCGGATAATCCTGTATTCACAGACCCTAATGCTACTGTAGCCTGGTCCGGTAACCTGAGCCCGGATCTGAAAACCAACGTTTCGTTAAAAAGCCTTATCGGAAGAGGAAGCGGTGAAGAATTCCAGATGAAATTCTCAGGAAACGGATGGGTATTGATCCAGCCATATGAAGAAGTATATTTCACAGAAAAATAATATATTAAAAATTGATGATTCTAAAAACGGCTGCTCCTTTATCCGGACAGCCGTTTTTTATTTTGTCCAGGAGTATCATCTTTTATCTGTTTTTAAATAAAATTTAATATAAAAATAATCCATGCCTAACTTATTGAAAAACCATCGATCTGCCACTTAAATCCTGCAAATTTCAACTGATAATCCTATCCCGAAACCCGCATCTATAGCCTTTACCTCGCAACTTTTTAATATATTTAGGAAAAAATTTTAATGGACACCACCACTTCACGCAGAAATTTCATTAAAACCGCTACTCTCGCAAGCTTTGGCGCATTGGTTTTACCCAATTCTTTATTTGCCTATTCCAGTGACTTTAAATCAGATAAAAAAGTACGGGTAGGTTTTATTGGTGTAGGACTCCGCGGACAGGAACACGTAAAGCTTCTGGCAAAGCGTAATGATGTAGAAATTGTAGCTTTTGCAGATCCGGACAAAAGAATGCTTCTGGCCTCTCAAAAAATACTGAAAGACAATAATAAATCTGCCGCGCAGGAATTTTCAAACGGCGAATATGATTACCGGAACCTTTTAAAATTAAAGACCATAGATGCTGTTGTAATTGCCACCCCCTGGGAATGGCACCTTCCACAGGGCACTGAAGCCATGCGGGCAAAAAAAATTGTAGGCATGGAAGTTTCCGGAGCTATAAAACTGCAGGATTGCTGGGAATTTGTGAAAGTATACGAGGAAACGAAAGTTCCTATTTTCATGATGGAGAATGTATGCTACCGCAGGGATATTATGGCTATTATGAATATGGTCCGTAAGGGAATGTTCGGTGAGCTGGTTCATGGAAGAGGCGGCTATCAGCATGATTTAAGAGGTGTTCTTTTCAATGACGGAGTCACACCTTATAATTCCGGCGCTGAATTCGGAGAAAAAGGTTTCAGTGAGGCCCACTGGAGAACGGAACACTACGTAAAGCGTAATGGTGAGCTTTATCCTACCCATGGATTGGGACCTGTAGCTGTTATGATGGATATCAACCGGGGAAACCGTCTGACAAGGCTTTCATCATTCTCTTCAAAATCTGTTGGGCTGCATAAATATATTGCGGAACATCCAAAAGGTGGAGAAAATCATCCTAATGCCAAAGTAAAATTTAATCAGGGAGATATTGTCACTACACAGATTGCCTGTGCGAATGGTGAAACGATACTTTTAACCCATGATACAAGCTTGCAGAGGCCTTATGACCTTGGATTCAGGGTGCAGGGTACGGAAGGTCTATGGCAGGATTTCGGCTGGGGAGATTTCAACCAGGGGCATATTTATTTTGAAAAAACAATGAATCACAGCCATCGTTGGGAGAATACAGAAAAGTGGATGAAGGAATTTGACCACCCGATCTGGAAAAAATTCGAAAGTACTGCTGCAGGCGCAGGACATGGCGGAATGGATTTCTTCGTAATGAATACCTTCATTGAATGTATCAAGCGAAATATAGAATTCCCGATGGATGTGTATGATCTTGCCTTATGGTATTCTATCACTCCGCTCAGCGAGGAATCTATTTCGAAAGGAGGTCAGGCTGTAGACATTCCTGATTTTACCAATGGAAAATGGAAAACCCGTAAACCTGTATTCGGAATGACCGATGAGTTCTAAAACACTGCTTATATTGGCCGGCGGACTGGGAAGCCGTTATAAAGGGCTGAAACAGATAGACGGAATACTGGATAACGGTTCGCCAATCCTTGAATATTCCATATATGATGCATTGGAAGCCGGCTTCAGTAAGGTTGTTGTCATTGTAAACAGGCTTATTCCTCAAAGTTATATTGAAAGATTAAATACAATATCAGGAAAAGTTCATTTTGAACTTCAGTGGGTGTATCAGGAAACAGACTGTTTCCTTCCTTCGGGTTTTGATGTATCACACCGACAAAAGCCCTGGGGAACGGGACATGCTGTTCTCTGTGCAAAAAATGTGGTAAATGAGCCTTTTGTGATGGTTAATGCAGATGATTTTTATGGGAAGGAAGCCTATCAGCTTGCAGCAAAGGAAATTGACCTTCATATTTCCGGATCACAGTTTGGAATGGCTGCCTATCCTGTAGAATCTACTCTGAGTGGAAACGGTAATGTAGCAAGGGGAATATGTGCAACGGATAATGACAGTTTTCTGATAAAAATAGAGGAACAGACTTCTATCCGAAAGAGTGGAAATTCAATTGTTTATACAGCAAACGGAAAGGATATGGAAATAGCTCCCGACACATTGGTATCTATGAACTTTTTCATTTTTCATCCTCATATTTTTGATGCTCTTGATGCTTATTTTAATGATTTTATACATTCAGGTCCGGAGCCATCACAGGAATTTTATATTCCTTCTGCCGTACAGAGAATGATTGATGAAAAAAAGGCAAAGGTTCTCGTGAAAACCTCCCCTTCCCAGTGGATGGGAGTAACCTATGCAGATGATAAAAGCAGTATTAAAGATTTTCTGACATCAGAGATCAAAAAAAACAGATATCCCGAAGATCTATGGAACTAAAACAAATCGTTACCGGATTTACCGGAACTGAAAATTGCAGTATCATTCCTATTACCAACGGATTGATCAATACAACTTATCTTGTGGAGAATCATGATTCTAAAGAGAAATTTATTCTTCAAAAGATTAACACCGAGGTTTTTAAGTTCCCTGAAATCATCAGTCATAATCACCTATTGATCAACGAGATGCTGGAAAACGGAAACTATTCTTTACAACTTGTAAAACCAAAAGAAGCTTTATCCGGAAATTTCATTATAAAAGATGAAAACGGAGAATCCTGGAGAATGCTTGGCTTTATAGAAGATACAAAAACCTTCTTTAAGATTCCGGATATAAAGACTGCCTATGAATCTGCAAAGGCTGTCGGCAGCTTTCTAAATACTGTAAATCCTGAAACTTTACCTGATATTCAGACCCCGATTGCTGATTTTATTAATTTTGAAAAGAGAATATTAGATTACCAGACTTCATTACAACACGCCGATGAAGATCTGCTGAAAAATGCTGCATCAGAAATTGAAATAATGAATGAGCTGCTTTTCCTTCCTCAAAAGTGGATCGAAATGGAAAAAGAAAATCTGCTTCCCAAGCGAATTATTCATGGAGATCCGAATGTCAGAAATATTCTTTTTGACGAAACTTCCCAACCTTTGGCTGTTATTGATCTGGATACGGTAACAATTTCTACAATCCTGTATGACTTCGGAGACATGGCAAGATCCTACACCAATACACTGGACGAGGATAACGGATATGCATATAATAATTTTAACCCGCATATTTACAGAACCGTAAAGGACGGATTTTTACTCCATTTAAAAAACAAGCTGACCTTTGAAGAGCTTGAAAATCTGGATTATGCCGCACAAACTGTCATCTATATTCAGGCCGTCCGTTTTCTGACCGATTATCTGAATGGAAGCACTTACTACTCTACAAAGTATGCTGAACATAATCTGGATAGAACCAGAAATCAGCTGGAGCTGCTAAAGGGATTGAGGCAATATTTAAAAGAGGATTAATAATACTCTCGCAGATTTAGCAGATTACGCAGATTTTTGTACATATATATCGGATTTTGATTAAATATATTTCTGTAAATAGTTTTGAAAACCGAAAGTCCATCAAATTATTTAGAAAAAATCTGCGTAATCTGCGAGAGACCTTTTCAATTATTTATTTAAAAAATTCAAAATAACCTTCCATTCTTCTAACTTTTTATCGAATGAAACAGTGTGAAGCGGGCTCGTAGAAGGAAGCTGAAATATTGGTAATCTGTAATTTTTGCCTAAAAGTTTCTGCAGATTCTTGAATGATTTCCCTCCGTTACAGAAAATCGCTTTGATATTGGGATGCTCATCCAAAAGCTCAGCTATCTGGTTTGCTTCTTCATTTCTGATTTCAGAATCCAGACTTCCTTTTCTTTCACAGGAATCAATGACGTCCCAGACTGCGATATGATGCTTCTTTAAAGTGTCAAGCCTCTGTATATAATCTTCTGTGAATTCTTCATTGAAAAGATGGAAGATAATAGTCCAGAATTTATTCTGCGGATGTGCATAATACTGCTGTTTCTCCAATGATTTGACTCCAGGGATTGAACCCAAAATTAAAATCTCAGATTGGGAATCAATGAGTGGAGGAAACGAAGAAATTCTGTTTTGCATATTCAAATATATAAAATTTGGCTAAAGCCTTTCCTGTTGAAAACAAAAAGCAGGCTAAAGCCCGCTCCTGTTACTATTTAAAAGAATAATCTATTTTTAATTATTCATTCTTAATTTTTAATTCTTAAAGTGTTTCCTTCAGCCAGTCAAAGAATTCTCTCTGCCATACCAGTCCGTTTTGCGGATGAAGTACCCAGTGGTTTTCATTAGGAAAATAAACCAGTTTGGATTTCAACCCTTTTAATTTTGCTGCCTGGAAAGCTTCCTGTCCTTGTTCGTAAGGTACACGGAAATCTATTCCTCCCTGAACAATCATAATAGGTTTGTTCCATTTATCAACAAAATTGCTTGGATTGAAGTCTGTATAAGCTTTTGGAAGCGGTTTTTCCCACGGAGAACCAAGATCCCAGTTGGCAAACCAAAGTTCTTCAGTAGTAAGGTACCATGATTTCATATCAAATAACCCGTCATGGGCAATGAACGTTTTAAATCTGTTTTCGTGGATTCCAGCTAACATAAATACGCTGTATCCTCCGTAGCTCGCTCCTACTGCCGCTACTCTTTCACCGTCTACGTAAGGTAATGTTTTGGCATAGTCTGTTGCTGCAAGATAATCTTTCATTGGCTGTCCGCCCCAGTCTTTGGAAATATCTTCATTCCATTTTGTTCCCCAGCCCGGCATTCCTCTTCTGTTTGGAGCAACGATGATATATCCGTTTGCTGCCATGAGTGAGAAGTTCCATCTTGTACTGAAATATTGTGTCAGTGCAGATTGCGGACCTCCCTGGCAATATACCAGTGTAGGATATTTTTTGTTCGGATCAAAGTTTGGCGGGTAGTGGAACCATACACCCATTTCTTTGCCGTCTGTTGTTTTTACCATCTTCAATTCAGATTTTCCCTGAGCCAGTTTAGCATATGTATCTTTGTTGGCTTCAGTAACCTGCTTCATTTCTCCGTTCTTCAGGTTCACAGAGAATAATTCAGTTGCATGGTTTATATCTGTTCTTCCTACTAAAAGTGAGGTTTTATTGTCAGTAAAGATTTCGTTTACATCAAAATCTCCTTTTGTGATCTGCTGTACTTTTGATGCTTTAGGATCTACAGAGAAAAGCTGTTTTGTCCCTCTGAACGCTGCTGTAAAATAAATTGTTTTTGAATCTCCGCTCCAGAATACATCTCCTGAAACACTCTCATCCCATCCTGCAGTAAGGTTTGTAGTCTTACCGGATTTCCAGTCCATGATCTTTACATCATTTTTATCCGCTTCATAACCGTCTCTCGCCATACTTTGCCAGATAAGAGATTTTCCGTCAGGACTAAATTTTGGATTGACATCATACCCTTTATTTGTTTCTGTTAAGTTTTTTGTGGTTCCTGAAGCCAGATCATAAGCAAAAATATCCGTATTCGTGCTTGTAGAGTATTCTTTTCCGCTTTTAGGTTTTGTAACGTATAAAAGCTGGGTAGAATCCGGGCTCCAGATAAAGTCTTCAGCTCCCCCGAAAGGTCGTTGAGGAGAGTCCCATGTTTTACTTTCCAGAAGGTCTTTTGCAGATTCTGCTTTATCTGTGGTATTAACTACAAAAACGTGGTTATATTTCCCTTCATTGAAATAATCCCAGTGTCTGTGGTTCAGATCTGTGTAAACCTGAGCGGTAGTTTTAGGAGTATCGCTGTATTTGTCTTTACCCATTAATTTTTCTACCAGAACCTGTTTGCTGAAAGCAATTTTTTTACCGTCCGGAGAGATTACGATATTATCAACTTCTCCGATGGTGTAAAATTCAGACCATGTTTTTCCGTTGTCTTTCGAAAGAAAGATCTTATCTCCTTCCTGGGCATAAATTCCATTTTTATCCCACTGGATAAGGGCTTTTTTGCCAAAATCTATTTTGGAAGACTGGTTATTGAGAACATTAAGAAAATAGTTTTCATTCTTGGTTTTTTCTGTTTTCAGATCTACCTGCCCTACTTTATAAATAAGTGAAGACTGATCCGGTGAAACTGCCTGTACTCCTACTTTTTTCAAAGTCCAAAGGATCTCAGGCGTCATTAACTGTTGTGCATTCATTAAAAGCGGAGCTGCCAAAGCAAGCAGACTGTACTTAAGTTTCATATGTTGATATTGATTTTTAACGGAAATATGAATTCCTGCTGATTTCATAATTCCTTTTAGTTTAATTCAAAGATTGTCAAAGTTAGTATTTTTATCCTAATTGCAAAGATGATATTGCCAGTTCATTTGGATGCAGAAATCAGGTTTTCATATGCTTTTGGAAATAAGGATCATTTTTTCATCTTCATTACGGAATTTATATAAGAATTGTTTTTTAACTGTTTATTTAAATTTAATCCTAAATTAGCATTTATATTCTCCGGCAGTCTGCACTGATAAAGATATCTTAACCGGAGGATTCTTAAAATTGCAGGGATTAAAACTGACAACGTAACTAAAATACTATACAAAAACATCAACCAATGAATTTAGATTTTAAAGAAGATTATATCCTGGAAAATGAATCGGTAAGACTGGAACCGCTAAAACATTCAGATTTTAATCTTCTACTGGAGTATTCTGAACATGAACCGGAAATATGGGAATACAATTCCGGAGGGGCAAACGGAAGGAAAAACCTTGAAAAGTATATCACTAATGCCGTTAGTCAAAGGGAAAATGAAAAAGAATACCCGTTTATAGTATTCGACAAAAAAAATCAAAAATATGCAGGCAGCACAAGATTTTATGCCATTTTTTCAGAAAATAAGACGATTGAAATCGGGTATACATGGTATGGAAAACAATATCAGGGAAGCGGAATCAATAAAAACTGTAAGTATCTGCTCCTGGAATTTGCATTCGAAAAACTGAATATGGAACGTGTTGCCTTTGCTGCAAACAGTAAAAATAACAGAAGTATTAATGCAATGAAAAGCATAGGCTGCGTGGTGGAAGGTGTTTTGAGGAACTGCAGTACAGACGCAACAGGTAACAGGATTGACGTTACCCGTTTAAGCATCCTGAAAAATGAATGGAATGAGAACGTAAAAATGAATTTGGGAAAAAGCTTATGATACTACGTAAAGTTTTATTTTTTTCAATACTTATATTGCTGGTTTCATGCTCAGCCACCAAGACAACAGTAAATGAAAATGAAAAGAACGGCGAAGGCAAAAGCATAGATCATCTCAAAAACGGAAAACGGAATTTCTATAAAAACGGGAGATTAAACTCAACAGGAAAATATTCTAGAGGTGAAAAAACCGGCAAATGGAAATATTTTTATCCTAACGGGAAAATACACCAAAGAGGACAATATATAAAAGATAAGCAAAACGGAATCTGGAATTATTATTTCGACAGTGGAGAATTTATGGGAAAAGGAGAATTGAAGGATGATAAACAGACCGGATTATGGAAATGGTATTATAAAAATGGTAATTTATATACTGAACGTTTTTATGATAAAGGTAAATTAATCAGGATAAATTCTTGTTTTGATAAAAACGGTAAATTACTTGATTGTGGAAAAATAATCAATGGAAATGGAATGATGATTTTTCATGACATAGAAAATGAATCGGATACAATTCAGACATTTAATTATAGAAATGGAATAATAGTGCAGCCATAATGTTTTTTTAAATAAAATGACAAAAGAAATCAATCTGGGTGAAATAAAATATTCAGAATATAGAATATAGAACCTAGCACTTATTATGAAAAAACTTTCTATAGACAAAAGAAAAGCAGGATCTCAAAAACAATAATCTATATGCATAAAAAAGGCCTGCTTTTCAGCAGACCTTTATATTAATTTTATCTCCGGTCAATTAATCTCCATCTGAAAACATGGAATTGGCCAATGAAGTAACAAATGACAGCAGCACACTAAAGATAAGAGCCCACCAGAAACCGTCTACTACCATACTGTCTATGAAATAATCTGCTATTAAAATGATCAATGCATTGATCACCAAAGCAAATAATCCTAAGGTAATAATCGTAAGCGGAAGCCCTAAAAGCCCCAGAATAGGTTTTACAAAAATATTTAAGATCCCCAGTACGATGGCAAAAATAATTGCAGAAGAAAATCCTTCGAAATGTACCCCCGGAAGCACTTTAGTCAAAAGATATGCAACAATTGCTGTAATCAACAGCCTGATAATTAAGTTCATATTATTATTTTTTAATGTTTATGGTGTTTATGGAGCAAAAGCTGTTCCATTTGCCTTGAAAAAATCCTGTCTGGCTCTTTGTTTAAAGAATATTTTAATCTTTGATTTATTTTATTCTCATCATGGTCACCAGTGAAGTCGCTACATGACTTTCCGAAGCGGTATTTTCATCAAGAACATAAATTTCAGTCCTTACCACAATAATCTTAGCACCGCCTTTTATTACGTAAGACTTCGATACTAAAGCATCTCCCAATGCCGGGCGAAGATAATTGACCTTCAACTCAACCGTTACTACATAACAGTCATCCTTGTAATGGCTGACCGAAGCATATCCGGAAGAAACATCAACCAGAGAAGCAATCATAGCCCCGTTGAACATTCCGGCTTTACGGGTCATCATTTCCATTTTAGGAATTTTTATAGAGACGAAGTCCGTATCTACTTCCAACAATTCTGCACGGTAAAATTTCAGTGTTTCGGAGCGTTCAAAGCTGTCTGTGATGAGTTTCTTTTTTTCTGGTGTCATGGATATTTAATTTAATCTGAATGCCAATACAAAGTACACAAATGTTTTTCAGAAATACCAGAAAATTTGAAACAAGTTTATTACTTGTTGGCTAAATTTAAAGATGCACGCTTCGACTCTGCTCAGCGTTACCATATTAATTATCTTTAAGCCTCATAATAAACCATCAACTACAAAAGGTACAAGAGTTTTCTCAATACTTTAGTTATTTTTAAGTTCAAATATTTTGAAAAAGGAACACTTAAATTTTTGAGAAACCGACAATTTTTACAATGATTATCGTTGAATAGGATGCTAACCATTCCCCTCCCATGGTGGGGTGGCGAAAATTCAGAGAATTTTTGACGGGGTGGTTTATAAAATGTTCAAAAATGGCTCCCTTATCTACGGCAAAAGATTATTTTTGCTCTAAAGAGTCCTCATGGCAACAAAAAAGATCTTCACATTCCTAAACCTGCTTGTATGCTGTATTTTTTATGCACAGACCCTGCATCTGTATGGTGGTGCTGATCAGGATCAATATCTCGGCTGTTTAAACTGTGATACGTTTGATAAAAATTCTATCTGGAACTCTTACAGCGATTATGGGAGCGCGTTCAGTTCAAAATCTATATGGAACAGCTACGGAAACTATGGAAGTTCATACAGCACTTATTCTCCGTGGAACAGCTATGCTTCCTATCCTCCGGCAATTATGGATCAGGATGGTAATTTTTACGGTTATTTAACCTTAAACACTTATAAATCTGAAAGATCAGAACTTGAACTGGCACAAATATTATGCAAATATCATGATGCCATAAAGAAAGGCATCAGTAGCTGGTATGATAAATTGTTCCGCTAAATCTTAAGTCAGTTGTACGTGAAATTCATCTGTAATTGTCAAAACTCCTTCTGTTAAACCTGCAGAATGCGTCGAAAATCCTTTCAGTTTTGAAGTTTTTCCCTTTAAAACCAAATCCAGAAGCTGTTTGTCTGAAAGCTTCTTACCGAAAATATCAAAACTAATTTTAAAGCCGCAGTTTTTGAAATCAGAGCATCCGACAGCTGTTTTTCCTTTAATCAGGTTATGTTGTTTACATTTCGGGCATTTTGTTTCTTCCCAGGACTGAAGTTCTTTTTTCTGTGCAGGTTCTCTTTTTTTCTTCTCCTCTGCTTTCTCTTCTTCCTGCAGGGTAATCACTTTTCCTTTTCCGTATACTACTTTATCCGTAAGCTCTGTAACCATCTGGATCAGCTCTTCTTTAAACTGATTGGCCTCATATTCTCCTTTTTCTATTTTGCGGAGTTTCGATTCCCATTCTCCAGTAAGTTCAGGACTTTTCAGAAGCTCATCCTCGATTGTATCAATTAACTGAATGCCAGTTTGAGTGGCGATAAGATTTTTCCTTTTCTTCTCAATATATTTCCTTTTGAAAAGGGTTTCAATGATGTTCGCACGGGTGGATGGTCTTCCGATCCCATTATTTTTAAGCATTTCACGAAGTTCCTCGTCTTCAACCTGTTTTCCGGCTGTCTCCATCGCTCTCAGCAAAGTTGCTTCAGTGTATGGCTTAGGAGGTGTCGTTTTCCCTTGATGGATCATAGGATCGTGAGGGCCGCTTTCTCCAACCTTGAATTCAGGGATGGTCTGTTCCTCTTCTTTTTCCTTTTCTTTATCTGCAGATTCCTCTTTCGGCTCTTTGGCATAAACTGCTCTCCAGCCCGGTTCAAGAACCTGTCTTCCACTTGTTTTAAAAGGAATTGTTCCTACTTTTCCCTCCACGAGTGTATTTGAGATCTTACATTCAGGATAGAAAACAGAAATAAAACGTTTGGCAACAAGATCGTAGATGAGTTTCTCTTCCCTGCTCAGATTTTGAGAAGGAGGAACTTCGGTTGGGATAATGGCATGGTGATCCGTCACTTTCGTATCATCAAAAACCGCTTTTGATTTTGGAATCGATGTTTCCAGTAATGGAGCAACAAGTTCCTGATAGAAATACATTTTCCGAAGGATACCATCTATTTTAGGATAAAGACTTTCCGATAGATAAGTAGTGTCTACACGTGGATAGGTTACGTGCTTTTTCTCGTAAAGACTCTGGATATAATTCAAAGTATTTTCTGCGGAATAACCATATTTTTTATTGGCTTCCACCTGAAGTCCGGTAAGATCAAAAAGTCTCGGATTTTTTTCTTTTCCTTCTTTAATTTCAAAGGAAACAATCTCAAAAGGATTAACTTTAAGATATTCGAGTCCTTTTTCTGCACGGTCTAAAGTTTTCAGCCTGTCTATTGCCGCATTGAAAATAACATCACGGTATTTTGTTTTAAGTTCCCAGTATTCTTCGGTTGTAAATGCATCAATTTCTTTCTGACGCTGAACCAGCATCGCCAATGTAGGTGTCTGCACCCTTCCAATGGAAAGAACAGCTTTATTCCCTCCGAATTTTTTGGTAAATAATCTCGTTGCATTAATTCCCAGCAGCCAGTCTCCAATTGCTCTTGCATTTCCCGCCAGATACAGATTTTTATATTCTTCAGCAGGTTTCAGGTTGTCAAATCCTTCTTTGATTGCTTCTTCAGTAAGGGATGAAATCCATAAACGCTGAATCGGTTTGTTGCATTTTGCTTTCTGCAAGACCCATCGCTGAATCAACTCTCCTTCCTGCCCGGCATCACCGCAGTTAATGACCTCATCACATTCCTCTACTAGTTTTTCTATTACTTTAAATTGATTTTCAACTCCTTTATTGGGAATTAGTTTTATCCCAAAATTATTTGGAATAATGGGTAATAAAAAAAGATTCCAGGATTTATACTGAGGACCGTAGTCATGAGGTTCTTTCAATGTACAAAGATGCCCGAACGTCCATGTCACACAGTATCCGTTGCCCTCCATATAGCCCTGTTTAGGCGTAGTAGCACCTAATACTTTGGCGATATCTCTGGCAACACTTGGCTTTTCTGCAATACAAAGTTTCATGAATCTCGGGATTATTGAAGGGGGACAAAAGTCGGGATTTTTTTTGGATTTACCCAATTTTGTTGTGAGTTGACAGCTAACTACGTTAACCTGTTTAGAGAACTATCACTTCCATATTTTCAACAATAAACCTGATATTTTCATTGATTAAATTGAATATGAACAAAATTTAAAACAAAATAAACCACTGAAAAACAATCAATTAAAAATTCAAAAAATAAAAAAAACTAAAAAGTCTATTGTTTTAGTGGACTAATAAAAATATATGTCCTATATTTGCAACCGTATTCAGGAAAAGAAATTAAAATGAAACAAGGATTCAGACATCAGTCCGTGAAGAAACAGACCATCAAAACTATGATGACGTGCAACTGCATGCCTATGCATCAGGAATCCCGTGGCTGACCTTATTTTTATATCACATATTTCTAAAGGCCTTACCACGTTGTAGGGCCTTTTTATTTTGAAATACAATCACACAAAAACATACACAATGAGCAGTTCTAAAAACAGCTGGCTGATACCAGTGGCATTTATCAATATTTACGTGATCTGGGGAATTACATTTCTTGCCATTTCATTTGGACTGAAAGGATTTCCTCCTTTTATTCTTTCCGGATTCCGTTTCTTAGCAGCAGGACTTCTGATGATTGGCTGGCTGCTGGCTAAAGGAGAAAAAGCAAATTCCCTGATCAACTGGAAAAAAAATGCCATCACAGGAATACTTATCCTTACCGGCGGAACAGGCCTTGTAGCCTGGGGTGAACAATATGTATCAGCTTCTGAAGCAGCAATTGCCATTGCAACCGGGCCTTTCTGGTTCATTGCTATTGATAAGAAAAACTGGAAGTATTATTTCTCAGATAAATTCATTCCGATAGGCCTTGTCATTGGTTTTGTCGGCCTTATATTATTCCTGAACGGAAGTGTTTCTGGTTCAGCCCATACAGCAGTTAACGGAAATCTTCGTATCACAGCATTTATTGTACTGGCATTAAGTTCGGTTGCATGGGTTCTGGGCTCTCTATATTCAAAGAAAAATCCGGCGTCACAGTCTACTTTCATGAATATTTCCCAACAGCTTATCACAGCGGGAGTTGCCTCTTTTATTATTGCTGCATCCAGAAAAGAATGGCATGGTTTTTCATTCTCCAACGTTCCTGCTTCGGCATGGACAGGTGTGTTATTCTTAGTATTTTTCGGATCAATTGTCGCTTACTTATCTTACATATGGCTGCTTTCTGTAAAACCTGCAGCTTTAGTAAGTACACATACTTATATTAACCCAATTGTTACAGTATTGGCGGGCTGGATCGTAGCCGGGCAAACCATTAACGGAAATCAGCTGTACGGGTTATCCATTATATTATTGGGAGTACTTCTTACCAATGTGACGAAATATTTCAGGCTGTCAAAACGCTCGAAAGTGAAGATAAGAAGACTGAAACGGTTTTTCAATAAGACTACCAGACCGTACCAGCCTATTTAAATTAAAACTATACTTTAAAAAATGATAGAAATCAAAAACATTTCAAAAACATTTCATCAAAAAAAGCAGATCTTTAAAGCTCTGGATCAGGTAAGCCTCAATGTGGAGAAAGGAGATATTGTTGGCATTATCGGATTTTCCGGCGCCGGAAAAAGTACACTGATCCGTACTGTAAATCTTCTGGAAAGACCTGATGAAGGGCAGATCATCATCAACGGAAAAGATTTCACAAAGTTAAGCTCCAAACAGCTTGCAGGTGAACGCAAAAAAATCGGGATGATCTTCCAGCATTTTAATCTGCTTTCATCGAGAACTGTTTTTGATAATGTTGCCCTTCCATTAGAACTGGATCACGTCAGCAAAGACGAAATCAACAAAAAAGTGAATGAGCTTCTGAAAATCGTCGGACTGGAAGACAAAGCCAATGATTACCCAAAAAGCCTTTCCGGCGGACAAAAACAGAGAGTGGCCATTGCGAGGGCATTAGCCAATGATCCCTATCTTCTTTTATGTGACGAGGCTACCAGCGCGCTGGATCCTGTAACTACACAATCTATCCTGCAGCTTTTAAGAGATATTAATCAAAGACTAGGCATTACTATCCTTCTGATTACTCACGAGATGGAAGTCATCAAAGCTGTCTGCAATCATGTGGCTGTTATAGATAAGGGAAAATTATTAGCAAAAGGAACATTAAGCGAGATCATCTCAGATAAAGAAAATCCGGTGATCCGTCAATTTATAAATTCAGATATCATGACCATACCTCAGGAACTTAATAAAAAACTGCAGAAAGAACCGCAAGACGGCTTATTTCCGTTAGTTGAAATAGAACTTAATGAAAATATCAGCGTTGAAGAACTGCTTTCCACGCTGTATGAACAATATAAAATCCCTTACAGACTTCTGAAAGCTGATGTAGAATATCTTGGCAACTCAAACTTTGGGAAGCTTTTACTTCAGTTACAGGGAGAAACCGAGGAAAACCAGAAAGCCATCTATTATTTTAACCAGAATAAAATTCAAAATACAGTAAAAGGATATGCTTAGTGATTCGGTAATTTCTCTTTTGGGAAAGGGACTTTGGGAAACGGTTTATATGACGTTTGTTTCAGGATTTTTTGGATTTGTTTTAGGCCTTCCGGTTGGAATTCTTCTGTTTTTAACAAGAAAAGGACAGCTGCTGGAAAACGCAGTTTATTACAGAATTATTTCTATTCTGGTTAATATTTTCCGTTCTATTCCTTTTATTATTTTGATTGTCTGGATGATTCCATTCACAAGAGTGATTGTAGGAACCTCAATTGGGATGAATGCCGCTTTGGTCCCGTTAAGTGTCGGAGCTGCACCGTTTATTGCCAGATTAGTGGAAAACAGCCTTCTTGAAGTTCCTCATGGACTTATAGAAACAGCCAGAGCTTTAGGAGCGTCACCATTACAGATCATTCAAAAAGTTTTGCTTCCGGAAGCGCTTCCTTCACTCGTCAATAATGCTGCAATCACTCTGATCACTTTGGTAGGCTATTCTGCTATGGGTGGGGCTTTGGGAGCCGGAGGACTGGGACAGATCGGATACCAGTACGGATACATTGGGTATGATGCAGTTATCATGAATGTTGTACTAGTACTGTTGGTTGCATTAGTATTCATTATACAGTTTGCAGGAGACAGATTGGCAAAAAAATTCGATCATAGGTAAAAAATATTACAGGTGGCTGAGACTCTTGAAGCCACTTGTTTAACAACAAAAATTCTAATGAAAAAGATAAAAATCACAGGCCTTTTAACAGTTGTACTTCTTATATTCACAGCCTGTTCAGGAAAGAAAAATGACCCGAATCACATTGTAGTAGGAATTACCTATGGTCCGGAAATGGAAATTGCAGTAGCTGCCCAAAAAGTAGCAAAAGAAAAATATAATCTGGATGTGGAACTTATTCCCTTTAATGATTATGTAGTTCCGAATGAGGCTTTAAACAACGGAGATATTGAAGCCAATGCTTTCCAGCATGTCCCTTATCTGAATGAACAGTCGAAGCAACGTGGATACAAATTAGCTGTAGTGGGGAATACTTTTGTCTACCCTATTGTTGCTTATTCAAAAAAGATAAGAAATATCAGCCAGCTACAGAACGGAAGCACTATTGTGATTCCCAATGACCCTACCAATGAAGGACGGTCATTGCTTCTGCTTCAAAAAAATGGTCTTTTAAAATTAAAAGAAGGAACAGGGTTATTACCAAAAGTTACAGACATCACCGAAAATCCGAAACAGCTGAAAATCCTTGAAATCGAAGCACCACAACTTCCAAGAGTCCTTGATGATAAAGAAGTAACTATCGCGGTAATCAATAACAATTTTGCATCACAGGCCGAATTGGATGCGGATAAGCAAGGTGTTTTTAAAGAAGATAAAGATTCACCATATGTCAATGTCATTGTTGCTACCCATGAGAATAAAAATTCAGCTAAAGTCAAAAACTTTGTAAAAGCCTATCAGTCTGATGAAGTGGCAAAAAAAGCCGAAGAGATCTTTAAAAGTGGTGCTGTGAAGGGATGGGAAGACCAGAAATAAATGATAAGTGATGAATGATAAATGATGAGTTGGATACAGAATTTTAAATTTCAGCCAATAAATATCAACTTTCATAAAACTCCTTATCCTGATAGCTTATATCCTGAACTATAAAATATCAATATTTAATTCTCTTTTTATTGATTAAATTTATTTTCTCAATTTGAGATAATAAAAATTTTACTTACTTTTGCTATTAATCAATAAAAAGGCATTTTATGTTCAAGAAAACCGCCATTGTAAGTTTATTCACCTTTATTGCTGCTTCCTATATGGCTCAGACTAATACCCAACCTGTTTATTTAGATGAATCCAAACCAGTGGAGCAACGTATTCAGGATGCTCTTTCAAGGATGACACTGGAAGAAAAAGTGGCTATGCTGCATGCACAGTCGAAATTCAGCTCACCGGGAGTTCCAAGACTGGGGATTCCTGAATTCTGGACTACAGACGGTCCTCACGGAGTGCGCCCTGAGGTAATGTGGGATGAATGGGATCAGGCTGGATGGACGAATGACTCTATTATTGCCTACCCTGCCCTTACAGCACTTTCTGCAACATGGAACAAAAAAATGTCCTGGAATTATGGAAAAGCTCTGGGTGAAGAGGCCCGATACAGGAAAAAAGATATCCTTCTGGGACCCGGTGTCAATATTTACAGGACACCACTGAACGGAAGAAATTTCGAATATATGGGTGAAGATCCCTATTTGACTTCAAAAATGGTGGTTCCCTACATAAAAGGCGTACAATCGAACGGGGTAGCAACTTCTGTAAAACATTTTGCTTTGAATAATCAGGAAATGTTCCGTCATACAAGCAATGTGAATGTTGATGACAGGGCACTTTATGAAATATATTTACCTCCATTCAAAGCAGCGGTAACTGAAGGAGATTCCTGGACTATCATGGGTGCTTATGATATGTATAAAAACCAGTATGCGAGCCAAAACCAATATCTTTTAAATGATATTCTGAAAAAAGAATGGAACTATAAAGGAGTTGTCGTATCCGACTGGGGTGCAGTAAATAATACGGAACAGGCCATCCACAACGGACTAGACCTTGAATTCGGAAGCTGGACGAACGGGCTTTCTGCCGGAACTAAAAATGCTTATGATAATTATTATTTAGCAAAGCCTTATTTAGACCTTATCAAAGCCGGAAAAGTAGGAACACAGGAACTTGATGATAAGGTAACAAGATTGCTTCGTCTGGCTTACAAAACAACGATGAACAGGAACAAGCCTTTCGGAAATATTGCTTCTGAGGAGCATAAAGCTGTAGCAAAAGAGATTGGGGAAGAAGGAATTGTCCTGTTGAAAAATCAGGGAAATGTTCTTCCGATTGATATTAATAAGGCTAAAAAAATTGCAGTTATCGGTGAAAATGCCATTAAAATCATGACAGTTGGTGGCGGATCTTCATCTTTAAAAGTAAAATATGAAACCCTTCCGTTGGATGGAATCAAAGCGAGATTCGGAAAACAAGCTGATGTACAATATGCAAGAGGCTATGTAGGTGATATCGGCGGCGAATATAACGGGGTTAAATCCGGGCAGGACCTGAAAGATGAACGTTCTGCAGCAGAATTACTCAATGAAGCTGTAGAATTAGCCAAAAATTCAGACTATGTTATTTTCGTAGGCGGCCTGAATAAATCTGACTTTCAGGACAGTGAAGGTAATGACAGAAAAAGCTACGGACTACCTTACAATCAGGATAACGTGATTTCTGCACTGGCGAAAGCCAATAAAAACCTTGCTGTAGTTTTGGTTTCCGGGAATGCAGTGGCAATGCCTTGGATCAAAGAGGTTCCTTCTGTATTGCAGTCATGGTATTTAGGCTCTGAAGCCGGAAATTCTATTGCCTCGGTTTTAGCAGGTGATACAAATCCTTCCGGCAAACTACCGTTTACTTTCCCGATGAAACTTGAAGACAATTCAGCACATCAGCTGGGAGAATATCCGGGACAGAAAGACGAACTGGCAGCCGGAAAAGGTAAAGACCAGAAAAATCCTATCAATATTACTTATAATGAAAGTATTTTTGTGGGTTATCGTTGGCATGATACCAAAAAGATAAAACCTTTATTCAGTTTCGGACATGGTTTGAGTTATACAACATTTGAATTCGGAAAGGCAAAAGCTGACAAAACGACCATGACTTCTGATGATAAGATCACTTTCACTGTGACTGTAAAAAATACGGGTAAGAAGGCAGGTGCTGAAGTAGCCCAGCTTTACATCAGCGATCTGAAAGCTTCTGTACCACGTCCTGAAAAGGAGCTGAAAGGGTTTGAAAAAGTATTTTTAAATCCCGGTGAACAGAAGGATGTGACTTTCACCATCGATAAATCAGCATTAAGCTATTTTGATGCAGATAAACATGAATGGACGGCTGAACCGGGAGATTTTGAAGCTCAGATCGGAAATTCTTCTGATGCGATTAAAACAAAGGTAAAATTTACACTGAAATAAATTCATTGAGTCATATAATTAAAAAAGAACCCATCTGATTGGGTTCTTTTTTATTTTCAGACAATTTCTTTTAATCAGTCTGTTTGATTCTTTTGAAACTGTCTGGGAGTTAATTGGGTATGGGTTTTAAAATAATTGATAAAATTTGATCTTTCCCCAAAACCTAATTGATGTGCTATTTCTCCAATATTTAAGTCTGAAAATTCAAGAAGGGATTTAGCTTCCATAATAATATATTTATCAATCAGCTGCTTTACGGTCAGTTTCGTCACTTTTTTCACACATTCGGAAAGATATACAGAGCTTACATGAAGTTTGTCTGCATAAAACCGGATAGGCTGGTGCTTTTCAGGGGTCTGTTTCAGTAAATTTTCAAAAAGAAATGAGACTTCTTCAGCCCTGCTATTATATGTGTTTTTATTATGATTGGCCAGATTCAGTATTTCCAGAAGAAGAATATGTAGATAATGCATGATGATATCGAACTGTACAGATTCATTTAAATTGAATTTGTCATACATCGTATTCATCAGCTGCAAAAACCGGTTATAATATTCCGCATCCAGGTAATAAATGGGTGAAACCTGTACATTAAAGAAAGGAAAATTCTTGATCAGTTTAAAATCAGAGGAAATGTCCTGCAGAAAGTCAGCTGTAAAAACCAGCAGAAATCCTTTTCCGTCCTGTATACTGCCTTCCACTTCCACGTATGTTTTCTGGCCGGGAGCCACAAAAGTCAAACTGTTTTCCTTTGGCTGAAAAGTAGTATCCTCTATTTTAAGCCTTGCGCTTCCTTTACTGGAATGCGTCACAAAACTGATCTCAAAATAGTTATGGGAATGAAGATTTACTTTCTTTGGCATCTCTTGGAAGTGGTCTTCAAATTTCAGAATATGAAAAGACGGATGCTTCTGAAAATGAGACAAATTCATTGCTTTCAGAAAATCTTTCACTCCCTCAATATAATAAACGTCATTCGGTTCCATTTTTCAAAAATACATCATTTTTTATACTTTTTACCAAAAAAGTAATACCTAAATAAGGTTACTAGAAATATAATTTTGCATCAGAAATTTAAACAAATGAAAAAGGTATTATACTTTCTGATGTTCTGGATGCTATCCGGCCAGCTTGTAAAAGCGCAGTTCCATGATGAAAATTATCCTGTACCCGAGCCTGTTCTTCTGGAAGCCATGGCTGGTAACCGCTGGGGAATGTTTCAGTCTATTATTGCCAAAAAATTCAGCCCGAACAGTAAGTTCAATTTTTTCAATCTGACCAATTATGAAGTGGATTATAAAAAGGAGAATCCCAGCATTTATATTGTTCAGGCGATTGCTTACTATGAGCCAGTTAAAGGTTTTAATATGGGTCTGGGTGCCAATTTAAAAACATTCAATGGTTTTAAACCACTTCTGGCTTTATCTTATCTCTACAACACACAGAATATCTCTCTTATTGTCCAGCCAAGCATTGAGCTGCATAAAGACGGTGTAGGCGAACTGTTTGCTTTGTTTGAGTACAGAGGCACAAAAAACAGAAAATTTGAACCTTATTTCAGTATTCAGTCGGCCACGTCTTATCTTGAAAAGAATGGAAACCATGATTTTACCTATATCAATTCCCGTTTAGGCCTTCAGTATAAAAATTTCAGGTTCGGGCCTGCCGTCAATATGCGAATTATGGGCAAAGAAGGCATATATCAGGGAAATTACGGTGCTTTTGTCGGAGTTCTTATATACTAAATATCATACCTATGGATAAAACAAAAATCGATGCGTGGCTGTCACAGCATTTCCCTGAACATAACCGTCCGTTTTCCTGTTTATATGTTGATTACGGATTAATACAGCCAAAATCTGACCCTGAAGGATACGAAATAGCGTTAGGGTTTTACATCAAACCGGACTATGACAGGGATCAGTTGAAATCATATCTTAAAGAAACCCGTGAATATATTAATATTCCCAGCGTTCAGGAACGTGAGGATTTTTTAAAATTCCGGCTATCGAAGCTCAATGATGAAGTAGAATTCATTCACTGGAAATTCAGTCAGCTTTATACCGCCATGGGAATTATCATTGCACAGTTTCAAATGCATCAGACTGAATATCTGGAACTTGACAGATCTGCAATAGAGACCATTCTGCAGAACAATTTATACAACATCAATTTTTCCGAAATCATTCTTTTAAAATAATATAAAAACAAAAAATTATGAGTGCATTTTTCATTTTTGAAAACATTAAAGTCCTTAATCAGGAAGCAATTGACAGACACAGAGCAGAAGTAACAAGCCTGGTAGAGCAATACAGCGGAAAATATATCGTCGTCGCCGGAAAAATCGAAGCCTATGAAGGGGAATGGAAACCCAAAGAACTGATCATCATAGAATTTCCAAGTTTTGAAAGAGCTCAGGAGTTCTATGATTCTGAAGACTACAGAGAATTAAAAGAGCTTCGTTTAGCCAATTCTGAAGGAAACGGGATTTTGGTTGACGGAGTAAACTGGTAATTTTAAGTTATCAGTTACAAGTCAGAGGTGATATAATTGCAGTATCTTTTTTGATGCTGCAATTTTTTTGAAACCGCAGGCTAGCTGACACTTTCAAAATAATGAATCATTCCTACTTCAGACAGATGATATTCAGGTACATTAAATTCCGGCTTTCTGTTTATTGTATTTTCTAAAAAGGAATTACTGAACAAGGCATAAGAAGGCTGTTCTGCAAATCCGTTTTTAAGCATCTGATGGGCTTCCACTATTGTTTTTCCATAAAGCTTTTTAAAATTTCCGATACTGTACTGTGAAAATTTCCCATAATGGACAATAAATTTCAGCGACATGTCAATAGAAATGCTTAGTTCTTTTTCCAGCTCTTTAATCTTTTGATTAAAAGCATTCCGCATTTTCCAAAGCATTATTGAAATATTCTGATAAGACGGATGGCTGTCATATCTGTAAAATAAAATAGCATCACCTTCAATCTCTGAAATTTCAAAATACTGATCGTTCACATCAATCAGTGTAGATAATAGTTGTCTTACAATATATTCTCCGGTGTAAAGTTTTGTATTGAACACAAATTCAGTAAACCCGCTGAAATCAGGAATAAGAATAATACCCTCATGTATATTTGTATTCTTCATAATAAGATCATTTAAAAACCTTTTCATTATCATAGACGAAGAAAGATCACTTTTACTTTATGAAGAAAACAGAAAAAATGTTCTCATTATATTTCAACAATTAATTCCTTTTCATAACCATTATATTTCTCATCAATATAACCGTGGGGATTGCAGATAATTTCAGTTTCACTGATTCTGTATCTGCATGGTGTATGAATATGTCCGTGAATCCAGTATAAAGGCTTATGTTCTGAAATAAAATCTTCCAGATTGGATGCATAAGCAGAAGTTACAGGATCTTCTTTGTAATGTTCCGGAACAGACCGGATGCTCGGTGCATGATGCGTAACCACAATATTCTTTAAGCCTGCAGAGCTTTCAAGACTTTCCTTTAACCAAAACTTTGAAAGCTGATGAATTTTAAAGGTATCAATGGTCCTTAATTTTGAATAAGACGGATCTCTTGTGATTTTTTTGTAATCGTTCATTTTAGGCTGACAGATCATTCCGTAATGCAATGGGTTTCCGAAAATAGAAAAGTCCGTCCAGAGTGTAGCTCCGTGAAAACGGATGCCGTCAATATCTACAGCTTCATTTTCAAGGACAAAGACATTTGAGTTTTCAGCAGCCTGCCTGATTTTGTTTAAAGTTTTCGGATAAGAACCTTTATAATATTCGTGATTTCCCAGAACATAAATCACAGGCTTTCCTATGATTTTTGATTTGATCCACTCAATTCCTTTTATTCCCAGATTAATATCTCCGGCAAACACCACAACATCTGCATGATCAAAAAATAAATCCGTAGAACCGAATTCCTGGTGAAGGTCACTGATAATCTGTATTTTCATTCTGCTAAAATAAAAAGAACCGACATATAATGCCGATTCCTTTTTCATATAGTCTGTATATTTTTAATCCGTTCATGAAACAGCTATTTCAGCTTTTCCAATCTTTATACTTTTAATAATGAAATATAACAACATTCCAAGGGCTAATAAAGCATATCCAATTAATATTATCAAGCTTAAATCTCCCACTGCATATTGTGAAGGGAAGATTTGGCTCATTAAAGTCATGAAAGAAAGACCGATTCCCGCTCCCAGAAAGTAACTCGTAGAGCTTAAACTGGATGCAACTCCGTAATGTGAAGGTTCTACATCCTGAATTCCCATCACAGAAAGCGCTGTAAAACAGAATGTCATTCCTATTCCTGAAATACAGGCAGCTCCCAATAATACCACAGCTAGCGGATGGCCTGTATAAACCGCAATCAGTAAGGATAAAGCTCCAGCCAGCATAAAACTCCAGCCGAATACACCCATTTGGGAAGAACTCAATCTCTTAGAAATATGAGGCAATACAAATTTTGCGGCCAGTGCTGACATGATACTGAACGGTACGAGCATCAGTCCGGCAGAAGCTGCACTATATCCCATATCTTTCTGAAGCATTAATGAAATCAGAAATAAAAATCCTATAAAAAAGGCCCCCAATGTAATGAAAACAATATTAGAAATCATCAAAGATCTGTGCTTAAACATCTGTAAATCAATCAGTGGCTGGGCTACAGATTTCAACCTGATGAATACAGTAACCAAAAGCAGGACAGAAAGTACCAGAGAACCTACAATCATCAACGGATTTTCTTTTACATGAACCAATTCATGTGTTCCGTAGGTAAGACTCAACAGCCCTAATACAAGTAGTATTCCTGATATAAGATCTGTTTTCTGACCGGCTTCATTTTTTTCATCCGCAGGAAGGTGCTGATAGGCAAAAATCAAGGTGATTAAAAGAATAGGAACATTAATCAGGAAAACCCAGTGCCAACTGAGATAAGTACTGATAATCCCACCTACTGAAAGTCCGCTTCCTGAGCCAATCGCAGCAAATGAGCTGAAAATTCCAATGGCGCGGTTACGTTCCTGCTCCCCTTTGAATGTGTTGGTCACAATGGATAATGCAGAGGGCATAATCAATGCAGCTCCCAATCCCTGAAGAGCCCGGAAGATTGCCAAGACTTCAAAGCTCTGCGAAAGTCCCGCTCCTAAAGATGTCAGCATAAAAATCAAAGCCCCGATAAGGAATATTTTTTTCCGTCCGATCTGATCCGAAAGTTTACCTCCAATAATCAGGAAGCCTCCGAAAAATAATACATACAGGGTTTGAAGCCACTGCACTGTCTCTGCTCCGATATGAAACTGTTCCTGAATAGAAGGAATCGTTAAATTAATAATGGCAATATCCAAAGCCTCTACAAAAGTTCCTACCGATGCTAATATTAATATTAAATTTTTCCTTGCACTCATAATGTTCAAATTTCCTGCAAAATTAATTTTAAAAGAACATATATAAAAATTATACATTAAATTTGGAACATATTTACACATAAACAGAATATAAAAGAACAAATAATCTATCACAATTAATAACAAGCCTAAAAACAGAACAAATGACTGCCGAACAATATACTCCCGACGAAAAAGATCTTTCTATCCTGCGCTTGCTTCAAAAGGACGCCAAAATGAGTGTACGTGATATTTCTGCAAGGATCAATCTAAGCCCCACTCCTACCCATGAGCGAATGAAACGAATGGAAAAGCTTGGAATTATCAAGGAATATACAGCTGTAGTAGACCGCAAAAAAGTTAATAAAGGCATGATGGTCATCTGCATGATTGCCCTGAATGTTCATAACAAAAAGACAGCAGGGAAATTCATTGAAGAGGTCGGAAAACTGAAAGAAGTTGTTGAATTTTACAACATCAGCGGGGATTTTGATTTTATGCTTAAAATTCTTGCCTCGAATATGGATGATTTTCATGATTTTTTTGTCAATAAGCTTTCTGAAATTGAGGGAATCGGGCAAACGAAAAGTATTTTTGTGATGAACAGTATTAAGGAGAGTGTGCAGATTTTGTAAGCCGGCAATAATCCTTGATATTTTTTATCTCTCGCAGATTTAGCAGATTGCGCAGATGTTTGTGTATATCAAAATGAAGATAATTTTGATTATTTTATATATTTTAATTAGCATTTAACAATATAAAGATCTGCGTAATCTGCTAAATCTGCGAGAGAATTTATTCTTCTTTATCAAGAAGTCAGGACATTTTAAGAATATTTTATCATTTTATTTTCAGCATTTTGTATCGGAATTACTAAATTGAAGTCACATTTAAAATCACAGAATATGCCTTGGAATCCTGATGTTTACAATCAATTTAAAAATATCCGCTTTAAGCCGTTTTATGATCTTGCGGAGCTTATTACCGATGAAAAAGATATGAAAGCTGTAGACCTTGGATGTGGAACAGGCGAACAGACGGCCATACTTACCGAAAAGCTAACTCATGCTACGTTTACAGGAATTGATTCATCTCCTGAAATGCTTGAAAAATCAAAGACACTGGAAAATAATCGTCTTCATTTCAGACTTGCTGCAACAGAAGAAATGTTAAATGCTGATGAAAACTGGGATCTTATCTTCAGTAATGCAGCTCTGCAATGGTCTGATGATCACCAACAACTGTTTCCAAAACTGATTTCCAAACTGAATTCCGGTGGCCAACTGGCGATACAAATGCCTTACCAGCCCGGAAATATACTGAACAGGATTCTTTTTGAACTGGCGGATGAAGAACCTTTCCAAACACAGCTGAATGGCTGGAACCGTCCGTCTGCAGTACTTACAATCGATGAATATGCCCAAATACTGTTTGATAACGGTATTGAAGATCTGAATTTATCGCAGAAGGTTTATCCTATCATTGCCGAAGATCACGAAACTTTGTATAATTTCATTTCAGGATCAGCTCTGATTCCTTACCTGGAAAAACTTAATGGGGAACAGCAGAAAGCCTTTACGGCAGAATTTAAACAGCGTATTGAAACAAAATTCCCAAAACTTCCTGCTATTTATGCCTTTAAAAGAATTCTTATGTACGGAAGGAAAAAATAAAAAAGGCCCAGCTTATTATTGATGCAGGGCCTTTTTTACAATGCTTATATTGTTATTATTTCCAATAATTCCAGACTGTTCCGTCAAAAACAGCAAAAGTTTTACTGTCTGTATCATAACAAATCATTCCGGGATACGGATTTTTGACATTGAGGTGCGGCGAAGATATTTTGGGAAGGATCATGGCTTTATCCGGTGATTCAAGGACAAGCACTCCATCCGGACTGCCTTCATGAGCGCCAATTACTACCCCGTTCCCCGTTTCATCGGAAGTATTACCGGAAACTGCAGATGAATTTCCTTTATCACTGAGTGATTTCCATGCATTATTTTCGTAAACCTTTACTTTATCATCAGATTGGTCAAAAATAAATGTTCCGTTTGCCAGGTTACTGCCTGCAGGAAGCCCTTGTGTTGCAGGAAGAATAATACCTTTTGTATTTGCAGAGGTATTGTTGAAATCCAGCACTGTACTTTTGCCGTCAATCACTTCTTTGCCTATAGCTACCTGAGTATAGAAAGAATTGGAAATAAATAATATCAGGATAGTGCTTATGCTTTTTATGTGTTTCATTTTATTTACAAATTAGGTTAATCGTTACAACTTCTTTCAATACATTTCCATTCGTTCCCGTTGTATAATTTTACGCAACGGTCCTGAATATCATACACCAGCATTCCTTCTTTCGGTTCTGCAACAGCATCTTCCGGCTGAGGAGTCTGGCTCACATGCTTTACCCTGGTAATAACAAATCCTTTAGTTTTTGATTCCAATGCCAGAAATCCATTAGGAATATTCTCAGGCCAGCTACCTGTTTTCTGCTGTACAGTGATCCCCATTTTAGTATAACCGTCCGGTGTTCCTGAAGTGCCCGGTTTGGTACAGTAATCATCCAACTCATTCACAATTTCATCCGCAAACCCGCAAACCCGCTTATCATCCGGAAGACCTGAAGGCCATAAGGCCGGACACATAGCTTTGGTAGCGTTTGGCCCGCAGAAACCGGCATTTCCGGGAGCAAGTCCTGTAACCGTATCCATCGCAATGGCTATGATCTGGCTATCATTACTGAGTATAGAGCTTCCGCCTCCGCTTACCTGAGCTTTGGCAATACAGTAGGCTTTTCCCAAAGGAGTTCCAATATAGTTTACAAAAGGATAGGTAACAGACTGCTGGCTGAAAGTTCCACATATTTCTACAACACTGTACGTCCCCATATCAATAGTAGAAGTGGCTCCCGGATATATTCCCATGAACGAAGGGTCTTCCTGGGAAACCGAACCGGTAAGGGAAAGGTATGCTTTTGTTCCCAGCTTTACTTTTGAATTTTTCTGAGTTCCAAACCCCCCGATTATGATTGAGCCCTCAGATTTTACACTGGCAGCATCTCTGATCTCCAGATTACCTTTTACTGTAACCCCTTTTACAATAAATTCTCCGCCAGGTTCTATAATCAAAGTTGCATCCTGCGGAATAGTGATATCATTAACCAAAGTAAGATTTCCAGTAAGACAATAAGTTCCGCCGGGATTCATTGCCTGGCCTGTGTAAGCTGTACATTGCGCGTTCGCAATACCGTAAAAAAGAACCATTAACAAGAAAATGAATTTCTTATTAACAGTATCATAATCTAAATTATTCATATGATTTTATAATAAATTAACGTATTTTACATATTTTAAGAAGAAAAATATGTTTATTTGAATACATCCCCTTAAGAACAATTTGCATACCAAAATTTCAGTTCACCTGCTTATTCAGGGCAGGATTATTTGAGTTAAACACCCTTAAATAGCAGGATAACAAGAATTTAAACAACTGTTTAAAAAAATATTTTTTTTGCAGAATCAGCTATTTTGTAAATTTTGAATGAGTGCTTTTGTGTAAATAAAAAAGATGCATTCTTTGAATGCATCTTTTTAAAATTATAATCAATAATTGTTTGTTTTCCAAAATCTATTTTATCCCATTCAGTCCAGCTTCTCTGCTTCAATCTCCATACTATGCCTGAGCTTATCAGCCAATATTTTCATGATAATCAAGGAAGTTTTCTCTTACAAATGATACAATATTCTTTTTCCATTCCTTTATATTTTTATGGGTTGATATAAAAGCAATTCCACAGGTATTGTCGGATAAATTTTCATGATTTTCTAAGGCAATATATTTTCCTTTAATCAATTTTCCTTCTTCCCCGGGGTAAACCAGGGCTGTTTTTGAGGCTTTATAATAATGATGGTAAGCATACATCTGCCTTAAATCTTCAGGGGAAGGACCTTTCTCATATAAGTTCTTCCACTTTGTATCAAGAACAATAGAATTATTCAGTGATTCTAAAACAATATCGGGCTTCATTCTGCTTTTGGTTCCGGTTTCTGATCTCCAGAATTCTTTTGATACCTGAGATTTTACTTTAAAGCCATCCACTTTAAGATCCTTCTTTAAAACCACGTATACGAACTGTTCCCATAAACGGTTCATGTCAAACATTAATGCAAGTACATTATTCTTTCCTTTTGAGACGTCCGGATGATAGTTCAGTAAAAGTAATTTAGCAATTTGAAGGGCTTTCTCATAATGCAGATTCTTCCTGTCATATACTAATTTATCAAAAGTAGATTCTGTGATTTTAATATCATTCATTTCAGGAAAATTCAAAAGCACAGCACCTATCCTGCTGTTCAAATCCGGCTTATTATTGGTCTGATAAACAAGCTTTAATGCTTTGTATAAGATGCAGTGTATCTGATGATTCACATCATAGTTTGGGTATTTCACATAAAACCTTTCTTTATGTACCAGATTTTGTGATATATGCTTTGAAAACTGCAGGGATCCTTTTAAAGCGTACAGGTTTCCCTCTTTCTTATTATATCTTTTAATAAGACCACGATGAAGTAAATATTCCAATTCTTTGATATACAGCTCAAAATACAGGTCTAAAATTGAATTGCTTTTCAGCTTTAGATCTGCACTGCCGGAAACTCTAACTTCAAATCCCCATATGGTTTTAATCATGTCTATTAACAACCGTCTCCAGGTATCTTTGTCATTGTTATCCGCTTTTGGCAATACTTCAATAGTAGTATCCCCTATTCTTATAACACCAACATTCTGGTTGAATTGAACTCCATTTCTTATCAGTTTAAAAAATGGGGTATAATCTCCATAATATTTTACCAATGCATCATACAGGGCTTTTTCTTCTTGATTATTGAGATCAAAAGTCATTCTTTCATGTTCGAAAACTACGATAGCTTTTGGGGAACTCATTGAACAGGCTGATTCATTAACAACATTATGGCTTTTTTAAAATCCATTTTAATTCCGCTGCCTTCCAGTTGATAGTCAAGATCCGGGTTTCTATAGTCTATAATTTCGTAGGATTCTCTTTCTGAATAATCATTCTGATAATCGAAATCTGCAAAAACCGATGATCTGTTTTGTTTCAGTTTTACAAACCCTTTTCCTAATACCAAACCTATTTTACCATAGTCTCCGAAGAAATATTCCTGCAGCAGCGGAATTATATTTTTATAAAAGGAATCAATGATTGTTTCATCATCTTTTCCTATGAAATAGGCGTGACCTATGGAATGGTCTTTATCCAGAAGTTTTTCAATTCTGCTATTAATCGTTATCAATAGTTTTTTTAGATCAATCTTTTTAAATACAAATTCTGAAAAATAGGTTCCATTTTTTAAATTATTATTATTCTTATCTTTATTCATTATTCCCCAAATCCTTTCCCTGCTACCCCATAATTCTTCTGGTGCTCCCAAATAATCAAACAATTCTTTTTCCTTTGGTTCATATACCTTATCTTTCCAGGGATATTCTTTATAATCCCAAAAGAGGTCTTCAATGAGGTCGGATGGAGATTTCAATAACTCCGGCTTAGGTGGCATTTCTTCAAAGGAAAACCTTCTTCTCAAAGCTGTGTCCAATGCTTCTACACTTCGGTCAGCTGTATTCATTGTCCCGATAATGTATAGATTGGGAGACACTCCGAATTTTTCTTTGCTGTATGGCAATGTTATTTCTAAGGATTCTGCATTTCCCAGCCTTTTATCCTCTTCAATAAGGGTGATGAGCTCGCCAAAGATCTGGGAAACATTCCCTCTGTTGATCTCATCAATGATAAGAACATAATTTTGTAAATCCTGTTTTTTGGTGGTATCCGAAGAATATGATAATAATTTCCGGATAATAGAAGGATAATAGATTCCTACTCCTGTTCTACTTTCTTCGCGCTTTTCATAATATAGATCACTTAGGGTATTAATGCTTAGTGTATGCCCGGTTCCTCCATTTGATTTTTTAAATTTTATTGACTTTTCTGTAAATCCAAGAATCGTAAAATCGTATCCTTCCCTGGTTAACGGAAATAAAATCCTGTTATCTTCGTCCCATTCTTCTTTCAGTTTAGAAAAGGCCTCATCAAATGACAGCCTCGTAGCATCATCCGACATTGAGCTTAACCAGTTATTTTTTGCTTTATCATTAATTTGTTTAAAAAGTCCATCCTTGATATCGTAAATGATATGTTTATTCCCTTCATTATCTTCTACAGTCTCAGGTTTTATACCTTCAATAAAGTCTTCATATGACATGCTTTGGTGAAAAGTGGTAAAAACAATTTGTTCTCCATCTATTAGATTTTTAAACTCTTTTTTTATCTCTGTTCTTGGCTGAGAAAAATCAAAATCCGGATTTATAATTTCAATTGCCTTATTAATTGTATGATATGTTTTTCCTGTTCCCGGAGGCCCATAAAGAATCTGATTGATTGGGAATTTTTCTTTCATTTCATTTGTAGCTATTGTATTATCTGATAATTTTGACAGCTGTGAAATTTCATTGCTTTTCAGCATCCAGAAAAAAATCTGTGCTTTATAAATATCATCAAACTCTATCAATGATATAGCCTGCTCATTTTTATCAATAACAGACTGAGTATTAATATTGATATTAAAATCTTTTTTCAGCTTTCTCTTTAGCAGTTCAAAATGATTATAGGAGTCTATTGATGTGAAATGAGTGGGAAATAATGCTCTCAAAAAGCGATTAGCTACCGTCCACTTATTTTGATCGATAAATTCACAAATCATGGTCAAGCATTTCTTGATATCATCTTCTTTCAGAATATCATTTAAAGCAGGGAACGAAATATTTGCATTTACTTCTGCTGTCATTTCGCCTCTTCTTTTTAATGTAACTAACTGCTGAGATATTTCTGACAAACCATTATTTTTTCTAAAAATGTATCTGTCTAAAAAATCATCGTTAGAATCATTCGCCAGGCTTTTATAATCATTATTTAGATCATTATATGAATTGTAGAAATTTTGCTTTGCTTTTTGCCTGATTTCCTGAAGTAATTCGGAATATTTCTTTAAAGACTGATACCATTCTGAATTTTCCACATTGGAGGTAGAGGCAAAATAGTTATAAGTTTCCTGAAGTGTCATAATCATGTTAAAGTTTTCGCTACAATGATAAGAAAAATTCTAAATGTCCCCATTACGGGAAAACGTATTTTTTTTAATAAAAACTCTATATTCTTCAACAAACCTCAATATATCATTCTCTGAAATTTCATTTGTAAATGAGCCAATCTTATAGTCCTTTCTTTCCCTCTATCCAATACGCCTGCGACCTGATACACTTAGCATTCACGCCCTTTGCTTTAAGAAACTTCCGGATTACAGACATTGTATTTCCGTTTCCTGTAAGATAAAAAACTGCTTCATTATTATAGATAACCTGCTTTTCTTCTTTCAAAAAATCATTTAAAGCCTCCATAATGTTCTGGATATCATTTTTGGGGGCGTAATAACCGTAAAGCTCTAATTCTTTCAACACAGAAGAATCTTCCATTTGATGAAGGCACACAAATGAAGCATCTGCATCTTCAGCAGCTTCCTTGATGGAAAGGGAACTTCCCAGCGAGGTTTCATCACCTATCGAGAAATGGATCTCTGCATTGGGTTCAAAAAAGCGCTTTCCTCTCGGCATTAATATTTTTGTCGTATCTCCTTTGGAAAGGCTGCCTGCAAAACCGCTTCCTACAGAATCTGTATCATGAAGGTGGAATATCACATCAAAAGTTCCTGTATGCTTATTGAAATTAAATGGTGAGTAGTTGCGGTAATCTCTTTCATTTACTCTCATTCCGATGGCATAGGCAGGTTCAAAGTAAATGTCCTGCAGATCGGAAGCAAAACGGATAAGGCGAAGATCCTTTGAAATCGTTTCTGTATGGATAACGGTACATTCTTTAAATTTTGAGGACATGACATTTTCTAGAGTGTCATTGATCCATTTTGGTAAACTTGGCATAAATAATTTTAATGCAAAGGAAGCTTCAAAATAAAAACAGACCGATAGCCGTATCAGGGAAATGATTGGACAATTCGTGGTTTACTGTCTGTTCCTGTTTTTGTTCCGGAATTCTGATGGCGGAAAGCCTTCAGCTTTGGAAAAAAGACGGGAAAAGTAGGTATGATCGCTGTAGCCCAGCTCATAAGCAATCTCTTTTACGGTAAGCTGGGTAAAGGATAAAAGTCTTTTTGATTCTATCAGGATTTCCTGATGTATCCAGTGCTGTGCAGATTTTCCTGTTACTTCACGCATAACTTCAGTTAAATAACCCGGAGATATATTCAAAAGTTCAGCATAACCGGATGGACTTTTCAGGGATTTAAATTGTTTTCTGACCAGAATTCTGAATTTTCTGGCCAGTTGAACGCCACGGCTTTCATTGAATATTCCCGTATTATTTTCACCTGAAAAAATAATGGCATACATTCCCGTAAAAGCGTTCATCAGTGACTGGACAACGAGAAATCCTTCTTTAGTCCCTAACATTTCTTCCGTGCAGGACAATTGAAGCATTCCTGCACAGGCATTGAGTTTTTCCATCCAATTATGACCAACAGATACAGGCTGTATATCAATCAGTAATTCTTCAAAAACTGATCTTACAGTATCAGGCAGCAGCTCTGCTTTAACGGCAATAAACCATCCGCTGACTTTCTCCATTAAAATTCCCTCATGCACCTGTCCCGGCAGCAGAAAGAAAACAGAAGTGTCATGAGCTTCTATCATTTTAAAATCAACCATCATCTTAGCTCTTCCGCTTTCCAGAAACGTAAAGATATAATGGCTGTCACGGTGAACTCCTTTATCAAAAAGATTGTCTTCATTACCCGTAGTCCGTTTTTCAATTCTTTCGACCAGGATACCGTGCCGGGTAATGCTGTTTAAATCATAAGTGGGAATGGCCTTTTTCATACTTCGAAAATGGTTTTACAGATTACAATAGCTATATCAGATTTATTTAGCTTTTGAAAAGGCCATTTTTACAGCTAAATAGGTCAGCACACTGGCCATAAACCACTTCTGAGCCTTCACCCAAAATGGATTATCTGCAAAAAAAGCCGCCACTCTTGCTGCTGTGAGTACAATTATAAAATTAACACTGAAGCTTACAAACACCTGAGTAATTCCCAGTTCAAAGCTTTGAATTAAAACAGAACCATATTCCGGCTTAATGAACTGCGGAAAAAAGGATAGATAAAATACAGCAACTTTCGGATTCAGGGCACTTGTGAGAAAACCAACTGTAAAAAGCTTTTTAGTTCCGTCATGCGGATCGTTTTTATCCACTTCAAATATATTCTTACTATTAGGTTTGATAGCCTGGTAAGCTAAATATAAGAGATAAACCGTTCCCAGTGTTTTCAGAACAGTATAAGCTACAGGAACAGCCAGTAATACAGCGGTTAGCCCGAAAGATACCATGACAATATGAAACATAAACCCACATACCACACCCGCCAAAGAAATTAACCCTGATTTCTTTCCCTGTGTAATTGATTTTGAAATCAGATAGATCATATTAGGCCCGGGACTTATCACTAAAACAAATGCAGCCAGGACAAAAAATAAGAGTTCGTGAAATGGAATCATTTTTATGCAGTTATTTATTAAATAGAATATACTGAAACATACTATGCTTTTGGTACAGAAGAATAGTTGAACAAATATAATTGATTTCAGCCAGAGCCTGTTTAAATTTATACTCATTTTGATCCTGCAGTAATGATTTAACATTAAGATTATAATAAATTGTAAGGCTGATAGTCGTATTTTGCTATTTTTGTATTCCCGGAAGAGGGATTTTTCTATTTCTTTCAGGCTAACCAAACAAAAAAACTATGAAACCGAGCCCAAATGCAGCCATTAAATACAAACGGCCATTAAGAATATTAAAAGATAAATATTCCCCCTGTTAAAACCGGATAATATCTTTTTTTTCAAATCACAGTAATAATAGGTTGATTTTTTACGTTTGACTGTAAACTAAAGACCATTTCACCAGACATTCAAAATTTCATCCGTCTAAATTTTCTGTTTTGCAACCAGCTTAACATCAATCCCCTTAAACTTACTATTTGACAGATTTTTACTCCATTAAAATTTAAACTCAATGCAAAAACTGTTTTTTAAAACTGCTGCCACAGCCGCTGTCCTCTGTTTCAGTTCCATGGCTTTAGCACAGCAGAAATACTCAGTAAGCGGTACCGTAAAGGATCACAAGAACGGAGAACTGCTGATCGGGGTTACTGTAAAAGTAAGTGAGGAACCGTCTGTTTCCGTTGTTGCCAATGAATATGGCTTTTATTCGCTGTCACTTCCTGAAGGAAGCTATACATTGGTCGTTTCCTATCCCGGTTACCGTGATTTTGAATATCCCATAAAGGTGGAACAGAATACCAAGCTGGACCTGCCGCTGGATCAGGAAGAAAAAGGAGATGAAAAAGTAGGAGCAATTGATGAAGTCGTTATTTCAGGGATCAAAAAGGATAAAAACCTTACTACTGCCCAGATGGGAACCGAAACCTTAAGCATTAAGAATATAGAAAAGCTGCCGGTTCTGTTTGGGGAAAAAGATGTTATGAAAACGATTCAGCTTTTACCCGGAATTAAAAGTAACGGTGAAGGAAGCAGCGGATTCAGTGTGAGAGGCGGTGCGACGGACCAGAACCTCATCTTACTGGATGAAGCACCTGTTTATAATGCTTCGCATCTTTTAGGCTTCTTCAGCACGTTCAACAGTGATGCATTGAAAGACGCCAGTATTATCAAAGGAAACAGCCCTGCACAATACGGAGGACGACTTTCCTCCGTAATGGACGTTAAAATGAAGGATGGTAACAATAAAGATTATAATGTAAATGGCGGAATCGGACTGATCAGCAGCAGGTTGAGTGTGGAAGGTCCTATTCAAAAGGAAAAGTCATCATTTATTGTTTCCGGAAGAAGGACATATGCTGACCTTTTTCTAAAAACTACGGATGATTTTAAAGACAGTAAACTTTATTTCTATGATCTTAATTTAAAAGCCAATTATCAGATCAATGAAAATAACCGGCTTTATCTGTCGGGGTATTTCGGAAGAGACGTTTTGGGATTAGGTGATACGTTTTCTACAGACTGGGGAAATACAACTGCCACTCTGCGATGGAACAGTATTATCAGCAGTAAACTATTTTCCAATACTTCATTAATTTACAGCAACTATAATTATAAAATCAGTCTGAAAAGCAATGATAATACTTTCGGACTGGATTCCCAGATCGAAGACTGGAATCTTAAGCAGGATTTCACATGGTTTGCAGGAAATAAACATTCAGTACGTTTCGGACTACAGTCTATCTACCATACAATTACTCCTAGCAGTGCTTCCGGCACGAGTGTAAGCAGCTTTCCTCGAAACCCGAGAAAATCATGGGAGAATGCTGTTTATATCAATGATGATTTTAAAGCCACTGATAAACTGACTGTGAATTATGGTTTAAGGCTTTCCACTTTCAGTATTTTAGGTGGTGATACGTATAATACCTATGAAAATGGTGTGCTTACAGACAGCCGGTTTTTAGAAAAAGGAAAATTCGGAAAAACATACTTTAATCTTGAACCGAGAATCTCTGCCAATTACCGCATCAATGAGGTAAGCAGCATCAAGGCCGGATATTCACGCAACACGCAAAATCTTCATCTTTTGAGCAACAGCAGCAGCGGAAATCCTACAGATCAGTGGATAGGGAGTAGTTATAGCGTAAAACCGGAAATAGCGGATCAGATCAGTGCAGGATACAGCAGAAATTTCAATAACAATAATTATGAACTGAATGCTGAAATCTATTACAAATCCATGCAGAACCAGATTGATTTTAAAAACGGTGCCCAGATTACATTTGATACGGCTGCCGATGTGGAAAGTGAACTCTTATTCGGTAAAGGAAGAGCCTACGGACTGGAACTCATCGCAAAGAAGAAAAGTGGAAGACTGACAGGATGGATCTCTTATACTTTGTCTAAAACGGAAAGAAAAATAAACGGAATCAATGATAATGAGTGGTATAATGCCAGAATGGATAAAACCCATGATCTTTCTATCGTAGCCACTTATGAACTGAATAAAAAATGGTCAATATCCGGACTATTCCTTTACAGTACCGGAAACGCCGTTACTTTCCCTACCGGAAAATATGAATTGAACGGGCAGACGATATTCCAGTACAGCAGCAGGAATGCAGACCGTATGCCTGCCTACCACAGGATGGATCTGAGTGCCACCTATGAACCGGAATCTACAAAACGTTTCAAAGGATCATGGTCATTCGGGATTTACAATATCTACGGCCGTGAAAATGCCTATACGATTACTTTTGAAGACAATCCGAACAATCCAGGGACAACACGGGCCATGCAGACGTCACTTTTCCGCTGGGTACCCAATATCACTTATAATTTCAAATTTTAGATCATGAAAAATATCATTTTTATCATATTAACACTGTTTTTAGTTACATCCTGCGAAAAAGAAATCGATCTTGATCTGGATGACAAGAGCGGAAACATTGTCATAGAAGGTAATATAACAAATCAGGCTGGACCTTATACGGTAAGGATAACGAAGTCTGTAGCATTTACACAAAGTAATCAGTATCCTGCAGTCACCGGCGCACAGGTTGTTTTAAGTGACAATACAGGACAGACTGAAACTTTACAATACATCGGTGACGGAAAATATGTAACTACGGTTTTTACAGGAGTAACCGGCAGAACATATACTCTTAAAATACAGGCAGAAGGAAAGGAATATTCTGCTCAAAGTACTATGCCTGAGCCCGTAGAATTTGACGGTCTTACACAGGATTCTTTTACTTTCGGGGGTGAGACCACATATACTCTTTTACCTGTATTCACTGATCCGATAGCATTGGGAAACCGTTATCTTTTCAACTTTACAGTTAATAATATGTCTGACAAAGTTTTTGAAGTATTCTCTGATAATATTAATAACGGGCTTGTAAATCAAAGACCTTTATTTCTTCCCAATGAAGACGATGAAGATGATCCTTCTGACCATAAAGTAGTACCCGGGGATACTATCCATGTAGAAATGCAGTGCATTGATCATAACATATTTACCTATTATTCTGCATTGCTGCAAATTTCAGGGGATGGCGGGCCCGGTGGAGGCATTACTCCTACGAATCCTCCAAGTAATATCAGCAATGGGGCTTTGGGGTATTTTTCTGCGCATACGGTACAGAAGAGGAGTATTGTGATTCAGTAGATTATAGTAATACACTTTTATGGGCTGCTTCGGGTGACTGGGGCAGCTTTTTGTTGACCACCCCGTCAAAAATTCAAAGAATTTTTGACACCCCTCCGGAGGAGGGGAATTATCGTCGTTTAAATAGTCAACGGAGTGACAATTTCAAGTTTTTAAAAGAGCTTTTTCTTATGTAGAATAATTTTACAGTTATAAAACACATATATACAAATCATTAATAAACAACAAATTACAATCAATACGTATTTCTACTGAAGGTTAGATTTGGTTATTTACACGCTAAAATCCGGCTTATTTTCGTCGTTACTTTGAGTTGTTCAAAAACAAAGAATTACAACATCAACCAAAAAACAAAACCAATGGAAACAATTCAAATTACAAAAACCGAAGTAGGTTTCAAAGATCCGTTCGAACCCGTTATTTCAACGGCAAAAGGAGAATCCAAAGAGTCTTATTCAATTGAAGTGTCCGGTGAAGGGCAGCTTACAGGGCTTTCCTATACTGTACCGCCATTCACTCAGGGAAGAATCACTGCTTCTCTTCAGGTATCTGCCATGTCCAGCCAGGATGTAAAAAACCTGAATGATCTGGCTATGAGTATGCTGAATGCTACTTACAAAGAGCAAGTAAAAGAGTATGAAAAAACATCTGCGAGTGCCAATCTATCCGTTTGGACATGGTTCTTCGGAGGTGGCGGAGCTTCTGCTTCTTATGAAAAAACTAAAGAGTCTATGAAATCGAAAGGTTTGACAGAAGCTCAGATTACTACATTAATGGATGCATTTCTTGAAAAGGCGAAGCAGATGTCTACTGTAAATATTGACTTCTACGTTAATAATTCAGCGAATGATTATGCTGTTTCCGGGGATCTGTATCTGTATACTGTTTCCGGAACTATAAAGACTGAAAAAGGAACTGCTCAGTACAGAATGCTGGCAGATCAGGCTTCTGCCGGAGGACCTCCTCCTGCAGGTGGCGGGGCTCCTTCTTCCGGAACAATTAAACTGAATTGATATTAAGTTTATAAGATGATTATAGATTCGGGGCGGTATATACCGCCCCGAATTTTAGTTTAGGCATCAGTCTGTAAAATATTTTTTCAGATCCGATATGTTTTTTATCTTAAGTTCCTGAGACTGTTTTCTACGCATCATCAGAGCATAGGCATTATTGAACCCAAGCGGTTTCAGCCATTGAATCCCGTATTGCTTTTCAAATTCTGAATTGACGTAAATATAAGTTTTATCAGCATTCTGGGTCACATCTTTAAGAGTCTGTTCCGAAGGCTTTAAAAGAACCAGAAGTCCAGTTCCTGTATATTCTGGGTAAAAATCAATTCCGTCATTCATCAGAGCATCAAAACAGATCTTGGTTCCTCCCAGCCCTGTCTTGGTTTCCACTTTATAGTCGGTATAGCCTTCAATCAGCAGCTTATACATTTCCGTAAGGATATATTGCTCTCCGAAGATCTTCGACCCGATGCGTACGGTTCCTGAATTTTCTTTCCTTGAGTTTTTATAGAGATGATTTTTAACTAAGAAATCCTTCGCAATCTGCTCTGGAGTCTGGTTAAGATAATCGGATTTATAATTCAGATCGGTCATGATTGAATCGTTGAATTTTCCGGCCAGCAGATTCAGGGTCTGTTCCAGTTCAGGAAATTTTTTCAGTGTTTTTGTTTTAATAATGGGTGCAGCATAATACGGCGGAAATATCTTTTTATCATCATTTAAAACGTAAAGATCAAACGCTTTTATCCTTCCATCGGTAGAATAACCACTGATGAGATCCAGCTCCTTTTCGTAAACAGCTTTGTACATGATGGCATCGTTTACAACGACCGGATTTACATTCAACCCATACACAGAACGCAAGCCGAGATCCCCATCTTGCCTTCCCATAAATTCGGGAGTAAAACCTGCTTTAATTTTAGCCCCTGAAGCAGAATTGAAAAGATAAACCGCGCTTACCAACAGCAGTATCACAGGAACTATATATTTCAATTTTTGGAACAGTTTGTATCCTGATCTCTGTACAACAGCAATAACTTGATCCAGCAAAATAGCCAGCAATGCTGCCGGAATAGCACCTGCAAGGATCATATTGGTATTATTCAGGGAAATTCCGCCAAAAATAAACTCTCCTAAACCGCCTGCTGCAACGAATGAAGCTAAAGTAGCCACACCAACATTGATAACCGCTGCCGTCCTGATTCCTGCAATGATTACGGGCATGGCTAAAGGAAGTTCAACCTTAAAAAGGAGCTGACTCCTGTTCATTCCCATTGCTTTTGCCGCTTCAATGACAGTCGGGCTTACTCCTGTAATTCCTGTATAGGTATTACGGATAATAGGTAAAAGAGCATAGATCAGCAATGCAACAATAGCCGGTTTTGCTCCTATCCCGAAAACCGGAATCATAAACCCTAATAAGGCAATACTGGGAATAGTCTGTAAAATACCGGCAGTTCCAAGCACAGAGCTGGAAAGTTTTCTTTTCCTTGCAATGAGTATTCCTAAAGGTACTCCAACAATAATTGCCAGAATCAGAGACAGAAATGTAAGCCCGAGATGCTGTACAATCTGGGTCAGTAGTTTTTCCTGCTGCTCAACAATAAACTGCCAAAGGCTCTGCTGCGTCATACAATCTGTTGTTTTCTGTAATTATTAAATGCCCTGATCAGGTTTTCGTAATATTCTGTATTTCTATGGTTTGAGCTTAATTTTTGCAAAGCGTCCCAGACATTGGTATGCTCAGTAAAATCCAATTCATCGTACAGTATTTCTGAATTTTGTAAAGTATCCAGGTCTTTCAAAACTGCTGTTTTATATTCAAGTAATAACCTGTTTTCGGCAAAAAATTCACTTACAAAATCGTTCTGGGGATGATAAAGCATTTCTTTCGGTGTTCCTGCCTGGACAATTCTTCCCTTATCCATAAGACATATTCTGTGTCCAAGCTCAAAAGCTTCCTGCACATCATGGGTAACGAGTATGATCGTTTTGTTTTGAAGCTCTTCCAGCGATTTAAATTCTGAATGAATGTCAGCCTTCGTGATATTATCCAAAGCTCCGAATGGTTCATCCATCAGTAAAACAGGGGTATTCGCAATCAAAGCTCTTGCAATACCTACTCTCTGCTGCTGTCCTCCGCTCAACTCATTCGGAAAACGGGAAAGGACATCTTCCGAAAGGTGAAGCTTGCTTAACAGTTCATGAGTCCGGTTTTCTGTTTTCTTCCTGTCCCATTTCAAAAGTTCCGGAACTACGGCAATATTCTGTTTAATGGTATAATGAGGAAATAATCCGGCATGCTGCATCACAAAGCCAATTCCCATCCGAAGTTCTTCAGGCTTCTGATCACGGATATTCTTTCCGTCAATGAAAATATTCCCTGAATCTGCTTCTATGAGCCGGTTGATCATTTTAAGTGTGGTCGTTTTACCACAGCCGCTGGTACCCAGAAGCACCAGGATTTCCTGATCATAGGCCTGGAAAGAAATATGATCTACTGCGGGTTTTCCGTTAAATTTTTTTGAAACTGATTCAACTGCAATCATCGGCAAAATTATTGTGCAAGTCTGATTCCTGTAAACTGCCATTTCAGATTAGCCTGAAAGAAATTACGATAGGTATTTCTGCTGTGTCCTGCAGGGGTTACTTCGGAAGCTCCGCGCAGAACCATCTGGTTCACCATGAATTTACCGTTATACTCTCCTACCGCTCCGACTTCTTTCTTAAAACCAGGATAAGGCAGATAAGCTGAATTGGTCCATTCCCAACGGTTTCCCCAATCGAAACTGCCGGATGCTGCCTCCCACTCTGCTTCAGTCGGGAGACGCATACCTTTCCATGATGCAAAAGCAGAGGCTTCATAGAAATTGATGTGGCAGACAGCATCATTCATATCTATTTCCTGTAAGCCATTCAATGTATAATTCATCCATTTGCCATCTATAAAATGCCAATATAGTGGAGAGTTTGCGCTGTTTTGTTTTACCCAGTCCCAGCCTTCAGCATGCCAGTGTCTGAAATCCGTATATCCTCCGGCTTCCATAAATTCCAGGTATTCCCTGTTCGTAACCAGCTGATCTGCAATTTCAAAATCATTGAGATATACTTTATGTCTCCCCAATTCATTATCAAAACAGAAGCTTTCCCCTTTAAAACCAATCTCATAGATTCCTTCGGAAAACGCAATCATTTCAGTATTTCCCTGGCTTTCTTTTTTAGTGGTAAGATCTTTTTTATAGGCCGGAAACAGCGGATTGTGACCTAAGATATATTTAATATCGGTGATCAGCAATTCCTGATGCTGCTGTTCGTGATTAAAGCCAAGTTCCAGCAGTGGTTCAATGGCTTCGTTCATATATTCACTCTGAAGGAATAGCTGCATATGCTCATCTACATATTTCCGGTATTTATAGATATCTGAAACGGAAGGACGGCTGAGATTTCCGCGGTCGGTACGGATCACTCTTGCTCCGATGGTTTCGTAGTAGCTGTTAAACACAAAATTATACTGCTCATCAAAAATTTTATAATCAGGAAGATGGGGAGTAAGAATAAAGGTTTCGAAAAACCAGGTGGTATGCCCAAGGTGCCACTTCGGCGGACTTACATCTACGATGGGCTGTACCACATAATCTTCAATTTCAAGAGGAGCGCATATTTCTTCGGAATGTTTCCTTATGGCTGTGTATTTTTTTACTAAATCTGTTGTGATGATATTGGGTGTCATACTTTTTAGTTTTAATAAAAGGTTAATTTATTTTTGCTCCCGCAGATTGAGTGGATTGGACTGATCTGTGTAATCTGGTAAATCTTTGGGATATTCTATTCTTTTTTATTTAACGCAAAGTTTTATTAATTCAATGGGTTATTTTAGGTGGGCAAAGGAGAGCGACTGGGTCGCTGATGAAGGTGTGTGGCTTGTTTGTGTGTTTATATGTAAATGGCAATGATATTCGCCTTCTTCGTTTACTTTACCTGCCAGATGGTATCTACAAACCATTGTTTTGAATCTTTGATTTCTCCTACCCTTTTAAAACCTGATTTTTCTCTTAATTCTTCTATTTTTTCTGTGGAAAATTTCTGTGAAATTTCCATGTCGATAAGCTCATTTTCTTCAAATGAAATGCTTTCGTCTCCTATCTTCACCGTTTGTTCTTTTAAACTTACCAGATAACTTTTGCAGGCTCCACTTACGGGATCGTAGGTTTGATAATGCTGAAACTGCTTCAGATTAAAATCAGCATTAAGTTCTCTGTTGATACGGGTCAGCAGGTTAAGGTTAAATGCTGCGGTAATTCCATTTTTATCGTTATAGGCATCTAAAATAGTCTGGGGATTTTTCTTGAGATCAAAACCAATCAACACCCTGTCGCCGGAAGCCAGATTCTGGTTCAGAGCACGACAGAAACTTTCAGCTTCTTCAATATCCATATTTCCTATATTGCTGCCCAGAAATAAGATAACTTTCCTTCTACGAGACAGTGAAGCAGCCTTCTGCAGCATTTGAAAATAATCACCTTCCAAAGCCGATATTTCCAGAGCGGGAAGTTCACGGCTCAGTTTTTCTTTTAATACAGAAAGGATGTTGCCGGAAATATCAATAGGCATATAAGTGAACTGTATTCCCTGCTCAACAAGATGTTTCAGTAAAAATGTAGATTTCATGGCATCTCCCGCACCCAGCTCGATCAGATCGAATGGTTCGTTTTCAGGATTGATGAGACGGGTGAGATCTGCTGTTTTATTTTTAAAGATATCGAGTTCACATTTTGTAAGATAATATTCAGGCATTGCCATAATTTCCTGGAAAAGGCGGTCACCTTCCTTATCGTAAAAGTATTTTGAAGATAATCTTTTTGGAATGTGTTTCAAGCCTTCCAGAACATCCAGACGAAAATGATCTACATGATGATCTTCCACCTTTGTATGTGGGTTTAACTGTAAATTCATATGTTTTAATTTGTGTGTGGTTGTTAGTTCAATACAACTATCTTGCCGCCTCAACATTAAATTTCATAAAATACGCTCCCATTTCAGCTTATATAAATATATTAATTTTACGTTTAGGATAAGTATTAAAAATGCTATCCGAACGATCGATATTAACTAATGGGGATTTTTTGACGCAAAGAATGATTTAGAATGCTTTATAGTTTGAGAATAGCAAAAAGGGATCAACTTCGTTGATCTGATGAAGCGACTGTGTTATGGACAGTTTAAAGAATTTGAAAAAGGCCGATTTATATCCTAAAATATTTATTCCTGTAACCGTTGTTCGGATTTGATTTTATTGATCAAAGGGTTGGCGTACATGGCGAGAAAATATTCTTTGGAAACGGCATCGGATGGGTCAATACGCATTTCCAGTCTTCGGATAAACAACTGTTTTTCCTGTTCGGTATACTGGTCAGCAAAGGTATCTGTATTGTGAAGCAGGTCATATGCTATATATTTGGTTGACCAGAGCTTGTAGTTCTGTATAATGGAATCATCAATGATCTGTGCAATAGCCTGCAGCTGTTTGTTTTTGTTTTCAAATTTTACGGCAATATCATCCAGTTCCGCATCAATCACATGACCAGCATGCAGGTGAATACGTTTCTTCTGGCCTAATACTCCACTGAGCATGGTCATAAAGTCTTCATCTTCGCCTTTGACATATTCTTCATCCCTGTGCTTAGCCAGAAGCTGAGGCATTTTCAGGGAATCTGTAGGATCGTATTCATAGGAAATGGAAACAGGAACGATTCTGAGGGTTTTAAAATAATCCGTCAACGACAAATCTCCGGCCGCCATGGCAAGCATTTTTAAAACTCCCTGCTGGGTAGCATCATTGCCGTCTTTGGTACGGCCTTCACGCTGAGCAATCCAGACAGACCGTTTTTCCTGATGCAGAAGCTGATCGATATATTCAGACATGATCTGAGAACTTTTCAGTTGCTCACGAAGCGGTAATCCTCTCTGAACTAAAAAATTACGGTTCAATTTGGCAAGATCGTGTAAAAATGTTTTCTGAACAAGATTGTCTCCAATAGCCGAAGCAGTCATAATATGTCCGCTTTCCAGCAGCACCAGATTGATGAGCGAAGTATCTAAAACAATATCCCTGTGGTTCGAAATGAAAAGGTATGGCGTCTGTTTATCCAGCAGATCAAATCCCGAAGTGGTAAGACCTTCAGAACTTTTCGCAAGGATCTGACGAATGGTATAGGCAATAAAATCATGCTGAAAATCGCTTACCGAGTGAATATTTTTAAACTGTTCCCTCCAGACTTTCTTATCCGTACCGGGAAAAGTAAAGCTCATCAGCGCATTCATCATGGGATCACGGGAGATTCCCAGTAATGCTTCATTCACTTCACTATCATAGAAAAACCTGATCTCATCGAACTTCGACATGCAATTATGTTAAAATTAAAACTTTTTGCAAAAGAACAAAAATTTATTGAGGGTACCTTATTACTATATGTTAAAGTATTATGATAAACGTATCAGTTCAAAAGTTTTATCCTTTTATGGATTGGAAGACTTGAATGTATAATGTGGTTTATCATTAAATACTGATTTCAATGTTTTTGTTTTTTATTTCCCACAGATTGCACAGATTTTCGCAGATAATTGCGTACAATTTCAATAAAGTATAGTATAAAATCTGTGTAATCTGTGGGGAAAATTCTATATATTCTTCTGATCAATGTAACCTGTATATATTCTCTATTTTTTTAACGCAAAGGCTTATTTTAACAATGGGTATTTTGAGGTTACAAAGTGAGGATCAATCTTCGATTGATCTGACTAAGCTGGCTGTTTGTAAGGCTTTGTATTATTTTTATTTTACTTTTTCCAGAAGGTATAATTTAGCTCCGGAGAAGGCCAGTTTGGGCATCAGGTTACCTTCCAGGACCATGGTTTTATTGTTGACGTCGATGACGGAAATATAATTGTTGGAATTGTATTCTATATAGTTTTCTTTTTCCTTGGTGAGAGGATTTTTCCCGAATTCCATGGAGTATTTTACCCAGTCTTCATCGCCGGAACTGCAGTGTACGGGCTTGAATTTAGATTTTTTAGCCTTGAAAACAATCTGGTCATAGCCGTCTGTACAGTCTGAAGTGAATGAGCTTTCCGGGTTCTGGTCTTTGGAAAAGTCTTCAAAAGAGCCTTTATACACTCCTACCACTTTCCAGGTACCATCCACACGGTCTTCGTCTATTTTTCCTTTTGCCTTGCTTACTGCCCAGCTGATGCCGTTTACGGTTCCTTTTACGGCCTTATATCCTAAAGTGGCAGCTCCTGTAACCACTTTAGCAGCAGTTCTTACCACGCAGGAATTGAGTACCAGTACGGCTGAAAGGAGGAATATTGTTTTTTTCATTTGTCAGGGTTTTTATAGTTGCGAAGATAGGGTTTTTGAAAAATATCCTTTAAATCTCTAAATATTTTAGCTGAACGCCTTCTTCAGTCTTCCATTCTATAGGACCGCTTGCTGATCTGGCTAATGTAGCCGCAGCAGCTCTGGAAGATGAGGTGAAGATATAATCTTTGGTGAGTTTATAAAAGCCATTTTCTATTTGTAGTATGCCTTCTGAAAGCATCTTATGCCGTTCCATTACAATACCCTGCGGTAATGATGGCTGTTCTGCCATCATTAAAAGAGAGTCTTTGTACATTATAAATCCTTCAGTGGAAGGACTTCCTATACCAGACGCACCTGCTCCATTTTTACAGAACAGAATATGCTGTCTCGTTTCATTCTGTTCAACAGTTTCTTCCAGTGATTCAAAAATTCTATGACCTAATGATGCAGTAAGTACTTTGATATTGGATAAAAACTCTTCAAGTTCTGCCTTTTCTGCCTCTGACAGTTCAGGACGCGTCGGAATGTTCTGATCTATAACATACCGTCCTGCACTCATGGCCAGCTCGTATAAGCGGTTCTCCAAATATTTAACACCTGCTTTATTAAGATACTGATCTTTGCTTCCGAAGAATAATACTTCGTTCCAGAAATCCCTGTTTGCTATGTGATAGGCAAGACGATCTGCAATAACTTCTGCTTCGCCAATATAGGCCGCATCGTCATTGTTTTCATCCTTTCCAATCAAAATGTAGACTCCCGGCTTTCTGAACTCTGCTCTGGAACTATAATCTCTGATTTTAATACGTGGAACTTTGATTCCAATTCCTGTTCAGTTACTGAGTTCTGCTGTAGTAAGCCCGTTGGCTGTACCGTCTAAAAGGAATAAGCGTATGGTTTTTCCGAAGGTGGTCATAAAAATAATTTAATGCTTGAATCATGGGAAGCCCATGCGTCTATTTACAGGTGACAATAATAAGAAAAATCCTGAGTTCCGGCTACAGAAAGTATAAAATTTCACAAAACGGTCTCTGAAGAGGTTCTGAATAGCTGTAGGCTGTTATAAAGAGGTTATTATGGAACAAAAAACACAACAGGGCCGCAATGTGAAACGCTTCAGAGAAATACTGGGCATTAAGCAGGAAGCGCTGGCTCTTGACCTGGGCGAAGACTGGAACCAGAAGAAAATTTCTCTGCTGGAACAAAAAGAAATTATTGAAGATCCTTTATTGAAAAGAATTTCTGAAGTATTGAAAATTCCGGTGGAAGCGTTTCAGAATTTTGATGAGGAGCAGGCGGTGAATATTATTGCAAATACAGTGAGCACTGTTAATGATAATGCTACTGGTCAAGTGTTTCAGATAAATCCTACTATTAATACTTCTGAAAAGTGGTTAGAAGCATTAGAAGAAATCAAGAAATTAAATAGCGAAAAGATTGCTCTTTACGAAAGGATGCTGAAGGAGAAGGATGAGATGATGGGCAGGCTGGAGAGGTTGATTGAGAAGGGATAGTTTAAGATATTATAAATGAAAAGCTCAACATTCCTGTTGAGCTTTTTGTATTGTTAACTTTCTATTTTTATTTGTCCATTCATTAGCATAGGTAATAACCAGTCTCGGAGAGAGGCAAGTTCTTGGTTTTGTATAATATTATTTAGAATTTTGTCATAAAATGTTTCAATTCTTCTATTGAAATTTTTTGCGACAGAATTATCAGGTAAAACTATATTAGCCTCTTTTAAAAATTTAAAATGTCTCGCATAGCCATAATTTGATAAATCAATTTTATTTAAAGCATAATAAAACAAAAATTGAGGCATTCTAGAATTATTACTAAATAATATTTGTGTACCATCTGCGCCTCTTGCAAAATCAAAATTGATTAATTTTAAGATTCTTGTATGATCACCGAATACTATTGCGGGCTCTTTTAAAATTGGGATTTTACTCTTAATATTATTGGTATAACCCGCAATGAAATTTGTACTTTGGTCAATTATAGGGATTTTACCAGATTCTAAATAATCCTTTGCATTAATTTTAACATTAAATCCATGATTTTTCAACAATGAACTTACAGAAACTACCTCCCAGTTTTCTGGAATTTCTCTTTTCAATATCTCGTTATATACCATTTTTCCACCTGAAGACTTATAGGGTTTATCATCTTCATTAGGAAAATCAAACTGTATCAACCAATAATCGTACAGTGTTTTAGCCATTTGTTCTAATTCAGAATTGATGCTGTTGTTTAGTTCTATTTTGTTATCTAATGCAGATAAAACGGAGGCTATTTTTTGTTGGGTATGTAAATTTGGAAGTTTAACTTTTATATCATAATAAGCACTAAAAGTCATACTTGGAACTCCGGTTCCTGAATTCAGGTTACTTAAATCTAATTTCTTTAAATAATTATACAAATAAAATGCATCAGCCTTCTTTTTATTAATTATTGTATAATACAATGTATCAACTGTCCAAAAAGGCTTGTTTGTATATTGTATATTATTTAATGACCCTTTTCGAGGTAATAAAATACTTTCATCTTCATAAATGGCTTCATTCACATAGCGCATTAATCCTCCACTTCCAAATACAGGAATAGGGCCATTTAATAAGTGCTTATGGTCTTTTCCATTTTTAATTTCTATTAATTCACTTAAAAGGTATTCATTCATATTTTAATCCTTTTAATTGTTTTTCGATTTCATTGTCCAGACGTTTTCCTTCAGTAAATAAAATATTTAGACGTTTTTCAAAACTTTTCATGTTCTCATGAAATTCGTCAGTTGTAATATCACTATATTCTATTTTTACTTCAAAATATTGCCCAGCAGAAAAAGAATAATTCTTTTCTTTTATCTGTTCTTTGGTTACTATTGCGGAAAGATCTTCTATGGCTTCTTTATTGTTAAACGTCTCTACAATACGAGTTTCTTCTTTATGGGTTAGTACTGTACGTTGGTTTTTGCCCTCTTTTACAGTTTCGCCCAGCTTGCTGGCATCCATTAATACAATATGCTCATTATCCGCTTTTTTATCAAAAAATAAAATAGAAACATTGGTTCCAGTACTTGCAAAAATATTACTAGGCATACTTACTACACCACGCAACCAACCACGCTCAATTAAAGCTTCACGAATCTTCTTTTCAATACCACTTTGTGCTGTGATAAAGCCTGTTGGAACAACAATTGCCGCTTTCCCTTTTTCGGAAAGACTATGCATAATATGTTGTATAAATAGCAGATAAATTGCCATTTTATCTTTGTCTTTTGCTGGTATTTTGGGAACTCCTGCAAAAAAGCGTGTTTTATAAGTATCTGTTAATAATTTTGATTGATAATCCGAGAAATCCAATTTAAATGGCGGATTCGAAACAATATAATCGAACTTTTCAGCCAAATAAGAAGAACTTAAAATAGTATTTCCTTTTATAATATTCGGAATAGAATGCGAAAGATTGTTAATAATAAGATTTAGCCTCAACATGTTCGCTGATTTCTGAGAGACATCTTCAGAATAAATGCTACAGTTTTTTTCTCCAATAGCGTGTGCTATATTCATAAGAAGTGTTCCTGATCCTGCACTGGGATCATATACTTTCACACCATTATCTTTTTCAGTAACTAAAATTGCAGCCATGATTCTGGCAACTGCATGTGGTGTATAATATTCAGCATATTTACCCCCAGAATCTGAGTTATAATCTTTGATTAAGTATTCGAAAATCGTAGAGAAAAAATCATATTTCTCAGAAAACATTTTTTCAAAACTTACATCTACAATTTTGTTAAGTAAAGCTTTACAAAATGCATCTCTTTGCGAAAAATCACGGATATATTGACTCAAATCGTCAAACATCTTTTCTTTCCCCCCACCTTCAGATTTTACAGCATATAAATGCTCATTATCTGCATTTAAGCCTCTTAAAGTTCCATCAAAATAGATTTCTGCAAAATTTTCTGCTCCATTTTTATTATATACATAAGAAATCATTTGCTCAGGCTTTATTTTAGCAGCCTTTGTTCCAATTCTTCCCATCAAAAATTTCTGTTCAGACTCAGATAAAGCTTCATATGCTTCCTGAAAATTTTCAGCCTTTGCTAATTTGGGATTAGCTTTCTTTGCTTCATATATAAATTTATCGTTCAAATATTTGTATAAAAATACTTGAGTAATGATATTAAATTCACTTGCATCATTTCCTAAACCATAGTTTGCACAAACACTCTTTAGCCCATCAATCAGTGATTTGGTTTTGGTTACAAATTCTTGCTCTGTCATTTCTTTTTATTGGTAATTAAACTGGTAAAGATACTCGTTTACGATTAAGTGATTAATTTTTTCTGTAGTATCAAAATCTAGCTTTAGTTTCTGTTCATCTATAAATTGTTGAATAACAATACTTAAAACTTCTTCTTTAAAATACTCATCATTTTGCATCAAGTTGATATTTTTTAAGAAAATTCCGTCTACCACACTTCTCGTTTCCATAAGTGCATTATAAATTTGTATTTCTTTAGCAGATATAGCTTTATTATCCAATAATCGTTTATGCATTCTAACATACTTTTCATCTCCTTCATATTTGTCTCTCAAATTATTGTTCTTGCGGTTAAGTTCTCTAACTTCATCATAAATCCTAGATAAAATAGCGATATTCTCTCTCATATCTTCCTGTGAAACTTCGTCTAAATTTTTATTTTTGAAAATGCGTTCAAGCTCTTCTCTCAGAGAAACAAATTCGGGAGAAGCCTGATCAAAATTTCGTTGTAATTCTTCTCTTGTTTTTCTCAATTGATCTTTTAATTTATCCGCCAAAATCATTTCTTCTTCAGAAATTTTCTCGAACTGGAAGAAAATATCTTCTAACGCTAAATTTAAAATATTAGAAGTATCGGAATCTGAATTAATATCTTCCACTAAATTGAGCATATCCAATCTACTTTGAGCCACTTTCAGTAATTGATTCAGCTTATAAAAATCTAGAGCTTTTAATAAATCTGCTTCATCTTGGAAGCGAATGATATTCTTTAGTTCTCTTGCATCATTAAGTACTTTGATTAATTCAATGAGCTGCGTTTTATCTTTAATTTCATCTGTTTGCAATCTGAAATTTTCAGCATTATTGATGTCAAAATGGAATAGTTTTTCTTTAATATTTATTATATCTGCTTCAATTTCTTCACGTGTTTTAAATAAATCACTATAAGACTGCATTTCATCTCCAAGCTCTTGTTGAAGTTCTTCAAAATAATTCTGATTGGTCTCTTTAAATTCTTTGGTGATGTCTGCAAAATCTACAACATGCCCAAACCTATATTTCTTATATGGACGATTTACACGAGTAAGTGTCTGCAAAAGATTATGATTTTTAACAACACGTGCGAGATACAACTTCTTCAACCGTTTGGAATCAAAACCTGTTAAAAGCATATTGTACACAAAGAGCAAGTCAATTTTTCCTAATTTATAAGCAGAAATTAAATCTTTTCGTATTGACTTATCATTTTCATCATGTAAGATTAAAGAAGCTGTTAAATTTTGTCGATTTGTAATTTTATAAGAAGCTCTTGGCTCAGCAACTAATTTTTCAGACTCAGTTTCTTGTTTTCCAAATTTATTTTCAAAAAAATTAAATAATTCTCTTGCTTGATCTGCACTATCACAAACTACCATACCTCCTAAAGTATCATCTTGCCAATATTCTCTAAAAGAATATAAGTCCTCCAAAATATACTCCAACATGGGCTCAACGAATTTTGGATGTGCAAAAATTTCACTTTTAGAAATATCGTCTTTCAAAACTTTAATTTGCTCTATAATATCCTTCATTTGCATACTATACTTGGTAGCAATAGCTTCACGAATTAATCGCAAAGTATACCCGTCCGCTATTGAAGCATTGTAATAGTACTTATGGATGTAATCTCCAAAAATTAATTTAGAATCATATTGTTTCGCCACTTCTCTTAAAAGCGGAGTTCCCGTAAGTGCAATCTTCACTGCATCTTGATCTGACTTCAATAAATTCAATAAATAACTTCCTTTAGGATTGTAACTTCTATGAGCTTCATCAATGAAAAACACACGTTGAATATTGAGATCGTAATCAATTTTTTCAATAGCGGTGCTATCCTCTGTAAATTTCTGAATATTAACTATTGTAATTTCTAATTCTCCTGAATTATTTTGCAATGCAGCTACTTTCTTCATATCAGCAACAAAATCTGCACGCGAAGCAATCATTTTCGAAAATAAGCCTCTTTTTGAAAATTCGTTATTAGCTTGAATCGCAAGATCCAAACGATCTACGATAAAATAGAATTTTGGAATCGTATTTTTTTTCTGGTAATAATCCGTCAGAAACTTAACATTGTAAAAAGCCAAAGCTGTTTTTCCAGAACCTTGTGTATGCCAAATAATACCTTTTTTGATATTATCATCCAACTTCTTTGCAATAGCTTTTGTTGCAAAAATTTGCGGATAACGCATAATATGTTTTTGAATTTCTTTAGAACCATCTGGCTTTTCTTCATCAACGTAAGCAATGGCATACCGAAGAATAAATGCAAGTCGGTCTTTAGAAAGTAATGAAGTCAAAATTCTATTGGTAGGTTTATTATAATCCTTATTCGTAATAAACTCATCCGTATGTTTAATAGCAACGATATTATTATCTTTAAGAATAAGGTTCTCTAAATCCTGATTTTCGGGAAGTAATAATCTTGTTAAATCTAAATTTTCTTCTTCCCGGAAATAATTAAAATAAACATCCTCATGAGATGGCGTTCCATAATAAGCTCCCATAACTGGCTCTATTACACCATCTTCATATTCCATGTTATTGGAAAATATCATGAGCTGTGTAATATTCGTGAATGCATTAAATGCTTTTAAAGAAAATCGCTTATTTATTCTTTTTCTTTCGGCTAAAATACCTTCCTTATTATTAGGTTTTTTTACTTCAATAAATATCAAAGGTAGCCCATTGACAAGAACTGTAATATCTGGACGGAATTCTTCATCACCATTTTTGTATGCTAATTCTGTAGTAACATGGAAAAAGTTATTGTTAAAATTTTCGAAATCAATTAGTTTTGTACCTGAAGTGTTTATTAGAGACTTATAAAAACCCTTTCCAAAGTCATCATATTTTAGTTTTAGAATTGTTTCATCTAAAATTTTCTGAACTTCGTGCTCCGAAAGAGATCCATTAATTTTACTAATGCTTTCTTTAAATATATCTGGAAAAATATTACTTTCCTCAAGTCTATTCTGTTTATTTCTAGGAATGTATTGATAACCAAGTCTACAAAGATGTAGAATTGCAGGAATTTTTACTCTTGAATCTTCATTAAATGCCATTAGAAACTTTCTCTGTTATTGTTACTTCGACAAAGATAAGATTCCAAGCTCCTCAAACGAAGAAATAAGATAAGTAATTTCTATTTTTCTAGTGTTAAAATTTTAATTATTTTATTATCAATATTTAAGAATTTGGAGTATTTATTGAGTATCTGAATTAACTAAATTCACCCTTCTCCCCATCCATCTCCTTAACCTCCACACCGGCAAATAAACAAACACCACAGATAACACCCCCGCCAGCACACCAACCACCAAAGCCATCGCCGTAGCATCCAGTTTATAATACTCAGACAGGTTATACTGCGCTAAAAGCAAAATACACAGCACCAGCAATCCCGTAACAACACCATACAAAATACTCAACTTGGTCATCAGCTTCTTTTTATTAAGTTGTTCATCTACGGTAAACTCAATGGCTCCCTGTTCGGAGGCGATAATAACCCTGTTGATAATATCGATAGTAAGAACCACAGGTAAAAATATAGCCATTGGCATCGTAAGCCGGGCAAGATTCTGGGTTCCTGAAAAAAAGTACGTATATCCCAGTTCCTGAAAGCTGGCATAGGCAATAATGAAATTGAAGAATACATTTGGAAGCACATAGAAGATCGTCCGCCTGATGAGAAAGCGTTTCAGAGTGGTTTTCTTCAGCTTTTTAGGCTGTGTAGGTTTAAGTTTAAATTTCATAGAACGAGGTCAGAAGCTCAATGGCTTTGTCTTTAATTTTAATAGCTTCTTCTTTAGGCAGAAAATGCTCATTGGACATGAAGGTAAAATCCATTTCCCGGTTGTAAGTCGTTGTGACCAGGGTATTAGAATTCAACCAGGGAAAGGCAACCGTCGGGCTCATGATAGTTTCCACTTTAAAATTTTTATATGTATCCGGTATATTGATCTTACCCATATTGGACAGGGTAACATCGTGGCCTCCTTTACCGGATTTCAGCATCCTGATCATATTTTCAACCACCGGATGCATCTGCTCCCCCATCCACAGAAGTTCTCTCGCCTCCATTTTTCCTATCTTTTCCACAAGGCCTTTTTTGATCTGTCTGGCATTATCCAATATATTCCCGGTACCTTTTTTTAATGAAAGTTCAACAGTTGGTGCAAAAGCAAATACATGATCCTGCCTGATCTCCGGGATAAAATGGCGGACATCAACCGGACTTATGATCTTACCTTTAGCCCGAAGCCCCTGTATCTCTTTAAAGGCCTGCATAAAAGACGCACACAGCAAGGCATGTACAGAAATGCCATGAACTTTGGATTTTTCGGTTATCTGTGTAGTTGTTTCAGGATTCAGCTTCCAGTGGACCACATAATTTTTCCCGGGATTTTTCCGGTTTTTCCTTTGCATGAGAAAAAACAGTCTCGCCATTATCAGATACATACGGGCTTTTCGTTTCTTCTTTTTTACATTAAAATCCAGTGGCAAAAAATCATCTGCTGAACTGAACAGATGATAGGTATTCAGTTCCGATGAAGGATCATCCAACAGGGAAAGAAGTTCTTCCATAAGGTTGACAATCGAAGTTCCGTCACAGATGCAGTGCGGCAGTACCCAAAGGATTTCGGAAACATCTTCCCCTTTAATCCATATCAGCCGGGCCAATGGTTTCTTTTCGTCATCAAACAGGAGGAACCATTCTTTTTCAGATTCCAGTAGCCAGTCTTCATCCATTTTTCGCTCAACAATACGGAGCGGAACAGGTTCAATTTCTTTTTCCTCTATAAAAAACGGATACTTTTCAATGCTGTTATCAATTCTGACTCTCAGTAAAGGATGTTTCTTCTGGATTTTCGCTAAAGCAGTCTTAAAGTTCTCTTCCGGAATTTCTCCTTTGATCTTTGCTGTAAACACGCAGTTTACCGGTGTTTCAGGATCTACATACATGATCCTTTCCACCATCATTAAATTTCGTCTGATCATAATACTGCAATATGGTCCAGTTGGAGTTTTACAAGCTTAATCATCTCATCCCGGACAGCCTGTGCTTCCTGATAAGGCAAATATCCCTCACTTCCTACAAAAGAAAAATCCATTTCTTCCCTGAAAGTTGAAGTCACCATCGTGGTGGTATTCCCCAAAGGACCGATCACGGAAGGACTGAAAATGGTATCCAGTGTAAAATCTTTGTATTGATAAGGAATCTGAATACGTCCTAAATTAGAAAACATACAGTCATTGGAAGATTTCCCATGTTTCAGCAGCCTGGTAAAATTGTTCAGGGCATCATGGGCAGATTCCATCACCATCATCGTAATGTATGGATTAAGCTTCGATGTTTTACGTTCTACAGATTCCTGCATCAAACGTAAATTCTCTGAAAAGCTTATTTTATGATTGGCAGAAACCACAATCATCAGCCCGAAAGCAAAAATATGATCCTCTTTGATCTGTTTCGCAAACCGCCGGATATCCACGGGGCAGGAAACCTTATTAAAAGCTGCGGCTCCCCTCACTTTTTTAAACGCATAAAGCAGCGCAGCACTCAGGAAAGTATTCACTGTAACTTCCTGCGATTTACAGTAAGAGATCAATTCCTGACTCATTTCTTTGTCAAATTTCCAGTGGATCAGGTAATCATTTTTCCGCTCAACCGCTTTTTTGCTGACAGGAATACATTTGATGGCTGTTGCTGCCAGTCTTCCAATAACTTTCGCCTTGAGCTTTTGCTTCCGGTTGGTTAAAATAGAAGATGGGACCACATCCTGAATTCCAAGAATAGGATTTTCCACTCCAATTTCTGCAGAGGGACGATCTAAAAGCTGTAAAAATTCATACAAAAAAGCCATTGCAGAGCCACCATCACACAAACAGTGATGAAAAGAAAAAAGCATATCTGAAAACTCTTCCCCTTTAATCCATACAAACCGGATAAGAGGCAACTCCCCATAATCAAATAAAGTTTGCCATTCCTTTCTGGATTCTTCCTGCCAGTCGTCCTCCCCTTTTCTGGAAACAATGCGTATCGGGATCGGAAGAGGTTTTTCAGGCACTTCAAACCACGGAATATTATTTTCATCATAACTGATGAGTGCCCTCAGCCAGGGATGCTTGCCCTGAAGTCGGTCCAGAGCATATTGAATGTTTTCCAAATTAAAGATACCGCGCAAACGGAACGGAATCACAGCATTAAAAGGTTCTGTTCCGTCACCCAGCAGCATCCGCTCACCAAATAACAATTTTCTTTTCATAGGCTATACCGGTACTGATATTGAGTATTCTTTCTGTATAAAATCTTCCAGCAGTTCTACCGCTCTGTCGTTACCACCCGCATTGAGCAGGCCAGTCTGAACTTCTTTGGCCGCATTTCTGTATTTGGGATTTTCCAGTAATTCAAAAACGGTTTCACGGAGTGCTTCTACCCGTAAACGCTTGTACCGGATACTGATTCCACAGCCTGCCTGTTCAATTAATTTTGCAATATGAAAATGATCGTAGGCAATAGGTGTAATGAGCATTGGTAATCCGTTGGTAAACGTATCATTAACAGTATTAAATCCTCCGTGGCAGATCACTGCATCCATATGAGACATGAGTGCTGATTGCGGTACAAAGCTGCTCACAATAAAATTGGACGGCCATTCATCAAATATTTCCGGCGGAGTTGCCGCCACAACGGTTACAGGCTGGCCGGCAAATGCAGCAATTATTTTTTCAAAAAAGGCTTTTCTGATATCTACCAGCAATGTTCCCAGTGATACGAATATTTTAGGGGTAGCAGCCGCTTCCAGCCGTTCCCAGTCGAAAGGTGCCGGATTGGGACGTCCTTTTACGGGACCTACAAATCTCATGTGTGGCGGAACTGCCTCAAAACCAGCAAACGTTTGTGAAGTAAATACGAGATTCAGCTGATGAGAATGGATGAAAATACCTTCATCGGAAATTCCTACTTCTTTTTGGAGGTCTTTGATGAGGTTTTGCTGCCATTCCCATATTTTAGGGGCATTTTTCTCACTGTCTCCCATTACATCAGGAGGTACAGGTGTAGTGGTTACACACGGGATATTATGTTTGTGGGCAAAAAGTGCTCCGCCGAAGGAGATACAGTCATTCACCAGAACATCCGGTTTCCAGCTTACTACGAGACGTTCCAAACCTGGCATCATGATTTTGGCAAACGGGACATAGGTTTCTTCCAGCGCCAGCTTCATCACCTCAGGTCCTGAGCAGGCAGGTCCGTCGTCCTGTCTTTTCAGAATCCGCTGAATTTCATCATGAAAAGGTACAAGATCTTCTTCAGGATAAAAATAGCTTCCTCCTTCGGGAATATGTTTGCTGTCCAGTGGTGTAATTCCGAACCATTTTACTTCATGGCCACGGGCAATTAAACTGGCTCCTACACTTAATGTCGGACTGATGTGTCCAAAAAACGGCGGAATAACAAATAAAAATTTAGATCCTGATTTTACTTTTTCTGAAGCTGGAATTAACGCCTTTTCGAGCAAATCAGCTGCAGTGGCTGTACCTCCTGCTTCAAGAAAGGATTCACAGACTTTTTGAGCGGCTTCTTTGTATTCCGGATTATTTAAAATCTTCTGAACAGCTTCATTCAGATGATGGGATTTAAATCTATTGAAATTGAGACGTTCTCCAGCTCCCGTACGTACAACACGCCCTGCAACGTGAGACTGATCATAGGCAATCGGGATAACAACCAACGGAAGACTGTTTGAAAGAGCTTCGGAAACGGTATTATGACCGCCATGACAAACAACTCCATCCAAATGAGGTAACAAATCCAGTTGAGGAACCTGCTGGTATACCATAAAATTCTCCGGCCAAGTATCAAAAAGTTGTGGATCTGAAACCAATACAACGGTTAAATTTTCATCTTTAAAGGCATCAATTACCTTTTGGAAAAATACTTTTTTGTGATCATGATCAAAGGTTGTCCCGATGCTTACTAGGATTTTTTTCCCGGAGTTGCTTTTAAATCTTTCCCAATCAAATTCGCAGGAAATACGACGTTCTGTGAGAACAGGACCTGTGAACTGATAATTTTCCGGCAGATCCATTTCGCCAAAGAAATATTCTGAGGTTAAAACAAGGGTTAAAAGGTCTGAAGAAGCCAATGAATGGTTTTCCGCTACCCCCAGTTCTTTCTGCAGTTCAATAATTTTATTGACTTCCCATTCGTGTACTTTAGGCAGTTCATCCATCATTTTAACGGCGGCGGGTGCGGTAACGGAGGTGCTGTATGGAAGATTCAGCTTTTTTGCAGCAATGGCAGCGGCAAATAACTGATGATCTCCGATCACCATATCGGGCTGATATTGTTTCAGCAAGGTAACGATCCCGTTGTAGCAATGTCTGTTTAAGGGGATCAATACATCGTCGTAAAGGAATTTAATACTGTCGATGCCGTAGACCACTTTTTGGGAAATAATATCGAGATAGTTTTCACTTTCTTTTTTTTCTTCGTCGCTTTGGTCATATTGAATGAGCAGAAGTTCTCCCCCTTCAGGAAGCTTCGTGCTCAGATTTTCGTCAAGACTGATCCAGGCTATTTTATGCCCTCTTCGGAGCAATTCCGTGCCAATACTTAAGGTAGGATTGACATGGCCTGTCAATGGCGGAACAACAAATACAAATTTAGCCATGATTGTGTGTTACTGTTTTAGATAATGATTGAGATAAAAAACGGATAATACTTTCAGCGATATGGGCGGGTTCCTGGATGGGAATATTGTGGTCTCCGGGAATCAGTGTCAATTCAGATTCAGGGATTTGGGCATTCAGCCATTCTCCTGTGGGTCTGCAGTTGGAATCTGCTCCGTACATCAGTAATGTGGGAACTTTTAATTCAGAAAAATCTGTTTCGCCCAGGAAATGTTTTTCCCTGATCATGTCTGCTTTGATGCTGGTTTTTTCAAACAGGAATTCATACATGCGGTGGTTTTTCTCCATCTGCCTTTTCCCCATCTGCACTTTGGTAGTATCTGTAAAATTGGCAACATAATGTTCGAGAAATTCTTTGCTGTATTCATCAATGATATTGCGTGCCTTTTCGTCCTTAGGATCCGGAGCTTCCATAACAACCAGCTGATGGATGCGGTGAGGAGCTTTTAATGCTGCTTTCAGAGCAATGAGACCTCCGAAACTGTATCCGGCAAGATGTACTTTTTCAAGATGTAAAACATTCATCAGAGCCAAAAGGTCGGATGACATGCTTTCCAGATCGTATCCATCGGAAAAACGTTCGCTCATGCCGTGGCTTTTCAGATCGTACATTACTACATGATAATGCTTCGCAAGGATCGGGGCAATATTGAAATAATAAATGGAGAGGTTGCTGAACATACCATGAATAAGCACCACAGTATGTTCAGCCCCTTTGTTGAGCTCCTGAATATGAACCTGTTTATGATTAACTGTGATTACTGGCATTCGTATATATAATTGATGATCATACGAAGGTCAAGGTTGATCAGCTCATCCAAATCCATAGAAGACAGCCATCCCGTAAAATCGATCTGGTCGCCGAAATGTGCTTTGATCTTTTCAGAAAAGGAAACAATTTCTATGCTGTCCATTTCCAGGTCTTTGGTGAATGAACTATCCGGAGTGATATCCATTTCCTCTACAAATTCAGCGCCTATTACTTCGGTAATAAAGCCTTTTAAAAGAGTGAAAAGCTGTTCGTGATTCAGTTTTAATGTGTTGTTTATAGTGTCCATCCGATAATATAATTTTTATGTTTAATAGTTTTTATTTCAGTTTGGTCGATCCATAAATGATCTCCCTCAATATTTTTGATTTCAAAAGCTTTTGGATTTCCTTTCAGGCCGGTTCCCAGAAACTTTCCGTACGCTTCTTTGGCTACCCAGAATTTTGTGGTCCATTCCGCCTGATCTCTGCCTTTTAATAATGCTAGTTCATGATCCGTAAAGACAAGGTCGTAAAATCCCGAGCTGCGTTCTTCTATAATTTCCATGTCTATTCCTACCGGACCGCCATAGCGAGCAATACCTACCGCATCTTTTCCTTTATGGGCTAAAGAAATATGAATACTTTCAGTAGCATCACCAATCAGATAAGGCTTTCCGGCTTCATTGGAACGGATTTCAAAAGTGATGGGAAAGCAAGGGTGATTTTTCTGCTCACGAAGGAGATTTCTCACAGCATCTTTCACAGCTACACGGCTTACCATCCATTCTTTTCGCTTGTTAGGCAGTAACTGCTGATGATATTGCTTTTCGGTTTGGTTGAAATAACGCTTTAAGATAAAATCCCAAGAAGCCACTCTGGTATATGCCTGATGAAAGAAAAATACTTCAGGGACAATTTCCTCCGAAAGACGATTGTGTAAAGGAGACATGGAAACATTCCATAAAGGTTCATCAATTTCCAGTCGGCGGTTTTGCCAGCCTGTAATCGCGCACCATACTTTTCCGTCTTTTTTAAGGACAATATCTGCAATGGCAAATTCTTCATTAAGTTCGGTAAGGATGCAGGTACACTCAAAAAGGCCGTCCTGATCCTCCATATCACCAAAGAATTCAATATCTCTGATTTTCACAGGGAAAGCAATACGGTCTTTTGTAAGGGTAAGCTGCAGCCACAATCCGAATAACTGCCCGGCATTGTCCAGTAAAGAGCCTTTTCCTCCGTTGCCTTTGATCTTTCCAATAATTCCTTTCGTTCCTACTGCTGAAACTTCTGTAATCCCCTGATACAGCTCTCCGTGGAACATGTGTTTGTCATAGATCTCTTCAGGCGTTCTTTCGATCGGTAAGAGATCACCAACCGACAGGTTAAATGAAGGAACTGGGAATTTCGATGAGCTCAATAATACTTCTGCATTCACGAAATTTTCAATATCCAGATAAGCATGATTCTGTGAACGCCATTCCCCTTTTACTGTTTTTTCAAAGGGCCGGGCTACATTCATCCATTGAAATACACTCACATTCATTATCTTATGAATTTTTGTTCCGGGTATTTCTGCCTGTGCAATTTCTGCCAGTTGCTCAAAGATCATAGTCATTGGGATCACAGGTTCCATATCAGAAACATTGGTCCAACCTTTCGGCTGTCTCAATAAACTGTGATCGATGAGGTAAGGATGACTCTCTAAACTCACATACAGAGTCTTTGAAAAATTCGTACTCACCGGAGTTTTAGGTTTTACCGGAATCTGAATAGCCGTTTCTGGTCTGTGTTGAAACAGGGTCAGCACCTCTTCCTGCATCCGGATCATATCGGTGATATTCTCCTGAAACGCCTGAACAAGTGGGTGTCCGGTTTTAGCAATAGTTGCGGAAATGGTATTTTGCTTAGGGATATTTAAAGATTGGGCCAATGCTTTAATTTCTTTAAAATCACGGATAATAGGTGAACCTAACTGCAGCTTAATCCCTTTTCCCTGTACTTTTTCTGAATGATTCTGTATTTCAAGAAAATCAAGGGCTACTGCTTTACCTTCTACAAATAAGGCGGCAACCACACGTTGCAGCTGGGCCAGTGCAGACCGGGTCGGTACACTGGAAGCAATCGTGCTGAATACTTTTCCCTTAAGGGTATCATCAATAAACCCAATCAGTCCTCCTGTACCGATCTGAATAAAGAATTTTGCTCCTTCTTCATATAGTTTATCTGTCAGTTCACGGAATCTTACGGGCTGAACCAGATGTTCCGCACTCAGTTTTCTGATAGCATCCTGATCTGAAGGATAAGGTTCTAAAGTTGTGGCCGACCACAACGGGATCTTTGTTTTCTGAAACTGTGCCTTTTCCATCCCGGCGAGAATCACATCCAGTTTATCTGCGATAAAAGGGGAATGAAAACCTGATTGGAAAGGTAGTATCTGATGAAATACCTGTTTTGATTTTAACAGCGGAACCAATTCATCCAATGCTGCATTACTTCCACAGAGGATAATCTGATTAGGACAGTTGTCATTGGAAATATAAAGTTCAGGAATCGCATCAATAAGAGGTTTTACAACATCAATTCCTGCTCCGACCGCAATAAATCTGGAATCTTTTAATTCAAAAGTTTCTGGGTTAAGAACATCGATCAAAGCTTTCACAGAATTTACTTCTGCCAGTTCCGAGGAATAACCGGCAAGCCATTCTCCGAGGCTGTGTCCTGCATTCATATCCGGCACAATTCCCAGCTTTTTCAATGCGTTGTCAAGGATGCTGCATTTATTGAAAATAGCTAAAGCATCTGTCAATAAGCCTTCTCCTTCATTTTCGATGGGTTCAGTTAACCCGAAATAACGGCTGACAGTTTCCACTTCGCCTTTTGCCAAACCATCCAGACCCGGAAATACAAAGGCTACTTTTCCTCCGCCCTTTAATAAAGGGGTATTCGTGTACCAGATATCCTGCTTGTTACGCCAGGGGTTATCTTTAGCTACAATTTTAATGGCTTTTTCTATTCTTTCAGGGGTAGGATCGAATAAGGCAATCCGGTAATTTCCTTCCCCCACCCTACTATCGTTATTCCGTAAGGCAAAAAGCAGTTCTTCATGAGTGTTTCTTGCCAGTATCAGAACACGGTCTTTTTTCGGCATATCATAGCCTTCAAGAACTACGTGTGCATTAATTCCTCCGAATCCAAAGGCATTGACAGCTGCTATTTTTGGCAAACCGGCTTTTGACCAATTTTTTGGCTCCTGTACCGGTGCAAAACGGGTCTCCTGCATATCTGCAATCGGGTTTTCACAGTATAATGTAGGGGGTAACGTATCGTAATGCAAAGCCAGACAGGTTTTGATTAATCCTGCAATTCCGGCTGCCGGCATGGCATGTCCGATATTAGATTTGACAGAGCCGATTCCTGCTGACTGATCAGTTTCTTTTTTACCGAAAAACTGAGCCAAGGTCTGAAGTTCTGTTTTGTCACCAAGAGGTGTTCCGGTTCCGTGGGCCTCAAGATAACCGATCTGTTTTTCATCCAGACCTGCATTAACCCAGGCTTGTTCTAAAGCTTTAAGCTGACCTTTAACAGAGGGACTCATCACGCTGGTTCCATTGCCATCGCTGCTTATTCCCACACCTTTAATTACAGCATAAATTTTATCCTGATCACGGACAGCATCTTCCAAACGTTTCAAAACAACAAAACCACAGCCTTCGCCAATTAACAATCCATCAGCATCCATACTGAAAGGCTTGATCTGCTGTTGATGTGACAGGGCACCCAATTGGGTAAAAATACTCCAAAAAGCAGCGTTCTGTCCGGTGTGCACACCTCCTGCGATCACCATATCACAACGTCCGCGATTAAGCTGTTGAACTGCATGATCTACGGCAATTAGGGCACTGGCACAGGCTGCATCTACTGTAAAAGCGGCACCGCCCAAATTGAACCGGTTAGCGACCAAAGAGGCTACCAGATTAGGAATTAATCCCATCGCTGTATCGGCTGCAAAACGGCCTTTACGTTCCTGAAAAGCATATTTCACTTTCTCGATGTCTGCCGGAGATATTTCAGGTAACAGCTCCTGCAGCAGCGAAGAAATCTGTTCTCCGGTACGCACGATCTCAATAGCTCGGGTGGCTCCGGGACCTGTATAATTTCCTTTACCTATAATAATTCCTGTTTTTTCAAGCGAAGCCTGTTTCTGAAATACACCTGCATCTTCTAGGGCTTTTTGTACGAGATCAAGGGTTAATAAATGATCAGGTTCCGTACCCTCCACTGCCAGTGGCAAAATTCCGAAAGCAGTGGGATTGAATTCATAATCAGAGATAAATCCGCCTCGTTTACAGTAAAATCTGTCTACGGGATTAGCAGCATCGCTGAAATGAACCGGATCAATCCTATCTTCAGGAACTGATTGGGTAGAATCTACTTTATTGATAATATTCTGCCAGAAAGTATCGGCATCCTGTGCCCCGGGAAAGACACAGGAAAGACCGATTACGGCAACATCTGTTGTTTTCATGGTTATTGTATGCAGAGGTTTACCAATTATTTCCGGACATGATGAGTACCTGACTTTCAGTTCCGTATTTTATCTCGTTAAGGAAAATTTCTTTACCCTGATCCAATGGAATTAATGAAATTCCCCGGCGTTCATACTCTGTTTCCAGGGTTGGTGAAACCATTCCAGCTCCTTTCCAGGGGCCCCAGTTGATGGAAATTACTTTTCCTTTTAATTTTTTGTTTAAAGCTTTTGCATAATCATCCAGTACAGAATTGGCTGCAGCATAATCGGTCTGGCCCTTGTTCCCATATACTGAAGCTATGCTTGAGAAAAGAACCACAAACTGACAATCTGTATGAAGCTGTTCTGCCAGTACACGAAGCGGTTTCACTTTCGTATCAAAAACACGTTCAAATGAGCTGGATGTTTTTTGTTTAAACAGTTTATCTTCCAGAAGTCCTGCCCCATGGATAACACCATCCAGACGGGCATACTTTTCGTAAATATTCTTTATCAGATCAGATAGTCCCTGTTCATCACAAAGGTCTAAGGACTGATATACTACTTCACTTCCCAGCTGCTCCATATCACGGATTGTGGAAAGAATTTGATTGTTTTTGAAAATTTTCACCATTTCTTTTTCTATTTCAGCAGGAGAAGTGAATTTTCCGGATTTAATAAGATAAGCTCTTATTTCTTCCTTGGTTTTCATAGTTTCAAATTCCTTTAAACCAACCTCATTATTTCTTGGATCCACTGATCTGCCGACAAGAATGTAGGTACACGGATAAGTCTGGGACATGTGCTTCACCAGCTCAGAGGTAATTCCCTGCGCTCCGCCTAAAACCAGAACTACAGATTCTTTATCCAGTTTGATGTGAGCTTCTTCAAGACTGTTCGACAAAGGGGACGGAATGATATCCACCTTGTGCCTCTGATCATTTTTATAAATAACTTCAGCAGGTTTATCAGTAGTTAATATTTCTTTTAAAGCAATTTCAGCAATCTGATCTACCTGTTGAGGAGTACTCAGACTGATCAATCTGCAATGGGTCTGCTCAAATTCACGGGCTAAGCTTTTGAAAAGCCCAGGATGTCCTTTATAATGACGTAAAAGTGTTGTATCAGTCAGTTCCTGAACATGGGCCGGAATATCTGAGATCAGGTAAATCCATTTCGCCTTATCAAGATCCATTTTTTTAATCAGATCAACATGGTCTATGATACTGTGCTTGATTGTGGATGAAAATAAATCAAGGATAATGAGTCCGTCAAAATTGGTAAGATCTTTTTCAGTATCAACCAATTCTGCAATGGCTCCGTATTTTTCAAGGGCATTTTTGATTGCCACCGTCTGTGGACTATTGCCCTGAGTGATGGCAAAACGTTTTCCTTTTATGATTTCTGTATTCTGTTCTGTAGAAACATCTGTTGGAGTCAGATCAAACCGAAGACGTGATAATAAATTCTGTACCGGTTCGGGATTGCTGTTTCCATTCATCTCGCTGATCCACGATGCCAATCCTTTTAATGTTTTGATAGCAGCCAGTTTTTCCATCAGATCATCAGCCTGTTCCATATCTCCTCCAAAACCTATTTTTGTTTTAAGATCTGCGATAATTTCCATACGCTTGATGGAATCAATGCTTAAATCGGCTTCCAGATCAAGGTCTAGTCCCAGCATTTCTTTCGGATAGCCTGTTTTTTCACTGACGATATTCAGAATGGTATCCTGAAGTTCTTCAAAGGTAAATCCTGTTTTATCTTTTGAGACCTTTACTTCTGTTGGCTCAGATTTTTCGGGAGCAACGGACGTTTCGATGCATTCTGTCAGCCAGGAAACCAATCCATTTAAAGTTTTTATTCCTGCGAGCTTTTCCATTACGGTATCTTCACTACCCTGATCACTACTGAAACCTCCCAATTCGGAACGAAGGGTGCCTATGATCTCGACTCTTTTAATAGAATCAATACTCAAATCGGCTTCCAAGTCCATTTCCATACCCAGCATCTCGTGAGGATAGCCTGTTTTGTCGCTAACAACCTGCAGCAATAAGGTTTTAATATCTTTTACCGGAGTCTGTTTTACGGGAGATACAACAATTGTTTCCTGAACAACAGGCTGTGCCGGAATCGTCACTATACGCTCATTAACAGGACTTGGTATTGGTTGAGCGTAAACAGGTGCAGGATTAATCTGCGGATTCTGTCCCAGGAAGGAAAGCATCACATCACGCTGTGCCTGGATAAGCTGTTTCATGGTATTCAAATATTCCTGCAGCATACGTTCAGCGGCAGGCTGATGTTCAGCAACAGGTGCCTGATGGTTATTAGTAAAATGGTTCATTGGAATAGGGTTTATTATAGGTAAAGCACCGTTTGCAGGCAGCTTACCTGTGGTTGGATGTGCAGCCTGCCCGTTAACGCGCCAGATAGCCGGACTTTTCTTATATAGCTCAGGCTGGTCAATTTGGATCAACCGGGCATTACGACCTTCAAACAGTTTTTCGATATTAAAGTTCCGGCCAGTTCCCAGATATTGTGCGAGCATGGAAAGAAGATGGCTCAGTTTATTACGGTTGTTGTCTTCTACATACAATGTCAGCTGATCTTTTTCTAAGCAGGATTTTGCTAATCCGGAAAGTACTTTTCCAGGTCCTACTTCGATGAATATTCTTGCTCCGTCCTCGTACATCGCCTGGATTTCTTCTACAAATCTCACAGGTTGTATCAGATGATCGGTCAGTCTTTCTTTGATTTCTGAGGTGTTCGCCGGATATACCGCTGCAGTTGTATTTGACCAAACCGGAATCTGCATTTCATGGAAAGGAATTTCTTTTAAAACCTCATCATATAAGCTTTTAGATCTAGCAAGTAAAGGACTGTGGAATGCACAGGCAACTTCGAGTTTTTTAGCGGAAATACGTTCCTGTTTAAGAGTTTCCATCAATTTGTTAATCGCAGGAGTACTTCCTGCCACCACGCATTGGGTCGGAGCATTATAATTAACAGGATAACAGCCTTCTGACTGTGCTAATACAGGCTGTAACTGTTCTCTTGTGGCACTTACCGCAATCATTGTACCCGGATCACCACCTTCTACTGAATTCAGGATAGCGTGGGCTCTTCGAATACTCAATTCGACCAGTTTTTCTTCTTCAAAAACTCCGGCAAAGCATAATGCAGGTAGTTCACCGTAGCTATGGCCTGCCAGCATATCCGGAACAATGTCCAGTGATTTGAGGAATTTAGCTAGAGCAAGATCAACAATTCCTAAAAGAGGCTGTGCCAAGCGGGTATCTTTAATGGTTTCTTTCTGTTGTTTTAAAGCAGTTTCGTCAAATGTAGCTGAAGGAAAAACGACTTTTTCGAGTTCGGGATATCCTTCAATCAGTTCACGCATAGCCGGAAAAGCTACAAACAGATCACGGGCCATATTGATTCTCTGGCTGCCTTGTCCCGGAAACAGGAATGCAATCTTACCATCTTTTTTATTTACAGTAAAAGTGTCTTTGCTTTCAATACCGGATAATGCCAGTTCAATGTTCATCATCAGGTGTTCTGCGGTATCTGCAACAATACTTAACTGAATCGGTTTTTCTGAGCCGACAGCTAAACTGTAAGCCATATCTTTTAAAGGAATATCATCATTAACCTCTAATAAAGATTTAATCTGGCTCAATTGAATTTTAGCTTCTTCATAGGTTTCTCCACGGAATACAAATAATTCTGACGGCCAGGACTGCAATACTGCAGCACTGCTCTCTTCAGGATGATTGGCAATAACTGTATGGAAATTGGTTCCACCGAATCCAAAAGCACTGATTCCTGCATAACGGTTTTTATCACTCCACAATCCGCTTTCTGCATAAAAGGCAAAAGGGCTGGTCTGAACATTATAATAAGCATTAGGCTGTTGCAGATGAAGTGTAGGTGGTTTCACGCCATGATATACCGCCAGAGAAGCTTTGATTAATCCGGCCAGTCCGGCTGCACATTTGGTATGTCCGATCTGTGTTTTTACAGAGCCTAAATGAGTCTGGCCTGGTATTGCTCCTGAACGGCTGAATAAATTCGTCAAAGCACTCAGTTCAGTTTTATCCCCAACTACAGTACCTGTTCCGTGAGCTTCTACCAACCCTACTGCTGCAGGACTGATTCCTGCCTGTGTATAAGCACGTTCCAAAGCACGTACCTGTCCTATTTTTCTCGGAGCTGTAAGCCCCAGAGCTTTTCCATCGCTGGACCCTCCTACTCCTTTAATCACAGAATAAATACGGTCGTCATCACGCACTGCATCTTCATATCTTTTTAATACGAGGATTGCAACTCCTTCACCAAGGGCAATACCGTCAGCTGCTTCGTCAAATGTGGCACATCTTCCTTTTCTTGAAAGTGCGTGGGTACTGGAAAACATGAGGTAATCATTGATTCCGTTATGCAAATCTGCTCCACCTGCAAGAACCATGTCTGATTTTCCTAATACAAGTTCCTGACAAGCCAGATCAATAGCTGCCAAAGAAGAAGCACACGCCGCATCTACTGTAAAGTTTCTTCCGCCGAGATCCAGACGGTTTGTAATCCTACCTGCGATCACATTAGCCAAAATACCGGGGAATGAATCTTCTGTAGTATGAGGAAATGCATCTTTCACTTCTTCATGAAGCTCCCCGAAAACCTGTTTGTAATATCCTCTGAAACTGTAACTGTTGGCAAGGTCATTACCGCCCTCTGCTCCTATAATTACAGAAATATTTTCTCTGTTGATATATTTTTCACCATAGCCAGCGTCTTCCATCGCACGTTTGGCAACCAATAAGGTTAACAGCTGTGTGGGCTCAATGGCGGCAAGGGATTGTGGAGGAATTCCGAATGCTAAAGGATCGAAATCAATTTTCGGAATAAAGCCTCCCCATTTGGAGTGGGATACATCCGGGCCGTCTGAATCCGGGTGGTAATAAAGATCTTTATTCCAGCGTTCATCGGGAACTTCTGTGACGCTGTCTCTTCCTAAGATGATATTACGCCAGTATTCTTCAAGGTTTTTAGCTCCAGGGAAAATACATTCCATCCCGACAATAGCTATATCCAGAGGTTTTTCTTTTGATGCCGGTGTTTCCGGTAATGCTGCCTCTTCTATATATTTGTAATTATCAATGCTTACATTCTGATGAAGTGATGCAAGGGAAATCACACGATTCTGCATAGTTGCCACCTGCCCGATCATATACATTCCGAGATCCAATTGCTCATCTTTAGGAATATTTACAAGTTTATCGCCTTGACGATCAATTCCTTTTGCAGCAATCCTAAGGCGCCCTACATTTAATTTTTCAAGCTGCTCCCAGACTTCTTTCTTATCCATACCGGCTGCCAAAAGTTTGGTTTTCTCGGTACTGAAATGTTTGGCAAAAGCTGTATTTAAACAACGTGTTTCATGACCCGGTGCTGTCTCCAGCAAAACAGTATCTTTTGCCTGCATAGCCTGCACCTGGAATTCTTCCTGAATAGCTCCGGTACGTACCGCTTCTTCAGTATACAGATATGCTGTTCCTATTAAAACGCCAACTTTGACGCCTCTGGCTGCTAACGGAGCTGCCATAATGGAAACAAAAGCTGTTGAAAATGCATTGTGAATTCCGCCTGCAAAAAATACGCTGATATTTTCGGGATTTTCTTCTTTTAAAATTCGTTCAATCTGTTTTTCCCAAAGGACCATACTTGAAAGAGGACCTACATGGCCTCCGCATTCGCGCCCCTCAAAGATGAAGTTGGTTGCTCCTTCTTTCAGGAAAATATCAAGAAGTGCAGGAGAAGGTACGTGGAGAAATGTGGTGATTCCTGCTTTTTCAAATACTTTGGCTTGTGCAGGTCTTCCTCCGGCAATAAGAACTACAGGAGGTTTAGCTTCCAGTATGTAGGAGGTCTGCTCATCTCTTAATTCCTGAGGGGCAAATCCAAGAATACCTACACCCCATGTTTTTTCGCCAGCCAGTTTTTTCGTTTCCATTACCAGAGATTTGGCCTGCTCACCTTTCAGTAAAGATAAAGCTACAAAAGGCAAAGCTCCTGCATCTGCTACAGCATTAGCAAATAACGGAACATCACTGACACGGGTCATTGGCCCCTGTGCAATCGGATAACGAAGACCAAGCTGTTTTGCCATCATATTATCCTGGCTGATAACCTGGAGGGCTTTTGCCTGTTTCAGATGACCATACATAGCTTCTTTGAACCCGAAAATCATTTTTTTCAGGGTTTTGAAATCTTCATAAAGATCTATTGCCAATGAAATATCCTGCCCCATAGGTATATAATTCTTACTTAGGTCAAAATCAGTAAAATATTGCCTAAGCTCTTCAACGGTTACATTTTCCGGTAATGTGGGGGAATTTGGCCTCACCAATATACGATGGCTGGCTATAATTTTAGTTTCTGTACCATTCAGTTTTGAGGACAGGTCTTTAATATCCTGTGGAAGAGAACTCTCAGGAAACAAGGCAAGCTGGCTATCCAACACAACCCCTGTTGCCCCCAATGCTTTTACTGCAGCGGCAGTATGCAGGCCTATTCCACCCTGTACCCATACAGGTATGGCCTGAATTTCTTTAATGATGCGCTGAAACAGTACAAACGTCGACTCATAGCCTACCAAGCCGCCTGCTTCATTTCCTTTTATAATGATTCCCTCTGCACCGGATTGCTCAGCCAGCCTGGCTTCATCCAAACTGGTTACCTGATAAACAACGGGCAGATCCGGCACAATATTCATTGAAACTCCTGACGGAAGGATTGCGAGCTTTACTTTTTCCGGAATCTGAAGGGATATAAATTTATCGTTTGGCAGATAGATCCCACAAGAAGGTATATCTGTCTGGTCGAGTTGATCCAGTGCTTCCTGAGCGGTTGTCAAGTTATGTCCTAAGCTTAAGATGGGAAATGCACCTGCCTGGTGCAGTTTAGACATGAGATTGACATCCGGCCTTTCAAAAGGCGTCAATCCAATAATGGTTAAGTTTTTCATTGCATTCATGGTATTGAGATGATAATTGGGAAAACATATAACAATCACAGACCCTTTCGGCATCATGACCAATTGTTAAATATCACGGAATAAAAATAATAAATTAACACAACATCTTCAATAATAAATTAAATTTAATAAAAAATTATTAACAATAAATTATTATGAATTAAAATATAATTAAGAAATAAAAGTTGAATTTCTATTCTCAGAAATGAGACGATACAATCTATTCAATTCAATTATAAATATTTATACTTGAATAATATTAAACAAATATAGAAATAAAAACATAATATATCAAAAATAAGAGAATTATTTTTTCCAATATTACAAAAAGATAATAAACCCAAAAAGCTTATAAAATCAATAAAAGTTATTCTGTGAGAATGTTAAAAATGATCAGAAAATCCGAAACGGGAAGTAATTATTAATAAAATCCGACATAGTTTTGTTTAAAAGATAATTTTTATCAGAAAATAATTCCATGAAAATAAAACCGGAAAAAATGATTATCATTCTTAAACTATATGTAACCATACATCAGTATATGAACTGAATTTAATGGAATTTTGTCTTTATAAGGCAGTGAATATATTTTAAAACAAACTCAAATCATACTGCTTTACCAGATCCAAAATCATATGATAACCAGCCGAAGAATTACCATGCTGATCCAAAGCCGGACTGAAAACTCCAATTCCCATTTTTCCGGGAACACTTACCGTAATACCTCCTCCAACACCGGATTTGCTTGGTAAGCCTACTGTTCTGGCATATTCCCCACTGAATTCATACATACCGGCAATGAGCATTTGGGACTGAATTAATCTGGAAATTTCAGCATTTTTATATTTAGAATCTCCATCGAACCTAACACACTGGTTTGCAAAGAAATAACCTATTTTAGCCAGATCTTCTGCAGTCAGCTCAATAGAGCATTGTTTGAAATAATTGTCCAGTTGGTCTTCATTTCCTGAAATCAATCCGTTATTTTTCATAAGGTAAAACATTCCCCTGTTACGGTTTCCGGTAGATTTTTCAGATTCATAAACGGATTTATTGTAATCAATTGCCTGATTTTTGGTAATATACCGAACCATATCCAGGATCTTAATAAATGGTTTTTCACCTTCCCCGGAAATTAAAGAAGTGGTAAGAATTGCTCCGGCGTTCATCATCGGATTAAGCGGTTTCCCCATAGTTTCAAGGTTTGAAAAATGGTTGAAAGGTTTATCAGTTCCGAAATAGCCCATTTTATCAAAAACATGAGCTTCTCCCTTTTCACTCACAGCAATCATCAATGCTATGATTTTGGAAATGCTCTGCATGGTAAATTTCTTATGAACGTCACCGGTATTGAATATTCTGCCATTTTTATCCACAACTGAAAAAGCAATGGCTTTGGCATCCATCTTACCCAGTTCAGGAATATAATCTGCTACTTTACCTTCAGTATAATAGGTCCTGTTTTTTTCCAGAATGTTGCTCAGGGTCTTCTCTGAAATCGTTGAAATATCTGCTGTTTTCTGAGCATACACAGACATATTTAAGGAAAGAAAAGCTGCGAGACAGATATTTTTTGCAGAAAGTAAAATTACATTTTTGTTCATACAGGTATTTTCGGCTAACATTTTATCATCAACCCTGAAAAACAAAGATAAAACATTCAACCTTTGCCGGCAAATCTCCTGAAAACATAAAGGTTTTCGACAACGTTAGGTATTTCTACCCAAACCATCAATTGGTCATTTGTACTCTAGAAAAAGCAGGCCCTTCTTTGTTACTTTGAAAGACTAATAATACAACCCATGAAAACAGAAAACTACGACGTTATCGTTATTGGTGGCGGAGCTATAGGTCTGGCTACTGCTTACCGGCTTGGCAAACGAAAAGCTAAAACCCTGGTACTGGAACAATTTACTTTCGTTAATCAGCTGGGAAGTTCTGCAGGCGTGTCACGCCAGTTCCGTATTCCGTATCCTGATGAATATATGGTTCAGATGGCTCTTGATGCTCAGCCTTATTGGGATGAACTGGAAAGGGAAACCAATACATCACTGCTTGATAAGGTAGGTACTCTTTGGTTTGGAGATCCTGAAGTTCATTCTACCGAAGGAAATATTGCTGAAGCAGAGAAAGCCCTAAAAGCCCTGAATATTCCCTACACTACCTTAACGGCAAAAGAAATTGAAGAAAAGTACCATTTTAAAAATTTACCTGAAACTTATACCGGATTGTTCCAGCCTGATGGGGCAAGTATTAATTTTAAAGCAACTATTGAAACTCTTTTAAATCTGTGCAGGAAGGAAGAAACAGTTCAGCTGGAGGAGAATTCGCCCGTACTTGATATCAAACAGACAGGTGACCTTTTTGAAATTACCACGCCTAACGGGATTTATATTTCCAAAAAGCTGGCGATCATTCCTGGCCCATACATCAACAGTGTTATCAATTTACTGGATTTTAAAATAGAAGCTACTTATTGGAATATGTCTTCGGCTTATTTCAGGAAAACTGATCCGGATATACAATACCCGACCTGGTTTGTATTCCAGAATGCATCAGGTGACAATGGTAACCAGTTTTATGGTTTTCCTTCTGTAGACTGGGATCATCCGGAATATATCCGTGTTGCTCCTGATTTTGTGATAAACCCTCTGGAGGAGCCAAATGACAGAACTTTAATTCCCAACCCCCAGGAACTCGCCTACACTTCTGAATGGGTTCAGGAGCATATGACAGGATTAAGTACAGAACCGGAATATACATCTACATGTCTTATTGCCCTGAGCAAAATTCCGAATAAAGAATTACTGATTGACTTTGCCCCGAGTTACGTACCTAATCACAAAAATATTGTGGTGTATGCTACGGGATGGGCTGCAAAATTCACTCCTTTTTTAGGTAAAATCATGTGTGACCTTGCTTTGGACGGACATACAGATTTTGACATCTCTCATTTCCAATTGGGACGCAAATACTTTAAAGCTATTTAAAAAACTATTTATCATGAATAAGAATACACCTTTAAATACAGGAAAACATCCTGATTTGAAAACTGAAGTAGCCATTATCGGTGCCGGAACTTCCGGTTTATACACTGCTTACCGATTGGTAACTGATAAAAAATACAAAGCCAGCGAAGTACAGATCTTCGATATGAACAGTAAACTGGGCGGCAGACTGGAATCTGTCGTTATGCCGGGAATGAATTTCTGGGGAGAATTGGGAGGTATGCGTTATCTGACTTCTCAGGAAATTGTAACCACATTGATTGAAGGCTATCCGCTTACTGCAGATCCTGAAAAAAGAATACCTGTCCTGAAGGATAAAATGACACCTGTATCTTTTCCAATGGGTGATCCCACAAAGTTATTAATGTATCTCCGTAAAGAACGTTTTAAACAGGATGCCTGGAATGTAGCTCAGAGTGAAGGTAAAAAATTGCCTACGCGGTATTATCTGAATGATGATGATCTTGGTTTCAGTTCGGATCAGCTGTTCAATAAGATTATTTATGATGTCTTAATGGCAGATTCTTGGGTAGCTGAAAAATATGGCGAAAAGATCATTAAAGGAGACAGTATTTATGATTATACTTTTAAATTAACGAGTGAAGACTGGGATGATATCAAACCTAAACTGGTATATAATTTTCCTAATTCTCCTTACGATCAGCGAAAAGTGAACGATCTGGGTTTCTGGAATCTCATCAAGGATCAGGTTTCTCAGGAAGGCTATGAATTTGTAGCCAATGCCGGAGGATATTATTCAAATACGATCAACTGGAACTCTGCGGAAGCTTTCCCTTATATGGTGGGAGATTTTTCTGCGGGAACTATTTACAAAACCATTGAGGAAGGATATGACAGCATTGCCTATGCAGTAGCAAATTCATATATGGATCATGAAGGTGCCTGTATCTGGTCTGAAAACAAGCTTCTGACTTTCACCAAAGAGCATCCTCTGGCCCATTCCCATAAATATCAACTGACTTTCCTGAACCTGAAGACCAATACAACATGGAATGTATTTGCCAATAAATTGATACTTGCCATGCCAAGAAAATCACTTGAACTGCTAGATCAGAACAATTTCTTTTTCAACATTAATGAAAATTCAGTTCTCAATACCAATATCCGTTCGGTGATTATGGAACCTGCCTTTAAAATATTAATGGGCTTTGAATATCCCTGGTGGAAAGAAAAGCAAGTAGACATCGATTCCGGGCACTCTATTACCGACCTGCCGATGAGACAGTGTTATTATTTCGGGACAGATCCTGAAACAAACAATTCAATGCTGCTGGGAAGCTACGGAGATATGGAAACCGAGACTTTCTGGAAAGCACTTACAGATGACAAATTACTTTTCGAGGTGAGAGCCGCCAAATCTGCATCGTTAAAAGAGCTCCATCAATTGGATGATGTTCAGGCAACCAGACTAATGGTAGATGAATTAATGAACCAGCTCCGTGAGCTGCACGGTCCTGATGTAACGATACCAGAGCCTTATGTAACGTATTTTAAAGACTGGACCGATGAGCCTTTTGGAGCAGGATACCATGCATGGAAAGCCGGATATTCCGTTGAAAATGTAATGCCTTATATGAGAAAACCAGTGGCAGATGAGCAAATTCATATTATAGGTGAAGCTTACTCAGATCAGCAGGGATGGGTGGAAGGCGCTTTCTGTGAAGCAGAAAAAATGCTGCAGGAACATTTTGGAGTGGATCGCCCTGTTTGGCTTAGCCCTGATTACTATCTGGGATGGTAGACCAATAGGATTATATATAAAAATCCGTTTCATTTAAAAAGTGAAGCGGATTTGTATTTTAGGACTGTTAATAATCTTTTGAACATTAAAGACCTCCAATAATTAGTTGTGATTTATTAAAACAAATTTAATCTTAGTATTTTCTTCTAAGCTATTCCTTATTTTTGCAAAGAATTAAGCGACTAAATTGTTTATTCTAAAATATGAACAATACATTTTCAGATAACAGCCAAATTGGTGTGGTTTCTACTTTTTCTGAACTTATACATACCAATTTTCAGGGAGATATGAATGCACTTTGCTGGCACAGAAATTTAGAAGGAGATTTTAAAGAGATTGTAGTTAAACTTGAATTAAAAGAGAATATTACGGAAGTTTCTGCGGAAGATCTTTTAGCCCTTCAGTTATCAGAAAAAGGTAATATTGCAAGGGAAATTATTCTGAATGATTTACAGTTATTAACTGATTTCGGAGCATTGCCTTCCCTCAATTTACTTAAAAATTACGAACGGGATGATGAGCTTGATTTCATTTCGACAGATGTATATTCATACCATATTGATCGTTCGCCCATTGGAACGGATACTTTTTTATGTACTTATTATGGAGCCGCAAGTGATATTATACCCAATAATCAGGTTGAACAGAAAATCCTGATCCCGGAAATCCGGGAAAAACTGAAAGCATTACATGACGGTCCGGAAGCAGAATTTGAAACCTTCCTGAAAGACTATTTTTTCGATCTGCATTATCAGCCTAAGCCCGATGCAAAACCGGTCAATTTAGGATCAGGACATCTTTGGCGTCTGGCAGTAGATCATCCGGCCCAACAGGTTTTGCCTTGTGTTCACAGAGCTCCTGTTGAAAATGATGGTGAATATAGATTACTGCTGATTTGTTAGCTGTACAGCGGGAAAACGGCTGTTGTGTCTCTGTACTCTATCTTCATCATTTGGCCAAGGTCAGTTATTATCGTCTTCCCAAATAACAGAACTGATTTTCCATTGTTCCATTGTTTTAACGAATTGAAAATATTTATGTCCTTTTTGTCTAAATGATTTTCCTTCTAAAACTCCTTGTTTTTGAAATTCAGAATGTCGCTGAGCAATATTATTAAATATTATTGTTTGTTCAAAAGTTTCATATTCTTTAAATTCCGTAAGAGTTCCATCTGTTAATATTTTCTTTCTAGGTTCAATAAATGAAGTAAGATTGTAAACAGTATGTTCATTTTCTTTTTTACTGATAATCATTGTTTCGGGAATACAAATACTGTTCAGCAAATCCCATTCTGGCCGGCTGTCATTAACATTTGTGAAGATCCCAAAAAATGATTTTGAAATCTCGTCAATTCTAAATTTATCCGCTGAAATCTCATAAAGATGCAATTTCTTTTTGTCAACTTCAATTTCTTTGTCAAAGTGTAATCCAAGTTTTTTCAACAGATTAATTGAGTTTTCATTTTCAGAAACTGTTGTAGCAAGTATATGGGAATGATTGCCACTGTTTATTACATTACTTAAAACAGCATTTGCAGCTTCATAAGCGTAACCTTTTTGGGTAAATTCCGGCAGAAAAGCGAAGCCAATATCGTAGTACTTTAAATAGTCCCGTTTAATGAAAGTAATAATGCCAATTTTTGTCCCATTGTCTTTAAGCTTGACTATCCAATACAATATGTCGGGATTATCAAGTATTTTTTGAATATAAGCTTCTGCTTCAGTTCCTGAGGTGATATTCCGGTTTCCTATAAACTTAATCCATTCCCCGGTATTAACCAATTCAAAAATAAAGTTTTTGTCAGTTGCCGTAAGTGGTTCTATCAACAGTCGTTTAGTTGTTAATTGAGTTTGAATGTCCATTTTTTATGTTTATTTATTTGTGAATTGGCATGCTTTAAAAATTTATTATAATATAAAAAACGACTTCAATAGTAGAAGTCGCTTTTTGAAATTTTCCTGAAAAATTATTTTTTTAGATCTGCTTTTACATCTTTATAACCATCTGAAATTGCATCTGCACCTTTCACAGCAGTATTTTTAACACTTTTCGCACCTTTAGTAGCGGTTTTGGCAACCCATTTCGTGCTTTTCTGAACACCTTTTTTGGTCGCTTTTGTCCCTTTTTGAGCTTTATCTCCAACCCAGTCGGCACCATCTTTCACTCCTTTTCCTGTTGCTTTTGCTCCCTTTTGAACAGCAGTACCTACATTTTTTACTTCCTGTTTTACGGTTTCCTGGGCATTAACAGCTGTTGCAAATAACCCAAAAGCTAATAAGGTGAATAATTTCTTTTTCATATTTTCATTTTTAAAATTAACCTGATAAATATAGCAGAAAACAGGCCAAATATGTATGATCTATTTTACATTTCTGTCCGATTGATGCAAAATTCATATTGTATGTCTTTATTTTTGGGATAAAGCTCCTCATTTCGCCACCATTTATCATTTGTATTTAATATTACCAAGGTATCTCTCCCGTTTCTGGATTATTTTCTTCACTGAAGAATTTTCCGGTCGGTCCGTCTTTGTCAATCAGAGCATACTTTACGATTCGTTTTCCGGCATCCTCTAAAGTTCCCGTTCCTCTATGTCCGTTGAAATCCGTTTTTGTAAATCCCGGACAGACAGCATTTATTTTAAAATTACTATCCCTGAGTTCGTATGCCAAAACAACAGTGTACATATTCATTGCGGCTTTTGAAGAAAGATAAACAGCCGCTTTATAATCGTAATATTTGTATGCAGGATCACTGTGCAAAGTAATTGATCCCTGACTTGAGCTTACATTTACGATACGGGGTTCAGAAGAGTTCTTCAATAAATCAATAAATGTCTGGGTAACTCTTACCACCCCATAAACATTTGCATCGTATACTGTTTTGAACTGGGTTATAGCTGAATCCAGGGCTGCCTGTGGATAACCACCAAAAATACCTGCATTATTGATAAGTATGTCTAATGTTTTTGTTTTCTTACCTATTGCTGTACGGGCATTTTTTACAGATTCCTCATCTGTAATGTCAAGCTGGACAGCCTCTACGTTGCTTAATCCCTCTGCCAATAATTTATTCACCGCCTCTATACCATTTTCTAAATTACGGCTGCCGAGATAAACATAGATCCCTTTTTGGGCAAGCTGTCTTACAACTTCAAAGCCGATGCTTTTGTTAGCCCCTGTTACTAATGCTGATTTACTCACTTCCTTATTATTATCTTTCTGATGTTCGTGATTTTTCAAATTCATCTTTTTATTTGTTTAAATTAATGAAGCAAAAGTAAATCGTTGAACAACGGAGAAGATGGACAAATCAGTTTATTATCTTGACGAATCCTGCCGGGTTTCTAAAAACTCACTTACGCTTTTTCCCGTACATTTTTTGAAAAATCTTGAAAAGTAATCAGGGTCATTAAAACCCAATTCATAAGCCAATTCTTTTACAGAAAGTGGTGCGTACTGTAATTTTCGCTGTGCTTCAATCATTAAACGGTTAGTAAAAAAATCTTTAGGCGAAACTCCTGAGTACTCTTTTACAATCCGGTATAAGCTGGTTGTAGTTAAAGCCAGTTTTTCAGCTATTAAATTTACAGAAGGCTGCTCTGTAAGATGGGTTTCCACCATTAATTTGAACTCAATAAACTTTGAGAGATTATTATTCAGAATATTTACCGGTGCAGTATTTTTGAAGTATGCACTATTTAATTCTGCTAATAATGAGTTCAGGTAAGCTAATGTTATTTCGGTATCGGTTGGCTGCCCGTCTATATGAAGTATTTGATTTAAAATTTCAAAAACTTTCTTCACTCTCTCCTTTGTTGCATCGTCAAAAATGATTGTCTGCGAGTTTAAAGGATTAACTAAAAAAGGAAATTGTTGTGGTAACAGTGCCAATGTATTTTCATCAAATAATATCTTAAAATATTTCAGACCAGCAGTTTTAGGCGGAGGCGTAAAAACCTGATTAGGCATCGCAAAAAGCAAATGACCGTCAGTAAGAGTGAGGTCTTGCAAATCCAGATTGTAAGTAATAGAACCTTTGTCAATCAGTATTATAAAATAAGACGTCAGCCTGCGGGGTTCCAAAAGCTTTTGCTGAATGTCAACAGAAGGATAAGGATTATTGTTTGAGACAATCTTTATACCCAACCTGTCATTCTTTAAATTTCCGAATTTTTCATTTTTATCTTTCATCTGGTCTGCTCAAAGTTAATAGGATGTCTCTTACGATGACCGTAAGCTCAACAAAATTACACAAATATCCCGCTGTCCTTTATATAATCTGCATCTGATTTAGTTGAAAGGCTATGACCTATTTTTATCTTCCCGGTTTGTCTGCAGAGCTAATTGTATAGGAACTATAGGAAAGTATTGTCAAAAGCTTATATTTACGGTCTGTTCAAAATATTTTAAAATGAAAACAGAAAACTCCGAAAAACTAACTAATGGTGATTTCTGCAAGGTTATTGCCGGAACACATACCGGAAAATCAGGAATAGTAAGTGATATGAATACCAGTAAAACCGGCCATATTACCATTACTGTGATGCAGGAAAACGGAGTCAGGTTTAAAACCCTGGTGAAAAATGTAATTAAATAACAGTCAGGCCTACACTCAAATATACGAAGGTTTTAAAAAGCCAGTCTTATTTATTTTTGTCTTTCATAAAATCGACTGAAAGGTCAGGAAGTAATTTATTTTCTCTCTTTCAGCAAAAAATAAAGATCCCTTTAAGCCTTATACTTAAAGGGATCTTTGCCTATTGAAATTGTAATATATAAACTGTAATATTAAGGTTTCCAAAAAGACCACATTGAACCATTATAAACTGCCAGCTGTCTTTTTACAGTATCATACACTATCATACCCGGACTTGGATTGATTATATTAAGATGTGGGCTTGCTACTTTCGGTAAAATCATAGCTTTATCTGTATCTTCAAGAACAAGGATTCCTTTGATCACATCTACTCCGCCAGTTTTTGTAATAGCTACTTTTGCCCCCGGATATTCTGTTTTATCATTACCTTGAATACTCAGATCGGCTGTTCCAGACGGGTCAACGCTTAAATCAAACCAGGCGTTTGTATCCTGAAGATATTTTACTTTATGGTCGTTGGTGTCATAGATAATCGTTCCATTTTCTGTAATTCCTTCTTTTTCTGTAACATAAGGCAGAATCAGCCCTTTGTTTTCATCATCTCCAAATTCAAGAGATACTGAACCGTTACTGACACTACTCTTACTGATAGCCACTTGTGCCCGGACTTCTGTAAGAGAATACAGTAATAATGATATATATATTATTTTTTTCATAATTATTTTTTTGTATATAAATTGGAAAGGTAATCAACAGCAGGCATTTTCGGCCTGCTGTAATTTCCTTTTACTTTTAATCAGGACAAGTTTGTGTGGTAACACAATACCATCCGAAAGAAACTCCGTTATCTTTTGAAGTATACATTTTCAAACACTTATTGGTAACATCATAGACCAGCATTCCTTCAACATAATTATCCGAAGTTATTCCTACCGGGTTACCAGTACTATCAAAGGTTACTTTATTTGGAACAAAACCTTTCGTTTTGGCTTCCAGTACTAACCATCCTCCAGTACGTACCGCAGGCCAGTTATCTGCTTGTGCCCCGGCTCTGTTCAAAGAGGTAATACCCATTTTAGTGATCAGTGTTTCTCCTCCTGCTGTTGCCCCCGGTTTGTAACAATATCCTCCGCAGTCAGGGCTCCAGTCAAGATAGTAGTCTTCCACTTCCCCATCACCTGCTTTCAAGACACTACGTTCGTCAGCAGGTGTTGCTGTATTGTCATTCAATGCTACTGTTGTAAGACGAAGGCGTACAAAGCTTCGTAATAATTCGCCATTTTGGCATCCTCCTATCGTTCCTGCATCCGGCCATTCGATACTTACGTTCTGCTCGGAAGAAGATGAAGATATGGTTTTTACTACAGTTTCAGTAGGTTCAAGAATTCCGTTACCGTTCCAGTCTATGAAACCATACAGATAAGCTGTACTTCCTGTATTGTTAGTGAGTGGAATGTTAAGCGTATAGGCAGAACCTGTTATTTTTGCAGGGAGTGCATCTGTAAAAGCATCTTCATCATCTCCATCATCATCAGTATCATCCCCATTTGCTTCATTCGCATTTCCGGTAACACTGAACTGAGGTCCGTCTTCACTATCTGCTGCTGTTGCCCCTAATTTAAGAGGGTTGTCTGCCTGACTGTATTTTATTTCATGTTTAGCTTTATCTCCTGAATTATAGCGATCATCAAGATCTCCGTAATCAAAGGCTGTAATACCGCAAAGAGGTCCTGTAGAAGTCGTTTTGGTAAATGTAAATTCATCAGGACTGTTAGTACATCCATTACATCCGTCTGATCCTCCTACTGTATGCCCAACATATCCATATCGATCACTGCCTTCTTTAGCCAAAATACTGATATGGCCTCCGGATTCTGCATGAACTATTTTTCCCTGCTGGATAACTGTTCCGCTATTTGCCGTCATCGCTGTCGGAATATTCCAGCTTGTAGGACTTACTGTTCCTGATCTGTTTCCTCCATTACTTCCTGCATGATAAGCACGATTTTTATCTGTAATAAGAATAAGGCTGCTTCCTGCTGCTGTATCATGGTTATTCGCAGAAATCTTAATTACTTTATCAATTGTACTGGTAACATCTACCTGATTACCTGCTGCTTCAGGTTCTTCATTCATTTGGGTAATCCTTGTCCAGGCAGTCTGTGTAGTTGTATTTCCTATTCCCAACTGTCCTGAATCATTGAATCCAAGTACATGTACCACCCCTGCATTATCTAAAACGAAATAGGATGCAGCTGTGGCTCCATAACTGATATCTACCTGTCTGGCAGGAAGAGATCCTGAAGGAGACTGCATAAGCGTTGCATAATGCTGTGTTGCCGTTGGTGTACCATCTCCGATAAATACATTTGTACCCCATGTATAGAATTGATTTCCGTTTGTGGCAATAGCTGCTGCCCCTACAGTACGTACATCCAACATTCCTGTAAGAGGTGTCGTATCATTGATCATTACTCTATGCCATCCTGTATTACCATTATTAGGAAGCAAATTACCATCTCCCTGAATCGCGTTATAATCGTTGGTTGTGCTTGCGGCATTGGTCGTACTTCTTACCCATACTTCTCCTCCTGTAGTTAATAATACGAGAGATCCCGTATTTGATGAATAAGCATTACCAGCATCAATCATTTTCACTCTGGCAGGCGGAACACCGGCAGGTAAACTGATCGGCTGGAATGCAGGTCCATTTGTAACTGCAGCTGAAACGCCGTACCCTTCATCTCCCCATGCATATAATCCCGCTGTGGAAAGGGCAAAATACTGATGGTAATTCATGAATGTTCCTCCCAGGGTTGCATTTGAAACTAATGTCGCCATCAGTAATTTCCCCTGATAATTGTAACCTGTTGACGGGTCTATTTTCTTAGGTACAACGGCATTACTTGTACCGTTTGGATTGGATAGTTCTCCAAATACCAAATAGCCTCCGCTCGCCGGTCTCACAAGTGTTGAGTGGAATCCTGCCTGCATAGGATCCATGATTCCTAGCAGAGAGCCTAAATTACCGGTACATAAAGGATCCGGAGCATTAATTCCTGATAAATCAACCGGCAGCTGGTAATCTTCCACTTCACCATTTACAGGTACTGTTCCGTATATTCCTGAACTAAGACCATCTCCTACGGAACGTTCGTCAACATTAGCTGTAGATGCATTATCTACCAGTGAAGCACTTGTAAAACGTAATCTCATATAGGTTTTATCTGCTGTACCGCTATAAGGCACTGCTGCCCATGTAAGGGTAGCTGTCTGCATACCTGTTGCACCTGCAACAGCTGCCGAAGTATATTCTTCTTTTGTAAAACGTCCGTTTCCGTCAAGATCTATCCATGCATGAAGAGTTCCGGTTCCGGAAATACTTTTATAGGTATTTACATCTACAGTATATTCTGTTCCTGAATATAGCATTGGCAATGGTGTGCCAATACCATCCTCATCTGTACCGTCTCCATTTGTTCCGTTATTATCTGCTCCGGAAGCAACTGAGTTTTTCATTGGTTCAACATCATACGTTCCTCCCAGATATAGGGTATTAACAGTTTTATGTCTGGCAGTAACAGGAAGTCCTGCCGTATTCTGTTCAAAATTATCTGGTGCATCTCCAAAATCATATACAGGATTAACTTCCAGCCTGTAATCTTCAATTTCCCCGCGATAAGCAGTTGCAGCATAGGCACCGGTATTCAGTCCGTCAGCCAGGGCTCTCTCATCATAAGCTGTAGTCGCTGTAATATCTCCCATAGCAGCATCTGACAATCTTAAACGCAGATAAACATACGGGGAAGCTATATTCGTAGTTGAAACTGCTGTCCAGCTAAGGGTAACTGTACCATTAACAGTATTATTATTGACTGAACCAGCTGCAACTTCACCAAGTTCAAAAACACCATTATTGTTAAAATCCAACCATCCTAATAATGTTTTAGTCGTACCCACTGTGTTAGTCACTTTAACTGGTAGTGAGAATACTGCATTAGGGGTAATTTTATGATCAGAAGGGGTAATTCCATCCTCATCTGCTCCGTCTCCATTAGTCCCGTTATTATCTGATCCGGCTGCTATGCTTTGCGGTAACGCTTCCGCATCAGGTGTCCCTCCTATCTGTAATGCCGCACTTGATATCTGACGCGCAGGAATTGATATACCTGCAGGTTGTTCATAGCTTACTGGCACATCACCATAGTCAAGATCAGTTGTTACAGGTATTGTATAATCTTCTATTTCACCGTTATACAGTACAGGAGAGGCTGCATATTCTCCGGTATCAATTCCATCTGCAAGAGCACGTTCGTCAACCAATACATTGGCATTATCCGTCAGGGTTCCTTCGGACATACGAAGACGCATATATAGCTGGCCCGGATTTCCTACAATGCTTGAAGCAGAAGGAAGCCATGTAAGTGTAGCCGTTCCATTGTTGGTTCCGCTAGCAACTGATGCTGACATCATTTCTTTTGATTCGAAATGACCGTTATTATTAAAATCGATCCATCCGTAGAGTGTTTTGGAGACTCCTGTATTATTGGTAACATTTACATTTAATGTGTAGCCTCCTCCTGATACAACCGGACCAGGCACTGCACCATCTTCATCATCAAATCCATTATTATCATCACCTGATGCTGTTCCTGCCAGAGTTTGTTTGGCAGATTCATTATCTGCAGGCTTATTTCCCAGATACAATCCCTGGCTTACTACCTGTCTTGCAGGAGCTAAAATATTACCTCTGCTTGTATCATAATTATTATCTGCTGCGTCCCCATAATCATAATTGGAGGTTACAGAAATACGATAATCTTCTACTTCTCCACCGTATAATGTTCCATATACTCCTGATATTACACCATCACCTATTGAACGTTCATCAACTAATGCAGCATTGGCGCCTGAAGCCTGATCGGTCAATGTTCCCAACTCAGATATACGTAAACGCATATATAGTTCTGTTGCACCTGGCTGAATCGTTGACGTATTTGTCCATTTCAAAGTAACTGTCTGTTGGTTAGGAGAACTTGGTACTGTCAGCGACTGTGATACTTCACCAACCTCAAAACGACCGTTCCCATTCATATCTATCCATCCGTAAATCGGTTTGACAACTCCTGAATTATTAAAAACATTTACCTGGGCATAGTAAGGAATTCCTTTATAGATCGGGGCAAGATCGGTTATACCATCTTCATCTGCTCCGTCTCCGTTTGTACCATTATTGTCTGCACCTGCTGCTACGGAACTAGGCCCTGCTTCTGTATCTGCAACGTTTCCTAGTCGAAGTACGGACGATTGTGCCTGTCTGGCCGGTATATATACTCCGTCTTTATTATATTCATAATTTACCTGTGGAACGTCTCCATAATCATATAGATTACTGATCAGAAACTGGTAATCCTCTATTTCTCCCTCGTCAAGTCCTAAACCAAAGCTTCTGGTATCTATTAAGGCTATATTGGCACTATTGCTATTTGTTGTATTTGTTCCGCTAAGTCTTAATCTTGCATAGGTTTTACCTGCTGCCAGAACAGATGCAGAAGCATTGGTAGCCGTCCATGTCAATGTCGCATATCCCGTTGTGCCTGCTGTTACTGAAGGTGTTGCGGTAGCTGCTTCATTACCATTAAAGATGCCATCGCCGTTAAAATCTATCCATCCGAAAAGGTATTTACTTCCTGTAACAGTAGTATTTACAGGTACTGTAAGTGTAAATGGTGCACCACTTGTTACGGTTACCGGGGTTGTAATTCCGTCTTCATCTGCTCCATCTCCATTATTTCCATTGTTATCCGCACCTGGAACAACAGGGTTATTTGAAAGTTCATAATCTATCGTTGCTCCAATCGTAAGTTCCGGTGCATCTCCTGAATTGGTTTGTGATGCCGGAGCTCCGTTTTCATAACTTGCCGGTGCATCTCCATAATCTCTCAGTACTGTTAACTGATAGTCTTCCACTTCTCCAAGTGAAACAGAAGTATACATCCCTGAAATCAGTCCGTCTGCAATTGCTCTTTCATCTACTACTGCCCCATTACTTGCGGCTGTAATGTAATCCTGAATGCTGATCTCTGTATTAGGCTGTATCAACCTTAATCTCATATACACTTTTCCTGTTGCTGCAGCAATGGTATTTACCTGTGCTGCCGAGAAAGAAATATTTGCGGTGGTTGCGTTATTTGCAACGGTGGTAGGAGCAGCAATACTTTCTCCAACCTGAAAACGACCGTCATTATTAAAATCTATCCATGCATATAGGAATGCATTGGCTCCTGTAGTATTATTTACTGCTACTGTAAAATTATTGACAGCGTTGGTACGGATATTCAATTGGGCAGCATTCAATCCGTCTTCTTCTTCCCCATCTCCGTTAGGGGCATTATTATCTGCTCCTGCGGCAACTGAAGCTGGTCCCTGTTCCAACACATAAGCCTGTCCGAGATATAATCCTTCTGTGGTATAATTACGGGCCGGTTTAAAGTTCGCTGCGGCATTTCCGTCTTTATCCATTTCATAGCTTTCAGGTGCATCACCATAATCCAGGTCTCTGGAAACTTTAAAACGGTAGTCTTCAATTTCACCTATTATTGCGGTAGTATAAACTCCTGTACTTGCCCCATCTCCTATCGAACGTTCGTCTACAGCTGTCGTTCCCGTATTATCTGCTCCTGCTGTTCTTGTTAATCTTATACGTACGTAAAGATCGTTTACATTAACAGGAATTGCATTAGTTTGTGTTCCTCTGAACCAGAATGTTTTTGCAGAAGTACCCACTGCTACTGTCTGATAACCCGAAACTGTTCCGGTGGCAGCAGTATAGGCAGCTTCATTACTCTGGAATTTACCGTCATTATTAAAATCTATCCATGCGATGATATTGGATGCAGCCGCTACTGTTACCGGTACGGATACATTGAATGGAGCTCCTTTGGTTATTACCGGAAGTGTCCCGCTTAGTCCGTCTTCATCTGCTCCGTCTCCGTTATCATTATTATTATCGCTATTGGCTGCAACACTTAGAGCGGATTCTTCATTATCCAGTTTATCCCCTATATGATAAGTTGATAAAGCAATCTGTCTTGCGGACAAACCATTTTCATAAGTTACCGGTACATCTCCGAAATCATATAAGTCTACAGGAAGCTGATAATCTTCTACTTCACCATAGGCAATTGTCGGAGCATTTGCAGGATTAGATGCTGAGGCAGCACCATTACCGATGCTTCGTTCATCAACCGAAGCTCCCGCAGTATAATCCAATAAATTTAAATTTGAAAGACGCAACCTCAGGTAAACTTTATCTGTATTTGTATTTATTAAGTTGGTTTGTGCTGCAGACCAGGTTAAAGTAAGATTTGTGGCAGCAGTTAAAGTAGTGCTTGTAGATGCCAGTTCACCTACCTGAAAGCGATTGTCTCCATTAAGATCAATCCATCCGTATAAATATTTGGTCCCTGCCAAAGTTCCCGGAATGTTAACCGGCAGTGTTATTGAATAAGGAACTCCACGACTGACACTAAGGATTTCCGTTATCCCGTCTTCATCTGCATCACCATGTTCATTATCACCTTCACTATTATTTTCTCCCGGTGCTGTTACAGAATATGGTGCAGTTTCCACATCGTTAAATGTTCCTATGCTGAAATCATTTAGCTTTGCATGTAATGCAGGTTGTAAATTATTATTGATATCGTATTCAAAAGCGGAAGGGACATCACCAAAATCATAAACTTTAGCTACTTCTACCTGATAATCTTCTACTTCTCCGTTGGCTACTGAACCGTGATCTGCTGCATTGGTAGCACTGATGGCTCCATTTCCTATACTTCTTTCGTCAATAAGGTCACCTCCTCCTGTTGCAGTCGTAAAATCTATCAAGGATCTGTCCGAAACCCTGATTCTCATATATAATTTATCAATATCAGGAGCAATTGCAGATACTTTTGCCGCAGACCAAACCGGTTTCAATGGAGCATATCCTTCCGTATTATTAAAAGTTAATACGTTATCCGCCATTTCGTTCGCCTGGAACCTGCCATCATTATTAAAATCAATCCATGCATACATATATTTTGTGGTAGTAGTGGCGCTATTTCCAGCTATATCCATACTGTATGCTACTCCTCTTGCGATCGGGCCTGCTGAAATCGGGACAGCATCCTCGTCCACACCATCGCCGTTCGGAGAATTGTTATTGCTTCCCGCAGTTACTGATGCCGGAGCAAGCTCAAGATCAGGTGGTATATTTCCTACAAGAAACCCAGGAATCTGATAACTGTGAACAGCCGGAGCGAACACTCCATCCTTTGTCATATCATAAGAAACAGGTACATCACCATAATCATATACTGCTGATGTCACACTGTTCCACGTTGTACCTGCATTAACAGCATCTACCTGTAAAGCAGGTGCATTAGCTGCTGTACCCTGAATAAGGAAAACTGATGATAACGAAGTTATATCAGCAATGGCAGGGGTATGTATAATATCAGGAGAAGGCTCCGAGGCCAATGGCGGGTTTACAAATAACTTTACCACATCATTAGTAGCCCCAGCTATTTGCTCATATTTCAGAACCAGCATAATATTGCTTCCAAACGGTCTTACTGTTGTTTCATAATCAGCAACAGCAGCTGTTTTTCCTATTCCGAAACTGAACCCGGTTCCATTGGATTTAATATATATTCTTGCATTTTGAGCAGTTCCAGAGCCCAAAGCGAAAAAATAATCCCCTGCAGCCTGTGCGGATGTTACATTTACAATTAGAGAGGAATATACTGAAGGAGTAGTCCCGTTTAATGTTGTAGAGGTAAAAGATCTGTAGACATCCTGCCCGCTGCTTGTTAATATTGCCTTATTCCCAAAATTATTTGTTATGGAACCGGGATAAGTAAGATTTCCACCTGAAATGGCTAGCGTAGGATTAGTACTTGTACCCAGTACTGTCCAATTGGCTGCCGTTAGTAATGTTCCCGGGGTATAATTAAAACTGTCAGTCAGCAAGGGAGCCTGTGCTTTCATAGTAGAAAATGTACAGGAGGTCATCAATATAACCCATGCAGACCATAGCCCATATATCCGGACGTTGGTAATAAAATTCATCAGTGTTTGTATTAAGTTGTTATTGATTAAGGATTCGGCAAAACGTCTACAGTAACCTATGGTAAAAAGCCGTTTTAAATTTAAAAGTTGCCTGACTTGAATGCAGACAAACAGTACGTAAGTCCGCATGTGTAAATATTTCTACATAATCCGTTAAGTCGAAATATTCGAGGGGTAAATTTTTAGTGTTCATCTTATGTATTTATTTAATGTTTTTTATGAAAAAGGGAACTGCAAAATTGGTTATTGCTTAGTCAAAATAGGATAGTGTATTACTTTACCTAATTCTTATATTGGTCTGCAATGCAAAGATATTTCGATGCACCAGTAATGACAATAAGTTAAAAAGAGGATTATTGATAAAATTCCGATAATCTTTTGTTTAATAATCGGCAATTAAAAAAAATAACCATCTAATAATAAACAAGTTACAATATAACTTAAATAGAATTTCCGAATTTATTACAACAAAAATTGGAGAACTCAGAACAAAATCTCGATCATTGCTCTTCTGTGGGATTCTCGATTTTTGTCAACAATCGGTCATGTATATAGTTTCTTCCATTTTGCTACAGTATTCCTACTTAAGTTAAAATGATTCGCTAACTGTATATTATTCAATTTATATTCTTTCTGATAGTCCAAAATATAACAGATTGTATTTTTGTCATATGAACGAAATTTCTGATTCTCCTTTGTAGAATAATTACCCGTTTTTTCAAAAATCATTTGATTTAAACAAATTATATCTAGCACAGAAAGTTCTTTTTTTTGCAGAAGCATTCTACATTTAACCAATTTTTCAGGGTACTTTTTCACTATTAAATCATTATATATTTTTTTATAGTCTGGTTGGTTTTGATTTTTCATAATATATTATTTCCTTGATATGCCGTCTTCCATCAGCCTTGTCATCTTCATTTTAACAAATATTTTTGGAAGTATTAGCATAAAGTATCATGTTACCTGTATTTTTCAATCCACTTATAAAGAGTAGTTTTAGGTATTTTATAGTCTTCAATAATTTGATATTTGGTCTTTTCTTCTGTATTGATCATTTCCAAAATAAATTCAATAATTTCTTTCGTATATAGATTTTTACGAAACTGCGGTAAACCTGGGTTTACATCATTCGAAGACTTTTTTGCACCAGTTGTTGGAGGAGCATACAAAATTAAATGCTGGGAATAAAGTCGGAAAAAATCATATTCCAGAAGTTTGCACCATTTCAAAAGTGTTCCAGTATCTAAATATTTTTCATCGTACATAGTTTGTATTTCTTTTACTGAACATTTAAAGAAATTACAAATACGGGATATTTCTATTTCGCTTTCTGTAACCCGTTCATTTATTAAATTTCCTATGTGGATATTTTTAAAATTCATATATATTTTTCAAAAAAATTATACAATTTCACAATGAATAATTTATGTTATTAAGCTTTTCGCATAACAGATAAAAATATTGTCTTATTCCCGGAAACTTCCATACACCACCATTTAAACTCATACCATCTGTATGTGTTTGTATCTATCTGCACCTGCAAATTGGTTGTTATGACTTCAGCTGCGCTGGTTGACCAAAATACGATGTTATTTGCGTCGACTTGTACATATCCGCCTGATGCAAGATTGTTATTAAGGCTGGTTTCATTTTCATTGACCTGTGTAGCAAAAGTCTGATAACTCATATTTAAGTTGCCGGATGAGACATTGTAAAGCCGAGGATCATAATAAGTACCATTAACTCCCTGGAGATTCATTTCCAAGCCATCTAATACAGGCAAAGCAGGTAAACTATTGGCCGTTACATAAGTTTTTAAATTAAATGTATTAACATTGGCTGCGGCGGCTGGAACAGAATAAAACTGGGATATGGTTTCCCCAACATTTAAAAAACCACCTGGATTTCCTGAACTTGGGAGTCCGTTTACATAACCTAATACCCCATTAGCATCTGCAACTACGGTTCTAGTAGCTGTAAATGTCTGATCCTTAGCAGCAGAAAGTGAACCGGAAGAAGTAGTGTTGATAGCATTGGTTGCTCCATTTATAGGTAGAGTTCTTAGTCTCGTAATGCCATTGTTATCAAGCATTTCTGTAGGCATTATGTTCCCAATTGAGACATTTCCTTTACCCGTAATTCTCATTCTTTCGGTTCCAACTGTTGCTCCGGGAGTTGTTATAAACGATATATCAGCAGATGCGTTAGTGCCTGAAGTTCCAATCGATAAACTTGTACTGGTGTTTGCAGCCATGATTTGCGCAGCTGAATTAGTATCACTGTATAGCCACAACTGTGTGGAACCGCCGTTGGAAAGACCTATGGATGATCTTGTTCCAGTACCAGAATCTTGTAGTATTCCTACACCTGCATCATTATAAAAATTTGTTTTTTGTGTATTAGTAAAAGTGAGTGGAAATCCAGCTTGCGTCAAAGTTCTTGTACTAGTAAGTGTACCATTATCTTTGTAGATATTAATATCAGCGGCACCATTACCTACTTTCTGCCACAGCGTACCATCAAAATAGTAATAGCCTACTGCTGTAATATTTATTCTTTGCCCAAGAGCAGTTCCTCCGGAAATATCAGTAATATAAACCAATGCCCCTTTCTGATCTGCCGCATAGGTTGCTGTATTATTGGTAAGCTCTGCTCTGGTAAGGCGGGGAGCCTGTAATCCAATCAGTTGTGTGTTATTGATAATAATACCCGAGCCATCTCTTTTGGCATCTACGTCCATTGTAGTTTTAGGGATTGCAGTATTAATCCCTACTTGCGAAAATACTAACACACTCATTAAAAGCGTGCAGCTAATTGTAATTTTCTCTAACATCGTGTTTGTTTTTATTGATTTTTAAAAGATTCATAATTCCTATATTTTTTACTATTATGGCGTTAAAAAAATCCAGGAAACTAACGTATTCCATTCCCTCTACAACTAGTGGAGTCCACTACTTTTTTGCTGATTTTATATGAAGGATATTTCAGGAAAGACCAGAAATTCCCAAAGGAGGAGGTCTTGAAATATAATTTTGTAAAAAAAATTGAAGCTTCTTTGAGTTATCTTCAAAGGCAGTAGTTGCCTGCTCTTTCAGGTCCAAAAGAAATATATAATTGTCTTTGTGTTTCTCTGATCTTGTCAAAAGAGGTTTAAAAAAATAACCTGCTGAGACAGAGATTGCATCAATTTTTTTGTTTGAAGAAAATATTGAGAACGGATTATTTTGTCCGGAAGTGAAAACATTGATGTCTTCTTTTTCTCTTATATCATTTTTATTTCTGCTCGTTAGCGTAGATCGGTTTTTAGTTTTCTTCTCCTTTTTCTTTTGAACTATCTGTTGGGTCAGATTTTCAGGAGACTGTTCTTTTTCCAAATAAACAGTCTTATCGAGAGAGTCTGAGGGAAAATTGATTAACCTGCCTCCTTCCCTTGCATAGATTAATACTTTTTTTGCTTCTTTAGTTTTTTTTGAAACAATATTATCAGAAGAATTTTCTGATATGTATACAGTGCTATTTTTGTCAACAGTAAAAACAGTATTGTCTGATATATAAATCTGAGCGTTAGTTTTTATCGAAACACTCATAGATAATAATAACAGGCAACCCGTCCTCAAACTGTTCAGGAAATAGAAGTTGAAGTTATTAAACCTTAACGATTTCATAGGTTGCTTTAGTTTTAAAATCACAATAATTCAATTGCAATTTTAGAACTATCATTTTCTCATAACAAATAATATATAACATGATTTAAGAAATAATGAATGATTTTTTCATTGAAAAAACAATCTATCTAAAATTTAGACATATACATCATAACTACCTAAATATCAAACAACTTACAATGTTTTAAAATAACATTATTTCCGAAATAATTCTAATAAAATTCTAATAATTTAGATTGAGATTCTTAGTTTTGCCAAAGAGTCTCAACCTGCTCTAAAAAGATAATTATGAGCAAAAAAACTAACCTAAAAAACTTTTAATCACATGTATTTTCTTAAAAATATACTTACTACTATCATATTTTTTATGTCATTTTTTTTATATGCTCAATCAAAAGAATCCATTGATAAAGAGCTTAAATATATTAAAGAAAGTGGCCGTTCCATAGATCCAAGACAACAAGAAGTTATGCTCCTTAAGCTAAAGGCTGCTTCCGAAAAACTGGCTTATGAAAAAGGAATTTTATTGAGTGGTGACTACCTGATGACTGCATATGGTAAGCAAGATAAAAATAAAGAAATTGTTGAACTGGGGAATCAGCTGAAAAAAAGGGTTCAAAATAAAAAGAAAGATCCTACGGGTGTTATATCCAGTATATATCACAAAAATGCACTGGCTTTAGTTTATCTTGGTCTTGATGATACAAGTAAGAAGGATACTGAAATGGCTATCAGATTTGCAAAAACTATAGATAATCCTGACAGAAAATATTTTAGACTGACTCAAAGCTATATGGATCTTCATTCTCATTATAATAATAGAGATAACCAATCTAGTAAGAAAATATACAAGGATTCAACTTTATATTATCTTAACCAGGCCTTAGAAGCTGCAAAAAGTATCAGGGATAATAATGGTGAGATACCTAATAATATGAAATATGCTGAAATTATTTATGTGCATATGCGTTTAGGTATATTTTATTTGGAATATTCTGATGAAAAAGGTAATCTGGAATTGGCAGAAAAAAATCTTCTGAAGGCAGAAAAAATCAACGAGAACAATAAAGGCAGTTTGTCTGCCCGAGAGGAAAGCACTCTCATAAACCAGCTCAGCTGGTTATATATGGAAAAGAAAGAGTATCATAAATCTATTGACTATGCAAATCATGCACTACAATTAGAAAAACAGGACCACCGTCCAACTTCCAGAGTTGAATCCTATGAATTTCTCGCTACCTGTTATATGGAGATTGGTGAAAAAGAAAAGTCTAAATTCTATATGAGAAAATATACTAATCTTAAAGACAGTCTAAATATTGTCAATAGGCTGAATGCTGATACTACGATGAAAAAGATGATAATAGAGGTAGATAAAGGGCATAAGGAAAACTTAAAAGAACAATTAATCATAATTGGCATTTTAGTGGTAATAGCAGCAATAACCATATTTTTTCTATGGAGAAGAAAGAACAAAATTATTCACAAAAAATACAAGTCCCTAATAGCTAAAATAAATACAGAAAAAGAACAAAAAATTATTCTGACAGAATCTCAAGAGGATATAGAAAGTGATGATATAAAATCTTCTGCCCATATCACAGATGAAACAGCAAAAGCATTGCTTTTGAAACTTGAAAAATTTGAAGCCGGGAATAAATATTTACGGAAGGATATCAACCTGGTCTGGCTGACAAATAGTTTCAATACCAATACTAAGTATCTTTCAGAAATTATCAAAATATATAGAAATAAATCTTTCACACAGTACATCAACTCGCTCCGGATAAATTTTATAATACATAAATTGATCTCAGATCCTCAGTATAGACAATATAAAATAAGCTATCTAGCAGATGAATGCGGCTACGCTTCCTCCCAAGTATTTGTTATTAGCTTTAAAAAAGAAACCGGTTTTACACCTTCTTATTTTATCCAAAATTTGAAAAATGATGCTTCTATAAAATAATTGGAACAACAATATGTTTTAATATCCCAACATAGAGAAAACCGAACTCATTATTATTCTGATTTTGTTTACCACCAATAGCATCGAATCGACTGCGAAGAACAATCTTTACAAAAACGGTTTAGTACCCTATAAATGGTAGCTCGGGCAATTTTTATATTTACATTCTGCTCAATGGCATTACCCTATCCTATTTACCAATACAAAACTTAGAAAAAATATTCCCCAGCACTTCATCATTCGTCACTTCACCGGAAATCTCACCAAGATGCTCTAAAGCATTTCTCAGTTCATACGCCAGCAATTCCGTAGAAATCTGAAAAGAAATTGCTTCTTTCACTTTATGAGTAGCTTCCAGGGATTTTCGAAGGGCTTCAAAATGTCTCTGGTTTGTAATAACCACATTATTTTCCTGAGACTTTAACTGCTCAACATAGGAAGATAATTCATTTTTAAGATCCTGAATATTCTGGTTTTCCACCGCAGATATTTTAATAAAATCAAAATCCTGATTAATTTCATTTCTGAAAGTATCTTCTACTGTTTCATATTTTGGAGGAAGTACCTCATCAATTTTTGTGGCACAGATAATCAGTTTCAAATCATCTCTCTGCAGGGATCTGATCATTTCAATATCTTCCGAGTAATCCTCTGTAGCAGCATCTGCCAGATACACAAGAATATTGGCATTTTCTACTTTTTCCTTCGCTTTTTTCACTCCGATGGCTTCTATCTCATCCTGTGTTTCACGAAGTCCGGCAGTATCAATCAGACGGAATGCATGACCTTTGATATGCAATACCTCTTCAATTGTATCTCTTGTGGTTCCCGCAATATTACTGACGATTGCTCTTTCTTCCTTCAATAAAGCATTCAATAAAGTCGATTTTCCGGCATTTGGTTTTCCTATAATGGCAACCGCAGTACCATTTTTGATGGCATTTCCGTATTGGAAGCTATCGATAAGCGAATCTAATTTTAACTCAATCTTATCCAACAGTCCATTAAGAGCTGATCTGTCTGCAAATTCTACATCTTCCTCAGCAAAATCCAGTTCAAGCTCAATCAGAGAAACGAAATTCAGAAGGTCTGTTCTCAAGATTGAAATTTCATTGGTAATTCCACCTTTTAACTGGTTGATAGCCACTTTTCGGGAAGCTTCATTTTCAGAAGCAATTACATCGGCAATAGCTTCTGCCTGTGAAAGATCTATTCTTCCGTTGATAAATGCACGAAGGGTAAATTCTCCGGCTTTTGCCATTCTTGCCCCGTTTTTGGTTAAAGTCTCCAAAATACGCTTTCCGATATGCGGTGAACCGTGAAATGCTATTTCCACAGAATTTTCCGTAGTAAAGCTTTTCGGGGCCAGGAAAATAGAAAGCATTACTTCATCAATAGCTTCCTCACCATCCATAAAATAACCGTAATGAATGGTATGAGACTTCTGTTTTTCCAGCTTTTTAGATGGAAAACTTTTCTGGACAACAGATAAAGCATCGTTCCCTGAAACTCTGATGATCCCTAAAGCTCCTACTCCATTGGCCGTAGCCAGTGCGCAAATCGTATCGTTATTCATGCTGCAAATTTACGCTTTTTCAGGCTAATTTATGATGAGCCGCTTTATATGGATTGTCTATTATTTTGATTGAATTTTTTGAAATGAGATTGTTTTGTCACTTTGTTCCTCTCAGTGACAGTTTACTTCTGTTTTCTTCCCAGTTCTCTTACTTTATAAAGCCATTTTTTCCGTTGCAGCTCTGTAGAATTTCGGATTACTCCTACGTAAGTTACCTTTACCGGCCTTACCCCACAAAATTCCAGTGTTGATTTTTTTAACTGATTGATACTCGGTCTTCCGTAAAAAAGCAGATAATACCATCCCGGCTGATCCAGTGTTGTGATAATACGAGCAGTTTTCCCTATCAAAAGTTTATCCCACCAAACTGAATTTTCCCTGTACTGATAAGCAAACCCGGGAAGAAAAAGCCTGTCTATAAAACCTTTCATTAATGCAGGCATACCGCCCCACCAAACCGGATGGATCCAGACCAGATGATCTGCCCACTTTATAATTTCCCAGGCATTTAATAAATCCGGTTCCAGTTCCATCCTCTTTTGGTATCCAAAGTGCAGGATCGGATCAAATTTCAGTTCGGCTATTACAACTTCTCTGACCTCAGCACCTGACTGTTCAGCTTCTTTTTTATAAGCACCGGCAATTCCAAAATTGAAGGAATCTTTATTGGGATGACCATTAATAATAGCTATTTTTTTCATCCTGATCATTTTATATTAATGGATTCATAAGACCTAAGCTTTTCAAGAAGCGATAATGGCTGATGCAATTGATGGCTGAAATAAATATTATTTTCATGATAACCCTTCAAAAGCTCTTCTGTATGAAGTACTGCGGAAAATGCCGTTAATTCCGCCTGTCCTTTTGTACTTTGAAGGCTTAACTTTTCATTCCCTTTTTTAGTTTTTATAATAATCTCAAATACACTCTGATCACCGTTTCCACTTGATCCGAAAATCATTTTCCGTTCCTTTAATGATAGTATGTTAAAAATTCTTGCTTTTTGAAATACACCTAAAAGCCATGTAATGAATTTTGAATTGTAAGTCATTTTAACACTCACATCAGGTATTCCTTCAATCTGGTTGAGAATATATAAATCCGGTACGTCAAAGTTATAAGCCTCTCTTTTTCCGATCCCAAATGAAAAGTCAAAATACTCGGAATCTAAAAAATGCTTTATAGGTATCTGTCTGTCATTTTCATATCGAATAAAAGGTCTTGCAACATTTTCAGCCATAAAATGTGCTGAACTTTCTCCTGCAAGGTCTTTCACCGAATAGTATACGAAAAGCTTCACTTCCTGAATATCTTTTGTATTGTCTGAAAGTGTTTTTACCAAGCCGTTCACGATACCGCCCATCCATCCTGAACTGAAAACAATACGGCTGCTCATTTGTCTGCTTTTGGCAAAAGCATATGCTTTTACAAGGTCAGGAGTAGGTTTTGTAATATCCAGATAATCTATTTTATTTTCTATAGCATAACGAAGGATATGGTCCTCTTTATCATTTACAGAAAGAATAATCAAATTAATTTTCTTTTCCCGGATAATTTGAAAAGTACCGGGATTGGTAACATCAATTTTAAGATGATTTCCCGTACCTCTTTTTCTGCCGCCAATGAAAATATTAATGTGTGAATTTCTTGTTTTAAGAATGCGGATGATTGTTTTGCCTACAAGGCCGTTTCCTCCAACGACCAGAATATTGTGCTCCATTTATTTTTTTCACAAAATTATAGAGCTGTTGCGCTGTAGTATAGGACAAATGTCCAAAACGGATATCTCCGGTTATATTTTTAATCTATACTGATAAGTAAACCGCGTAGGTTCTCTTTATTTTATATAGTAATTTCTTTTCTGATTCTGCTAAGGTGCCGTTGGGTAATTCCCAGGAAAGATGCCAGATACTGCAACGGGATTTTCTGAACATAGTCAGGCTGATTACCCAGCAAAGCTTCATAACGCTGTGCCGCACTGTCTCTTTGAAACTGAAAAAATCTTTTTTCAAGTTCCATATACTCCTGTTCTGCAATTCCTTTTAAAAATTTTGTCCAGTTAAGGTCATTTTTTGCCAAGTCATCTATTGCATCTTTTCTTAAAACCATCAGATCCGCATCGGTAATAGCCTGCATATTTTCCCTGCTGGGGCAATCTGAAATGAACGAGGAATAGCCTGCCATAAGCTGATTGGGAAATCCGAAGCAATAAGTCATATCTTTTCCTGTATCTGAAATATAATGGGAGCGGAAAATCCCTGATACAATAAATGCTATCTCCCTGCATCTGTCTCCTTCCTGCACAAAAAAATCGTTTTTATACATTTTTCTGGCTTCAAAAAGCTGTAAAAGATCTCTGATTTCATCTTCTGAGAATATATTAAAGCTTCGGAAATAGTTTTCTATCATATTTTCAAATTGTAACTTAGAATTCCGGTAAGTCTTCTGAGTATGTTTTCAGCGAAATTAAGCAAATATAAAGGTCATTACAAGTATTAAAAATTTTCCTGAATGATCTTTTCAGACTATTAAATTATACTGTTTTCGGATTACAGTTATCGATTTGTAAAAAATAAAACCACTTCAGAATGAAATGGTTTTACCTGCTTTGAATTTACTAAGTATATATGAAGATATGAATGATGCTGTTTTGTTGATACAAAGATAGACTACCCCATATAATCTTCTGTCAGGGGAATCCCTAAATTTATATCCGTGAAAATACGGTTGCATTTATGAAAAAGCCCTGCAGATTTCTCTACAGGGCTTCAGGATTTATCTAACAATTACTAATGTTCAAAATATAGATATGAAATTCAAGTTTGGGAATTCAACATTTTAAATGGTCAAAACCGACCATTCATAATTTCCCTGGTTTACAATTAAAGCGGGCTTACCAATTCAAGGAACCATGTTTTCACATCTCCTTCAAGGTAAGGGCCTATTTTTTCTTCACATGTTCTGTGGTAATCATTCAGCCACTGAATTTCTTCTTTTGAAAGGATTTCTTTCACGACAGTATCTTTAAAGAACGGGCAGAATGTAAGGGTTTCAAATTCGTAGAATGTTCCGTGAATTGTTTTTTCTGCTTCTTTTACGGCAATCAGGTTTTCGTGACGGATTCCATATTTTCCTTCCAGATAATATCCCGGTTCGTTGGAACATACCATTCCCGGAAGAAGATCCTGCGGATTCATATCTTTTCTGATATTTTGAGGACCTTCGTGAACGTTCATGAAACTTCCTACTCCATGACCTGTTCCATGGTTGAAATCTTTTCCTTCCATCCATAAAGGAAGTCTTGCAATAGCATCAAGATGAACACCTTTTGTTCCTTTCGGGAATTTAACCATTGATAAACGGATCAATCCCTGAAGTACTAAAGTAGAGTTCCTTTTGAATTCATCAGAAACCGCTCCTAAAGCCAAAGTTCTCGTAATATCGGTTGTTCCTTCAAAATACTGGCCTCCTGAATCTACCAGGATACTTGCATCATTGGTAACCTCTTTACTTCCTTCATTTTTTGCAGAATAGTGCATGATAGCACCATTATCTTTATATCCTACAATGCTGCCAAAACTTTCCCCTACAAAATTTTCCCCTTCTGCACGGAAACCTCTCAGTTTTTCACCGATAGAATACTCGTTCATATTTTCTTTTCCTGCATTGTGAGTCAGCCAGTACAGGAATTTAACCATAGCAACACCATCTCTTACCATTACTGTTCTGAATCCTTCCAGCTCAGTTTCGTTTTTCTGGGCTTTCATCAGGTTTCCGGGAACCGGAGCTTTTATAAATAGGTTATCTCCTTTTAGAGTTTCAAAGATCATCTGGTTGCTGTTCGGGGAAACCAGTACTTTTTCATTTTTGAATGTCTTCAGATAGTTGAAAAATTCTTCATAAGGCATCATTTTTACGAAGGAATCATCCATCTGTTTTCTTGCCTCCACTTCCAGTTTTTCAAGATCAGTAAACAATACTGCATCATTTTTGGTAATAACAACATATCCTAAAAACACAGGATTGCTTTGAACGTCGCTTCCTCTTAAATTGGATGTCCATGCTACATCATCAAGACTGGAAATAATATGAACAGTAGCTTCCTGATCTTCCATTTTCTGACGAATTGCTCCCAATTTATCTGTAACTGACTTCCCTGCTCTTTCTACAGGCTGTATAAAAATTGGATTTTTTGAAGGAGTACCTCTGTCTTTCCAGATTTCTTTCAACAAGGGCAGATCTGCTAAGATTATGTTTTTTGACGACAGTTTTTGCGAAAGCAGTTCCCAATTGGCATTTGAAGTTGCAACGGCATTAACAGCTACTTTTCCGCCGGCAGGAATCTGGGAAATAATCCAGTCTATATAATTCGGGGTTCCCTCCATTCCATCTTTGAAAAGATCAATTCCTGAACCATCCAGTTCAATAGCAGCCTGGGTAAAGTATCTTCCATCTGTCCAAAGCCCTGCTTTGTCCTTCGTGATCACCACAAAACCTGCAGAACCTAAAAATCCCGAAAGCCAAGCTCTCTCCTGCCATTCTTCAGGCAAATATTCACTCATATGCGGGTCTGCAGAATATACTATAAATGCATCAACATTATTTTTTTGCATTTCTTCACGAAGTGCAGCAACTTTTTCCTTTGAAGTCATTCTTTTCTTTTTTAAACACCGAAAGTTACGAAAAAATTGAGGTTTGAAAATGAAATCTGTTCCCTATTTTAGTTAATGATTTGTTATTTCTTCTTTAATTTTTTGCAGGATTCTATTTAGCTCTCGCTGATTTTGAAGATTGAACAGATTTTTATGTTTTCAATCAGTGATTTAGAATAGGCTGCCACTTTTCCTCTTATGATAAAGTTTAAGGCCCATTAAAAATAATCAACAATATTAGCCAGAATACATATTTTAATACCACAAAAACAACATTATTATTAAATATATAAAGTTTTGGAAAGATTATTGCTGGTATTCATGGTATGAGAGAGCAGAATTATAAAAATCACAGAAAATTTTATCCGCCACATCATTTCATTTATCTTCCGCTGTTAATCATTCTGGAAATTTATGGAGTATATAAGATTTATAGAGATGCTGAAAACCAGCTTACGTGGATATTATTCTCAGTTGTCATATTTCTGCTCTTTTATCTGGCTTTTATGACGAGGCAGCATTATGCACTGGGACTTCAAAATCGTATGATAATACTTGAATTTAAACAGCGGTATTTTGAAATTTTCGGACAAAGATCTGATGAAATTGCTGATAAGCTGAAGTTTGACCAAATCGCTGCATTGAGGTTTGCCTATGACGACGAGTTCAAAGAGCTCTTATACAGAGCCCTTCACGAAAATATCTCAGGAGATGAGATCAAGCGCTCCATCAAAAGCTGGAGAGCAGATCGCCAGAGAGTCTGATAACACCAAAAAACATCTATATCATGAGAAAGCTGACCTTATACAGTATGACCATATTCACATTGCTGACGTTAACAAGCTGTGAAGCGATAGAAACTATTTTTAAAGCTGGAATGTGGTGGGGAATTATCCTGGTCGTTGTAGTTGTAGTAATTCTTTTTCTGATCTTTTCGAGGGGTAAGAACTCTTAACCATTTTTTATGGAGCAGAATACGGATCTGGAAATCATTTCCCACCTAAAGCCTTCAAAAATTGTCAAAATTATGAAGGACCCCGAAGCCTCCGCAAAGGCGGTACATCTTGTATATACCACCGATGCGGAAACTGCCGGGATTACCCGTAAAAAAACAGGAAAGAAGTATTCTTATTATAAAGACGGCGAAAAGGTGAAGAATAAAGATGAGATCACCAGAATCAACAAGCTGGTTATTCCTCCTACCTGGGAAAATGTCTGGATCTGTGCTCTGGACAACGGACATCTTCAGGCTACCGGCTTTGATACAAAAAGTAGAAAACAGTACCGTTATCATCCGTTATGGAGCGCCTTGAGAAATCATACCAAATTTTACAGGATGCTTCAGTTCGGGTATGCACTGCCTGATATCCGGCTTCAGGTGGAACAGGATCTTGCATTGAGAAATTTTGAAAAGAGGAAAATACTGGCATTGATCGTAAGTTTAATGCAGCATACCAATATCCGCATCGGCAATAATGCTTATGAGAAACTTTACGGCTCTTTTGGGCTTACTACATTAAAAGATAAACATGTAAAAATCGCCGGGCAAAAGATTACCTTTTCATTTAAAGGAAAAAAAGGCATCATGCATACGATTGATATGAGAAGCAAAAGGCTGTCAAAGCTTGTACAGAAATGCAAGGATATTCCTGGAAAAGAGCTTTTTCAGTATTTTGATGATGAAGGGAACCGTCACTCGGTAGACTCGGGTATGGTCAATGAATATATTAAGGAAATAAGCGGGGAAGATTTTACAGCTAAAGATTTCAGAACATGGTCCGGAACGGTAAGTGCTCTGATCGCTTTTAAAGAGATAGGATATGCCGAAAGCAACAGCCAATATAAAAAGAAAGTGAAAGAAGCTCTTGAAATTGTTGCTGAGCATCTGGGAAATACCAGCACAGTCTGCAGAAAATATTATGTCCATCCGCTGGTGATCAATCTCTATGAAAACAATACGATCAAAAAATATCTTGACGAACTGGAAGAGATTGAAGAAAATGACGGAAAAGCAAGCCTCACTCAGGAAGAAAAGCTTGTGCTGAAAATCCTGGAGAATGAAAAGATGTAAGGACAAAAGAGAAAATGAATGCCTGAGGATGAAAGCCATCTATCTCACATCGGAACTTTGTTTGTTAAAAAATGAGTCCTGTATTCTTTAGGAGTAATGCCTGCAATTTTCTTGAAAAGCTGCGTAAAATGTGATGCCGTCTGAAAATTCAGCTCATAAGCAATTTCCGCAATATCCCTGCTTGAGTGAAGCAAAGCTTTGCTATAATTAATATCAATTTCATTGATCCACTGCTTTGGCGATTTCTGGGTAACATTTTTCACACATTTATTAAGATAGCTTTCCGTTACCGAAAGTTTGTCTGCGTAAAAAGCCACTCTTTTTTCTCCAACATGATATTTGAACAAAAGATCACGGAACTGAAGAGAAAGCTCCATTGGACGCGTCGCGGATTTGTGATGATTATCGGAGTCTGTATTCAACATTTTCATCAGGATCAGGTGCAGCATTGTGACTACTACTTCATTCATGTTCAGATTATTGAGCCAAAGTTCCTGCTCCATGATCGGGAGAAGCTGGGTAATGGTTCCGTAGGTAAGGCTGTCGAGATTGAGAAAAGGCGTCATAAAGAAAATACTGCTTTTGTGTTTTGGCAGTTCCTGTTCGGACAGAATGTTATTTTCATAGGCCAGAAAAAAGCCTTCGATATCATCCGACAGTTCCAGAGTAGCTGTAATTGTTCCCTGTTTGATAAAGATTATGCCCCCTTTTTCTGCATGGTATTCTTTATTTTCAAGATACTGCCTGATATGCCCGTTGGTCACGAAAATAATAAAATTAAAAGTGGTACGGTACGGAATCACAGGAATCAGAATTCCTTTGAGGTAATTTTCCAGCCGGTAAAGCTGTATATCTGCATTATTAGCTAGTATCTTCTCCGTAATATTAGGAAGAAAGAGCTTTTTATACTGAAAATTGGATAATACTTCCATATCCGATAAATAATTTATTAAAGTTAGACAAAATTTACTTAATCAAGGTTTGAGAGTGGTAGAGTTTTAGGGTGATAGAGGTTAATTAAGTATGGAAATATTCTGGTAAATTTCAACAGAGATTTTTTTCACACTAAAACTCTACCACTCTCAAACCTTAAAACTTATAATAGACTCCTACCCTCACTCCAAACGGACTTCCGGGAGTATAGGTAAGGTCTGTAACCGGCTCTGCTTCACCTTTTAACCGGGTTTCCGTAGCAAACTGGGCTTCGTTCCATTTTACATTGAAAAGATTGTTTACCTGAATATTGGCACCCCATTTCCGGCGGTTGTAAGACAGCATAAAATCGTTTACGAAATAGGCTTTTGTTTTGATACTGTTATCTTCTGCCGCCGGCCTTGATCCAAGATATCTATACTGAAGTCCTACCGAGAATCCCTGCATAAAATCCCAGTTGACAGATCCTGTACTGGTTACCACAGGGGCCAGCGGAACATAGTCCTGACCTTTTTCTTCTTCAATGAATCTCGCATGGGAATAATTAATATCCGCATTGAGATAGAAATTCTCTACCGGCTGGAAACGGACACCCAGATCCGCTCCGAAACGCCTTGATTTTCCGGATGGTTCCACCACTGCATCATCTCCCACATACACAAACTCCTGCTGAAGATACATATACCACAAGGCCGGTGTAATGATCAATGATTTAAAAGGGTGCAGCCTCACTCCGAAATCTCCGCCAATAGAATATGGAAGTGTTTTCTGATCAGGATTTGGAACAACAACTCTCAGGTCATTGGAGTGGAAGCCCATTCCGGTTTTCAGAAACCACATTACATTATCGTTTTGAGCATAAGAAAAATTAAGTTTCGGACTTAATCTTGTTGCTTCTTTTGACTGTCCGGACGGAAGCTGCTCCGGATCCAGAAGGTTATGCATATTGAAAATAAAATGATCTATCCTCAAAGCCGGATTGATGGTCCATTTTCCGGTTTTCCAGATCAATCCTGAATAAGCATGAAGATTGGTTTCTGTTCCGTTCACATCAGCTTTTCTGTCCAGCAGAAGATCTTTGTGGTAAACATGATTAAGCTGTAATGTATTGATATCGTCATTTCGTAGTCCTACTCCGGAAATCCAGTTCAGTGAGCTGTTTGCCAATGTAAAGCTTTTGGTATATTTTACCTCAGCACCATAAATATTTCTTGCGTCTGTCTGCTGAATTTCGTCTCCATGGTCTTTGTCATTCAGATAAAAAGTAAAATCTGAGTAGAGGTTAAAATTATATTTTGAATAAAAAGCCATGGCATCAATCTGTTCAGACGGTGAAATGATATGTTTAAAATTCATCTGAAGGTTGGTTCTGGAAGTTTTTCCTCCTTCTGTAGGATCAATACTTCCCCAGCGGTCGATGATTCCCTCATCTACAGCCCGTTCAGGAATCTGTCCCGAAGCATTCCAGGAAGAATTGAATGTTGAAAACTGGATATTGAAATAATCATTATCCGTAATCCATTGGTTATATTTCCCGAAAATATTAACCCTGTTAAAATTCTGTTTCACATCAAAAGGTCCGTCAGTGTAGTTATATTCTGCAGCTACATAAGCATTTCTCCTTCCTATGTCATCATGCAGAATATTGAACATTCCCAGAATTCTTTTTGAATTAAATGAACCGCCTTCCAGCTTAACCATACTGTTTTTTAAACCTGTATAAGTCTGAAAATCTACATACCCTGCTGTATTGAAGTCTCCACGGTCCATATAGTAGGCTCCTTTCCCGAAATCAATATTATTCACAGTTTCAGGGATCACAAAATGCAGATCTGAATATCCCTGTCCATGGGCATGGGAAACAATATTTACCGGCATTCCGTCTACATTGACACTTACATCTGTACCGTGATCTGCATCAAACCCTCTCAGGAAAAGCTGCTCTGCCTTTCCGCCTCCTGCATGCTGTGCAATGAACAGCCCGGGGACCTTTCTCAGCAGATCCTGAGCTGAATTCACAGGAAATTTATTCAGATCCACTTTGGTTATGGCCGTCAAAAATGAACTGTGATTGATCGCTACTTCGGAGATCTGATAGGGTTTGTGCTGTAAAAAGATAACTTTATTTTTATCTTCATCATTTATCATCGCCCATTTTACCTCGTCATAACCCTGACGGCTGATGACCAGCGTATCGGGAAGACTGGCATCAGGAATGGTGAAAATTCCGTTCGTGTCTGAATGGGTATGGCTGTTTCCGTGGTTGTATTTTATTAATACATCAGCAATTGGGAATTTATCATCTGCATCTTTTACTAACAGTTTTTTTTCTGTTTCCTGAGCTGATACTTTTCCGCTAAAAGCCAGTGCCAGAAATATTACTGTTATTTTAGTTACCTTCATTTTTTGATTATTTTTGTAAAATATTGTTGATTAATAATTGATTAGATTTTAAATTTTAAATGAATCTGGAAACTGAATTCAATATTGTCCAGAGAAACATTTCCTTTCTTCTATCTCCTAAACTCTCTTACCCTCAAACTCCCTCACTCCGTTACTCAATTTTTGTTTTTAAATAGTTTTTGAATTAAAAGAGTAATCCATGTTCCTGCAACAAAAGGGAAAGTCAGTACACCTCCAAATTCATTCAGTGTGTTATGATCTACCAGAAGATCATCTATTACGACTGTAATTACGACTGCTATCAGCACCCAAAGTCCGTCTTTCTTTTTAAATCCTGAAAAGACAATAGCAGAAAGTACTGCATTGAACCCGAAAAGTCCCATGTGGATCTTCTCAATCGGTTCGCCATTCATATGAGAGATGTAAGACCCTATAATAGCTCCTGCAAAACCATACAATGCCGCTGCCGGCGAGCTGATGAAAACAGCTATAAAGAAAATGATACCTGAAAGTATCCCTCCCTGAAAGATCACTTCTCCGAAAGCATTGGTACAAGTAAGGAAATCATCATAGTCCGCGGGTGCTGCCGATGCAGAAATCATTTCCGAAGGTGGAATTTGTGTAAAATGGTGCAATACAAATACACATACCCATGTAATGATGATAAAGGGAAGTGTAAACACCGGTATTTTCTTCTGAATGAAAAAATGCTGGATAATAGCTGCCAATGCACCTCCCAGTATAATAAGGATCCAAATGACCAAAGTCGTCTGAAAAACAAATGACAATGCAACTCCGACAAGCGCAGCACTGAAACCGTAAAGTCCTGCATTAATTTCTGAAGGATTATATTTAAGCTTCATAGCAGTAAAAGTTCCTGCCATTGTTGAAAGTAATACTGCAACACCACCCTGCCAGCTTCCCATAAAAATTCCGATAAGGAACAGAAGCCCCGTCCATCTGTTTTCCTGAAGCATAATCTGCCCGATTCCTTTTAAAACATTATCGATAAAAGGTAGTTTTTTAAAAAATTCGTCCATAGTTTTTTTATGTATTTGTGTATGTATGTAAAATGTATTAATGACTTAGATTTTAGATTTTAGATTTTAGATTTTAAATGAATTTGAAAATCATAGGTTATATTGTGTACTTTATTCTCTTCCACGATTTTTCATACTCCAACTCTAAAAACTCTCTCACCCTCAAACTTAACTCACCATCCCAGAAACACCATCCCGATACCGCAGACTGTTACTACAGCACCGCTTATTACTCCCATATATCTTTCCAATTTATCCGTATTGAATAATGTGGAATAGCCATAACGCCCCAAAAGAACCATCCCAAGCATTGTCAGAACCGTTGTTATTGTAAATGAAGTGACAAGCACTGCAATTTCAGGCATAGAATGCTTAACTCCGGAGTAGAATAATAAAGGAATCAGTGGTTCGCTCGGCCCCATTACAAAGATCATGAAAAGTACCAAAGGAGTTACTTTAATTCTTTTCTGGGGCATTACCATTTCTGTATGGTTATGTTCATAAACGTATACATCCTCACCCATCACATCAAAATGTTTATGAGGTTTGTTTCTGACAGCCTGAATCAGTCCGTATATTAAATAAATGCCACCAAATATCAGCAAAGCCCATCCTGAGAAATTTCCCCTGATATCCTGAAACCATGATATTTTGTTCAGCTGCCATCCCAGAAATACTCCAATGAAACCTAAGACCAAAGAGCTCAATACATGCCCGAACCCGCAGACTACGGTTAAAACAGCCGTTTTCATCCTGCTCCATTTTTTGGATTTTGAAAGCACAATGAATGGCAGATAATGATCCGGCCCGGAAGCAGTGTGTATAAAACTTATTGAAACTGCACTTATAAGAAGCGCCCAAACTGTACTGTCCATTTTTTTGTTTTTCTATTATTCCTAATTATTTAGGTTGCGGCTAAAGCCATTCTATATTTTATTTTTAAGCAGACTAAAACCTGCTCCTATTAAGGTTTTAATCTGGGAAATTCCATCAGTTTATCCCAATGACCAAAGGATTTCCTGGATTTGAAGGAAAAAATTGTACATCAGTTCACCTCCATATCCTAAAGCCCTTACCACAAAACCATTATCTTCCATAACTGAAATTCCTACTTCCATTTCAGATTTATGCTGTTCAGCTGAATCTACAATCGTTTCAATCAATCCGTTTTTGTCTACATTATCTTTTGTACTGTAGAAAATAAGGGTTCCCTGATGGGTATACTGCTCCAGATTTCCGATACTGTTAATAGGAATCAGATCCGGTTGAATGACAACATTATCTTTGATAACCAGCTTATTTTCATGATAGATCTCCATCAGGTTCTGGAAACGTTTCAGTTTAAAAACCTCACCATAATGTTTTCTTCCGCAGGTAATGATCTCACTGATGATGATCTGACTGTTTTTACCTACCTGAATATTAGCCTTACTCTGAAAATTGGAATCTTCATGAGGAACCACAGGATGAGGCACATAAGCAAAAGAAGTATTATTATCCATTTTTACCTTAAGCTCCTGAACAGCTTTGTCTTTCATATTGAACAACCTTTGATATGACTGCGACTGCAATTGCAGTGATGAATCTTTTTCAAGTTCAATATCCAAATGATAATGGTCTCCATCCAGAATTCCCGGGGAAGAAGTCATTACCATCTGATAAAGTTTATTGTCAGTTTTCCTCTGCCCCACTGAAACCACCCTGAACGGAAGGGAAACATAGAGATCTTTCACATAAGAGCCTCCGTCCTTGAATCCTGCAATGATATGTAAACGGCTGTCCATCTATCTTACCAGGTTCGGTTCTTCAATTTCTTCCAGAAGCGCATATTTTTTGATCCAGCCGATCACTTTATCCAGACCTTCATCTGTTTTAAGGTTGGTAAATACGAAAGGATTTCCATTTCTCATCCTTCTGGCATCTCTTTCCATTACTTCAAGGCTGGCTCCCACGTGTGGGGCAAGATCTATTTTATTAATAATCAAGAGATCCGATCTTGTAATACCAGGTCCTCCTTTTCTCGGGATTTTTTCTCCTTCAGCCACATCAATAATAAAGATGGTAACGTCAGCTAAATCCGGGCTGAATGTTGCCGATAAATTATCACCGCCGCTTTCAATCAATACCAGTTCGATATCCGGAAAACGTGCTGCAAGCTCGTCCACTGCTTCAAGATTCATACTGGCATCTTCACGGATGGCAGTGTGCGGGCATCCTCCTGTTTCCACTCCGATAATTCTGTCATGAGGCAGAAGACTATTTTTTGCCATAAATTCGGCATCTTCTTTTGTGTAAATATCATTCGTGATCACGCCAAGATCATATTTCCCGAATAATTTTCTGCTTAAACGTTCCAGTAATGCTGTTTTCCCTGAACCTACAGGTCCGGCAACTCCTACTTTTATATATTTTCTATTTTCCATTTTTTTATTTTATTTTTTTACAAACCGGCTTATTTATCATCTTTTTTAAGACATATACAATCTGGAATAAAGCCTTTCATGCTGCATGCATCTGATATCAAAAGCCGTATTACAGAGCCCAACCATATCCCTGTCCAGCTCCATGGTTTCATTGGCTGTTTTTTCCATGACAGGATATAGTGAAAACAGGATGTCCTGGCCGTCCAGCTGTCCCAGCGGAACCAGTTTTACCGCATTGGTAATCATTCCGGCTACAGAGGTGTGGTAAAATCCCAAAAGTGCTTCATATAAAGGAATTTTCATCAAATAAGCATACACCCCGAATACGATACAGTAGTGTGAATTGGCTTCACGGTTCTGAACTGCTTTTTCAAATGCTTCCATAAAGGGAAAGTGTTCTCTCCTTTTAAAAATTTTAATTAACCTCAATCCCAGTTTCTGACTGGCCTGGCGGATTTCCTTCGGGCATTTTATTGCGTTACATTCATTATCCAGGCTTAACAGCAGTTCCAGATCATTATTTTCTGCAGCATTGTAGGCAAGTTTAACAAAAGCTCCGTCATTGTATTTGATATTGTACTGAAGCATGTTTTGAACAAACTCTTTAGCCGTCTGCAAATTATTTACAATTTTTTGCTGTACATAGGTTTCAAGTCCATTGGAATGGGTATATCCGCCTATCGGAAGGGTTGGATCAGACAGATGAAGCAGGCCCGACAGGAAGTTTAAATTCATATTATTCATCTTTTGGAGCTGCTATTTTTAAGATTTTGGTAAAAATTGAAGATCCCAGACTTCCGTGTCCGTGAGGTTCCACATTGGATTTAAGGAGATTAAGCAGTTTTACGGTCTCTTTTTCCGGTTTAAATCCGCTTGCTTCCAGCCATCTGAACATCGGCATTTCAAAGGGAAGAAGCACTTTATCATCCTGAATAAAAAGCGGAATATGCTTGTTTCCGATTTCATAGCAAACGGTTCCCATTTCCAGCAGGGAATCCGGCGACATGATAATAGCTTCTGTTTCCAGAACATTTACTGCAATCACCTTTTCTTCATCTTCAAACAGGATATCTCCTTCACGCAGCCGTTGTCCTTCGCGGAGGAATTTTATCGCGACATCAGTTCCCTGTCTTGTTTTTTTGCGCTGAATTCTTTTTGTGGTTTCAAACCATTCCAGATCAAGGAAATCAACAGGTTTTGTCGCTGGATTTTGGAAAAGATTGCCAATTGCTTCGTTAATTATCATCTTTTTTTGATTTTTTTCTGAAGTCTAGATTCTTGGAAATTCCCACTCCGAAGGTTGAACCGCTGATTCCAGCCACATAGCTTTTCGTCCAGCCTTCCTGTTTTGTTTTCGTCTGAAGCATTGAAAGCTCTGCAAACTTGAATTTCAGCGCCCAGCCTCCACCCAGAACAATCCCGATCAAAGGATAAGCACGAAGACGGTAACCATTAAAGTTTTCCATTGAGTCTGCTGTTCCTGACACTTGCTGTCCCCATACGTAATGGGCATCTACCTGAGCAATCAGCAGGAAATATTTTCCAAGTGTCAATGACGGGCTGTACCAGATTCCGGCTTCATTTTGTTTATACACGACATTATGATCCACAGCGTTTTGTGAGTAAGCATAATTTACTCCGATAACGTCATTATTATTAATAAAATATCCCAATCCAATAGGCGCACTTGAAACTGTGCTGGAGCTGCTTGAAGGGGTTGTTATTTTTGAATAGTCCAATGAACCGTAAACCATAAATTGTCCTTTGGGTCCGTCCTCATCATTTTTCAATCTGCTTCCTCCCAGAAACTGAGCGCCCAAATGTCCAGAAAACATGGACATCCCGGCTACAGCAAGAGGAAGAACAGTTTTATTTAAGTATTTCATTCTAATTTATTCAGTGTTAGTTATATCATTCATTTTTTGAAAAGGCCCGGCATTTTACCGAGCCTAAACTCAAGATTAAAACAAGTAATACAACTGTGTTAAAGGAAGTGTTTCCGCAGGTTCGCAGGTAATGTATTCACCGTCTACCGTTACTTTGTAGTTTTCAGGATTCACTTCAATTACAGGTGTTTTATCGTTGTGGATCAGATCCTTTTTAGAAATATTTCTGCAGTTCTTCACTGGCAGGATTGTTTTTTCCAGTTTGTATGATGCTATTGTTCCGTTATCAATGGAGATTTGGGAAACGAAGTTCACACAGGTTCCGAATTTTGCTTTTCCGTGTGCACCAAACATATTTCTGTAAATAACCGGCTGGGGTGTAGGAATAGATGCATTCGGGTCACCCATTTTAGCTGCAATCACAAATCCTCCTTTTACGATCATTTCCGGTTTCACTCCGAATAATGCAGGTTTCCAGATCACAAGATCAGCCAGTTTTCCTTCTTCAAGAGATCCTACATATTCTGAAATACCATGGGCAATAGCCGGATTGATGGTATATTTCGCCACGTATCTTTTGGCTCTGTAGTTATCATTTCCACCTTCTTTGTCTTCTTCCAGATTTCCTCGCTGCTCTTTCATTTTGCTTGCCGTCTGCCATGTTCTCGTAATAACTTCTCCAGGCCTTCCCATAGCCTGTGAATCTGAGCTCATAATACTGAAAACACCCATGTCATGAAGAATATCTTCTGCTGCAATGGTTTCAGGACGGATACGTGAATCGGCAAAAGCTACATCTTCAGGTATGTTTTTGCTTAAGTGGTGACATACCATCAGCATATCCAGATGCTCATCTATCGTATTTACCGTATAAGGACGTGTCGGGTTTGTGGAAGCCGGAAGTACATTGGGATACATAGCGGCTTTGATGATGTCCGGGGCGTGGCCTCCTCCTGCTCCTTCTGTATGGAACGTATGAATTACTCTTCCATTAATAGCCCTCATCGTATCCTCCAGGAAACCTCCTTCATTCAGGGTATCTGTGTGGATGGCCACCTGAACATCATATTTATCGGCAACTTTTAATGCTGCATCAATGGTAGCGGGAGTTGCTCCCCAATCTTCGTGGATCTTCACACCCAAAGCTCCTGCTTCCACCTGTTCTTCAATAGGCGCTTCTGCTGAACAGTTTCCTTTTCCGAAGAAACCCAGGTTCATAGGATACTCTTCGGCAGCTTCAAGCATTTTCTGCATGTTGAATTTTCCCGGAGTAACTGTGGTTGCATTCGTTCCGTCATTCGGTCCCGTTCCTCCACCGATCATTGTGGTGATTCCGCTGTATAAAGAGGTTTCGATCTGCTGCGGGCAGATATAGTGAATGTGGGTGTCAATTCCTCCTGCAGTTACTATATAGCCTTTTCCTCCATGAACTTCTGTGGAAGCACCGATAATCATGTTTGGTGAAACGCCATCCATTGTATCCGGGTTTCCGGCTTTTCCGATACCTACAATTTTACCGTCTTTGATTCCGATATCTCCTTTCACGATTCCCCAATGGTCGATGATCACAGCTCCTGTGATACAAAGATCAAGAACGCCTTCATCTCTTTTGGCAGTAACGTTCTGGCCCATTCCGTCACGAACGGTTTTTCCTCCTCCGAAAACGGCTTCGTCTCCGTAATGGGTGAAATCTTTTTCTATTTCAATAATAATTTCAGTGTCTCCCAGTCTGATTTTATCACCGGCTGTAGGCCCTAATATATTGGCATATTGTTTTCTGTCTACGTTTAAGCTCATCTTAGTGTGTTTTAAAGTTTAATTGTTCAGCTTTTGCAAGGCTTGCTTTTTTCTGATCTTCAGAGTCTGTTTGCCCATCCACAAGATTATTGAAACCCATTGCTTTTTTTGTTCCGCCTATTTCCACCAATTCCACTTCTTTTTCTTCTCCCGGTTCAAAACGGACTGCAGTACTTGCCACTATATTCAGTCTTTTTCCAAAGGCTTCTTCACGGTCAAAGCTCATAGCTTTATTCACTTCAAAGAAATGGAAGTGCGATCCCACCTGAATCGGACGGTCTCCTGTATTAACAACTCTTATTTTTGCAGTTTTTCTGCCTTCATTACAGATAACTGTGCCTTCTTTTACAAATATTTCTCCTGGTATCATAATAGAAATAGGTATTAACGGATTGGGTTATGTACGGTTACCAGTTTGGTTCCGTCCGGAAAAGTTGCTTCAATCTGTACATCGTGGATCATTTCTGATACTCCGGGCATTACATCATCTTTGGTAAGAAGGTTAGCGCCTTCCTGCATCAGTTCAGCAACTTTTTTTCCGTCTCTTGCCCCTTCAAGCAGAAAATGGCTGATCAGTGCGATGGATTCTGGATAGTTAAGTTTAAGACCTCTGCCCTTTCTCTTCAGGGCAAGCTCTCCTGCAAGGAATAGCATGAGCTTTTCCGTTTCTCTCGGTGTTAAATGCATTGTATTTTATTTTAAATTGGATATTGGGTATCCTGTCTGCCCCATAAAAAGGCAAATAGACATACTCGAAAATATTTGAAAACAGGAAATGAATCTTACGGATCTGTACCTATGTACAAATCATACGACGAATCATTCAAAATTGAATAAAATGGTTAGCAGCCTGCAATTTGCAGAGAATGATACAGAATGTATCTGGGTGCTGTAATATAAACGCAGCTTTGAACAGCCACGGTTTGGGTATTATAAGAATAGTCGGTGAAAAAAAAGTTCAGCCATTGCTGTGTGATAACGGCGTAATCAAATTTTACTTTTTCAAAATCACCGGAGTCCTGTGCATCCTGATCATCCGAGACATTGTAAATCTCAGGCTGACCCTGCTGGTCTACATGTTTGAAGAAATGTATTTTTGAGGAGTCACCAAGATATGACTGAGCCTTCCCGTTACCTGCAAAAAAACCTGCACATAAAGCGGTGAAAAACATTACGAAAGAGAATAATAGGATTCTATTTTTCATATCAGTCATTGATGGGATAAAATTAGACAATCCTATAGGCCTCAGCTATCAAAAAGATCATTTAAAATGTTCAAAATCGAGACAAGTATAATCATTGCTCAATTATAGCTTATTGGTAAACTTCTTTCATACAGACACTTAATAATTTAATATTAAAGTCTTCTATTGCAACAAATATTTTAATGTTTTGATTTATATAATTGTTTTAAAACTGATTATCTTCAAATTTAATTTAAAAAATCAATCTAAAAAATGTTAAAAATCATTCATTATACGTCACTAAAATGATATTCTTTTAAAAATAAAACAGTAATAGGTTTCATTTCATGAAGATGAGCAGTGTTTTTTCTTTGCGTTAATTATTGTAAATTTGTATACCAACATATTTATCAATTTTTAAATAATACAACATAATATGTCAAAAGCAATTTCGCAAGTACCATTTGCAGTAAACGAGCCGGTAAATTCTTATGTACCGGGATCTCCAGAAGTTAAAAGCCTTATCGCTACCTACAAAAAGATGTGGGCTGAGAAGACAGAAATTCCAATGATCATTAATGGAAAGGAAGTGAAGACTGACGAGAAAATTCAGCTTCAGTCTCCTCAGGATCATGCCCATGATTTCGGATTTTACTATAAAGGTACCATGCAGCATGTAGATGACGCTATCAACGCGGCACTGGCAGCTAAAAAAGAATGGAACGAACTGGGCTGGGAACAGCGTGCAGCTATTTTCTTAAAGGCGGCTGATCTTTTGGCAGGACCTTACAGAGATGTGATCAATGCAGCAACGATGATCGGACAGTCTAAGAACGTACACCAGGCTGAGATAGATTCTGCTTGTGAATTTATTGATTTCTTAAGATTCAACGTAGAATTCATGACTGAAATGTATTCTGAGCAGCCTGTTTCTGATGCCGGAATCTGGAACCGTGTAGAGTACAGACCATTGGAAGGTTTCTGTTTTGCGGTAACTCCATTCAACTTTACGGCCATTTCAGGAAACTTACCTACATGTATGGCAATGCTTGGGAACGTTGTGGTTTGGAAGCCTTCAGACAAGCAGGTTTACTCTGCTAAAGTGATCATGGATGTATTGATTGAAGCAGGTCTTCCTGCTGGTGTTATCAATATGGTTTTCACAGACGGAAAAGAAACTGCTGAAAAAGTATTGGCACATCCTGATTTTGCAGGTCTTCACTTCACAGGTTCTACAAAAGTATTCCAGGGAATGTGGAAAATGATCGGTGATAATATCCATAATTACAGAACATATCCAAGAATCGTTGGAGAAACAGGTGGAAAAGATTTCGTAATCGCTCACCCTTCTTCTAATGTAGAGGCTGTGGCAACTGCTTTGGTAAGAGGTTCTTTCGAATATCAGGGGCAAAAATGTTCTGCGGCTTCAAGAGCATATGTTCCTAAATCTCTTTGGGCTGATGTGAAAAAAGTAATGGAAACTCAGATTAACTCAATTAAAATTGGTTCTCCTGAAGATCCTTCAAACTTCGTGAATGCAGTAATCGATAAAAACTCTTTTGAGAAATGTAAAGGTTATATTGACAGAGCGAATGCTTCCGGTGATGCTCAAGTGGCAATCGGTGGAAAAGTTGATGATTCTAAAGGATGGTTTGTACACCCTACTGTAATTGAAACTACAAATCCTCATTATGAAAGTATGGTGGAAGAAATCTTCGGACCTATCTTATCTGTATATGTATATGAAGATAAGGACTGGAAAGAAACTCTGAAACTGGTAGATTCCACTTCTCCTTATTCGTTAACAGGTTCTGTTTTCGCGCAAGACCGTTATGCAATCAATGAGGCTTTCAAAGCTCTGGAAAATGCTTCAGGTAACTTCTATATCAATGATAAGCCAACAGGTGCAGTAGTAGGACAGCAGCCTTTCGGAGGAGGCAGAGCTTCAGGTACGAATGACAAAGCTGGTTCTAAAATGAACTTATTAAGATGGACGTCTGTAAGAAGCATCAAAGAAACTTTTGTTTCTCCAAAAGACTACAAATATCCGTACTTAGGATAAGAATAAATGATCATTGATCAATGATGAGCAATGAATAATCATATGCCTCGGAAATTTATATTTTCGGGGCTTTTTTATAAATGATAATTGATGAATGATAAATGATAGTGAGGATGATATTTAAAATTAAGTTTGAAATTAAAGCTCAAAACCTGTAGATCTTAACCTGATTTACCTGCAGCCTATTATCTGCCACCCACTATCTAACTATCTATTTTATAACACCTTTTAACAAACTTTATCTATGTTTTAATATTTCACTATCCTGCTTAGGAATAATTATTGAACTTTATAAGCAACACTAAAAATAAAATATTATGAGAAAGTTTTTGATAGCAGCTATAGGTTTAGGAATAGTAGCTGTGAGTTGCGGAACCAAAGAATCTTCAATGTCATCCGGTAATACCGATTCCACTGCGGTAGACCATACTAAAACTGTAACGCCCAGTACAACGGATTCAACAAAGATGACCACCGATACAGCCAAGATAAAAATAGATTCGACGGCTACCGTACCTCCAACTAAATAGATACAAACAAAGTTTAATCTAATATGGAAAATCCGCAGATGAAAGTTCTGTGGATTTTTTGTTACTCAGTATTTCTTTTAAAATCAATATTAAACTTAATTATTACATTAAATTAGAATTTTAACAGAATAACAGTCTACAATAATAAAAATAGTTTAATATTTTTTTATATTTGATAGTAATTAAACATCAAAATTAACTATTATGAAAAAATTATGGATAGGAGCTGTTCTGGGAATATTGTTTTTGGGAAGCTGTGCCCAGAATAAAGAAAAAAGGGAAGAGTTCAAAGATGAGCACAATAAGGATTCCCTGAGAAATAAGATGGGGGATTCAGCGGTTGCCAATTCTGAACCGGCTCCCGTTACCCAGGATACTGCCAAAGTAAAAACCGACAGTTTAAAAACTAAATAAAAAAAACAAATCCGCAGCCTCACTGCGGATTTGCACTTAAAAAAACTTGACTGAAAAAAACCGGGCAATCAACCCCGATTGTATTGTAAAATGTGGTGGCTTTAAGATGAGTATTCCACATTTGCAGATTTTTTCTTTCATAAAGTCGCAATCGGCATAGCTGCATTGATCTTTCCAAAGGCAGTATGGAAATACATATGCCGATACGACCGTTAGAGATTTTCTCCTCCGTTTAGTTTATTAGTTAAAAGTTTTCATGGTTTATAAATAATCGGTGATACTTTACACCGCTTATTAATTTTTAGTATTTAAGATTGAACGCAGCTCTGCCTTATAAGAACCGAAGATTAAAAATGAGTGACATGCAGTATGCCTGTTCCTGTAAAGCTGGCGCAAAGATATAGATGTGAAGGCCTTACGTAAAACAATAGGTTAGCCATTTTCATGAAAATGAAAAGACAGAATGGATAAAAACATCTATTTCTTAATTATTTTCAGGAAAATGAATATTTTGATCAGATTAATTTTCATCCAGGTATTTAATATAGGCGGAGGGAGAAAAATCTGTTACCGCTTTAAATACCGAAGCAAATTTACTGTGTGAAGAAAATCCGCATTCTTCAGCAAGAATACTTATTTTATATTGTCTGTATTTATCATCATTGATGAGTTTGTCTACAATATAATTAATCCTTAAACGGTTGACATATGTTTTAACATCTGCACTTTTATGCCGGTTGATCACATACGACAGATATTTTGTATTGGTATTCAGTTCTGCCGCCAAAAAGGACAGGGACATATTCTTATTGTTATACAATTCTCCTTTTTCAAATTCCTCGAGAAGCTCCAGAAGCTTTGATTCTGTTTCGGATGTCATCAGAGACTCGTTTCTTCGCTTATCAGTTTCTCCTGCCCTGTCATCTACTTCTTCTACTGAAATATTTGAAAAATCAGAAATTTCTGTTTTTATGCGGAAAGATTCATTTCGTGAACCGATCATCTGTAACTGTGTTCTTATGATATTTCTGAATTTTGCCCTTTGCTTCCTCTGTTTTGTTCTAAAGAAAACAACGAGTGCAATAAGAGAAAGAAACAATACAATAATTGCTGTATTTTTAACAATACTGATCTGAGCATTTTTTTTATTTGATTTTACCAGAGTTTCAGGATTTTTAAGTGCAAATCCACGACTTCTGGCAGTTAAACTGTCATAAGCTCTTACATATTTTACAGCATAAAGAGAAGCTTTAAAATTATCTCCGGTTCCTTCATAATAATCATTGATATTAGAATATACCGCTTTCTTTAATTTAAGACTCCGGGAACTATCGGCAATATTTTCGGCTTTTTTCAGGTAGATTTCAGCATCTTTCCAGTTTTTCTGTTTGAGACGGATGCCTCCCAAGCCATTATATACCAAACCCAGAATACAGCATTTATTTTTAAGCAGGGATTCTGCTTTCCGGTAATAGCTTTCAGAAGCTGTATAGTCTTTTAATTTAAAATAAATATCACCAAGAATCTGGTAAGAAGCTGCAACAGCCCGCTCATTATCCTTAATATTATCTTTTGCAAAAGAATCTAATGAAAGTTCAATAAATTTCACTGCTTCAGGATAGCTACCCTGCTCCATTTCATAATAGGCCATTTCCTGATTCAGTAATCCAAGTACTTCACCTCTTTTTTGCACATCACTGATGCCTTTTGCCACTTCTATACCTTGCAGAGTATATTTTTTAGATCTCTCAAAAAGACCGACTAACCGATATTCTTTAGCTAAAAATCCGTTGACACGGGAAGTCCATTCTGCATCATCAATCTGAATTAGTAAAGAATGAGCATTTTCACCATAGCATATGGATTTTTTGTATTCGCCTGAAGAATGATAAAGTTCAGCAGAAAGTAAGAGACTTTTTACTTTGGCCAGAGGCTTTTGCGCCGTCATGTATAAAGAATCAGCCGTTTTTAAGGCTTTAGGAATATCTTTTTGAGCCACCTGAACAGATGCTCTTTCACAGACTTGGTCAAAATTATATTTTTTCTGAGCCAGAATGGGGACAGCGGTAATGAACAAAAACAAAAGTTTCAGCAGACTTCTAGACATAAAAAAAGTAAATTATTATTTTGATTTTATAATAATTCATCATTCTCATGGGGTGTCTTTTTGTTTTTTACAAAGCTACTAATATTTTATATTTTATTAAAATATTCTTGTATTATTTAATTTTTTTAATTAAAAATACAAATATTGTTTATTTTAACAACACTCCATTAATAATTCTCACCTTAAATAGATTTATTATATATTAAAATAAAAGATCCGTAACTATTTTCTTTCTGCACCGACTTATGTGTTAACATAATTATTACATTTGTAATCAATAAAAAGTTTTTATGAAAAAATTAGCAATATTTTCTTCTCTATTTATAAGTGCTCTGGCATTGGCGCAGGGGATTAAATTTGAAGACAGTAACTTCTCTGCTATACTGGCCAAAGCAAAGAAAGAGAATAAACTTGTATTTATAGATGCTTATGCATCATGGTGTGGACCCTGCAAGCTGATGGTAAAAAATATTTTTCCACTTCAGACGGTTGGAGATTTTTACAATTCTCATTTTATCAATGCCAAAATAGATATGGAAAAAGGAGAAGGAATAGGTCTTGCCAAGAAATACAATGTAAAAGCATTTCCTACTTATCTTTTCATCAATGGTGACGGAGAGGAGGTACACAGAACATTGGGCTATGTGGAAGAAAAAGATTTTATCCAGTTTGCCAAAGATGCTGAAGACCCAAGTAAAAGGCTTACCGCATTAAAGCAAAAATTTGAAAACGGAGAAAAAGATCCTGAATTTTTAAAGAATCTTGCAGAACTTACTATCTATAATGATTCTGAATTTGCAGGAAAAGTATTGGACCGTTATTTCCAGCAAAAAACCGAACTTGATAAGGAAGATGTACAAATGCTTCTTTCAGGAACTCAAAGTACAGAAAGCCCATTATATAAGATATTCCAGAGTAGAAAACCTGAGATCATTAAAATTTTTCCGGAAGACAGATATGGAAAATTTGATAAAAATGTAAAAGTGAATACTGTTCTTAAAAAGTCTTACAACGCAGATACAAAATCCTGGAACGACAACTATTTTCTGACAGAATCACAAAAATTTCTGACCAAGGATGAAGCTGAAAAAATCTTAAAAAGAGCAAAAGCAAGCAGAGCTTTAAAGGATAAGGACATCCCAACCTATGAAAAATTAGCGCTGGAACTCTATAAGGATACTTCAGCAACAAGCTCGGAAGAATTAAATTCACTGGCATGGAACTTTTTTGAAAATGTCAACAATAAAACTTCCCTGGAAAAAGCAGTAGCCTGGGCGCAGGAATCTGTAAAAAAAGATACCAATTATGCCAATACAGATACTTTAGCTAATCTTTACAACAAAATCGGAGATAAGAAGAATGCTAAGATCTGGGCGGAAAAGTCTGTTCAGCTGGCTAAAAGTACGGGACAGGATTCTACGGATACTGAGAAGTTATTGAAGAGTCTTTAATCAATAATTACTATATAAGAACGGGATCGGCCGAGCTTTGCTCGGCCGATCCCCTTTATTTTTAACCACCCCGTCAGATCTCCGATCTGCCACCCCTCCGGAGGAGGGGAATTATCAGTTGGTTATTTAACTATTTCGTGATTTTTATGTTTTCGCCTATGAAAAATTAATATTCAAACAGGACACTTCCCCATGTAAATCCGCTTCCGAATGCTGAAAGGAGCACAAGATCTCCTCTTTTGATCTTTCCTTCCTCAATGGCCTCACTTAAAGCGATAGGAATGGAAGCTGCCGTTGTATTTCCGTATTTCTGAATATTATTATGAATTTTCTCATCAGGAAGTCCGAATTTCTGCTGTACAAACTGAGCAATTCTAAGATTTGCCTGATGTGGAATGAACATATCAAGATCTTCAATGGTTTTCCCTGCCTTATCCAAAGCTTCCTGCATGGTTTCAGGGAATCTTGTCACCGCATGTTTGAATACGAAATTACCGTTCATGATAGGATAAACTTCTTTATCCGTTACATTTTCCGGTTCTTTTCTCATTCTGTCGCTCCATCCGAATTTAGAACCAGGGAACTGTGTACACAATTCATCTGCGTATTTCCCTTCGGAATGCATATTCACAGCTAAGATATCTCCTGCATTTTCATCTTCCGTTGCAGAAAGCACAATAGCTCCTGCCCCATCTCCAAATATAACAGAAACACCTCTTCCTTCATCGGAAAAATCCAATCCGAAAGAATGGATCTCTGCTCCTACTACCAAGATATTTTTATAAGTCCCAGATTTGATAAAAGCATTGGCAACACTTACAGCATAAACAAATCCCGAACATTGATTTCTTACGTCCAAAGCACCAATCGTGTCACAACCCAGCATATCCTGAAGCAGAACACCACAACCCGGAAAATAATAATCCGGAGAAAGCGTTGCAAAAACAATATAATCTATATCCTGAGCCGTAAGACCTGCTTTTTCTAGAGCTTTTTGAGAGGCTTTGAAACCTAAATAAGCTGTGGTTTCCTGAGAATCATTTCTGTTTCTTCTGTGTCTTCTTTCTTTGATGCCCGTTCTTTCCGTAATCCATTCATCATTGGTGGTCATCAGCTTTGCTAAATCATCATTCGTAACAACATTATCTGGAACATAAAATCCAATCCCTTTTATTGTACTTTTAATCATATAGTTTTTTTAATTTTGGCAAAGATAAAATTATTTAAAACATAGTTTTTCAAAATATTAGTATTTTTATTGTATGCCAATCGACACGATATACAGAGACTCCCAGTGTGAATGGGTAGATGTAGAGGCTCCCACAGCGGAAGACCTGAAATTCCTTCATGAAAGATATGAAATCAACAATCTTCTTCTTGAAGATACGATGGATCCAAACCACCTTCCGAAGTACGAAGAGGATGGCAATATAAAATTCTTTCTTCTCCGGGAAAGTACGGAACTGGAACGTAAAAACCTGAATACGATAAGTGATATCAGTACAAAAATCGGAATTTTTCTGTTGGAAAATACAATTATTACGATCCACAGAATGAAAGCAAGAAGCATTTCGGAGACGAAAAGACAGCTCACTGATATGCAGGCAGAAGTTCCGCCTTCAAAAATAGCTTTAATGATTGCCCTGCTGATTATGAAAAGTTTCGATGATGAATCTGTAAGTCTTCTGGAAACCATGGACAATATCGAAAACGAAATTTTCCTTAAAAATACAAACCATACCAACCAGATCAGAAGGCTTTATAAGCTGAAAAGAAAGTCGGGACTGAACTCAAGGGTGCTGACAATTTCTACGGATGCTGTAGATAAATTCAAATTATTAAATCTTCAGGATTCCGAAATCGTCGATTTAAAAGATAAACACAAAGATGTTGTAGCGGATTTTGATCATCTGAATATCCAGATTACCAACCTTATTTCGATGTTCCTGGCACTTTCGGATCAGAAGGCCAACCAGGTGATGAAAGTTTTGGCCATCTATTCAGTCTATTTCTTACCGATTACCTTTATTGCAGGTGTTTATGGGATGAATTTCGATAATATGCCTGAGCTTCATCATAAATACGGATACTTTATAACAGTAGGCATTATGGCTCTGGTTGTGATCTGTACATTTATTTATGCAAGACGTAAGCAGTGGTAATTGGGGAATATAATTAAATTGGACAGGTTTCGGATGATGGTGACAGAAAACTCTTGAGTTATTTTGTATGTTTAACAATAGAAAAAACATTGAGCCCTTGCCTTTAATCAAAAGCAGCTAAACACCAAACCAACCATGAAAACCGAAATTTTAAACAAAATTCTTGAGGAAAATGTTCTTTCTCCAGAATCTAAAGAGAAACTTTCTGCCCTGCACGGAAATATTTCATCCAAAGAGTTTTCCGACCTGCTTGATGCCCAGAGAAATCAGTATGTAGAATTTGTTCAGGAAGGAGGCGGTGTCTGGGGAAGTGCATTGGTAGGATATCTTTATGGTCTGGAAATCTTCGGAATCCGTTTTCTGAAGGTGGCAGGAACAAGTGCAGGAGCAATCAATACAATGCTTATTGCAGCCTGCAAAACTAAAGAGGAGGCTAAGAGTGAAGTAATCAAGGATATTCTTTTCAGCTGGAATTTTTCAGATTTCATGGATGGAAAAACCTATGTTAAAACAACTATTCATGCTATTCTGAACAATAAGAATTTTTTTAAGATCAATGCCATTATTGTGGCGGTCGTTATGATTATCCTTGTTACTATTCCTTTTGTCGCCCGGCCTGAAACAACACTTAACGCAAAGCTTCTTTTCCTGATTCCTTTGATTCCCGTAATCATCGCTTTTTTCTGTATCAAGAAATTTTATAATGATTTCAAAAAACAGAACAGCGGATTCAATCCCGGAAATACATTTTTAAATACAATGGAAAGTGTTCTGGACAGTTTCGGCATTAAAACAGTAGCTAATCTTAATGAAAAATTCATTCAGAAAGAATATGATCTCAACCTCAATTACCGCTACGGAAACACTCAGGAATACTATTCAATTGCCCTGAAAAGTATAGAAGCGATTAAAGAGAAAAATCTTGAGCATATTGATCAGACCCGCTACAGGATATTCTATGAAAGTGCCGTTAACAATGATTATTATAAGAACAATCCGTTTTATCAGCTCCGATCGGAATATGTTGTGATTACTACGGATATTAATGCCAAGATAAAAATAGAACTTCCTACGATGGCCAATTTATACTGGTCGGAAGAGGAATTGAAACACATCAGCCCTGCTGAATTCGTAAGAGCTTCCATGTCTGTCCCGTTCTTTTTTGAACCGTTTCAGAAAAGAATCAATAAGGATGATGATTCTGTGAAGTATGCCTGGAAATTCTGGATGAACACAAAACCGGAAGATATTTACCCAGCCGGAATTTTTATTGATGGCGGCAGTATTTCCAATTTTCCAATTGATATTTTCCACGCCAGCGATGTGTTTTATCCGAGAATGCCGCTTTTCGGGGTACAGCTTACCAGTGATTCGGATATTCTTTCAGAAAAAGGGAAAACCAGTGAAGAAATTCTCAAAACACCTTTTTCTTATGCCGGGAATATCATCAGTACCTTAAAGGGCTTTAATGACAAAACATTTTTAACCAAACACAGTTTCTATCGCCTATACAGTATTCAGACGGTAAACTGCGGAACAAGCAGCTGGCTGAATTTCTTTATGAAAAAAGAGGAAAAAGAGGATCTTTTCAACAGAGGTTTTCAGGCTGCCCTGGATTTTCTGAATCAGTTTGACTGGGAAAAATACAAGTATGAAAGAATGCTGCTTTCGATGAAGGAGAAAAAGATTTTGAAGGAAGAGGATACGAAAACAGTGGGATAAGGAATTTTGAGTATTTTCAAAGTTTAAGTAAAAGTTACATTTGTGGAGCTAAGCATTCTTTTTAATTAAAAATCTTGAAAATTATATTTTTAATATTCTGATTAACTATTAGCTTACAATGCATCCAAAAATTCCAGATACATCGGTACACTTCTTTCCACCCATTCTTCCGAAGGATCATTTTCTATTCCGTAATAAACGAAAGGTTCCCTGTAATCTGCTCTGATATAGTCAAAAGTCAGTTCATACGGGCGGAAAAGCTCATTCATAGTATATTTATATTTTCCGGATGAACTGTAGCCTTCTTCGTCAATTCCAGCTGTAACGGCCAATGTCATTTTTTTTCCTCCTAGTTTATATCCGCTTTTACTTCCGTATGCCCAACCATACAAAAGTACCTCATCAAACCATTTTTTCAGAAGAGGCGGATTACTGAACCAATAGAATGGAAACTGGAAAACAATTCTGTCATATGATTCCATTAATTTCTGCTCTTTCTCAACATCTATTTTTTCATCCGGATAAGCTTCATAAAGGGAATGAACGGTATACTTTTCAGGCGTTTTTTTTAATTCCTCAATCCATTTTTTATTGATTACCGATTTTTCTATGTCCGGGTGAACGACTATGATTAATGTTTTCATTATTTTAAATTTCTACAGCAAAAATAATATACGTAACTTACATTTCTGATATTAGTACCCAATTGTATGGTACTATAAAAAATGTAAGTAATGACTAAAATAAAGGAAACATCAACCAATTTTGCCAACAAAAAAGCTCTTGCCGACGAATGTCCGGAGATCTATGCATCCAATACAATCGGCGGACAATGGGCACTCGCAATCTGTTGCTACCTGATCAACGGTAAACTGAGATTTGGCGAACTGAAAAAGCGCCTGAATAATATTACAGAACGGATGCTTACCTTACAGCTCCGCAGACTGGAAGAAGACAGGATCATCACCAGAACTGTTTACGCTGAAGTTCCGCCCCGCGTAGAATATGAACTCACAGAGATTGGCTATAAACTGAAACCCATCATTCTGGAATTTGAAAAATGGGGCAAGGAACATAAGGAAATCATGAAAAACGAAGATTCTGCTTCTACCTCAAAAAAGAATAAGAAAAGTGACGAACTCTCATTAAAATAAAAAGAGAACAATCTGTATTGAACAACTGATTATTCCCCTCCTTTGGAGGGGTGGCGAAAATTCAAAGAATTTTTGACGGGGTGGTTCAAAGCATCCCCATTCACCATCAAACCTCTTTTGAGAAATAAAAATATATAACGATCTATGGCTACATTAGATTCTTTAAGGGAAATCTTATCTGCTCAAGCTTCAAGAAATAATCCCGGTGCCAATTATTACTATGAATTTGAGATTCTTCCATTTGACCTCTCAATCCATGCTCCCGATTTTATGAGAGCTCACTTTGTTTTAAAAGATAATAAAACACTGACTGCAGATGAAATAAACGAATCTGAATTCAAGAAGGCAATATATAATTGGTTTTTTGAATGTGAAAGATCAAAAAATATCAATACAGATCCTGCAGAAAATAGAGAAAGCGTGGAAAGCTTTTACCGTTCTTTAGAATCAGTGACAGAAGGAAAAAGAATTTACCACTTCAAAAATGTTAATGAAGAACTTTATGAGTACCAGCTGGGGATTAATTTCGACTATTTTTATATTGAAGGGGAAGCAAGCAATTTTCTTATTTATTTCAGTGCTCATGGTTAATGTTCTGTGATTTTAATAAGCTATTGTGACCGATAAATTTTAATACTGTTCCTTCTTAATTATCCTCCCCGGACCTACTTTTTCCAAAGTGGTTTCTGCTTCAATACATGTTGATAAACAGGGCAGCTTTCTGCATGTGCTCCTTCAAGATATCCTGTACTCATTAAAAATTCATTCACAATTTCTCCTCCTGTAAATTTGAATGTTTTTTTGAAAAGTTTCATCCATTCCTGAAGAGTTTTAGGATGATGATGCTCCAGCCATTTTTCAAATGATCCGAATTCTTTCTGTATTTCTGTAATGGTTTTTGCATTTTCAATAGCAGCATTCACTTTCAGACGGTTCCGGATAATTCCCGGATCATTCAGCAGCCTTTCTCTATCCTCTTCTGTATATGATGCAATAGCATGAATATTAAAATTACTGTATGCTTTCCTGAAGCTTTCTTCCTTTTTCAATACAGTTTCCCAGCTCAGTCCTGCCTGATTGATTTCCAGGATCAGCCTTCCAAAAAGTTCGTTATCATCATGAATTGGGAATCCGTAATGATTGTCGTGGTAGTTTTTATGAAGTTCTTTTCTGCTTTCCGGCTTCATTCCTTCTATGGCTAAACAATAACTCATTTAAATAGATTTTCTGTTTTGATTAAATAATTCAGGGGTTAAAGATAAGGCAGGATTGTGACAATAGTGTGTCAGTAATGTTTTTAATTTTAGAATTTATACTGCGGAATTGTAAAGAACATTATAAATTAGAACCTTCAAAAAAACAATGTATGAAATATTTACTGTCTTTCCTTTTTGCAATGCTCTGTATTTCCTTTAATGCCCAACGAATATATTCTAAAGCTTACGGCAATCCAAAAGATACACCTGTCATTTTCATTCATGGCGGACCGGGCGGAAATACTACTTTATTCGAAGGAACTACAGCTCAAAAGCTTGCAGAAAAGGGATTTTATGTAATTGTATATGACAGACGCGGAGAAGGCAGATCCAAAGATGAAAATGCTTCTATGACCTTTAAGGAAAGTTTTGAAGACCTCAACACAATCTACAAAACCTATGGAATTAAAAAAGCAAATATCCTTGCCCACAGCTTCGGAGGAATTATCGGAACCCTGTTTACAAAAAGCTTTCCTGAAAAGGTAAGTTCACTGACAATGGCCGGAGCTTTATTTTCCCAGCAGGAAACTTATGATTATATTTTAAAGCAAGCTAAAGAAAATTTTAGAAATGATCCTGCTAAACTGAAAGAAATCTCCGAGATTGAAGGTTTAAGCAAAAACTCCGCAAATTACAGGAAAAGATGCTACAATATAGCAAGTGACATGAAATTATTCACCATGACTTCTCCTACTCCAGAAAGCCAAAAATTAAGAGCCGAATATGAATCCGGTGAATTCTATGCTGTCAATTTCAGAAATCCGGAATCACCCTTGAAATTCTATAAAAACGAAGCCAGAAATAATCTTGACAACACTTCTGTTTTGAAAGAAATCAAAAAAAGAGGAATTCCCGTTTTCGCCGTTTATGGAAAAGATGACGGAATATTTTCAGATAAACAGCTTAATGATATGAAAAATATAGCCGGTAAAAATCATTTTAAGCTTATTAACAATTGTTCTCATTACTTATTTGTGGACCAGCAGGATGAATTTCTGCAATTCATAGGCTTACATTTAAAATAAAGTGTAGTTTTGTAAAAATGCCAATATCAGGAGTCCATATGAAAAATTACAAAGCATTCATTATAATGCTTATACTGGCATTTTCATTATCTCCATGTTCTGTAAAAAGAGATTTTCTTAATATTTTTGATATTCAGCATACCAGCGGTTTAAATAAAGTAAAAATTACAAATGGTGCTGTATCTTCCTGTATTTTTTCTGGTGAAAATTCATCTTCAAAAACAGTTCTTTCAAAAACTAATGTAAAGCTTAAAGACAACAGCTTTCTTTTCAATTCAAATACAGTTCCCTGCTCCGGAGAAGAAAAAACCAGCATCAATAAATACTCAGGACATTCTACCGGGAACAGTCCTCCGAAATATATTTTATTTAAAAAACTGAAATTACATCTGGCTTAGGTTTTAACCGGATCAATTTTTAATCAACAGTTTTTTAATACAAAATCATTTCAATGAAACATACTTCAGACAGCCGGGCCTATGACCTGGCCGGGCTATACACATTATCACTACGCCTTGTTATCGGATGGACTTATTTTTCAGCTTTCTGGCGCAGACTTGTTCTCGAAAACAAATTAAATCCTGAAGAAAACGGATATATCGGTGAAAAATTCAATCATTTCCTGCCTAACGCACTGGGTATAAAACCTCTTATAGAATATCTGGTTACCCATCCGGATGCCTTACATATTTCTATGTTTACTTTTACCATTATTGAAGCCATCGTAGGATTATTTATTATTTTAGGATTGTTTACTAGATTAATGAGCATCGGGGTCTTTGGTCTTGCTATGGGAATTCTGCTGGGTTCCGGCTGGATCGGAACGACTTGCCTTGATGAATGGCAGATCGGTGTTCTGGGAATTGCAGGAGGATTTGTTTTATTCCTTACCGGAAGCAGTTCTTTTTCCCTGGATCATTATTTCCTAAAAAAGAATAAGAATTTCACTCACACGAAATGGTTTCTCTGGTTGGGTTCAGGCATTCTTCCTTTATCAAAACCGAAAACATTTGTACTGGCAGGATCAGTATTTATTTTCGGACTTACATTATATACTAATCAATATTTTCATGGCGGGGTTTGGGGAACGCTTCACAATAAATCCGTAAAACCGAAGATTGAAATTGCCAATGCTTCTTTAATCAATACAGACTTAAAATTTGAAGTGTACAGAACAGAAGGTGTGGATGTTTACGGCTCTTTTCTGATTGGCATTCATATTTTGGACAAAAACGGGAATATTGTAAAAGAACTGAATCATAAACAACTTTCAGAATTTTCGAAAGAAAATATCAGGAATCATTATGTAGCCAAAGTAAAACCTGGAAAACAAAGCCTGGTGATTCCACTTGGAGCAAAAGCTGATCTGACAGTGAATATGGATGATATTTCTGCAAAAAAAGAAGAAATCCATACTCTGAAACTTATCGATATAAGTGGTATTGAATGGACAGCGAGGATTAATAATTTTAACCATTAAGGATTTTTAAGCCTTTAAGAATATTAAGTTTAGATGCTTCGACTCCGCTCAGCATGACATTTCCAATACTAATTGCTTCTACGTCTATTTTTGGAGTCGTCATGCTGAGCGGAGTCAAAGCATTCTTATATACTCAAAGATTAGTAGTAAGGCAAAACTTTGGTTTTTATAAAATCATATCCCACAAAAAAGCCTCCGGATAAATTTCGGAGGCTTTGTATTAATTCAGATAAAATTTAGTGTACACCACTCAAATCTATTTTTTCCTTACTTTTTCTTTCTTTAATGAAGAGGATAAACGGTATGCATACGAGGAATATAACTCCTAAATAAAGGAAAACATCCATATAGGAAAGTACCGTAGCCTGTTTTGTTACAGACATATCCAACATTTTATAAGCTGCATTCATAGCTGCATCGGGAGTCATACCTTTTGCTATAAAACTTGCTTTTAATCCGTTCAGACGCTGTTGTACATCAAAACTGTTTTCATCAAGGTGAGAGATCAGGTTAAGCCTGTATTTCTGGCCTGCATTGGCAATAAAAGTAGTAATCGCCGCAATCCCGAATGATCCCCCGAGCTGTCTCATCATCCCTGTAAATGCCGCCCCCTGGCCAATTTCCTGTCCTTTCAATGTACTTAATGACAGTGAAGTGATCGGAATAAACAGAAGTCCCAAACCAGCCCCTCTCACGATCAGCATCCAGAAAAAGGCATCTTTACTGGTATCCGGTGTAAGGATCTTGTAACCCCAGAAACTATAGACAAAGAAGATAAACAGTCCCAGAGATACCAGAATCTGCTGTTTTGCCCCTTTTGAAAGAAGTCTTCCGATAATTGGCATCATGAAGGCTGTTGTTAATGCCGCAGGAATCATCAAAGCTCCTGACTGCAAAGCTGTCCATCCTAAAATACTCTGTGTATAAAGCGGTACGATGAATGTGGAACCATACAATCCGAATCCTAAAACGAAAGACATAACGGTTCCGATCCTCAGGTTTCCGTTTTTCAGTACCCTGAGTTCCACGATGGGATATTTGAAGGTAAGTTCACGCCAGAGGAAAAGTATAAATCCTAATATGGCAGATACTGTGAATGTTACGATCATTCCGCTTTCAAACCAGTCTTCTTCATGACCTCTTTCCAGGATAAACTGCAGAGATCCTACAGTAACTGCAAGTAAAGCAATACCTATCCAGTCTACATCTGAAACCTTTCGTTTTTCTGCATACTTCGGACTTTTCACAAACTGTAAAGTCATCAATGTTGCTGCAATACCGATTGGAATATTGATATAGAAAATATACGGCCAGCTGAAATTATCAACGATATATCCTCCCAGTGGCGGACCTAAAGTCGGGCCGATAATTACTCCCAATCCATAAATAGCTTGTGCCATACTTCTTTTCTCTATAGGGTACGATTCCGTAATGATCGTCTGTGAAGTCACCAAGAGTGCTCCCCCACCTATCCCCTGCATCAGCCTGAAAAATACGAGCTCCCAGATATTGGTGGCATTTCCGCATAAAAAGGAAAAGACAGTGAATATAATAATGGATGCAGCAAAATAATTTCTACGTCCGAACTGTTGTGACAGCCAGCTCGTCATCGGTACGATAATTACGTTACCGATTGCATAAGCTGTAATCACCCAGCCTACCTCAGAAAGTGTAGCTCCAAGGTTACCCTTCATCTCATTCAGGGCAACGTTCACAATCGTGGAATCTACAATTTCAAGCAGAGCACAAAGGATTGCCGTAATCGTAATGATCACTCTCCGGGCTCCATATTCTACTAATGAATCTTGCATAATATTTTTGTACGAATAGTTTGTATTAATGTAAAATGTAGAACGTATTAATGATCTGAATTTTGGTTAAAAACCACTGGAAGTTGTTTTATATAAGCAGTTTAAAGTCCGCCCCATTGAATATTTAAATTCTCAATCTTTCAATCAGTCATTAATACATTGTACGTAAATACATTAATACTATTTCAATGATACTTCTGCCTTCACGTTCATTCCTGTTCTCAGTCTTTTTGCAATATTCTTGTCAAGATTTACAAAATCAATTTTCACAGGAAGTCTCTGAACCACTTTTACGAAGTTACCGCTGGCATTATCCGGAGGCAGAATTGAAAAAGTAGCGCCTGTTGCAGGAGAGAATGAGCTTACTACTCCATTAAATTCCTGGTCAGGAAAAGCATCAATCTCAATTTTCACTTTCTGTCCCTCAACCATTTTATCTACCTGCGTTTCTTTGAAGTTCGCCACAACCCATTTCTGATCATTTTTAACCAAGGCAAAAAGCTGTGATCCCGCCTGCAGATATTGTCCTGCCTGAGTAGAAACTTTTCCTACGTATCCGTCTTCCGGAGCAAGAATTACTGTATATGAAAGATTTAATTTAGCATTTTCCACATCTACTTCTCTCTGTTTTGCTACTGAACCTGCAACGCTGATCTGCTGAGAACTTGCTGCCGTCTGGGAAGATGCAATAGTTGTCTGCTGTGCAATCTGGTTTCTCTGGTCCACCAAAACCTGAAGCTGTCTGTCTGCAGACTGTTTAGCTGCTAAAGCCTGCTCATACTGCTGTTCTGTAATGGAATGATCTTTTACAAGATTGGCATATCTTTTAAGATCCTGTGATGTTTTCCATACATTTACTTTTGCTGCTTCTATCTGTGCATTGGCTGTTGTTACCGCTGCCTCGGAAGAGCTGATATTTTTTGAAGTGGCTGTAGTAGTAGCTTCTGCATTTGAAATATTGCTTTTCGCTGTTGATAAAGCCGCCTGAGCCTGCTCAAGGGCCATTTTCTGATCTCTGTTGTCCAGGATAACCAAAGTATCTCCTCTCTTTACGAACTGATTGTCTTTTACTTTTACTTCTGCCACATATCCGGAAATTTTAGAAATTACCGGTGCCATATTGGAAGTAATTTGTGCATCATCTGTTTCTTCGTGATACTGTCCGTATGTAAAAGCTCTGTATCCATAGATTCCTCCACCGATTACTACGGCGGCCAGAATGATAGGGAAAACTAAACTTTTTTTCTTTTTAGGTTCAAGTTCAATTGTTGGTTTATTATTATTTTCCATTTTGGTACGAGTCTGATTATTTAATTGTTAAAGTTCCTGTTGTCTGTAATAATTTTCTATAAGCTAAGGCAGCATCAGCCTTCGCATTGATCACCCCTACATTGGCTGATATCTGGGCAGCGTCTGCATCCAGAAGTTCTGTCATGGTTGCAAGACCGTTGTCGTATTTGTTTTTGGTAATCCTGTAGTTTTCATTAGCCTGTTCAGCAGATTTTTCATACACTGTGATTCTCTTTTTAGAGTAATCTGTATTCTGATATTCCCTGTTCACATCAAGCTTAATATTATCATTCAGTAATTCATCGTTGGCAGCCAGCTGTTTTTCTCTTGCCTGAGATTGTCTCAATGCAGAATTTTCTTTCCAGATATTGGATAAATTATAAGAGATTCCAACGCCTACATTTACAGCATTGTATATGGTAAGGAATTTTGGAATATCTGCCGCCACATACCCTCCGGTAAATGCTATTGAAGGAAGATTTTCAGCTTTGGCCGATTTTGTTCCCAGTTCCGCAGCTTTTCTTTGCTGAGCCAAAGCCTGCAGATCCTTACGGTTTTCTCTCGCTTCATTCACGTAGTAATCCACTGTTTTCACTTCGGAACCTTCCTCAATATAATTCTGGTCAACCTCAATTTCTGTAGTTTCCGGAATACCCAATAGCAGGTCCATGTTGATGTTTGCGATATTGTAGTTATTTTTAGCTTCCAATAACTGCAGTTCGATATTTGAAGTCTGAAGGTTGGCTTTTAAACGGTCGTTTCTTGCGATAATCCCATTATTTTCAAGCTTAAGAAAAGTCTCATCTCTTTTTTGAGAAGCAGTAAGATTTTCTTCCAACACTTTGATGGACTGATTGGCTTTAAATAAATTATTGTAAGCCTGAGCAACATTATAGGCAATCGCTATCTTATCATTTTCAGTGCTTAGTTTTGATGCTTCCACCAGGTATTTTGCAGACTGGATACCATATTTGATTCTTCCACCGCTGTAAACCGGAACGCTAAGGTTAACCGATCCATAAGCAACCTGATGTACCTCCGGGCCTCCTTCGCCGGAAACACCTGAAATCTTCAAGTCAACAGTAGGTTTAAGGGGAAGATACATATAGCTGCCCGACACTTTCAGTTCCGGAAGCTGCCTGTTTTTGGCTTCCAGAAGATCTGCTGTAGCTTCTTCAATTTTAGCAGCATCTATCTTAAGGTTTTTACTGTTCTGGATTCCCAGCTGCACGGCTTCATCAAGAGTGAGCTGTTTTTTCTCCTGAGCATTTATGGCTGCAATTCCCATAAAAAGGGATAATGCCAACACCGAGTTATTTATTCTCTTCATAACCTAAAAGGTCTTTTAGTAAATATTTTATATGTTTATTAAGTTCTGTGTAGTATTTTTCATCAAAAACTTCATCGTCTTCCGTATCGTTCAGGAATTCCTTGTACATTTCTTTAGCATTGGATGCATAAAATAAAGTTCCGCTTACCGTTGCATGAAGCAGGTATATAGGAGGATTTTTGGTAAAAATTCCTTTTTTCAGTCCGCTGTCAAGAACCTGTGAATACATGGAGATAAAGCCCATCTTGGTCTGCTTCAGAAATTCCACAATCTGAGGATTTTCCGTATGGAGCTGTTCACGCTGCATAATCCTGTAAAAACATTTGTGATGCCTTACTCTTTCCGAAAACTGGTCTACGATCTTTTCTATTTTCTGCCATTCGTTGATATCTGTTCTTTCCAGAATGTCTTTTGAAAAGAACTGGCCTTCGGCCATTCTGTATTCAACTAGTTTTTCGTATAACTTTTCTTTGGAACCGAAATAGTAAGAAATCATAGAGATATTTACATTCGCTGCCTTGGAAATCTCCCTGGTAGAAGTACCATCGAAACCTTTTTCTGCAAAAAGCTTTTCTGCGGCAAATAATATATTTTCTTCTTTTGAAACCATAGCTATCTATTTTTCAGGGCGCAAATTTACACAAGATTTCGAACAAATCAAACGATTGATTGATTTTTTAATCTATTTTTAATATTTGCCAACATAACCTTCTGAATACTAATACCATCAGATAACAAAATTTTAAGAAGGCTTAACAAACAAAAAAATCCGGAGCAAGTCCGGACTGATATGATAATTTCTATGAATTTTTATGAATGTAGCGCGATAATTTGATTCCCAGATCTGTCCAGACAATTTTAGGATTACCGTTTCTCGTCAGGTGAAGATCTGCCGTATTGATCTCTTCCAGAATACTTTCAATATTGGCCCCGCTAATGAATTTGGAAAATCCGTCCCAGTTGAAGCCGTCTGCATTGATCTTTTTATAAACAAGATTGTCGGATTGATAGTTCTGGAGAAGAGCAAGCCTGAAAATCTCAGAGCAGTAGTTCAAAAAGTTTTTCTGCTTTTCCCTGTTCCAGCCGGCTATTTCCCTGGCCCAGAAAATAATACTTTTAAGGAACTGAGGTTTCTTTTTAACCATGAATGCATCCCTTACCCATTGTACAAAAAGCTTTTCAAACTCATCGCTTTTATGCCCGGAATTTAAAATTTTCAGGGCTTCATTAAGGTCTCCCTGTGCTTCATGAACAATTTCCTTTGTTTTTTCTTCTGAGATCTGAAAATTCTTTTTAAAATAATTCTCCAGATCTTCATCACTGATTCTTGGAACTTCAACAATCTGTGTTCTGGAAAGAATGGTGGGAAGAATATCATTTGCAGTTTCAGCGGTCAGAAGAATAAGGGTTTTTGCCGGTGGTTCTTCCAGAAATTTCAGGAATTTATTGGCTGCGGCAACGTTCATTTTATCAGCTCTCCATACGATCAGGATTTTAGTTCCGCCCTCAAAACTTTTTAAGGCAAATTTCTGGTTCTGGTCATCAATCTCATCTGCGGAAATAAAAAGCTGTTTGTTTTCAGATTCAAGGAAGGCTGTCCAGTCATCATAGCTTGCATAAGGAGAAGCCATGATCATTTCCCGGAAGTCCTCAAATTTATTTTTGCTTAAGGAATTTTTGTTATCAGTGAATACAGGAAAACTAAAATGCAGATCAAGATGGTTCAAATGCTCTACTTTTGAAGCAGCATGCTCATTTTCCCGGCTAAAGATCTCTTTGGCATAGGCCAATACCATTGGAAATGTTCCATATCCTTCTTTTCCTAAAAAAAGCTGGGCGTGGCTCACTCTGTTTTCAGCAATGCTTTCCCGAAGAAGTTTTTTCAGATTTTCCTGTCCGGCGATGTTCTCCCAATTCATGTTCCAAAGATAAAAAATCTTATCTCAATGGAGAAAATTAAGTCTGTTTTAATAGAAAACTTAATGTATAATATACTTCAGGTCTTATTATAGGAAACATCAATAATTTATTTCGAATAAATCTCCAATTTAAATTGTGTGCAATATAGTTTTTAGCAATACATTTGCTGAGCCAATTTTAGCTAAATTATTATTGCAATTATAACCTATTTCAATCACATAATAATTCAAAAATGAACAAGGAATCAGAAGAGAAAATAAAAGCAGTGTTCCAACAACAGAAGGCTTTCTTCAAGATCAATCAAACCAAAGATATTGAATTCAGAAAAACACAGTTGAGAAAATTCCGTGACGTATTTACAAGCCATACGGATGCTCTTTGTGATGCTCTGGAAACTGATCTCGGGAAAAGCAGAAAAGAAGCGGAATATGTAGAAATTCAGATTGTGCTCAGCGAGCTTGATTATCTGCTGGAAAATATAGATAACTGGGCAAAACCTACTCCGGTAGAATCAAAACCACATCCTTCAGGAGCTGAAGTGATAAGTAAAATAATATATGAACCTTATGGTGTAAATTATATTATCGGGCCTTTCAATTATCCTGTGCAGCTGACATTCAGTCCGCTTATCGGAGCTTTGATTGCAGGGAATACAGCGATCATCAAACCTTCGGAAAATACTCCACACGTAGCAAAAGTACTTGAAGATATTGTCAAAGAATCATTTGAAGAATCTTATGTAGCCGTAGTTCAGGGAGCTATTGAAGAAAACACTCTTTTATTAAGCCTGCCTTTCGATTATATTTTCTTTACAGGAAGCCCGAATGTCGGTAAAATTGTAATGAAAGCAGCTGCAGAACAGCTTATTCCTTTAACGCTGGAGCTTGGAGGAAAATCTCCTACCATTGTTCATCATGATGCCGATCTGGATAAGGCAGTGGCAAGAATATCTTACGGAAAATGGATCAACTGCGGGCAAACCTGTGTGGCTCCGGACTATATCTACATTCATGAGTCTGTAAAAGAGCTGTTTGTTGAAAAATTCAAAGCCTATTTAAAAAACACTTACCCTTACGGATCTTTGGGAAAAATAGGAAAAATTGTTAATCAAAACCAGATCAAACACCTTGCAGGTTATCTGGAAGCTGCTCCTGAAAAAGTAGTTTACGGCGGAAGCTATGATCTTGAAACCCGTCATTTTGAAGCAACCCTTATGGATGATGTAACCTGGGACGATCAGGTGATGCAGCAGGAAATCTTTGGTCCTATCCTTCCGATTATGACATACAGTGATATTAATGAAGCTTTGGAAGAAATCAACAACCGTCCTAAGCCTCTGGCATTATATGTTTTCACGGAAAGCCAGGAGTTTGCAGATGATATTCTGAACCGTACAACAAGTGGTGATGCGGAAATCAACAGTGCCATCATTCATGTTGGATCTCATTATTTGCCTTTTGGTGGTGTGGGAACTTCAGGAATGGGAAAATACCATGGAAAGTACAGTTTTGAAAATTTCAGCCACAGCCGGTCTGTACTTCAGGTAAAATAACTGATAAATTTAAAATAGAAAAGACCGTTCATCTTCCGTGAATGGTCTTTTTGTATAACAGGATTATTATTTTTATTAATGAAAATTTGCATTTTTCGTGCAGGGAAAGGCCCTTAACAAACTTTAACCACATATAATTTTTACAATTCATTAATATTTAAGATATTTGCGCATTGTTTTAAAAATAAAGAATGAAAAAAATCTTTGCAGTATCATTCATATCAGTTGGATACTTCCTAAATGCACAGAGTATAAGTAACTCTCCGTATGCAACTTATGGAATTGGAGATGTAAAATATGATAATACGATTGAAACTGCCTCTATGGGTGGTATATCTACTGCTTATATCAGTGATTTCACTAGCAGCTTCAATTTCGCAAACCCTGCGAATAACTCTAATTTCGAGCTTACAAGCATCAGGCTGGAAGCTACCAACGAAAACAATTACTTCAAAACAAATTACAACGATACGAAGTCTACCAAACATTCTACGTATCTTTCTAATATTGCAATAGCCTTTCCTTTGTCTCCAAAGGTAAAGATGGGACTTTCCTATCAGCCTTACAGCTCGAAAAGCTATGATATCGAAAATAGAACTCCAAGATACACCACTATAGATAACGTTGTCACACAAGACGGGTATTATACCAACCGTTTTAAAGGAAGCGGAACTCTAAATACTGCGCAGGCTGCTGTTTCATACAAGATAGATCAGAACTTTGCAGTAGGTTTAAGAGCTAATCTATATTTCGGAAATCTTTATGATCTGAACGAGCTGAGATCTTATGATAATAACGGAGCTGAGAATGCTGAATACATCGATGGTTATGAAACCAAAAACAGCATTAAAAACTTTAACTTTACGCTTGGTGGTAGCTACCAGAGCCTGAACACCCGTACAGACAAAAAGTTAACTCTCGGAGCTACTGTTACATTTGGAAATACCAGTAATATGACTACTGATTATGTAAACAGCACTTATATATATACTGATGTTGCACAGACAGTAAAAGCTTTGGAAACAACTATAGAACAGAAAAGTACCAGTTCTAAAAATCTTCTTCCGCTACAGGCATCTTTAGGAGTTGGATATGGAAGCGAAAACCATTGGTTTTTTTCAGGACAGCTTGATTATAAAAAAGGAGAAGATATTTCTTATTTCGGAAAAACCTTTGACTTCCAGGATACCTACAGAATTTCTGCCGGAGGATGGTATTTGCCAAATTATAACAATTTCAGAAGCTATTTCTCAAGGGTAACCTACAGATACGGAGCATTCTATGAAAGAGGAAATCTTAAAATAAATGGTACCAGCATCAATAAATTCGGGATTTCTGCCGGAGTATTGCTTCCGTTCAAAACGAGCAGTATTACAAGGATGAGCGGTCTTGAACTGGGTGTGGAACTTGGAAAGAGAGGAACTCTTAAAAACGATCTGATCAATCAGAACTTCATCAATCTGAGGGTCGGCTTCAATTTTGCTGACAGATGGTTCAGAAAGAATCTTTACAACTAAAATGAATTTTTCAAAAAAAATATCATATAAAAATATAGCATGCCTTTTTAGTTGTGCTATATTTTTTATACTGACATCCTGTGAAGAAGACCTTACCAAAGCCAACGGCAACAAAAGCAAAAACTTCCCTTCACAGATCATCAATAATGCCAATATTATACAGCGTGATTCCGGTTTTATATCTTTAAAAGCCAAAGCTCCTATTATTGAAAAATATGAACTGATTGACAGTCCTTATGTTGTTGCTAAAAAAGGAATCAATATAGAATTTTACGACAAAAAGAAACCTAAAGTTCCCGGTAAAATTACCGCTAAGTATGCCCGTATTTTCGAGTATAAAAAGTTTTATGAAGCAAAAGGCGATGTGAGAATTACAACCAATGAAGGACAGCGATTTGCCATGCAGAGTATATACTGGGATCAGAAAAAAAACAGGATTTATACCAAAGATACTGTATATGTAACCATGGAAGACGGCTCTACTCTGGTTGGAGCCAATGGTATGACAGCCAAAGATGATTTCTCTGAATATACTTTCTTTAATAATTCAGGAGATTTCAGCACAAAAAGACTCGAAGAAAAAAAAACACCACAGTAATATGAGAGTTCAGGCTATCGGACTCATGTCCGGAACCAGTCTGGACGGTCTGGATATATGTTTTGCCGTTTTTGAAAAAAAGGATAACTGGAGTTTCCAGATCTTAAAGGCAGAAACCCTTCCCTATCATCAAAACTGGGAAGAAAAGCTCAGAAACTCAATTCATTTGTCATCAGAAGAATTACTGGAACTTCATTCGGAATATGGTTTTTATCTCGGACAGAAAGTTAAAGAATTTATTGAAAAAAATAGTCTTGAAAATATTGACCTGATCGCTTCTCATGGCCATACCGTTTTTCATCAGCCTAAAAAGAAATTTACCCTTCAGATCGGAGATGGCAGAGCAATCAAATTAGAAACAGGACTTCCCGTAATTTATGATTTCAGAAGCCAGGATGTATTGATGGGCGGAAACGGTGCGCCTTTGGTTCCCATCGGGGATGAACTTCTTTTTTCTGAATATGATGCATGCCTGAATCTTGGCGGATTTTCAAATATTTCTTTAAAGCAGAACGGCAAAAGAATAGCTTTTGATATTGCACCAGTAAATATCGTTCTGAACAGACTTGCTCAGAAATTCAATAAAAATTTTGATGAAAACGGGGATTTAGCAAGAAAAGGCAAACTCAATAACGATCTCTTGGCAAAGCTTAATTCCCTGGAATTCTACAATCTGCCTCATCCTAAATCTTTAGGTATTGAATGGTGTAATGAGTCTGTTTTTCCACTTTTCGAGAACATTAAAACTGAAGATGCCATAGCGACTTTTACAGAGCATGTTGCACAACAGATTTCAAATGTCATTAACCAAAACACTTTACAAAATGTTCTCTGCACAGGCGGAGGAAGCTACAATACCTGTCTTATCGAAAAGATCAGAGAAAAAACGGAATTCGGGATTATCATTCCGGAAAAGGAAATTATTGATTACAAAGAAGCACTGATCTTTGCTTTTATGGGTGTTTTAAGGATGAATAATGAGATCAATGTCCTTTCTTCTGCAACCGGCTGTAAAGAAGACCACAGTTCCGGTTTAATTTGCTGATTTACTGATTACATTAATTACGTATAAACAGTCATTCTGCCATTTAAGTTAGTATCTTTATGATTATTAATATCAAACTGCAATGGACTCATTTATCAGCGACATACCTTTTGATAAGGTAACCATTATTGACAAGGATGGAAACAGACAGGAAATTACAGCCCATAAAATCATTATTGAAGCCGGAGCTAATGAATTTCATCTGGAAAACCTTTCTCATCCGGCAGCCCCAAAAGGAATCACAATCAGCTGTTCCAAATATGATGAGGATGATGACTTTTTTGAGACTTTAGCTATACATCCGGGTGCATCCAATGTGATACATCTGGATATTATTGAACATAAAAGAAAAAAGTCCTGAAATTCAGGACTTTTATTATTTGTAGGCTTCGATCTTGTCTGTAAGAGTATTGATAAAGTTCTGAAGCGGCTTTTCTACCATCATTTTGATGAAAGGATTAAATTTTCCTTCAAAAAGCATCTGAACTTCAGTCTGGTTTTCGCTTACAGGATTCAAAGTAGCTGTTAATGAAAAATCCAGACTCGAACTTGCAGATTTCAAAACTGCTTTCTGCTCGTCCACTTCATCTATTTTCAAAGCAATTTCCGGCATTCCCTGAAGTCCGAATTTAAAGCCGTTATCCCTTGTTTCAAATTTCTGAAGACCGTCCGGCATAAAATCTTTATAGTTCTCAGGGTATTTTAATATTTCAGACAGTTCTTTAGATGATTTATTGACAATAATTTTTCGTCCTTCTAAATTCATTTTTTATTTTTGTATTTAAATTCTTAATTCTTACAAATGTATAAAGTTTTTGTGAACGAAAAAAAATTATTAGTGTCTAAGCATTCTGAGAATCTTGAAAAAGAGCTTAAGTATGAAAGTTTCACAACTTTAGAGATTGCATTGGATCTTTTGGAGAATACCTCGGTAAAAGAATTAAATGTTTTCGGTGAGAATATAGAAGAGATCTGGAATGAATTCCAAAAGCTTTTCAGAATTATAGAGGCTGCAGGAGGTCTTGTTAATAATCCCGCAGGTGAGCTCCTGTTCATTAAAAGATTAGGCAAGTGGGATCTTCCCAAGGGCAAAATGGAAAAAGGTGAATCCCGTGAGGAATCCGCTGTAAGGGAAATTGAAGAGGAAACCGGACTGAAAGACGTTGAGCTGGTACAGTTCATCAATACGACATATCATATCTATATCGAAAGAAACGGTGAAAAAATCCTTAAATGCACCCATTGGTTTGAAATGAACTTCAATGGTGAAGATACTTCAAAACCACAGATTGAGGAAGGAATTACTGAGGTTGCCTGGAAAAACACCGCTCAGATCGAAGATGAAGTTTTCCCAAGCACTTTCCAGAATATTAAACTGATCGTAAAAGAATTCTGGAGTTCAAAAAATTAAATAAATTCGATAGATTTTTCCAGGGCAATTCCCCGTGAGCCCTTTAACAGAATATTTTCTGAATGAATTTTATTCAGTTTAAGATATTCTATTAATTCTGCAGTGTTTTCAAAAGATAATGCTGAGAGGTTTGCAATTTTAAAATTTCTGCCTACCGTAATGATCTGGTCAAAATTTAATTCTCTGGCCAGATTTAAAATATTCTGATGTTCTTTTTCACTTTCTTCTCCCAATTCAAGCATATCTCCTATTATAACGGTTTTGCTTCCTTCAAAGGTCACAAAATTATGCAGTGAGGCATTCATGGAACTTGGATTGGCATTGTATGTATCAAGAACCAATGTTGTGTTTTCCTTTTTCACCACCTGCGAACGCATATTGGTCGGGGTATAGTTCTCAATGGCATGTTTGATCTGTTCAAAACTGATTCCGAAATGCAGTCCTAAACTGGCTGCTGCACATAAATTGGTAAAGTTATATTCTCCTGTCAGTTTGGAAACTGCTTTTCCATCCTGATATTCCAATCCTACAAAATGTTCTTCGGAAAACAACCCGAAATGATAATCTGAGCTATCTTTTCCAAATGTGATTTTGGGTGTATAGTTTTCAGTTTTTTCTGCCTGTATGGGATCATTTTCATTAACAACAATAGTTTGATGATGATTTTTCAGATAATCATACAGTTCAGATTTTCCTTTGATTACTCCTTCAAATCCGCCGAAGCCTTCCAAATGAGCTTTTCCAAAATTGGTAATATATCCAAAATCCGGTTGTGAAATAGTACACAGAAGCTCAATCTCTTTCTGATGATTGGCTCCCATTTCCACTACTGCCATTTCGTGTTCTGGTTTAATAGAAAGAATGGTTAACGGAACCCCAATATGATTATTTAAATTCCCTGAGGTATACTGCACATTGAATTTCTCCGAAAGAACAGCATGGATAATCTCTTTCGTAGTCGTCTTTCCGTTACTTCCTGTAAGCCCGATAACAGGGATTTTAATTTGATTTCTATGATGAATGGCCAGCTGCTGAAGAAATATCAGTGTGGAAGGAACATAGAAGATGTTTTTGTCTTTATTTTCAAACTCCGGCTTTTCAACAATCACAGCCAAAGCTCCATCATCGGCCGCTTTTTCTGCTAAAGTTGCAGCGTTGAAGTTTTCACCGGAAAAGGCAAAGAAAATATCATTCTTACCGACTTTTCTGCTGTCGATTGTCACTTTATCTGATTGTAAAAATAAAGGATAAAACTGTTCTATATTCATACTTCAAAAATAAAAAAACCTTCCGGAAATCCGGAAGGTTTTTTGTAAGTATTTTTTGATAAATATTATCTTCTAGTTCTGCCTTTATCGCTAGCTCTAGCATCTTGTGCAACACGGAAACCAATCCATCCGTAAGCTCTGTCCTGGTTTTTGTATCTTCTTTGTCCCGGATCCAACCAATATGCTGTATCCTGCCAAGAACCACCTTTTACAACTCTTACGTCATTAGATACTGCAGAAGTTCTGTCTTTAGTATCTTTCTGAAGCTTCACTCTTCCACCAGCATCTACAATAAATCTTCTCTGAGGAGCATTGTACATATCAAATGATGAAGCTGAATCTGAAGCTCTGTAATATTCTAATGAAGACTGTCTGTCACCATCTCTGTAGTTTCTGTGATCAGCAACCGTTTCTCTTTCAAACTGACCAGGAAGACCTCTGTATACTAATCTTCCGTCTGCTAAAGTATCATATTTTATAGTACCCTCGTCGATCATTTTGTAAGTTCCGTCACCGTTTCTTACGATAGCCTGAGGCATGTTTCCTCTGTAGTAGTTGAAGTCGTTGAAATCTTCATCAATGATAGGTCTGTATACGTCTGCAGTCCACTCGGAAACGTTTCCGTACATCCCGTAGATTCCAAGGTCGTTAGAAGGATATTGTCTTACGTCTGCTGTTTGTGCAGCTCCGTCGTTTTTCCATCCTGCAATACCTGAATAGTCACCTCTACCCATTTTGAAGTTTTCAAGGAACATTCCTTTATCTCTTCCTTTAGTACCTCTTAATCTTTCGATTTCCGGTTTTTTACCCAGGTACTGATTGTATTCTCTGTTTTTAGCCATACCAAGAGCTGCATATTCCCATTCAACTTCGGTAGGAAGTCTGAACTTCTGAACCATTGAAGCATTTGGAGCTCTGTTTGCAGAAAGAAGTCTCTGGTTGGTTGTTTTCATACCAGATTTTTGCTGCATTCTTTTCTCGTTGATATATCCCTGCATTTCCGGATCATTCGCTTTGAATTTATCCATATTAAATGCTGTTCCGCCCTGGTTATTGGATTCGTTGATATACAAATCTTTAGCAATAACTCCGGCCTGCATTAAAGCTTTTTCGTTCGCTCTGTCTGTAAGCCATTCACAGTATCTGTTCGCCTGAGTCCAGGAAACTCCTACTACCGGGTAGTAATCGAATTCCGGAGAACGAAGATACGTCTCATTATAATCGTTTCTAGCTAATTTGTTGTCCCATAAAAGAGTATCCGGCAAAGCACCGTTGTAAATCTCCTTAAAGCTAGGGTCACTTGGTGGAAATACGTACTTCAACCATGTAAGGTATTCGCGGTATTCATAGTTTGTAATTTCTGTTTCTCCGATGAAGAATGAACTTACCTGCATTCTGCGAGGTGTGTTATTCCAATCATGCATAACATCATCTTTCACTAATCCCATTGTAAAAGTTCCACCTTCTACATATACCATTCCTGGCCACCCCTTCTGTTTTTGTTGCTTTCCTGCAAAAAACCAACCTTGTTTTTCGTTTGGTTTCCAACCCGTCTTGCTGACAAATTTTTTAGTACCGCCTCCTTTGCTGGTCCCGGATCCGCCACAGCTGGTTAATGCAAGTGTAGAACTTAATGCTATTAATGAAAACAACTTTAGTTTTTTCATAGTCGATATAAATATTTTCAAAGTACAAAGAAAAAATAAATTATTCAATAAATCAAGTAAACATTTGATTTTTTTGAAAAACGTTAACAAATTAATTTTATTGTATCACAATTTAATTCTAAAATTTTCATTTTATTTGTAATTCAGAAATTTCAATAATAAACATGAAACAAAAAATCACCTTTTTATTACTATTCTCTTTTGTATCAACACTTTGGGCCCAGAGAAAAGCCATAGAATGGGAAGGCTCTAAAATCCAAGATTTTGGTGACACAAAATTAAATCTTCCAAATTTCAAAAATGAAGGTTTTTCGTTCAGCCAAAATAATGTTTTTATCATAACTAAACAAAAAATAGGAGAAAAGCAGCTGAAAGTTTCGGATATGGCCTGGGAAAGTGTTTCCGGTAAGGATTTATATGATCTTGACAAAGGCCGGCTGCCGGATTATGAAACTGCAGATATAACCTATTATACTTTGGAGGGAGAAAGATATGCAAGTATAAGTGTTGCTTTATTTAAGAATGTGAAGGGACGTATCCAAAGACTTTCCTCATTCAATATTTCTGAAACAGCAGCTCCCAACAATTTCAACTCAGGAAATGTAAACAAAGTGGGAAGTACTGTCAATCCCCTTGCAAGCGGTGGATTTTATAAGATTAAAGTAGACAGATCAGGAATATTTAAAATCACAACGCAGTTTTTAAAAGATAACGGGATCAATCCGGCTTCTGTAAATCCCAAAAATTTCAGAATTTATGGAAATGGCGGTGTAATGCTTCCCGAATACAATCTGGATACAAAGTACAGCGCCCTTCAGGAAAATGCTATTCAGGTAGTAGGTGAAGAAGATGGTGTATGGAATGACGGAGATTATGCATTGTTTTATGCTCAGGGACCGGATGGATACAATCTGTATGATACATCCAACGGAAATGGCTACAAAAGAATTGATACAAGAACAGACAGAAGCAATAACCTCAAAAATATATATGACGATTTTTCTTATTACTTCATTAATTTTGATAAAGGTGTCGGCAAAAGAGTACAGCCTGTTGACGTCAGCTTACCTGCCGGAAATTTAATAACAAGGTATGATAATTATCAGGTGATCAACAATGACCAGTTGAATCTCTTAAAAGTAGGAAGAATCTGGGTAGAAAGTACACCTTTTAACACAGACAAGGTAGTTACTTTTACCACCAACTCACCTATTCAGGCAGGTGATGTCATTAAATACAAAACACAGGTGATAGGTTACAGAGCACAGCAGAATTCTGTGGAATTCAAGATAAACAACCAAAATCCGGTCATACAAACTGTTCCTGCTAATACTCCTACTTATGGGTTTGATTATTACCAGTTAAAATATGAGGGCACGATATCCACCCTTAATGGAAACCAGATTACACTTAATTATGCACCCAACATTTCTGTAAATCCAAACGGAGCTTTCCATTTTGATTATGTTGAAGTACAGTATAAAGAAAACCTTACTTTCAACGGATCACAGATGAGTTTCAGAGATTTTTCGCTTACCAGTGGAACCAATACCGATTACGGTTTCGGTATTTCCAATGCTACAAATCTTGAGCAGGTATGGGATGTAACAGATATTACAAATGCCAACAGAAGAGTAAATAAAGCAGGTGCAGGCAGTTTTAACTTCGGTTATATTACTTCTGATCTTAATTTTAATAATGAATTTGTCGCTTTCCGCGCTGATGCAGCTTACAATCCCCAGTTTGTAGAAAGAGTTGCCAACCAGGATCTTTCCGGATTGCAGAATGTGGATTATCTGATCATTACCGTTCCTGAGATGATGGGACAGGCTCAGAGACTGGCAAGCTATCACCAGACCAGAAATAATTTTACGGTAGAGATCGTAGATGCTGCCAAAATTTATAATGAATTTGGAAGCGGAAGCAGGGATCTTACTGCAATAAGAGATTTTGTAACAAAACTTAATAATAGCGGAAGACTTAAATATGTATTCATTTTAGGAGATGCTTCTTATGATTACAAAAACAGGATTTCCGGTAATTCCAATGTTGTTTCCAGCTACGAAGGTGAAAATTCAGCAGACTTTGTCGGCTCTTTCGTAACGGATGATTATATTGTAATGACACAGCCGCAGACTTCATCTTCTATTGAAAACAATCTACCGGATATACCTGTAGGAAGAATTCCTGCTGCCAACGTAACTGAGGCGGGCAATATGATCAGTAAAACCCTTGCTTATTACAATGGTCTTTCAGGGCAATCTTCTCCTTTCGGAGAATGGCGTATGAAGCTTGATTTTGTTGTGGATGATGATAAAGACGGCGGAAGCCCTTTCCACGAAGTAATCAATAATACATTATCCAGTATTTTTGAGCAGCCCGGCCAACAGGAACTTAAAGAATATAATGTAAGAAAATTATATCTTGATGCTTTCCCTGCTCAAAGTACCGCTGCAGGACAAAGATTTCCTCAGGTGACCCAGGCTATTTCAAATGATATAGGAAACAGTCTTTACCTGTTCTATTTCGGACACGGAGGTATCAACGGATGGGCTCAGGAAAGAGTACTTACAAGTACTGAGATTCAGAATTCGAATAACTTCTCCAATGTATACAGCAGATTTCCATTTGTATCTACCATTACCTGTGAGTTTACATTATGGGATGAGCCAAATACTTCTTCTGCGGGAGAGCAGTTCATTAAACTTAAACAGGGAGGTGCCGCAGCTATGATCACATCAAGCCGTGCCATTGGTGTTGATTACGGACGTAATTTCTCGGATATTTATACCAAAAGTATTTTCAAACTGACCAATGATGATTTTGAAACTTTAGGATATGCCCATTTACTTGCGAAAAAACAAAAAGGAGCTAATATTGATCACTTGAAGGTTAATTTCCTTGGAGATCCGGCTATGAAACTAAGCAGACCTCAAAGACAGCTTATTATAGATAATATTGAATCTCCCGTTCCGGGATTGATCAGAGGATTGGATTTCATTAAGGTGAAAGGTCATATCAACAATCCTAACGGAACATTAAACACAACTTTCAACGGAAGGGTGTCTATCAATATTTTTGATAAGAGATTAAATAAAAAAACATTGAATAATGACGGAGTTTTAGCTCCTGTTATGAATTACACAGAAGAAGGGAGTGCTATTGTTAAAGCTTCCGGAACAGCTGTAAACGGAGTATTTACTGTTGAATTCTATGTTCCGAAAGACATCAACTATGCTGTAGGACAGGGAAGAATATTAGGATATGCAGATAACAGGGCAACAGATGTATTCAATAACCAGGCAGTACAGGTGGGAGATATCAACCCGAACGGAATCAATGATAATGAACCTCCAAAAGTAAAACTGTATATGAATAACACCAACTTTGCTGACGGCGGAATCACTAACCAGAATCCTATGCTTTTAGCCTGTGTTACGGACGATACAGGAATCAACTCTACCGGATCAGGTGTAGGTCACGATATTACGGTTTATCTTGACGGCCAGATCATCAATACTATTGTACTGAATGATTTCTTCACTTCGGGAGAAGGAAACGGATGTCTGAGCCCAAGTCTTGCCGACTATCAGAAAGGAAATGTAACCTACCCTTTCAGAAATCTTGCGATAGGGCAACATCAATTAACATTTAAAGTTTGGGACATAAACAATAATTCCACAACTGCTACGTTAAATTTTGAAGTTAAGGATGAAACTGATCAACATCTGGTGATAAACAGACCGCTGAACTGGCCGAATCCGTTTACCAATAAAACATACATCCAGTTTGAACATAACTGCGATGATATTTTAGATGTAAATGTTCAGATTTATACCATAACAGGAAAATTAGTAAGAACACTATCTCAGCCGGTGGTTGCAGAACCGTTCCTACAGGGCTTTAGAACACCTCGCCAGTCAATAGAATGGGACGGAAGAGATGATTTTGGGGCAACTGTTGCAAAAGGTACGTATATTTTTAAGATATTTGCAAAAAGTCAAAATCAAGAAAAATGCAAAGGAAGTGCTACAGCTGTAGAAAAAATGGTACTTTTGAAATAAATTAAATAATACATAGATAATAATATTTATAAAAAACTGATAATATATAAAAGACAACATATGAATTTAACTACTAAACTGCTTTTGGGATTTGGTTTAAGTGCTGGTTTTTTAGGCTATTCGCAAGATTTAAGTAAAATAAATCCAGTATTGACCGGAGCTCCTTTTCTAAGAATTGCACCAGATGCAAGAGCTGGAGGTATGGGAGACCAAGGGGTGGTAACTTCACCGGATGCATTTTCACAATTCTGGAATGCGGCAAAATATCCTTTTAGCAGAACAAGTTCTTCCATAGGTCTTAACTATACACCATATATGGGAAAACTTACCAATGATGTATTCTTACTATATGGTGCATTCCATAAATTTTTGGGACAGGAAGAAAGATCTACAATCTCTGCAAGTATCTATTATTTCAATATGGGTGAAGTAGACCTTACCCAATTGGTAGGTTCAGAAGTAACTTCTATGGGTACCTCAAAACCTAATGAATTTTCCATTGACGTTGCGTATGGTCTGAAACTTTCTGACTCATACTCAATGGCTGTTACCGGTAGATTCATCCGTTCAGATTTAGCCGGAGGTTTCAACACAGATACTACGCTTAAAGCTGCCAACAGTTTTGCAGTAGATGTTTCAGGATACTATACTTCTCCAAGATTTTCAAGCTTCGGAGGATATGACGGTAAAGTGAATGCTGGTTTCGCTATTCAGAACTTAGGTCCGAAATTAGACTATACAGGAAATGAAGAATCCAGATCTTATCTGCCTACTATGGCCAGATTAGGGGTTGGTTATGATATGTACCTGGATGATATGAACAGAATCGGTCTTAGTGTGGAAGGTTCAAAAATTCTGGTTCCGGGATCGGAATATGTAGGAATAGATCCAAATACAAGACAGCCTAGATACGAAATTCCGAATGTAGGTCCTATTGCCGGAATTGGAAAATCTTTCAAAAATAAGAACAGTATCATGTACAGCGGTGCTTTGGAATATTCTTATGACAATGCATTTTCTGTAAGAACAGGTTACTTCCACGAAAGTGAAGAGCAGGGAGCAAGACAGTTTGCGACAGCCGGTATCGGGTTAAAATACCGTTCTTTCGGACTTGATGTTTCTTACCTGATCAATATGTCAAAAATCAATACAGCTTTAGATAACACACTTCGTTTCGGTCTTACCTGGAACATTGGTGATGAAACATCTAATGTAGATTATTAAGAACATTATACAGTATAAAAAGCCTCATTATGATGAGGCTTTTTTTATGCCAATAGTGAATTGGCTTTGGTTATGAATTATTAAGACCCCTATAAATTCACTATTGACATTTACAATTCATTTTTCAACGGTAATAATACAATTCCAGCATTAAATTTGCATTAGAGCACTACTCAATTACCAATTGACAATTTATTACAGAAATATAATAGATAAGTTTGCAAAAGTCTCATTTTTATAAGGCTTTTCTTATTTCCAATAATTAATTTTGCAGTATGAACTATTCGGCAGAGCTCAAAAAATTCGTTACCAGTCAATACGTATATTCTGCAATCAGAATTACGCTGGCAACTGTTCTGCCTTGTTTGGTTCTCGCCCATTTTGGAATTCTGAAAGAATATTTCCTTTTTCCTCTCGGAACCAGCTTCGTAGCACTTTGTGATCAGCCCGGACCATTTATCAGGAGGAGAAATGCACTTACATTTGCCATTGTCTGTTTTGTTTTTGTGGCACTTATTGCCAGTCTGGTCATGAATTTTAAAGTTCTGGTCATAACGGAGATCATTGTATTCGGAATATTTTTTTCTCTCATCGGGGTTTATGGACAGAGGCTTGCTGCCGTGGGTTCATTGTCTCTTGTTGTTCTTGCCATCTTTATCGATGGACATCTTACGGGAGGCAATATTTTTAAAAGTCTGCTCATCTTCGCATCCGGTTGTATCTGGTTTCTATTGATTTTCCTTGTGGTTACGACCATCCAGCCCTATAAACTGGCAGGACAGATGATTGGGGAAAATTATCTCCAGCTTGCTGAATTTTTAAAGATTAAAGCCAACTATTATCAGAAAAATCCAGACTTTGATAAATTAACCACTCAGGTTATTGCCAAGCAGATTGGTATCAAAAACCTTCAGGAAGAAACAAGAGAAACAGTCTTCAAAACAAGGACTATTGTAAATGAGTCCACAACAACCAGCCGGCTACTGATGCTGATGTTTTTGAATTCTATGGACCTTCATGAAAAACTGATGACTTCCGAAAGTGATTACCAGAAACTGCAACAGAGTTTTGAAGACAGCATGATCCTGGTCAATATCCACGATTACCTCAACCTGCTTGCCGAAGAAATTACCAATATTGGAATTTCATTACAAATAGGAACAAGAGCCAAACCCATATATGATCTGGAACTTGAGCTGAAAAATCTGAATTATCATTATTTCGAGTTACGCAATAAACAGCTGAATCCTGATAACCTGGAAAATTTTATGATTCTCCGTCAGATCCTGATGCGCATCAACGAAATCACAAAAGAGATCAATGAGATTTATAAAGTATTTTCCCAGGATGTGAAACTGGCCAAAAGTCTTTCCACAGGATTAGATTTAAAAAAATTCATGCCTAATGAAGAGAAGCTTAATTTCAAAGTTTTAAGGAATAATATTTCATTATCGTCTTCTCACTTCAGACATGCAATAAGAATCACTACTGCCCTTCTTGTAGGATATCTTTTTTCTATGTTTGATTTCCTGGGGCTTGGTCATACTTACTGGATACTTATCACCATCACAGCGATATTGAAACCCGCCTACTCCATTACCAAAAAGCGGAACCTTCTCCGTCTCTATGGTACTATTGCAGGAGCAGTTATTGCCTATACAATCTTACATTTTATACATATCAATGGTATTTTATTTACGATTTTGCTTTTGAGCATGATTATGTGTTTCAGTTTTCTGAAAGGACGTTATTTCTGGGCTGTGCTGTTTATGACAATCTATGTTTTTCTCAGCTTTAATTTCTTAAGTCCCGGAAATGTAGATATAATCTTTAAAGACAGAATTCTGGATACTATTATCGCAGGAGTGATTGCTTTTGCTGTTTCCTATATTGTACTTCCCGTGTGGGAACACACTCAGAATCTTGATTTAATGAAGAAGTCTGCAACAGATAATCTGATTTATTTTGAGAGTGTTATTTCCAAGTTCTTACAGGGAAATTTTGATATTGAGGATTATAAGGTAAAACGGAAAAATGCTATTATTTCACTGGCCAATCTTTCGGACAATTTTCAAAGAATGATCTCTGAGCCGAAAAACCAACAGAAAAAGCTGGAAGTTGTACATCAGTTTGTAGCAACTTCACACCTGATGACAGCGTATACTGCTTCTCTTTCCCAATACTCCAAAAACAACGAAAAATATCCTGAAATAGATGCCGAAAGCTGGAGCAGAAAGATAGAGGCAGAAATGCAGCAGACCTCTGTTTTACTCAATGGAAATGAAATTAATGAAGCATTAAAGATGGAAAGCCGTCTGGAGCCTGAAGATTCATCCATTGAAGATATGCTTCTGAAAAGAAAAACGGAAATCGAAGAAAATGATCTTGTTGACAGAAGGGATCCTGATAAAATTTCACATTTAACAGAGCTGAAAAATATTCATGATATCCTGGAACTTATCTATGATGTAGCAAAAGAACAGAGAAAAGTAATTGAAAAATACAGAAACGAAACCAATTCTATTCCTCCACAATCGTAAAACAATAATCATCAAAAAATTCTACTCTTGCTTTAAACTCATCCGAAAACTGATCGTCATAAACCCTGCAGCTTATCTTATGAAGATGCTTAAGCTCAAATGGCTTCACTTCATAATTTTTTTTCAGGGACCAGTATTTTGAGTGATGGATTTTATACATACTTTCCTTCACACTCCAAATAATAGTATAGAATGCTGCAGAATGATCTTCAGGAATGAATCCTCTTTCATTTTCATAGGTGAATTTATCAATAACCCTTAAGATCTTCGGGTTGAATTTTTCAATATCGATTCCTATTTTGTTTTTGGAAACTGCAATGGCAGCAAAAGGAAATGAATGGGTAATGGAAATTTCCGCATCTTTAGGTGACAGAAAAGGTTCTCTTTCTTTATATAATATTTTGGAATGAGGCTTTAAGCCCTTCAGAAGCTTACGCACCATGAGTACTTCCAGAAGCTTTTTGGGATGATAATCTTTTACCTTTTCAGCATTTTCAGGCTCCAGCAGCTCATTGATATCAAGTTCTTCACTTTCATCATATTTCCATACAAGAATTGTGGCATTGTCATCTGAAAAATCTCGGTAAAGGGGCATCGTTTTTTTATTCGATAAAAGTAGTGAAAAGATGTGGAAGCTGAAAGAGGACAGAAGCGTGAAGCATGAAGATGGAGGTTACTGACTGCCGAATAACTGCTTTAGGTTTTAATTAAACAGAATTTAAGTATTAAAAACAGATATTTTCTTTACTTACTCTTTATAAACTTCTATCTTCACACTTCCCTCTTCATTATTTATCTGGTCTGATGGTTCACATCATTTCTATGCTCAAGAATTTCAAGATTCTGATCCACGAAATAAGCACTCCCAAATCCGTTCACATAAGAACCTTTTACAGGTTGCAGAGCAATCAGAATAAAATCGCCCATTTCAGAAATGACATCTACCACTTTCCCGTGTGTTTCTTTTAACCTGGTAACAACTGTATTCCAGGTTTCAGTATCTCTTTCTATCTGTGAAGGTGCAGCTTCGATTGTTAATCTTTCTCTGGCGTAAATCTGTTTTGTTGCAGATTCATCTTCAATAAACATTACAGAAGCTTTTCTCCCGTCTGCAAGGTTTTTAGTATGCTTTGCCATAAAAGATACCAGGATGTATAATGTATGATCTACCTGTACAAAAGGCGCATAGCTTGAATTTGGATTTCCTTCAGCATCTGTTGTAGCCAAAATCACACTTTTGGTACGTTCTATCAGCTCCTTTACTTTTGGGGCAACCGGCTTTGCTTTTCTGTTGGCCTCTTCCTGAGTATTTGTATGATTCATAGTATAAAATTTATCTGAACAAAAATAATTATTTATATTAAGACTAAATAATATTAAATCATGTATAATCTCATAACCAGAACTTGGCCTGCCGTTTTTTTATCTTAATTATTAATTGTAATTTTGCACTTCGTTATCAACTGAATTTAAATTTATTCATTACATATGAGTACTACAACACAATACGTTCCTTACAAAGTGAAGGACATATCCCTAGCAGAATGGGGAAGAAAAGAAATTACCCTTGCCGAAGCAGAAATGCCAGGTCTGATGTCTATCCGTGAAGAATACGGACCATCCCAACCCTTAAAAGGAGCAAGAATTGCCGGATGTCTTCACATGACGATCCAAACTGCTGTGCTTATCGAGACATTGGTGGCTTTAGGAGCTGAAGTTACCTGGTCTTCTTGTAATATTTTCTCTACACAGGATCACGCTGCTGCTGCTATTGCTGCTGCAGGAATTCCGGTTTATGCCTGGAAAGGTCTGAACGAAGAAGAATTCGATTGGTGTATTGAGCAGACTCTATTCTTCGGTGAAGATAGAAAACCGTTAAACATGATTCTTGATGACGGTGGAGATTTAACGAACATGGTTTTCGATAAATACCCTGAATTCACAAAAGATATCAAAGGGCTTTCTGAAGAAACCACTACAGGAGTACACAGACTTTACGAAAGAATGAAGAACGGAACTTTAGTAATGCCTGCAATCAACGTGAATGATTCAGTTACTAAATCTAAATTCGACAATAAGTACGGATGTAAAGAATCTGCAGTAGATGCTGTAAGAAGAGCTACAGACGTTATGCTGGCAGGAAAAAGAGTGGTAGTTTGCGGTTACGGAGACGTTGGTAAAGGTACTGCAGCATCTTTCAGAGGAGCCGGTTCTATCGTTACTGTTACTGAAATTGATCCAATTTGTGCGCTTCAGGCTGCAATGGACGGTTACGAAGTTAAGAGACTGGATACAGTTGTAGACAATGCTGATATTATCATCACAACTACAGGTAACTTCAACATTGTAAGAGGTGAGCATTTCCTTAAAATGAAAGATAAAGCTATCGTTTGTAACATCGGTCACTTCGATAATGAAATCGATATGGCTTGGTTAAACAAAAACTATGGTCAGACAAAATCTGAAGTGAAGCCTCAGGTTGATATCTATACTATCGAAGGTAAAGAAGTAATCATCCTTGCTGAAGGTAGACTGGTAAACTTAGGATGTGCAACAGGACACCCTAGCTTTGTAATGTCTAACTCTTTCTCTAACCAGACTCTTGCTCAGATCGAACTTTGGAACAACTCTGCAGCTTATAAAAATGAAGTTTATATGCTTCCTAAGCATTTAGATGAAAAAGTAGCTGCTTTACACCTTAAAAAATTAAGCGTTGAACTGGAAACTCTTTCTCCGGAGCAGGCTGAATACATCGGTGTGGATGCAAAAGGGCCGTTCAAGCCTGAGTATTACAGATATTAATATTTTTTAATCTTATATAATAAAAAGACTCTTCAGAATTCTGAAGAGTCTTTTTTTCAGCACTTTTTACACCCTATCGGGTTTAAACCTTTCCAGCTGATAGTCATTATTATCAATCTTATCTCCGTATTTTACCCATATTTTCCTATAAATATCACTAAGCTTAGAAAAAATGAATATATTTAGCTCCTTAAACAAAACATTTAATTAATGAAAAAACAAAGAGTATCAAATGCATTCGTAGCAGCATCTTGGGTAGCATTGGGAGCAGGAATGATCGGTTTTATTGTTGGTCTTGCCAGAGCAGAGATGCAGCTTAATGAAAAAGGATATTATTTCACCATCCTTCTTTATGGTTTGTTTGCTGTAGTTTCCCTGCAGAAAGCTGTTCGTGACAGGTTAGAAAATATTCCGGTTACGGACATTTATTATGGTATCTGTTGGTTTGCAACACTTTCTTCTATTGTACTGCTTGCCATCGGGCTTTGGAATGCAACCATACTTCCAAGCGAAAAAGGGTTTTATGCATTTGCGTTTCTCCTCGCGCTTTTCGGAGCTATTTCCGTTCAGAAAAATACAAGGGATAATATGATTCAGGAATAACAGAAAAACGCTCCATATCCGGAGCGTTTTTTATTGATCATTGTTTTACTACTTATCATATTGATTAGGATGCTGCGTTTTAATGTCATCCACAGTTCCCAGTACTTTATCTTTCAAAGAATCCTGGTATTTCTGAAGATTATCAGCAATTGCTTCATCTGCACTTCCTAAAATTTTTACTGCTAAAATTCCAGCATTCAAAGCTCCGTTTAGAGCAACAGTCGCCACAGGAATCCCTCCCGGCATCTGAAGAATAGATAATACAGAATCCCAGCCGTCAATAGAATTGCTGGATAAGATCGGAACTCCTATCACAGGTAATGTTGTACAGCTGGCCACCATTCCCGGAAGATGTGCAGCTCCCCCCGCTCCTGCAATGATTACTTTAAGCCCTCTTTCCTTTGCTGTCTTTGCATAATCAAACATTCTTTCAGGTGTTCTGTGTGCCGAAACTACTGTCAGTTCGTATGGAATATCTAGACTTTTCAAAAAATTTGCAGCCTGTTCCATAATTGGCAGATCGCTCTGGCTGCCCATAATAATTCCTACCATCTTCAATTTTTATTAGATTGTCAAAGATAAAGAAATATAACCTTTTTTTAAAATATACATTTCTCTCCGGTTCTTACAGACTGATAAATGATAAAAATATTTCACTTTATTAAATATCCGGCAAGTGAGTTAAACTGTGTTAATTTTCACACACTGTTATTATTTTTTTCCAATATTTGTTTTACCAACAACATAAAATTTATTTAAAATGAAAAATTTAAAAAAGCTTAAAAAAGAAGAACTAAAAAAAGTATTAGGAGGTATTGATGCCTGCTCATCCCAACTTTGCTTTAGAAACGGCAAATGGATATGCGTCCCTTATGACACATGCGGAGGATTCCAACCTTAAAAAATTAAAGGAGTACATTTTAATGTACTCTTTTTTTATAATTACATAATCTATAATCAACTCTTCTGTACCTTTAAAAATTGCAACAACTGTACCCATCCATTTTATTTCATAACAGGTATATTTGTCCGTTATACCTAAATTCACATTGAAAGATTATAAACTTATTTTTGCCGTTCTCACTGTTGCAGTTGTCTGGGGAACAACATTTTTGGCTATCCGGGTAGCTGTGGAAACCATCCCGGCATGGTTTGTAGCGGGAATTCGTCAGTTTCTGGCAGCAATGATTATGCTTGCAATTCTTCTTTCAAAAAAGCAATTCAAATGGATTGGATGGAAAAACCTGGGGTATCAGGTTATTTTTGCCTCACTCATGTTGGTTGTCGCAAACGGAATGACAACTGTTGCTGAAGAAACCGTATCCAGCAGTCTGGCTTCATTAATTAGTGCCTGTTCCCCTATTTTAGTATTTTTAGGAAGTGTTGCAGTTGGTTTACAGAAATTCAGTTTCCGTGCTCTTGCAGGCGTACTGCTATGCTTTAGTGGGATAATTTTTATTTTCTGGGACGGCATACAGGATCTTGCAAACCCTCAATACAGAATGGGAATGATCTTCCTTTTCTGTGCTATTTCCGGATGGGCTTCGGGAACTATTTTTACGAAAAAACTCAATATTCAAAGTGGAAATATCAGTCTGAATCTCTTTTATCAGTTCCTGTTTGCAGGAGTTATACAGGTTATTTTCGCCTTTTTATTTTCAGAAAACTATAACTTTGAAAACTGGACTTTAAAAAGTATTTCAGCAATGCTTTATCTGGCTGTATTTGGTTCTGTTGCTGCATTTTTCGCCTTCCATTACGCACTAACCAAAATTTCTCCGGTACAGGTTTCAATATTAGCCTATGTTAATACTATTATTGCCATATTTCTGGGTTGGCTGATTATGGATGAAAAGATTTCATTTAAATTTATTCTGGCTGCAATTATGATTATCTGTGGGGTTTTTATTATCAACTATAAACCGGAAATGTTCAGAAAGCAGAAAATTGCATAAAAAAACGGAAACTAGAAGTAATTACATTTACTTCCATATTCCCCTCCTTTGGAGGGGTGGCAAAAATTCAAAGGATTTTTGACGGGGTGGTTTACACAACCCAATCTCAATAAAAATTTTCTCCATTAAGTACACAAAACAGGTAAATTTTATATTTCCCCTATTTTTCACTATATTGTTTACTTCAACATTGACAATATGCTTAAAAACACATTTTTCATTCTTTTTACAGGCTCACTACTTTTGATCAGTTGTGATTACAAGGAAAAGGAAAAAAATCTGACGGAAAGGGAAAAACAACTACTTGAAAAAGAAAAAATATTTGCAAAAAAAGAATCTGAATATCAGTCTCTTTTAAAGATGAGAGACAGCATTTTTTCAAAAAAAGATTCTGTTAAGATCGTATTGTGGCCGGAAGAAATCTCAGGCCTGTGGAATGGAAAAGTCATCTGTACGGAATCCAACTGCAGTGATTATGTAGTGGGTGATCAGCGTACGGACACCTGGGAATTCGACAGTGATTCTATTCATCTTTTAACAAAAATCATCAATAACAATAATCTGGTGAGAGTGTATTCCGGAAAATTCGATAATAACGAAATCAAGCTTAACTTCAAAACAGATTCCACTTCGCAGAAAAAAGTGGAAATGAATGTTCTGCTTAATGATATTTCCGATACCAAACTGAAAGGAACAAGAACCATTATTACCGATAATGGCTGTACAGCCAAATTTTCTGTCGAATTAGTACGTTCCAACAAATAAAAACACCTATGATTTTACTGAGTATACATAATCTGAGTTTTCCTATAGAAGACCCGGTCTTAAAATTCCTGTTGGTACTGGTTATTATCCTTGCCGCTCCTCTGCTTTTAAACAAAATTAAAGTTCCGCATCTGCTGGGCCTCATCATTGCAGGAGCCGTAATAGGACCTAATGGTTTCAACGTATTGGCCAGAGACAGCAGTATTGTGGTCACGGGAACCACAGGCCTTCTTTACATCATGTTTCTTGCAGGATTAGAGATTGATATGGGTGATTTTAAAAAGAATAAATGGAAAAGCCTTACGTTCGGGCTCTACACATTTATTGTTCCTTTTATTCTGGGTTATCTGGGAGGTTATTATTTACTTCATTTCTCGATTCTTACTTCCATACTTTTTGCCAGTCTTTTTTCTTCGCATACCCTGATTGCCTATCCGCTGGTCAGTAAACTGGGAATTGCAAAAAATAAAGCGGTAAATATTACCGTTGGCGGAACGATGATTACCGATATTCTGGCACTTTTAGTACTTGCCGTAATCGTGGGAATGTCACAGGGGGATGTAGGTACAGAATTTTGGATCAAACTTTCCGTTTCCTTTATTGTCTTTGCCCTTATTGTGCTGATCATATTCCCGATTATAGGACGCTGGTTCTTCAAAAGAGTTGATGATAAAATTTCACAGTATATTTTTGTTCTCGTCATGATCTATCTGGCGGCAATGCTTGCTGAACTTGCCGGAGTAGAAGCCATTATAGGAGCATTCTTTGCCGGACTGGCATTAAACAGACTTATTCCTCATACCTCATCATTAATGAACCGTGTGGAATTTGTAGGAAATGCCATATTTATTCCTTTCTTCCTGATCAGTGTAGGTATGCTTATTGATTTCAAAGTTTTCTTTAAAAGCTGGGAGACACTGGAAGTTGCAGGAATTATGCTTGTTGCATCCATCGGTGGGAAGTATCTTTCAGCAGTGATGACTCAAAAAACATTCAGACTTACCAAAGACGAAGGAAAACTCATCTTCGGGCTGAGTTCAGCTTCGGCAGCAGCTACATTGGCGTCAGTAATGGTAGGATACAATATTATTCTTTCCGAAACCGAAACTGGTGAACCGGTAAGATTGCTAAATGAACATGTGCTGAACGGAAGCATTCTTCTGATTCTTATTTCCTGTACAATATCTTCCTTTATTTCAATGGCAAGCGCACAAAAGATTGCAGAAAGTGATAATGAAGATACCGTTTCCGGAAACAGCCATGAAGAAGAGAATATCCTTCTGGCCATCAATCATGAGGAAACTGTGGAAAGAATGGTGAATCTGGGTATCCTCATCAAAGCCCATGAGAATACGGAAAACCTCTTCGCCTTAAATGTCATTAACGAAGACAAAAATGAATCTTCAGTAAAAAATGCTGAAAAGCTTCTCCATCAGGCTACAGATGCTGCCGCTGCCGCAGATGTTAAAATACAGGCCCTGAAAAGGTATGATAATGATGTGATTAACGGAGTGAAGAATGTAATTAAGGAACAGAATATTACAGATCTTATCATCGGACTGGAAGATGAAAAGGGCTTCTCTCCTTCTTTTGTTTACAACCTTTACAACGGATATCTCCAGAACGATGATGTGAACGTATTGGTTTATCATGCAGCACAACCTCTTTCCACCATTAAAAAATATGCTGTGATGATACCGGAAAATGCCCATAAGGAAACAGGTTTCTTTCATGCTCTCCTGAGAGTATGGAATATTGCAAGAAATTCCGGTGCCAGTATAACATTTTATGCCCCTGAAAATATTTTGGATATTCTTCAGAGGATCATTAAAAAAGCCAATATAGAAGCAGAATTTATCATTATGAGCACCTGGCAGGACGGTGAAAAAACGGCTGCAAAACTGAAAGAAGATGAAGCTTTGATTGTTCTGATGGCCAAACGAGGTATGCAGTCCTATATTCCACGAATGAGACTTATCCCCGAACTGCTGAATAAGCATTTAAATGATAATAACTACCTGTTGATTTTCCCTTTCTCAGAATTTGATGAAAACAGTCCGGAAATACGTTCTGTAGGCAATCATGGTGATTTTGTGGAAATCGGGAATGTGATTCAGAAGATCTTTAAATAATAAGAATTAGTTTAAATTTATAAAAAAAATATTGAGAACGGATAAAATATTTGTGCTTGCTGCTGCTTTAAGCTTTCAGTGGTCTTTTTCCCAATTTGCAAAGATCGTGGACAAAGATGGCTATGTGAATATGAGAAAAAATGCAGATCTGAAAAGCAGCATCGTAGGAAAAATTAATTCAGAGGAAATTATTTATATTTTTAACGTTGACGAAACTAATAAAGACTGGGTAAATGCTGATTATACAAACAAAAACGGGGAACTGCTCTCCGGATATATTCACAGTTCAAGAATTCGGTTTTTAGAATCCTACGAATCTGTTCCGCAAACTGCTGTCAGTGAAAATAAGACAGTTTTTAATTCAAAAAATATCAAAATAATCATTGAATCTGAGCCCTTCAATTACAAGGAAAACAAGAAGTTCTTTTCTTCCACGGACTACAATGGTCAAAAAATTGAAGATAAATTCAAGGGCCAGCATATATGGGGAACCGACGGAACAATTCCTCAAACTCATTACAAGCTAATTTCCATAAAAATGAATGGAAAAACACTTCAAATTCCCCTAAAAGAGGTTGAAAATCTGTTCAATATCAACACTGAATTTGCCACATGCTATTATGATCCGAAAAATGAAACATTATATATTAACATGGTGAATTCTGATGGAGCCGGCGGATATGCTGTTCTTTTCAAAATAGTTAAGGGTGAGTATAAAGGTAAAACACTCATTATGCCTTTCTAAAAAACATAATCTATGCAACCAATGAGAATCAAAATAATACTATTACCTATAGTTGCTTTTACCTTATTTTCATGCAAAGAAAAAAAAGATACTGCTGAAAATAAGATTTCACAGCTTTCTGCAACAGATACGGCTACAGCTAAAGCTTCTGAAGAAATAAAAGCTGATACAGTCAGCTTAAAAGAAACCGAAAATACCCCGCCGGAAGAACCGGAAAAAGAACCTACTGTTGGTGCTTATGATTTTACTTTCAATAAATTCCCTTCACCCAGTTACAAATTCATAAAAAAAGCAAAACTGGATTTCTCCAGTGATGAGGGTGCATACAATTTCAGAACAAGAATTAAAGAAGCTTATGCAACAGGTACTCCTGATTTTGCAAGCTATTATATCACGGTTATTTTCGGATGCGGGGCAAGCTGTATCATGGGAATGATGATGGATGTGCGCGATGGAAAAATTTACAGCCTTCCTTTGGGTGAAGAAAATTCCTGCCTCTTTGCAGAAGACCGGGCAATTTTTGATCTAAGCAGCAGACTTTTTATTGCAGGTATCTGTAAAGAGTCTCCGGAAGAAGAAAGTGTTTACTATAAGGCTTTTGTCTGGAATGAAGAAAAGAAGGTCTTTGAGAAAACAGATGAAAAGGACATTAAATAAAAAAGCCGGAAGAAAAATCTTCCGACCTCAGCTACCAAACAGGTACCTTTATTGTATATACCAACGTCCGCAAGCATTATGACACCCAAAGTTAATTTCAGGATCAAAGTTTGGAGATTGAAGGCATGCTGCCTGAGTTGAATAATATGGCTGCCCTGAGCTCCACCATTGTGCGCATTCCGGAGTAATTCCTCCTTTTACAGATTTTAAAGCTTCTCTTGAGACTTTTTTTAAGTTTTTCATAATAAATAGTATTTTGATGTTTTTCCTAATTTTTATATTTTAGGATTTTTCGTTATGAAAATACGTATTTTATTTTAATATCAATATATTTTTCATTTAATCATATAGAAAAATTAAAAAAATAATATCTAAACCTACATTTAAAAAATCTGCTCAATCTGCGAGAGATATTTTTTTTCATACAAAGGCTTAATTATCATACTGTAGATTTGAGGAACGCAAAGAAACAATCAACAACAAGTTGATTTGATAAAGCGTATGACATAAGCAAGTGTATATTCTCTTTCTGAAAATAACAAAAGAGCTGTAATTATCTTTACAGCTCTTTTCTATCTTTTTCATATTAAAGTTTATTCAGTAATAACTTTCACCATATTTTTTACCTTCACCAGCTTCTCCATAAGCTCTTCCCGTGAATCTGCAAGCACATTGATGTGTCCCATTTTTCTTCCGGGCTTGGTTTCCGTTTTTCCGTAAAGATGGACGTATGTTTTAGGTAATTTAAGTACCTCATCCATTCCTTCATAGATTACATTCCCTGTATATCCTTCTGCTCCTACAAGATTCAGCATTCCACTGTATCCAAGAGTATCAGTATCAGCTAAGGGTAAATTCTTCACTACGCGGTACATCTGCTCAAACTGGGAATTGGCATTACCTTCCTGACTTTGATGTCCCGAATTGTGTAATCTTGGAGCCGTTTCATTTACCCATACTTTTCCATTTTTATCAAGGAATAATTCAATAGCAAAAAGCCCCGGAGAATGAATTGCATTTAAGAATTTTTCTGTGATAGAATTAATTTGTCCTTGAATTTCTTCCGTTAAGAAAACCGGGCAGATGTTGAAATCCAACAAATTCAGCTTCGGGTCGGCAACCATTTCCGTTACAGGAAAAGCTTTTGTTTCACCGTTCTCATTTCTTGCAACAATTACAGAAAGTTCTTTGTCGATATCTACCAGTTTTTCAATCACAGAATCCTGTACCCAAAGATTTTTCATGTCTTCAGCCGTACGGATTACCTGAACTCCTTTTCCGTCATATCCTCCCGTATTCATTTTCTGTACAAATGGTAACGGCATTTTAATTTCGTCAGAACTTCCGTCCATCACTTCAAATTCCGGGCTTGGAATAGCGTGAGCTTTATAAAACTGTTTCTGAAGAATTTTTTGCTGAATTGTTTTAATAATTTTAGAATTCGGAACTACTTTTATACCTTGATTTTCTAGTTCAGCCAAAGCATCAGCATTTACATGTTCTATTTCAATGGTTACAACATCCTTATCTCTTCCGAAATTTAATACAGTATCATAATCGTTGAAATTTCCCTGTGTAAAATGTGAGATACTGTTGCAGGGTGCATCAGAAGCCGGATCCAGCGTATAAAACTGGTCATCATATTTCAGTGCACTTTGTATCAGCATTCTTCCGAGCTGTCCGCCTCCTAAAATTCCTATTTTCATTCTTACTTTTATTTTTTCTATTAGATTTATTTGCAGGAAAGTTTATTGAACCTTATCAATCTTTAAATATCCAAGCCCAATTGGGTTTTCCTGATTCTCAACATCAGATTTTGTTAGGACAATGGAATATTTTTCTTTCATTTTTTCCGGAAGGATATCATTGACATTAAGAATATCATCAATATCAACACCGTGTTTATCATCAATATGGCTTACAGCTCCTTCAAAACCCATTGTGGCATAAAATTCCGTAGCTTTTGCTCTCTTTACAATCTCTCCCATTGATTTCCCAACCATCAGATGCTGTTCATGAAATTCTTCAAAAAAACCTTTTTTGTACCCTCCCAGATTAAGAAAATACAACTGATCTTCAGACGGCTGATTTGTTTTTTCAACAATTTTCACCTCATATCCGTCTGCAAATCTCACTTCCTGATGGCAGTCCAGATGAATTTTACCTTCTGCTTCTTTCCAGAAATCTTTCATATCGGGAACGAGATCTTTAAGATTTTCCGCTATTCCGAAAAAGACGTCATGCTGTTCGATATTCCTTCCTTTGGGGGTTGCACCGAGAATGATATAAAATAATTTCATTTCACTTTTCATATCTGCAAAAATACGTCAAATTTATCTTTTTTAAACGTTTGGCAGACTACTACAATAGTTTTATATTTGTAGCATGTCAGAAATCATCATTCTGTTTCTCGGCGCAGTTTCCGCCGGTCTTTTAGGTTCACTTACAGGTTTGGGAGGAGGAGTTATTATTATCCCTTTACTGACGCTGGGTTTCGGCGTTCCGATGCATTATGCCATTGGGGCTTCTTTAATTTCTGTAATCGGTACATCTTCCGGTGCCGCAGTAGCTTTCGTAAAAGAAGGTTTTACCAATATGCGTATAGGTATGTTTCTGGAAATCGGGACAACCGCAGGAGCTATTATCGGAGCACTGGTTTCCGGAATGCTTAATCCCAATACGATCGGAATTATTTTTGCCAGCATCCTTTTATTAACGGTTATTTTAAACCTTAAGGGAAAACCTGATCACCAGGAACCTCTGATAAAGGGAAGCCTTGAAGAAAAACTGAAACTGTACGGGACTTTTCCGGATAAAGGAGTTGTAAAGAGCTATTCTGCAAGAAATACAGTTCCGGGATTCCTGATGATGCTGTTTGCAGGTGCCATGTCCGGACTTCTGGGAATCGGCTCCGGTGCTTTGAAGGTTCTTGCCATGGATAATATGATGAAGCTGCCATTCAAAGTTTCTACGACGACCAGTAATTTTATGATCGGTGTAACGGCTGTAGCCAGCGCCCTGATTTACTTCCAGAGAGGTGAAATCATTCCCGTAATTGTAGCTCCGGTATTGATTGGTGTGGTAGTAGGAAGTTTCATTGGTTCAAAAACGCTGATGGTATCCAAAACAAAGAAACTAAAAGTCTTCTTTGCCATTGTGATCACCATCTTATCAGTATATATGATGTATAACGGTATCAATAAAAGCTTCAGATAATGAGAAAGAATTTTACAGATGTGGATCTGAACCGTTCGGTAGGAAATCTTCTGAGACTGGGCGTTATTTTGTCTGTTATAACGTCATTGATAGGTTTTATCAAGCTTTTTACAGAAGGTTTTAAAATGCCTGAAAAATATACTTCTCTTGACATGGGCTCTTCTTCTGAAAAAGTATGGGGAATGTTTTGGAGCTCTTTATGTAAAGGAGAAGGTATGGCTATTATCCAATTAGGAATATTGCTGTTGATCTTCACACCTCTTGTAAGAATCATTTTTGCACTGATAGGGTATTTAAAAGAAAAAGACTACGTGTATGTAGTCATTTCTTCAATAGTACTGGCTATTATGGCCGTTAGCTTCTTTACAGGTTACGCTCACTAATTTAATTTTACATTTCATAAAATTCCAGCGGAAGCTGATCCGGGTCCTGGGTAAAGAAAAATTCTTTTCCGGTGTATTCGTCTATACGAATATCTTCACAGATAAGACCTTTTTTAACTAATTCTTCCCTTTTGCTTTGTACATTTTCTACAGAGAATGCCAAATGCCTTAAACCACATGATTCGGGACGGGAAGGTCTTGGTGGAGGATCAGGAAACGAAAACAGTTCAATCACATAATGATCTCCGATAGCAAGATCAAGTTTGTATGATTGTCTTTCTTCCCGATAGACTTCACGGATAATATTTAAGCCCAAGATTTCAGTATAAAACTTCTTGGATATTTCATAATCTGAGCCAATAATGGCAATGTGATGGATCTTCATTTTTACAGTGCTTTAAATTTTTCTGCCAGCATTTTTTTATACATTTTTCTGAGTTTTCTGTCTACTTCTTCAGCTTTCAGGTTCTCTCCCACTTTTGCAGATTTTATGATAACTAAAGTAACATTCTTGTCAAGTGATCTCAGATCAAGCTGGATATCACGGATAGTCTGATCACCCAGCTGAATATTCCCTATTTTATATTGATTACCGATCTTTATTTCTCTGAAGATATCTGCTTTTAAAGAATCATCGGAAATATGGTAGATTTTTTCATCATTATAGAGATTTTTCTGTTCAAATTTCCCCGAATACAAAAACCTTCTTTTATTCAATGCTATAATTCGCACTGTATCCTTCTGTATATCAATATTATTCTTTCTCAACTCTGAAAACAGTTCGTCTTTTGACTTATTAATTTTAAAATCTGAATAATTAAAATAAAGATTTCCTGTATAGGGCACATATTCATAATATCGTTTTCCGGGCGAAGTTGCCATCAGAATAAACATTGAAGGAAGCAATATAAAGGATGGATTTACTTTTCTAAAAGCAAAATGATCAATAAACCGGGTATTTTTAATCAATATATAAGAAAACGGAAGCAGTAGTAGAACCAGCAAATCTGTATAATCTACCACTCTATGCAGCGAAATAGGTGATACGACATTATAAATCTTGATAAAACCCTCTGAATAAGATGATTTCCAGAAGATAAATAAAAGACCTGCCACAAAAACGGAATATTGTTTCAGCTTCGGAAAAATATAGGTAAGAAGCATTGGCAGCAAAATAATCCCTACCACATCCGACAATTTTCCGGTGAACCAGCCTGTATAATAAAACTTAAAAAAGTGGTCATTCAAAAATAATATAACCAGGCAGCCTATAAAAATATAGTTTAAAATCAGATTCCGGTTCCTCATTATTTTATTTCCTTACAGTTTTCTTTTCTTCTGGTATCTATAATGTATTGGATTTTCCAACCAGTTTCCTGTTTTACCAACTGAAAGCTATTTGCCCCACAATGGGAGAATTTACCTTTAAAATAGAAAGAATACGGTGTGAAAACACTTGCAAGTCCGCCATCTGTATGAACTGCATCAACAGTAATTCTTTCATCCAGATCATCTTTTGAAAATTTGGTAATGGAAGTGATAAATTCCTGTACATTTTCGTTTTTCACAGTTCCGTCTTTAGCAATTGTCTGAAGAATTGCTCCCTCTGCAAAAGCAGATTTCATCAGTTCAGGATCTGCGTTTTTCATCCCTGAGAATAAATTACGGATCGGTTTTTCTATTTCCTGATTCTGCTGTCCGAAACAGAAAGTACAGAAAAATAATGCGGCTGCAATAAATTTGTTCATATTGGTTTTAATTAATCTGATACAATAAAAATAGGAAAAATATTGTGAATCATTAAAATTAACATCGTTTAAAGAATAATTCTCCAGACTGTTCTTTCAATACTTCTGTTTTTTATCTTCATACATCTTTTTCAGACTGATAAACTGTAGTTTCCTTCCTGCAGAACATAAAAACGGCCGCTTCACAAATTGTAAGCAGCCGTTTTTTATTTTTATAGTATTTATTTCTTAGAATAATTCTTTTCTGATGATATTCTGACTTCTTTCAGGACCTACTGAAACTAAGTATACATTGATTCCTAAATACTGCTCGATAAATTCAATATATTTCTGAGCATTGTCAGGAAGTTCATCATAGCTTCTCACTTTCGTAAGATCCTCGCTCCAACCCGGTAAATCCTTGTAAATTGGTTCGTAGTTGTATAATTTTTCTGTTGAAGAAGTGAAATAATCAATGATTTTTCCGTCTTCAGTTTTATAATGCGTAACGATCTTTAAGTTTTCAATTCCTGTAAGAACGTCTAATTTAGTAATCACCAAATTATTGATACCATTGATCATACAAGCATGCTTCAAAGAAACAAGGTCTAACCAGCCGGTTCTTCTTGGTCTTCCGGTTGTAGCTCCGAATTCTCCTCCGATCTGTCTGATGCTTTCTCCCAATTCATTGTCAAGTTCAGAAGGGAAAGGTCCGTTTCCTACTCTTGTACAATACGCTTTGGCAACACCGATAAGGTTTTGAAGTGAAGTCGGTGGAACTCCCGCTCCTGAGCAAACTCCTCCTGTAGACGGAGAAGATGAAGTTACGTACGGATATGTTCCGAAGTCGATATCCAGCATCAATGCCTGAGCTCCTTCAAAAAGAACATTTTTACCGTCTCTGATGGCTTCATTCAATTCAACTTCTGTATCTACAATTCTGTCCTGAAGCTGTTTTCCTATCTCTAAAAATTCATTATAAATTTCTTCTACATCTAAAGTCGGTTTTCCGTAGTATTTTTCAAAAAGAGAGTTTTTAATCTTAAGATTTTTTTCAATTTTCTCTCTTAAAATCTCAGGATTTAAAAGGTCGATCATTCTGATTCCGACTCTTGCAATTTTATCTTCATAGCAAGGTCCGATCCCTTTTTTGGTTGTCCCGATCTGAGTTCCTCCGTGTTCTTCTTCACGGTAAGTATCCAGAAGAATGTGGTAAGGCATGATTACATGCGCTCTTCTGCTGATAAAAATGTGGTCAGTTTTCAAGCCTTTGCTCTCAATCTGGCCAACCTCCTTAATGAAAGATTTCGGGTTTACCACTACTCCGTTCGCAATGATACACTTTCCTTTGCACTGCAGAACTCCTGAAGGAAGAAGGTGTAAAACAAATTTCTCTTCACCTACATAAACCGTGTGACCTGCGTTGTCTCCACCCTGGAAACGAACTACATAATCCGATTTAGCCGATAAAACATCCGTGATTTTTCCTTTACCTTCATCTCCGTACTGAAGACCTACAACTACGTAAGTTGACATATTTTACTTTTATTTTAGATTCATGCAAAATTACTTTTTAAAAATAGGCTGGGCAAATTATGAGGGGATTTTATTTTTTTGATGGGTGGAAATCATAGAATTATCCTAAAAGTTTAGTTGATAATTTTTTATCAATTTGTTAGATATATTATTTAATTATACAATCAATACATTTCAGACAAGGAGATTATTACGTATATTTGATTGTCTTCTGAAATAATAAAGACAACCTATATGACATTGCAAAAATCATCCTACCTCTCCCCAACTTCCGACAGCAAAACAAAGCTTTTCTATACTTTATTCACACCCGATATAGATTCTGTAAAAGCTACTCTTATCATTATTCATGGCATGCAGGAGCACAGCGGAAGGTATACTGAAATTGCAGAATATTTTGCCAATCACGGATTCGTTGTACTCACCTACGATCATTTGGGACATGGAAAGTCTGTGAATGATAAAAAAGATATTGGTTTTTTCCAGCTTGATCAACCCGACGAAAAACTTATTTCAGATGCAGAAGCAATGAGTGAACACCTCCACAAACAATATCCTGATGTTCCGCATTTTATACTCGGCCATTCTATGGGATCATTTGTCACGAGATGTCTTCTTCAGAGAACCAGCAGTAAATTTACAGGAGCAGTTATTGTTGGAACAGGCGGGCCTTTAGCCGGTATAGGTTTAGTAAAAGGCTATCTCTCATTAGCCAATAAAATAGCACCTCATCATCCTACTTATCTCAATACACTTTTCAATAAAGTCAACAATAGTCATTTTAAGAAAGACAAAGACTTTGGTGATACAAGTTGGCTAAGTGTAAATTCTGCCAACAGAAAAGCCTTTACCGAAGATGAGCTCTGTGGAGTTCCTTTTAGCAATAATGCTTTTTACGCATTGTTTAGTATTCATAAAAGAGCAACGACCAGAAACTGGGCTGCTCATATTCCAAAATCTTTTCCTCTTCTTTTTGTCAGCGGGCAAAATGATCCTATAGGGGATTTCAGCAAAGGCGTATTAAAGACAGTTAACTATTTAAAGGAAGATGGTTTTAAAGATATAAGTACAAAAATCTATCCTGAAATGCGTCATGAAATCCTCAATGAAGAAATCAGGGAAAACGTCTTCAATGATATATATTATTGGATTTCAAAGTATATATGATATAAACATCTGCGTCATCTGTAAAATCTGCGGGAACATCAATCATCAGACAACGCAAATACTTTTTATTAATTCAAGGTAATCTCACTTTCCATTCCAATCTCCTCCAGAAAAACCTCATCATGTGAAATCACAACCAAAGTCCCATGATAATCTTTGATGGAATTCGTGAGAATTTCTACATTCTGAAGATCCAGATTATTCGTCGGTTCATCCAGAATAATCATATCAGGAGCTTTATTGCTTATGGAAAGCCCGCATAGAAGAAGTCGTAGACGCTCTCCGCCACTCAGAACATCACATTTTTTATCCCAGGTTTCCTTCCCGAACAAAAATCTGGACAACAATGTTTTCACTTCAGATTCTGACAATGCATTATCATTGAATTGTTGGGAAAACTCATAAACCGTAGCATTTTTATCAATTAAAGAATATTCCTGATCCATATAAATCGTCTGAAAATCCGACCTCGAAATTTCTCCAACGGAAGGTTTCAAATCTCCCAGTAAAAGTTTTATCAATGTTGTTTTCCCCGAACCATTGGAACCTTTAACAGAAATCCTGTCACCACTTCTGATTTCAAGACTGATATTCTCCTTCCAAAGATTTTCATCATTATATCTAAAATTAATTTCCTCCGCTGAAATTAAAATTTTACCCGAATGCAGATTAGAGTCATTAAAATTCACCTTCATCTGGTCAGCATTTTTCAGTGAAGAACGGAGATCCCGGAGTTCTCCCGAAATACCATTGATTTTTTCGGCGTGAACATCTTTCAGTTTCGATGCATTCTTTTCAGCATTATTCCTCATGGTATTCATCATAATTCTTGCTACACCGGACTTTTCCTGTTTCTGCTTCCCTCTGGCATCCAGTTTTTGCTTTCTTTCTATAGTTTCCCGCTCTTTTTCCTTTGCCTTTTTCAAAGCACGTTCTTTAGCATGAATGTCATTACTCAAAGCTTCCTGCTCAGTTTCTTTCTGCCCGGCATAAAAATCATAATTTCCACCATAAGTTGAAATCCCCTGGTTGCTTAATTCATATATAACTTCAACGAGATTCAATAAATTCCTGTCGTGGCTTACAATAACAACAGTTGATTTTATTTGTTCAATGAGTTTGTACAACTGATTCCGGCTTTCCAGATCCAGATGGTTTGTTGGTTCATCAAGTAAAATAATTTCAGGCTCATTGATTTGAGTTCCAGCCAGAAAAACTTTTGTTTTCTGACCTCCACTTAAGCTTTCCAGCTTCTGGTTTAAATCTAAATTTTCAAGTTTCCAGTATTTCAGAGCACTTTTACAGTGCTCCTCAATGTCCCAGTCGTCATTTAAAGTTTCAAAATATTCTTCATCCACTTCACCATTCGTGATCTTTTGAAGAGCATCCAGTTTTTTGTCAACTTTGAGACATTCCGCTACAGTAAGATGGTCAAGGTTTCCAAACATCTGTGGAACGTAGTACAAATCGCCTTTAACAGTGATATTCCCTTCTAAAGGTTGAATTTCCTGAGCAATAATTTTCAGAAATGTAGATTTCCCAACACCATTGCTTCCTGCCAATGCTGATTTTGTATGGGGCAGTATGGTTAAATTGATAGAATTAAAAAGGAGATTCCCTCCCGGAAACCCGTAGGATATATTTTGCAGTAAAATCATGATTCTTTCTTAGTATGGTTAAATTAAACTCCAGCAGTACTTTGGCTGCTGCTTTGGTAAATCGGAAAGAAACTGAATTCTACATGCTTTTATTATTGGGTTTGGAAGTACAAAGATAGTAAATTATTAATTATTCAATTTTTCCAAATAAAAAACATTAAATCTTCATATAAAAAAATAAGACAAACAGGAAAAAAAATCCCTATTTCTTCCATAATCATAATAAACAGGGCTTGCATTCCTTATATATAAAAAGCGGTAAATCCAAAGATCTGACGAAGCAGCGCGATACAATCACAGATTTTGAGTTCAAGTTTTTTCCCTTTAACATTTTTAAACGATCTATTTATTAAATCCATAATAAAAGTAGAAAAGATTTTGATCAAAAATCCTTAACTTTGCCGCCTACTAAAATTTTTTATGGAAAGTATTAAAGTTCACGACAAAACTTTCGTTCCTTATCTGAAGGACGCCGAAATTCAGGAAATTGTAAAAGAAACAGCTTTAAGGATTTATGAAGATTATAAGGATGAAGTTCCTGTTTTCATTGGTGTTCTGAACGGAGTGATCATGTTCTTTTCAGATCTTCTGAAATATTATCCGGGCGAATGCGAAATTGCGTTCATCCAAATGAGTTCTTATGTAGGAACAGAATCTACAGGAATCGTTTACCAGAAAATGGAACTTACCAAAGACGTGAAAGACCGCCACATCATTCTTGTGGAAGATATTGTAGATACAGGAAATACGGTTGAAAGCCTTTTCAAATATTTTACGGAAACACAGCGTCCGAAATCTGTAAAACTGGCTTCGTTCTTACTAAAGCCTGATGTTTACAAAAAAGATTTCAAGCTGGATTATATCGGAAAAGAGATTCCAAACAAGTTTGTTCTTGGATATGGTCTTGATTATGATGAATTGGGAAGAAACCTTTCAAATCTGTATCAACTGGAAGAAGGACAGATCAACCATTAAATGCTGTTGGCTATTAGCTGATAGCTTTTAGCTTAAAAAGTAAAATAAAGAAATAATTTAATAATAACTTAAAAACGCTAAAGGCTAAAAGCAGGTTAGACCAATGGTAAAAGCCAGAAGCTAACTGCCAATCGCCAAAAGCCCTTTAACATTATGATAAACATTGTTCTGTTCGGCCCTCCAGGAAGTGGAAAAGGAACACAAGCTCAAAACCTGATCGAAAAATTCAATTTGAAACAGATTTCAACAGGTGATCTTTTCAGATACAATATGAAAAATGATACCGAGCTTGGAAAACTGGCTAAATCTTACATCGATAAGGGAGAACTGGTTCCGGATCAGGTAACAACGGATATGCTGATCGATGAGCTCAGAAAACCAACGGAAACCAACGGATTTATCTTCGACGGATATCCAAGAACCACTGCTCAGACAGAAGCTCTGGAAAGAATTGTAAAAGAAGAACTGAACGACCAGATCGATATCTGCCTTTCATTAGTGGTGGAAGATAAAATTCTGGTGGAAAGACTTTTGAAAAGAGGAGAAACCAGCGGAAGATCTGATGACAGCAATGTGGAGATCATTGAAAACAGAATTAAAGAATATTATACTAAAACAGCAGAAGTAGCCGAACTTTACAAGCAGCAGGGAAAATATGTTGAAGTAAATGGTGTAGGAGAAATTGAAGAAATTTCCCAAAAGCTTTTCGCTGAAGTAGAAAAAATAAAATAATCGGGATCCGGGATATGGGATTCCAGTTTGAACCCATATCCTGCAACCCGCAATACAAACTATATGTCTAACTTTGTAGATTACGTAAAGATCCATTGTAAAAGCGGACACGGAGGTGCTGGTTCTGCCCACCTTCGCCGTGAAAAATATATTCCTAAAGGAGGTCCTGACGGAGGTGACGGTGGCCGCGGAGGGCACGTCATCATGAGAGGGAATGCTCAGGAATGGACTTTACTTCCGCTTCGATACACCCGCCACATAAAAGCAGACCGAGGGGAAAACGGAGCCAAAAACCAGCTGACGGGAGCCGATGGCGATGATATTTATATTGACGTTCCAATTGGGACCATTGCTAAAAATGAAGACGGAGAAATTATCGGCGAAATTCTTGAAGACAAGCAGGAAATCATTCTGATGCAGGGAGGAAAAGGAGGAAAAGGAAACGAACATTTCAAGTCCTCCACCAACCAGACTCCAAGGTATGCTCAGCCCGGAATGGATGGTGAGGAAGGTTACGTTGTTTTCGAGCTCAAAATCTTAGCCGATGTAGGTTTAGTTGGTTTCCCGAATGCAGGAAAATCTACACTTCTTGCCTCCGTTTCTGCCGCGAAGCCTAAGATCGCCAATTATGCATTTACAACCCTGACTCCTAATCTTGGTATCGTGGATTACAGAAATTACAAATCTTTTGTAATGGCTGATATTCCGGGGATCATTGAAGGTGCTGCTGAAGGAAAAGGTTTAGGGCACAGATTCTTAAGACATATTGAAAGAAATTCCATTTTGCTGTTCTTAATCCCGGCTGATTCCGAAGGCCACTTCCAGGAATTTAAAATTCTGGAAAACGAGTTGAAAGAATACAACCCTGAACTTCTGGATAAAGATTTCTTAGTTTCTATTTCAAAATCCGATCTTCTGGACGATGAACTGAAAAATGAAATTTTCAAAGAATTCCCAGAAAACAGACAGCCGCTATTTTTCTCCGGCGTCACCGGAGAAGGCCTTGTAGAACTGAAAGATGCAATCTGGAAAAAACTCCACGGATAAAAAATGACACACTCAATAAAAAAAATAACAGCACCTGCTGTTATTTTTGTTTCATTTCTTCTGCCTGCCCAGGCTTATGCTCAGGACAGCGATTCGTTCATGGAAATTTCCAGACTGGATGAGCCTGCTCCTTTGCATAATAAAGCATTTTTCAGATATGAATTTGATACCAGATTAAAGTATAAATTTATCCATGATCAAACTTCAGATCGCAATACAAATAATGAGGTAAACGAAGTTGTTGAATATTACACCAATGGAGCTGACCTTACCGTTCTGTCTTTTAACAACAGCAGAAATGGTGTTATCTATAATTTAAATAAAAACACAAATCCGGTTCTCCCTGTCTTGATCAAGGATGAGAATAAGGATATCAGACCGGGGAATTTCGATTATTTTAAAGGAGATATTCCTTTGGAATCTGAAATTGCCGATATAAAGAAAAGAAAAAAGGCAAAAACCGATCAGATACTGGAACTGGTTGAAAAAAAATCAGAAAATGATCTGACCCATTATAAGTACCACCTTATCCGTAATGATAAAGGGAAAACAAATTTAGGGATTATTGAGCTGGATATTACCAACAGTGATAAGGGTTTTAATAATAATATTCTTTATGATATGGAACCTTTATTCTTCAAAAATAAAATACTTTTTGATAAAGGGGAAATAAAAAGCTATTCTTATTACAATACAGACAGAAAGAGAACAAAGTATTATGAATCAATGGATAACAGCTCTGTCCATTTAAGATTATCATTTACTAAGGGTTGCTGCGTTTCTTCTTTAGAATAGTTTAGTGAAAATGTAGGTATTTGGAATAATTATTGAAAGAGATCAGGGAAACCATCCATTATGAAATATATATTAAGTCTTTGCACATTTATATTCTTATTTTCCTGTACAACACAGAAAACAGATTCAAAATATTCTAAAATTGAATATGAAGCAGGTGCATGCTTTGGCTCATGTCCTATCTTTAAATTGACGATCAGTCCGGACAGAACGGCTATACTTGAGGCTGAACATTTCAATTTTTCGAAAGAGTTTTCAAAAGGAGAGTTTTCAAAACCACGGGAAGGAACTTTCAAGGGAACAATAAAAGAAGCAGATTATAACAAACTGGTTTCTCTACTGAACACCCTTGACGTTAAAAGCCTGAAAGACAATTACGGAACAAGAAATGTTACCGATCTTCCAACTTCATATCTGAGAATTAATTTTACAGACGGAAGCTCCAAGAATGTAGAAGACTATGGTAAAAGTGGCAGCACAAAGCTGAAAGAAGTCTATACATTCATTGAAGAACTGAGACATAACCAGCAGTGGGCAAAAGTAAAATAATCTGCTAAAAATATTTAAACTACCTTTGCATCATATAATTCCTTCACATTGAGGGAATTTTATTTTAAATTTTAAAAACATTCATTTGAATTTTACAGACCTAAACTTAATAGAACCTATTGCAAAAGCAATTCAGGAACAGGGATATACCAACCCAACACCCATTCAGGAAAGATCTATTCCTGAAATCTTAAAAGGCAGAGATTTTTTAGGATGCGCACAGACAGGAACAGGAAAAACGGCAGCGTTTGCCATTCCTATCCTGCAGAATTTATCAAAAAATAATACCAAAAATAATCATATAAAGGCCCTGATCTTAACGCCGACAAGAGAGCTGGCTATACAGATCGAGGAAAATATCAATGCATACGGAAAATACCTTCCATTAAAGGAACTTGTTATTTTCGGAGGTGTAAAACAGGGAAACCAGGAGGCCGCGTTAAAAAGAGGTGTAGATATTCTGGTAGCAACTCCCGGAAGACTTCTTGATTTTATTGCTCAGGGAATCATCAGCTTAAAGAATCTTGAAATTTTTGTTCTTGACGAGGCAGACAGGATGCTCGATATGGGTTTCGTACATGATGTAAAAAGAATTATCAAGCTTCTTCCACAGAGAAGACAGACTCTGTTCTTTTCGGCAACAATGCCTTCTGAAATCCAAAAACTGGCAGATTCTATTTTGAATAACCCGGTAAAGGTAGAAGTTACACCGGTATCTTCCACTGCAGAAACGATCAAGCAATCGGTTTATTTTGTTGAAAAAGATAACAAGCTGAACCTTCTTTCTCATATCCTGAAAAATGATATTGCTGATTCTGTGCTTGTGTTTTCCAGAACGAAGCATGGTGCTGATAAAATTGCAAGAAAACTTCAGAAAGATAATATCTCAGCAGAAGCCATTCACGGGAATAAATCACAAAATGCGAGACAGAATGCCCTGAATAATTTTAAGACGGGAAAAACAAGGATTCTGGTCGCTACAGACATTGCTGCAAGAGGGATCGACATTGATGAACTGAAATATGTAATCAATTTCGAACTTTCCGACGTTTCTGAAACATACGTTCACAGAATCGGAAGAACAGGAAGGGCTGGAGCTGAAGGATCTTCAATCTCCTTTGTGGACGGTCTTGATCTCTTAAACTTAAGAAATACGGAAAAACTGATCGGGAAGAAAATTCCTGTTATAAAAGATCACCCGTTCCATACTGATAATCTTGTGGCTCAGAAAAGGGATTCCAATAACAAGCCTATGGCAGCAGGCAGCGGTGAGAGAAAGCCTTCAAGGTCTCCAAAGCCTCAGAATAAGAATAACAAACCTGCAGGAAGTACTCCTACTACAGGGTTCAAGAAACCTAAGAATAAAAATTTTACCAGAAAAAAATAAAAAAAAGCTTCTCAATATTGGGAAGCTTTTTTTAGATCATATATCGAAATTCAGGAAAGGCAGTTTATTTTCAATATACTGCAGCAGATACGCTGATGAATTACCTGAACTGTCATATTGTATGTGAAGATAAAAAACAATGAAGAAAAGGGCATTTGTTACAAGTAATGAAGTATTTAGCCTCCCCTCTATGTAAGGTCTTTTTTTATCATTAGTCTGTAAAGCGGTAATGATGAGGATGATAAGCAATAAAGCGTAAATATGATTCCAGCGGAACCAGTCTGCTCCCAATACGTAAATGGGACTGACCCAGATCAGAGATATCAGAATGAAAACTTTAAAGTTTTTGACCTGCTGAGGAAGATACTTTCTAACAAAAACAAATGATAACCATATCATAAACAGCAATTCCAGGGCAAACAGTATGTATGACTGGTAAGCATTGACCATTCCTCTTCTCTCCTTAGCTACATCGTAAGTGAAAATATTTAATCTGGTAAACTGTATTCCCCGATGTTTTAAAAGTTCCAGAGACTGGCCCTGATTAATTTCTCCACCCCAAAAGAATAGTATTAAAATGACTAGTGTTGAAGACAAAAATAAGCTTCCTAAAAATTTAAAATCAACCTTATTGGTTTTTAAAATATAAGCTGCCACTACAAATGGCAGGTAGAAATAAAACAGCTCATGAAGGAACAGTCCAACAATAAAGCCTATGAAAAGTACATACTTTTTTAATTCACTCTGTTTTCCGCAAACAAAAAACAGGATCAGTGTTATTAAAATAATTTCTTTTCTTCCTGAATTGAAAATATTAACGGGTATAAACAAAAGGCAAAGTGGTGAACACAGCAATATCAAAATGTCCCAATTCAACTTTCTGGACATCAGCAAGCGGGTCAGAAAATAGAAAATAAGAATAAAGAAAAATGACTGAATAGCAAAAATCTGTGTATTAAGCGGAATCTTTAAATGGTCCTGAATAAAAAACAAAACACTTCCTGAAAGCCCTCTCCTTTTAAATCCTCCGTCTTCATAGTTGATCAGCCAATCAGACACTGTCCAGCCAAGCTCCGGAAGGTGTGATTTTACATAAAACTGGGCAGTTATATATACTAAAATGACTCCAAGAAATCCTATAAAGCCATAAAATTTCATTTCTTTTGGTATTTTCATCAGGTGTGTGTCCTTTAAACTTTCATATGCCGGGAATTATAGCGAAAGTATATTTAATTCTATCCTTTTACACCAAATAGTTTGTTTGCATTTTCTGTAGTTATCCTGTCAATCTCCGAAAAATCCTTTCCATAAATATTCACCAGTTTTCCGGCTACCAGATCAAGATAGTAACTTTCATTTCTTTTGCCTCTGTGCGGAACCGGAGCCAGATAAGGGGAGTCTGTTTCCAGCACGATCTTATCCAGAGGAATTTCGTTAAGGAACTGATCTATCTTTCCGTTTTTGAAGGTAACAACCCCTCCTATTCCTAATATAAAATTGAGATCAATTGCATGTTTCGCCTGCTGAAGATCTCCTGAAAAGCAATGAAAAATTCCACGAAGTTTCGGATGTTTTTTTCTTTCAAGCACCTCGAATGTTTCATCAAAGCTTTCTCTTGTATGGATCACAATAGGAAGGTCTTTTTCAATAGCCCAGTCAATTTGCTGCTCAAAAGCCTTCACCTGAATATCCAGTGTTGTTTTATCCCAGTAAAGATCAATTCCGATCTCTCCTATTGCAGGAAAATCTCTCTGATCCAGATAATTTTTAACAATATCAAGTTCTTTTTCCCAGGATTCAGGCTTTACATAACATGGGTGAAGCCCCATCATAGAAATGATCTGTCCGGGATATTCTGTTTCCAGCTGCAGCATCTTTTCATGGGATTCCGAATCAATGGCAGGAAGATAGAATTTTGTAATTCCTTTATCTATGGCTCTTTGAATTGCCTCTTTTCTGTCTTCATCAAATTCCTCTGCATATAAATGGGTATGTGTATCAATCATTTTCTTAAAATTTCAACAGATCTTCATAAGGGTTTTCCAGATTCATCAGCAGACCAAAAGCCGGCTCAGTCTTGATTCCCTGTTTTTTCAGTTCTATTATTTTTTGTTTAAAATCTTCGCCTTTATTTTTTAATATTCTGTATTCAGCCATCATATGACGGTAAGCATTCTGTGCAAGCACCGGTTTGTTCTGTCCGAAAATCTCTATTGGAAATTCTTCCAGCACAAAGTTCAGCACAATGCTTTTTTCTCCATTAACGGTAATATTTTCAACCTTTACATCAGCATCTGCAGGAATCAGCCGACTGAACATGATATCATCGAGAAAATCTTCTTCAAATTTAAGATCTACTTCACAAATAATATCCAGATCACTGCTTTCAATATCAATTTCAATGGGAATTGTTCCGGCCAGAACCGGAGAATAGGGTTTTAGCTTCTCAAAGACCTTATATTTTTTAAGAACTTCATAAGCTCTTTTCTGTCTTTCATTTCCTGATTTCAGATAATCAATGTTCGTGAAATCAATCATTTAAAAATATTTTATGTCTTACTTTTTCCCTCTGGACTTCGATTCTTTGCTTCAGTTTTTCTCTGAATTCGATATATTTCGGATCCTTTTCGTCCTCAGTTCTGTGTTCCAGAGCCTTATTGATCTTAAAATTTTCTTTGATAAAGCTTTTTGTATCATCTGAAAAATAAGCTTCCCCGAATTTATCAAAGATATAATTGACAGCCTGCGATGTCGGGTGGATCATATCCTCCTTGTAAAAACGGTAATCACGCAGATCATCCATCAATATTTCATAAACAGGAAGATAATGGCAGTTTTCCAACTGGGAAACAACCTCATGAACAGCCGTGATTAGTTTGGATTTGCTCAATTGATTCTCAATCATACCATCTTTAGTATGCCGCACCGGTGAAACGGTAAAAAGGATCTGCACATCGTCCCGGCATATATCTTTCAGATTTAAAACTGTATTATAGATTGAATCTGTAAGCTCCTGATGGGAAAGCAGTCTTTTTTCGAAAAACTTCTGTGGGATTTTGTGACAGTTGGCAGCCAGTTTTTTCTTCGGGATAAATTCATAAATAAATGAAGTTCCGTAAGTGATAATTACCCAGCCGGCATCCTGAAGAAACCTGTTCCCCACCTCTATTCCGGCATTTATTATTTCTAAAGTCTGGTGAATATACCTCCTGTCAAAACTGCTGTGATGATCCAGAGACATAAATTCGTCATTAAAAGTAATCAGTTCATCTTCTGTATAAAACTCGGAATCATGAAGCCTTTTAACTGCATTACTGATCGAGAACGGATTAAAAATAGTCCCAAAAGGATTATTGACCGTCTGAAGCTGTCCCTGCCTCAGCAAATCTGTCATTTCCGAAGCAAAACAGGATCCTATTGAAAATATTTTATCTTCAATATCAATCTTTTTTTCTGATTGCGGAATGTTTACTTCAGTTCTGAATTTCATTTTTTAGGTGGCAGATAATAGGTAGCAGGTAGCAACTAACCGTTGAATCAGAAGACCTGCAGCCTTCTACCTATCATCTTATTAGCTCTCTCTTCTCAACAGATAATTAGCCAGTTCTATGAAAGGTTTTTTCTTTTCTTCAGGAATATTGATTTTTTCCAGATAGGCCTGTCCGATTTCGTTATGTTTTTCAATTAATCGTAATGCTTTTTCGTCTACTTTGGTTCTTCTGAAGATCTTTTCAACACCGTATACTTTGTCAATATTGTCGGTTTTCTTACCATACCAGTGATCCAGCTCTTTTCTTTCTTCTTCTGTTCCGTGTTCTCTGGCTAAAAGATAAAGAACTGTTTTTTTGTTTTCGTAAATATCTCCGGCATGTTTCTTTCCAAACTGAGCCTGATCTCCAAATACATCAAGATAATCATCCATGATCTGGAAAGCGATACCAATATGTTTTCCGAAATTGAAAATAGCTTTTGCATCTTTAAAATTAGCTTTTGCAATAAGCGCTCCTATTTCAAACGAAGATGCGCTAAGAACCCCTGTTTTATAAGTAATCATTCGAATGTAATCATCATAGGTTACATTCTCCTGCGTCTCAAAGTTGATGTCATACTGCTGTCCTTCACATAAAAGAAGGCCTGTATGGGTAAAGATTCTGATGCAGGCTTTAAAAATTTCAGGTTCAAGATCTTCAAAAAATTTATAAGCCTTCAGCATTAAGGCATCACCGGAAAGAATTCCGACATTGATTCCATGAAGGGTATGGATTGTAGGTTTATTTCTTCTTAGCGGAGCTTCATCCATAATATCGTCATGAATAAGCGTGAAATTATGGAAAAATTCAATAGCCAGTGCTGGTTTTATAGCCTGCTGAAGGTCACCACCGAACAGATCACATGCCATCAGTACCATAATCGGACGAAGACGCTTTCCTCCGTGGGAAATGATGTAGTTCATCGGATCATAGAGCTCCACAGGTTTGTCTTTAAAAGTGTACTTCGTAATGGCTTCAGCAACAATCTGCTGGTATCTGTCTAAAAATTCCATAAAATCTTTTAATTTGAACAAAAATACAATTTTTCGAGGCTTTATAAAACAAAAAACTTTGCCCTGAAGGACAAAGTTTATATTATGTATTTCAATTTTTAAATTAGGACAGGAACATTACCAAAAGATAAGTAATTCCTGCAACAATTGCTGAAATAGGAATCGTTAATACCCAAGCCCAAAGAAGGCTTACAGTGATTCCCCATCTTACGGCTGATACTCTTTTCGTTAAACCAACCCCGATAATAGAACCTGTGATTGTATGAGTTGTAGATACCGGAATACCAAAGTGATCTGTAATGAACAATGTAATTGCTCCTGCAGTTTCTGCACTTACTCCCTCAAGAGAAGTTACTTTGGTAATTTTGGTCCCCATCGTTTTAATGATTTTCCATCCTCCACTCATCGTTCCTAAACCAATTGCCAAGAACGAAACTAAAGGAACCCAAAGATAATGTTCTGCAAAATAATCAAAACGGCCCGCTGAAGGAATGGCTAGATATATCGGATCATGCAGCATTTCAACATGATAATAGATCAATGCAGCCCCGATGATCCCCATTACTTTCTGGGCATCATTCAGACCGTGTCCCAAGCTGAATAAGGCTGATGAAGCTAACTGTAATCTTTTGAAAGACTGATCTGCCTTGTGCGGATTTGATTTTTTATAAAGGTGAACAATTATCAATGTAATAATAATTGAGATCACCATCCCTATTATCGGAGCCATAAAAATGAACAGGAAAATAGGAATTACTTTATCAAACTTCACAACACTTTGTGTTGTTACCTGATGGAAAGCATGTTTGCATGTTTCAAAAAAGCCTAAGCCTGGTTGTGCTGCTGCCACATCATGATAGTCCATCATAAAAGCGTGCATAAGGGCCGCCCCTAAAAACCCTCCAATCAAGGTATGGGATGATGAGGAAGGAATTCCAAACCACCATGTCAGAAGGTTCCAAGCAATAGCTGCTACGAGACCTGAAAATATAACTTCAAGGTTGATAAAATTCTCATTAACGGTTTTGGCAATGGTATTACCAATCTTGAATTCTCCAATGATATAAGCTGCAATGAAGAAAGCTGCAAAGTTCCAGAGTGCTGCCCAAAGTACTGCCTGAAAAGGGGTAAGAACCTTAGTGGAGACAATGGTTGCAATTGAGTTGGCTGCGTCATGAAAACCATTAATATAATCGAAAATTAAAGCTAAAGCAATAATAACCGTAAGTAAAATCGGAAATTCCATTTCTGTGAGTTATAATTGTTTTAAGCGTATTTGATCATGATGTTCTCAATCGTATTGGCAACATCTTCTGCTTTGTCAGTTACTATTTCAAGATAATTAAGTACGGATGAAACTTTGATAATGTTAATTGCATCGTTGGTTTCAAACAAATCTACCATTGAATTGGAAAGAAGGTCATCTGCAATATTTTCAATAGAGTTTACTTTGATACATGCTTCTTTTACCTGATCCATGTTTTTGAATCCTTTAAGGTTTTTCATTGCATTCTGGATCTCAAGACAAGCTTTGTGGATCAGTAATGAAAAATCTGAATAAGCCTTCATTTCAGGCGATTTGTATAAGAAAATGTATTTTGTAGAAGCATAGATATAATCCGCGATATCATCAAGGCCTGTAGCCAGTGTGTGGATATCCTCACGGTCGAACGGTGTAATGAAGTTTTTTCCTAATTCAACAAAGATCTCATGTGTAAGTTCGTCATTTTTGTGCTCATAGTCACTCATTCTTTTTAACATCGTATCGTCGTTAAGATCGAAATCTCTGATACCGTTGTTAAAGTCTTCAGACATTGCAACTAGATTTTCAGTTACTTTTTCAAAAAGTACAAAGAAAATTTTATCTTTTGGTTGAAAAGCGTGGAAAATATTACCAATTCCCATTTGTATGTATTTATAATTTTGTGCAAATTTCTTAAAAAAGGATTTGCCCTGAAACAATATAACATTAAGTTTTGTTAACATTCGGTTAACACTTGATTATCAAATAAAAAAACCGGCCAAAAGCCGGTTTTAATATATCTTGAGGTGCCTTAGTTTGCTACTTCAGCTCTCATTTCTTTTCCTCTGAATTTCATTGAAGGAATATTACTCATTACATTTTCCTGGAATGATTTTTCAACTTCAAAGAAAGAGAATTTTTCTAAAATTTCAATATCACCGATTTCTGCTCTTTTTTTGCTTTTCCCGGCTGTAGCTTTATTGATGATATCCAATACATCAAGCTTTTTCAACTGATCTTTTTTCCCCAGGTTGAAGAAGAATCTTACCATGTTTTCGTCCTTTCTTCTAGGCTTTCCTCCACGGTCTCTTCCTCTGTCACGGTCACGGTCTCTTCCTCTATCTCTGTCTCTGTCGCGTCCTCTGTCTCTTCTTGAATAATCATCATCTCTGCTGCTCAGTTTCTGCTCAGCAAGATCATGCTTATCTTTGTAGTATAGGGCAAGATCTTTCAACTGGAACTGTAATAGCTTGTGTACAAGCTCTTCTTTTGTAAAGTTGCTCAGATCCGGAATCAGACTGTCGTCAAATTCAAATATATCTTCTTCGTGCTCTGTAAATAGTTTTTCAAAAACACCTCCAACCTGAGCCTTGATAATATCATCACCTGTAGGAATAAACCTTTCGTTGATTTCAATTTTCGTTGCAGATTTGATCTGTTTAAGTTTTCTGCTCTCTTCAGGCTTGATTAATGCCATTGAGATACCGTCTTTTCCTGCTCTACCGGTTCTTCCGCTTCTGTGAACGAATACTTCCGGATCATCAGGTAAAGAGAAATGGATCACGTGAGTTAAGGAGTTTACATCCAGTCCTCTTGCTGCAACGTCTGTCGCTACAAGGATATCAATGTTTTTAAGTCTGAATTTCTTCATTACCGTATCTCTCTGCGCCTGAGAAAGATCTCCGTGAAGCGCATCAGCTGCATAACCGTTCTGCATTAAGAAATCGGCAACTTCCTGAGTTTCCATTCTTGTTCTGCAGAAAATGATGGAATACTGGTTAGGATTCGCATCAATAAGTCTTTTAAGAGCTTCTTTTTTCTGACGGTACCCTACTACATAGTATTCATGCTTAATGTTCTTTTTAACCTCGTTAATAGAACCTACAGAAATACGGTGCGGGTTGGTAAGATAATTTTTAGAAATTCTCTCCACTTCTTTATTCATCGTTGCCGAGAATAGGAAAGTCTGCTTTGTATCCGGTGTTTCGCTAAGAATTGTTTCCAACTCATCTTTGAAACCCATAGAAAGCATTTCATCAGCTTCGTCTAAAACTAACCAATGAATTGCAGAAAAATCAAGTGCTTTTCTGTTGATAAGGTCGATCACTCTTCCCGGAGTACCTACAATAATCTGCGGTTTTTCCTTTAAAGAACGAATCTGATCCATAATACTGCTTCCACCGTAAACCGCCGTGGTTTTGATGTCTTTCATATATTTGGAATAATTTTTTATGTCTTTAGAAATCTGAAGACATAATTCCCGTGTCGGACAAAGCACCAATAATTGGATTTTGCGACTCGTTTCGTCAATCATATCCAAAATCGGAAGCGAAAACGCTGCTGTTTTGCCTGTCCCTGTCTGCGCAAGTGCGATCAAATCGCGAATATCTGAAAGAATGAAAGGGATAGTCTGTTTTTGGATTTCTGTCGGGCTTTCGTAACCCAGTTCGCCAATTGCCTTAAGAATGTCAGGACTTAAATTGGACTCCGTAAATAAATTCATTAAATATTTTAAAATTTTTGCAAAGATACAATAAATATTTGATTTGTTTTTGAATAAAGTTTTAAATATGTAAACTTTAATTCAGAATCCTTTAATATTTTTTTAATTTTTAAAAAATTAAATCCAAAAAAACATGGCTTGCGTTAAAAACATGTTAAACATTATTTTTTTTTATTAAATTGGATTGATTTTTTCTGTATTATTTATGAATTTTCCAGAATAACACTATTCACCGTAAATTTTCATCCGAAAAACCTTCATCTGTCTAATCGTATTATTTCCTTTAGCCATAATACTTGTTAGAGATTTATTAATCAGACAACTAAATTTCATTTATGCAAAATTTTCAGGCTATTTTAAAATTAAAATTATTTTTTAAACTTCGGAAAATATTATTTACCGATTAAGGTTTACGTAATTTTGGTCAGCATAAGTTTATTCTTTAACTTGGTTAAATAAATTGAATCACACATCAAAGTAAACTTTTAAAAACATGAATAATATAAAGCCAGAAACGCTGACCTTTTTAAAAAATCTTACCGCTAATAATAACCGTGAGTGGTTTACTGAAAATAAAGCTGCTTATACAGAATCACAGGAAAATGTTATTGCCTTCCTTGAAGGGCTGATCAAAGAAATGTCCGCTTTTGATGAAGAATTAGGGAAAATTGATGGTAAAAAATCACTGTTCAGAATTTACAGAGATACAAGGTTCTCAAAAGATAAATCTCCGTACAAAACCAATTTTGGAGCATCTCTCGGCATGGGCAAAGGAAGCCAGAAAGGTGGCTATTATCTTCATATGGAACCGGGAAAATCTTTCCTAGCCGGTGGAATTTATATGCCCGAATCTTCTGTTCTGAAAGAAGTAAGGAAAGAGATTTCTCTGTATGGCGATGATTTCCTTAAGATCATCAACCAAAAGGAGTTTAAAAAGCATTTTCCGGAGCTTGACCAGGACGACAAGCTTAAAAAAATCCCTCAGGGCTTTGAAAAGGAAGATCCTATGGGTGAATATTTGAAATTAAAGAATTTTATTGTGGTCTATAATCTGAAAGACGAGGAAGTTCTGGACAAAAGTGCCATAAAAAACATGACTAAGATTTTTAAGCTGATGAAACCCTTAAATGATTTCCTGAACGCACCTTTTCAATAAAAGACGAATAAGATTCTACCTCAAAAAAGAATCTGCGTAATCTGCTAAATCTGCGAGCGTAAAAAGACTCTCGCAGATTTAGCAGATTACGCGGATGTTTATGTTTTATTGGAGCGAAAAATGTAGTATCTTTTTTATCCTTAAAACTTCATCATATCCTTTACTACTCCATTTTTTTGAGTATGCTGCAGTAATTCCGTTTCAATGAATGTTTTAATTTTATCTTCAGATCCGTTGTGGGGAAACAGGAGATGGACATTAGCTCCGGCATCTAACGTGAAGAACAGCGGAAGACCTGTTTCTCTTCTGAAATCCCAGATCTTATTGATCACCTCCAGCGTTCCTGTTTTCATAAGGATAAAAGCTGGGTCGCTCATCATCATCATCGCATGAAGTGTAAGTGCCTCATGTTCCACCAACTTAATAAAACTTTCCATATCACCGCTTTTAAGAATTTCTTTCATCGGAACAAAATTTTCTCTTGCTTCCTGGAATCTTCTTTCCGCATATGGATTGGTGTTCATCAGACCATGTCCCACAGTTGAAGAAACACTCTTCTGGCCTTCATGGATCAATAAAACCCAATCATTAAAATTTTTGAATATCTCGTGAATATCAGCATCCGGATATTTTACGGCAAATAAATCTGAGCTTCCTTCCACCTCATCTGAAGTTCCCCAGACAACCAGCCCGTTATACAAACTTCTGCATGCGCTTCCGCTTCCCAATCTCGCTAAAAATGATGCTTTTCTTAATGATTCGTCTTCAGATGAGTTTCCTGAAAATTTTTCATCCAGTTTCATCAGGCATTTAGCTATAGCTCCAAATCCCGAAGCAGAACTTGCAATTCCGGAGCTGTGAGGGAAAGTATTTTCGGTTCTGATGATATATTTTCCTTTCAATATCCACGGAAGATATTGTTCTATGTTTTTGAAATATTTTTCTATTTTTTCAGCGAACTTCACTTCCTCATTTCCTGCCAAAAAAGTCTGTACAGAAAAGGATTCATCTGCCAAAAACTCCATTGAAGTATTTGTTTTGCAATGATTCAAGGTATAGCTGATGCTTGGGTTTGCGGGAATCTGGTTATCATATTTACCCCAGTATTTAATCAGGGCAATATTGGACGGGCAGCTTTCCGAAACTGTCCGGGTATGAATATTGAAATTTTGTTTTCCTAGAAATTCTTGTGTCGTCATAATTTAATTCAAATGATAAAGCTCAATGATCAAAGCTCTATTTTAATACATTTTTTCTATAATATCTGCATATTTTTTAAGAACCACATTTCTTTTGACCTTTAAAGTTGGTGTAATTTCTCCGGTATTGATATCGAATTCAGCCGGCATTAATGTGAACTTTTTTACTTTTTCATAATCTGCCAGATGAACCTGCAGTTCTTTGACTTTTTCTTTGTACAAAGTAATAATCTTCTCATCCTCCACTACTGTTTCCCAATTGGTAAAAGGAATATTATTTTTCTTCATAAAATCCTGCAGAAACTCAAAATTCGGAACAATAAGGGCTGAAACAAACTGCCTCCCCTCTGCTACAAGCATAATCTGCTGGATAAAATTATTATTGGTAAGAAGATTTTCAATCTGCTGTGGTGCCACATATTTTCCATTGGACGTTTTCATCAGATCTTTAATCCTGTCTGTAATGATCAGGTTTCCTTTATCATCAAATTTTCCGGCATCTCCGGTTTTGAACCATCCGTCTTCTGTAAAAACCTTCTGTGTTTCTTCCGGCTTATTATAGTAGCCTTTCATAATTCCATTTCCTTTGGCCTGGATCTCATCGCCTTCACCAATACGAACTTCTACTCCCGGTAAAGGTTTTCCACTGGTTCCGTGTTCAAAATGAGTTAACGGAAAAAGTGTAAGCGTAGCTGTAGTCTCTGTAAGTCCATAGCCTACTGTGATATGGATGCCTACTGAATCAAAGAATTTTGTAACTTCAGGTGACAGCGATGCTCCTCCACAGGGTAAAAACCACAGTCTTCCGCCCATTCTTTCTTTGATCTTACTAAAAACCAACATATCAGCAACAGATTCTTTGAGTTTCAACCTGAAAGGAATTGGCCTTTCGTTTCTTCTCAGTTCTGCAGCCTGCCATCCTGTTGCCAACGCCCAGTCGAAGATTTTTTTCTTCGTGGATGATCCTTCTTCCGCTTTTTCTAAAACTCCGGCATATACTTTCTGAAAAAACCTTGGCACTGCACACATCATCGTAGGCTTCACTTCTTCCAAAGCTCTGGCAATATTCTTAGGATCTTCCAGGAAATACACTCTTGCTCCACCATACAGGCAAAGCAGGCTCCAGCTTCTTTCAAAAACATGGGTAAGTGGAAGAAATGCCAGCGACAACTCTTCTTCAAAGTTTTTAAATTTAAAAAACTCAAAGTGGGAATCAAAGGCTTTGATGAAATTTCCATGCGTAAGCATTACCCCTTTGGGAGTTCCTGTAGTTCCGGAGGTATAGATCAGTGTAGCCGTATCATCATATTCCTTATTGCAGATCTCTAACTTAGGAGAGGATTTTGCAATAAAATCTTCAAGGTAAAAGCTATTGAATTCTTTCTTGATCCAAACCGCTTTTTTAGAAACAATAATAGTTTCCAGCTGGTTTTCTTCTTTCTGCAAAATATCCAGACAGGCGTCATACTGCTCCTGACTTCCCACAAGTACTGCCTTTGCAGAAGAATCATTCATGATATATTCCGCCTGCTCTGCATTGTTCGTAGAATAAATAGGAACCGTGATTGCCCCGATTGCCATTGAAGCAAGATCAAAGATCATCCATTCAGAGGAATTATCTGAATAAATGGCGACTTTATCATTTTCCTGAATTCCTGCATTTTTCAGTGCATTTGCAGTTTTAAAAACAATTTCACCGAATTTTTTCCAGCTCAGCTCTTTCCAGGCCTCATCTTTCTTTTTAAAGCCTATTGCTGATTTTACCGGATGTTTTTCTACATTTTTAAGGATAATTGCTGCTGCAAGATTCATGAATTCAGCTTTTTGTCGTTAATATAATTTTTAAGATGAAAATCAACGCTTTCCTTTACGGGAATAAATTGACAGTCAAGCTTTTCTTTAATTTTTTGATTGGAAATAGTGTTGAGAGTTGATATGGATTCAATATTGGATTTTGTAATAATCCTCAGTTTTGGAATCAGCCATCCAAAAAGGATATTGGCAAGTCTTCCCATCTTCAGTTGAGATTTTGTAAGGATTTTTGCTTCTTTCAGCTTAAGCTGTGACCGGATTTGTTTTCCAAGGTCTGCATATCTTTTATTTTCGGCAATAAGAATAAAACGTTCTCCGAAAGCATTTTTTTCCATAAGTTCAATAGAGATTTCAGCAGCATCCCTAACATCCACATAACTTGTTCCACCGGAAAATGTAAAGCCATTTTTTTCAAAAGTAGGGAAAATATCTCCACTGCTCTGGCCCCAGTTTCCACTTCCGATAATCATTCCGGGGTTTACAATTATAGTGTTCAGTCCTTCAGCAGATGCTCTCCAAACTTCCATTTCAGCAAGGTGCTTGGAAATGGCATAGGCAGAATGCTCTTCTTTGGAATTAAATTCTGAATTTTCGTCCAGTTCTCCATTTTCATTGAAAATATCAAGCACAGCAATGGTACTTACGTGCAGAAATTTTTTCACTTCTGAACCTTCACATGCAAACAGCAGATTTTCTGTACCTTTTACGTTGGTATGGTACATTTCTTTTTCATCATGAGGATGGAAGCTTACTTTTGCAGCACAGTGATAAACCTCGTCTACATCTTTTAATGCATTCTGAAGAGAATCAAGATCGTCAAAATCTACGTCTACCCAATCGATTTTATTAAAAAAATCATCAGGATTCTCTGTGTAGAAGCTGTAAGAATGCCTTACATCGTTTAAATTGCTGCCCGGTCTTTTGGAGGCACGCACGTTTTTCCCTTTTTTAAGAAGTTCCAAAACGATCACCCTTCCCAGGATTCCGGTTGCACCCGTTACAAAAATCATTAATTATTTACTTGATTGCTGACTAAAATATAACAATATTTCCTATCCGGCAATTCTTCATTTTCCTGTATGGATTTTCTGAAAAACTGCTTATGCAAATTTGCAATTTTTAAAGCAGAATTCCACTTAATTTAACCAATATTATTATTTTGAAAGACTTTAAAAGATTTTACTCATAAAAGTTTTTGAAACTTGAGTTATTTTCAGTCAAAAAGTACTAAAAAAGAAGATTTTTTAGATTCCTGAGAAAATAAAAGCTTTAGAAATGACAGATATTAGTCGGATCAGAATTCCCATCCCTTGGAGGGGTGGCGAAAATTCATAGAATTTTTGACGGGGTGGTTCAAAGTATAGACCCATCTAAACCAAAAAAGCACAAAAACTAAGTCATTTTTAATCTTTTGTGCCTTTTATAGTTAAAAATTCCTGTTAATTTCAAGCCATAACCATATTGTTTCTTCTTGGGGCTTTGTCGCAAAGTATGTCTGCAATACTTTTGGAAATCAGGTTATCTTCCGTTAAATTATCCAGCCAGAAAAACTCTCCTGCAGCATTTATTTCTATAAAATAATATTCGTCTTCAGGAGAAACAATAATGTCTATAGCTCCGTAGTCTACATTATAAACATCCAGAAGTTCCAGAAGTTTTGCTTCTACGTCGGCAGGAAGTTCTGTTCTGACCCATTTGGTTAAAAGATTGACTCCGTCTTTTCTCCAGTCTACTTTGGCATCTTCAGACTGTTGGGAATCTATTTCAAAAGCATATACATCCCGTCCTACAATGGTAACCCGTAATTCTTTTTTCTTTTCGATCTTTTTCTGGAACTGCATCGGGCAATATACCAGTGAATCCAGTTCTTCAAGCTTGTCTTCACTCACAACATTGGTAAAAACCACACTTTCTACCCCGTCTTCATAGATGGCGAAGCCGGTCTGCATTTTTGCCACCACATTCTTGTGCCTGAGGATAAACTGTCTTGCTTCTTCAGGATTATTCGTCAGGCAGGTTTCCGGAATTTTAAGACCTAATTTAACAGCAATTTTCAACTGCTCTTCTTTGCTGTCCAGTCTTCTGTAAATCCCAGGTTTTCCCAATGCATAAGCATCTACAGATTCTATAAACCCAAAAAGCGTGTTTCGGATCTCGCCCATTGCCGCACCATAGAATTTTTTATCCATTTCTTCTTTCACGCCGTTTCCGATGTTGTAAGCTCTTCTGTACCAAACGGCAGCAATATCATCAAGGCGGTACTGTGCTTCTTTAGTCTCTAGAATACTTACCCATTCTCCGTCCTGGAAAATAGTGGACAATTTATTGTATATTGGATATAAATCTACATCAAAACGGATGACTTCACAGCTATTTTTTTCTATGTATTCTGTTACTTTTTCGATTGAAAAATTATCTTGAGTGTGGGTAATAATTAGTATTTTATTCATGGATATTAATTCTTTTTATAAGGTTATCGGCAATTCTTTCTGCGATGGGAAATCCCAGTTCTTTCTGAAGCATTCCCCATTCTCCCTGAGGATTTACTTCCAGGAAATAATATTCCCCGTCTTTTCCTTTAATCATGTCAATAGCTCCAATGTAAAGCCCCATTTCTTTCATCATGGAAGCAAGACCGGTTTTAACATTTTCGGGAAGCTCATAGGCCGACCAGGCATAATTTCCCCGGGCCAGCCTCCAGTCTGCATTTTCACTGTTATTGATCTTTCCGGCAAAAAATTCTCCGGCTATATAAACAATTCTTAGTTCATATTCTTTATCAATATACGGCTGGAAAATCATCGGACAGTAGGCAATGTCTGAAAGATGTTCCAGTGTATCTTCTTCAATGATCATGGTTGAGATAAGATTCTCCCCGTTCATGGTTTTTGCAGTCAGGCTGTGAAGCTTTGCCACTGCTTTTCCATTACAGAATTCATGAAAGAAGGCCATTATTTTTTCTTCATCATTGGAAAAAAGAGTTTCAGGAACGGTTAAATGATTTTTACCGGCCAGTTTCAGCTGAAGCATTTTATTGCCGTCAATCTTTCTTTCATTTTCATAAGGATTGATCCACGGAATATCTTCCAAAATGGTAATCAGGTTATAACGGAGATTTCCGTATCCGCCCAGGAATACTTTTTTGTAATCTTCATCCAGTTCTTCAGGAACGCTTATTCCCCATGCTTTTCTGTGCCAGATACCTTTGATATCTTTTGAATGAATGGTATTACCGGATTCATCAGTCAGTTCAAATGAATGCTCATTCACGCTGATTTTCTGGAAATGGTTCATATGGTCTGAATTCAGCCTGAAATAAGGAATATTTTTAGAAGCAAGATATTCAAAAAAAATATCAATATTGTAGAAATCCTTTGAGTGGGTGATGCAGAGAATCATTTGCCTGTTTTTATTAAAAAAGGAAACTTAGTGGTAAGTTTCCTTTGAGGATTGTATTAATACGATTAATATTTTCACGCTTAGTCTAATGGAATAGTTGGAGCATCGTCATCACCGTCAGATGGATATTTCAGCGTGTGCATCATATCATCCTTAGGAGAGGTTACCACATCAATAGATGGTTTGGTAATCTGGTCCTGCAAGCTGCTTGTGATGATACCTGTATCTCCTCCTTTTACAGTTTCAGGATCTTTAAGCTGCTTTTCTAAAAATGAGGCAAAAAAAGGCTTCTTTTTTGAATCTTTGTTTTTCATAATAATTTAGTTTTGGTTAATGTTTTCTGTTGTAACTCTGATTACAAAATATCCAATTCTCCAGACTCATCACTATCAGACGGATACTTCATTGTTACGACCTGATCTTTTAAAGGCGTTGTTGCGTTGTCAAGAAATGGTGATGTGGTAACCGTATCTCTTTCCGGCACGGTAAGAATATCTGTGGTAGGTGTAGTAATTCCACCTCCCTGAATTTTCTCAGGATCATTGATCTGTTTTTCTAAAAACGAAGCAAAGAACGGTTTTTTTGAGTTTTTCTTTTCCATAAGGTATTATATTTAGTTTTTATGCAAAACTAAAGTACAAAAAATTTCAACACCCGGGGAAATAATACTTTGTTTTTAAGAAAATTTTAACTAAAACAATAAAAAATCGGAATTAAATTAATTTAAACCCAAAAACTCTTTAACAACTTTCGCGAAATCAACTGGATTCTCAGCCTGCACCCAATGACCGGCATTTTTTACCGTAACAATCTTGGCTTTTGGAAACTGTTGTTTAATCCCATATTCATCCTGCGGAAGGATGTAGTTTGATTTTTCACCTGCAATAAACAGGGAATCACCTTCAAAAACCCCAAATTTCACAGCATTGGAAACAAATTCATTGTATTTTTCAGACAGAGTTTTAAGATTAAATCTCCAGTTCAGTTTTTTATTATCATCCCAGTACAGATTCTTTGCTAAAAACTGGATGGTTGATTTTTCAGGAATGTACTGACTTAATACTGCTTCTACATCACCTCTTGAAGTTACAGTATCGAAATCAACAGTTTCAAGGGCTTTAATAATTCCCTGATGATGTGGAGGATAAGCCTTCGGTGAAATATCTACTACAATAAGTTTTTCTACTCTTTCAGGATATTTCAGAGCAAACTGCATCACTGCTTTTCCGCCTAAAGAATGTCCCAGAACATGAGCTTTTTGAATTCCGTAATGATCCATATAACGGGCAATATCATCCGCCAGATCGTCATGGGTCATACTTTCTGAATGAAAGCTTCTTCCGTGATTTCTAAGATCAATAAGATGTACGGGAAGATATTCTCCTAAGTCTTTTCCAAAACTTCCCCAGTTATCAAGCATACCAAATAGTCCGTGAAAAACAAGAAGCGGCGTAACTGTAAGATTTTCGCCAAATATTTTTGAGTTTAAAATTTCCATTTTTTAAATAGATATTAGAAGTTAGAGGTTAGAAATTAGATCATGAATGCGCTTCAGATTCTCCAAATACTGATCGTCTACTGCATCCTAAAAATTAAATGTCAGAAGCAAATATTAAAGTGTAACTTCATTGCTAACTTCTGACATCTAATCTCTAACTTTTTTACCATTTTGCAAGTCTTTTCAAATAAGCCTGAACTGTATTTTCAAGTCCCATATAAAGTGCTTCAGAAACCAGAGCATGTCCGATTGAAACTTCAAGAAGGTTAGGAATATTGTCCGCGAAGTATTTTAAATTCTCAAGGCTCAGATCATGTCCTGCATTGATCCCCAAACCGAATTCCGTTGCAGCAACGGCCGTATCATAATAAGGTTTTATAGCCTGTTCTTTGTTTGTAAGATAGTTTTTTGCGTAAGCTTCGGTATACAGTTCAATTCTGTCTGCTCCGGTTTTTGCGGCATATTCTACGAGCTCCGGAAGCGGATCAAGAAAAACAGAGGTACGGATTCCTGCGTTTTTAAAATCGGCAATAATTTCTGTCAGGAAATCTAAATGCTTTTTAGTATCCCAGCCTGCATTAGAGGTAATAGCATCGTCTGCATCAGGAACCAGCGTTACCTGCTCCGGCTTTACTTCCAGTACCATATCAATAAAAGAGCGGTGCGGATTTCCTTCAATGTTGAACTCAGTTGTAACCAAAGGTTTCAGATCATATACATCTTTTCTTGTGATATGTCTTTCATCAGGTCTCGGATGAATCGTAATTCCCTGTCCACCGAACTCCTGAATTTTAACTGCTGCCTCTGTTACACTTGGCGTTTCGCCACCCCTTGCATTTCTTAATGTCGCAATTTTATTAATGTTTACGCTTAATTTTGTCATTTTTTTATTGAGATGTTAGATATTAGAGATTAGTCTTGATTCCTATCTCTTAATATCACATTATTATTTTTTGAGAAGTTAAATTTCTCGAGTTTATTTTATTTAGATGTTTATCATTTATTAAATATCAAAAAACTGATACTGAATTAAATGACAAATCTATCAAACCTCTATCCTTACACTTTTACACTTACCTGCATTACCTGAAGATCAAATTCTTTTGATGCCACCAGCAAATGATCGAAAATATCTGCCTGGATCTGCTCGAAATGCTCCCATTTGGAATCATTGGCAAAGCAGTATACTTCAAGAGGAAGTCCCTGAGGGGTAATATCCAGCTGGCGGACCATTTTTGATCCTTTCTGATCTATATCAGGATCGTTTTCTATATATTTCTGGGCATAATATCTGAAAACCCCGATATTGGTAAGCTGTCTTCCGTTGATTGTTTTATCATTATGTTCCAGATCCTGCTTTTCTTTTTCAATTTCCAGTGTTTTTTCTTCCAGATAATCAGAAATCAGGTTGATATCTTTTAAACGCTCAATATCTTCTGCATTCAGGAATTTAAAAGAATTGATATTAAAATAAATGGATTTTTTAATTCTTCTTGTATTGGATTCAGACATCACCTGAAGATTTTTAATCTCCGTTGTAAGCAAATCGTAAGTAGGAATTGTGGAAACAGTTTTATCGAAATTAGTAATCTTTGTTGTCAGAAGACTTATATCAGTGATATTTCCCTCAATGCTGTATTTTGGAATACTCACCCAGTCTCCTACTTTCATATTTTTAGAGGTAGCCACATGTATTCCTGTTACAAACCCTAATATTGTATCTCTGAAAACAAGGACCAGTACAGCGGTAATGGCTCCCAAGCTCCCCACAATAGTAGTTCCTTTGATCCCGAATATTACGCAGAGTCCCACTACAGAAAAGATAAAAATTCCTAAGATCCTTACAGTTTCTGAAATAGCATTCAGTGCCATAATTTTGTAAAAATCCTGTTTTATGGTGAAAAAATACCTGAATCCTGTTAATGATCTGTACAACATTCCCGCAAGGATCAGTACCAATCCTAAATTGATAGCTCTGTTGATGAAAATATTGGTTTTAGGCAGTGCTGTTGCCGGAAATATAGAAGGATGAATAGCCCCAACAACTAAAAGCGCTGCAAAGTGAGCTACAGAATTACTGATTTTTGATTGATAAACTGATCGTATAATTGGAAACTTTTCGTCACTACGGAAGAATCTGAATACAAAATTGATAACAAATTTAAAAACAAAATCCACCACCAAAAACACTGCGCAAAGCAATGCCAGCTTTACAATAATATGAACAACCCAATCCATTCCCCCAGGCGTCACCTGACTGATGTACATATAGAGCTGATCACTTATTTCCTGTAAAAAACTTTTGGTGTCTTGTATTTCGTCTTTCATTACAGCAAATTTATAAAATTAAGAATGATGATGTAAGTATTGATTATCAATTTTCATCCCAAATACTAAAAAGATTTCTGCGAATTTTCTTTTTTCCTATCTTGCATTGATAATTTTAAAGAATGGATACAGCCTTAATTAATGTTCTCTGTCTTATTTTATTGGTTCTCGGAATACTTGGGACTTTCTTACCTGTACTTCCGGGACTTTTACTAAGTATTTGCGGTCTTCTGATCTATAAATTCGGGACAAATGCGGATCTGCCCATGATCTATGTCTGGGCATTTGGTATCCTGACAGCAATTTCTGCAGTGCTCAGCTATGTAATTCCTGCAAAAACCAATAGAAAATATGGAGGAACCCGCTGGGGAAGTATCGGCTCAATCATTGGAACTATCGTCGGAATTTTTATTCCTATTCCTTTAGGATTTCTGATAGGGATGTTTGCCGGGGTATTTATCGGAGAACTTCTCCACGACAGCAAGGATATGAATAAGGCCTTACAGTCCACTAAAGGAGCCTTTATCGGTTTCATTTACGGAACAGGTTTCAGTCTTGTGGTAGGTGTGGCAATGTTTTTGGTAGTAGTTTTAGATATGCTTGATATTATTTAATATTATTAAAAAAGAAAAATATGTTTCATAAAGCCATCATACTCAGTCTGGGATTGCTCACTTTAGCAGGATGCAATGCCCAAAAGAAAGCAAAAGCTCCGAAATCAACCGGAGAAAAAGTATCCAATACGAAAGGGACTAAGTCTTCAGCTCAGAATGGAGGTATCATTTATTTTAATCCGGGAGAAAATAAATTTCTTAAAGAATATGAAATGAATGTGACCTTCAAAGGTATTTCTGAAGACAGCCGCTGCCCTGAAGGGGTCAATTGTATCTGGGCTGGTGTTGCCGTAGCACAGGTAGAGGTAATGAGCACAACTTCCAGACCTGTGATTTTAAATCTTGCCACCTTAGACAATGCCGGACGAAATTATCATCAGTCCCAGGAATTTAACGGATATACTGTTTCATTGGAAGAAGTAACTCCGTTTCCAAAAGCTGACGGCGGTGCAAAAGCTCTGGAAGGAAAATACAAAATCGGGATTAAAATCACAAAAGCCGGAGGATCTTCTACCACGAAATAGGCTTCTTTCCTTTTGAGATCAGATATTCATTAATCTTTGAAAAAGGTTTGCTTCCATAAAACCCTCTGTATACAGAAAACGGTGACGGGTGCGCCGATTTTAAAATAAAATGTTTAGCCGGATTGATAAGTTCGGCTTTTTTTTGTGCAAAAGCTCCCCAAAGAACAAAAACCACATTTTCTTTTTTATCTGAAATTTCCTTAATAATAAAATCTGTGAATTTTTCCCAGCCTAAATCTTTATGGGAATTAGGCGAATGAGCACGTACCGTTAAAGTTGCATTCAATAATAGAACTCCCTGCTTTCCCCAGTCATCCAGCTCTTTTGAAGTCCTTTCGACCCCCAAATCATCTTTCAGCTCTGTGAAAATATTTTTAAGCGAAGGCGGTGCTGCCACCTGCTCTGAAACGGAAAAACACAACCCGTTAGCCTGATAGTCATTATGATAAGGATCCTGCCCGATGATTACCACTTCCACATCATCGAAAGGTGTAATTTCCAATGCTCTGAATATTTGGTTTTTTGGCGGAAAAACTTTGGTTGTTGCATATTCCTGCTTTACTTTTTCCCAAAGACTGGTAAAATATTCTGTATTTTTTATCGTGGCTAAAACTTCTGTCCAGGTCATTTTTTAATTTATCTATAAATATTAACTTTTTTTATTTTGTCTACATAATCATATCCTAAAATCCCTTTTGCTAAGGTCAATTCGATAAGTTGATTATTTGAAATGCTTTCATAAAACTCCTGACTTATACTTAGCCTTTCGTTTTTGTCATATTCGGTTCTGATAAATATTACATATGTCTTACTTCCTCTCGAACCATTACTTATCTTCTTCTCATTTATTTCAATTCTCTCTTTTTTCACCTTGGAGACTGTAAATCTGTAGTTTATGAAAATTCCTAATGACGGAATCAAAAATAGAAAAAAGAAGCTTAAATTCAGAATATTATCTCTTTTTTTTAAATCATTGAAATTGTAAAAAAAAGTTAGAATATAAATTGTCAGACAACTAAAAATAAGACTTACAAAAGCCAGTTTCCAAAATAATTCATATCCTCCGATTGTATTTTCATAATATCTGCCGAAGATTAAAAAAAGGATAAGAGGAAATAGAAACAGATATTCAATATTTTTAGCGATCTTTTTCCCGGATTTTGGTTGGCTGAATTTCAAAATCATGTCTGATAAATTATAAGACAATACAACAAGGGCCGGAATAGATATAAAAAAATACCCAAACTCTTTTATTGAAAAAAACAAAGCCAAAACAGAAGCTAAAATTAATAAGATGTTTTTCAGCATTATTCTGTTTTAAAATGATATTCTGTTAATCTGAAGACAGTATTATCCGGAAAACCTTCATCAACTCTTCCTTCTTCTAAAACAAAATGATGCTTTAAAAGAAGTCCTTTAGAATTTTCATTGAGCCTGTGAGTAAAAGCTAAGATTTCCTGCAAATGTAATTCATTAAACCCATAATCTAAAACAGCTTTTAAGGCTTCAGACATAATTCCCTTTCTGTGATATTCAGGTAATAACTCATAGCCAACTTCAGCGGTTTTCCTGTCTTCAGAAAAGTTCCAGAGGCAGATAGTTCCGATAAGATTCGGCTGGTCTTTCAAAGAAATTCCCAAATAAACAGTCTGATTATTTTGGGTGTTTTTCTTAATGGTTAAAATAAACTGAAGTGCATCATAATTGTTTTTCGGTGAATTCCTTTTCACAAATTGATTGATCACTTCATTGCTGCGGATCCGTAAAATATCTTCAACGTGGCTTTCGTTGATTTCTTTCAATAGTAATCGTTGTGTTTCAATCATTAATTTTGTAAATATCTCAAATATACGTAATAATCACATTTTCTCACTAAATTTGCAGTGTGTATATAAATAAAGAAGATTTAAACGAATTAGAGTTTCCGCAATTGCTCGCGGAAATCTCTCCATTTGCGTATTCTCCGAAAACGAGAGAAAAAATTCTTCAACTTCGTCCCATGGAAATTGACGAGGCGGAACTTTCACTGAAAAAAACGTCGGAATATCTTTCGAGTTTTGAAAGTTCAAATGCAATTCCGTTTGATGAATACGAAGATATCGAAAGTGAGCTGAAATTGATGCTGATTGAGAATTACCGTCTGGAAAACAGTGCTTTCATCAAAATAAAAACCTTAACTGAACAGATAGGAAAGCTTCAGAAGTTTTTCCCAACCATGCCTGACACCTTCCCTACCCTGATAGGTGATGTTTCCGTGCTGGAATTCAAAAAAGAGATCATTGATAAGATTGATAAGGTCTTTAACCGTTTTGGGGAAGTGAAAAGTGATGCTTCGCCTATTTTAAAAGAACTCAGAGCTGAAATTCAACTTTCCAAAAAGGCAATTCAGGAGAATTTCAACCGTGCCCTGTTTAATTATGGACAAAGTGATTTTCTGGATGACATCCGGGAAACGATCATTGAAGACCAAAGGGTTTTAGCAGTAAAATCGGGATTCAAGAAAAGGGTGGCAGGAAGAGTTTTGGGAATTTCAAAAACAGGTTCTATCACTTATATCCAGCCGGACAGTGTGGTAAAACATTATTTCAAGCTGCGTGAAAGTGAAGAGGAAGAAAAGAAGGAAATTGACAAAATCCTCAGAAAACTTACAGCGGAACTGGCAGAATTCCAGCCTCAGCTGTGGAGATACCAGATTTACATTTTTGATCTTGACCTTACAAGAGCCAAAGCAAAATTTGCTGAACTTGTGAACGGAATTCTCCCAAAGATCAACCGTCACAGAACCTTAAAGCTTAAAGATGCATTCCATCCGCTGTTATGGCTGAGAAATAAAGCTGAGAACAAAACTATTTTCCCGCAAACCCTTAGTTTAACAGATCACAATAGAATTATCTGTATTTCGGGGCCGAATGCGGGAGGAAAATCCATCACCTTAAAAACGGTTGGATTGCTTCAGCTGATGATTCAGAGCGGAATTCTGGTTCCGGTACATCCAAGGTCTGAAATGTTTTTCTTTGAAAAGATCATGACGGATATCGGGGATAATCAGTCAATAGAAAACCATCTCTCAACTTATTCTTCAAGACTGAAGAAAATGGCTGGAATTATCCGTGAAGCGGATTCTAATACTCTATTGCTTATTGATGAATTCGGGACAGGATCTGATCCTGAGCTTGGAGGCGCGCTGGCTGAAAGTTTCATGGAATATTTCTATGATAAAAAGAGTTTTGCCATCATTACCACCCACTATACCAACATCAAGCTGGTGATAGAACAGCTTCCGAATGCTGAAAATGCTGCGATGCTTTTTGATGAGGAAACCCTTGAACCGATGTATAAACTGGAGGTGGGACAGGCAGGAAGTTCATTCACTTTCGAGGTTGCAGAGAAGAACAAAATCCCAAGATTCATTATTCATGCGGCAAAAAAGAAGGTAGAACACGATATCGTCAATCTGGATAAAACGATTGTAAAACTTCAGCAGGAAAAATTTGAGGTTGAAAAACTGAAAACCGATCTTGCAGAAAGAAAAGAATCTGTGGAAGACAAACGTGATAACCTGCAGAAGCTGAATGACCAGTTACAGCAAAAGCTTTTCAATTTCCAGAAACTGTATGAAGAAGAACACCGTAAGCTTCAGTTCGGAAATAAGATTGAAACGTTTATCGACAGTTATGTAAAAGGCAAATCGAGAAAAGATGTTGTAAAAGATTTTGTAAAGATTCTTGAACAGGAAAAATTCAGAAAAATAGGAGCTGATAAAGATGAATCGAAACGCCTTCAGGTTGTTAAGAGAAAAATTACGCAGCAGCTTAAAAAGGAAGAAGTAATCGAAAAGATTGCAGAAACCAATGAGAAACTGGAAGAAAAGCGTAAAACCGACCGTGCTGTCTGGATGAAAGAGGGACAGCGTGTCCGTATTCCGGGAAGTACGAGTGTAGGAACAATTGAAAAAATTTCCAAAAATAAAGTGATCGTGAATTACGGTACTTTTAAGACAACGATTAATGCAGATGATCTTGAAAGGATTTGATGTGAAGATATGACAATCCGATAATTGTTGGCTGGAAATTATACAACTTTTAAATTAAATATAAAAAATAGCGCTGATTTTTTCAGTGCTATTTTATTTTGATTATCATTAAGCATACTGATAAAATCCAGCTGTATTTGAGTACAAGATAAACTTTTAGGGAAATATTGATAATTTTAATTAAATACAGTCCTATTTTACTGATCAGAAAAAGCATTTAATTTATATATTTGAAGGATCAAAAATTTCATAAAATGATTTCCATAAACAAAGCATTGTACCTCTCCGCTTTCAGTTTTTTTTCTCTTGCATTTGTTAAGGGACAGAATAAAGTTCCTTTCGGTGTTGTAAAGGCTGAAGAAGGCTACGCCAATGTACGTGTTCACAAGGATGACTACAGAAAAATCGTGGATAAGATCCGGATGCGCAAGGGTGATGTATTTGTTTATGTAAAGCCTGCTCCGGGAGAAACGGAATGGGTATGGATCAAATATCCTGAAAAACAGGATGATGAAAAACCTTTCGTAAGATACGAGAATCTTGAAAAAGAAGGAATGGTGAATAAAGGACGTATTGCTTTCATAGACCAGCTCCCTCAGTTCACTCCTTCAAAATCCAAGAACGGAAAGTCACTTATTTTTACAGATAACAGCAATCCTAAAATACCCACTGCCCAAAGAACCAAAGTGGTTATTGATGTTTATCCTTCCAACGCGGGCTACAGAAAGCAGGAGAAAGATGCAAACGGAAATATTCTTAGCATAGATAAAATAAAACCGTGGGGAATCAAGGATGCACTTCCTGAAGGTATGACGGAAATTAAGTCTATCAGAGTTCAACAGCCCGGAAGAGGCTCTGTTTTTGTAAGGGAAGCTATTAAAAATATGTTCCAGCCTACGATGGATTTCAATAACATCGGAGTAACTGCTCTTGATAATGACCATATCTATCTTTATATGATCAACGGTTCGGGTGAAAACAGGTACACCACTCTATGGACCATCAAGGAAGGTAAGGTAATGAGCCAGATTATTTACAATAGTCCGGAATAATTGCCTTTTTATGCTGTAATATTCTTATTTTTGCACTGAAAAAGTTTAACGCTAATTCATCACAGAAACTGGTTCTGCATAACGCAGATTAAAAGGGAACCGTGTGAAAATCACGGACTGTCGCGCAACTGTAAGTAACTGAAGTCTTTATCAAAGATCCACTGTGCAGCGCACGGGAAGGGGATAAAAGATGTTACAAGTCAGGAGACCTGCCTATTTCTTTAAACAAGAAACTTTCGCGATTTGAAGTTTATTGATCTGATGGACTGCTTCAGGAATTCCTATGGTTCCTGTTATTGTTCTGTTATTTTAATAGTATTTCATTTCGCATTAATTAATAATGAAATATGACTACAGAAGAAAGAATTGCAGCATCCGAAACCAGAATTTTTAAAGCGGTTTTCCCGAACACCACCAATCATTATGATACTCTTTTCGGAGGCACTGCCATGCAGCTGATGGATGAAGTTGCTTTTATAACAGCAACCCGTTTTGCAAGAAAAAGAGTGGTAACCGTAAGCAGCGATAAGATCGATTTCAAGAAACCTATTCCTGCCGGAACAATTGTAGAACTGATCGGAAAGGTTTCCTATGTGGGAAACACCAGTATGAAGGTGAATGTGGAAATCTATACGGAGCAAATGTACTCTTATGAAAGAGAAAGAGCTATTGTAGGTGATTTTACATTTGTGGCAATTGATGAATTTAAAAAGCCAATCAGGATTATGTAAATAAAAATAGGTTTCGGGCGGCCTGCGGCCGCCCGAAACCTATTTTACCATTGCTTTTCACAATAGAATATATTTATCTCGTTACTTTTTCAGTATCCAGGCTTCTCTTCAGCAACATTTCAAAGGCTTCTCCCATCTCATCCGACGCTCTCGTAATAGCATTTTCCAGCATATTTCTGATTTGCTTTTCAGTAACTCCGGCTTCCGTCCAGCTTTTTCCTGAGGTATGAGAGTTTAGGATAAATGGCATAATACGGTCAATAGAGCAGGCAAAAATAGCATCCGGAGTTTTTTCTTCCTCGAATTCAAGCCACAGATTAAAAAATTCTGTCTTTAAAGGTTCGTCCAGAATTCCAAAAATTTTCTGTGCTGACACTTTTTCTCTTTCAAATTTCCCTACCATTGCTTTTTCATCAAAAAGAAAGGTATCCCCCGCTTCTATTTCCACCAAGTCATGAATGGAAAGCATTCTTATTACTCTTAAAAGATCAATATCTGCACGGTTTTTAGCGTATGGATAAAGGATCTGTGCAAGAATAATGATCTGCCATGAGTGTTCAGCAGTATTTTCCCTTCTGGAATCATCAGCATTGTAGTTTCTTCTCTGTACATTTTTCAGGGCATCAACTGCCAGGATAAAATCTATTTCCTTCTGTATCTTCATTGTTAATCTTTATAATATTCGTTAATTGGATAGGTTTTAATGTTTTTTATCCATTTATCATCGATAAATTCTTTTTTGGTCACTTTTACTGTTTCACCGCCTGTTGCATCTTCTTCCAGCTCATATACTTTAAACAATCCCCGTTGCGGAACCACCGTATATTCTGTTGTAAGATGCCAGCAGCAACCTGATTTTGAATAGGTAATCAATCTTTTCCTCTCGGAATCTGTATTGAACATTCCCAGATTGTCGTGAGCCAGAGCTGTTAATTCATCACTCACGACAAATTGTTTTTTGGTGATATTAAATACATAAACATCGTAAGAAGGTCCTCCATATCCACTTTCATTTCCGTTTCTGATGGCAATATCTTCTGTTCCGTCAAAATTAAAATCATCAAAAATCAATGGGCTTTGTTCATTATATAATTGAATAATGTTTGCAGTAGGCTTTTGGTCTTCGTTCAGATAAAAGTTCAGATTATCTGAAGTTAAGGTCTGGATCTTTTTGGAAGTCTTTTTATCAAGCAATTCAACAGTTGATTTTCCACTGCATTCATTATTTTCGCAGGTCTCTACATTGATTTTCACATCGTAATTCGTTGAAGCATCTTTTAATTCAAACTGATTTTGAGCGAAATAAAAGTTTCCGAAAAGGATAATTGGGAGTAATATTTTTTGATTCATCTTAAAAGGTGTTTTGATTTTAAAATAATTTCACTGAATTCTTTCTATAAAATCTGATTCAAAAGTACAAAAATTTAAAATTTTGAACCTGATTTTAGTATAAACTCATTCAAGGCTAAATTTTGATTGAAAATTATTATTCTGATTATCAGTTATTTAAATTAAATATTTAAATAATTTCACTACTTTGTATTGCATAATACCATTTTATTTACATATCTTTGTAATGTAAAATCAGAATAGGTTCATCTAGCTAGGAACATAATTCTGAAAATATAACTAATTAACAAAACTTATTAAAGATGAATACTGAAAATACCAAAGCGCAAATGCGTAAAGGAATTCTGGAATTCTGTATTTTAAGTCTCATCAATCATCGTGAAATGTATGTTTCCGACCTTATCGATGAACTTAAAAAAGGAAAACTGGATGTAGTGGAAGGAACCCTCTATCCTCTCCTTACAAGACTGAAAAACGGCGAGTTCCTTTCCTACAGATGGGAAGAATCTACAGGAGGACCCCCAAGAAAATATTACCAGATTACAGAAAAAGGAAAGCTTTTCTTGGATGAACTTCAAAATACCTGGGCAGAGCTGACAGCGTCAGTAAACCAAATCACTCAAAAAATTTAAAAAACAAAGCTATGAACAAGACACTCTCAATAGGACTCGCAGGTTTTTCTTTTACCATAGAAGAACACGCATATATAAAGCTCAGCGATTACCTGAATGCCCTGAGAAGCTCACTGGATGCTTCAGAAGAGGAAGAGGTAATGCATGATATAGAAATAAGAATGGTAGAAATCTTCAGAGATTCTTTAGGAAAACGTGAAGTGATTAACGATACAGACGTAGAAAAAGTAATCGCACAGATCGGAACTCCTGAAAAGATCGAAGAGCAGGAAGAAGCCTATTTTTCTGAGAAAAACAGTAAAAAAACAGCTCAGTCAGGAGCAGAATATACAGATAAAAAGCAACTGTTCCGTGATCCTGAAAGACAAAAGATTGCAGGAGTATGTGCAGGACTTGCCCACTATGTAGGAATGGATATTACTGCCATGAGAGCTATCTGGGTAATTACTTTCCTGATCATGATTCCGGCTGCCGGAAGTGCTGTAGTGATTATATTTCTATACCTGATCTTATGGATCGTTTTACCGAAAGCACAAACTGCTACAGATTTCCTGAAAATGAAGGGAAAGCCTATGAACTTCGACAATCTTAAGAATGAGTCTAATAAATTGGTTCAATTTGCCAACGAATCTACTCAGAGGGTCGGAGAAATGTACAACGAATCAAAGCCTTACATCAACAATGCAGGCAGCGGGGTATGGAATATTCTGAAATACTTTATAGGAGGAATCTTTGTACTAATGGCTATCGGAAGCATCATCGGGGTATTTGTGATCCTTGGATTATTCGGGCTGGATGCAGATTTTCCAGGGGCTAATGAGATGAGATTCTATATGGATGAAAACGGCCTGGATAAAGTATTGGTAGCAATGATGGTGATCGGAAGTTTAATTCCGGCAATTATCTTCAGCTTACTGAGCATCAGAATATTTTCACCAAAAACTAAACTTAGAAATATCGGATGGGTAATCGGAGGACTGTTCCTTCTGCTGTTAGGACTTGGAACTTATTTTGGAGTAAGTATGGCTAAGAAAAACCTGATCTACAAAGGAAGTAAGGAGGATACGGAAAATGTTGCTATCAACACTACATCAGACACGCTTTATGTAGATATGAAGCAGGTGAATATTCCTCAGAATTTTACAGCTTATGATGATGATATCTATTCTGACAAAAAATCAGTCTACAAAGAAGATTACATCTATGTGGAAGTATCAAGAAAGCCTGAAGTAAAAACACCTTACCTGATCATTAAAAAAGAAGGAAACGGCTATAACGTTCCGGTTCAGATCAACGTTCCTGTGGAAATAGTAGGTAATAAAGTAATGCTTCCTAACTACATCAAGTATCCGTATGAGCACAGATTCAGACATTACAGAGTAGATTATGAGCTTGTAATTCCTCAGAATACAGTAGTGATCCCGCTGAAAAAAGACAGAATGGATTTTGACGGAGATTTAAACGGAGACGGCATCGATGATGATGATCAGGAACAGGATGAAAACGGTAAAATCAGAATAGAAAAGAATAAAATTTCTGTAAACGGTTCTACAATAGAATACAACTCTGATGACAAAGACAGCATTATCATCAACGGGAAAAAAGTTCCGAATTCCCAGGCCGATCAGGTAATTGATTCTATGAAATCCACCATCAAAAAGATGAACAAAAACGTAGATATCAAAATCAAAGACGGAAAAGACGAAATTTCCATAAAAACTAAATAATTAACTTCAGAGAGTGCAGAAGGTGTGAATGGATGGCAACCGTTTGAAATTCACACTCTTCTTCTCTCAGACAACAGAAAAAAATCATTATTTAGTTCATTATGTAAAAAAAATGTTATACATTCGTGTAGTTAAAAAATAATTAACCAAATCATTAAAAAACACCTTAACCATGGTACAAGTTGCATTAGAAATTGTAATGAAGATCGTAGATTTAATCAGCGGTTTGTTTTAAGAGCGATAATATTTCAATATATTTGTAAAGTATAACCCATTTGGTTATACTTTTTTGTTTTTAATCTAAAGATTTATGAAAAAACTGATAGGTAAACTGATGTTAAAGATGCTCGGCTGGAAAGTTATTCTGCAGGGCGATGCAAAAAGTCTGAACCGATGTATCCTTGTGGTAGCACCGCATACCCATAACATGGAATATCTGTTGGGAAATCTTGCCTACTGGTCTTTAGAAAAACCACTGAAAATCATCATCAAAGATGCCCATACAAAGGCATGGTATGGAAGTGTTGTAAAAGGACTCGGCGGCATTGGAATTGACAGAAGCCAGAAAAATGACCTGGTTAATTTCGTGGCCAGACAGTTTGAAAAAGAAGACTTCAGCCTTGTTATCACACCCGAAGGAACCAGAAGCTGGGTTCCGAAATGGAGAAAAGGATTTTATCATATGGCATTAGCGGCAAAAGTCCCAATTGTTCTGGCAGCAGGTGATTTCAAAAGAAATATTGTGTATTTAGGTTATACCATACCTTATGAAAGAATTGCTTCAGTTCCCTTTTCCGAGATCATGGAAGAAATCCAGGATTACTATGTAAAATATGACATTGTTCCAAAAATTCCTGCAAACTGGAATCCAAATATCATGGGAACCGGCAGCGAAGAAGAAGTTAAAAGTTAACAAAACTACTTTGCTCAATCGATTATCATTCATCAATTATCATTTATCACTTATAAAATGAAAGATCATACCAAAGAAGAGCTCCTTGTATTCTTAAACTCCTGGGGAAATGGGGTAACATTAGCAAAAACACTGGAAATACAATTCATCGATATTGACGTTGAAAATGAAACACTGACAGCTACAATGCCGGTACAGCCAAAAGTACACCAGCCTTTCGGGATTCTTCACGGAGGAGCAAGCTGTGTGCTGGCAGAAACTTTAGGGTCAAGCCTGTCCAATATTTTCATCGATGGTAATAAATATTATGGTGTAGGAACGAATATCAATTCCAATCATCTTAAAAGTAAAAAAGACGGGATTGTAACGGCTACTGCCCGTTTCATCAGAAAAGGAAAGACAATGCATGTTTCCGAAATTGAGATCAGGGATGAAAAAGGAGTGCTCATCAACCATACAACGATGACGAACAATATTATTCTGAAATAATTCAAAATATCAATAAAAATAAAGACTCAAATTTCTTTGAGTCTTTTTCTATTTTCCGGGAAACTTTTCATTAAAAAACAGGTCTTTAAATTTTGACATTTTTAAGACTAATAATACCTTTGCTGAAAGGAAAATCACTTTGCTAATTTCTATTGTATTTCCGGGTGATAATTTCCAAAACCGATCCACAGCTCATGATTTATTTCAAACTTCCTTTCGACGAAACTTTATATTCAACTGATCAGAAACAAAACGGGGAATCCGTCAGTTTTCACTCTTTTGATTTATTGAGGCAGATCAGTTTTGAAGGCAGTATCGTCAACGCTTCTGAGCAGTTTGAGCAGTCCATCATCACCAGCGAAGCCTTGCTGAAAGATGAAAGCTTTTTCAATGCAGAAACCAAGGAAGAATATATTGATAAGCTGTATCGGGTTATTGATATCATTAAAGATAACCATCTTCCAAAACTGGTATATTCAAGAAGGAATATTTTCCGGGAGTTTGGGCAAATAGATTTTAAAGAAAGTTTTAAAAAACTATGTGCAGCCTATCCCAATGCATTCAGGTATATTTTTAACAATGGACAAAATGCCTGGATGGGAGCTTTTTCAGAAACCCTGGGAAAATTCAATAAAACCACTCATGAGTTTGAAACCATGAGCCTTGCAGGAACACTTCCCGTATCTGAAGAATGGACGGAAAAAGAAATTGAAGAACAGAAACCGGTGACTTTCTATATTCAGGATACTCTTAAAAACTATTCAGAGAATATAGAAGTATCGGAGACATATGATCATATTTCAGGGAACATCAAACATTTGAGAACAGATTTCAAGGCTCATATTCAGCCTGAAGAACTGGACAACTTAATTAATGACCTCCATCCTACTCCTGCAGTATGTGGTATTCCGAAGGATTTCTGTCAAAAGACTATTCAGGAGCTTGAAAAATTCCCACGTGAACTGTATTCCGGCTTTATTAAAGTAGAAACGGACGAAAGTGTAATGTATTTTGTCAATCTGCGATGTGCAAAGCTTTACAAAGATTCAGTACATGTATTCGTAGGCGGCGGCATTACAGCCCAGAGCAGTCCGGAAAAGGAATGGAGGGAAACAGAGCTGAAATCGGAAGCTATTTTAAAAAATCTGGTTTTTTAGGGTCATGGCGGCTTCGAGTGCCTCAGTCACTCACAACTTTTTCCCCTTTATTTTCTATTTCTAAACCATACTAATTGGTAAAGTAATTTTACACATAATTACGGTTTGATTGAGAAAGCTCTCGAAACTACATCAAACAACTACATATGAAGTTATTGTAGGTTTCTGAAACCTTAGCTACATATACAAAAAACCTCTTTCCTGGGAAAGAGGTTTTACTATAGACAATAATGTAATTTTAAATTATTTCTTCGCTCCGATTCTGCTCCATGTATCCAGTACAAAAAGTAAAATCAGACCAAGAACTGCTGAAGCAATAGAAAATACAAACTTCAGGTTATCTTCTGATAAAAGATCCGTCTGCCAGTCCAATGCATAAAGATTGATGGCAATGAAAACGATAAACACAACTAGAAATACTTTATAAAACTTCTGCATGATTCTTAAAAATTAATATAGTTTTGCACCAATTGGGCAAAGTTAGCGGTGAATAATTTTATTGAAATCGCCAAAAGGATAATCCCGAAAACCTTCTGAAGAATAGACAGGGTAGCCTCCCCCATTTTGTTTTCCAGCCACTTCGCCGATTTCAGCACCAAATATACGAAAATTGTATTGAGAACAATTCCTAAAATAATATTAATATCATGAAATTCAGCTCTAAGGGATAAAGTTGTCGTCAAAGTTCCCGCTCCCGCAACCAGCGGAAATGCAATAGGAACAATGGATGCAGCCTTTGCTTCGGTTGTTTTATTGATCTCAATACCCAGAATCATTTCAATGGCTATGATAAAAATCACAAAAGCTCCTGCAATAGCAAAGGAATTGACATCTACTCCGATAAGTTTAAGAATCTTATTTCCTACGAAAAGAAAAACAATCATGATCGCTCCGGCAGTAATAGAGGCTTTCCCAGCTTCTATCTGTCCGAACTTCTGCTGAAGACCTACCACAATAGGGACAGAACCGATAATATCGATTACAGCAAAAAGAACCATAAAGCAGGTAACGATTTCTTTAATAGAAAAATCATTGAGTATTTCCATCTCTTTGTAATTAAAAATTTCGCAAAAATATGAAAAAAAATTGATTATTTGATAATCCGTGAATACAAATTAACAACTGCTTTTAAAAGCTCGTCCATCCCTTCTGCCGATTTCAGAGGTGAGTACTTCTCCATTTGAATTCTCTGTGACAGATTTCTATATTCTTCGGCAACGGAAGATCCTTTATAACTTTCCAAAAATGCTTTGAAATCCTGTGAAGAGCTTTGGAAATACTGCTTTCTAACATCAGCATCCATCTCTTCCAGGGTTTCAAAAAACTTTTGATAATCTCCATTATCTTTAAGATTTTCCAAATAGCTGAAATAATCGTTGATATCCGTTTTCAGTGTCTCTCTGATCTGCTTTTCTGTTTCAGCTACAGAGCCAAGCGGCTTCGGAGATGCGGTTTCTTTAACTAACGCTCGTCTTTTTTGCCATGTCTTGAATAACAGATACATAATAAACAACCCGACAAGAATAGAAATATTGGTTAAAAGAATATTCCAGTGGAATTTACTTTTTTCCTTTACTTTAAACGTTGTTGTCTTCAGAACAGGCGTATCAACCGTTTCCAGAAGTGTATTGGTATATTCATTTACCTTTTCAACCGTTGTACGGGACTCAAGGATCTGGTCATGGGAAAATGCATTAAGGGCAAGGGTTTTCTGGCCAAGATCTACATATTCGCGACTTGCAGGATCAAAGAATGCAAACTGCTCGGTCTGAATTGAAATAGCCCCTGCTTTTTTAGGTATGATAACATAATTAGCAGAAATCTCTCCTTTCATTCCAGTAGTTCCGGGAGCCACTTTGGAGGTAACTTTAGGGGCAAAAACCTCATAGTCGGGGGATGAAATGATCTTCGGAAGGTGCATATCCGGAAGATTTCCCTCTCCTGAAACTTTTACAATAACGTTGATTGGTTTTTCAACCTCTATCTTATCTTTTGATGCGTTATAAACGTTCACATTGAAATTGCCTACTGCATTTTTAAAATGCTCAGGCGATCCTTCAGGAAGTTTTTTTACATTAAGTTTTATCTTATTCGAAAGAATTTTGTTTTTATTGGCATAAGAACTTACTGATGCCGATACGGAAGGAACCTCAACATATCCTGCCTCATTAGGAAACACCATAAATACTGCCACAATCTGTGAAGCCATATTTCCGGCGCCCGAAGGATCAATCTCCGACTTTGTAAGACTTATAGGATGTACATTAATATTATCCTGATGTGGAAGACGGACATCTTTCACCTTTCTGAAATTGTCCATATTTTTGGAATATACCCTCAATACAGCCACAGTAGGCTGATCCTGATAAACCTCACGGTCTTCTATCTCCATATTCAGATAGACTTCACCGGAATTGTTGCTGGCAAGAGACCTTCTTTCAATAACATCTTTGATGTTAACATCAAAAGGTTCTGTCTTATAGATTTTATTATTTACCGTTACCAGTACAGAACCGATCTTGATTTTACCTCTTTTTTTCGGCTCAAGGGCTATTCTGGATATTTTCTGGGTAACAAGTGTATTGGTTGCAGGATCAATTAAAGTATTGGTCATTGATCCGCTTCCTATAATGTTGAATTTTGAAAGGTCGGGAAGCTGAAAACGGGTCTGAGGTTCAAGATCAATACCATTAAGCTCCAGAACAATGGTAAGGTTTACAATATCTTTTCCGTTGTATTCGGATTTATCAGATTCCATAAACAGATTTACCTGTCCGTAAGAAATTACGGATGCAAATAGGAATAATATGTAAATCAGTTTCTGCTGCATCACCAATCTTTTTCGTTGCTCTGCGGCGTCGAATAAGAGTTCTTATTTAAGATTCTTCTGGCGGTTTCTTTTTCTTTTTCGCTTACTTTATCTAATATGGCATTCTCAAGGTTCTTTGGCATTTTTCCTTCATTGTCAGGATTTTGCTTAGGAGTATCACCCTGTTCGCTTTTCCCTTCATTCTGCTGGCCATTACCCTGATCCTGCTTTTGATCTTTTTGATCTCCTTTCTGATCATCATTTTTATTCTGATCATTTCCTCCGCCGCCTTTTCCTGAATTGTTCTGTTCGTTTTTCTGCTGCTGCTGTTTTTCTTTTTCTTTCAGCTTGGCAATTTCATAATTCTTTCTCGTTGCTTCATTATAAGGGTCCTGCTTCAGGGCTTGCTTATAATAATCGGCTGCTTTTTCCGGCTGGTTCATCTGCATATATGAATTGCCCAGATTATGAAGAGCTGCCGTTTTATCGGGCAGTGTCTGGGAAAGCTTTTGTGCTTTGTCAAATTCTGCCTTGGCTTCTTCATATTTTTTACTTTTATACAATGCATTCCCCAGATTATAATGAGCTGTAAAATCTTTTTCATTTGTTTTTACGGCTTCCATATACTTCGAGGATGCTCCATCATAGTCTTTACCATTAAATTTCTGATTACCTTCATAAACCAGAGTTCTATAGTTTTCCTGCCCAAACATTATGCCTGAGAAAGAAAAAGCAATAAGAAACGATAAAAAAATGATTTTAGTATTCATCACCTGCAAAATTATTCCTTTATATGTTAATAAACAGACTTCTATTTGTTAAAGTTCGGTTAAAGTACTTATTTAAAATCTTGATAAACAAAGTATAAAAACTAAATATTGAAATCTTTTTTCGGGTTCAAGATATAAATTAAAAAGAAAAAGAAAATAGAAACTATTAAAAAATATTGGTAGTAATGATTGGCATTCTGAGATTTCACCAAAGTCTGCGCGGAAGAAGACTTTCTGTTCACGGCGTCAATAATCTTATCCGCAGCTTCATTGACGTTATTTCCATCTATATAATCCCCTCCTGTAGATCCTGCCATTTTTTTAAGTGCTTCCGTCTGTCTCTTGGAAATTACCGTTCCGCCGTCTATATCGGTTTTATAGCCCATAAGCTGTCCGAAAACATATTCCGGAACAGGAGCTCCTTCATCAGTTCCTATTCCTACAGAGGTTATGGAGATCCCTTCTTTATTGGCTAATCGTATAGCAGCATTGTCATTTCCTTCATTATCTTCCCCATCACTCAACAAAATGACTTTTCTTGAACCTTTGCTGACATTTTTAAATTTCTCTGCTGCAGCCTGCATTCCTTTCAGGAAATCCGTCCCCTGAATCTTCATAGAGCTCGTTTCCACAGCACCTACATACGTTTCAGCAGAACCGTAATCTGTTGTAAGCGGCATAATAGAAATTGCCTCCCCGGCAAAAATTACGATACCGATCTTATCATTTTTCATCTTCTGCATCACACCTGTCATCAGGTTTTTTGCTTCCGCAAGACGGCTGGGATCAATATCTTCAGCATTCATGGAATTGGAAACATCAAGCATAAAGATCACATTATTAAGCCTCTGGTTGGTTTTCACTTCCTCGGAACCATTCAGTAAATCGATAATCGAAAATATAAGGAAAAGCGTTCCCAAAAGATATAAGGCCGGAAAGAATTTCGTAAATCCGGATTTTTTTTCAAATAAGCTGTCATGAAACCTGCTGTCTGCAAAGATCTCTCTCCTTTTATTTTTCCATCTCAAAAAACGGATCAGAAAGAAAGACAGCAGCGGCAGAAGCAGCAGCAAAAATAAATACCAGTAATTTCCTAACGACCAATTCATCAGCTTAAAAATTTATATAATACCCATCGCAGCAGTGCATCAAAAACCAGCATTCCCAATGCGATCCAAAGGAAAATTTTAAAATATTCATCATAATTATACAGCTTGGAAACCTTGATATCCGTTTTCTCCAGCTGGTTGATCTCATCATAAATTTCTTCCAGACTGCTGTTGGAAGTCGCTCTGAAATATTTCCCGCCTGTAACCTGTGCCACTTCTCTCAAAGTATTTTCATCAATGGTCACCGCAGTTTCCGTAAAGATCAGCTCTCCAAAAATGTCCTGTGAAGTAGGCATTAATGCGAAACCATTCGTACCTATCCCGATGGAATATACTTTTATATTATTATTCTTGGCCAGTTCTGCCGCAAGCTGGGGAGGAATAGCATTCTGAATATTGCTTACTCCATCCGTCATCAGGATCACTACCTTACTTTTAGCCTTGCTTTTAATCAAATGATTTACAGCAACAGAAAGTCCTTCACCAATAGCTGTTCCCGGCTCAAGGCCAGCAGAATTAAGGTTTTTTATTTCATCAATGACAACCTGATGATCCGAAGTTACCGGTACTTTAGTAAATGCTTCTGCTGCATAGGCTACAACTCCTATCCTGTCATTAGGGCGCTTCTGGACAAATTTTACAGCAATATCTTTCAGTGCAGTAATACGGTCCGGAGTAAGGTCTTTGGCAAGCATACTCAGGGAAACGTCTATGGAAAGCATAATATCTACACCTTTGGTATCGTCTCTGTCCTGGGAAACGGTAAAAGTTCTCGGTCTGGCCATCGCAATGATCAGCGCAGAAAGAATAATATATTTTGAGAGTTTCAGGAGAAAAAGCACAGCACGGATTCCTCCACTGTCATCCATATTCCGGACAGTAGGAACTTTGATACCTTTCTTCCGCTTTCCTCCCGCATCTTTAATAAAAAGAGGAATAAACAGCAGAAAAAGCAGCAGGAACCACGGACTGTAAAATTCAAAATTAAACATCCTTTCTTAAATTTTCAAATTCTAAATCTTTTGATGATCTCTTCACAAAATCCCGGATATCTGCAAAATCTTTTTCCATAGTAATCTGATCAGGGAAAGTTTTGGCAAATTTCACCAGATCGCCTCTTAAAAATACATCTTCCACTGTTTTTTCGTTTTCAACGGAAATGGTATTGTTCTTTTTCATGACATCAATAAGGTCATCGGTAAGAAGAACATCTGCCGGAAGATGGTACTGTTTGGCAATGAATTTTCTGGATATGTCTATTAACTCAACATAGAATGAACGGAAATCTCCTTCTTCAATGTATTTTTTCTTTTTTAAGGAATCCAGCTCCTTCAAAGTCTGATTAGTGGCAACAGCAGGTGAATTTTTTGATTTCCGGCCCCATTTGATAAACATAATGACTGCAATAATCAAGGCTATAACCGCTAAAGCAGCCAGAATATAGAATTTATAGAGTTCCCAGTAGTCTTTTGTTTCAAGCTTTACCTCCTTATTGTTCATGATGTCATTGATCTGGTCCCCTTTTTGGGCTGTATTGACCACATCAATTTCGTAAGGAATGGTTTTTAAAATCTTTCCGCCTACATTAAATTCCAACTCGGGAATAGTGAATTTTCCTTCTTCATAGACTGAAAATTCAATTTTTCTTTCATAGGAATTCTGGTTTTGCCCGATACTGTCTTTAATTTCTTCGAAATGAAAAGGCAGTAATTCATTTTTAGGGGCAGCACTTACCTTCAGATCCTGAACATTGTCTATTTTAATTACCAAACGGTTGACTTCGCCCAAAGCAAGGGTTTTCTTTTCCAGATTGGAAGAAAGGATCTGTGAAAAGGCATTTCCACAGATTAAAAAAGAAAGTATGAGTAGTATTTTTTTCAATTTCAAATATTGTAATTGCGGCCGGAGCCTTCATTTATTTTAGATTTACTTTTTCTGAAAATAATTATACAGCATTTTAGAATAATCCGCGCCGGTATTGATATTCATAAAACTGGCCGAGCTGGTGGCAAAATCTTCTTCCAGAGCACGGACTTTCTGTTTCTGCGCTTCAGCAAATGTATATCTCCATCTTGCATTGGAGGTATTCGCCCAGACTTCTTTTCCTGTTTCAGCATCATACAAGAGCGCATAGCCTACATCGGGAATTTCATTATCTTTTTCATCATAAATCCTCATGCCCAGCAGCTGATGTTTTTTTGAAGCTACTCTAAGCATTTTGGAGTCATAATCATCTTCAAAATCTGAAAACAGGAAAACAAGTGATTTCCTTTTGAAAATCCCCATCATATATTCCATTGCCTTATCAATTTTTGATACAGCCGGAACATAATCTGCCGTGAGAATATTGCTTATAATGGAAAGAATATGTTTTCTGCCTTTCTGGGGCGGAATTACTTTATATACTTTATCTGCAAAAAGAATCAAACCTACTTTATCATTATTTCCGGCAGCTGAAAATCCAAGACTGGCAGCAATTTCTGCTACATATTCCCTTTTAAGCTGACCTTTGGTTCCATAATCCATAGAAGCGGAAATATCTACAAGGATCATCATCGTCAGTTCTCTTTCCTCTTCCATTACTTTTACGAACGGTTCACGGAAACGGGCTGTTTTGTTCCAGTCGATTCTTCGGATCTCATCTCCAAACTGATACGGACGGACTTCAGAGAATGTCATTCCCTGTCCTTTAAAAGCGCTGTGATATTGTCCCATAAGCGAAGCTTCCGTCTTTTTTCGGGTACGGATCTCTATCTGCTTTACTTTTTTTACAATATCTTTTATTTCCATAAATGTGCGTATTGGTCAGATTCGAATTGCATCATACTTCCATCTTCTAACTTCTAATTTTTCAGTTCAATTGAAACATTCAGCCATTCATTATCAAATTTCGGGCTGTATTTCTTATAAAAATTAATGGCAGGTTCATTCCAGTTCAATACCTGAAAAACCATTCCGCTGTACCGGTTTGATTTTCCGTATTCCAAAGTGGCATCAAACAAAAGTTTTCCGATCTGTTTTCCTCTCATTCTTTCGGTCACTACAAGATCTTCAAGATACAGTCTTCGTCCCTTCCAGGTCGAAAATCTGTCATAATATAAAGAAATTCCTACAATTTCACTGTTAAGTTCGGCAACAAAAGCTCCCCAAACCGGAGATTTTCCGAAGCCGTCTTCTGTAAATTCATCCAAAGTGATCGTCACTTCATGAAGTGCCTTTTCATATTCTGCCAGTTCTCTGATCAGCTCCAGCATTGGAGCACAATCTTCCTGAACAGCTTTTCTGATTATAACTTCACTCATTACGGTGCCTGAATTTTTGCCAAAATCCTGTTAACGATCTCCTCTGCTGAAATTTCTTCTGCTTCCGCCTCAAAAGTAAGACCAATTCTGTGTCTCAATACATCCTGAGCCAGTGCTTTTACATCTTCAGGAATTACAAAGGCTCTCCCTTTCAGGAACGCATAGGTTCTGGAGGCAATGGCAAGGTTGATGGATGCTCTTGGAGAAGCTCCGAACCCGATATAATTCTTAAGTTCAGAAAGTCCGTAGTTTTCAGGATAACGGGTTGCAAAAACCATATCCAGAATATATTTTTCGATCTTTTCATCGAGGTAGATCTGGTTGATGAGTTCTTTAGCATCCACAATATCCTGTAACGATATCACAGGTTTTATGACAGGCTGGTGAGATGTGGAAACCATTCTCATTACCGTCCTTTCATCTTCAAAATTAGGATAATCTATTTTGCATTTCAGCATAAAACGGTCGCTCTGGGCCTCAGGCAATAGATAGGTTCCTTCCTGATCGATCGGGTTTTGGGTAGCCAGTACCAGAAATGGTTTTGGAAGCTTCATCGTTTCATCACCAATTGTCACCTGCTTTTCCTGCATTACTTCAAGCAATGCCGATTGTACTTTTGCCGGTGCACGGTTGATCTCATCTGCCAATACAAAATTTGCAAAAACAGGGCCTTTTTTTATTGAAAAATCGTTGTCTTTGATATTGAAGATCATTGTTCCCACTACATCTGCAGGAAGCAGATCGGGGGTAAACTGTATTCTGGAAAACTCTCCGTGAACAGCTTCTGCCAGAGTTTTGATCGCTAAGGTTTTTGCCAGTCCCGGCACACCTTCCAGAAGGACGTGTCCGTTCCCCAAAAGACCTACCAAAAGGCGGTCTATCATATATTCCTGGCCAATAATCGCTTTATTAATTTCCTGTCTCAGAAGGGAAAATAAGTAATTCTTTTCTTTTACTTTTTCCGTCAACTGGCGGATATCTTCAGCTTGATAGGTATCTGACATAACTTTAATTAAAATAGGTGGTAAATTTCTGATAAATACTGGCATTAATCAACATAATGAATGCCATTTTAGAGTTAAAGTTTGTTAAATATTCCTTTATTGGCAATGTATCCACATAATGGATTCAGAGTTTCTTATACAAAATCAATTATCAGACAGGAAGTTCTGGTAAATATTTCTTTAAAAACAATTTGTAAAACCATTTATCTAGCTGACATATCTCACCCGATAATAATTTTAATTATCATCTATGATATTACAGAGTATTTACAGACTAAAGTTTAGTAATGGTGATGCTGAAAACATTTTCCGGCATATCTGTCGTTTCTTCGTAGGCACCGACGTTTATAAAGTATTCAGTTCCTGCTGCGGTTGTGAATGTATAGGTTTCCGCAGCCCCTCCGCCACCGTTATCTACTGCACTTACACATGTCAAGCTGCTGCATGCACCACTATATATATCCATCTGAGGATCATAGGTACTGCCCGCAGGCATTGTTATTTTAACGGTAAACTGGCCTCCATCTCCAGTGAATTTAAACCAGGTTCCATCATTCATTGCATCAGGACATGTGGTGATAAACCCGCCATTGTTGGTCGCAGATATAGCATCACTCTGGGTATAAGTATAAGGAAAAGCCGTCGCCGCCAAAGCCCCTGAACATGCATCATTGACTGGTACAGGAGGAATGGTACTGAAGGCTATATCTGCACAGCTGGAAGATTCAAGATTTCCTGTAACGGAAGTAATTCTCAGATAATAATTGGTATTCGGACTAAGGGGAGATGACGGAGTAAAGTCTGTAGCAGTTACTGTCTGCTGATTGATAACATCAGTTCCTCCGGCGGTGGTTCCCAATGAAACCTTATAGGAATCTGCTCCTGAAACAGGAAGCCATTTGAAAGTTGGACTTAAAGAAACAAATTGTGCATTATTAGCAGGATAATTAATAAAAGGACATGCAGGGGTAGATTTAGGTGTTAATCCTGAAATTGTAACTGCCGATTTGTAATCTGCTCTTATTCCACCAGGCGGGGTTGCAGGATCTACAACAGCACGATCTCCTTTGTAATAAAGTGTTGAATATGGAATATGCGGATAAACCCGGAAAGCTTCATCAAAATTATTAATGTCAATGCTTTGGGAATTTTCTTTTGCTGCAATCACTAAATTATCAGTGTTATTATAAGCAAATGGTGTTGCAAATGTAACTTCAACTTTATTATTGGTTTTAGTAACAGTACCAGCAAATACCTGGGTCAGCTGTGAAGCAGGAATCCAGTCGGTACCGGAAGTGAATGTTGTCTTTGTGGTATGCCCGATATAAACAGTCCAGTCTGAAGAATCATTGATCGTAGCAGAAGGATCTACGTAAAATGTAAGACCTGTAATATTTCCTGCAGCTGTTGCATTCAGTTCCTGTTTGGGATAAATCTGCTGAACATATGAATATGAAAAAAAACTACTTATGGGTGCCGTTCCTACATTTGTGCTTCCAGTGTTTAAACTGATCTGGGCATTAAGCATAAAAGCTATCGATAACAAAGATAAAAGTAGAATTTTTTTCATTGTTGATTAATTAATATTGAACATTGCGCTAATTTAATTATAAAATTTTAATTTTTCAAACAAACGTGAATTTTTATAAGAAATTTTATTATTTTTGAATGAATATTTAATACATTCACAGTAAACACCGACCATATGTATCAAAAGCTATTTTTTCTAAGCATTCTTTTTACAGGTTTTTTCCAGGCGCAGACCACAAACAGAATGAATTTAATTTCAGATGCAGTTTATTATGACGGTTACGCCGCCACAGTTTCCGATCCTGTACCTGCAGGACTTACCAGACTCTCCAATACCAGATACACAAGAAAACTTACGGATGCCGAGCTGAATTCCTTTAAGGCAAAGATTGCCATGAGAGTGACCATAGGTGCTCTGTGCGACAACTATGACCGTCTTGGAAGTGTTTATCTGGCTATGGTCCCTAAAAATCAACCGGCCTATACAATGAACGATGCCAATGTGAAAAGAATTGAGGTTGGAAGATACATTACTCCGTTTATGAGTAAAAACCGAACACCTACAGAAGTTCCTTACAGCTATGACTTAAGTAATTTATACAGTGTATTTCATGACACAGCTTTACGTACCACCTACGATATGTATATGGAACTGGATGTTTTTGGAGTTCCTTATGCAGCACAGACACAAGTTGCAGGTTGCTCGGGTAGGATTGATGTATTTTCCGGAAACCTGACTTTCTTTTCAACAGATGCAGGAGCAACTCCAAGCGATTATAATACACTTGTCCCTATATTAAGCTACAACAGATTAAATAATTACAACAGTACTGATGTTACAGGTGAAACCGTAAGAATTGTCAGTTTTAATCTTCCTAATGCTGTTACCAATGCGCGTTTTTTTGTTATATCTACCCCTCATGGTGCCAACAGTGGTGGTGAAGAGTACATAAGAAGACAAAATTACACCTATATAGATGATGTACAGATGCTCACCTACACTCCCGGAGGGATTTCCTGTGAACCATTCAGGGTATACAATACTCAAGGTAACGGAATCTACGGAGCTACTCCGAAATCATTGACAGAATGGACTTCATGGAACAACTGGTGTCCCGGTAATTCAGTTCCGATCAGAGGATTTAGCATGCCTGGTATTGCTGCCGGAAATCATACTCTGAAACACACCATCCCAACCGCAGTTTTTAACCAACAACAGGGAGATGTGTATTTATCCGTTTATATGCAGGGGAAAAGCAATGCAGCTTTGGATGTAAAGGATATTAAAACTGTAGATGTAAGCATATATCCCAACCCTACTTCCGATTTTGTTAATATAAGATCAAAGTCTGATGTAGCTTCAATAAGCCTTTTCAGCATAGACGGAAAAAAATTATCTGAAAATCATGGGGAAAACAGAATTGATATTTCATCTTACAGCCCGGGAGTTTATTTTCTGAATATTGCCCTGAAAGACGGAATAACATTCAAACATAAGATCATCAAAAAATAAAAAGCAACCTATTCAGATCAGTTGAATCTGAAAAAAACAATAAAGAGCTCCTTTGAATACTTTTCAGAGGAGCTTTTTTTATATTTTATCAAAAAAGCATAACAATTAACATCTTTTTTCAGGATTTAAGAACATTTAATTCAATCCCTTACCCAAAAAATTGTCACTTCCAGTTTATTAGACTATTTTTGGTGATTAAAAATTTTTGTAAAATGAATTATCATTTTCAAGCACACAGACAAGTAAGAAAGAACCTTTTAAGTATTCTGCAGAACACTTCCCATGAAGAGCTTCTGCTGATTCCTGACGGTTTCAACAATAATATGTACTGGAATATTGCCCATACGGTTGCCACCCAGCAGCTTCTGCATTATTACCTGAGCGGAAATCCCTTCAGAATTGACAAATATTGGATCGAAACCTACAAAAAAGGGACTCTTCCCAACCTGAATGTACAAAAATCCGAAGTGGAAGATCTGGAGTTTTTACTCACTGAAACTTCAAAGATTTTGATGAAGGATTATGACAGCGACTTCTTTTCAGACTATACTCCGTATACCACAAGTTTCGGAATGGATCTGAAAAGTATCCAGGATGCCATTATCTTCAATAACATGCATGAAAGTCTTCACTACGGCTATATCATGGCACAGAAAAGAGCAATACTGGGTGAAATTGGAAGATAGAAAACTTTGCTTCGTAAGTCAATGACCAAGTGTGAATTTTGCATATATCCGGATTGATTTACAGAATAAAGTTTACCACTGACCATTCACCACATAATTTATAATAAATTTCAATGAAAGACGATTTTATTTTCGGGCTGCGTCCCGTAATTGAAGCAATAGAAGCGGGAAAAACGATTGACAAGATCTTTGTGCAGAATGCACTTCAAGGTCCTATTTATGCTGAGCTGAAAACGATTTTAGCCAAAAATAAAATACGTCCCAACTACGTTCCGATTGAAAAGCTGAACCGTTTTACAAGAAAAAACCATCAGGGTGTGGTTGCTTTTATTTCAGATGTTCCGTTTCACAGGGTGGAAGATCTTGTTCCTCAACTGTTTGAAGAGGGTAAAACACCTTTCTTACTGATCCTGGACAGACTTACGGATGTGAGAAACTTCGGGGCTATCTGCAGAACGGCAGAATGTGTAGGAGTAGATGCCATTATTCTTCCTGAAAAAGGGGCTGCACCGATCAATTCTGATGCTATCAAAACATCCGCAGGAGCTCTTTACAATATCAAGATCTGCAAGGAACCTAATCTTGCTCATGCTGTAGATTTCCTTCAGCAAAGCGGTATTTCGGTTTTTGCCGCCACAGAAAAGGCTCAGAAACTGATCTATGATGTGAACTTTACAGAACCTTGCGCCATCGTAATGGGGAATGAAGAGACAGGAATTTCTAAGGAAGTAATGCATCATTCGGACGAAAAAATAAAACTTCCTATTGAGGGAAAAACCCAGTCGTTAAACGTTTCTGTAGCTTGTGGAGCAATCCTTTATGAAGCAGTAAGACAGAAACTTGTAGCAGCTCCAAATCTTTAATTAATCTCAACATAAGTATTTTATCGTAGTGTTTTATGGTATCGTTATTGATGCACAGAACAGAATATCAGTAAAATTTAAACTTAAAAAAAATCAAATGAAAAACGTAGCAGCATTAATGCTTATCTCATCTATAGCCCTTGTATCTTGTAAAAAAGAAACGGCAACCATCACTAAAGTAGATCCTAAAACAGGAAAAACAGTTACTGTAGAAGTTCCTGCCGATTCTGTAGCTAAAGTGGCGGAAAACCCTGCAATTAAAGACTCTGCAGGAGTTTTCACCCAGACATTTAAGCTGGAAAAAGGAAAAACTTACCCTCTTACTACTTACCAGAGAGATGTAAAAACGATGGAAGATCCTCAGGGAAAAACAATCACGGCTACCAGCGAATCTACAGATGAAATGAGTTTCACGGTGAATGACATCAAAGGGAATGTATATGATATGACCCTTAATCTTGTGGCTAAAAGAAACTCACAAAGTGCACAGGGCAAAACAGTAATCGTAGACACCAAGCTGGCTATTCCGAAAGAGGATGACCTTAAGATGATCTGGAATATCAACAAAGCACTTACCGGCAACAAGCTTAACATGAAAATGGATACTAAAGGAAATGTAGTTTCTATTACAGGTTTTGATGCTGTTTATACCAAAGTTACTGCAGCTGTAGGAACACTTATAAAAGATGCTAACCAGAAAGCAAGCGTTGTAGCCAGTCTTAAGGAAACTTTCAACGAAAAGGTACTGAAAGACCAGCTTAACAAAAATCTAACGATTATTCCTAAAAAAGGAGTGAAAATCGGTGAAAAATGGACTACTTCTGAAAATGCCGATCCAAGCGGAAGCATTAAGGTAACATCAAATTATGTATTAAAAAGCGTAGGAAACGGAGCTGCAGAAATCTCTGTAACAGGTGGAATTCCTAAAAAAACTGAAAAGAAAACACAGGGACCTATCACACACAGTCTTAGCAGCGAACTTGCCCAGAACGGGACCATTAAGTTTGACCAAAGTACGGGATGGATCACCAACCAGAACATTGATGTAAAAACAACACAGATTGAGACTATTTCAGACGGAAAACAGTCACAGTCTATGAAAAGTACATCGAAATCTTCTGTAATGGTAAATCCTTCTTCGAAATAATTGAATTAAAAGAGTTTCAGAGTTAGTGTCTCGGAGGGTTAGAGAGTTGGAGTGCTTTAGAGTTTTTGAGTGAAATACTGCTCATTAATTTGCAACAGGCAACCCAAGACCAATAACTGTGAACGGGAAACTTTGAATTTAAATTAAAAATTATGAAGTACATTCTTGAGTTAGTACTCTCAGCCATTATTATTTTCTTTGTCTGGAATATTCTGAAAAGGATTTTCTTTAAAACTTTTTATAGTTACAGATTTGATAACAATAAAGACAATAATAAACAGCAGGATATACACAACTCTAATAAGAATAATCAGAACCTCAACTGGGACGCAGAAACAGTTGAATATGAAGAGGTAAAAGAAAGTAAGGACAAAAGGTAAAAATTCCAAGAAATAAAAGATAATAACCCACATGGCTAAAAATAAAAACTTAATTTATATTGCAATTTCATTAGTTGTATTTATAGTTTTAGCATTTTTATACTCCACCCCTGTTTTTTCAGGGAAACAGCTTTTTCAGCACGATATCGTACAGTACAGAGGAGGCGCAAAAGAGCTTCTGGACTACAGAGCAGATACCGGAAACGAAACCTACTGGAGTGATTCCATGTTTGGCGGAATGCCGACTTATCAGATGGGAAGCCAGTTTAAAGGCGACATCATCAAAAAGATAGACAGTAATCTGAATTTTCTGCCAAGACCCGTTAATTATCTTTTCCTTCTTTTTGCAGGATTCTTTTTCCTTGGAATGGTTGCCGTCAGAAACTGGAAATACGCCTTACTGGGAGCCACTTTCTTCGGCTTATCCACTTATTTTTATATTATTATAGCAGCTGGACATAATGGTAAAGTAAATACCATTGAGTATTTCGCACCGCTTCTTGCCGGGATTTTATTGGTTTATATCAGAAAAAGCTATATCTGGGGATTCATTACCACTACCCTGTTTATGGGACTTCAGATTGCAGCCAACCACCCGCAGATGACCTATTACCTGTTTCTGGCTTTAGGATTTTTATTCCTCTCTGAGTTGATAAGAGCGATCCAGAAAAAGACTCCTATGAAACATTTTCTTATTTCGTCAGGAATCATTGCGGCTTCTTGCGTGATTGGTGTTGGAATGAATTCACAAAGAATCATGGCCAATTCCGAATACATCAAAGAAACCGTACGTGGAAAACAGATTTTGACGAATGACAGTCATACTTCAGGAGAATCAGGACTGGATAAAACAAGTATCCTGATGTGGAGCTACGGAAAACTGGAAACACTGAATCTTTTCATTCCAAGACTGATGGGTGGCGGAAGCCAGGAACCGGAAGCCAAAGAAATGATGAACAGGGTTCAGGAGCTTATCCAGGAAAATGTAGGCTCACAGGCTGAAATGGACAGGATTTCCAAAGGATTTAATGGGGTTACCTACTGGGGAGACCAGCCGGGAACTTCGGGACCAGCTTATCAGGGTGCTGTGGTATGTTTTCTTGCCTTATTAGGATTCTTCTTTGCATGGAAAAAATACCGTTACTGGATTCTGGGAGCTTCCATTCTGACTGTTTTACTGGCTTGGGGAAGCAATTTTATGCCACTATCCGACTTCTTTATCGACTATGTGCCTTTTTACAGTAAATTCAGAGCACCATCTTCTATATTGGTAGTCGTAGAATTATTATTCCCTCTGATTGCTGTTATCGGAATTTACAGATTCTTTACGGACGAAAAATTAACTGAAGAATACAAAAAGAAAATTCTTACCTATGTAAGCGGAGGAACTTTGGGACTTCTGCTGATCCTTCTTATTTTCGGAAAATCATTGCTTGGTTTTTATACAGAAGGTGAAAAAACATATTTCCCGCCTTTCCTTCTGGATTATCTTACCGGTGAAAGATTCAAACTATTCAGAATTGATGCTATTAAGGCATTGATTTATGTGGCTATAACAGCAGCTGTTCTTTTCATGAGCATGAAAAAGAAACTGAGCCAGAATATTGCTTTGATCATCATTGGAGCTGTAAGCTTGTTTGATCTCTGGACTGTAAACAAACGTTATCTGAATGATGAAAATTATGTAGATAAGGTTTTTGCTGAAAATCCGTTCCAGACAGAAAGCTCAGAGCTTCTGGCAGAAAAAGTTCAGGGAAATCCAAATTTAGAATCTATTTTAGCTAATGCCAACGTTAATAAAACGCTTGAAACCATCGCTGAAAGAGACAAAACCCACTACAGAATTTTCAATAATATTTTAGGAACATTCAGCGAAACGAATACTTCTTATTTCAAATCTTCAATCGGAGGTTACCATGCCGTAAAACTGAGAAGATACGATGATGTGATCAATGAATATTTCCAGGTAATGGATTCGGTCAAAGTACCAAATATCCTTAATCTGCTTAATGCAAAGTATTGGGTTATGGGCGGACCGGAACAGCCACAGGCTATGCCAAATGCAAAAGCGAACGGAAATGCATGGTTTGTAAGCGACCTGAAATTCGTAAATACACCGGATGAGGAAATCAAATCCATCGGGGTGATCGACAGTAAGAAAACTGCAGTTATTGCATCATCAGACAAATCATATTTCAGCAGTAAACCTGTTCAGGCAGATCCTACGTCATTTATCAATCTAACGAAATATCAGCCAAACGAGCTTGAATTTAAATCCCAGTCTAAAACACCCCAGCTGGCTGTATTTTCTGAGATCTATTATCCTCATGGCTGGAAAATGTTCGTAGACGAAAAAGAAGTGCCTTACATCAAAGCGGATTATCTTCTGCGCGCCGTACACGTTCCTGCAGGAAACCATAACATCAGAATGGTGTTTGAACCTGAAGTGATTGAAAAAGGTAAATGGCTGTCGCTTTTATGCTTCGGGTTATTTATTGTGCTGAGTGCATTCGGAATTTTCTGGATGAATAAAAATAAGAAAAAAGAACAGCCTGTTGAGAAAACGGCTTAATATTTAAAGTTTATTGTTCAAGTTTAATGGAACAAAAAAAGATACTGATCATCACCTATTACTGGCCTCCTGCGGGAGGTCCTGGTGTTCAGAGATGGCTGAAATTCGCAAAATATCTGCCTGAATTTGGCTGGAGTCCTGTTATCTATACTCCTGAAAATCCAAGTTATCCCCTACTCGATGAAAGCCTTCTTAAAGACGTTCCTCAGAATATAGAGATTGTAAAAACCAAAATATGGGAACCTTATCAGTTGGCAGAAAAGCTGAATAAAAGCAACAAAAAGTTCAAAGCCGGACAGTTTGATGTGGGTAAAAATCAAAGCTGGAAATCCAGGCTTTCGATCTGGGTGAGAGGAAATTTTTTCATTCCGGATGCAAGGGTATTCTGGGTGAAACCTTCGATAAAATTCTTAGAACAGTATTTAAAAGAAAACAAAATAGATGTGGTAGTCACTTCCGGGCCACCTCACTCTCTTCACATGATCGGTCTCGGTCTGAAAAAGAAATTCCCTGATCTGAAATGGATCGCCGATTTCCGTGACCCATGGACAGAAATCTCTTATTATAAACATTTAAAACTTACCAAAAGCTCGGACAGAAAACATCGTCAGCTTGAAAGTGCAGTTTTTAAAAATGCTGATATTACATTAGCTACAAGCTATACGGATGCTGAAAATTTCAGAAAAGCGGGAGCAAATGCTGTTTGTATCACAAATGGATTTGATGAAGAAGCTAAAGGAGAAAAAGTAGACAAGCAAAACGGTAAAACTTTTACTTTAAGCTATATAGGCGTTCTTGAGCAATTAAGAAACCCTGAAAACCTTTGGAAAGCTTTAGATGAACTTATTATTGAAAATAAGGAGTTTGGCGACAGCTTTGCCCTGAAATTTGCAGGAAGAATAGATGATAAAATTCTTCAATCGGTTGAGAATTCGCATCTGAAAAATTACATCCTGAATCTAGGGTATATTTCTCATGATAAAGCCGTGGAAGAGATGGCTAACTCGGATCTATTATTAATCACCAATTTTCCGAATAAATCTTCCAAAGGAATTATTCCCGGAAAAATATTTGAATATCTGGCAACTGGAAAGCAGATTATTTCTTTCGGCCCGGATGAAGCAGATGTTTCGAGAATACTGACAGAAACAGGTGCCGGAAAACATTTCAGTTACGAAGATCTTAAAACTGTCAAAGATTTTATCCTTGAAAAATTTGAGTTATGGAAAAACGGAAATCTTCTTGACAATACGCAGAATATTGAACAGTTCTCAAGACGAAATCTGACTGAAAAGCTTGCTGAAATTTTATCGTAACTTAAAATTTTAAACCAATAGAATACCAGATACTTTGACTCTGCTCAACATGATCTCTCTGATAAATAGCTGTAGAGTACTTGTCTCCGAAAAGTTCTCTGACAATTGTTTTCACCGTATCAGTAAACACAAGATCTTTAATTTCAGGAACTTCTTTTAAAAACTGTCTTACCGCAAACAGGTCATCAGATTTTCTAAAATTTTCTCTTGATGTATCAGTATTTTGTATTGTTTCTGTGATCAATTCGATCTCTTCATCAGAAAAAACCGAATTGATTACAGTAAATCCTTTTTCAAGAACATATTTTTTATGACTTTGTAAATACTGCTCTGTCATGCGATATTAAACTTCCTGAGGCGTATTTTCAAGCTGCCCTTCCCATTTCGAAACGGCAGAGGTTGCCAGTGCATTTCCCAGTACATTCGTCATACTTCTTCCCATATCACAGAAATGGTCAATTGGCAGGATCAAAGCAATACCTTCCGGCGGAATTCCAAACATGGAACATGTTGCCACAATAATTACTAAAGAGGCCCTTGGAACACCTGCAATACCTTTTGAGGTAAGCATTAGTACCAAAAGCATAGTGATCTGCTGACCAAGTTCCATTTCAATTCCATAGATCTGGGCAATGAAGATGGAGGCAAACGTCATATACATCATACTCCCGTCAAGGTTAAATGAATATCCTAAAGGTAAAATAAATGATACTACTCTATTGTTACATCCGAATTTTTCAAGTTCTTCCACCAGCTTCGGGAAAACAGCTTCTGAACTCGTTGTAGAGAATGCAATCAGTAACGGAGCCTTGATCCTTTTAAGCAATTCGAAAAGGCGGTTTCCTAAAATAAGATAGCCCACCAAAAGAAGGACAAGCCATAACACACCCAATGCAAAGAAAAAGTCTCTCAGATAAACCGCATATACTTTAAATATCTGAAATCCATTAACAGCCACTACTGCAGCAATAGCTCCCAAAACTCCAAGCGGTGCAAACCACATAATATAGCCTACCATTTTAAGGATAGCATGCGCAATAATGTCAAAAAGTTTAACTACCGGCTTTGAATATTCTTCTCCTAAATTGGCAAGTGCAACCCCAAACATAATGGAGAAAACCACAATCTGAAGTACCTCATTGGTAGCAAAGGCTTCAAATAAACTTTTAGGGATCATATGCTTGACAAAGTCTTCCATAGAAAAACTTTTACTGCTTTTTAAAAGATCTTCCGCAGCTGCAGCATCCTGGATCGGCAGTTTAGTCACGTGTCCCGGCTCAAGCCAGTTCACCAATACCAATCCTATAAAAAGAGAAACCAGAGAGGCCGTAATAAACCACAGCATTGCTTTCGTTCCTACTCTTCCGATCATTTTGATATCGCTCATCTTGGCAATTCCCACTACGAGGGTTGTAAAAACCAACGGCGCGATAATCATCTGTACGAGCCTGATAAAAACGGTTCCCAGCAGTTTGATGTTTTTGGAAAAGGGTTCCGCACTCTCCGGATACTTCAGGTGTACCAGACCTCCGATTCCTACTCCCAGGATAAGTGCAACGATAATAGCAATAAAAAGTTTATTTTGTCCTTTCATATATATAGTTCAATTCCCACAAATATAATAGTTTTTCAATTGGTACAAGATTTTATCGGAATTCGGTTAAGTTTTGATTAAGTTTATAATACATTAAAATTAAATCCCTGATTTATAAAATATTGTAAAAAATTTAAGAAACATTTATTAAGTTTTTATTCCTTTGGTACAAATTTTATTATTACATTTGATTGTATTAACAACATTAATAAATATACAACTATGAAAAAAACTATCGCAATGGCTGCATTAGCTGTAGCTATATCTTTTGGAGCGGTGTCTTGCAAAAAGAAAGTTTCTGATGCCGATCTTCAAACTCAGGCTACAACGGTGGTAACTTCTAATCCCAATGCTTCTGTGGAAGTAAAAGAAGGAGTGGCTCACTTAAGCGGAACTTTCGCTGACCAGCAGTCTAAAGATGCCATGATCGCAAAATTAAAAGCAATCACTGGAGTAAAAGAAGTAATGGACATGTCTACTATAGCTGCTCCAGTTACGGCTGCGCCAGTGGAAACGGCATCTGCTGTAGATCCTGCGGTTCAGAAAAAAGTTCAGGACGCTGTTAAAGACTTCCCTTCTGTAAAAGTAGAGGTTGTAAACGGACAGCTTACCCTTACAGGAAATGTTTCAGGCCTTCAGGCAAGAAAAATCAAAGAATCTGTTGATGCTTTGAAAATCGGAAAGTATAACAATAACCTAGTGGTAAAATAATTTAAGATGAGCGCATTACAAGATAAATATTCAAGCGTAGTTTCAGCAGCACAGTCTGCAGGAATTTCTAACCTTCAGGTTCAGGAGCAGGATGGTATTCTTTATGTTACAGGAAGTGCTTCCAGTACAGCAGCAAAAGATGCAGTATGGAACGCTTTGGGAACTATTGATTCTACTTATTCAGCTTCAGACATCAATATTGACGTGCAGGTAGCAGGATTAACTTCAGGTGCTTCTTTAACAGTAGCTACGGAAGATTCTAATCTGAACATCAGACAGGAGCCTTCTACTGAAGCTGCTGTAGTAGGAAAAGCTGCAAAAGGTTCATCAGTAACTTTGATCGAGCAGACTTCTGATGACTGGTGGAAAGTAAAAACTGATGACGGTCAGGAAGGATATGCTTATGCAAGATATTTAAGAGCCTAATTTTTTGAAAATTTAAATTTTCAAAAAATCAATACAGACACTCCCAGTTGGGAGTGTTTTTTTATGTCCAACAATTAATATAATATCTGCATTTTTACAGTTTGTACTCTCAGGCTTTCTCATTAATCCCTTAATTTTACAAGAAGTTTAATGTTATTCAGTACATCAGAAGTATTTTATTTCTAAATTAGCTGTAAATTTTATTTATGAAGATCCATATTTCAATTTTATTTATTTTTCTTTTTATCCTTGGAAATGCACAAAGTGCAGACCAAAAAGATACTTTTGTAAAAGACAATTTCACCAAAAAGGAAGTTTACATTCCGATGCGTGACGGGGTAAAGCTTTTCACCGCCATATATATACCGAAAGATATTTCGGGGAAGAACAAATACCCTTTCTTGATGCAGAGAACCTGTTACAGTATTGCTCCCTACGGTGAAAACGAATACAGGACCAAACTGGGGCCTAACCAATATCTGATGAAGGACAAATACATTTTTGTATTTCAGGATGTTCGCGGAAGATATATGAGTGAAGGCACTTTCACCAACATGACCCCTCAGGTGGACCGTAAGACAAAAAAAGATGTGGATGAAAGCACGGATACTTATGACACTATAGAATGGCTTCTGAAAAACGTTAAAGACAATAACGGTAAGGCCGGCCAATACGGAACTTCCTACCCGGGATTCTATACTGCGGCAGGTATACTTGCACAACACCCGGCTTTGGTAGCTTCATCTCCACAGGCTCCCATTTCAGATTTCTGGAATGATGATTTTCTTCACAACGGAAGATTTATGCTGGGATATTTCAGAACATTCCCTGTTTTCGGAATTCAGAAAACGAAGCCGGAAAACAAAGCATGGTATATGGATACTTTTGTAAAACAGACTTCTGAGGATGGTCTTAAGTTTTACAGAGATATGGGAACTTTGAAGGATGGCTATGAAAAATATTATAAGAATAATTTCTTCATGACCGAGATCATGAACCATCCAAATTATGACGAGTTCTGGCAGAAAAGAAGCCTACTTCCCCATCTGAAGAATGTAAACCACGCGGTAATGACCGTTGGCGGATGGTTTGATGCTGAAGATCTTTCAGGACCCCTGAATATTTACAAAACCATAGAAAAAACAAGCCCTAAAGCTAAAAATACAATCGTGATGGGACCTTTCTCTCACGGAGCCTGGGCTCAGGAGCAGGGAAAACATTTCCACAACCAGATCTATTTCGGTGACAGCATTGCAACGTATTATCAGAAAAATATTGAAACCAAGTTCTTTAATCATTATTTAAAAGGAAATACGAAAGAAGATGCCGGACTTCCGGAAGCTTTGATGTATGATACAGGAGCTAAGGAATGGAAAGAATTTGCTTCTTATCCTCCTAAAAATGCTCAGAAAATTAATTTTTATTTGGCAGACGGAACTTTAAAAAACTCAGCAGGACAAGGCTTTTCAGAATACTACAGTGACCCGAACAATCCTGTTTTAAGCTCTGATAACCTGAAAGATTTCAATGGTTTTACGCCAAAGAATTATATGTCGGAAGACCAGAGATTTGCAGTAGGAAGACCGGATGTACTGACTTTCACAACGGATGTTTTAACAGAAGATATTACATTTGCCGGAGAGATCATGGCTAAGCTTAACATTGCTTCCACTTCTACAGATGCTGATTTTGCAGTAAAACTTATCGATGTTTATCCTGGAGATTTTAAACCTGTAGAAAAGAAAGACGGAGTGATCTATCCCAACTACCATCAAATGGTGAGAAGCGAAATCATGCCTGCAAGATTTAGAAATTCAAGAGAGAAAGGAGAAGCTTTGGCACCTAACCAGAAAACCGCTGTGAATTTCAGATTGCAGGACGTAATGCATACTTTCAAAAAAGGCCATAAAATCCAGATCCAGATCAGCAGTACTTGGTGGCCGCTATTTGCTATAAATCCTCAGAAATTTATGGAAAATTCAAACTTTGCTACGAAGGAAGATTATACGAAAGCTTTTATTAAAGTATATAATGACAGCTCTATTGAGGTGGAAGTATTGAAATAGAAATGATCAGGTGATGATGTCAAAACTTAGTCATCATAATAATATTTAATAAACTCCGGCCGCTGAGGTTCCCTCAGCGGCCGGAGTTTTTAGTTGTAGACAGCTTCGAACCTCAGTCCACTATTTTATTCCTCAATAGTTCTGAAGGTAAGATTTACCCGCGGTGTTTTTATTTTAGTGGTTGGTGGAAGCCTGTGCAGCCAGTTTTCCTGTGTTGTTCCCTTCATGATCAGCAAACTTCCGTTTTCCAGGAATATTTCCACTTTTTCTTTGGTGGTCTTATGTTTGAACAGGAACTTTCTTTCCGCCCCGAAAGTCAGGGAAGCGATTGCTCCGTGTTTTTTCAGATCGGTTTCGCCGTCGCTGTGGTAAGCCATTCCTTCGCTTCCGTCATGGTATAAATTGAGAAGACAGGAATTGTAAGTTTCTCCGGAGACCTCTTCACATTTCTTTTTTAATTCCAATAGTTCCGGTGTCCAGAATTTTGCATATTTTGTCCGTTTTGAATAGGTATATTCAAAGGCTTTTTCTCCAAACCAGGCTACTTTTCTCTTTGTCAGAATTAATTTGCCAAAAATCATTGCCTCATCATTTTCCCACGGAATCTGATTGAGAAGATAATCATAAAAATAGTCAGATTTTTCTTTATTAAAAACCTTTCCGTAATAATGGACTGTTCCGCCGTGCGGAAGGATATTCAAAGGATGTTCCGATATTTCTTCAAACAGGCTGTTCATAAATTTATAATTTGTAAAAAGTACAATGTAAAATATATTAATGACTTTAAAACATACCAAGTTTTGTAAAATTCTAATATTTCTAAGATATTTACTTATCACTCAAAATTTCAGTATACCGACATATATTCCCCTCCAATGGAGGGGTGTCAAAAATTCTTTGAATTTTTGACGGGGTGGTTACGAAACAGAATTTCCCGAATAAATCCTTGAACTTTCCCAACCCACAATCAGCTGCTTCCTGTTGCTTCCCCATCTATAACCTCCAATATTTCCGGTAGACTGTATCACACGGTGACACGGAATAAGAAATGCAACGGGATTACTTCCAATTGCCGTTCCTACAGCTCTGGAAGCATTAGGGTTTCCTATCTTTTCTGCCAGATTACCATAGGTAGACAGTTTCCCCATCGGAATAGAGAGCAGACTTTCCCAGACTTTAAGCTGGAAATCGGTGCCTTTTAAGTGAAGTTTAATAGTATTAAGTTTCGTCCAGTCCTGACTGAATATGGACAGTGCATTTTTCTGCAGTGCATCCTGTTTCTCGAAGAAAGAAGCATTAGGAAACTTAGAATATAAATTTCCCAATGCCGTTTCTTTATCGTCTTCAAAAGCCATATAACAGATCCCTTTTTCTGTAGATGCTGCCATTACATATCCAAAAGGACTTTTGGAAAAACTGTAATTGATGTTCAGGCTTTTTCCGCCGTTTTTATATTCCGCCGGAGACATTCCTTCTATTTTCACAAAAAGGTCATGAAGCCTGCTTGTGCTGGAGAATCCTGTCTCGTATGCAGTATCAAATAAAGTCGCTTTTTCTTCCTTCAATAAATTTTTGGCATGTTCAAGACTGATGAACTGCAAAAACTTCTTCGGACTTGTTCCTGCCCATTCCGTGAATATCTTCTGAAAATGAGCCGGACTCAGGTGAATATTCTCTGCCACTTCCTCCAAACTTGGCTGAAGTTTGAAATTGCTCTGGATATACTCTATCGCTTTGGCAATTCTGTTATAATCTATCTGATTTTGTGTGGACATAATAATTTCTTTTACCTCACAAAGTTCCAAAGAATACAGGGCAGAAAAAATCTGATTCTTGCGGAATTTTAGTTGTTGTTATAAATGTGGTTGTAAGCCAGCATTTTGTAGTATAATTTAGCTGCAAGAAAAGCAGTTGGCTTAGCCATTGGAGAATCCATTAATTCTACAATATCGAATGCCACTACGTTGCATTTTTCAAATACTTTTCTCAATAATTCCAGTGTTGGGTACCACTGAAGTCCGCCCGGTTCCGGAGTTCCTGTAGAAGGAGCAATAGATGGATCGAAAGCATCAAGATCAATTGTAATATAAACATTACCTGAAACTTTTTCCAAGACATCATTGATCCAGTTATCATTGTTAGCAATCTCGTGAGCGAAAAACACTCTTCCTTCCGGCAGATACTGTGCTTCTTCTCCGTCCATGGAACGGATTCCCACCTGAACCAGATTATGCTTCTGATTGGCTTCAAAAACCGCACATGCATGATTGGAGGTAGATCCGTGGAATTCAGGACGCAAATCTGTATGCGCATCCAGCTGAAGAACTGTAAGGTTTTCAAACTTTTCTCCTACCGCACGGATAGATCCGATAGAAACAGAATGCTCTCCTCCGAAAAGAGTGAATACTTTTCCTTCATTGTTCAGAAGCTCTTTTGTTTTCTGATAAACAGCTTCAGTCATTGCTTCAGGAGTAGAATTTTCAGAAATTTCTCCGGCCAGATATACGCCGTCAAGATAAGGCTCAGTTCCTGTTTCAATGTCATAAAGCTCCATGTTTTCAGAAGCATTTAAGAATAATTCAGGGCCTTTGTCAGCACCTTTTCCCCACGTCGAAGTCCCGTCATAAGGAACTGTTACCAGCATTACTTTAGAATTTTCTAACGTTGCATTTTCTTCAGGAATTCCTGCGTATGTTCTCATGTTTTATTTAAAAATTTAAATGATTGACAAATTTAAAGATTCCACAAAGATACAAAATAGTAGTTGAGCTGTAAATCAGAGTTATGGGTTTTTAAATTTTTAAATCTTTAATGTTTAAATTTTAAAGGCTATTTTTGCAAAAAACAAAATATGTCTTTAAAAGCTGTTCTTTTCGATATGGACGGGGTTATTGTAGATACCGAACCACTGCACAGAAAAGCTTATTTTACTACCTTCGATGAACTGGAAATTGCTGTTTCCGAGGATCTTTACACTTCTTTCACAGGAGCTTCTACAAAAAGAGTTTGTGAAACACTGATCCGGGAATATGACTTAAGCCATACTCACGAAGCTATCGCAGGGATTAAAAGATCCCACTTCAAGCATTATTTTGATAATGATGAGGATTTTGACCTGATCCCTGGAGTAAGAGAATTAATCCAGCATTATCATGAAAATGGCATCAAGCTCATTCTTGCCTCTTCAGCGACTATGATAACTATCAATATGGTTTTTGAAAAGTTCGGGCTTGAAAAATATTTCAGCGGAAAGATTAGCGGTGCTGATTTAAAGGAATCAAAACCTCATCCGGAAGTATTTTTATTAGCAGCAGAAATGGCTGGAGAACCTGTACAAAACTGTATGGTTATTGAAGATTCTACGAATGGGATTCTTGCCGCACACAGAGCCGAGATTTTCTGTGCTGCTTACAGAAGTCCTCACTCCAAAAACCAGGATTATACTTTAGCGGATATCGTGGTTTCAGATTATGAAGATCTGGAACTGGATAAGCTTTCAAAATATTTTTAAATAAAAAGCTCTCAAAATTTGAGAGCTTTTATTATTATCTGTTTTGACTTAAACCGGTTTTTATTAATACAAAGGTTTAATTAATAACCCAAAAGTTTTAGAATATCTTCAGGCTCCTGCTTTTCACGGAAAATTTCATATTGAAGCTCACCGTTTTCGTCTTTCTGGATCAGGACATGCCTTGGCTGAGGCATCAGGCAATGGTGAACACCACCATATCCTCCGATCGTTTCCTGATAGGCTCCTGTATGGAAAAATCCAATATAAAGAGGTTTTGTATCACTGAAAACAGGCAGATAGATCGCATTGGTATGCTGTTCTGAATTATAGTAATCATCTGAATCACAAGTTAATCCACCTAAGAACACTCTTTCGTAAGTATCTTCCCATCTGTTCAGCGGAAGCATGATAAAGTGCCTTGAGATCGCCCAGGTATCAGGAAGTGTAGTCATGAAAGATGAATCAATCATATTCCACTTTTCTCTGTCGTTCTGACGTTTCTGGGAAATGATTTTATAAAGATTGGCACCGCTCTCTCCTACTGTAAAGCTTCCGAATTCAGTATAAATATTTGGTTCTTCCACTCCTTCCTCTTCACAGAATTTCTTGATCTGGGAAACAATTTCTTCTACCATGTACTGATAGTCGTATTCGAAATTTAAAGAAGTTTTGATCGGGAAACCTCCACCAATGTTCAGTGAATCCACTTCCGGAGCAATTTTCTTCAAACGTGCATATACACGAAGACATTTGTACAATTCGTTCCAGTAATAGGCAGTGTCTTTGATCCCTGTATTAATGAAGAAGTGAAGCATTTTCAGTCTTGCATTCGGGTGTTCAGCAATTTTCTGGCTGTAATAAGGAATAATATCTTTATATCCGATTCCTAATCTTGAGGTATAAAATTCGAATTTTGGTTCTTCCTCTGAAGCAATTCTGATCCCGATATCGAAAGTAGTGTCAATGCTTTCTGTAAGCTTATCCAGTTCACGGTAATTATCCAGAATCGGAGTAATATTTTCAAAACCGCTGTTGATCATTTCTGAGATTTTCACCAGATAATCATCCGTTTTGAATCCGTTACAGATCACTTCAATATTTTTATCTACTTTTCCTTTTTCATACAGAGATTTCACAATATCCATATCATAGGCTGAAGAAGTTTCTATGGAAATATCATTCTTAAGAGCTTCTTCCAGCACAAAGTTGAAATGACTGGATTTTGTACAGTAGCAATAGGTATAATTCTTTTTATATTCGGTTTTCTCAAAAGCTTCCCTGAACCAGCTCTTCGCTTTCTGGATATTTTGAGAAATTCTCGGCAGGTAGCTAATTTTTAGCGGGGTGCCAAATTTTTCAACGACTTCCATTAAAGGAACATCGTGAAACAACAAATTGTTCTCAGAAACATTAAATTCCTCCGTAGGAAAATATAATGTCTGATCAATAAGTTCCGAGTACTTTATTTTCATTTCTTGACAAGTGAATTACGAAATGCAAAATTGCTAAAAAAGTTTGATTTTTAAGCGTTAAATTTATTATAAATTTCAAAACAGGATCAGGCAAAAACAGGATCAGATTATCAATTTGTAAACTTCCTGATATATTCTTCCCGCTTATTATCTGAAATTCCAAGAACCTGTTGAATATAAGTGTCGATCGAACCATATTTCTTATTGATTTCATCAAAAGCCGCATCCAGATATGCAGTTTCCACCCAGCTTAGTTTTTCAAGGACTTTTACATCCATTTTAGGATACAGAAAATGTAAATTATCTGCCAGATTAAGCCTTTTAAGAACAAGTTTTTTCCTGTAATTGTTGGATAGAAGGTAATCATTATAAATTGTTTCTTTATCAAACTTTAAAATGGATAAAATCAAAGCTGTTGTGATCCCTGTCCTATCTTTTCCTGCGGTACAGTGATAGAGAACCGGCTGATCCGATTCCAGAATCTCAGTAATGATTTTTTTGATGACTTCCGGATTTTCCGTTACATATTCCTGGTAGAAATCGATCATCCTTTTATCAGCATCTGAACCATTAACTTTTCCTTTAAGAACAAGTTTCTTAGCCTGTGTCAGCTGATCTCCCTCATCTTCAAAGGCTGAATATTTTTTATAAATGATTCCGATTGGAAGCTGATCCGGTTTATCCGCTATTTCTTTTGAGTTTCTGAGGTCAATCACCTCTCTGATTCCCAGATTTTCAATTTCCCTGAACGATTTCTTCTTCAATTTATGAAGATGTCCGCTTCTGTAGAATTTTCCGCTTTTTAGAGTTCTTCCGTCAACATTTTTAATATTTCCGACAGTTCGGAAATTGTGGACTTTTTTAATTTCAGGATCTTTTTCCGTTAAATTTTTCCCATATTCAGGAGCAGAAAAATCTTGTGTTTTGCATGAAAAAACACAGAATAATGAGATGATTAAAAATGATATTTTAATTATATTTTTCATTTATTCACCACAGATTTCACGGATTTACACAGATGTTTGTGCTACAATTTTTATTATAAATAATTTTTCCCGATAAAAACCAGCAAATCTCCTTTTTCATATTCGATTGAAACCTCATCTTCAACAGCAAAATTTCTTGTTCCGATTTTTGAGGTAATGCTTAGTTCTCCATTGGTTAAAGGCCAGTTTAAACCTTTTGTAGTAATGTTTTCAACAGCAGGAAACGGATACAGTGAGATCATCTTGCCTTTCACATCTTTCAGAACAAAACTTTCAGGAACAAAATAATATTCGGAATTCTCATCATAAAATTTTATTTCTAATTGATTTTTAAACCCGAAAGCAACTGTAAGATTTCCAAGAAAGTGGTCCTGCTCTCCTCCGCTTCCTCCGAGAACATCAACTTTTTTGAAATTTCTTTCTACAATAATTTCCAGAGCTTTTTGAAAGTCGGTTTTATCCTGATCCGGCGTATAAATGAATTTATCCTGATAAATATCTTCATCTTTCCCCGAATGCGAATCGAAATCACCGGAAATAAAATCCAGCTTTTCTAAAGGAAAATCAAGATTTTTCAAATAATGAAAAGCTCCGTCTGTACATGCTATCAAGCCGTATTCTTCAACTTCCGGGAAAGTTTTGGGAGCATCTCCGTTGATGAAAAGCAGGGTTTTATCTTTCATTCGGGTTCCAGTATTCTTCCGGTTCGTTATTTATTTTTGAGATATATCTTGCCAAAACAAAGAGATAATCTGAAAGTCTGTTCAGGTATTTGATCAGCTCAGGACGAACTTCTTCAGATTCATTTAAGAAAACCAGAGAACGCTCTGCTCTTCTGCAGATGGTTCTTGCAGCATGTAAAAATGTTGCTGATTTTCCGCCACCGGGAAGGATGAAGTACTGAAGAGGCTCAAGTTTCTCTTCAAATGCATCCATCCACTGCTCCAGTTCCTCAATTTCTGTATCTGAAATGATTAATGGGAGACGTGATTTTCCGTTGGCGAGCATTAATTTATCAACCGGTGCTGCAGCCTCCGACCCTACTGTGAAAAGATCAAACTGGATTTTTTTCAACTGTTTCAAAACTTCTTCATCCTCAATATGACTTTTAGAAATACCAATAAATGAATTGAGCTCGTCTATATTTCCATAACTGTCTACTCTTGCACTGGCTTTGGAAACTCTTGTACCGCCGTATAAAGCGGTCTGTCCTTTATCTCCTGTTTTTGTATAAATTTTCATACTACTAAATTACTTTATTTTGTACAATGTAAAAAGTAAAATGTATTCAGGATTATGAAACGGGCTTTATTCATCAGACTTTCCATGAAGGATTTATTATTCCATCATTTTCCTGTTTAGCTTTTTAAAATAAAAAATGACCGGATAAATCCGGCCATTCACAAATTATTTATTTACCTCTACATACTGTATGACGGTCTGGTTTTTGGGATTATAGATTATTGTGCTGTTGTTGGGAAACCTTTTCAGCTTATAATATTCTATATTTTTATCGTTTTTGATATCTTCTAAAAAGCTGGTATCAAAAGTATTTTCAGGAAGAAATTTTGAGACAAAACTTATTTTGTCAATAATGCTTTGTCCGTCTATTTTACGGGCGGTTTTATCTGATTTGTTTTCGTCCGAAGTAGGCTGCTTTTCCAGGAATGGAAGCAATACTGCTATATCTGATTTATATTTTAAGATATATCCTTCAGAGCCGTTAGGAAATTTAAATTTCTTTCCGGTGTCTTCTGAAACTACAGACTTTCCTTCGCCGGGAAATACCTGGTTAAATTTTACGTCCTGGGAATTGGTTAAGGAATTAATTGATTCATTGACTGTTTTCTTCACTGTTTCTTCTACCGCCTGCTGAGCTTTCTGCTGTACGGTTTCAGTAGTTTTCTGAACGGTCTGGTCAATTTTTTCTTCGATTTTATTACATGATATTAATAAAAGAGCTGTAATAGCAGGCAAAATATACTTCTTCATTTTAAAATTCTAATAAGGATCAATTTCTTTTTTATCAATACACTTTCCTTCTAACGGAAAACGGTTACAGATATTTTAGTAAAGAAATAAAATATTTTTTTAACATCAAAAATCCTACTGACAAACTGTTGTCATAACCCTGTTATACCTTTGTATCAACAATAACAAACTAAACAATACAATTATGACAACTACAGCAACAGCCACAAAACAGTTCATGACATCTGATCAGTTATTAGAACACTGGCAGGGACACAGAAATCTTACAAGAAGAGTAATAGAAGCTTTTCCTGAGAAAGAATTATTTGAATTTTCCGTAGGCGGTATGAGACCTTTCGCAAAACTGGCAGTAGAGCTGATCAGCATTGGCGGACCTGCTTTGAAGGGAATCGTTGACAAAAACATGGAAGCTTACAATGAGGAAGGATTTAACCCAAAAACCAAGGAAGATATCCTGAAAAAATGGGACGAAGAAACTGAGGTAATCAATGAATATTTCAGCAAGATCTCCGAAGATCGTTTCCAGGAAACTTTCAATTTATTCGGACAGTATGAATTCCCGGTATATCAGAATATCCTTTATTTCGTGGATAATGAAATTCATCACCGTGGGCAGGGTTATACTTACCTGAGAGCTTTGGGAATTGAGCCGCCTTTCTTCTGGGAGAGATTCTAAAAGAAAAAACAAAAGTTAAACTGTGGAGGGGCTAAGACATAAGAAGCAATTTGTACATCGGCAGGATATTTTTACAGAATATTTTCAATAATAATTCTATCAAATTTAGACACGACTCATATTAAAAGTATTTGGCTTCAGACAAATCTGCCATTTTATGCTCTTACCCGTTCGCAGCTTATTTTTTGACTAAAAAAGCCATTCTTCAGTTACATTAATATTGCCGAAACCTCAACAAATTACTGTTGGGGTTTTTATTGATGCCTGTCCGAAATTCTTTTAGCCAGCTCATTTAGTTTCGACGTGAGGCTTTCCGGCTCCAAAACGGTTGCATAATCTGCAAAAGTGATCAGCCAGCGCGGGAAACCTTCTTCAATCCATTCGGTATCAAAGATCATTTCAATTCCGTTTTCTGTTTCAGTTTCCTCAATAAACCCGTAATATTTTCTGGAATTAACGATATGTCCTATTATTTTCTTATCAACTAAAAGCCTGACTCTGGTTTTCTCCCCGTTTGAATATCTCCTGTAATCATTGATCTGTCCGTATTCCTGGGAAAAGGGATTCTGAGTTTTAAAAATCTGCAGGATCCTGTCGACGCGGAATTGCCTGAAATCTTTCCTCATGGTACAGAAAGCCATAATATACCAGTAATTGAATTCAAAGAAAATACCTACTGCCTCTATAGTTCTGTTTGTTACCCGGGAGTCCACTGTTTTGTATTCAATGGTAAGTTGGGTTTTGTCTGCAATACTTTCCAGGATAGTCGGAATTACATTTTTAATATTATCCCCTGTCTGTGGATGGTAATTATAAACATCTATCTGCTTTTCAATGTTCCGGATCAGGTTTTTGTCTGAATTCTTAAGCACTGAACGCACTTTTTCCATAGCCAGTTGATAATGATTTCCAAGGCTTTGGTGAGAGAACTTCTGCATCAGCTTTTCAGCGGTGATAAAGCTCAGGACTTCTTCTTTCGTAAACATAATGGGCGGAAGCTTGTAGCCGTCCATTAAAGAATATCCGTTTCCGGCTTCTCCTATAATGGGAATTCCTGCATTTTCCAGTGTTTTTACATCACGGTAAATTGTACGGATACTGACATCAAATTTTGCAGCAAGATCCTGTGCCCTTACCGTCGGTTTTGACTGTAACTGTGTGAGAATAGCTGTTACCCTGTCCAGTTTTTTAAGATAGTGATCGTTCATATTGGTATGACAAATCTATCAATCTTTTTTGGTGTACAGCGTATAAATTCAGCTGCTTTTTATTATATTTAATTCTTTACAAACCATATTTTTCTCCATATGAATCCTGCCCGTTTCATTCAGACCATCGAAAGTATTATAAAGCCGGAACAATCTGTAATGGAAGCTCTTACTTCAAATTTAGAATCCAAAACTTACAGAAAAGGAGATTTTCTTCTGAAAGGAGATGAAACCTGCAGATATTTCTATTTCCTTGAAAAAGGTCTTGTAAAGTTATTTTTTGATAACGGGGACAAAGATTTCATTATGACATTTTTTGCAGAAAATTCTTTTTTCACAGAACTGAATGGTTTTCTGACCGGTAAGGCTTCAAAATATATGATCGTTGCACTGGAGCCATGTGAAATTCTGCGTATTCATAAAGATGTTATCGAAAACTTATGCAGGAAATATCATACGGCAGAAACCCTTTTCAGTAAACTGTATTCAAAAGCTCCCGTCAATATGATGGGACGGATAAGTGAAATGCTTGAGGACGACGGTAAAAAACGATACAATAATTTCCTGAAACAGAGGCCGGATCTTGTTCAGCGGATCAGTCTTGGGGATATGGCAGACTATATTGGCATCACTCAGGTTTCATTAAGCAGAATCAGGGCGCAGAAATAGTTTTTTATCATATGTAAAAAAATTCCGGGAAATTCCAATCTACATTTGTCTCATAATTAATCAAAAACAAATTATTATGTCACAAAGAATCAATGCATTTGCAATGGGAAACAAGGCTGTAAACGCTCTTCACAATATGGGGTTTCAGGTACAGCATTCATCACTGGACAGTTCGTTTCTGGAACTCCTGTATTTCCGTGTTTCACAGATGAACGGTTGTGCTTTCTGCCTGGATATGCACTCCAAGGAATTAAGGGCCAAAGGCGAAACTGAACAGCGAATATTTTTGGTAAGCGCATGGAGAGAATGCTCTTTTTACACAGACAGAGAAAAAGCAGGATTCCTTTGGGCGGAAAGCTTAACTTCTCTTAACAGCAGGGAAATTCCTGATGAAATTTATTTTGAAGTCAGCAAACATTTTTCTGAAACTGAAATGCTGGATCTTACTATGGCCATCATTGCAATCAACAGTTATAATAGGATCAACATTGCTTTTGGAGCGGATGTGGGTGCTTATCAGGTTGCTGAAAAAGCACAATAAACAGATTGCTGAAAATTTCAAACGCCCAGTTTTACAATAAAACTGGGCGTTTAACTTTTGCTTTAAAAAGCATTAAAAGTTGCGGCAAAAAATAATATGTTCTCTCGCAGATTGGGCAGATATCGCAGATTTTTTAGTAGCCCAAATCTGTATATATATTCTTATCAATTATCTTTAAAAGTACTCACCAGTTTATCCAGATTCAAGCTTCTGGCAGAGGCATCAAAAATCTCCCGGTATGTTCCGTTGAGATGAACCAGTTCGTCATGGGTTCCGCTTTCCACGACTCTTCCTTTTTTCATGACATAAATAGTATCGGAATCCAGGATCTGTGAAAGTGAATGTGAAATAATCACTACAGTCCGGCCTTCTTTAATGGCATCCAGTGAATTTTTAATCTGTTCGGTAGCAATAGCATCCAAACTTGCGGTTGGCTCATCAAGGAAAATGATAGGTGGGTTTTTCAGGAACAGCCTTGCAATGGCAATTCTCTGCTGCTGTCCGCCGGAAAGCTGGGTCGCATCATGCTGATACCCGTCCGGAAGATCTAGGATCTGATCATGGAGATAGGCTTTCTTTGAAGCTTCCTGAATTTCCTCAAAACTGGCATTCATATTTCCATAGCGGATATTGTCTTCAATACTTCCCTGAAAAATATGGTTTTTCTGCAATACCAGACCAAGATCGTCTCTCAGGAATGTATTGTCATACTCATTCAAATTGACTCCATCCAGAAAAATTTCTCCGGAATCCGGAAGATAAAATTTACAGAGAAGATTGATCACCGTTGATTTTCCGGCACCGCTCAATCCTACCAATGCTGTGGTTTTTCCGTTCTCTATCTTCATGGAAACATTATGCAGGGCTTTTGTTCCGTTCGGATAGCTGAAATCAACATTCTTTAATTCAAAAGTTCCTTTGATTTCTTTTTCCACAAAAGTTCCGTTAGGCTCTTTTTCATCATCAGCATTCAGGATTTCAAAATAACCTTCAGCATAGATCATGGCATCATTCATATCATCATAGATTCTGTGCAGTTGTCGTATAGGAGCTGAAATATTGTTGAAAAGCATAATGTGAAGCATAATCGCACCAATCGTCATTTGCTGGTCCAGTACAAGATAAACGGTCAAAAGAATAATTAAAACCACCCCGAACTGCTCTATAAATGTTTTTAAGCCATCATAAATAAAGTTCGTTTTTCTGGTGAACATCTGGCTTTCCATCAGTTCCATCTGCAAATCGTACTGTTTTTTGCCTTCAAATTTTTCACGAACAAAACTTTTGATCACCATGATGGAATTGATCAGATTAAGCAGACCTGAAGTTTTTCTCTCCCTCTGATTTCTAAGCTGGCGGCGAACCCCTCCGAGTTTTTTTGCCTGCAATGAGCTTATATAAAAATAGATGGGAACAATGATCGTGGAAACCATTCCCACATATACATTCTGCATGTACATAATGATCAGGGCAATAATGGCATTGGAAAAAAGAGGAAGTATATCAATAAAAAAGTTCTGAACGAGTCTTGTTAAACTTTCAATACCTCTGTCTATCCTGATCTGCAGTTTCCCTGACTCATGATTCTCATCATTGAAATAGGCAACCCTGTACATCAGGATCTTATCAATGGCAGACTGGGCAAGAACAGAACTTACATTAATCCTTATTTTTTCACCGTAAAATTTCTGCCCGAAATTGATAAAAATATTAAGCAGCTCTTTTCCCAGTAAGATAATAGAGATCACAATCAGAATATGAATTCCCTCAGACATCGGATGTGGAAGATGAGTAAGCTTCGTCACCTCATCTACCGTATATTTTAATACAATGGGATTGACCTGTGCTGCGAGTGCTCCTAAAAAAGTAAGAAATAATGTTCCATAAATCATTAACCGGTAAGGTTTTATGAATGGGACAAGCTGTTTATAGATTCCGAATAGAGTGAGTGTTCTGTTAAAGGGTTTTGCCATAACAATTTATTAGTCAAAAATTATGCATTTTTTGTGATAGTTAAAATAAATTTTCGGAGAACTTTTAATTTTTTATTGTTGCATTTAAAATACAACAATTATTTTTTTCATACATTTGTATCATCATTAAACAAATCAAAATGAATTTTAAACAAAAAGAATTAGTCAAATCAACAGTACCAGTCTTAAAAAGCAACGGTACAGATCTCACCAGACATTTTTATAACAGAATGTTTAAGCATCATCCCGAACTGAAAAATATTTTCAATATGAGCAATCAGGCCAGCGGAAAACAGCAGCATGCTTTGGCAGGTGCCGTACTTGCCTATGCTGAACATATTGAAAACCCAGGTGTGTTAATTAATGTTTTAAAATCAATTGGTAACAAACATGTAAGTCTTAACATCAGCCCGGAACAATATGATATCGTAGGCCATCATCTGATTTCTTCTATTAAAGAAGTTCTGGGAGACAGTGCCACAGATGAACTAATCGAAGCATGGACACAGGCTTATAATGAACTAGCCCAAATTATGATTTCCATAGAGGAAGGATTATATGAATCCAATCTAAAAAAAACCGGAGGATGGAAAGGCTGGAGACTATTTGTAATTGCAGATATTGTTGACGAAAGCAGTGAGGTGAAATCATTCTATTTGAAGCCAAAAGATGAGAATACCATTGCAGATTATCTTCCTGGCCAGTATCTTTCTGTAAAATTATTTGTTCCGGAATTAAAGCATGAACAGGCAAGACAATACAGTTTATCTTCTGCTTTTAACCCTGAATATTACAGGATATCTGTAAAGAAAGAACAAAATACAAATTCTCCTGATGGAATTGTTTCCAATCTATTACATGGAAAAGAAACAGGTGAAGAAATATGGGTAAGCGCTCCGGCAGGTATATTCCATGCCGGTGTTGAAAGCAATCAACCTCTGGTATTAATTAGCGGTGGTATTGGAATAACCCCTCTTCTGAGCATGCTTGAAACCAATAAGAACAGGCTTAAAGAAAATACCACCATATGGCTGCACAGCTGCAGAAATGAAACAGTACACGCTTTCAAGGAGCAGATTGATACTTTAAACAAAGAGAACCATTGGCTTACTACTCATATTTTTTATGAAACACTTGCTGAAAAAGAAAATAGCTCTGTAAAAGAAGGAAGGATTGATTTAGTTGAACTGAAAGACGAAGTACTTATTGATCATGCAAAGTATTATATTTGCGGACCGGAAGTCTTTATAAAAATACAATATAACTCGTTGATAAAAATTGGTGTTTCAAAGGAAGATATTTTATATGAAGAATTTGGTCCTCAATTAATTCATCTTAATTAATTATCAATGAAACTGAACCATTTTACAGATTACAGCCTGCGTGTATTAATCTATTTAAATCAGAAGAATAAATCAGCATCTTCTTCTTTAGATGAACTGTCCGGAGAGCTGAATATATTGCGTAATCATCTCATTAAAGTGGTTCAGTTTTTGTCAAAAGAAGAACTTGTTATCACTAAAAGAGGCAAAAACGGGGGAATTGTTATATCAGACAAAGCTCTCAATATAGGTTTGGGCGACCTTATCCATCTTCTGGAACAGGACGATTCCCCAATTATCAACTGCCATACAAAGCCATGTGTTTTTATGCCTTTTAACTGTAAATTAAAATCCTTTTTCAATATAGCTTATCAGGCTTTTCTGGACAGCATGAACCAGCATCATTTGCCGGACCTGGCTTTTAATAACTGGGAAAATATTTTCTCGGGTCAGCAAAAGGTTCAAGACAATGTTTAAAATATAAACAATTGTTAACTAAAAAAATTCAGATTACCCTTCATAAAAATATGTGGTAAGATAATGCAGTTCCGGTTTGCTTGCAGCTTTGGATTCTGCTTCGGCCTGCTCCAGAGGATATTGTGAAGTCAGTTCTTTTCTTTGGAAAACGAATGAATTGTTCGCATTTTTGTCTACTACATCATTGAAGATATGCTCAATCTCGGAATTGGCAAGCGATGCAAAGCTGATGTCTTCAAAACCATACATCAGTCTTAAATCATCATACTGCCCGAAGTTTTCATCTACAAATCCCTGCAGCTGCGCTTTTGAATCAAAATTACCCGCCCAGATATTGTAAATATATTTTTTCTTTTTCGGTTTATCTAAAATACTCTGATATACAAAGTTTTCTCCAAGATAGGCCTCTCTTACCTGCGGATCATTGGCAAGATCTTCCGGAAGTCCTTCTTTCAGGATTTTCCCTTCAAACATGATGTATGTTTTGTTGGTAATCGCCAGGGTCTGCTGTACGTTGTGGTCGGTGATCAGGATTCCGATATTTTTATCTACCAGACTTCTTACAATTTTCTGAATATCTTCTACAGCAATAGGGTCTACCCCTGCAAAAGGCTCATCAAGCAGGATAAAGTTCGGGCTGGTTGCCAGACATCGTGCAATTTCTGTTCTACGTCTTTCCCCTCCTGAAAGAAGATCCCCTCTGTTTTTACGCACGTGCTGCAGAGAAAACTCTTCTATCAGCTCATCACATTTGATCTGCTGCTCCCGTTTTGAAAGTTTCGTAAGCTGCAAAACACCCATAATATTTTCTTCTACAGACAGCTTTCTGAAAACTGAAGCTTCCTGCGCAAGATAACCAATTCCCTTCTGGGCACGGCGATACATTGCATCAGTAGTAATCTCCTGTTTATCAAGAAAAATTTTTCCTGAAGTAGGCTTAACCAATCCTACGATCATGTAAAATGAAGTGGTCTTTCCTGCTCCGTTGGGACCAAGCAAACCAACAATTTCTCCCTGTTGAACCTGTACAGAAACGCCTTTTACTACTTTTTTAGGACCGTATTCTTTGATTAAGTTTTCTCCTCGTAAAATCATAGGGGCAAAGATAAAGTTTTTTTGAATTCAAAATTTTAGATTATGAACTGTATCCGTTGTTTTTTGACAGGACTAGATTTATTTTTTTCTGTCTTCATATATCATCCAACCAAATATTGAGCGGAGCCAAAGCCCCTTCTTATAAAAATAATTATCATTTTTAAATCGTCCATTGATCATTGACAACAGCCACCAGATATTGCTTACCTTCAAATTCTTCAAAAACAAAACGAATGGTTTTCCAATCCATTTTACTATTCTCTTCAGTACCTTTTATATAGTTTTCGGTAAAATCTTTACCGGGATATATTTTCGCTAAATTATTAAGAGAGTTACCTCCGGCCTGAAATTTATTCAATGAATATTGGGATGCTGTGAAATCTCCGGTGAATACCCATTTTGCCAGATAATCATTGATGGTTGCCTTGTAAGGATCACCTGAACCGTCCTGAGCTCCCCAGGTATATAAAGTCTTTGTGGGCTGATATTTTTCAAAATCTACCTTGGAAAAATGCATATCTTCTTTCGGATCAACAAATCCATACATTGAAAAGGTGATTCCTTTTTCCGGATGGATAAATGATGCAAAAGCCTTATAATTTTTATTTTTTAAAGCCTGCAGGATTTCGTCATTAGCAGCTTTTACCGCTACCTCATCCGTTTTTTTCTTCTGAGCTGCCGCCTCAATATTTTTTTCCTTAGCCTGAGCCATGGAATCTATAACATTAGGAACAGGTTTTTCAGGTGTTTTTTTACAAGCCGCTAAAAGGGTTAATGTTAATATCGGAATGATCAGCTTTTTCATTTTTTCAGTTTTAAGATTCAGAAAGAAACACCAAAACTGGTGCCATTACAATACTTCCGATAGATAAGTTCTGTTGTCAGTTTTCTGTTTAATAAAGTGGTTTTAAGTAAATTTGTCTATGGAAATTTTAGACATCCTTATTATCGGAGGCGGCCCTATCGGCCTGAACTGTGCTCTTGAAGCCGGAAAAAACAATCTGACTTACCTGATTATAGAAAAAGGAACTATCGTCAATTCTTTATATAACTATCCTTTATATATGCGCTTCTTCTCCACTGCTGAAAAACTGGAAATAGACGGTATTCCATTTATTTCCACGGCTCCCAAACCAGGTAGGCAGGAAGCACTGGAATATTATCAGGGAATTGCAAGACAAAGGGAAATTAATATTAATCTCTATGAAAAGGTTCTGAAAGTTTCCAAAACCGGGGATATCTTTCTTATTGAAACCTCAAAAGCAGCATATAAGGCAAAAAATGTCATTATTTCCACCGGATTCTATGATATTCCGAATCTGATGAATATTCCGGGAGAAGACCTCCCAAAAGTAAAACATTATTACACTGAGCCTTATCCGTATGCTAAACAGAAAGTAGCTGTAGTAGGTTCAAGCAATTCCGCAGTAGATGCAGCACTGGAAGCCTATCGTAAAGGAGCTGATGTAACAATGATCATCCGTCATTCTGAAATTTCAAAAAGTGTAAAATACTGGGTAAAACCGGACATTGAAAACAGAATTGCAGAAGGAAGTATCAAAGCATATTTTAATTCGGAAATAGCAGAGATCACCCAGAATTCTGTCATTTTTAAAGATGAAAACGGCCAAATCAATGAGATTGAAAATGATTTTGTTCTGGCACTGACCGGATACCTTCCCGATTTTGAATTCTTAAGAAACTCAGGAATAGAGCTGCAGGGCGACTGCCTTAATCCTCTTTATCACCCTGAAACCATGGAGACCAATGTTCCGAATTTGTATCTGGCGGGTGTAGTCTGTGGAGGGAAAGATACCCATCTTTGGTTTATTGAGAATTCACGCATTCATGCAGAGATGATTGTGGGGAGTATTATTTCCAGAAAAAATAATTAAAAGCAAAAGCCTGACATAAGACTTAAAATTAAAGATAGCAAAACTCTTTTTTCACCGGAGGCTAATAACTAAAAAGCAAGTTATAAAAATCTGCCAAATCTGCTCAATCTGCGAGAACAAAATAATATATATTCTTTAACTCATTTAGAATATAATTATGTGAAGCTTTTTCTCTCGCAGATTGAGCAGATTTGGCAGATCTTAAATAAAACGAAAGTCTTATATAGCTTTTAAAACCTTTATTTTTTAGGTTTCTATCAATCCCTAAAGCTCCCCCACTCTAAAACACTCAATCCCAATATTATCTTTTCTTCAGCATCCACGGAATGACAAAATAAAAACCGACAGCAATTCCTATTGCCAATATCCCGGTTATTATCCATAAGGCATTAAAACCCAATTTATCTGCTGTCATTGTGCCAACATATGGGGTAATAATAAAGGCCAAAGCAACAGATATTCCGTTCATTCCCATATAAGCTCCTTTATTGTTTTCTCCTGAACGCAGAGCGGTTATGGTAGACATAAACGGAAGTGTCCAGATCTCACCGATACACAGCAGCGTCATGGAAACAATAAGTGTCAGAATAGAATAATCAAAAGCCAGCATTGCATAAGAGATACCACATAATATAGTTCCTAAAAACAAGGTGAAAGCAAGGTTGAAATATTTTTCAGCGATCTGTACAAAGCCCATTTCCAGCAATACGATCAGAAAACCGCTGTAGCCCAGAATGTATCCTATATTTTGCTGACTCAAATGTGCTGTATCTTTATAAAAAATAGTCAGTGTACTGAATAGCTGGAAAAAACAGATCGAGAACAGCATACAGAAAAAGCTGTAGAGCAGAAATTTCCTGTCGCGGTATGGGGAGTTTTCTTTTTTAACGGCAATGGCTTCTTTTACTTTTTTCGGTTTCAGGGAAGCCTGTTTATTCCGTTTTCCGAAGAAGCGGATATACATTAAACCAGCCAGCAACGCCGCCAATGCATTACTGAAAAATAAAAATTCATAGGAAATAGCGGATAAAATTCCTCCCAAAGCAGGCCCGATAGAAAAGCCTAAATTAACAGCCATCCTGTTGAGTGAGAAAGCCCTGGTAATATTTTCAGGCTTGGCATATTTGGTGATGGCTACCGAGTTGGCAGGACGGAAAGTTTCACTTACAATACTCTGAATCAGTATAATGGATGCCAATCCAACTTCTGTTTTAAAAAGCGGGATCATACAGAATAAAGGTACGCTCAAAAGCAGGCTCAGGCTTTGTACACGGTATTCTCCTATTTTATCGGTAATTAATCCACCCAGCCATGAGCCCAGTACGGAACCTATTCCGAAAAAGCTCAGAATGATTCCTGAATTTTCAATGCTGAAATGAAGGTGTGCAGTCATGTAAACTCCCAAAAACGGAAGTACCATAGAACCTGCACGGTTGATAAGCATGACCAGGGCCAGCATCCAGCTCTCTTCTGAGAGTCCTTTGAAAGAACTCGTATATACGCTAATTAATTTCACAATATTATTTTTTGAAGAAAACCAAGTAAGGCGTAAAATTAGGAAAAATAGCCTGGACTCCTTTTCCAAAGACACTTCTTTTTATCAATAACATGGATAGAAAGAAAAATATACCCCATTACAAGGAATTAATATTAAATACTTACTAAAAACAAAAAAGGCAGGACTTGGTGAAGTCCTGCCTTTTATATCAAATCATTTTAAGATTATTCAGGTTTAAAAGAGTCCTTCAATGTTACGGTACGGTTAAATACCAGATTAGAATCCGTAGAATCCTGATCTTTTGTAAAATATCCTATTCTCTGGAACTGAAGCGGTTCTCCTACAGCCACATCTTTAAGGCCTGGTTCAGCAAAACCTTTGATGATAGTCACCGATTCAGGATTGATGAAGTTTAAGAAGTCTACATCTTTTTCTGCATCAGGCTGCTCAACTGTAAAAAGGTTATCATAAATCCTTACGTCTACAGGAATTGCATGAGTAGCAGATACCCAGTGAAGTGTACCTTTTACCTTTCTTAAGCTTTCTTCCGTTCCGCTTCCGGACTTGCTCTTTTCATCATAAGTGGCATAGATCGTTGTGATCTCACCATTCTCATCCTTCTCTACCCTTTCCGCTTTGATGATGTAAGCTGATTTTAAACGGACTTCACCGCCTAATTTCAGTCTGAAGAATTTATTATTAGCCTCTTCCTTGAAATCTTCTCTTTCGATATATAATTCTCTTGAGAAAGGAATCTCTCTTGTCCCTGCATCTTCCTGTTCAGGATTATTTTCAGTTTCAAGCCATTCTTCCTTACCTTCAGGATAGTTTTCAATAACCAGTTTTACCGGATCTACGACCGCCATTACACGTTTTGCCACCTTGTTCAGGTCTTCACGTACACAGAAATCAAGCAATTGAATTTCAATCAGGTTTTCTCTTTTGGCAACACCTACTCTTTCAATGAAATTTTTGATTGATGCGGGAGTAAAACCTTTTCTTCTCATTCCCGAAATCGTAGGCATTCTAGGATCATCCCAACCTGTCACCACTTTTTCGGCAACCAGCCTTTGAAGTTTTCTTTTGGAAGTGATCATATAAGATACGTTCATTCTGGCGAATTCTCTCTGCTTAGGTGCTACTTTGGATTCATCATACACCTGCTCCAGATACCAGTTGTATAGAGGTCTGTGATTTTCAAATTCTAATGAACATAAGGAATGGGATACCTGCTCAAGATAATCTGATTCACCATGGGCCCAGTCGTACATTGGATAAATTTTCCATGCTGTACCCGTTCTGTGGTGAGGTTTATTCAAAATTCTGTACATCACAGGATCACGCATGTTCATATTGGGTGATACCATATCGATTTTTGCACGAAGAGACATTGAACCGCTTTCAAACTCACCGTTTTTCATCTTTTCAAATAAATCTAAAGATTCTTCAACAGGACGGCTTCTGTACGGAGATTCAACGCCTGGTTCAGCAGGATTCTTTCTCTGTTCGGTAATCACTTCGGATGGCTGCTCATCTACATAAGCTTTTCCATCTTTGATCATCTGTACGGCCCATTCGTAAAGCTGCTGGAAGTAATCGGATGCATACAGCTCTTTATCCCATTTGAAACCTAACCATTCAACATCTTTTTTGATAGAATCTACGAATTCCTGTTCTTCTTTTTCAGGGTTCGTATCGTCGAAACGAAGGTTTACGGGAGCATTGTATTTTTCACCCAGACCAAAGTTGATGCAGATAGCCTTTGTGTGGCCAATATGCAGATAACCGTTAGGTTCAGGGGGAAAACGGAAACGGATCTGATCTTTTTTCAGACCGTTTGCCATATCATCTTCAATAATTTGCTCAATAAAATTGAGTGATTTTTTTTCTTCTTCCATTAAATTAGCTTTTATTTTATACAAAAAAAGTCGTACAAAGCTACGGAAAATTTGGGGCTTAAGGAAATGATAATTTAAATGCTAAACTGATGATAATTCAATATTTTTTGATTAATTTAGATAAAACTAAAAACCAATTCTAAAAATATTGATTATGGCTGTTTATATCCTAAGCAATCGTAAGATCGTCCGCCACAAGGGCGAAAAAGTAGATTCATTTTCCAATGATGAATACTCTATTCCCAATTTCAGGATCGCAAAATGTGATTTTGACAACTACAAAGAGCCAACTGCTGCTGCCAAAAAGAAAAAAGATTATACCAACCGCAATATCTTAGACTATAAATTATTTTCTGAGCCTGAAAAGCAAGGTTACCAGGAAGTTCTTGAAGTTTTACAGAGCGAAAAAGGTATTAAAAAATCTGCACTGACAGCCAATAACCTTGGCGGAACCCAGAGAATGTTCTATGAACTATATAAGAATATGTCTTCCACAAAGGACCGAAGTGATGTTCTTATTTTTATCCACGGCTATGCATATGATTTTGATGATGAATTAAAAGCAATTATTGATCTTAAAAGACTTTTCATTGATAATCCGGCATCACCTGTTGAGCACATTCTTTTTGTCAGCTGGCCTGCCTCAAGCAGTATTGTTCCCCTGACCTATTTTGATGATAAGGCATCAAGTATTAACTCAGGATCATCACTGATGAGACTGTTTTATTTTTATACTCAGTTTTTAAAAGATATTTTTTCAAACCGGGATCTGGCTCCCTGCAATCAAAGGATACACCTGATGGCTCATTCTCTTGGAAACAGGGTTCTCCAAAGTATGCTGTACAGTCTTAAAAAGGAAAATATCCTGCGTGTCATTGACCAGGTATTGCTTCTAAATGCTGATGTAACGTACAAGGTTTTCGAAGATTCTGAGGATTCATATAATAAGCTTCCTCTGCTGGCTAACCGTATTTCCATTTATCTGAACCGAAAAGATACTATCCTGGGAATTTCCCAATTCACCAAAAATATTCTTACCCCAAGATTAGGTAAGAACGGTCCAGGTGATATTGAAAAATTCAAAGATATAGTTTCTGTTATCGACTGTACTTTCGTAGAGGATGACATCCTGAACAGTTTTAAATATGAAGTGGGAAATCATTGGGGGTATCTTTCCAGCTCAATGGTTCAAAAAGACATTTTTCAGAATTTATATGGAATTGATAGAAATTTAATCACAAATAGATTAAAAAATAACGAAAATATTTTCACAATTATTTCCTAACAGTTAATTAAAAAAACACTAAAAAGTGAACTATATGTTAAACTTTGTCCCGATACCCACATTGGCACAAAGATTGCAAATTTTCATTACAACGAGAAATACACATTTTATCATGAAAAGAATTAAAAGCAAGTTTTCTTATATACTGAGCTATATTAAGAAAGCAATTTTCGTAAAAGACGTGATTTAAGATGAATATTAACCCATAAACAAAAACTATCCGACCCTAACACTACTCTAGCTTCTATATTACTGACTTTATAACTTCCGCTGTAAACTCCGGAAGTATATTTTATTATAACTATTTCCAGCTCTTTTGTAATAAAATCTATAGTAAAAAGGAGATTAACATCTCATAATACAAACAAAGTCAAGATATTATAGGATTAAAAACATAATTTAAAATCTAAATTCTTTCTATATATCTTTAAACCACAACAACTCATTTCTGAGTTCCAGGCTTGATTCAAAATTATTTACAAATAGAGATCCGGTACCAAGCCCTTGAGGCATCGGATTATTTTTAGTGAATGTATATTGAGCAATGGCATTCAAACCTATATTGCTTTCCAAAGCAGAAGTGATCCACCAGCCAATGTTTTGTTCTTCTGCGAGAGAAATCCATTCATCTGAGCCCGCAAAACCACCAACCAATGCCGGTTTAAGAATAATATACTGAGGTTTTACAGTTTTCAAAAGTTCTCTTTTCCTAACAGAACCTGTTATTCCAATCAGCTCTTCGTCCAGAGCAATAGGAGTTGGTGTTTTGGCACATAAAAGAGCCATATCACTCCAGTTTCCTGCTTTGATAGGCTGTTCAATGGAATGAATATGAAGCTCAGCAAGCTGTTGTAAAACAATTTCAGCTTCTTCCCTGCTGAATCCGCCGTTAGCATCTACCCGGAGTTCTAGTTTATCTTTGGAAAATTTTTCTCTTAATTTCTGAAGGATTTTGTATTCAGACTCCCAGTCCACACCAATTTTAAGTTTGATGCAGTGAAAGCCCTTCTCCAACTTCTCTTCAATCTGCTCTTCCATATACTGAACATTCCCCATCCAGATCAGTCCATTGATCTTAATGGCAGATTTTCCTTCAGTAAATTCACCTGGAAAATATAGATGATCTCCATACTTTAAATTTAAAATCGCCTGCTCATATCCGAACCATATAGAGGGAAAATCTATCAGTTCTTCTTTTAAATACTGACTGTCTTCATTAATATTTTCACACAGCCATTGCAGCTTTTTTTCATAATCCGGCCTGTCATCAAAACTGAGTCCTCTGAAGACAGCACACTCCCCTGTTCCTTTTTTTCCGTTTTCTTCAACCTCAAGAATAAAGGTCTCTTTTTCATGCAAAACGCCGCGAGATGTTCCGCTCGGGCGTTTGAATTCTAATAAATATCTGGAATATTTTGCTTTCATTATTTTACACTGTCAATCCGCATAAATTCTTCTGCTTTTTCTACCATCTGAATACTTCCGCAGAAAAACGGAATTCTCTGGTGAAGTTCTGTAGGCTCTACCTCAAGAATTCTTCTGAATCCGTCTGTTGCCTTTCCACCAGCCTGTTCTGCAAGGAATGCCATAGGATTACATTCATACAGTAATCTTAGTTTTCCGTTTGGAGCCTGTGAATAGGATGGATAAATATAAATTCCTCCTTTCAGCATATTTCTGTGGAAATCCGCTACTAAGGAACCAATATATCTTGATGTATAAGGACGGTCTCCTTCTTCCATCTGACAATATTTAAGATAATTTTTAACTCCCTGAGGAAATTTGATATAGTTTCCTTCGTTGATAGAATAAATTTTTCCACTGGTAGGAAATTTCAGATTTGGATGAGATAGATAATACGTACCCAGTGAAGGATCCAGAGTAAATCCGTTCACCCCGTTTCCTGTAGTATAAACAATCATGGTAGAAGATCCATAAATTACATATCCTGCTGCAATCTGGTTAATCCCTTTTTGAAGGAAATCTTCCAGCTGAACCGGAGTTCCGGGTTCTGTTACCCTTCTGTAAATAGAGAAAATGGTTCCTACAGAAACGTTTACGTCAATATTAGAGGACCCGTCCAATGGATCGATCAGCACTACATATTTGCTTAAATGTCCGTTTTCACCACATTTAATGTCGATAAAATCATCATTTTCCTCGGAAGCAATACCACAAACAACCTCTCTCTGGGACAAAGCTGTAATAAAAATATCATTGGCAATCACATCAAGCTTCTGCTGTTCCTCTCCCTGAATATTCTGGTTTCCTGCAGCTCCTGATATATCTACAATCCCTGCTTTGTTTACTTCTCTGTTTACAATTTTCGAAGCCAATCTTATTGCACTCAGAAGACGGGAAAATTCACCTGTGGAATACTGAAAATCTTCCTGCTTGTCAATAAGAAATTCGCCTAAAGTCTGTAATGGTTGATCTGACATATTTTTCTTTTTACGTTTTCCCCAAATTTCGGAAAATTTATCGGAGAAAGAAAGCTTTTATCACAAAAGACCTTATCTGTTGTTTTTCAACACAATACAAAGTCACTAATGAGGTACACCTAAAATTACCACCGTATAATTAATCCCCATATGATGACAATAAATCAATGAAATTCTGATAATCTTCATCAAGTCTCAATTTTAATAAAATCTTAATTCCATCCATCCGGCAGGCACTTTCATATCTCATTGTAAATGTCTAATTTTGACGTCCGTAAAAAACTCATGTAATTTTTAATCTAACAATTTTATTTTAAACAAATTAATGAAAATTTTCAAGTTTGGTGGAGCATCTGTGAAAGATGCCGAAAGTGTAAAAAATGTGTCCATGGTTTTACAAAGCCAGGGGTTTGCCAAATGTCTGCTGGTGATTTCAGCAATGGGCAAAACGACAAATGAGTTGGAAAAGGTTGTAGAACTTTATTTCAAGAAAGATAACTATCAAACTGAGATTGAAAAGATAAAACGAAAACACATCGAGATTGCGGAAGGTCTGTTTCCTGAAAATCATGCAGTTTTTGCTGAGATCAATTTATTTTTTGATGATATCGATTCTTTCTTAAGACGAAACAAATCTCCTAATTACAGCTTTGTCTATGATCAGGTGGTAAGCTGCGGGGAAATGATCTCTACAAAAATCCTGAGTGAGTACCTGAATGAAATTCAGTTTACCAACCAATGGCTAGATGCAAGAGATTTTATCAAAACCGACAGCTCTTACAGAGAAGGTACGGTAGACTGGGCAAAAACAGAAGAATTCATTTCAACCTTAAATACCGACATCTGTTATGTAACACAGGGCTTTATAGGTTCTGATGATAATAATTTTACAGTAACTTTAGGGAGAGAAGGTTCTGACTACTCTGCCGCTATTTTTGCATACTGTCTGAATGCTGATGCCATGACAATCTGGAAGGATGTTCCGGGAGTAATGACCGGAGATCCGAGAAAATTCAGTGATGTTTCTCTTCTTTCCAATATTTCTTATGAGGAAGCTATTGAAATGGCTTATTACGGGGCAAGCGTTATTCACCCGAAAACATTACAGCCACTACAGCAGAAAAACATTCCTTTTTATGTAAAATCTTTCGTAGATCCTACCAAAGAAGGAACTAAAGTTGGGGCTTCTGATAAAAACCAGCATGAGGAATCCTATATCTTAAAAGAGAATCAGGTTCTTTTAAAAATCTCAACCAGAGACTTCTCTTTCATTGCAGAAGATCACATGAGCCTTATTTTCGGGTATCTTTCAAAATATAAGATCAAAGTATCTCTGATGCAGAATTCTGCAATATCCCTTGCTTTGTGTCTGGAAGATAAATACAACACGGTAGATGAACTGAATGAAGATTTGCAGAAAGTATTTAAGACAGAAGTTGTAAAAAATGTATCTTTATTTACTGTAAGAAATGCAAAGATGGAGAACATTGATAAATTTTACCAGGAAAAAAGTGTATTATTGGAGCAGATTTCAAAGAATACGCTTCAAATGGTAACACAATAAAAACTAATTGCGACTAAACACAATATGAGTTTAATTTCGAAAAACGATCTTATCGCAGCTTCCGGCTTAAGCAAAATCGGGTTCCTTAAAAACCCGGTTGCATCTGCCGTGATGAGCATTGCCAAAATAAATGAAGTTAATAAATTATACGATAAATTAAAGGACAAGGAAGGCAAAGATTTTTTCGACTCATTTGTAAGAGAAAGAAACTTAAGTTATATCGCTTTTGAAGAAGATCTCGCAAAAGTTCCTAAAACCGGACCGTTTATTTTAGTTTCAAATCATCCGCTGGGTGCTATTGACGGAATTTTAATGTGTAAAATTCTTTCGGAAGTGCGTCCTGATTTTAAGGTAATGGGAAATTTCCTTCTGGAAAAGATCAAACCTATGGAACCTTACGTGATTTCTGTAAATCCTTTTGAAAACAGAAAAGAAGCTTACAGCAGTACCTCCGGAATGCGTGAAACCCTGAAACATCTTCAGAATGGAGGATGCGTAGGTATCTTTCCGGCAGGAGAAGTGTCCAATAAAAACAATCCTTACGGGGAAATCCTCGACAGAGACTGGGAAAAACCAGCCCTTAAGCTGATCAGAATGGCTAAAGTTCCGGTAGTTCCTTTATATTTTCATGCTAAAAACAGCCGTTTGTTTTACCAGGTGGCAAAGCTTCATCCAAGTTTACAGACTCTGATGCTTCCTGCCGAAATGATGAATGACCGGGAAAAACCGATCAGGATCAGAATAGGAAAACCAATCACTGTAAAAGCAATGGACGAAATGGAAACCATTGAAGAATTGGGAGAATTTCTGAAGCGTAAGGTGTACATGATGAAATCTTACTATGAAAAGAGAAAATCATTAGCTCAAAGCATCAATCTTAAAAATTTAACGGTCAAATTCCCTTTGCTAAAAGAGGAAAATATTGTTCAGAATATCATTGACGAAACACCTAAAGAGGACATTCTTAAGGATATCAACAGACTGAAAGGCACAGACAAAATGCTGTTCAGTAACGGAAATTATGAGATCTATTTCACAACTTATGAAGAAATTCCTTCTATCATGAGAGAAATAGGACGCCAGAGAGAACTTACTTTCCGTGCAGTGGGTGAAGGAAGTAATCTTCCATTCGACCTTGATGAATATGACAAGCATTACCACCACCTTTTCCTTTGGGACAGCAGTGCAGAGAAGCTTGCCGGAGCCTACAGAATGGCTTTAGGTAAGGAAGTCATGAAGAAATATGGCATCAAAGGGTTCTATACAAGTTCTTTATTTGAATTTGAGCAGGACATCCATCCATTCTTTAAGAAAGTGATTGAAATGGGCCGTGCTTACATCTGTGAAGAGTATCAGCAGAAACCGCTTCCCCTTTTCCTTTTGTGGAGAGGAATTGTTCATGTGTGCTTAAGGAATTCAGATCATAAGTTTTTGATGGGCGGTGTAAGTATTTCCAATAAATTCTCCGAGTTTTCCAAATCTCTGATGATTGAGTTCATGCGTTCGAATTACTTCGATTCTGCAGTAGCACAATACATTACGCCAAGAAACGAATATAAAGTAAAGCTGCGTGACAGAGATAAGAATATTTTCTTCGAGGAAATGGAATCTGATCTGAATAAACTTGATAAGATTATTGATGATCTTGAACCTGAATTAAGATTACCTGTTCTGATCAAAAAATACATCAAACAGAATGCTAAAGTAATTGCTTTTAACGTTGACCCGAACTTCAATGATGCCATCGACGGACTGATGTATATCCGGATCAGTGATCTTCCGGAAAGTACGATAAAGCCTGTATTGGAGGAGATGAGCGACCATATCAGAAAAGAACAGGAAAATAATTCAGCTGAGAATCAGTAGGTTTTATTTTTATTTAAAAAAAGTATGATTAATACTTGCTTCATATAAGAAAACTTGCTACTTTTGCATCACTTTAAAACATCGAAGTAAGATAAACAAAAATATAATGGTTTCTTAGCTCAGTTGGTAGAGCAATGGATTGAAAATCCATGTGTCCCTGGTTCGATTCCTGGAGAAACCACTTGAAAACCTCTAATTTATTTAGAGGTTTTTTTGTTTTATAAATCCTGTATTTCTTTAATTATATTTTTAACTATAAAAGCTATAAAAATTTTTCACACTAAGTTTTTTGAAAATCTGTCATTTTCTTCTGTAGCAAACCCTTTAATCTTCTTTGAATATATTCTTATTCATATTTATAATTCTTCCAATATCTTTTTTGAATCCCAAACCTGTGCAAATTCATCATTTAAATTGGCAAGAGCCGTCAGGTGGATCAGTTCTGCATCATATTTCTCTCCATTTATTCCCACTCTGTCAAATGCAGCTGTTGCATCCGAAATCACGTAAGTTTCATAGCCAAAGTTTCCAGCCATTCTTGTTGTTGTTGAAACACAATGGTTAGTAGTTATTCCTATAATCACTAAAGTATTTATATTCTGCTGATCCAGTCTTTCTTTTAAATCGGTTCCAATAAAAGCGCTGTTAACATTTTTTGTAATGACAGGTTCATCATTTTGAGGCAAAACATAATCATTGAAAAGAAAACCCGGGTCAGATTCATGCAGCTTAGATTTCGGATTGGTAGAGCTATGTCGAATATGAAAAACTGGAAGATCCAATTCCCGCCATTTTTTCAATAATGTTCCGCTGATTTTTTCTGCGTCTTTATTATTCCTGTTTCCGCCCCAGTAATTTTCATCTAAAAATCCTTTTTGGATATCCACCAGAAGTAAAGCTGGTTTTTTCTCTCTTAATTTCATTTTCTTAAACTATTTTTTATACAATTAAAACATACGGCTGTAAAGAAATTCCTTATATCTGTCATTCAAAGGAGAATCAAACAGATCAAATACATGCACCGCTCCCGGAATCACCCACAACTCGGTTTTGACACCTGCCTGATACAAAAGCTGGGAAAATGCTATATTTTCATCTCTTAAAGGATCCAACTCGCAAGCTATTATTGTTGTTCTCGGGAGATCGGAAAAATTATCGTAATGAATAAGATCTGCATATTTTATACTCTTATCCTTATTATCATTTCCCAAAAAATGACACCAGGCGATTTCTGCATATTTTTTATTCCATAAAGGAGCATCGGTAAATTCATTCATGGAATGAGTATCAAGCTTATTATGGATAACAGGATATAATAAAAACTGATGTTTTATATTTCTGATTCCTTTATCATTCGCCATTTGGGTAACTGCTGCTGCTAAATGCCCGCCTGCGCTTGCTCCGAACACGGCAACACTATCCGTATCAATTCCCAACTGTTCCGCCCCATGTTCAATCGTCCACAGCAGTGAATCAAATCCATCCAATACGGGAATGGGAAACTTATACTGCGGAGACAGTCTGTAATCAACCGAAATTATTGTTGCATTAAGATTTTCTGCTATTTCAAACATCTGCTTATCTACCTGCTCCGGAAGACCAAAAACATATCCTCCTCCATGAAAATAAATGATTGTTCTGTTTTTATCAAATTCTTTCGGCTGATAAATATGAAGTCTTATCGGATGTTCATCAGAAGAGCTTTTAATCAAAATATCTTTCACCATAATGTTATCCGGCCCTTTAAAAGGATTATCCTTTGCCAACATTTCTTTTTCTTTCTGAATGATCCCGGGGTTATTAAGAAATTCATCTTCATTGATTTCCAGTGAAAATGGAAAATTATCTATACTCTTTTTAAGGTCTTTGTCTATTCTGTTAAAATCCATTGTATTTGTGTATTTTTTATTGACGGACTATAAGTTTTTCATCATCTCCCTCAACAGTCTTTTTTATTTTGTAAATTTATATGATGAATATCGTGCCTCCAAACACTCAATAAATTGTGCGGAACGAACAAAAATGTAAGTATGAGTATTAAAGAGACCTCAACGAATAACGAGAATAAAAAGAAATTAGAACAAAGCTGCTCAGAAATATATGCTGTAAATCTTATCAGCGGCAGATGGATACTTTCTATCTGCTATTGCCTGAAACAAGGAAAAATGAGATTTTCCGAACTGAAAAACAGAATTCCCAATATCACTGAAAGAATGCTCACCATGCAGCTGAAAAAAATGGAAGAAGAGCAGTTGATTTCAAAGAAAATGTATGCAGAAGTTCCCCTCAGGGCAGAATATGAATTAACAGAAATAGGTATAAAATTGATCCCGGTTCTGGATGAACTGGAAATATGGGGCAAAGAGCATAAAGAATTAAAAAATGACCCATCAACAAAACAATATTGATTTTCAAACAGATATACTCTCATTTGGAAATCCATGAATACGCCTTTTTAGAATACCATTCATATTTATTACAAAAAATTTGCACAGTATTCTAAAAAGATCTATTTTTGCACCCACGTTAAACAACGAAACAATTGGTTTCTTAGCTCAGTTGGTAGAGCAATGGATTGAAAATCCATGTGTCCCTGGTTCGATTCCTGGAGAAACCACAAACCGCCTTACTAAAGGCGGTTTTTTATTTTTCAGTAAATAATTACTTTCATTCCAATCTTAATTTTTTTGTTTTCCTTTTCTGCATTTATTTTTTTCTCATTTTCATCAGTTTTTGATAAATTTAGTCTTTGATATCCTTCTTTTGAAATACTCAAGAATACCTCTAAGATCATTATAATCTACAACTATGAAAAACATCCGTGATGAATATTCCAAATATGGGCCACTTTTCCTGGTAGACGAAGAACACTATGAAGAGTTTTGCAGTCACCTTCACGAAACAGTTTATAAGAAATCAGATTTTTTCCTGAAAGAAGGTGAAGAATGCCAGTACTTAGGTTTTCTCAAAACAGGGTTCATGAGAACATTCTATATTAATGAAGGTGGTGAGGATGTCAACTTCAATTTTCATTTCGATAATTATTTTTTTACCGATTATGAAAGCATTCTCTGCCATACCAGATCAAAAATGAATATTAAAGCAGTTAAAGATTCAGAAGTTCTGCTGCTTCATAAGGATGATCTTCAGAAACTTTATAAAAAAGATGCCTATTGGCAGGAATTCGGAAGAAAAATGACGGAAGTTATTTATCTGAATGCAAAAAAGAGAATTGAAGAATTATTGTACTATTCTCCTGAAAGACGGTATAACAATCTATTGACAGAAAATCCCAGGATCTTTCAATTGGTTGCCCAAAAACATATTGCAAGTTATCTGGGAGTGAAACCACAATCATTAAGCAGAATCAGGAACAGAACTTTAAAACGTTAACTAAAGTGAACTTTTTTCAGAAAACATCATCTTAAATTTGTATTACAAAATGTAAAAATAAGAATATGGAAAACAAAAATGTTACAATTATCTTAGTTCACGGAGCCTGGGGAGACGGATCTCACTGGAGACACGTTATTGAAAACCTTCACAGTGAAGGCTATACTGTACGAAGCGTTCAGAATCCTTTGACTTCAATGGATGATGATATACAGAAAACAAAAGATCTTATTGACTTACAGGAAGGAAAAGTTCTGTTGGTAGGGCATTCTTATGGAGGCGCAGTCATTTCCGGAGCCGGAAACCATGATAAAGTAGTGGGATTGGTTTATATTGCTGCTTTTGCACCGGATAAGGGAGAAAGCTTAGGGAGTATCTTTAGCCGTAGAGAACAGCCTGCAGGTGGAGCTAACATTGTTCCGGATTCAAAAGGGTTTTTATGGATAAAATATGATAAATTCCATGAAAGTTTTGCACAGGATCTGAACCCTGAAGATTCAGTAGTAATGTCTTTATCTCAAAAACCGATTCACGGAAGTATTTTCGCCACTGAAGCCGGAGAACCTGCATGGAAAATAAAACCAAGCTGGTATCAGGTTTCTGATAATGACAGAATGATTCCTCCTGCAACAGAAAAGGAAATGGCAGAAAGAATGAATCCGAGGAAGATTATCCATCTGGATGCAAGCCATGCCTCATTGGCTACTCATCCAAGCGAAATCACAGATCTGATCAAAGAAGCTGTAGAAGCTGTTTCTTAGTAAATCAGAAGTTTTAAAAGTAATAAAAAATAGTAAACAGGTTTCGGCCTGTTTATTTTATTTAATAAAAATGTGTAGTCTTAAAATTCGTTAATATAAGGCTTCAAATCCCAAATTCATCGTCTATTTTTTGGAAAATACCTATCTTCGCCTACAAATCTTATTTGAAAATGAAGAAGATCATCTCCGGAGTATTTGTTTTCTGCTCTGTTATTATATTGGCTCAGGAGGCCCTGCAGTTTCAGGAACTACCTTTTAAAGATATCATTGCAAAGGCAAAAAAAGAAAAAAAACTTGTTTTCATTGATGCCTATGCTTCCTGGTGCGGACCATGTAAGATGATGGAGAAAAACGTATTTACTCAAAAGTCTGTCGGAGATTATTTCAATACTAATTTCGTGAATGCCAGATTTGATATGGAGAAAGGAGAAGGAAGGGAAATTGCTGCCAGATATGGAGTGCGTTCCTACCCTACTTATCTTTTTCTGAATGGGGAGGGTGAACTTGTTTCCCAGAATTCGGGTTATATGGAGGAAAGCATGTTCGTAACTATGGCTCAGGATGTAAATTCCTCAGGCAATAAAAAAGGGTCTTTAAAAGAGCGTTTTGCCAATGGAGAAAAAGATCCGGGATTCCTTATCAATGTAATGAAGCTGAATTCTTCTTCAGATTACGATTTTGCCAAAAAAGCGTCCGAACGATATTTTGAAAACAAAAAGAAAACAGAAGAACTTTCTAAAGAAGACATAGGCCTTCTTTTATTTTTCGTAAAGTCAACAGAAGACAAAAACTACAATACATTTACTTCAAGAAAAGCTGACATCATTAAATATCTGCCTGAAGAAACTTATAACGAGTTTGACAGCCAGCTGAAACTTTCTAAAATCGTAGAGCAATCTATTGATGATAAGAATAAAAGAATCAATGATGAATATTTCATGAAAACGGCTGAACCGCTGGTAGGAAAACAGCTTGCACAATCCAAACTGAATCAGACAAAGCTAAGTTATTACGAGCAGAATGCTAATTTTCCTGAATTTGAAAAAGCAGCTCTGGAATATTATAAAAATTCAGATGCATTTGAACCTAATGAACTGTTGAGAGCAGCATGGGTATTCAGTGATCATATCAAAAACCCTGCGTCATTAAAAAAAGCCTCAGAATGGGCCGAGAAATCTGTAATGCGCAGTGAAACACCGGAAAACACTTATATTCTTGCAAAACTTTACTTCCTGACCGGGAATAAGGAAATGGCCAAAAATTATGCAGAGATGTCAAAAAATATGGCCGTTCAAGCCAACAAAGACTCCAAACTCGCAGAAGAATTATTGAAACAAATAAAATAAATGCTAAAACACAAATTACTTACCACATCAATTGCTCTTCTATCTGCAGCAATGCTGACAGCTCAGGAACAAGAACAGGAAAAAAGTTTATACATAAAAGGAAATGCGCTTCTGGCCCCGATCGGGCTCATCAATATTGGTCTTGAAAAACAGATTAATCAGAAGATTACCATGCAGGGAGATGTTCTTATATCTCCATGGAAATCTTTTGCAGGGCACGAATTTCAGTATTACTCCGCTTCTGTTGAAGGAAGATATTATTTTAATGAAGCATTCAGTCATTGGTATGTAGGAGCTAATGTAGGTGTAGCATCATTTGTTCTGCAGAAATGGAATTATTGGAAGAGTATTCCTTATACAAATGCTCAAAATGAGGTATTTGTCAAATCTAATTTATATCAGAAAGGATTTTCATTCTTAGTCGGTATTACCGGTGGATACCAATTTAAAGTATCTGATCGATGGAATATTGATGTATATGCAACAGTTGGATCATCTACAGATTTCTACAAAGGATATGACCGTACTACCGGCAAGCGATATGAGTCAGCACAAAAATATAATAAAAGTGGAGAAATCCTTCCTTACAGAGGAGGTGTAATGATTTCTTATAAATTAAAATAACAGCATGAAACTGTTCGGAAAAAATCATATTATCATTTCAGTAATCACATTTGTGATTCTTTTTCTAATGAATTATATAGGGAATGATCTACCCGACAAACTGGAAAGAGCTTTAATGACAGCTTTTGCCGGAGTAATTGGCTTATCACTTGGGCTTTTTATTCTTAACAAGGGTAAAAATGATAATAAACCTCCGCAGAATTTTGACTAAATAGTGAAATCAGTCTTGCCAGTCAGTTTTAATTTACGGGAATGTACAATTAATTGACTGGCAAAGCCAATTCATTATTAATCATCAGCCTCCAACAAATCAATCTTTGTAAACGACATATTTGGTACGGATCTTTTCAAATTTCTCAAGATCGCTTTTCCATGAAGCTTTAATTTCTTGGGCTGATTTTCCGGCTATGATCTGTTTTCTTAATTCATCAGTTCCGGCCAGTTTATCAAAGAACAAATTCTCAAGGAAGAAGCCCTGCTTTGGATTTTTATAGCTTTTATAAGATTTAACCAACCAATCAAGATTCAGCTCTCTAAGATCTTTCGAATAAGAGGAAAGATCTTCACCGTAGCAAAGTTTTCCGTTCAGGAAAGGATCTTTTGCTCCAAAATTAGGCTTTGGGGTAAACTGATAAGGAAATCCCGGTGTCCAAGGCGATCCATAGATTTGGAACGGCAGATCGGTACCTCTTCCCACCGAAACCTGCGTGCCTTCAAAAAAGCATAAACTTGGATATAAGTTTATAGATTTATCATTAGGTAAATTCGGAGAAGGCTTATCTAAGATTGAGTAACGCTGTTTTTTGTGATAGTTTTTCATAGGAATCAGGGTATACTTTGCCTGAACTCCCTCTTTCAACCACTTTTCACCATTCACCATTTTACCATACTCTCCTATTGTTAATCCGTATACGACAGGAACTTCATGCATTCCTACAAAACTTGACCATTTTTTCTTTAAAACAGGTCCGTCTGTATAACCATCATGTGGATTTGGGCGATCAAGCACCATTATTTCTACATTATTTTCGGCTCCCGCTTCCATTAAATAGGCTAAAGTTGAAATATAGGTATAGAATCTTACGCCAACATCCTGAATATCAAAAATTACAATATCAAGTCCCTTCAATTGTTCCGGTTTTGGCTTCTTATTGTTTCCGTATAAAGAAATAATTGGAATCCCGGTTTTGGTATCGACACCGTTTTTTACTTTCTCGCCGGCATCTGCATCACCTCTGAAACCGTGCTCAGGAGCAAAAATCGTTTTGATCTTAATATTGTTTTTCACTAAAAAATCTACCACATAGTTTTTATCACTCATCAAACCGGTTTGATTGGTTACTATTCCTATCGTTTTATTCTTCAGCAAAGGCAGATAAAGTTCAGGCTGGTCTGCCCCGGTTTTGAAATCCGGTTGAACTTGAACCTGAGAATAATATTGGTTGAATACTCCTAAAAAAATTAGGCAAATAAGAAGTAAATTTTTAATTTTGAAATCTAAATTCATAAGCTTGAAATTTCCTTTATATTTCTCTAGAAAAATAGCGTTTTCCAAAGATAACAAAAATAACCTTTCAAGAGTTATCATCTTCATCGGCAGGCTTTCTGTAGCTTTGGGGATCATTGTTTCTTTGATTACTGTATCTACAGGCTTCGGTTCCAAGAAAGCCATTAAAGAGAGACTGGCAGATTTCAGCGGACATATTACCGTACGGTCTACAAGATCCAATTCGTCTTACAACACCTCTGTTCTTGACAATCAGGGACTGGATATCCAAAGGATTAAAAAGCTGCCGGACGTGGAAAGTGTTCAGAAATATGCAACCGTGACAGGAATTATGCGTAATGAACACAATTTTTCAGGCATTATATTTAAAGGAATCGGGAAAGATTTTGACAGTCTGAGGTTTAAGAAATTCCTTGTTGCCGGTACCACTCCAAAAGTGACAGAAAATGGCTTTAACAATGATGTAACTATTTCGCAGAAGGTTGCAAATGATCTTCACCTGAAAGTTAATGACAGTATTGTTACTGTATTTTCAAAGGCAGACCAGAAACCGATATACCGTAAATTCAGGATTATAGGAATTTACAAAACCGATATTAAAATGATTGATGAGCAATTCGTAATCGGCGGAATCAATCATGTAAGAAAAATTCTGGAAATGAAACCTGACGAAATCGGCGGTCTTGATATATTCTTTAAAAATGTAAATGATATTGATAAGGATTTTCCTGAAATTGAAAAACTGATCGGATATAAAAACTATGCGGAAAAAGCTACAGAGAAATTCCCACAGATCAATGACTGGATCAGTATTTTTGACACGAATATAGCCCTGATTATCATCATTATGCTGATTGTAGTTGTCATTAATATCATTATGGTTCTCTTAATTCTGATCATCGAAAGAACCAATTCTATCGGACTTTTAAAAACACTGGGAGCCAGCAATTCACAGATAAGAGCTACTTTCATCAACTATACTTTGATTATTATGATCCCGGGGCTTTTGTACGGAAATGCAATTGGGCTCGGTTTGATCCTCATTCAAAAATTCTTTGGTATTATTAAGCTAAATCCTGAGAATTATTATGTAAGTACAGTTCCGGTAGACCTTAATCCTGTTGCCATTATTTCCATTTCAGTGGGAATTCTGATCATTTCAGGACTTGCTTTGATTATTCCAAGTTACCTGATCAGTAAAATATCCCCGGTGAAGGCTATTAAATATAATTAAGATCAATGGTCGGTTATAAATAATCTTTTTTTTGAAGAAAATAAATTCACCGTTTATCATTCTCGATTCATTTTTATAAATCAATTTTAAATTACGCAGCTAATTTTTAAAGCCTTATCTTTGCACCGCTTATAAAACATTTATGAAATACGCAAAAAATATTCTTGAAACGATAGGAAATACCCCTCTTGTAAAACTTAACAAAGTATTGGGTGAAGATTTTCCAGCATTAGTTTTAGCAAAAGTGGAGACATTCAATCCCGGAAACTCCGTAAAGGACAGAATGGCTCTTAAAATGATAGAAGACGCCGAAAAAGACGGCAGATTAAAACCCGGAGGGACCATCATTGAAGGAACTTCAGGAAACACAGGAATGGGTCTGGCTCTTGCAGCGATCATCAAAGGCTACAAATGTATTTTTGTAACCAATTCCAAGCAGTCAAAAGAAAAATGTGATATTCTTCGTGCTGTGGGAGCAGAAGTTATTGTCTGCCCTACTGATGTGAAGCCGACCGATCCACGTTCTTATTATTCAGTTTCTAAAAGACTGGCTAAGGAAACAGAAAACGGATGGTATGTAAACCAATATGACAACTTATCCAACAGGGCTGCTCATTACGAATCTACGGCTCCTGAGATCTGGGAACAGACGGAAGGTAATCTTACGCATTTTGTAGTAGGTGCCGGAACAGGAGGTACCATTACTGGTTGCGGAACGTTCTTCAAGGAAAAAAATCCAAACATCAAAGTAATCGGTGTTGACACTTACGGTTCTATTCTGAAAGAATTCCATGAGACGGGAGAACTTCATTATGACCATGCCTATACTTATATCACAGAAGGAATCGGGGAAGATATTATACCGGAAAATTACGATATGTCTGTGATTGATCATTTTGAAAAAGTAACGGATAAAGACGGTGCAATTTATGCAAGAAAACTGGCTAAAGAGGAAGGGATTTTCTGTGGTTATTCTGCCGGAAGTGCTATTGCTTCTTTAATTCAGATGAAAGATCAGTTTACAAAAGATGATGTAATTGTTGTTCTTCTTCACGACCACGGTTCAAGATATGTAGGAAAGATCTACAATGACGAGTGGATGAAGGAAATGGGCTGGTTAGATTAATCAAAAACGAAGGTAAATACCTTTTCTTATAAATAAAAATCAGAGCTCTTGCTCTGATTTTTTTATTCCTTGATATTTTTCTTTATGGCTTGTTTAAGACTATCATAATCTGCCTTGCTCATTGATTTACTGGGGAACATATAATTAAATTTACCTTCCAGAGATATAAATTTATCATTGATTTCAAAACTGTTAAATTCTCCCCAATGGCTGGATTCTTCATCTTCATCTATATTCACATTGAAAAAATCATTATTAAAATTGATCTGATATAATTTACGGCTTTCAAGTGATTTCAAATACTTTTCAACTTCTTTTTTCCATTTAGAAACTTTGTTGATACTTAGCGAAAGATAAACCGTACACAATAGAAATAAAAAGCTAACAAAATATAAGATTCCAAATTTTTCTTTGCTTAAATCGCCTTTAAAACAAAACAGAATCAATAAAATGAGTCCTATAACTGCTGTAGTAACTGTTTTCCCTTTGGTAGTAGGTGAAAAGAATAAGCTTGTCTGATTGCCGCTGAAATAAATTTCTTCGAAATCCTTTCTGTTTACATGTAATCTGATGTTTTTTTCTCCATTCATTTCTTAGAAAATATTTAATTCGTTTTTTAAGATTACAAAACTAAATCAAATATCTTCATATTGATCATTTATTGCAGAAAGTTTATTCATTAAATCCCGGTTTTCTTTCTTTAAATCCTTTATTCTCCGAAGCATATCATCAATGACCTCCAGACCGGGAAGATTAATTTCCAGATCATAATGCCAGTTGGTAAATCTCTCAAAAACAGGCAGATCTTCATACAGTAAATACCTGATCTCATTTTCTGTTTCTACGTTCAATAACCCTACTTCCACCAGTTCATCAAAAAAAGTGATTTCTATATTGTATATTTTTACGAGTTCTTCGCGTGATATTCTCTCACTCATAGCTTAGGAATTTTTAAGTTGTTCAAAAAGTTCTTTCTGCTTATCCGTTAGATTGACGGGTAGCTTTACCTCATAGGTCACAAAAAGATCTCCGGATTGTCCTTCTTTCTTGTACACCGGGAAACCTTTTCCTTTCAGCCTTACCGTTGTGCCGTTCTGTGTTTCCGGTTTTACTTTAAGGTTAACACTTCCGTCCATTGTATTCACTTTTACATCTCCGCCCAAAACAGCAGTATACAGATCTATTGTAACTTTAGTTTTCAGATCATCCCCCATTCTTTCGAAATCAGGATCAACAGGAATAGTGAATGTGATATACAAATCCCCGTTCGGACCACCATTAAAACCAGGATTCCCATGACCTTTCAGCTTGATCTGCTGGCCATCATATATACCTGCCGGAATTGTAATTCTTACTTTTTTACCATTGATCTCAAAAGTCTGAGGATGAGTCTGTGCTGCATCTTTTAACTTTAAATTCAACTCAGCATGAACATCCTGTCCTTTGAATTTCCCTGAAGAACTTCCCCTTGAACTTTTCCCGAAGCCTCCACCGGCACCGCCGAACATACTCTGGAAAAAATCTGAAAAATCTTCCCCTTCGCCGAAATCAGCACCGGAAAATCCGCCACTGTCATAATTCTGTTGCTGATACTGTCTTTGCTGTTGCTGCGCTTTTTCGTATTCCTCACCATGTTTCCAGTTCTCTCCATACTTATCATATTTGGAACGGTTTTCAGGGTTGCTGAGAACTTCATTAGCCTCATTAAGTTCTTTGAATTTTCGTTCCGCTTCTTTGTCGTCGGGATTAAGATCAGGATGAAGCTTTCTCGCCAGTTTACGGTAGGCTTTTTTGATGTCATCCTGTGTTGCGCTTTTATCTACGCCTAAAATTTTATAGTAATCTATATAAGCCATAGAAACGATATTTACTCAAATTTATGAAATTTAAGCCTGAAAATTATATAACAGAATGTTAAAAATAAGCCTATCTTTGATAAAAAGCGTTGAATGAAAGAGGTACTGAAAAACTACTCAGGAATTATACTTTTACTCTTAGGAATTGTTGCAGGAAGCATCATCGGTATTGCTGCTCCAGGTATTGTGGAATATATTAAACCGCTGGGAGATATATTCCTTAACCTTCTTTTTGTGAGTGTGGTTCCATTAGTATTTTTTGCAGTATCCAATTCTATTGCCTCTTTAGAACAGCAGTCTAAATTTGGCAGAATCATTCTGGTAATGGCTTTTACTTTTCTGTTTTTTATTCTGACAGCTGCTGTTTTCACGATCTGTGCAGTGTATCTGTTTCCGGTTTCAGGAGTTTCCGGCAGCTCGGAAATCGTTTCTGAAGCAGCTAACGAAGACAACTGGGGCAACAGGATTGTCAGCTTCTTTACGGTTGGAGAATTCACTCAGCTTTTTTCAAGGCAAAATATGCTGGCTCTTCTTATTTTCGCTTTCATGACCGGATTTGCAGCCCGAAAATCTGGGGAAAAAGGATTACCGTTCAGGGTTTTTATTTCTTCGGGATATGAAGTAATGAAAGAACTGCTCTTATTGATTATGAAGCTCGCTCCTATAGGTCTTGGGGCTTATTTTGCCTACCAGGTAGCTACTTTGGGACCTCAACTTTTTGGCTTTTATGCGAAACCTCTGGGACTTTATTATATTGCAGGGATCATTTACTTTTTTGTATTCTTTTCCCTTTATGCATTTATGGCAAACGGACAAAAAGGTATCAAAAGCTTCTGGACCAATGCCGTATATCCTACTCTAACGGCTTTAAGTACCTGCAGCAGCTTTGCCACCATGCCGGCAAACCTTCAGGCTGCCTCTAAGATCGGTATTCCGAATTCAATAGCCAATCTTGTTATCCCAATTGGAACTACTTTGCATAAAAACGGTTCTTCCATGTCTTCAATCATTAAAATATATGTTGCTTTCCTGATTATCGGAAGAGATTTTTTTGATCCTTCCAATTTGCTTCTAGCGCTAGGAATCACAGTTTTTGTCAGTATTGTTGCCGGCGGTATTCCAAACGGCGGATATATCGGGGAAATGCTGATGATCTCAGTGTATAAACTACCTCAGGAAGCCATTCCGGCAGTGATGATTATCGGAACTCTGGTAGATCCTTTGGCCACTGTTCTGAATGCTGTGGGAGATATTGTCGCGGCTATGTTTGTAAACCGGTTTGTGAAGGTCTGATTATATTTCTCTTACTCGCTGCGTTTTACAGGTTCCAGGTTTTCATATTCTTCAGGGGTAAAAAGTTTATAATGTACTTTAAACGTTTTTCCCAAAGGTGTTTCCAGAGAAAAACCTCCCGGCCCGAATCCATCTGTAACATCTAATGTAAAATGTGAATATTTCCAGTATTCAAAAAGATCACGGTCTATCCAAAACTCATGACCATTTATGGTTCCTATCATAGCGTCATTCATTCTTGGAAAGAACCCTCCTTTCTCAAAGCATTGTGGCTGAGTCCCTTCACAGCATCCTCCTGCCTGGTAAAACATCAGGGCACCATACTTATCTTCAAGTTCAAAAATAACCTCAAGTGCTTTTTCTGTGGCAGATAATCTTGATATTTTTGTTTCCATTTTTTTATTTGTTTAGTTAGGTTTGGAAGTACCAAATTTGCTTTATTAAGATTAAAAGCCCGGCAAATAATCCGCCAGGCTCATTCATTAATCTATCATAATCTAATTTGAGTCGTTCAACCTTTCTCTGTTTTATCAAATCATTGAATCTTTTAAATATTGACTCCCGTCTGAAAATTCCTGACAGGTGAAACAGCCCGACCGATTTGCCCCGGCTTCGCCGGGGCAAACGGGCACGCCCTAATATTTAAAAATTAAAAGAAACCTAATTTGTTTTTATTATAGGAGATCAGCATATTTTTAGTCTGACGGTAATGATCCAACATCATTTTATGATTTTCCCTCCCGATTCCAGACTGTTTATATCCACCGAAAGGAGCCCCTGCCGGATAGGAATGATACTGATTCACCCAAACTCTTCCCGCCTGAATCTGGCGTGGAACATTATACAGCTGATGAGCATCTCTCGTCCATACTCCTGCCCCAAGACCATAAATAGTATCGTTGGCAATCTTTACAGCCTCTTCTTCATCTTTGAAGGTTGTGAAAGCCAGTACCGGACCGAAAATCTCTTCCTGGAAGATTCTCATTCTGTTATTTCCTTTGAAAATAGTTGGCTGAATATAGAATCCTTCTTCTAAATTTTCTCCCACATTGTTTACATCTCCCCCCACAAGAACCTCAGCGCCTTCTTCTTTCCCTAACTGAATATAAGACAGTATTTTATCTTTCTGGATCTGGGAAGCCTGAGCGCCCATCATTACGGTTTTGTCAAGCGGGTTTCCTACTTTGATAGCCTTTACCCTTTCAATCACTTTGGCGATAAATGCATCTGCAATATTTTCCTGTACCAAAAGCCTTGAAGGACATGTACAGATCTCACCCTGGTTGAGGGCAAAAAGGACCGCTCCTTCAATTGCTTTATCCAAAAATTCATCGTCTGCATCCATTACAGAACTGAAGAAAACATTTGGTGATTTTCCACCAAGCTCAAGAGTTACAGGAATAATATTTTCTGTCGCATACTGCATCACAAGACGGCCTGTAGCTGTAGAACCTGTGAAGGCAGCTTTGGATACTTTTGGATTGGTTACTAAAGCTCTTCCCAGTTCCGCTCCGAAACCATTCACAATATTAATAACACCGGCTGGTAAAAGATCACCAATGATTTCCATTAAAACCATGATGGAGACCGGAGTACTTTCCGCTGGTTTCAATACCACACAGTTTCCCGCCGCAAGAGCCGGAGCTAATTTCCAGACAGCCATCAATATCGGAAAATTCCAGGGGATAATCTGGGCGATTACTCCCAATGGCTCGTGAACGATCAAAGATACGGTGTCTTTATCCAGCTCATTATGAGAGCCTTCTTCTGCACGTACCACAGACGCAAAATACCTGAAATGGTCTATGGCAAGAGGTAAATCCGCAGCCAGTGTTTCTCTTACTGCCTTTCCATTATCAATAGTTTCTACAATAGCAAGGTATTCAAGATTTTTCTCTATCCTGTCTGCAATTTTGTTTAGTATGATACTTCTCTCTGTGGATGAAGTATTTTTCCAGGTTTGAAATGCCTTGTCTGCCGCATTTACAGCCAGCTCCAGATCTTCTTTGGAAGAATGGGCTACCTGAGTAAAATTTTTACCGTTCACCGGGGAAACTACATTGAAATACTGTCCGTTTACCGGAGGTGTAAATTTACCGTCAATGTAATTATCATATTTATTTTTGAATTCAGGCCACTGGAAAGCAGTCTCTGATTTCGGTTCGGTCATAGTGCTCATATTAATATCGTTTATTTTAGTAATACCAAATTACATTTACAGATGAAAATGGGATAGCACAATCGTATAAAAAAACTTCAAAATAGTGCAGACATTTAATTTTATAATTTTATTAACAACAGTGAGAGCCTAAAATTTATATATTTGATTGGTTGGGTTTTATAAAATGTTTAGAAATGAATAACAATAATAAATTTTTATTAAATACACCTGAATTAAAGAAGGAAAGCCAGTTATTGAACCTTGTTGAAAACCAGACAAAATTCAATCTAAACAACTGTGAATTTAGTATTTACGAAACTCATAAAGCAGCTTTTGGGGTTAAACTTCATTTTGAAAATATTGCTTTTACAGCTATGCTGAGAGGCAAAAAACATATGAAGCTGGATAATAAAACAAACTATTTCGATTATTTTCCGGGTGAAAGCGTTCTGGTTGCCCCGGGTGAAACTATGGTCATTGATTTTCCTGAAGCAGACCAAACCCCTACTCAATGCATTTCTTTAAGCCTGAATCCTGAGTTTATAGAGGATTCGCTTAATTATTTAAATTACAACCTGCCCAAAGTAGATGAAACCTCACAGTGGAATATCCAGCTGGATGAGTTTTTTCTTTTCAATAATAAGTCTTTAACATCTGCTACCAACAATATCATGAGGATTGCAATGGACGACAATTCCCAAAAGGATATCATGGCGGATTTTGCACTGAAAGAACTGCTGATCCGGCTTATGCAGACCCAGGCCAGAAGCATGGTTGAAAAAAATATTGCTAAAAATAAGTCAAGAATAGGTTTTGCAGTGGATTATATTAAGAAAAACCTTCATCAGAAGCTTTCTATCGACAGCATTGCAAAACTGGCTTATGTGAGCAAGTCCAATTTTTTTAAGATGTTCAAGGATGAGTTGGGGACATCTCCTAATGATTTTATCCTTCAGGAAAGAATCAACAGGGCAAAAGAACTGCTTGCCGGGCAAAACAGCATTAAGGAAACAGCCTATCAGACAGGATTCTCAGATACCAATTATTTTACGAGGGTATTTAAACAGTTGGTGGGTGTTACACCGAAAAGTTATCAAAATGGTAAAATATTTTTCGAATAAATAAAAAAGAGCAGAATAATCTGCTCTTCTATTTTTTTAAAAAAATTATTTCTTTTCTGAAAGAATCTGTCGCAACTTCTTTTCCAAATTATCAATTTTTTCGGATTGAGATTTCAGAGTTTTATTTTCTTCCTGAAGGTTTTTGATCTGCTTATTCTGCTCTATAGAATATAGGGTAAGTTCTTCGATTTTTTGTAAAAGTTTGATTTGAAATTCTCCAATATTCACTCCTTCTCTGTCCATCATTTTTGCAGAAGCAATTTCCGGCAAATGTTTATTTTCTTTAATAAACTTTTCAACATTTTCCAATTTTGGCAGATTATATTCATTTTCAAATACAAAGTCTGCAGTTGGTGTCTGGGTTACTTTTATTTCTTTTGCTTCTAATTTACCATGTAATAGAGCATTTCCATTTTCTCCATTTATAATAAGTCCTTTCTCCCAGTCCCAATCATTATTCGCTATATTTTTTGGGGAAAGATGTATTGTTTTCCTACCATCATCAGGAGTATGGAAAATCCAGGAATTTGCCCCACCACTTATAATATCCTGAAATTGAGCATTCCCGACAACATCCAATTTATATTGAGGATTCTCAGTACCAATTCCCACATTCCCATTAGGTGTAAATCTCACTTTTTCATTGCCATTAAACCTGAATCCAAGCCCAATAATATTATCTGATCCCCCTCTAATGATACCCATATCTGCATGGCTATTATACCATGTAAACATAAGAGAAGAAACCAATGTATCAATAGGATTTAGTGTTGTAGACGGCTGAAAGAATCTAATTGCCTTTTCTTCGTTTCCAAAATTCACATCGAATTTAGTTGTAGGGGTTGATGTTCCAATTCCAACGTTCCCGTTTTCTAATAATTGAAGACCTACTCCTGTAGAAGTACGGAGTCTTATCCCACCATACCAATTAATATCTAATCCAGCAGAGCCAAACACAGGATAACTACCTAAATAAAAATTTGCAGGATCTCCATAACTATATAATTTACTAAATGGGATATCTTGGGAGAACAGTAGTCCACAAATAGTCAGACCAAGAGCTGATAATGTTTTTTTCATGAAATATGTGTTTAAAATTGTTTAGTATTTTTATAAAGCCAAAATACCTCAATAAAAGCGAACAAATTTAATTATTTTTCCCAGAATATCAGCATAGTTATCACCATATAAAGATAAATTTTCAATTCTTGTAATGATAATATCTTGCTCCTTTCAAAACAGGATTTTCAGACTCTACTGAGGTAAGCCCAAAACCTTTATAATTTGTATTTACAGAATCCTGAAGCTGTTTTCTATGCAGCATTTCATACGTTTCAAAATCAATGGCTGTTCGATTCTTTAAGTTTTCAAATAAGTTCCATTTTGAAACTGCTGTTTTCCAGTTTACTGATACTTTACCTGCAAAAACTTTAGATTTGGATCCGCTTCCATATCCTAAAAAGCCTATTTCACTTCCTGCCAGCTCTTTACCTTCATTAAAAGCAACCTGTAAAGCAGAAAGAAATGCCATAAAAATAGAAGCCGTATACATATTTCCTATTTCTGAAGAAGCTCTTTGTGATGTTTCAATTTTTTCACTGATAAAATTCAGATAATCATCAGACTTTGCAACAGCTTTCTGCTCATCCGGCGTTCCGTAAGTGAGTCCGTTTTCAAGGCTGTAGATCTCCGTGAATACTCTTTTACCGTGGAATGCATACGGAAGATGGAAAATAAGATACTTCCAGGTCTCATAAGGCTTATTTTTTCCTGTAATTTCTTTATAATGCTGGTAAGCTTCCCTGATCCTGTCCTGATAACACTGATTGGAATACTGCCCGTCAAAAACCGGCTCATCCGTAAAGATCTCAATTTTATCCGGGAAGGTTTCCGGTGCTGAATTTAAATCTTCCTTATTATAGTTTCTTCTTGGTTTAAAAAAGTCGAAAACGCTTTCAGTAGCTATACCCCAGCTATTTTCAATTTCCAGAAGATCTGGTTTTGATGAAACCAATAGAGCAACCGCACCTCCTCCCTGCGTGTATTCTCCGGAAGAAGCTAGTTCATATTTGGCATAATCGCTGGCAATAATTACGGCTTTTTTGTCTGGATTTATTCTTACAAAATCAAGAGAATTATGAAGGGCATCTACTGCTCCGATGCAGGCGAAAGTCATATCTACCACATCACAGTTTTTGAAGCATCTTGCGCCAAACTGTTCCTCCAATACTGTTTCTACCATCTGCATTGCATAGGAAGCGGTAGGTTTTGCTGCATCCAGAGCACTTTCTGTTCCTAAATAAATCCTGGCTATATCTTTTGGGTTAAGATTATGATCTTTGATCAGTTTTAATAAAGCTTCTGCAGCAAATGTAGCCGCATCTTCATGAACATCAGGAAATCCCATTTTAAGCAGTCCCAATCCTTTTTCCAGTTTTGCGGGTTCAATCCCTCTTTTCTCCGCCAAATCTTTGATCTCTAAATACAAAGACGGCACATAATAGCCCGCAGCCTCAATTCCAAAAGTCATTCTATTTTAAATTTTTATACGAATTTATAAAATGATGTTCGAATAAGCCCTTCTTTTTGAAGCATAATTTGCCTTCCCAATATAAAAAACATAAAAAAACCGCTGTTGGGTACAGCGGTTTTATGTTTTTGACAATTTTAACAATATGTTTATTTAAAATCTGCAATGGTTTTATTTATGGCATCAATCTGTTTATTGATACTTGCTGCATTCTGAGGATTCTGTCTCAAAAGCTCCATTTTTTTACTTAAACCGTCTTTCAGCATTTGAGAAATCATCATTTTTACCTGTGGATTATCTCCCATTTGACTTTTTGCATGGCTGATTATTTTTGTAACGTTCTCAGTAGCCTTCAGATTATCTGAACTCATGATCCAGTTATAGCCTTCTTCTGCAGATTTACCCAATTCCGGATTCTGAAACTTAATAAAGGGATAAAATGCCACCAATTGAGCAATATTAGGCATTTGCGAGGTCACTTTATTTTTTACAATAACCGGAAGAAGCTGTCCCTGCAATTCGTCTGAAGCTCCCTCAAGATCAATTTTGTCAGCCAGTGTGTTGGCTTTTGACGGATCAAGGGTTAAAACAGCATTTAATGAAGATCCTTTTACTGCATTGGAAACTGCATTCACACCTTTTTCAAAAAGCGGCAGATATTTTTTATCCTTGGTTTTAGCCAATGCGGCAATAGCAGCAGCCTGAGCCAATGTTTTCGGGTCATTGGAAGCTAATTTTTCAACATCCGAACCTAAGGCTTTCATCTGTTCAGGATTTGAAAGATCCATTAGCTTAAGAGCCTTGATCCTTGTTCTGAAATACGGATCTTTTAATGCCGCTGAAAGTAATTTTGTAGCTGCAGGGTTTTTACCTACCTGATCTTTAATATCTGATAAAGCAAGATATCTGCTCTTAAATTCCTTGGACCCGGTAAACTGCATAAGATTCTGCTCAGGAGTTTTGGTATCTGTAATATCTGCCAGTAGAATTCCGTCTGCATTGATATTAACTAAATCTGCATTTTTAGAAACATCAAAATTAAAGGTATTTTTTGCAGTTGCATTTACCCAAACATTATATCTTTTAGGCTTACCATTGTCGTAAACATCAATTGCCAAAGGAAACTGGAAAGGCTGATCCTGAGTTTGCTCAATGACAACAGCAATTTGTTTTTTAACAGGTTCGAAAGTATAAGAATATTTAATTTTTGGGTTTCCGTTTCCAAAATACCATTGATTAAAGAACCAGTTCAGGTCTTTTCCGGAAACTTTTTCTAAAGATAATCTTAATTGATGGGCTTCGCCGTTCTGATATTCATATGTTTTCAAATAATCATTCAGACCTGCAAAGAAAGCATCATCACCCAGATAATTTCTTAACATATGAAGAATTCCGCCTCCTTTTTGATAAGTAACCAGATCGAAAACGTCTTCACGGGAATCATAATTAAACCTCACAAGATCTTTCTCAAAATTTCCCGGTGTTGTAAGATACATGTTTACATCTTTCATCTGATGGTAATCTGCCTGGTCTTTTCCGTATTTATATTCATTCCAGAGGTATTCTGAATAATTCGCAAAAGATTCATTTACAGTCAGATTACTCCAGCTTTCTGCCGTTACCAGATCTCCAAACCATTGGTGGAATAATTCGTGAGCAATTGTGTCTTCCCAGGTATTTTCGTCAATCAATTGTCCCGGTTTTTGCAAAATATCACTTCCATGGAGTGTTGCTGTTGTATTTTCCATTGCACCACTCACATAATCTCTTCCTGAGATCTGTGCATATTTCGCCCAGGGATAGTCGTAACCCAGTTTTTTAGAGAAGAACTCGATCATTTCAGGAGTATTTCCATAGATCTGTTTTGCGTAAGGTTCGTATTCTTTTTCTATATAATAGTCTACTGCGATGTTTCTCCATTTGTCTTTCACTATAGCATATTCGCCCACTCCCATGAAAAAAAGATACGTTGAATGTCTTTTATCCATCACCCAATGATCTGTTCTTAAACCGTTCGCTTCTTTTTGGGAATCTTTCAACAATCCATTGGAAAGTGTAACGTATTTATCAGGGACTGTCATATAGATTTCCTGAGTTGTTTTCTGATTAGACTTATCAATTGTCGGGAACCAGGCGGAAGAAGATTCTGTTTCCCCTTGCGTCCAGATCTGTGTAGGCATATCGGGATCTTTTCCTTGAGCATTAATGAAATACAAACCTTTTGCATCATTAATTGCAGCACTTCCCTCTTGTTTTACCTCACTCGGACGCGCTGTATATTTGATATAAACCGTATAATCCTGGTTTTTCTGATATGTTTTATCTAAGGTAATTTTTAAAACATCATCCTTATAATCATATTTTAAAGGAGATTTTTTACCATTTGTATCCAGTGCTACTTCATGAATCAGCATTCCTTTCGCATCAAGTGTCAATTCGTTGGTAGCATAGAAAAAAGGAGCGGCAGTCAGCCATTCTTCTCCGTTCATCTGCTCTTTCTGATAATCGAAATTTACTTTAAGCTTGGTATGCTTAAGTTCTGTTACTTTGGTATGTGTGGCTCTGTATGCTTTTTCTCTTCCTGAAGTTTCGGTCTGTGCTGATACATTTGCGGAAAAGAAAATTCCCAGTATAGCAATGGACAAAATTGCCTTTTTCATTTGTTACTTTATTATTTTTTAGAATTATTTTTTGTTATTATCTCGAAAATATCATTAACCAGAGTTTCGTAGTCTCCTTTTTTCAGCTGTTCTTTTGTTTTGGCAAAAGCTTTTTTCAGCTCGCTTTCGGGATTTTCATCGTCGATGATATCCACAGAAATCACTCCTTTCATTTGAAGGATTGCATTTTTTAAAGCCTCGGGATCAACAGTTTCTTCGGTATTGATTTTTAAATATTTCATATTATTCTTTTGTAAAGGTATTTTTTGTTCCTCCCTGACTGATTACAAACTGTTTTTTTGCAGGATAAAAGTCGATAACAATTCCGGCTTTTTCAAATTTGAAACTTGTATCCGAGGTTGCTTCAAGAGGAAATTCACTCTGACCAGTTGCCTGGGCCATCAGCTTTTTGTCTTTAATAAAGATATTAATTTTTAAAGGAATATCTGGAGTTGAATAAGTCCCGGTAAATTTCTGCAATTCAGCCTCCGGAATCTCAAGGGTTTTAAAGCTTGGCATTTCAAAGTCTTTTCCCATAGCTGTTTCTACCATTTTAATAGAAATTTCGTTGGAGTCCATATCAGACTGATTGGTTGAAAAGCTCACTGCTGTTTTCAGATCCGGAAAATAGTATAAAACCGAGCTGAATTTATCAATTCCACCCGTATGGCCAAATCCGGAATGCTCATCAAAAGGAACTTTGATAAGGCCGTAACCATAATTATCAACAAAAGTTTTCATCTTATCCAGATTTTCTTTTTTGATCAGTTTTCCATTTTCAAGCCCAATAATAAATTTCAGAAGTTCGGTTGGCGTTGAAATAATATTTCCTGCTCCGATTGGGATGCTCATATCTGTTTCTGATGAAACCTGGTAATTTCCATTAATGTACTGATAAGATCTTGCCTGATTTTTCGCAGGATCAATTTTCCCTCCTGCTTCTGTCAGCTTCAATTGTAAAGGTTTTGCAATTTTATCTTTAATCAGTTCAGCATAAGTTTTTCTGTACACCTTCTCAAGAATAAGGCCCAGCAAAATGTAGTTTGAATTACTGTATTCATATTTTGAGCCCGGTTCAAAATCACTTTTATATTTTTTGATGATATTGATCAAATCGCTTTCTGTCTGAAATTTCGTATTGTACTGCCAGTACTCCGGTTCATTGGTAAGACTGTGAATCCCGGTTCTGTGCTGCAGTAAATTTTCAATGGTAATTTTATCAGCATTCGGAACTTCAGGGTAGAAATCAGAGAGTTTTTTGTTAAGAGAAAGCTTTTTATCTTCAACTGCTTTCATCACCAAAACTGCTGTGAAGGTCTTGCTGATTGAGCCAACCCGGTATTGTGTGTTCATATTGGCTTTCTGCTTTTTTTCTGCATCAGAAAATCCTACTACTTTCACGAAAGTAGGCTGATCATTATCTGCAAACGCAAAACTTCCCATCACTTTATGATGTACAAATAAAGAATCCAGATAATTCCCGAGTTTTTCTCTACCATTATTCTGAGAAAAAGCAGTACCTGAAATACTGATTACTGAAAGAAGAATTAACTTTTTTAGCATCCTTTTGAGATTTAACTGATAAGTAATAAAAAAGGAAGTTTTGTTACATATCAGTAGTCATCTTTAGCAGGATATTCAATCTGTTTAAATAGCCACCGGAGCTTTAATTCCCGGATGCGGATCATAATTTTCCAAAGTGAAATCATCAAAATTAAATCCAAAAATATCTTTGATCTCAGGGTTCAATTTCATCACAGGAAGCGGTCTCGGCTCCCTGGAAAGCTGTTTTTTTACCTGTTCAAAGTGATTATTGTAAATATGAACGTCTCCGAAACTATGAATATAATCTCCTACCTCAAGATCACAAACCTGTGCAACCATCATCAATAATAGCGCATAGCTTGCAATATTGAACGGTACTCCCAGAAATACATCTGCACTTCTCTGGTACAGCTGCAGCGACAGTTTTCCATCTGCAACATAAAACTGGAAAAGAGCGTGGCATGGTGCAAGGGCCATATTTGGAATTTCAGCTGCATTCCATGCGGAAACGATCAGTCTTCTTGAATCAGGATTTTTTTTGATCTGGCCTATTACTTCAGTAATCTGATCAACCACTTTTCCATCGGCTCCCTGCCAGCTTCTCCACTGGGCTCCGTAAACAGGTCCCAGATCACCGTTTTCATCAGCCCATTCGTCCCAGATGCTTACCCCGTTATCGTTGAGATACTTAACATTGGTATCGCCATTCAAAAACCAAAGCAATTCATAGATAATGGATTTCAGGTGTACTTTTTTAGTAGTCACCATCGGAAAGCCTTTTGACAGGTCATATCTTAGCTGATACCCGAAAATGCTTCTGGTTCCGGTACCCGTTCTGTCTGTTTTATCCGTTCCATTGTCTAAAATATGCTGTAAAAGTTCTAGATAGTTTTGCATTTCTGAAAGCGATTTTATGGTTCAAATTTAGAAAAAACTAACCGATTTCCACTTATCACAGATCATAAAAAAACACTCATTTTCATGAATGCTTTCTATATCAAGTTGTTTGATTTTCAATTAAAAGAATGAAAAAATTTTATTCCCGGAATTCAATAAAATGATTTTACCAAATCTTCTGAATAGTCTGGGTCATATTATTAACGGCGAAAGTCTCGCCTTCTTTTTTTCCTGACATTGCCTTTACAAGAGGTGATTCTGCAGAAACCGTCATGATCTTCTGATCCTGAGAAATAATTTCGCCCACAGATACCGTAATGTAAAACAAACCTTTATCTGTTTTCACCAAAGCCCCGTTCTGCACTTTGTCTGAAGTTTCAACGGATATTTTTTGAATAACGGATTGTTGGTTTAAAGATTCATTAAGCTGTCTCTGAAGGTTATTAATTTCCTGCTGAAGCATTTCCCGCCCTGTTTCATATTTATCACCCATTGAACTTTTGGTATCATTATTAGAGGCACGGGTTTCTGCAATCAGATTTTCAAAAGATTGAATTTTATTCGTGATTTTTGTTTTTATGATGTTTAATAATTCCTGTTTATTCATATCATGAAATTTCGTTCATTTTTTAATCAATCATTCTTTTATCCTTTGGGCTGAAGCCAATTGCAAATATGCATAAAATAAGCGGGCTAAAGCCCGCTCCTATTGAATATTTTAAAAGGTTGAAAGTCATCTTAGAAAAAGTATCCCTTTCTGATGGTTTCAAGCCTGCAGTTCATTCCTGTTTACTTTTCAAAAACCGCGTAATCCGAAACTTTGAATGTAAAATCTTTTCCACTGTCAAAATCCTTTTTGGTCTTATCAAAAACATTACGGAAAGTTCCTGAAAGGTTTTGATCTTCAATGGTAAAGTTTACCGGTTCTTTAGACATATTCAGGACTACCAGCACCTCATCTTTTCCGTTCTTTCTGACGTAAGCGAGAATTTTGTCGTTAGCCGTGGTATTTAAAAGATAGGTAGAAACATTAGTATTACCTCCTCTTAATGCAGGATTGGATGCTTTTAATTCCAGTAAGGTTTTATAAAAATCAGCCATCTGATAAGTATTGGTCCATTTGATCACATCTTTTTCAAAAAATTCAAGTCTCTTCATATTGGGAAGTTCCTGACCTGAATATAACAAAGGAACGCCATTCCATGTTGCAGAAAATACAGCCATAGGTTTTGTAATGACTCCATATTTTTCGTATTCTGTCCCGTTCCAGGAATTTTCATCGTGGTTGGCTGTAAACCAGGCTCTCATTGAAGTATCCCCGATATTTGAATACTGTTTCAAAAGGTCTTTAAGCTCCTGTAGGGGCTCATTTTTCTTATAATAATCTGCCGATTTATGCATCCATTTCCATGAATAACTGGCATCAAATACTTTTCCGTATTCAGGGCTTTCTATTTCATCAAATTCTCCTAACCAGAAAAGGGGCTTTATTTTTTCCACCTCGGGACGTGCCTGCTGCCAGAAATCTACTTCTACCCAAGACGCAAGATCACATCTGAAACCGTCAATACCGGTCTCTTTTACCCAAAATTTCATGGCATCGATCATTGCCAGTCTCATTTCCTGATTTTTGTAATCAAGCTCAATAATATCATCCATTCCTGAAGCAATGTGGAATTTTCCGTCAGGATCTTTTAAATAAAATTCAGGATGTGTTTTTGTCCAGACATGATCCCAGCCTGTGTGATTGGCCACCCAGTCTATGATTACTTTAAACCCTAATCTGTGGGCTTCGTTCACCATATGCCTGAAATCATTCATTGTTCCGAATTCCGGATTAATTGAGGTATAATCTGAGGCTGCATACTGACTTCCCAAGCTTCCTTTTTTATTTTGCTGGGCAATAGGGGTTATTGGCATGAACCAAAGGGTTTTTACACCCATTTTTTTCAGACGGGGCATTTCTTTTTCAAATGCTTTAAAGGTTCCTTCCTGTGTATATTGTCTTATGTTTACTTCGTAAATATTGGTCGTGTGCTTCCATTCCTTCGGCAGATCCATAGTGTTTTTCGTATTTTGAGTAGCACAGGAAACAATTCCCAGGCCAATTATTGCTAATAGAATTAATTTCTTCATTCATCTATTTTTAGCAAAAGTAAGGAATGTTTTTTTGTTAGAGGCAGAGAAAAGAGAAGAAGTGGAAAGGAAAAAGTGTATAGTTAATCGTGAATTTTGCTTTGTAAGAAAATTTTTAAACATGAAGAAGATGAGTGATGGATATCCAGTTTCAAAATTTAAAAATAGCTTAAAAAATTCAACGTTTATCTAAGAAAAGAAATTGACTATAGGCATAAAAAAGCCCCGGACAAAAAATCCAGGGCTTTATATTGTTATTCAGATGTTATCTTTCATCATCGTTGTCATCATCTTCATCGAAAACATCATCGTTGTAGTTTTCCTCTTCCTCATCATCAAAGTTGTCATCATCTTCGTCCTCGAAACTGTTGTTTCCTCCAAAGTCATCATCAAAGCTGAAATCATCATCCATTAGTGGCATTGCTGATCTTTTTTTGGATCCTCCGGCGTTTCCGCTTTTGCTTGGAGCCTTCAACGGAACATTTCCGAATCTGTATACTGTAATAGGATAATTTACGCCTTTTGTTTCTTCGATAATTTCTACAAGTTCGCAGTATAATTCCCAAAGATCAAGAAGCCCATACTGGAACTGAGCTTTATCGCCCACATTTCCAAAAGCTTCATCAATGTACACATCCGACATAATTTCTCCATCACCATCGTCACTCATATCTTCAAGGGGAACGCTTTTAACAATTGTTCCGTCATCCTCCAACATATTAAAAGTAGAAAGCTCGTCTCCCTGCAGACTGAACGCACTTTTAATTCCCAAATGTAAGTTCCATAGTGATTGTTTTCCCTTTACTTCAATATCACGGAAAATATCTTCTTTCGCATCTAATATTACGCGGATCTTGTAAACCATATCAGTTTCTTAAATTACTTTTTTTGCCTTAATTATTATGATAAATCTCTGTTGCAAATATATAATAAATGACATGTGACAAAAAAATATTTCAGGATTTTTTAAAATATTTTTTTTTCTTACATTTTACCAGAATTATTTACTTTTCTCAAGCATAAAACTGAATTTAGTCCCTTCGAGATAAACACTTTCTACAGTAATATTTTCGTTATGAGCCTCCAGAATATGCTTTACAATAGCCAGACCGAGGCCGGAACCACCTTCTCTTCTGCTTCTGCTGGTTTCCACACGATAGAACCTTTCGAAGATTCTTGGAAGGGCTTCCGCTTTAATTCCCATTCCGTTATCGATGACCTCAATCAGTACTTTATTTTTTAGGACACTGGTTTTTACAGCTACTTTTGCTTCCTGCCGGTTGGCATAATGGATAGCATTGGAAATCAGGTTGATAAAAACCTGTGAAATTTTCTGTTTGTCGGCATCAACAAAGATCTGTGGATGAAGGGTCTGAATCTGCAGTGTAGCATTATGCTTTTCTGCCTCAAATTCAAGCAGCTCAAAAATTTCTTTGATTAAAAGATTAACATCAAATTTTGAAGTGGCAATGCTGATCTCTCCTGCTTCAAGCCTGTTGATCATATCAAGATCCGTAACGATCGCAATCAGTCTTTCTACAGATTTATCAATTCTTTCCAGATATTTATCACGGATGGTAAGATTGTCTACACCACCGTCTCTGAGGGTTTCCACATATCCCTGAATGGAAAACAGCGGTGTTTTAAGTTCATGGGAAACATTTCCGATGTATTCTTTACGGTAGCTTTCCATTTCCTTCATCATATCGATCTCCGTTACCTGCTGCTGGTTAAGATCCGAAAATCTTTCACCCAGTTCTTTAATGGTAATGTTTTCGTCATTATCATGAACAATTTCCTGCGGAAGCATTTGTGAAAGTCCGCGGACCTGCTTTTTTCCGTAGTAATTGAAAAGAAGTTCAAGAACGACATAATTGATCATAAAAATAAGGACCAGGCAGGTGAAAAGACCTATTTTGAAAAAAGGAGTCCGGTAATAGATATCCTTCAGTGAATCAAAGATGATCACTAAAAGAAACATCACCAGTGTCAGAAGACACGAGGCGACGAGTGTAAGTCTGTAAAATTTCAATTTTACAAGTTTTTATAGGTTTATGTAAAGATAGGAATTTAAGTTATTAAACGATAAGCTTATAACCGATTCCTTTTAAAGTCTGGATGGTATTAATTCCCAGTTTTTCTCTTAATCTTCTGATGTGGACGTCAATGGTTCTTTCTCCAACGATCACATCATTACCCCATACTTTTTCAAGAATTTCCTCTCTTTTGAATACTTTTTCGGTATTTGAAGCGAGAAGATAAAGTAAATCGAATTCTTTTTTGGGAAGAAGGAACTGCTGTCCGCTTTTGGAAACCCTGAAGTTATCTTTATCAATTACCAGGTCACCGATCTCAATGAGTTTAGCATTATCTGAGACCTGAGAAGTCAGCTGTAATAAAGCATTTACTTTAGAGATAAGAATTTTCGGTTTGATCAGCTTTACGATATAATCATTGGCTCCGGCCTGAAATCCTGCCAGCTGGGAGAATTCTTCGCTTCTTGCGGAAAGAAATACAATAAGTGTTTTCTGCAGCTCTTTTACTTTTCGAAGTTCCTGACAGGTTTCGATCCCGTCTTTTTCCGGCATCATAACATCCAGTAAGATAAGATCCGGGACGATCTCTTTAGCTTTATCTATACCTTCGTTACCGTTTGTGGCTGTATAGATATCATAACCTTCTTTTTCCAGATTGTAAGACAGAATCTCTAAAATATCCAGTTCATCGTCTATTAAGAGTATTTTCTTTTGGTTCATTTTAAATTTTTACTGAGTCAAAGTTAATAAATTTTAAAGCACAGATGAACAAATGTATTATCGTTCACATAAAGTTAACAATAATATCCTTTTCTTAATGTTTAGTTAAAAAAAAATTAAAATTCACTAAACCACTTACCCCACTAATCTTTTATTCCTTTGCACCGAAAGAATCTAGTAAATAAAGTAAGTAAGATAATGAAAATTAATAAACTTAGCATTGCAGTCGTATTTTTATCCGGATCAATGTTTTACGCTCAGGAAACGAAGCAGGACACGATCATTAAGGAGAAAAAAATTGATGGCGTAGTAATCCAGGGAAGCAGTAACAAGAAAACTGAAACTGCGGTATTGGGAGAACAAAAAAAAGCGGTTATTCAAAAACAGGCTGTAAGTGCTGAAGAGATTTCCAGAAAAGGGATCTCGAACGTGGAACAGGGACTTACGAAAGTGACGGGAATCACTACGGTAGAAGGAAGAGGACTTTTCGTAAGAGGACTTGAGGAGCGATACAATTATTTATTGATCAACGGTCTTGGTTCGCCTTCGAACAACCCGTTCCAGAAGATCATTGCCCTGAAACAGTTTCCAACTGATGTAGTAGGAAAACTGAATATCTATAAGACTTTCAACTCCAATCTTTACGGGGATTTTGCGGGTGCTACTTTTGATATTGAAACCCTTACGATTGATAAGCCTTTTACTAAAGTGGAATTCAGTGTAGGAGTGAATACTTTAAGTACTTTCAGGAATAATTTTAAAGTGGCTGAGGGAGCAGACGGAATGAACGGATATTTGGGTTTAAACTCCAGAGACAGAAGACTTCCTGATGAGATCAGAAATGCAAGACCGGACAACTATAAATTTACACCTGACCAGGCTTTAAATTCATTTAAGGATTCATGGAATGTGGACAACGTAAAATCAATGCCTAATACCAGCATTGGATTTACAACTGCACAGAAAGTGAAGATGGGTGAAACAGGGAATTTAGGGATTCTATTCTCCTTAAACCAGGGAAGCAAATTTGAATATAAAGATGGTGATAACAACCAGTTCAAAGGACAGGGGCGAGGTTCATTCATCGAAAATATGAACTTTCTTAACCGTAAGCAATATAATTACGAAATAGAATCTTCGGTTTTACTAGGTTTAGGGTATAAAAACAAAGGAACAAACGTTAACTTAAACACTATTTACCTACAGAATGTAAATAATATCATAGAAGATAATTATGGTTATAAAGACGGACAGGTTCTTAACAAAACTACCTTCTTCAGAACTAACCAATTGGATGTTTCAAGATTTTTGGATTTACAGCTAACTGCTTCCCAGAAAATTAATGAAAGACATCAAATCAAAGCCGGGGCCAGTTATGTAATCAATAACTATCAGCAGCCGGACAGAAAAATCATAGAAGGTAACCGCATTGACCCTGCTACAGGAACCTTCCTTTCAGACAGCAATATAGCCATGCGTTACGGTGGAAATAACATTATCCGTCAGTATCTGGATGTTGATTCAAGATTCTATGGTTCAGCTTTTGCAGAATATCAATTGTCTTTGGGAGAAAAAGGGGACAGAAAAGATTTCCCTATTCAGATTGCATTGGGTTATAACGGTTTCTCAGATTTCAGAAAAACTTCTTACCGATTTATTTTTGGCCGTACAGCTACTTCATCTTCTTCCTTTGTTATTAATGTTGATACGCCTCAGGATACTTTTAATGCATCCTTAAGAAACGGAGATCTATACTACCAGGAAGGATCTGATATCTCACAGTTTTATTCAAGTTTCTACCAGATCATCAACGGAGGATATGCCAACGTTAATTTAAAACCTAATGATTCCTGGGATATCTTATTGGGAGCAAGATATGAAAATGATATGACCCTGATCCGTTATTCGGAACAGAGTGCAGAAACTAAGATCAACCTTGATAAAAACAAGGACTTCTTCCTACCGTCATTATCGGTAAAAAAAGCTCTTAACAATAAAAACAATTTAAGATTCTCTTTCAGCAAAACAGTTACACGTCCTATCCTTATTGAGACTATGCCTATCACATATATCAATCCGGATAACGTAAATATTGTTGGTAATCCTGAAATTAAAAACAGCGAAAACTACAACTTCGATTTGAAATGGGAATATTTCCCAACCAATAAAGAGATGTTTGCTGTAAACCTGTTCGCAAAAAGAATCGACAACGCTATTGAACGTTCATTGGTAGCTTCAGGAAATGCAACAGGTTCTACCATTACTTTCTTCAATGCCAAAAAAGCAGATTTATTCGGGATAGAATTAGAAGGAATCTTAAGTCTGGGCAGAATATCTGAATCTTTAAGAAGCTTTACTTTGGGAGCTAATGCAACTATTATGCATTCAAATGTAGAAAGAAGCCAGGAACAGTTAAATATGGAAAGGCCGGACTGGTTTGATATTACAGGAGAAACATTACGTAAAAGAGGTTTACAGGGGGCCGCTCCTTACACCATCAATGCCGACTTAAAGTATGAATTGAAAAACCGTAACAATTTAGCCCACACATTCTCTCTTGTTTATAATGTATCAGGAAGTAAAATTTATGCAACAGGAGGTGCAGGTACAGATAATTATTATGAAAAACCATTTAACCAGATAGATTTTGTATACCAGGGACAATTAACAAAGAACTGGAATGTAAAGTTTGCAGTACAGAATATCCTGGACAGCAAATATAAAATCCTGATTGGGGACAAAAATTATCTCCCAACCAATTTTGAACAGGGTAACAACACGCTTACCAACTATTACAGAGGTACTACATTCAATCTTACTGTAGGATATACATTCTAAAACAATTTAATAAAAAAATAAAAATAAAGTATAAAAATGAAAAGAAGAGTTTTATCATTATTATCGTTAACAGCAGTGTTAACATTGGCCTTAAATTCATGTACTATCGATGTAAATGATGGCCTGGGAGAAGGTACGGTTACTACCCCTACTACTCCGGGAACTACTGAAGGGGTATTAAGCGGAAGCGGAACACTATCAGGAACTATTTCAAAAGATCTCCTTATCAAAAAAGGAAACTATACATTAGACGGAATTGTAAAAGTTACAAATAACGCTACCATCACTATTGAAGCAGGCGCTACTTTCAATGTAGTAACATCCAAAACAAGTGGTCTGGTAATTCTTCAGGACGGAAAAATCAATGCTGTAGGTACAGCTGCTGAGCCGATTGTATTTACTACTTCTACTAAAACCCCTGGTGACTGGGGTGGTATCACGATCTACGGAAGTGCTCCGATTAAAGCAATTAACGGAAATACGCAGGCCCTTTCTGAGGATGGAAACAACGTATATTACGGAGGAAGTGATGCAAATTCAAACTCTGGAACAATGAAGTTTGTAAGAGTTGAATATGCAGGTAAAAAGATCGGTGACGGTACTTCTGAAACCAACTCTATGACATTCTATGCTGTAGGAGCTGGTACTACTCTGGAAAATCTTGTTACATATAAAGGTACAGACGACGGTTATGAATTCTTCGGAGGTACTGTAAGCGCAAAGAATATCGTTTCTTACGGTAACTATGATGACTCTTTCGACTGGCAGGATGCATGGAGCGGACAGAACAATACAAACTGGTATGCTTTCCAGACTGGTACAGGAAACTTCGGAATGGAGATTGAATCTTCAGGTAATGCTGATAATACTGCACCGAAAATCTCAAACATCACATTGATCAGAGATGCAAATACACTTCCTGAGACAGCTAACTCTCCTGAAATTACTGCTATTCAGTTCAAAAAGCAGGGAACAGGAATTTTCTCAAATGTTTATATCAGCGGATATAAAAATATCGGAACTCAAAAAGCGTATGCAGTACTTATTCAGGATGCAGCGACTGAAACAAGCCAGGTAAACACCGGAAAAGTAGTGGTTGCTCCCCTTACTTACCTAAACTCTGATAATGCAGGTGTTTGGGGGTATGCATTTGCTCCGAACGGTGGAAAAACTTTCACTAATACAGCTACCGTTTCAAAAGTATCTCTTACTCCTGGAGCATGGGCTACAGTAGACGGAGTAAACCTTTTAGCAGGATTACAATAAGTAACTAGTTTCTTCATATCAAATTAAAAAGCCATCAGGAATTTTCCTGGTGGCTTTTGATTTCTGTATAAATAATGAAAAAGCCATCAGGATATCCAAATGGCTTTATTCAAAAGAACAAGTATATAAAAAATATATATTTAACTAATATCTCCAAAAGAGATGCCCGTCATTCATCAGAGCCTCTGTTTTGGATACTCTGGAAACAGCTTCTGCAGAACATGAAGCATTAATCAATACAATGGATGCATCGTCACCTGTTTTAGGCCATTGCTGTTTCCCGTTTTCATCCAAAGGAATAATACTTTGAGTAACAAACTGCAGTGTTCTTGACAATTCAAATTCCGTTTCATATCCATATAATTCTGCAATTAGATTGGCTTTCTGCAGCATATTTCCAGATCCGAAAGTACTCCAGTAATCCTGTACGTTATCATTTCCGATCAGAATATTCACCCCATATTTTTTCAATACAGGAATAGGCATAACCGTACTTCTGAAAGGAACTGAAGACGCAATTCCTACTTCTCCCTCTGACAGTCTTTCAGCAATTCTTTCCGTTTCTTTTTGTGAAAGATGTCCCAAAGCGAAAGCATGGCTTATAAATGTTTTCCCTTTCAGTTCCGGGTTTTCAATTGCTCTATCAATGAGATAATTAATTGTTTTCATCCCGGACTCCCCCACTTCATGCAAATGAATGTCGATTCCCTTTTTATGATCCAAAGCCAGTTGTATCGTAAAATCAAGTACTTTTTCAATAGTCCCGTCAATACTTAAAGGATCAAGTCCTCCTATAAAATCTACACTTTTAAGCTGTGCTGCTTCTTTCATCAGAGGAATTGTATCTGTATAGAACAAACCATGTTGAGGAAAAGCAACAAGCTCGGCTTTGAAGGAATCTTTTTTATTTTCCAAAGCTCTTTCCAGGTTCTCAAGTGATTTCAAACCTGAAGTGAGATCAATATTAAAATGGGTTCTCGCGAAATGAGTTCCATAATGCTGCAACAGACTGATAAGTTGCTCTGCCCTTTCCACAGATGTTTTTAAAAGTTCGGGGATAATTTCCTGTTCGTAAGCAATCATATCCTTCACCGTTCTTCTTTTCGGAGAAAGTGCCTGCCACGGAAGTCCATATAAAGTTTTATCCAGATGAATGTGCATATCCCTGAAAGCAGGAAGCATCAGAAAGCCTTTCGCATCCAACACATCGGAAGAAGGGTCATTAGGCTTTACGACTCTAATCTTTCCTGCTTCTATTTCAATGCTGAAAAGCTCCGTCCTGGTACGGATCACCTCTTCATCTTCATAATCAAACCCCGTTTCAAGACGGACATTTTTCAGCGAATATGTTCCTTTTGCTGTTAACTGATAGGGAAACTGCATGACTTTCATTTTAACAGGACAAAGTTACATCAGCCGTGTTTCAGAGCTGATGTATCAATTATGCTTTGTTTTGTACAGATTATTATTTGAACTGTGAAGGTGTCATTCCCGTTTGTGCCTTGAAAAATTTGGAAAAACTGGCATGGTCATAAAACCCTAGGTCATATACAATATCTTTTACAGACATTTCGGATATCTTTAAAAGACGTTTTGCTTCCAATAGAATACGGCTCTGGATAAGAGAAGAAGCGGAAGAATTCAGATTTTTTTTACAGACAATATTTAAATAATTAGCTGAAATATTAAGTTTATCCGCATAAAAAGAAACTGACCTTTCCGTCTTGAAATGCTCATCAATAAGATGTAAAAATCTGGATATAATAGGATTGGAATGATACATTTCAAAATCTTTGAAAGCTCCCTCCACCGATTTGCTGACCAATAAGCCGATCAGTTCACTCCGTTTCTGGATAACCTCCCAAAATATATTTTCCCCGCTCATTTCTTTTTGAATCGCCTGAAACTCATACAGAAAATTTTCAAAAATCTCCCCGGAAAGATTAATAACCGGATGATTCTGGTAATAAGAAGCTGAAAACCTCAATGAAGGAAGAAAACTCTCAAACCAGTCCCGGCTGATCATCAATTGATAGCCTACCGTCTCTTTTTCGATCACCCAATGATGTACCTGATCCGGAAAAACAAGGTGAATCTGACAATTTCCTACTTTATGTTCAACGAAATCAATAGTGTGACTGCCTTTTCCTTCTTCAAAAAGATTAATGATAAAAAAATCATGCTTGTGAGGTTCATCAATAGAACGTTCCCCATGCAGTTCATTAAACAGCAAATGACAGCCCTGATGCGGGTTTTCGCTGAACTCCTGAATTCCCAAGATTGGAAAATGATCTGTATGATAACCCACGTATCCTGATTTTCTCCTAAAATTAGTGAAATTTATGCAGGAAATCTGAATGGAGGGAGATATTTTCATCTTAATCAGACTTTAATTTTTCAACCACAAAAGGCACAAAAGTTTTTTTAACATTTAGTTATTTTAAATTTAAAAGCTTAGAAGCAAGAAGATTGCTTAAGCTTCCTGAAAATTAAAGGGCTTCAATATGACTAATATTCGTAGAATCCAAATTCCCCTCCCTTGGAGGGGTGGCGAAAATTCAAAGAATTTTTGACGGGGTGGTTTAATAAACAACATTACCCTGATAAACCAGCGACTTCACATCTGAAATTCTTGACACCGCTTCTGCAGAACAACTGGCATTCATCAGAACAAAATCCGCCTGATCTCCGGCTTTCGGCCATTGCTGATTTCCATTATCATCTAACGGGAGAACATTAGCTGTTGCCAGTTTCAGGCTTCTTGAAAGTAAGAATTCTGTAGAGTAGCTATACAGCTGTGCCATCAGATTCGCTTTCTGCAGCACACTTCCTGTTCCAAAAGTATTCCAGTGGTCTACAATACTGTCATTACCTGTCAGTACAGTTACATTATGCTTGTATAAGACAGGAATAGGCATCACCAGATTTCCGAAAGGAATGGTAGAAACAATTCCGATCCGGGCCGCTGCCAGTTTTTCAGCAATTTCTTCCTGTCTGGATTTATCTAATTTTGCCAAAATAAAACAGTGACTCAGGTAGGTTTTTCCCTTCAGAGTAGGATTTTCATTGACTTTTTTAATTAAGTGTTCAACAGTATTTAATCCCGACTCACCGGTTTCATGAAGATGAATATCAATTCCTTTTTGATGATCCAAAGCCAGCTGAACTGTAAAATCAACCGTTTTCTCAATAGCTCCGTCAATGGTAAACGGATCTACTCCACCAATAAAATCAATATCCATCTGAGCTGCATCTTTCAGATAAGGTACAGAATCCGTATAAAATACACCATGCTGCGGAAAAGCCACCAGTTCTGCTCCAAAACTTTTCTTTTTATTTTCCAAGGCTTTCTGAAGATTTTTTAACGAATCCAGTTTGGAAGTCGGCTCAATATTGACATGGCTTCTGGCAAATGAAGTTCCCTTAGATTGTAACAATTCAATCATCTTTTCTGCTTTGAATGTTGAGTTCTTCAACATTTCAGGAAGCATTTTCTGTTCCAGTGCAATCATACCTTTTATTCCACCGGTCCTTTTTCTCACAGCTTGCCATTTATCTCCATAAAAAGTTTTATCCAGATGGATATGCATATCCTTAAAGGCAGGAAGCATTAGCATTTCTTTCGCATCAACAGCTTTGGCATTAGGCTTGTTTGGAGTAATGCTTTTGATCTTTCCATACTCAATTTCTATACAAAATAAATTGGTTTTAGTTGCAACTACCTCCCCTTCTTCATATTCAAAGCCTGTCTCCAGACGGACGTTTTTCAGATTCAATTTTCCTTTCACTGAAATATCCTGTTTGTCAGATAATGGAGATGCGGACATAATATTGGGCATTAAAGTAAGTCCGGCAGCAGCCAGTGCTGAATTTTTTATAAAATCTTTACGGGATATTGTATTGCCTGAGGTGTTCATTTCCAGTCTATTTATGACAAAAATATAAAGAATGGGGATGATTGATGTGTATGGTTTATTACAATGTCTGTATGATTTATCAGAGTACTTAGTTGTTTTAACCACCCCGTCAAAAATTCTTTGAATTTTTGCCACCCCTCCAAAGGAGGGGAATATGGATTCTACGAATATTAGTCATATGGAAACCTTTTAATTTTCAGAAAGCTTAAGTGATCTTCTTTCTTCTAGCTTTTAAATTCAAAATAACTAAATGTTAAAAAACTTTTGTCCATTTTGTGGTTAAAATAAAAAAGACCAGATCATAAATCCGGTCTTAATTATAGTTTTATTTTTTGATTTTAAGAAAAGTCAAAATTTCTTACTGCTTCAAGCGTCATATCAATTTCCTTATCCTTGATTGCATCACTGATGAAATAGGTCTCATAGCCGCTTGGCGGGAGATATATTCCGTTCTGAAGCATCTGATGGAAGAAATTATTGAACAGAGAATGATTGGAATCTGCTGCTTCATCAAAATTAGAAACCCTGTTGGTATGGAAAAATACAGACATCATAGATCCTTTTCTGTTGATCTTATGAGCGATTCCTTTTTCATTCAGAATTTTACCTATTCCGAAATCCAGTGTTTCTGTTGTTTTATTGATTCTGTTAAAGAATTCAGGATCGTTTTTGATAAGCTGTAATGTTTTTAATCCGGCTCTCATCGCCAATGGATTTCCGCTCAATGTTCCTGCCTGATAAACTCCCCCTTTTGGAGCCAGATGATCCATAATTTCATTTCTACCAGCGAAGGCACCTACCGGAAGACCGCCACCGATCACTTTTCCGTAAGTAACAAGGTCGGCTTTTACATTATATAGTTCCTGAGCACCTCCGAAAGCAAGTCTGAAACCTGTCATTACTTCATCAAAAATCAATAAAGCACCATTTTCATCACAGATTTTTCTCAGATTCTGAAGAAAATTATTTTCAGGAAGTACACAGCCCATATTTCCGGCAACCGGCTCAATAATAACGGCAGCAATTTGTCCCTGATTATGACGGAACAGATCTTCTACCTGCTCGAAATCATTGTAACGGGCTAAAAGAGTATCTTTTGCTGTCCCTTCTGTAACTCCCGGAGAATTCGGATTTCCAAAAGTTGCGGCTCCACTTCCTGCCTTGATTAAAAATGAATCTGAATGACCATGATAACAGCCTTCAAATTTTACAATCTTATCTCTTTTTGTAAAACCTCTTGCCAGTCTTACAACACTCATACAGGCTTCCGTACCTGAAGAAACCATTCTGATCTGGTCAATATTAGGAACGTTTTCTACAATGAATTTTGCAATTTCTGTTTCCAGTTCCGTGGGTGCTCCGAAAGAAAAGCCTTTTTCAGCCTGAATTTTCAGCTCTTCCAATACCTCGGGATGAGTATGGCCTAAAATAGCAGGCCCCCATGAATTGATATAATCGATGTATGTATTATCATCCGCATCGGTAAGATAAGCTCCTTTGGCAGATTTCATGAATACAGGAACTCCTCCTACTGATTTGAATGCGCGCACCGGAGAATTTACCCCTCCCGGAATGTATTTGTAGGCCTCATCAAATAAGGCCGAACTTCTTTGGTATTTCATATTTTAGTTAAGAGTTGAAGGTTTCTATGGTTAGCTGGTAACGGAAACCTGCAACAAAAATTAGTTTCTTGGTTTTTTATCAATCAAATAAATCAGCTGGCCGGCAGAAGGTTTTTGTCCTTCATCCATTCTGTTTTTAGCATATAATTTATTTAATTTGATTCCGAATTTCTGAGCGATATCATGCATATCTTCACCTGTTTCGGCTTTATAGGTAGCTGTATTTCCGTCAGAATTTTTAGATTCCAGGAAAACAATGTCATTTTTCTTTAAAATATTACTGTCAAGCTCGTTCCACTTAATCAGTCTGCTTTCGCTTACTTTGAATTTATCGGCTATGAATTTAATGGTAGTATCTTCAGGAATGACGATATACCTTAAGCCTTCATTCGGGTGGCTTTTGATAAGAATTGAGTTAAGAATTTCAGCTTTAGTCTTGATTTTCTCCACTCTTTTCTGCTGTTGCGCATAAGAGGTTTGTTTATAAGGAACTTCTACAGTAACAGGATCTTTAGCCTTATTAGTCATCATTTTTGAAGGCTCCAGCTGAGCCATAAATGTTCTGTCGTCTTTCAGATCCGGATACATTTTAAGAACGGCATACAGTACTTCTTTAGAGTTGGTATCATCATACTCATAAAGTCTGTATTTCTCAATTTTACCAATAAGAATGGATGCATAGCGTGGATTGGTTGCATACCCTGCTTTTTTTAGTCCATAAGCCCACGCTTTATAATCCTTCATATCCAGGTTGAAAAGATTCGTGTAATATTTTCTTGTGGCCAGAAATATAGAGTGGTCTTCATAGGACTGTCTTGGGTCGTCATAGACACGGAAACATTCATTGGGAGCATCATCTGTATGCTTCATGGTTCTTCCTGTCCAGTCTTCCTTACATTTTATTCCGAAGTGATTTTTACCTTCCTGAGCCAGTCTGCTCTGCCCTCCTCCCGTTTCCAGAAGTCCCTGGGCTAATGTAATAGAAGCAGGAATTTTATATTTTTCCATTTCTTCCACTGCATATTTAGCAAATTTTTGAATGTACTGGTCTTCAGTCGCCCAAGTCTGGGCTGAGAATTTTGATAAAACTAAAAGGCTTACGATTGAGAAAAGTCTTTTCATGTTTTTCAATTTTTACTTATATAATTAAATTTCTATTCTGTTTTTCCAAAAGCAGATTAGCTCCTTCAATTCCCTGCAGTCCGCCGGTATGAAAGCACAAAACCTTACTGTTCTCAGGGAAATATCCTTCATCTATCAGTTCAAAAACTTTCTGCATCATTTTTCCTGTATACACCGGTTCCAAAGGAATACCGTACTTCTCTTTAAAATCATTGATAAAACGGATGTTTTCATCTTTTATTTTACCATAACCACCAAAACATGAATCTATTAGATTAAAATTCCGTCCGGAAGTTAATTCTGAGATTTTATTCTCCAGTGAAGCATCATCAACCACCTTAAATCCTATAACTTTCTGACTTTCTTCACAAAATTTTGCAATTCCGGCAACCGTTCCTCCGGTTCCTACTGCGGTGCAAAGATAATCAAAATCTTTTGTATGGTCATTGAGCATCATTTTAATGCCTTCTACGGCTTCTTTATTGGTCCCTCCTTCAGGAACAATCAAGGCATCCGGAAATTCTTTATAAAGAAATTCGGTTAGTTTTTCTTTATGTCTGTATTCTTCCCGGGTTACAAACTTCAGGTTCATACCGTTTCTTTTTGCCAGAAGAAGAGTTGGGTTGTCCCGCCATTTATCTTGCAATTCTTCACCTCTGATGATCCCTAATGTAGGGATACCGGATAAGTTTCCGGCAGCAGAAACCGCAGCAATATGATTTGAAAATGCACCTCCGAAAGTAATGATATAAGGATTTTCAGGGGTTTTCTCCAGATAACTGTTGATGTTGTGAAACAGTTTCCAGTATTTGTTTCCTGAGATCTGGGGATGGATAAGGTCTTCCCTTTTGATGAAGAGTTTTATATTCTTATTGTCAATAGGTACTTCCTGAATAGGAACTGATTCTGCCGGAGCTTTTAATAGCATTTTTATTGTTTAACTATTGTCTGCAAAATTAGTAAAAGATTTTTTTAATGAATTTTATGATTCAAATTGATGATAAAGGAATTGAATTTAACCACAGATGACACAGATTTGCACAGATTTTGAAATAATGTTCCTAGTATCCCAGACTATTTTTGTGATCGTTCGTGAAAGGATTTGTGAAATTTGTGTTATCTCTTAGATTTTATCTAAAATCCAATGATTGTTTCATATTTTTCAAGCAGGTTAAACCTCACTTCTATTGATGTTTAATGACAAATTCATTTTTCATACAAATACTTCCTGAAGTTCCAGAATTTTCTCTGCTTCAGATAATCCATATCATGTTCTTTTGCGTACGCTTCCCTTTCAAATGAGATTCTTTTATAGGCCATAAAACTGTCCTTCAGTTTAAAAAACCAGTAATAATATTCAATGACATAAACAATATAAAAGAAAATAACAAGCATTTCAAGCTGCTGTCTTAAATGGATTTTTTCGTGATTGATAAGTACTTTATTTTCCTTATCTTCGGGTTTCCTAATGAAGATAAAGGGAAAGAGAGCAATGCCGTTAATTTTTAATTTTCTTAATGGCTTTTGGCATATAATTATCATACTAACAAATATAAAGTTTTTTGACTTAGAGATTTAACTTATGGCCCAATATGACATCAAAGAAGGTGAAGACTTCTACTATAATGAACAGGGGTACAAGGTTTTTACGGAAAAATTCCATCTGAGAAGAGGATATTGCTGTAAAAGCGGATGCAGACACTGTCCTTACGGGTACGATAAAAAGACTGATACATTTATTAAAAACGATAAAAAAAATAAATAAAATGAAAAAATATATTTTTATTTTGTTAGCATCGGCTGCATTAGGCCTTACATCGTGCAGTCCATTTCAGGTACGTTCAGATTATGCTGAAACGGCTAATTTTACTACTTACAGAACCTACAAAATCAGAATTGACGATCTGAAACTGAATGACATTGATAAAGACAGAGTTTTAAACGAATTATCGAGACAGCTTCAGAGCAAAGGGCTTCAGTCCGGGGAAAATCCGGATCTGATCGTTAATGTAAAAGCGAATCATAAAAAAGTTACAGACATCACCAATAACTCTCCTTACGGAATGTGGGGATGGGGCGGCCCTTTCGGATGGGGCGTAGGAATGAGCAGAACATGGACCAGCAATTACAATGAAGGAGCATTAATCGTTGACCTCATCGACTCCAAAACAAACAAACTGGTTTGGCAGGGTATCGGAAGCGGAATTTCCGTAGATTCTCCAAAAGCCAAACAAAAACAGATTCCTGAGATCATGGCCGAAATCATGAAAAACTACCCTCCTCAGAGAAAATAAGATGATTTAAATCAATTATCATTATACCAATCCGGTGCAGTATTTCTGTACCGGATTTTTATTTATTATTTTAAAAAAAATTTAAACCATTAAAAATATTTATAGACTTAATATATTCTGTTCCAGCTCTTAAGCTAAACTGCATGCTCTACATTTTAAAATTAACAGTAATGTAATTTTTTATTCAGGAAAATATAGTATTCTTACAGAAATTTTATTAGTATGAAAAAAATTATCTTATGTACTGTAATAGCCGGGCTTGCCAATGCTCAGGCCCCTGCAGGTTATTACAATTCAGCGAACGGACTGACTGGTGCCGCACTAAAAACGGCATTAAGTTCTATTATCACCAGCGGACATCAGGACAAAGGCTACAGTGGACTTTGGACAGGATATAAAACGACTGATATTGATAAGAACTATGAAAATGACGGTTCGATCATGGATATTTATTCGGAAAAACCTTCAGGAACGGATCCTTACAAATATACACCGGGTACCAACCAATGCGGTACGTATTCTACAGAAGGCAACTGCTATAACAGAGAGCATATTGTTCCTCAAAGTTTATTCAGTGAAGCTTCACCAATGGTTTCGGATATTCATTTTATCAGAGCAACAGACGGAAAAGTGAACGGAATGAGAAGCAATTATCCTTTCGGTAAGGTAGGTTCAGCAACATTTACTTCACAAAACGGCTCAAAACTGGGAAGTTCTTCCTCTTCAGGATACGCAGGAACTGTTTTTGAACCGATTGACGAGTTCAAAGGTGATGTAGCGAGAATGATCTTCTATTTTGTAACCCGTTACCAGAGCAAACTTTCTTCTTTTTCTTCGGGTAATATGCTGGGAAGTTCTACATTTCCAGGGCTACAGACCTGGGAGCTGAATGTTCTTCTTGCATGGCACAATCAGGATCCTGTTTCGGCAGCTGAGATCACCCGAAATAATGCCTCTTATACTTATCAGGGGAATAGAAACCCTTTCATTGATAATCCTAATTATGTAGGACAAATCTGGGGCTCCAGTCCGGGAACTACCGATCCGGGAACACCAACTCCGGGTACAGACTGCGTGAATGAAACTTTCGCAACAATTCCAGCCGCCGAAGCTTCTTATACAACAAGAACCTGGACGGGAAGCGGTCTTTCATGGACTGCTACTGATGCAAGAACTGATCAAACGATCAACAGCCAAGCCATCACGGTAAGAAACGGTTCTTTAACTTCGGGAAGTTCAGCAAATGGTATCGGATCACTAACAGTAACGACTCAACTTAAGTTTTCAGGAAGTAACGGAACTTTTGATGTAAAAGTAAATGGTACAACGGTAGGAACAATCCCTTACGGTGCGACTGTAGCTACTACTACAATCAATAATATCAATATTTCCGGGAATGTTACGGTAAGCCTTGTTAATACTTCATCAAGCAACAGAGTGGCTATTGATGATCTTAAATGGACTTGTTATTCGGGAGCAGCCAAACAGGCTCAAAGAATATCGACTGATGCAAATGCCGTTCAGGAACTTCAGGTTTATCCTAACCCGATTTCAGGACAGGAAATTTTTGTAAAAGGTGATACCAAGAATGTTAAGAAGGCAGAGATCGTTAACCTTCAGGGGAAAACTCTTCAGACGATCAGCAGTCCTTTTAAAAACGGAAATTCTATAAAGACAGGAAATCTTGTGCAGGGAGTTTATCTTTTAAAGCTGGATGAGACTATGCTGAAGTTTATTGTGAAATAATCAAATTTTTAAATGATAATATTTAGCCGGTTCAATGTTTTTGGACCGGTTTTTTGTTTTTTAACGCAAAGGTTTATTTTTTTTAGTTTTGATAATTAAAAAGCCACATCATTTTGTAATGATGCGGCTTTTTTAAACATGTATTATTTCAATGTAAATCTAATTTATTTCATATAATTATACCACGGAGATCCTTGTGGAGTTGGATATTTTAATCCGAAAACCACATCATTTCTGTATGCTTCTTTGGTAACGGTCACATATTTATTTCTGATTGTTCCGTCATCTTCAATTGAAATACTCAGTATTGAATAATTTTTCCCGTCGTCCCAGAAAAAAGAAGTGGGATAAGTAAATGAATTTTTCTCTCCCTGGTTCCATGAAACTTTATCTGGTGACACTTTTTTTAACTTTTCGAAAATCTGCTTTACCAGCCTGGCATCCACCGTAGCCTGATCTGTTACTGTAGCTGTAGGTTTTCCGTGTTTGGCAGCTACTTTTTCAACAAATTCCAAGGAGCTTTTTTCAGCGGCATTGGTGTCCAGTGCCCCTACTTTTCCTTTGTATACGGTAATTCTTGTACCCATTGTATTATCTAAAGGAATATTTCCATAGGTCAAACCTTTATTTTCATCGGCATAATATTGTATTACATCCGGCTTGGAGCCTTTATCTTTCAGAAATAAATCTTTATTTTCAAAATCATATTTTTTGGCATCTTCACCTAAGGAAACGGATGACAGATCGAATGATTTATTTCCGCAGCAGATATTGATCAATACAACGAAAATCAATATTAAAAACTTTCCTTTTTTCATAATACTTTATATTTTGATTTATTAATGTGGTTCGCTCTTTATCTTTTTTGCAGGCAAAAGATCTTTTTACTGTTTCAAATATATGAATACTATACAGAATATATTGATCAATGTAAGGGCCGCCCCTGCTCCCAAAGACCACACTACTCTTTTCTTCATGCTGTATGACGTACTGTAAGTGGAAAGCAGTACAGCAAATAATGCAGCAACTCCGGTAAAAACACATCCGGCTGCAAACATGATCCAATCCAGTTCTACAGCATTTGTGCTGTCCCGGTCTTTTGCATCCGTAATTTTTATTTTCTCGCCTAATCCGGGTGGATTATTGCTTGTGATATCGAGTGTTTTTACAATTTTCCTTCCTTCTGCGTCAGTATATTCCACTTTTGGAAAAAAGATAACCTTGTCGCTGTATGTGGAAGAGCTTGGAAAGTTTTTAGCTTTTGTGATTTCTTTTTTATAGCCTACGACAGTTGCTGTATATTGCGGCTCATCAAAAGTTCTGTACGCTTTTTCCCAGAAAAAGGTGTAGGATAAAATAAATGTCAGCGCATTAATGGAGATCATCAGAACAGCAATAAAAAGGAAAAGAAAAATCTTTTCAAAAAAACCTCCTTTTCTTCCCGAATGCTCTTTTTTATCTGAAATCCTTGAAAAAATCCGGTATCCTATAAATAAGGAAAACAGAACAACTACAGCTACTAAACCTCCAAAAAAAGTCATCTTTATGAATTAAATAATACTAAAGCCTTTTTCTCTTGTTCTCATGTGAAGCTTAACTTCCATTTCGATATTTCCCTGCTTTTCAAGATCAGGGCTTTTGAACTGAAGGGGCTGTGATCCGTCTTTTTTCATAAGCCTTACCAATTTTCCGTAGCCCATGATTTCCAACTGTAAATCTGCTTCATTAAGCTCTTCTACAGCCAAATTCTGAGAAAATAATTGATTTGCACTGTCCAGAAATCTCTTCTTCCTGTCTTCCGTATAATATAAAGCCTGTTCCTGAAGTTTCATTTTTTCATGGGACATTTCCAGGTATTTTCCGGCATTGTGTTCCAGAAGTATACCTCGTATCCGTTTATAATAGTTAAGAACATCATTAAAGAGGTCTTCTTTTTTCATATCCTTAAAATCCACGGAATGCTGCCATCCATCCAATACAAAAGGAAGTTCCACTTCTATTTCACTGGCGACATTAAAAGTGGGATGGTTCACGTTTTCTGTAAGTCCGTCCCATGGGGATTCCATTTTAGGATGAAATGAAAATCGTGATGCTTTCCAGTTATCAAAATCTGCACAAAAGAAGTCTACAGACATCGTATCATCTTCATCCAGCATATTTTTCCCCAGACGCGGATACATTTTCCCTACTACCTGGTATTTTCCACTCTGCAGCAACGCCTGGTTGATCATGGTATCTCCCCCGAATCCTCCTTCTTTTGTCTCATCTCCGTACCAATCTATAACCGGAACATCATTTACATAAATGGTTCCCGAGCAATACATTCTCGGATAAACGGAATATAATGGTTTTTTAAAATTATGCATACCTGAATTTAAGTTAAATATTTTTTATCCATATAGTAGGTTTCTTCTTTCATTACCTTCTCTTCTACTTTGAAGTTACTTTTCCACCATCCTACTTCCCCTTCTATTTCTACGGAAAGAACCACTCCTGAAAATTTCAGAATAGGCTGGATAAATAATCCTGTGGAATCTGAATCTATTACAAAATCACCTCCAAAGTAAGAATCTGCTTTGGCAGCTGCTTTAAATGTAACAATCGGTTTTACTTTGGTTCCTTTTACAGTTCCTACTTCAATGCTGATGCTGAGTTCTATGGTAGCTCCCATTTTTCCTCCGATTGTGGTTTTACCCTGCATATTGATCCCATTGATGCTGTCGATTTTCAGAGCATCAACCATGATTTCAAGCTCGCCGTAAAATGTGGCTGTAAAGGTAACTGAAGCGCCCAGCTTTTCCAATCCGCCCCTGAATTTATTAATAATTCTTGCGGCGGCAGGATTACCTGTGGCTCCGTAAGAAGCTACAGCAATCGCAGCTCCAATGATATCGATAACCACTTCTGCTCCTATGAGAGGTTTAAAGCCAAATCCTACTTCACCGATCACGCTCAAAGCAGTTCTTTCGTTAATTCTTTCCAGATACCATTTTCCAACGACTGTAAACTTAGGGTATCTGACATTAAAGCCAACCGGAATTGCAGTTTGTTTCGCAGCGCTCTGGGCATAGTTTATGGCATTCTGAACGATGTTCACAGCTGTAGCGATCATTTTAGCAACCAGCTCTATTTTATCTGCAAATTCGTTGGTAAAGCTTCTTTTTTCTCTTCCGGCGTCCCATTCTGCGGATAATCCCACTCCTATGGAAATCGGTACTTTTCCGGTTTCATTCAGTCTCCATCTTCTGTACCCTGCCTGTCTGGATTTTTCCTGATGCTTGGCATATATGTTTCCAGGAGGCATATTAGCAGCTTTATAATTGGATACATTCACCTGGAATTCCAGTGCCAGTTCCCATTTTATATCCGGATATGCCTTAATTAAAACCGTCGTTCTCTTTTCATTGCTGAAATACCTGCAGCTGTGAATGTGCATGTGAAACTGGTTCGGATTGGTGGCTATAGGCCAGATATACTGTATAGGAGCAGCATTTAACCTTGATATATTGGAATACACCTTATAGTTGAAGGACGGCGGGCTGAAGGTTTGCTTGGTATCTCCGCTGTCTATTGCCTGTCCCACATCAACCATCAGGATTTGTTTTTTATGCTTGCCTTTGCTATCGCGATAGCATTCATTGGTATCAAATCCTGTAATGCCAATAGTAATATTCTTTTTTGTGGATTCTGTAGGAGCTACTACTTCATAATTGATGGTCTGGGCATCGTGGGCATTAAATACAAAAGAAATATCTACTCTTCGGTTATTTTCGTAATCTTTTTCGTTTTTAAACCTGATATTGTCCCTACCCATTTTATCGTCGGTAGGGTCTACTTCTCCTTTACCTACAGAGATTATCCTGTTGGGATCAAGGCCTCCGTCTGCAAAGAATTTCTTTACAACATCGGCTCTTCTTTGGGATAATCCTTTATTGTAATTCTGTTTCCCGATAACACAGGCATAACCGCTGAGATTCATGGTTGAGTCTTTGTGTTCCAGAAGAAACTTGAGTACATTATTGAGTATGGCTTCTCCGTTTTTGTCTATTACCGTAGAATCAAATTTATAATAAATGGTTCTTTCGATACGCTCCTGGAGATTGGCAGACTGTGCTTTTTTTATTCCCTTACCGTTATTAAAAGCCAATACAGTTGTATTACTGGCTTTCCCGTCTTTTACTTCAGTTTCTGTAATTTTTATTACTTCAAAACGACAGGGTTCCTGACGGACGGAATTTACATCGGGTTTGTATACTTTTGTAGGGGTCTGGTTCTGGCTGACGTTGGCATTGGTGGTAATCACTTTATTTTTGACATTCAGATAGATGGCATGAAGATCATCACCCCGATTATCTTTAATATATTTTTTGGAAGCGGGGTCCTGTACTTTTATATAAAATTCTTCCACATTCTGAATGTTATCCACGTAGGCCATCCAGGAGTAGGTATTTTCTATTTTTAAATTGACTTCCCCATCTATTACCTGTATATTATTGTAGGTATGAATCAGTTTATCTGCTTTTGCCGTTTGCTGGTTCCATAGTTCTACAGTAAGCCTATTTCCGTTGAGACCTTCTGTTGTCAGGTTAAGATAAACGATGTGTCCGTAGGAAATATAGTTGGCTTTATTCTGATTTTTAATGCTGTTTTTACTTCCCCTTTGAGTAGTCCATTTACTGGTCATTATTTTGGGTTCGCACCAGCCCTTCACATAAAGACCTACGTTATTTTTGGGATCTCTTTTACCTGAAAAACTGGCTTCAATATAGAACTGATAAGTTCCGCAATATTGTTTATCAATACTGAATTTATAGCCTGTAGAAGAAGGCGCCTGATAGATGATAATTTTGCGGTCGTTGGTCTGCCTCATCCAGATCACAGGTTTCTTTTTATCTTCCGCAGTTGTATCCGGCAGCCATTCCCCGACCTGAAAAGTTACATCCTGGTTGGGTACAATAGTAACTCTCTGACCCGGAACGGACATTTTAGGATAATAATTACCACCTGTAATCTTTATTTTTTTTACACCTTTTGCCATTTCTTTATCATTTAGATTGCACTATCCTGCCCTCCGTAATCAGGCTGTTCATTATACATTTCTTCGGAATCTACAAGCAGATTGATCTGCTGCTGTACATCCTGATCAGCATTTTTGAAGTTCTGCGGGCTTCCTTCCGTTCTCTGTCCGTGATCTATGATCTCAATACAAGGAGTTCCTGCAATGGCACAAACTGCCTTGCTGTCTTCTAAAATGATATATCCGCTGTTATTAAGCTGTACTTTATCATAGAAATTCTGCCACTCGGTAACCATAATTTTGCAGGGTGGCGGCGGGCTTCCCATCTTTATACAGTTTCCAAAGGTATTTTTTTCAAATGTTGCCCCTCCTATTTCTTTCGTTGTGACGATCAGTTTTTTGGAGGCATCTTTATCGTTAGCATATTCTTTCTGATGCGAGAGCACTTTGAGCTTATCCGGAGCCTGTCCGAACTGGCATTTGCACATAGCACCCTGTACTACAATATGTTTTTCTGCCATGGCTAAAATTCTTTATTTGAAATTACTAATCTGCTTAAATATTCGTTCCCGAATTCCAGACGGACAAAAGAGGAATTCATCTTAAAAGTAACAACGGTTAATGCTTTAGATGTATTTTCATCGGTATCAACTGTGATTTGATAAAGCTGTGCATTATATCTTGCAAATTTCTGCTTGCATTCTGATGGTGAACTCTCATTGAATACCAGTTCATAAGGTAATCCTGAAACGCTATCGTTGCCGTAGTACTGGATGGCGTAATATTCTTCACCGCCATTCATATTGGCGTAGATCATATTAAAATCATCAAAATCCCAGTTGGAATATTTTCCGTTTTTACAGTCTTTACATTCCAATTCACCTGGATCTACCTGTAGAAGTTTTGTAAAGGTGTCTGATGAAGCAGGCAATGTAATAAACTGTTTTTTGCTAAATAAAGCCTGTAGTTTTTTTGATACTATCTTTTTCTGGGCTGCTTTTTCTTCAAAATTGGCAATTTCAGCTGCTGCCCGTCCTGTTGCCGCAGCTGCTGCATCCATAGCCGATGGTTCATAGCTTAAGAGAAATTCTTTGATTTCTTTCTCAAGCATACCCGTGGATTTTGTCAGTTTTGTATCAACTTCTTTTTTAGACCAGCTGTCCGGGATTATTTTGTCAAGGGAAACAGTAACTTTTGTGCTTTTTGAGGACATTTTTTTCATATTGACAGTCCAGATAGCTTGCTGGATGAATTGTTTGGGCCTGGAACCGCTTTTCAAGGCCAGATCCAGATAAGGATTTTTGGTATCCGTATCATATTTCAGGTTGTAAAGATCAACAGTGGTAGAGAAATCACTATCTGAGGCAGCAGCAGCTTTAGCTTCATCCTTGGTGAAATCATTCTGAAAATAAAAAACAGAGTTTTGTAAGGTCTCAATATCTTTCGGGATATTAAATTCTGTTTTCTGCCCAAAATACAGACTGAAACTCAGTATAAAGACTAATATGGAAAGTTTATGATTTAATTGAATTTTCATGTTGTTACGTTTTTTTTAATTTGTCTGTAATTCAGCAACTACTATGGATATCTTCTTTTTCTTCTCAAGGTCTATGCTGCATTCCAGATACATGGATTTCAGAAGTAAAGTTTCTCCGTGCAGATAGGCGACTATTCTGAAATTTCCTTTATGATTCATCACCGGATTGTCTTCAATGATCATTGAAAAGGGCGCTTTATTTATAAAATCGTATGCTGATCTTTCATCATTCAGTCTTCCTTCCCCTTCTATATTAACCAAATCGGATTCGCCTTTCAGCGGATCTATCTCTAATTTAATTTCATATTTCGGTTCTACAGGGTTATTCACGACAGGAAAGCTTTCATCCATTTCTATCTGATAATCCGGCCCGAAACGCTGATATATTCCAAAGAATAACGTTCTGATGAAATAATCATTTTTAAGATAAAGAACCATCGCATCCGGCTCAAATATTACTTTTTCTATCTTTTCACAATAGGTATCAACTGTTTCTCCGTCAAATTCTTTATAAACCTCTTCTTTTACAGCAGACCATCTTTCTTTAAATACGGAAAGGTTTTCTACATCATTGAATTTTCCCTGTTCATCTACACTGATCTGTAGCGGATATAAGACTTTTGAAGTTTTATAGGCGAGCAGATCAGCTATTTCATTGACTTCTTCTTCATTCAGATACAGGTTTGAAGTCCTGTCTATTTCAAAAAAATGAAGTCCACCCTCCTTTTTCAGCCAGCGTACTGAAGTTTCATATTTCAGTTCGTTTTTATACTCACCGTTTTCAATGGTAATAGTAGTTCCATATTTACTGAATGAATTTTCCGGCTGAAAAATCAAACTGTTTGCCCTCCCGAATTTTACCAGTCTGCTTTTATCTGTTACAACAGTTCTGGGAAGAAAAAGTTCTTTCTGGCCTGTAAGCTCAATCAGGATCATATCTTTTACGCTGCCGTGGTTATTATGAAATAACTTTAAAGCTTCAGTATCCAAATTATAGAGTGAACTTATGCTTTTTAAGCTTTCTCCTTTCTGAATGGTATGTATATTAAATTTCTGCATAAATAATCCGGCATCAGTATTCTTTATCTGGAAATTGTATTAATGTTTATTTAATGGTGTACTCTTACTCTGTCTGATGTAGGATCCATTCCTATACCTTCTCTTCTTGCTGAACGGTGCAGATACTTATTTCTGAGTATTCTGAGGTCATCCTGCTCTTTCATTTCTCTCTGATAGTCTGCATATTTCTGCTGCGGTATTGATGCTCCTCCGTAGGTGGTCTCAATTTCTTTATACCTCTTAAAGATGTATTGTTTTCCGTCTCCCATAGCATAAGGTCTCAAACGGTTTTTTACTCTTACCAGCAGTTCATCGGATGAAACGGAATATTTTTCGTCGGTAATTTTTTTAATAGTAAGAGGAACTGTTTTCTGAACCCCATATTCCGCCATAAAATGTAAGGGGATATAGCTGTATGCTTTTTTAATAAGCTTACGTTCTCCCCTTAATGCCAGGTAAAATCCGGGAGTAATGGTAAGCTCTTCTTCTTTATACCAGGATTCTGCTACAAGCTCGTTTTTAAATTCCTTTAATTTCGCACTCGTGGTCCAGGATGTCTCAAGTTCTTCCCAGATTTCCGGACCGTCTTCATAGGCTCCGCCAACATCACAATGTACACCTGGAAATATTTTCTCTATACCTACAAGTACATTGGTAAGATCAAAATTCTCCCTGTGCTCGTTTTCAGCTACAAAATGAATGACGTTTTGTGCCCTCGTGATATCATTCAGGCTCAATTCTTTCACATCATTATGAAAATTCGGTGTGGCAGAAAAGTTTTTGGAATAAGACGAAACGGTATCATAAATTCCCAGAAACCTTACTTTAAGCACATCAATTTTAATTCCGGCTTCTTCCAGTTTAAGCCCCAGATGCCCCCATTTTGGAAGTTCTTCGCCCTCTACCCCTGTTCCGTCGCTGTCATAACGGGAAGTTACCGTCATACCCTCATATGAAACAGTAGTAGTGGTCGCCTTATATTCTGATTTTCCTATTTCATGTACGAAATTACGGGCAGCAGCAGCACCCCTGCTGAAACCGAAAACATCAAAAGTAAGAACTGCAATTTTATCTGCTTTTTTTGCATTCTTGATGTTTTTTACTTTTTTTACGATCTCTTCACAGCCTTTTCTTACCTTTGATCTGATCCCCGTAGCACCTGTTCCAAAGGCATAACCAAGCATAGAATCTTCTTCCTTATCTTCCGTACCGATTCCTTCTATATAGATGCCAAAATTTTTATCATAATTGTCCCATAACCTTGCTACATTGCTCCAGTCGTTATTATAACTGTTGTTATCACTGGGCTTGCCACCGTTTTTTTTATAATCGGCAGTTTTGTTTTTTCTTTCTGTAGTATTGGTTTTATTGTTCAGAGTCCCGTCAAAAAATACCCCAAGAGTAATGTCTAATACTTCCTCTTTGGATATTTCCGGTGTATAATCTCCAAATTTATTATTGTGCATGGTTCTTATTTTATTTTTATTGACAGACTATTTTAAAGGAATTCTGCTTATTCTATTTTACGTGAAAGCCTGATCTTTGCTTTTGTAACGGGTACCTCTTCACTGTCGCTCTTTAATGATAAAGCAGCTCCGGCATTATCTGCACTGACTTTGATAACAAAGTTTATATTTTTCTCTTTTCCCAATTTCCGGAATAATTCAAAAATTTCTTTTTCATCAAAAGCATCTACCCAAACTGCATATCTGTTTTTATTCTTATCTCTCCAGTAAAATCCGCAGAACTTTGGAACAGCCCTTTTTTTATAAGTATCAGCCGTAAGACTTTCTCCGAAGAGATTTTCCTGTTCACCGTTATAATTGGTAAACCCAAAATCAATCCATTCACTGCCCTCCGGCAAAATCACTGAAGGTTTCCAACTGTATCTTTCTCTGTATATATCATAGATGTCCGGAGAAGGATATCCATCTTTTTCTATTTTAGCCCTGATTTCGGGTTTAAAGGTTTCATAAGAGGGATCTTTCAACATTCTGTCCGCATAGCCGTCTTTCAGCATGTACTGTGCATTTTCATATGCCTTTTCTTTCGTGATAATGGTATCATGAGCCTGGAAAACCCCTACTTCTTTCTGATTTCCCGGACCGTTGACCCACAGAACCACACGTCCTTTTGGTGCAAGACCTACAATAAAATTACTGTATGTCGTTTTTTTGCCATTATCCTGATCCGTGAAACCCTTATCAAAAAGATCTTTTATTTTTTCTTTATCCAGGTCCCATTTTCCGGTATAAAATTTATTTTCAACCAAAGAGTACCATGTAAATTCCAGTTTATTGGGAATATCCATCTGGCCGGTTTCTACACTCATTGTTCCGCCCTCATTTCCCCAGCCTGTATTCTGTGTACCCCAGATGGCATCAAAATCATAGGTAAAATCATCTGCAATGATGGCTCCCCTGTAAATTTCCATCGGGTATTCCTGTGGTGCCGAAAGGGTTCCCAGCCAACTGTATTTCTGTTCCATTTTTTTATTTTGACAATTGATTAATGAGAAACTACTTACAATAAAAAGAATCAGGATTCTTAATTTACTTGTTTCCATGAGACATTATTTTCTTGTTGCTTGCCAAAACAAGGTTATTTTTCTGTGCCTCCACATTAATTTTCTGAGCAATTTTTTCAACCTTTTTACCGACATTCAGTTGATAAGAGTCCGTGACTTTTATCTGTATATTCTTAGCTGTTTTGATGATCGCCATATCAGAAAAGTTTTGATTTTTCAGCACTGTTGAATTCCACAATCTTACCGCTCTGCATTGTCATGTTTTCAAGTTCGCTGAACATGGATATTTCACCGGCTATCTCATTGGAAGTTTCAGACTGCCTTTTGAATTCTTTTTCCACCATTTCAGATCTGGTATCTGAAGATTCACGGATATCTCCGGAGGCTGTCTGTACAATATCTTTCCCTGCGGTAGAAATAATGCTTTTATTGGCAGAACTGTTAATGCCTTCTCCTGCACTGATGGAAATTTCTTTTCCGGCAGTCATATTGATATTATCTCCAGCGTTCAGGCTGAAATTTTTAGGGGCTTTCATACTGATATTTCCGGCACCGTCCATGAAATAGATATTTCCGCTTGGATCCATGATCTTTACACTTCCTTCTTCATCATTCATCAAAATTCTGATTCCGCTTCTCGTCTGGATAGATTTCAGATGGTTATTGACTCCACCGCCTAAAGCCACTCCTCCATGGAACATCCCTCCCATTACGAAAGGTCTGTCCGGATGGCTGTGAACAAAGTTGACCATCACCTGATCTCCCACTTCGGGAATAGCAACGTATCCCCTGTTTTGTGTAATCTGGTCTGTTCCTCCCGCATCAGGACTCATCATCCTGATAAAATTAGTGGTATCATTTGTCTGCCAGTCAAACTGTACCTGTATTCTTCCCTGCCCTTCCGGATCTGTATTTGATATTACCACTGCAGTCTGCGGTTCAGCTTTTGGTATTTTGTATTCCGGTCTTGGAAGAAATCCTGTATCTGCTGCTATTCCTGTAAAACTTCCTGTATAATGTCCTATCGTATCAATCTCATGTTCCGCTTCTGTGATCATGATTCTCGTAAAATAGGAGGTTTCATTGGAATCCTGTTTTCTCATCTGAACATCAGCTATGCATCCCGGATGAAGGAATGGAACTGTTGTATTTCCTGAAATAGAAAAAACATTCACGGCTACACTTCCTGAAGCACTTTTCTGGGAATATTCTACATCCAGGTGTGTGGTTGCTTTGATTGGAGCTATCTGAAGTGCAGGTGTTTTATAAATATTGTTGTTATGGTCATAAGCCGTCTTGGCAATATCACTTACATGCTGGATAGGTGTAGAACCGGAAGTAAGTTTTTCGTTTTTATTGCTGTTGTATCCGTAAAACTGTGGCTTGGTATGCATTGCTTTCAACTCAACCTTAATATCGTTGGCACTGCTTCCGTAAGTAAGGATAATCGGTTTGTTCTGAGGTGGCAGTTTCCCAAAGTGAAGAACTTCACCGTCGTAATAAAACTGTTCACCATACGCTTCAGCCATTCTTGCCAGATAATTATAGTGGGTTTCGTCGTATTGGCTGCTGTATATGATCTGGGAAAAATTATTGGCTTCTACCCTGACATCAAATCGGCCTTTATCAATTCCCTGCTTGATAATTTCATCTGCAATAATTCCAATGTTGACCGGCTGACTTCCACCAAAACTTTGAATATGCGAAGCACCATCCAAAAGAATCGTAGGACTGCATCCTGTAAGCACAATATTTCCAAGGCTCATCTTTTCCTGGCTAAAGGCTACTCCTGTAATGATTCCTACAAAAGTTCTCTCCGGGCTGTTATCTATATCTTTATAGGAAATAACCGCTGTAAGACGTTTTCCCAGAAATTTATTGGCATCTTCCAGCGAATGGGTCTGGCGGTCGCCTAAAGCATCATGGGCAAGGGTAAGGGTAAATTCGTGATGATTTTGGGTACTCTGTTTAAGTTTAAAATGTTTATAAAATTTGATAATTGTTCCTTCTATGACTAAGGAAAGCTTTACCAGACGGTTGATTCCGGCATGATGATTTTCGGACACTCCGTCTGCATTCTGTGCCGGACGAAAATTGTTCCCTTTTGATTTTTCAGGTGTATTAGACATATTTTATAAAGTGATTTGCGTTAAAATGTGTATATTATTCATCCAATCGGGAGTTTTTGAAAATAAACAAAAAGTCCTTGTCAGCAAATAGCATTCACAACAGGTAAAAAAAGACCGTCTTGGTGGGACAGTCTCTTTGTATTTTGTACTACTGCGGACCTAGCTTAATGGCCAGAATCCGTCATATAGTGAATTTCCGTAGCTAATGCTTTCCGCGCTTACTACAAAGCTAACCAGCATACTGTTGCTGTCTACAGCATCAAAATCCACTTCATGCTGGATCACATATCCGTTTTCCCATTTCAAAGTAATCAAAGTACCTTCTTCATGGGATTTGTTAAAGGTAATTTCACCGCTTGTCGGCTTATACTTACTGTTCAATAAACTTTCAAGAATGTCAGATTTTTCAGTTGCTTCTACTGTTATTTTGACCAAAGCATTCGATGGATCAGACGCTACACGTCCTGAAACATCTGTAGATCTTGATACGCTGTAATTAAGCTTTAACAGCTTTTGCCCTTCTCCTCCATTGAATTTTAAAATTCCTCTTGAATTTCCTGCCATATTCTTATATTTTAATCATTAATGATTATACTATTCCTAATTCCTAAAGTTTGTCTAACAAAGATAGACTTCATGCTCTAATTTAAAAAGTTTTTATCAAACAGTTTTACATTTTGTAGTAATTCTACGACTTTTCTACTACACTTCTTAATTAAACATTAAAAAAATATAGCTTATCGCTTTATTTCATCCATGAGAATGAATGTAAAAATGTTTATAATAATAGGAAGCGATCATAATAATCAGATTTACTACAATCATAATCATCAGAATACTGCTGTATCTCCTTTTTTTATCTACAAAACTCAGACCTAAAGTACAAAAAAACAGCAGCAATGTATAAACTGCCGGATAAAGATGAAAAGCTTCTGCAAACCGTCCTTCAAATACAAGCACAATTGCTCTCTGGGCACCACATCCCAAACATTCTATTCCCAGAAATTTCTTGCTGGGACAGGTCAGCATAAAGTCTTCCACTTTCATTTCGTGTTATGATGAAATTTTTGCTCTTGCGTACTGATGGGGGAAGAAGCAGTCTTCTTTCATGTCAAATGATCCCTGAACAGCAATATATGGGTTTCTTAAAATCTCTCTTGCCACAAATATAAGATCTGCATCACCCTTTTCCAGAATATCTTCAGCCTGCTCTATTTTTGTGATCAATCCCACAGCCCCGGTTTTTACTCCGGCTTCTCTTCTGATGTGGGATGAAAAAGGAACCTGATACCCATCAAATACAGGTATTTTTGCCCCATGAATATTCCCGCCGCTTGAAACATCCACCAGATCAACGGAATGTTCTTTTAAAACTTGGGCAAGCTTTATACTGTCATATATATTCCATCCGTTTTCGATATATTCAGTACCGGAAATTCTTACAAATAAAGCTGTATTCTCATCCAGTTCTTCATTAACAGCGTCTATTATTTCCAGTAGAAAACGGATTCTGTTTTCAAAGTTTCCACCGTATTCATCTGTTCTGATATTGGAAAGCGGTGATAAAAACTGATGAACCAGATATCCATGAGCTCCATGAATTTCTATAACATCAAAACCTGCTTTTACAGCTCTTTTTGCCGCGTTTTTAAAATTCTGAACCCGTTCTTTGATTTCATCAACAGTCAGGACATGCGGAATTCTTTCTGTAGGATGATATGGAACAGCACTTGGCGCAACAGTTTCCCAGCCTTCTTCAACAGGAATCTGCAGATTGTTCCAGGTAGATCCTTTTCTTCCGGCATGGGCAAGCTGAATTCCTATTTTACTTTCCGAACGGGAATGAACAAAATCAACAATTTTCCTGAGTTCTTCTGCCTGCTGATCATTCCAGATACCCATGCAGTGATTGGTAATTCTTCCCCTCGGCTCAACTCCTGTGGCTTCAACCATAATAAGTCCTGTTCCTCCCTGAGATCTGCTCCCGTAGTGTACAAAATGAAAATCATTAGCCAAACCATCTTCACACGAGTACATACACATCGGAGACATTACCCATCTGTTTTTTAATTCTACGTTTCTGAATTTTATTGGTGTATATAACATTTTACGTTTTTGAGTTTCAATTTAATGGATGAATAAAAATCTTGCCCAACTGGTGAAAAAGGAGTAATTTTAGCGCCCCTTTTTTAGTCATGACTAATATATGAAAAAAGACATACAGATCAGTTACGAGCATTTTAAAAACAGCAGTGAGCTGAATGATATAGAGCAAAAATTATTCGAAAGTGCCAAACAGGCCCGTGAAAATGCTTATGCACCTTATTCGAATTTCCTTGTAGGATGTGCAGTTTTACTGGAAAACGGTGAAATTTATTCGGGTAACAACCAGGAAAATGCGGCCTATCCATCAGGATTGTGTGCGGAAAGAACTACTCTTTTCTGGGTAGCAGCTAACTTCCCTGATGTAAAAGTGAAAAAGATTTTTGTAGTGGGAGGTCCTAAGGAATTCCATGAGAAAAACCCTCCTATTCCGCCATGTGGAGCCTGTCGCCAAAGTTTAATAGAATATGAAACGAAACAGGACGAAAATATTGATCTTTATTTTTCAAGCATGAATGATGAAGTGGTGAAGGTGCATTCCATCAAGGATCTTTTACCTTTCTATTTTGATTCATCATTTTTGTAAAAGGAATTTTCATCAATTGTGAATTTTGTTCCACAAGTGAGTGGTCAGTTTGAAAAGCTGTAAATATCTTTCATAGACTGTCGTGTGCAGCAAAATTCACTACTCATTATTCCCTTTTGTCCTTTAACTTTTCCCTTTTTGTGAAATACATTTAAAACATTATCTTTGCAAAAATTTTGGTTTCCAGCATTTTGGAAATAATAGGGAATTGGGTGTAACTCCCAAACTGTCCCCGCAACTGTAGATCGCAATAAGAATTTCTGTAAAAAGTCACTGTTCACACGGGAAGGCACAGAAAGCGAAAGTCAGGAGACCTGCCAGAATTATAACTAAAAACGGATTGCTTTCGGAGGAAAAGTAAAATTGTATGGATATAAAAAGGTCTTTATTACTGCTTTGTACATCTTATGGCAGCTTTCTTTTGGGACAGGAGAAAGCGATTGATACCATTTATATTTTTGACAGCCAGATGAGCAAAGTGAAGCTTTTTCATCCGGTACGTACAATTACGCAAAAAGACATCGAGAAAAACTCAACCAATCTTTCTGATCTTTTACGCTTTCAATCTTCCATTTACATTAAAGAAAACGGACGTGGAGCTGTTTCTTCACCTTCTTTCAGGGGAACGACTGCCCAACAAACTGCTTTTGTATGGAACGGAATTAATATCAACTCAAGTTTTTTAGGACAGGGAGATGTAAATAATATACCTCTTTTCGGATATGACCAGATTGATTTAAAAGCCGGTGGAGGAAGTGTTGTTTATGGAAGCGGAGCTATCGGAGGAAGTATTCATTTAAATAATATTCTGGATTTCAACAGGGGATTTAAGGCTTCTGTTTATTCGGAAGCGGCTTCTTTTGATACTTATAATAATTTTGCCCAAGCTTCTTTCAGTAATGACAAGTTAAGCGTTAAGGTTTCGGGAAGTTATTTAACGAGCCAAAATGATTATAAAGTTCCTGAATTTGTTGTAGGAAGTACAGGGTTCAGCAATATCAACGGAAAGTACTACAATACTTCATTCAATATTGGCGTTTCTTATAAAATCGCTGATCACCAGACCATTTCATGGCAGAACCAGATGTTTGATGCTTCACAGCATTATCCTGTTTTCGAGCAGAACGGCAATAAAACAAAATATAATGCACAGACTTTGAGAAGCCTGATTGCATGGGATATTAATAAAAGTAATCTTTCCAACAGTCTAAAGGCTGCTTACACAGAGGATAATTTCCAGTATTTTTCAGATCTTAATCTACCTAAAACCAGCGGAGCGGAAGGGAAAAATTATATTTTCAAAAATGATTTCAACTATTTCATCACTCCAAAGATTAATATTAATGCTATCGGGGAATTTCAGGTGAATAAGGGTGAAGGTTATCAGTCCGGGTTGGGAACTATCAGCAGGAATGTAGGTTCTTTAGCCGGTATGATCAGGTATTTTGCCACAAAAGATCTTCGTATCGAAGCGGGGATCAAAAAAGATTTTGTAGAAGGTATTTCGTCACCTCTTCTGTATTCTTTTTCAGGAAAATGGGATGCTTTAAGATGGTATCATGTGGGGGTAAGTTTTTCAAGAAATTTCAGATATCCTTCTTTTAATGATCTCTACTGGCAGCCGGGCGGAAATCTGGATTTAATGTCTGAAACTTCCACGAATATTGATATGAACAATGAGTTCAGCTTCGGGGATTTTAAAGTGGTATTAAGTCCTTATTATATGGACATTAAAAATCTTATCAACTGGCTTCCGACTCCATATGGATACTGGGCTCCTTTCAATACATCCAGCGCTGAATATTATGGTCTGGAATCTCAGATTACCTGGAACAAAACATTCGGGAAGCATGCTTTGAAACTGGACGGGGGCTATACATATTCAAAATCCGTGAACAAGGATACACAAATGCAGATGATGTACGTTCCGCTTCACAAAGCTGTCGGAAATATTGAGTATGGTTATTCTTTCCTTAAGTTATATGCTCAGGGGTTATTCAATGGTCTTACTTATACTTCTACGGATGAGAACAGATCCACAGCGATTGATTCTTATTTTATTTTAAATACAGGTATTTCTGCCACACTTTTGAAAAAGTACACTTTAGGGTTTAAAGTGAATAACATCACCAACACTGTTTATCAAACTGTATCTTATTATCCGATGCCGAAAAGGAATTACAGTGTTTATGCAACAATTAATTTTTAAACTTAAAAATATTATGAAACTGAACAAATTTCTACATCTTCTTCTTGCTTTTACACTTCTTTTAGGTATTGTATCCTGTAGCAGTGATAATAATGATGAGCAGGAAATATTTTATGGCAACGGTTTTTTAATCGCTAACGAAGGTACTTTCGGAAAACCGGAAGGAGACGTAACGTTTGTAAGCGCAGACCTGAACCTTAAGCAGGATAATGTTTTTGCACTGAATAACGGAGGCGCGAAATTGGGTGATGTTTTACAGATGATTGCTTTCAATGGTGAAAATGCCTATCTGCTACTGAATAATTCTAACAAAATTCAAATTGTAAACCGTTACAATTTTAAAGCAAACGGTGAAATTACAGCCGAGCTTAACACTCCCCGCTATATGGCTTTTGCCAATAACAACATTTATGTAACGAACGATAAGTATTTAGGTGATAAGTTTGTAAGCATTTATAAAGCTTCAGACCGCTCTTTCATCAAAAAAATATCTTTCACAGATGCTGCTGAAAGAATTGTAGAGGCCGGAAACAATATCTTCGTACAGAATGCTTCATTCGGTTATGGAAATAAGATTTCGTATATCAATACTTCTACGAATGATGTTCAGTCTACAATTACTTTACCAAGCGGAAACATCAATAAGATTATTTCAAGCAATCAAAATGTATATGCTATTGCTGCCGGAACTTCTGATTCTTATATCTACCAGATCTCAAGCACAGGAAGTATTACAAAAACCACTACTTTAACAGGTATTGCCAATGCTACCAATCTTGAAATTGCGAACGGTAAATTTTATTTCACTTCAGGAAAAAAAGTATACGGGATGGATATGAGTGCTGCAACAGTGCCTGCATCTCCTTTATTCACTGTAGCTAACGGGGTTGATGATTATTCTCCTTTATATGGATTCAGTGTAATCAATGATAAAATTTTCACTTCGGATTCAAATGGATTTACCCAGGGCAGTAAGATTGTAGTGTATTCTACTTCAGGATCTGTGATCAGATCATTCACTGCAGGTATTGGTTCAAACTCAGTTTATGCTAACTAGAAATTTAATACTTCGGTATTATATATAAATTTTTATTTTTTTTCATCATTTGTGTTTTTTTCAGGCCGCTTCTTCGAAGAAGCGGCCTGATTTTATTAAGGGAAATGGCTACGGCGGGACTTTGTCCCGCCGTAGCCGTTTATATATTAAAAGTTTAATGATACTTCAGTCCCAATTTTTCAGCTTCAGCAATCACAAATTTTTCAGCTTCCTGCTTATCATTGGCAATCTCCCCTTCCAGAATCGCTTCCTTTACCTTTTCTTTAAGGATTCCGATCTCTTTTCCGGGCTGCAGATTAAACATCTTCATAATTTCTTCTCCGGTGATCGGCGGTTGAAAATTACGCACCTGGTCTTTTTCCTCCACTTCTTTGATCTTCACCGCTACGTATTCAAAATTCTTTTTGAATCTTTCCTGTTTTTTAGAGTTTTTGGTTGTAATATCTGCCTTGCAAAGGGTAAACAGATCTTCCAGATTTTCACCTGCATCAAACAGAAGTCTTCTCAATGCAGAATCTGAAGCATCATCAGTAATTAAAGCAATAGGGCGGGATGAAAGCTTTACCATTTTCTGGACATATTTCATATCACTTCCCAATGGCTGTTTCAGTCTGTGAAAAAGAGTTTTCACCATTTTTGAGCCTAAGAACTCATGTCCGTGAAAAGTCCAGCCTGTGCCTTCTACGAATTTTTTGGTAGGTGCCTTTCCAATGTCATGCAATAATGCTGACCAGCGCAACCACAAATTATCCGTATTTTCAGATATATTGTCCACCACTTCCAAAGTATGGTAAAAATTGTCCTTATGAGTCTGTCCTTCTACTTCTTCTACTCCTTTCAGTTCTATCAGTTCAGGAATAACCAGCTTTAAAAGTCCTGTTTCTTCCATTAATCCAAGTCCTACGGAAGGTTTTTTAGACATCATGATCTTATTGAATTCCACCATGATTCTTTCCATGGAAACAATCTTGATCCTTTCCGCTTCCTGCTTGATAGCATTCAAGGATTTTTCTTCTATAGTAAAGTTTAATGTTGAAGCAAAACGGACCGCTCTCATCATCCTCAACGGGTCATCAGAATAAGTTTGAGCAGGTTCTAAAGGCGTTCTTAAAATTCCTTTTTCAAGATCTTCGATTCCATCGAAAGGATCGATCAGCTCTCCAAAATTGGTCTTATTTAAAGAAATTGCCATCGCATTGATAGTAAAATCCCTTCTTTTTTGATCATCTTCCAGTGTTCCTCCTTCTACTTCCGGTTTTCTGCTGTTCTCCGTGTAACTTTCTTTTCTGGCACCCACAAATTCCAGCTCAAGATCTTTATATTTAATCATAGCTGTTCCGTAAGTTTTGAAGACTGAAACCTTCATTTTCGGATCAATATCCTTTGCGACAGTTTGTGCAAGCTCAATTCCGCTCTGTTCCGTCACAAAATCAATGTCTGTGGAAGCTGTTCTCTTCATCAGAAGATCACGGACATAGCCACCGACAATATACACTGATTGATTATTTTTTTCAGCAGCTTCAGCAATGATCTTGAATAATTTTAAATTTTTATTTTGAGTAAGATTAATTTTCATCTTAATAATAGGTCATCTTTCTAGTAATATATTTCCATTAATCATAATGGGCATACATTTTATTAATTTTTCCTTCACCGTCAAAAAACATAACTTCCACAGCATCTTTATCCATAATCGATTTATAAAACAATGCCACAGAATTCACACCTGCTGTTGATTTTATCAATTCGAAATGCAGATCTGGAAATTTTTCCAGTGCTTTTCTCCAATACTCCCGAACGGCTTCTTTTCCCTTTAATGTACTTTCTTTTCCTCCTGTAGCCATTACAATCATTGGAGTTGTGATCTCAATATCCTCTGCGTAATGGGACAGTATCTCTTCAAGATCATGGGAATTCCAGGCACGGATCCATTCTTCAGCAAATTGTTGGTGGTTCATGGCATGTCTTTTATCAGTTGAAGAATGCAAAGATAGAAATTAAAAAAAAGAAATCCTGCCGATATACATTGACAAGATTTTAAATTGAGAGAATTATTTCAGAATTTTATTCGCGAAGAACTTTAATTCTGTTGTCATTCCATATTTTTATAACTGAAGAACCGGAATATTTTGAAACTTTCTCTCTGTCTTCCTCAACAGCATAATCTACCAGCTTAATAATTTCGGGTGAAATATCTGAAAATTTCAGCGGGCTTTTGTCTCCACTGAAATTGGCAGAAGTGGATACCAGTGGCTTGTTCAGTTTTGTAATCAGCTTTTTGCAGAAATCAGTTTTTATCAATCTGATCCCGATGCTTCCGTCTTCAGCAAGAAGTTCTTTTGGAAGTCCTCGGGGATTTTCATAAACAATCGTTACCGGCTTTTCACTAAGATCAATAATTTCCCAGGCCATTTCGGGAACATCCACAAGCTCCTGAAGTCTTTTTTCAGATTCCACCAGAATAATCATCGATTTGTTTTTTTCCCTTTTTTTAATGTCAAAAATCTTATTGACCGCCTCAATATTGGTAGCATCGCATCCAATTCCCCAAATAGTATCTGTAGGATAAAGAATGGTTCCGCCGGATTTTAATATCTCGATAATGTTTTCCATAATTTTTCAGGGTTGTAAACCACTTGTATAAAGGTAAAGAAAAAACGAGCTAATGCCCGTCCTTGTTAAATTTTATATATCATTTAAGTTTGGATCCGGATTATTCAAATACTTTTATTTCAATCCTGGTAAATACCTCTCTTCAATAATATTCAAATGATGATAATTGTGCCCTACAATCAACTTTCCGATTGTTTCTGCAACCAGCTCATTTCCATTAGCTGTCCCAATATTCTTCAAAGCAGATGGCTCCATCGTTTCAATCAGAATCTGGGAAGACTTTCTGACAAGCTTATACTCTTCCAGTAAAGACTCCAGTGATCTTTTATCTGCAAAAGAATTGGAAGCATACAGTTCTTCATCAAAACCCGGCAATCCGGCTTTTTCTCCTCTTGCAAAAGCTAAAAGCCTGTATTGAAATACCCTTTCGGTATCAGATAAATGGAGTAAAAGCTCTTTCAGGGACCATTTTCCTTCAGCATAAGCAAAAAGAGACTGCTCTTCTGTAAGATTTGAATACAGCTCTGCTGTTTTATCTCCCGAAGTTTTTAATTCCCCGATCCAGTTTCCAGAAGGGATCTGGTCTAAATATCTTTGTATGTATTTTTGAAAATCAGACATATTTTTGTTTTTTGGTTATAGATGAATGAAAAGTGAAAAATTAAGAATGAAAAATTTCTGACAGCTGACTATCCTCTTTTTATTTTTCGTTTTTCTCTTTTCATTTTTAATTACTCTTTATTCGTCCATTCATAAAAATTTACAGAATCATATAGCTCGAAGCCACACGCAGGATAAAGCTGATTTCCTACATCATTACCTTTTCCTGTTTCCAGAAGAACCCCGCAGGCGTTGGATGATCTGCAAAGATCTTTTGCTTCTTCAATCAGTTCTTTGGAATAACCTTTTCCTCTGTAATTTTCATTGACGTAGAGATCATTCAGCAGCCAGTAGCGCTGCATTCTCGTGGATGAGAAGATTGGATATAACTGAACAAATCCTGTCAGTTTACCTTCACTTTCTGCCACAAAAATTTCGGAATCCTTGTTCTCTATTCTTTCCTTTAGAAAATTTTCAGCAGAAGGGATATCAGATCCTTTGTGATAAAAAACCCTGTATTGGTCAAATAATTCCGCCAGTTGACTCAGATCTTCAAAAGTGACTTTTCTGGTATTTTTCATATTGATTTATAAATGGTGGTCGTAGCTAAGTACCCTTTTCATTTTCCATTGTTTATCCTCCAAAACCCATAAAATATTGAATTTTGCACGGCTTCCCTGAACCCATTTTCCATTGGAAAATTCGAAAAAATCATGTTCCCCTTCCTGTACAAATGCGTATAAGACATTATTATTGTATAAAGGATAAACTTTCATACTGTTGGGTACAAGATCCCGTCTTACTTTATTAGGGCCGCCACAGATATTATTTTTAATGGAAGCAGTAAATGCTTTTTCTCCGGAAGTGATTCCTCCTTTATCATGATAAAATTCCAGATCGTTGCTGACTATAGATTTATAATGAGAAAGATCACATTTATTAAATCCAACATCGAATATCAGGCTGTCCAGCTTTTTGGCTGTTTTATACAGTTCATCGGTAGTTTTTACCTGAGAATATATAATCTGACTGAAAAAACTCAAGATCAGGAAAAATTGGATCTTTCTCATTATAATTTATTTTAATCGGTTAAGAAAAGGCTTTTTCAAGATCTGCAATAAGATCTTCTGCATCTTCAATACCAACGCTTAAACGAACCAAATCGTCTGTAATACCTAGCTCTTCACGTTTATCTGCCGGAATAGAAGCGTGTGTCATCAATGCAGGATGATTTGCTAAAGATTCCACCCCGCCTAAAGATTCTGCCAAAGTGAAAACTCTTACTTTCTCAAGGAATTTAACAGCATCTTCTTTCTTCCCTGATTTGAAAGTGAAGGAAACCATTCCTCCTGATTCTTTCATCTGAGATTTGGCAAGTTCGTATTGAGGATGGGATTCCAGTCCCGGATAAATCACTTTATCAACTGCCGGATGAGTTTCAAGATATTTTGCTACAGCAAGTCCGTTATCTGAATGGCGCTGCATTCTTAATGCCAGTGTTTTGATTCCTCTTAAAACAAGATAAGAATCGTGAGGTCCTAGAATACCACCGCTTGCAAACTGGATAAAGTGAAGTTTTTCTCCCAACTCAGCATCTTTTGCAATTAATGCTCCTGCAATAACATCGGAATGTCCGCCCAAATATTTTGTAGCGGAATGCATTACAATATCGGCTCCGAGATCAATAGGTCTCTGGATGTATGGTGTCGCAAAAGTATTATCTACGGCAACCAGAATATCTTTTCCTTTTGCTATTTCAACTACGGCTTTGATATCTACCAGTTTCATCAAAGGGTTGGTTGGAGTTTCTACCCAGATCAGTTTGGTTTTGTCTGTAATAACATCAGCAATTTTAGAAACATCATCAAAATTCACGAATGTAAATTTCAGCTGATATTTTTCAAAAAGTCTTGTAAACATTCTGTAAGTACCTCCGTAAAGATCATCTACAGCTATTACCTCATCTCCAGGGTTCAGTAATTTTAAAACACAGTCGATAGCTGCAAGTCCGGAACCGAAAGCAAGACCTCTCGCTCCATTTTCAATGCTTGCCAAAGAATCTTCCAAGGCCTGTCTTGTAGGATTGGCTGCTCTTGAATATTCATATCCGGAATGTACTCCCGGGCTTTTCTGTGCAAATGTAGACGTTAAAAATACAGGAACATTTACAGAACCTGTTGCAGACTCGTGATGCTGCCCTCCGTGAATTACTTTTGTATTAAAGTTCATAATATTTTTATTTTTAATAAGCCTGTCCTAAAAAATCAAGGCTCTTTGAAAGTATTTTGTGATTGGTGCGGCGGTTTTACATTCTTATCGCAGATTTTACAGCAAATTCTTCTGCAATCTCTTCAAGCCACTGTGCAACATCTTCTTCTCCAGTTGCTCTCTGGTATGTATTTCCTAAAGATACTAAAATCTGGTGGATAAACATTTTCATCTGATCTACCGGCATTTCTTTTGTCCAGAGATCAATTCTTAAAGCTTCCATTGCTTTGTCATCCCAAACCGAGATCATTGTAGCTTTTGTCTCCTCCTTTTCCACACCACCGTCCTGAGCATTCCATGTAATATTTTCGGGAATGTGGTTCTCATCCAGCTCTACATCTATTGTAATCTGAGTTTTTCTCATATCAATCTAAAATTTTTCCGCAAAGTTAATACTTCTTACAGCTTATCTAAAATTTCTGGGAAGTTATCTTCATCAGTAAAGAGGGTATTAAATTAAAAAAATAACCTCCAAATTACGTTGAAGGTTATCATTTATTTTAACTATTACGGTGTTTTAGGTTTATACACTGCTTCATTGAAGATCTTGGTAGCATCAAGCTTTAAAAAATCCACCAGCTTGGTTTCCGGCTTTTGTCTGAAATAGGCTTTGCAAATCTGCCATCCGGTAAAAATTCCGATCTGAGGGGAAGATTCGTTATCAATTTCTGTATAAAATTTAGAGAATGGTCCGGGAGAAATAAAACGTTCCACCAGCCTTGGATCATCACCGAAAATAAGGTTGCTTTCTACAAAATAATTCCAGATGTTGGCTTCATTCGCTACAGCCCAGTCATATTGTTTTTGGGTATAACTCATTTTCAGATAATCTGGTGTATCAGGAAGGAATGCATCCTGAAGTATCATGATTTTTCCGTTCAGAATCACTTGATCAATGAATTTCTGGTGGTCCGGGGATTCGGTTACAATGCTTTCTGCAAAAATCTGGGAAACTTTTGGAACAATGTTCTGCGGATTCATTGATTTCTGGAAATACAGTTCAAGTCCCTTGTAATTTGCATTACCATCACCCATAAATCCGGTAATGTCTATAAAAAGAAGATTCCCTTTTGAATCATAGAAAATAGGATCCTGAACCATCTGCAATGCCGATGAAAAAAGGTAAACTTTCGGGCTTTTAAATTGTGGAAAATAAAATCTGATGTGAGAAAATAAATCCTGAAGTTCGTTCTGAAGTTTTGCCTGATCTATTTTACCGGCAGCTTCTTTATAGATCTTGATTTCTTCTGCATCAGCTCTCCTTTTGCTAAAATCCGCATCGGAAACCGTTCCCTGAAACCATGGAAATTTAGCTTTAAACTGATCCAAAGGAATGTTCTGATTATAGAATTCTTTGGAAATATCCGTCAATTCAACTTTTTCAGCAGGAGCTTTCACTTCTACCTTCCACTGGTTTCCAGATTCTTTTTTGCAGGAATCCAAAGAGAGAACTAAAATAGAAGAAAGGGCAATAATTCTAAAAATCTTCATTATTTTTACATGAAATTAATGTGTACAAAAATAAGGATTAAAAACACAACCGATGATGAAAATTAAAATATTTACAACACTAGGCCTTATTATTTCAGGATTTTCTCTTTTCTGTGCCCAAAAACTTAATTTTAAGGACCAGAATTTTGAAAAAGCTGTTCTTGAAAATTTTGATCTTAACAAAAACGGCTCACTGGAAAAACTGGAGGCAGATATGGTTACCAATCTGTTTCTGGTTCAGAAAGGCATCACATCAGCTGATGATATGCTGCTTTTCAGCAATGCTAAGATGATTGTACTTGATGATAACGCAATATCGAATGTGTCTGTTACAGGTTTGCCCAGTCTCGAACTGTTTTCCTGTACCGGATGTAAGATATCTTCTTTCAAAGCAGAAGGTCTTAAAAATTTAGCTTCCCTGTATCTTGACAATAATCTTTTGGAGAATATTTCGTTAAAGGGAACTCCAAGAATCGACCAATTAACCATATCTTTAAATCAATTAAAAACAATTGATGTCACTCTGCTCAAAAATTTAAGAAAATTAAATGTTGAACACAATAAGATTCAGAAACTTGATATTTCCGGAAACCCGGGCCTTCAAACTTTGAATATAGGTGGAAATAAAATGAAGGAGTCAGATATTAAGAAAGGAATGAAAACTGATGTTACCATTTTTGGGGCTGAACAATAACCAATACCATGAGACTAGAAACAGAAAGACTAATTTTAAGAAAACTTGAAGAAACAGACGTTGAACGTATGTTTTTACTGGATTCCAATCCGGAAGTAATGAAATATATAGGTGTTCCGGTACTTAAGGAACAAAGTGAATCATTGGGTGTCATCAAAATGATTCAGAAACAATATGAAGAAAATGGCACAGGAAGGCTTGCGGTAATTGAAAAGGAAACCGGACTTCTGATTGGCTGGAGCGGCCTTAAACTGCTTACGGAGGCTGTCAACGGTTATAAAAATGTGCTTGATCTTGGATACCGTTATTTACCTGAATCATGGGGAAAAGGTTATGCACTGGAAGCTGCAAAAGCATCTCTGAAACTGGGTTTTCATGATATGAAAGCAGATATAATCTATGCACATGCCCATTCCGGAAATGAAGGCTCCAATCATATTTTAAAGAAATTAGGCTTTGAAAAAACAGGTGAATTCACAGAACCTGACGGAATTTGTAACTGGTATGAACTCACGCGTGAAAAATATCTTCAATAGCATGCTGACGATAAGACAGGAAGAGGAAAAAGATCATAAAAAAGTATTCGCCCTTACGGAAGAAGCTTTCAGAAATATGGAACACAGCGACCATCAGGAACATTTCCTTGTGGAAAAATTAAGGAAATCTGATGCTTTCATTCCTGAACTTTCTCTTGTTGCCGAAACTGAAAGCGGTGAGATTGCCGGCCATATCCTGTTTACAAAACTTAAGATAGAAAACGGTTCTGAAACTTTCGAATCGCTGGCTCTGGCTCCTGTTTCTGTACGTCCTGAATTTCAGAATCAGGGAATCGGAGGACAGCTTATCCTGTATGGACATTCAATTGCTAAAGAATTAGGTTACAGCTCGGTTATTCTAATCGGGCATGAAAATTATTATCCTAAGTTTGGTTACGAAAAAACCAGTAATTTTGGAATCACTTTTCCGTTTGAAATTCCGGAGGTTAATGGAATGGCAGCAGAACTGATAAAAGACGGATTAAAAAATGTAAAAGGCGTAGTAAAATACCCTGAAGAATTTGGAATAGACTAAAAAAATAAATAATGCAGACTCAAAAAGTAATAGATCATATTGTAAGCTGGTTAAAGGATTATGCTGTAAAAGCTAATGTAAAAGGATACGTAATAGGTGTTTCCGGAGGTGTGGATTCCGGTGTAGTTTCAACTCTGGCAGCCATGACAGGATTAAAAACACTTCTGATTGAAATGCCGATACGTCAGAAAGAAGATCAGGTAAACCGTGCGTGGGAGCATATGAATGATCTGAAATCTAAGTTTCCCAATGTAGAAACTATATCCGTAAATCTTACCCCTGCTTTTGAGGAACTTTACAAAACATTTGATGTTAAGGATGATCTTTATCCTAATGAAAAGCTTGCTTTTGCCAATACACGAGCACGCCTCAGAATGCTTACCTTATATTATTACGGCCAGATCAACGGTCTTCTGGTGTGCGGAACAGGAAATAAAGTGGAAGATTTCGGAATCGGGTTTTATACAAAATACGGTGACGGCGGTGTAGATGTTTCCCCTATCGCAGATCTATACAAAACAGAAGTATATGCACTTGCAAGAGCTTTAAATCTGGTTAAAAATATTCAGGAAGCAATTCCTACAGACGGACTTTGGGATGTAGACAGAACGGATGAACAGCAAATCGGGGCTACTTATCCTGAATTGGAAAAGATTCAGAAGGAATACGGAACCAAAACTGCAGATAATTATGAGGGGCGCGATAAAGAGGTGTTTTTAATTTTCGATAGAATGCACAAAGCAGCAAAACATAAAATAGATCCTATCCCGGTTTGTGATATTCCCGAGGAATGGAGAAATGATCAGTTTTAATAATTTTATATATGAACGGTAAAATAAGGTCAGTATTTTTTATTTGTCTGGGACTCCTTTTCGGAATGTCTGTGATGTATATCTACAATAATTTCATTGCGGACAAAAAAGGGCATACAGAGACTGTAAAAACAGAAACTACCAGTTATGGAAGTGCTTCTCCGGGCTCTCAAAGTACTAATGAAAATTCTTCCTCACAGTCTATTGATCAACTGACAGAAGAGAAAACGGTCATTAATTATGTGAAGCAGAACCACAGGCTTCCCGATTATTATATTACTAAAAATGAAGCAAGAAAACTAGGCTGGAATGCTTCAAAAGGAAATCTCTGTGAAGTATTACCGGGCAGAGCGATTGGTGGTGATAAGTTCGGAAACCGGGAAAGTCAACTTCCCCAAGGTGAAAAGTATTATGAAGCCGATGTTAATTACAGCTGCGGAAACAGAAATGCAGACCGGATCATTTTTACCCGGAACGGTGATGTTTACCTGACTAAAAACCATTACAAGAGTTTTGAAAAGCAGTAGTTTTTATGCTTTTACAGGAACGTTATTCTTAGCATTTTCATGTTCAGAAAAACAACCGCAATCTATAAAAAGCAGTAAACCCATAACCATATTGATTCAGCCATTCAAAGATTTTAGCTCTGAAAATGTAACTGAAACAGCGGAAGATATAAAGAAGATTTATCCGAATGTAAAAATTCTTGATGCAATTGATCTTCCAAAAAATGCTTACTACAAAGACAGGAACCGTTATAGAGCAGATTCTATCATTAAATTTCTGGATGACAGGACAAAAGAAGGTTTTGTAACTATTGGACTGACTTCAAAAGACATTAGCGTCACCAAAGGAAAAATAAAAGACTACGGAATCATGGGATTGGGTTACAGACCCGGAAGAGCATGTGTAGCTTCTCAATTCAGGCTTAACAAAAATAATACTGATGAGCAGTTCTTTAAAATAGCCATTCATGAACTAGGCCATACACAAGGACTGAAACACTGTCCTGAAAAAACATGTTTTATGAGGGATGCAGAAGGCGGAAATCCTACTGATGAGGAAACAGATTTCTGTAACAAGTGCAAAACATTTTTGATCAATAAAAACTGGAAATTTAATTCTATATGAAGACAATATATATCGATTTTACAGACATCGGCGATTATGAAGATTTCTACGCTCAATTAAAGGAAAAAATTACCCTTCCTGAATATTTCGGAGATAATCTTGATGCGCTGTCCGATGTCATTACAGGAGAACTGGAACTGCCACTTCACATTGAGTTCGTTAATATGACGGTAGACCAGCTTGAAATTTTTGAAGATCTTCTTACAACTCTTGAAGATGCGGAAGATGAAACAGAAGATTTCAGCTTTTCCTATTACCTTGAGCAGTACGAGGATGAAGAAGATGAGGATCAAATTGAGGACGAAGAATAATTTCAATTCATAAAAACAAAACTCGCAGAAATTCTGCGAGTTTTTTGGTCAAGTCTTCTAAGTGTTTCTAATTTTATTTTTACTGTCTGATAAATTTAAAACTTTGTGAAGCTTCCCCCTTCACGAAAATCTGCAGAATATAATCTCCTTTTGATAAAGAAGAAACATCTACCCTGCTTTCTACAGCACTGTCTGTTTTTACTTTCTGACCGACCATATTGTATATTTCCACTCTATCAATCTTGCTGATGCCTTTGATATAAAGAACATCTTTTACAGGATTTGGATAAACGGATATCGTATTGTTGTGTTTTGTACTTTCATTAGTAGAAAGCTGTACTTTCGAAAGATCCAGATAGAATGCAACCATCTGATTGGACGCATTGGTTCCTACCCCTGCAATCAGCTTTCCGTCCTCTGAAATAGCCAGAGGAAGCCCCATACTAACTCCTTGGGTATTGATCCCCATACTTACAGCATAATCATTCAGGTTGATACGTCCCCCTGCTGCTGTCCATATAAAGCCTTCTCCGGACATCGGAGGCCCCCCGAAAGGTCTGAAAAACCCGACTACTTTTTTACCGTCGGCAGAAATTCCGGTAGCTCCGCCTCTGAAGAAGGCTGAGGAATTTGGATGGGTTATGTATGTAAGGCCGCTAACACTGTTCCATACGTATGGATTTGGCATTGCAGAACCTATGATTGTACTTCCGTCAGCAGAAACATCTCCTGCTTCACCTACGTAATCACCGTTATTGTCTGTAATAAAACTTTCTACCCCGTTTACCCATTTGGCACCGCTTCTGTATCCCGTATCCTGATCCTGCCAACCGACAATTACTGAACCATCAGAATTAATGGCATTGGCTCTTGAGCTTCTGTTGGGAACAATGCTTCCAAGATCGGTTACTCCTGTTGCAGCATTCCATTTTACAGCGTGAGCCGTTCCCGCGGTAAGCCAACCCAGTCCTACAATGGTATTTCCATCCGGAGTCATTCCCCAGGTAGAACTTACGTGGCCGTCCCAACCGGTAGGAACCAATCCGCCATGATTACTCCATGACGATGAGGCATTGCTGTAAGTTGAAATTTCATTAAAACCGGTTACGGTATTAGTGGTGGAAGAACCTATTTTAGTTCCGTCGGCAGTGATCAGCGTTCTTCCAGCCGCGGGATATCCGTTGGATATAGAGCCTATTTGAACCAAACCATTGAGCTCATCCCACTTATAGATCTGACCGGCACTTGTGTGCATGCTGACAATTCCACCATCAGAAATACCGCCTACTGTATAATTTCCCAATGCCATTACTGTGAGCTGGGCATTGGTTATTGCAAACCCAAACAGAAAGCAAGTATATAAAGCTTTCATTGAAATTTTGTAAATCTTTTTCATAATTACTTAAGTTTAATATTTTGAATTGGCTTAAACAATATTAATATTATATTTACCTTTTAAAAAGACTTTGACTTACACAATTCGTGAAATTCAAAAGAGTAAAAAATATAAATCATTAAAATACAACCCTATAACAAAAATCTATTTTGAGGACAGATCATAACGAAGCTGTAAGAAAAAACAAAAAAAAATCACTGTTTTACCAAAACACTTTGGGTAAAAACATCAAATTTCTGTTCATTATTCTGTGTTCAGTTTTTATCAAAGGACAGTCGGGACCCGATTTCAGTATTCTGGCTGACAAAGCTTTTCAGAAATTATATCAGAATCCTGATGAATGTATCAACTACTCCCAAAGCCTGCTCATCAGTGATCAGAATCCGGAACACAGGATTGTACTGCAGAATATCATTTCCCAGGCTTATGCTATGAAAGGAGATTATGTGCAGTCCGTTAATATCTACAGCCAGAAAGAAGATTCCCGGGAAAAGGAAAAGCTGTCTTATTTCCTGCAGATCGCAGGTGATTATAATCTTGCTGACCAGTATCAGAATCTGGACCTTTACAACCAGTCCCAACAGATTATTTCAAGCCTTTTAGCAGATTATAAATTATTAAAAGGTGATAATCCGGAGATAAATGTAATTACAGGTAAACTTTACCAGCTCCAGGCTCTTAATTCCGGCATTAACAGGAATTATGATGATGCTTTGAAAAACCTCATCAAAAGTGATCATTATCTCAGTTTTAATAATCAGGAAAACCACATTTTAAAAATAGAGAACAGAATTTTCAGAGCTTCCTTTTTAATGAAACAAAATAAACTGGAGGAGGCCAAAATCATTCTGGAAACTACTGCTGTAATGGCAGAAAAAAGTAAAGATTATCATTTTCTTCAGGCATTGGCTTATGAAAACCTTTCACGGTATTATTTTTTAAAAGAAGATTATAGCACTGCCGCCGGAGTTCTTGAAAAAGGACTTTTAAAAATAGAAAATATTCCCTATAACAGTTTAAAGATAAAGATTTATGAATCTCTGTCTAAAAATTATTTTGCACTCCGCAATGATGAAAAATATCATCAGTACAACAAACTTTATACTGAACTCCGGACCAAAATAGATTCAAATACCAAGGAAGGCATCCGGTATATTGTAAAGCTTGTGGAAACCAATCAGAATAATAATCTGGAGTTTCAGAAGCAGAAACAGCTGAAAAAGACAGGCTTGATTTCTGCAGGCTTCCTGATCATTATCATTGGACTTCTGGCTTACTTTCTTTTTCTAAAAAGCAGTCATAAAGACCTTAAAAAACAGTCTGAATTTTTTGAAAAACAGAAAAAACAGGAATTAGCCTCACAGAATATTCCAAAAGAAACAGCTGCGGCCATTAAACCTCTTGAAAAAGATCCGAATAAAATTTCCAAAGAAAAGGAAGATGAAATCCTTCAGAAGCTGGAAGACTGGGAAAAACAACAGCGTTATCTCGACAAAAGCATGACTCTTTCCATGCTGTCTTCACAAATGGGTGTGAATACAAAATATCTTTCCGAGGTAATCAACAGCAGCAAAGGGAAAAATTTTAACGGTTATATTAATGAATTAAGAATCAACCATATTGCACGTCTATTGAAAACAGATCCTGCCTATCTAAATTATAAGGTAAGCTATCTGGCAGAATATTCAGGGTTTTCTTCACACAGCGCCTTTACAACTGTCTTTAAATCCGTAACCGGGATGTCACCAAATGTTTATATTCAGAAAATCAGTAAAAACAGAACATTATGAAAGTTGTATTAAAAATCATTTCCGCAATTCTTCTGTTTCTTCAGATTTCGGTCTCAGGACAGAAAATTACTTTTGACTCTCTGATGAAGGAAGCCCGCCTTGAAATTTATGACAATCCGGATAATGCCATCAGAATCGGAAAAAATCTTCTGACAAAAGAACAGGATATCCATAAGCAGATCAGTATTTATCAGTTGCTTTCTACCGCCAATATTGCAAAAAGGGATTTTGACCAATCCTTACTCTATCTTTTAAAAGCTAAAGAAACGGCTCAAAAAACCAATGACCTGAAAGTCCGCACCAGTGTACTGATTTCTGCAGCCATACAGTACCAGCAGATGGAACTTTTCAGCAAAAGTCTCGAAACTCTTAACGAAACGGATCTGCTTCTGGCGAAACTGCCGGATGATCTGCCTGAAAAGCATATTGAAACAGCAAGAAGTTACGCCATCCGGGGAATGATCTATAAAAGCCAGTCGAATCCTGAAATTGCCCTTGAAAAGTTTCTAATCTCCATTCAAAATTTTGAAAAGATAAAAAATACACAGACTACTTATTCTAACATGAGCGTGGTTTATTATAATATTGCCTACTGCTATCTTAACCTTGGTCAATCTGAAAAAGCCCATCAGGCATTCATCCGGTCCGCCAACTATGCCCGGGAAAATAAGGCGAAAAGCCTTGAAGCATTTGCTTTGAAAGGAATGGCTGAAATGTATAAACAAAAGAAGGAAAATGAAACTGCTCTTCAATTATTGATCAAAGCTGAAGATCTCAGCAAAAATACCGGCGATCTTATCCTCAATGAAGGGATTTACAAAGAAATGTCTGAAAATTACCTGGCCCTGGGAAAACCAAACCTTTATCAGAATTACAGTAAAAAGTATTTTGAAATGCGTTTTCAGAGGGAACAGAACGAGCTAAGCTCTATCAATCATTCCATCAATGATCATAATCTTGAAACCCTTAAGAGAAGCAGCCAGATAAAAACTCATTACCATTATCTCACGGGGATTATTACAGGCATTGGCATCCTTATTATTGCTTTCTTTATCCATCTGATTTTAAAGATAAGGAAACAAAATTTAGAATACAGGAAGAAAATTCAGAGGCTTATCAGATCATGAATGATGAATGATGAATGATGAATGATGAATGATAAGTAACGAGTAATAAAAAAAGCATTCCTAAAAGGAATGCTTTTTTGTAATTTTTATTTTCCAATAACTTCTGTGATCGGATTTCCTACGTTTCCGCTTGGGAACTGAATTTTCAGTAATGATGAAACGGTAGGAGCAATATCGGTCATATTATAAGCTTTATTGCTTTCTCCTTTCTGGATTCCCCATCCCATGAAGATCAGAGGAATATGTGAATCATAAGAATTCCATACACTGTGCGTAGTTCCAGTCTTAGCATAGGTTGGAAGCATTGAATCATGAGAAATTAACTGGATATCACCACTTCTCTGTCTGTTGATTCCGTTGATGATTCTCTGTTTGATCGGCTCCGGAATAGTTGCTTCCTGAACTTCATCCACAGATACAGCATATAAAACGGTAGGATCTTTCTGGAGTTCTTTGATCGTGAAATCTCTCAGATCATCCAGTTCTATTTTGTTATCCTGCATCAGCTTTCTGTCAAAATAAATTTGATAATTGTCTACTGCATTGATCAGTTTATCAACTCCGAATTTATCTTTCAGCTTCTGGTTAATATCTTTTTCCATTCCGTCTCCAAAAAACCCTGTAGCAATTTTATGTTCTTTCAGGAAACCTACTGAATGAGCTCCACCGTGGTCAGCAGAAAGGAAAACAGTGTACTCCCCTTTTCCTACTTTTGAATCCAGATAATTGAAAAACTCAGCAAGATCCTGATCAAGTCTTAGATAAACATCTTCCACTTCAATAGAATTCGGACCAAATTTATGCCCTGCATAGTCTGTAGAAGCCAGATTGATTGCTAAAAAGTCGGTAATCTGGTCGCCTCCCAGTTTCTCGCCTTCCACAGAAGCTTCCGCTAATTTCAGCGTCAGCGTATTTCCGAAAGGTGTATAACGGATATTATCTTTTTTGCTCTGGTAGTCCTGAGCTAAATTGCTGTAAGGAAAAACAGGTGTTTTTGCACTTCCCAGTAACCCTTCCCAAGAAGAATTATCCGGTGAACTCTCTGTATATTGATTGATCGGAAGCAAAGTATTCCATCCGTTAGCTACTAATTTTTCAGGCAGATTCTGTGAATTGAAAGATTTTACCCACTGAGGCAGGTCATTCATATACCAGGTACTGGTAATAAAATTTCCGGTACTGTCATCAAACCAGAAAGCTCCATTGGGAGTATGTCCGGCAGGAAGAATAGATGCACGGTCTTTTAATGAAACCCCGATTACTTTTCCCTGAAAGTTGGTAGCGAGTCTTAATTCATCCGTTACAGTTGTAGACCAAAGATTTTTTGGAGAGTGACTTCCTGTTTTTGCATTGGTTGTTCCTACAGGCTGAACATTTTCATCCGCCGTACAATACACATTCTTTCCGGTTTCTTTATCTGTCCAATCATTTCCTGCAATACCGTGAATTGCAGGTACGGAACCTGTGTAGATGCAGGTATGTCCCAAAGCCGTAATAGTAGGAACATAGTTGATATGAACATTATTTAAAGAATATCCGGTATTCAGAAGTCTTTTGAAACCATCATTCCCGTATTTGCCATAAAAACGGTACAGATAATCCCACCTCATCTGGTCTACCACTAATCCTACGACTAATTTGGGTCTTTCTAATTGAGAATTTTTGTTCTTCTGAGCATTGATTGTAATTACGGACAATAAAGCCGCTGCCGCAATTGAAATTTTCCTAAGCATCTAGTAAATTTTTGTTGCCACAAATTTAAGGGTTTTGAAAGTTTTGGAGTGTGAAATTTTATTTAAATTTGGATTAATCATTCATTTAAAATTTTGGAAAAAAAATACCTGCCTCATAACAATCAAATCAGTACATAAATTTCCTTATATTCATCCTATCATGAATATTTCCTTCTAAAAATCTGTATAAAGCTCAATCAAAATAAAATCATATTCCAAACTTTCATGGAAATAAAAAAATTAGAAAAACTGACTGAAAATCCTAGTCTGAACTGGGGAGCTAACGGTTATACTACTGATAAAATACTTGCCATTTCTGCTGTCGAATTTTCCGGTTCTTTTGAATTTGTATTAAAAGAAAAAGCCATTCCCTATACCAAGACCTGGAAAACCAGTTCAGAAGATATTGAAGATCTTAATGGAATTATCCAAAAAGGACATTCTTTCGGAGTGTTTGAAGGAGATAAATTATTCGGCTGGATTATTTGTGAACACAGAACATGGAATAACAGCTTCTATATTGAGAATATTCTGGTCAGCGAGAACCTGAGAAGACAGGGAGCAGGAGCTCAACTGATCAAAAATGCTGTCCGGGAGGCCAGAAATTTGAGTTGCAGAATCATTGAACTTGAAACGCAGAATACCAACTATCCGGCAATCCAGTTTTATAGAAGACTAGGCTTCAGTATTACAGGTCTCAATACCAGGCTGTATGAAAACATAGAAGAAACTGCCATATTTATGACATTAGATTTATAAGTATGAACATAATAAAAAAATTACTGATAAACTGTTTTGTGGTTTTAAGTACTGCCTTTTTTTCTCAAAACAGCAAGGCAGTTATGGAAATCAGGTATGAAACCAAACTGATTCCCGACAGTCTGAATAAAAAGAATATCCAACAATATGAAGCTATTTTGCTTTGTAATGCTTCCGAGTCTGTGTATTTCAGCCGCGATGCGAAAGAATATTACAGTATTTTATCCGGTAAAAAAGAAAATAGCGGCACAGATGTTATCAGAACTGCTCTCGGTGCCATTCCAAAATATCCCAGAAATAACAGTAGCATATATAAAGCTAATGGGAAATTAACAGCTTTTATGCCGGTGGGAAAATATATTTTCAGCTTTGAGGAGCCCGAGCTTAAATGGGAAGTACTGAATGAGACTAAGGAAATAAAAGGCTTCAAATGCCGCCTCGCCAAAACAAGAACCGATACCGGGAACGAGTTTTTTGCATGGTATACGGAGGACATTGCTATACCGGAAGGCCCTTTCCGCTTTAAAGGACTTTCGGGAATGATCCTTGAAATTTATAACAAAAGCAGGACTATAGAAATTTACGCTACCGATATTCAGAAATCGGAAGAGCTCATTGAGCCTATTCCTTATGCTTCTACCGTAAAAGCCAAAAACAAAATGCAGTATCTGGATGCAAGAAAAAACTACACTGACAATCCTTCCGCATATAATGGAAATATCAGACTGTTTGATGCGTCAGGAAAGGAAATTACGGGTAACATAAAAAAAGGCCTTCAAAAAATAAATGTCTTTTTTGATTGAGATCAGAATTTAAAATATCATTTTTTCAGAAATATTTTAAAACACCAATAAGTGTGTTAAAATATTTTATATATTCGCAATTAACAAAATATGAAACCCAGAGGTGGAGATGTTTCTTTTAAAATTTTGTCAGATAAATAAGGGGCGGTTTTACCGCTCTTTTTTATGCATACTATTCCCTTTAAGATAAGATTTGACTACAAGAAAAGCAGATTCGGCTACATCTGCCCTTTAATAATTGCAGAATTTTGCTACAACAAAAACAAGTCAAAATGAAAATTATCGTAACAGGTTCATTGGGAAATATCAGTAAACCGCTGACAAAAGAGTTGATAAGCAATGGACATTCTGTAACTGTTATCAGCAGTAATATCGAAAGACAATCAGAAATTGAAGCATTAGGAGCAGAAGCTGCCATCGGATCTATGGAAAATGTAGATTTTTTAGCAGAGACCTTCAAAGGGGCAGATATTGTATATGCTATGGAAGCCTTGAATGCCGGAGTTTTCTTTGATCATACCATTGATTTTATAGAAGCCAATACCCAAATCGGAAGAAATTACAAAGAAGCTTTTGAAAGATCGGGAGTAAAAAAAATCATTCATTTAAGCAGCATTGGCGCGCATATGAGTGAAGGAAACGGAATTCTTACTTTTCATTATAATGTGGAAAAAATACTGAATGAGCTTCAGGAAGATGTCTCCATCAAGTTTATGCGTCCGGTCGGATTTTATTACAATATGTTTTCCTTCATTCCTACCATCAAATCACAAGGCATGATCATTCAAAATTATGGTGGTAATCAAAAAGAACCTTGGGTTTCACCACTGGATATTGCAAGTACAATAGCCGAAGAGATTGAAAAGCCATTCAATGGAAGAGAAGTCCGGTATATTGCAAGTGAAGAAATTTCACCTGACGAAATAGCCCGGACACTAGGAGAAGCTATAGGAAAAACAGATCTTCAATGGCTTCCCGTTTCTGACGAAGAACTTCTTACTGGTATGACAGGTACAGGCATGAATCCGAAAACAGCCAAAGGTTTTGTGGAAATGAATGCTGCAAGAGGAAATGGAGTTTTATATGAAGATTATTATCTGAACCAGCCGGTTTTAGGAAAAGTAAAACTGAAAGATTTCGCAAAGGAATTTGCAACAGCTTATCATCAATAATAATTAATTTTGTGATATGAAACAGCCTATCAGAATCAAAACAATCAGTGAATTTCACCAGTTCCGGGGCCTGGCAAAACCTGAGCATCCTCTAATCAGTGTTGTAGATTACAGCACTATTAAGGATGATTCAAAAGAAACTGAACTGAGCTGGATTCTGGATTTTTATTCTATTTCTGTCAAACGAACTTCTCTCACCAAAATAAAATATGGCCAGCAGCAATATGATTTTGATGAAGGTTTCATGTTTTTTATGGCACCGGGACAGGTTTTCAGTATTAAAAGGGATCCTGGTTCGATTGCAAAACACACGGGATGGATTCTGCTCATTCATCCCGATTTTCTCTGGCATACTCCTTTGGCAAAAACTATAAAAAATTATGAATACTTTGATTATTCAGTGAATGAAGCTTTATTTTTATCTGAAAAAGAGGAAAATACAGTCAGTAATATTGTTGAAAATATTCATCAGGAATACCACTCCAATATTGATGCATTCAGTCAGAACATTATTATTTCCCAAATTGAAACTCTACTCAACTATTCAGAACGTTTTTATCAGCGCCAGTTTATCACCCGAAAAATTTCCAGCCATAAAGTTCTTGATGCTTTAGAGGTCCTACTTGCCGATTATTTTGATAGTGAAGACCTTATTACAAAGGGACTTCCAAGTGTGCAAAATATTGCAGATCAACTGAATGTTTCTCCAAGCTATCTGACTGGTTTGTTAAAAGTTCTTACCGGACAGAATACTCAGCAGCATATTCATGAAAAATTAATCGGGAAAGCAAAGGAAAAATTATCCACTACCCAATTGTCGGTAGGTGAGATTGCTTATGAATTAGGTTTTGAACACCCACAGTCGTTCAGTAAATTATTTAAGAGTAAAACCAATCTTTCTCCTCTGGAATTCAGAAAGTCTTTTAGCTGATATTTTACTGTAATTCAGATTTTCATCTATATTGAAATACATCTTTCTGATGTATTTTCAATTTCATAACAATGCAAAATCTCTACAAAAACAATATATCTTGAGCTTTTAAAGAGAAGTTTTTTTTATCAATTTAAGACAAATATTTTAAAATATTATCTTTGAAAAAAATTATAACATTTTAAATGTCAGACAAGTTAAAACTACTTTTTATACCTTTCATTTTATCCCTTTTAGGTTCATTAATAGGATATACATTTTTACACTGGATCTTCTTTATTAAATTCTCATTTTTTAATATAAAAGAGATATTTCTTGTTTTTGGTATTCCAATAACATTAGCAGGGCTCATTACCTTTTTTTACATCAGACCTAAATTAAAAGTTTTAAAACTCAAAACCGAAAAAGGAACTTGGGCAGATTTTTACTCAATAATATGCTGGATTATCTTTTTTGTTCCTTTAATGATCGCACAAAATTTACTTATTACAGCATCCGGAGAGCTCAGAAAATTGAATTCAATAGATGAAATAAATCAAACTACTGTTGCAAAATATTATACTTTAAAATCTCATTATATTGATAAAAAATTTACAAGTGTTTATCTTGATGTGGAGGCTACAGGTAAAAACAATAATAAATTAGGATTATATGTTTATGCATCTATTCCTATTTTTAACAAAGCAGAAGATACTATCAATCATAAACCATCTGCCTGGCTAGGAATTAAATATTCAGAAAGTATCAGCAATAGATTAGATCCGGCTGAGAAAGAAAAGAAATTCCATGAATTTGTAGATCAAAGTGAGATTGATTTCAAGAACAAGAATATCACCCAATTTATTTATTTGGACCGGATAGGGAATTCAGATGAAAAAGCAGGTTATAATCAAGCAATCAAAAATAACAGATATTTTAAAACTCTTTCTGACCCGTCAATTCTAGTTGGAATTAATGAACCTTTTGAAGTAAGAAATGGCAATAAACTTGAAACGCTTACTGCCTGTATCTTAATAGGTTCCGTTATCTGGTTGATTATGATATTGAGTCCCAAAACAAATCAAAGAGAACTTAAACGAATAAAGGAAGGAAAGCCTGACAAAAAAGCACAGAAAGAAAACCGTGAAATGCTTGAACTTTTAATACCACAGGAAGGTAACTTTATAACATTAATCTTAATATATATTAATATTGGTACATTCATTTTGATGTTTTTGATGGGCTATGGATTTCTTTCTTTCAAAGGACAGGATCTTTTATATTGGGGGGCAAATTACGGTCCGCTAGTTAAAGATGGCCAATGGTGGAGACTTATTTCCTGTATTTTTGTATCTGGTGGTGTTATGCATTTACTGACAAATATGTTGGGGCTTTTCTTGGTTGGTCTTTTCTTAGAACCTGTGCTTGGAAGAAAATATTTTTTACTTGTTTACCTATTGACAGGTATTACTGCAAGTATTACAAGTATTTTATGGTATGATCATACCATAAGTGTCGGTGCCTCAGGAGCTATATTTGGATTATACGGTTTATTTTTATCCTTTATTGTGTTTAAAGTTTTCCATCCGGAATTCGGAAAAGCATTTCTTTTAAGTACACTAATTTTCATTGGATTTAATCTAATTATGGGACTTGGCGGAGGTATAGATAATGCTGCTCATATTGGAGGCCTCTTAAGTGGATTTATTATTGGTGCAATATTCCGGTTATTTATGAAAGAAAACCCTAAGACAAATTCTTAAAAATAAAAATACCAAAGCCTTATACTCTATATGGCTGTTTTCATTGTGGGACTTATAACATTCTTCAACAATTGATACAATATCACAGCAGGCTCAGCAATTGAGTCTGTTTTTATATACTTTATAAGTAATAAACCATATCTCTCAACTGTTATTATGATATGAAGACCATCCAAATTCTTATCTTTCTTTTTCTGTCTGTCACTTCTGTGTCAGCTCAGACTGGCAATATTGAAGACTTTTTTGAAACTTCTGATCACGTCAGGATCAAATATAAAGTTTCGGGAAAAGGGGAAGCCTGTATTTATGTTCCGGGAGGTCCGGGACAGGGATATCCATCGTTTGAGCTTTTAGGAGGCAGCAGTCTTGAAAAAAATATGCAGATGATCTATATGGATCAGCGTGGGTCAGGTGAATCCGGGAAATCGGAGAATTATCACCTGGATGCAATGGTTCAGGATATTGAGGAATTAAGGCTTCATTTAAAGCTTGATAAAATTTTTCTGCTTGCCCATTCTTTCGGAGGAATTATTGCAGTGAATTATGCTAAAAAATATCCACAGCATACAAAAGGACTTATTCTGGTAAATATTACCCTGCATTTTCTCAATGATGAATCACTGAAAGAGCAGATAGAATACGGAAACAGTCTCCTCAACCAACCCGGCAAAGTTGTTCCCGGAGACAGTCTTTCTTCAGAGCTTTCAAAAATCAGTGCTTCATTAAGAAAGAAAAGAATCGGATATAAATTTCTTACCGAGGATATTGAAACTATCAAAGAGATGGACAAAATAGATTCTCTTCATCCAAGGATTATAGATTTCGGAATGGCCGTAATTTCAAAACCTAAAGATTTTCCTGAGTATTATACTGACCATGCACCGATTACAAAAGATATTCATGTTCCTGTACTCATTATTACAGGAAAAAAGGACAAGGCTGTTGGGACACAACATTATAAAACGTTTCAGTTCCCTGATCAGAAAGTCGTTTCTATTAATGGCGGACATCTTTTGTATTATGAGAAAAACAGAGAGTTTGTGAATTCCGTTTGGGCCTTTGTAGATGGGAATAAATGAAATACTTTCATTAAATTTGAAGTTTTATAAATATTACAATGAGTGCCAATAAAAATGCCCTGGAAAAAATGTCAGACCGGGAACTTGAGCAATATATAAAGCCTGAAAGCCGTTTCATACCTGAAGCCATTAAATATGCTTCTGAAATCCTTGAATCAAGAGGGAGAATATTCACTCCTGAAGAAAAAGAAAGAATCCATTCTACTGTCTCTACAATACAAAAGCATAATGAATTGATTATACACCCCAATCACATCAAAGCAGCAAATCTTATGTATCTGTCAGGAGCTTTAAGTATAGGAAATATGATCTGGATCTACGAATCTTTAAATTCACCATTGTCCACCACTGTAGCTGCAGCCACTTTAGCTTTTATCTTCGGAATGGGCTATCTGGCCGGAAAAGGAACCGAATGGGTAAAATATGTTCTGCTTATCACTTTTCTGATTGGATTGACAGGACTTCAATCCCTTTATTTTAACTTATTATCTGATCCTGTTTTGGGCATATTAAATATTATACAGACCATACTTCAGATCTGGGCTCTTGTTTTATTATTCAAAATCCCGAAGCCTCAGATATCATAGCAAAAAACATAAAATATATTTTCTGATATTATAAAAAACTCAGCGCGGCCTTCGGCCGCGCTGAGTTTTTTATAAAGCTTAAATCTAATTAAAACTTAAGATCTCCGTTCACCTCTCTCACAGCATTAGCTGCTTCAGCAAACTTCAATTGTTCGTCAGCTGTAAGTGTTACGTTAACGATTTTTTCTACACCGTTTGCTCCGATAATTGCAGGAACACCAAGACAAATATCATTCTGTCCGTATTCTCCTTCAAGCATTAAAGAACAAGGGATCATTTTTTTCTGGTCACAAGCGATCGCCTGAACCATTACAGAAACTGCTGCACCTGGTGCGTACCAAGCTGAAGTTCCTAATAATTTAGTAAGTGTAGCTCCTCCTACTTTAGTTTCTTCAATTACATATTTTTGTTGCTCATCGCTCAAGAATTCTGTTACCGGAACACCGTTTCTTGTCGCTTTGCTCAATAATGGAAGCATACCTGTATCACTGTGAGCCGCGATTACCATTCCGTTAACGTCAGAAATAGGGCTTTCCAATGCCTCAGCCAATCTGTATTGGAATCTTGCAGAATCCAGCGCACCACCCATTCCGATGATTTTGTGCTTAGGAAGACCTGAGGTTTTGTGTACCAAATAAGCCATAGTATCCATTGGGTTAGAAACCACAATGATGATTACTTCCGGAGAGTGTTTTACCAAGTTTGCAGTAACATCTTTCACGATACCTGCATTGATACCGATAAGCTCTTCTCTTGTCATTCCAGGTTTTCTTGGAATCCCTGAAGTGATTACTGCTACATGAGAACCTGCAGTTTTGCTGTAATCTCCTGTTGTTCCGGTAATTTTTGTATCGAATCCGTTAAGCGATGCAGTTTGCATCAAATCCATTGCTTTACCTTCAGCAAATCCTTCTTTAATGTCTACTAAAACTACTTCCGAACAGAAGTTTTTCATTGCGATGTACTCTGCACAGCTTGCTCCTACAGCGCCTGCACCTACTACAGTTACTTTCATATTGTATACTTTTTTTAAAATTATTTTTTAGTTCAGTCTAAAAATTGAAACGCCCAAATTTAACAATTCCTGAAAATGTGGGCAATTTTTCAGGAATTTAATTGGGGTTGAATGAAATTAATTGACGTTCAGTAAAAACGTATATAGTTTTTTTGCTCCTGACAGGACCTCGTTATAGTTTTCCTCAGTAACTTCAGTATCCAGAACCTCTTTGAAATTTTTCCACATCGGTCCCGTATTTTCCTGGTAGCAACCAAAGAAATTGAAAGTTACATCATCAAAACCTTCTGTTTTGGAAAGCTGTTTGGCAATCACATTTCCACCTAAAGTAGAACCTTCGATTACGTACATGGCACCCAAAGCTTCATGCTCATTATCAAACTCAAGGTTGTGAGAGGCAGCCTGGTTTTCCAGGGAAAGACTTTCAAGATCCTTTTCGATAAGGGAAAGTTTCTTTCTGTCATTAAGCTGAAGTTTTTCCGAATACTTATCAGAAAGACTTCCGAATATTTTATCCTCACTGTGAAGAAGCATCAGGTAATTTGTATTGATGATCTTTTTGTAATCCTCCAGTGTGAAAGTTTTATTAAAAATTTTTTCAGAATTGAAAAGTTTCTCCGCAGCATCGTGATATTCCGCTGTATTTTGTTTAAGATACTCTGATACCATAAATTAGGTTTTAAAGTTTCCCAAATTTACGGTTTTTTAAACGTTAGTATAAAACAAGTTCCCTCTTTATTGCTCTCGTAATCCACATTTCCTCCTATCCGTTTCATAATCCTGTGCACAATAGACAGTCCTACTCCATTTCCTTTGAATGTTTTGGCATTATCCATCCTGTTAAAGATCTTGAACATTTTATGCTTTTCCTGTTCAGGGATTCCAATACCATTATCTGAAATCCTGTATACAACAGTTTCTCCTTCCTCACTTCCCCAGATATCCACTTTCGGTTCATTCTGATGAGAGCTATATTTTACCGCATTATTGATCACATTCAAAAAGACCTGATTCAGCATTGTTTTATCAGCAAGCACATCAGGGCAATCCTTAATAATAACCACAGTTTTGGGAGTATCGAAAGTAATCTTTGCATTTTCCGATATTTTCTGAATCATATTCAGGGGATGCAGGCGTTCCAGATCTATTTCACTATGTTTGGCCCGGCTTAGCTGAAGTACATCATGCATCATTTCCGCCATATTGTCAATTTCTTCAACAATAGAGGTCAGTTTATTTTTATTTTTTTCCGTGTTTTCAAAATTGGAAAGCAGCATCTGAGCATTCAGCTTCATTACAGTTAAAGGAGTTCCGAGGTCGTGTGAAATTGTATATGAAAAACTGTCCAGCTCTTCATTTAACTTACTCAGTTCATTATTCAGTGCTTTGATCGCATTGTATTGTTTGTGTGAAGTTTCCAGTATCACATCCCGGACAGCCTGTACAGCGCTGATATCCCTGGAATTCCATCTTCTTGAATTTCCTTTAATGTTTTCTGTAAAAATATGAAAAGAAGTTCTTGGTGAAACAATATGCTTTTCCTCCCCATCCTTCATTAATACCTCAATTTTCTTTTCAGGATTTCCGGCCCAGTCGATATGTTCATCAAACTCTTTGCGGAACCAGATCAGCATTTCTTTTTTACTTCTCTCAATAAAATAGATAATGATTCCTGCAGCACTTTCATCCAGCTCCAGTTCATTTCCATAATCTTTAAGGAAGCTTCTGCTCACAAAAATACTTTCTGTGGTATTCTCAAGAGCCCAATGGGTAATAGTATCAATCGTTGCACGTTCAGGAACCGTTCCTACGGTTACAGTATTGCCCTCCGAAATAATAACCAGACCATCTGCTTCAGGCAGTTTTCTGATCTTTCCTTTATTATCTGCAAGAGAATCAAACAAATTATTATGTTTTAAAAACTCCGCTTTCAGCTGAGAGGATTTTTCATTCAGTTCCAACTGATAATTCAGTGCATTCTTGGATTTAAATGAAGAATAGGCATTGGAAGCCAAAGCCGTAAAAATTCCGGCCTGAACCCTGTCTTCAAGGTCAACATGTTTAGCTTCTGAATTCTGGCAGGTCACCAGCCCCCAAAGGTGATCATCAATAATAATAGATATGCTGAAACTTGAAGAAGCACCGGAATTTTTAATATACTGTCCGTGAACAGGTGACATTCCCCGCGAAGCCACAAAAGTAAGATCAATATTGTCCTCAGTTTTACTTACAATCGGTACCGTTTCTGCATATACATTGCTGAATATCCTCTTTCTCTTTTTTAAATAAAGCTCCCGCGCCTGTCTCGGAATATCTGACTCGGGATAATGAAGCCCGAGATAACTCTCCATATGATCATTTCTTCTTTCTGCAATCACTTTACCGGAACCGTCCATCATAAATTTATAAACCATCATCCGGTCATAATTCACAATTTTAGAAAGCGTACCCAATAACTGCTCCCACAGCTCTTTTTCATTATCTATGACATAAAAATTGTCATACTTATTAGAAATACGTTTATTGAGATTTTTGACCACAGCCTCAAATTCCATAAAAATATGATTACCACTTCTGAAAGCAGAAAAATGGTACTCCTTTCCGCCGATGAATACTTTATCAAAATGAGTTTCGTTCTCTCTTTTTGTAAAGTCCTTCAGAGAAATATAAAGATCCGAATCAAGAACAGGCCCGAAGATTTCAGGAAAATCCATAAAAGTACTGTCAAAAAGCTGTTCCGCATTTTCGATTCCAAATATATCCGCAATATTCCTGCTGAAAAAAATGATGGAACGGGATTCTGCATCAATGCCAATCAGGTATCCAAAACTTTGTATATACCCAGGAATATGGATGGGCTCTTCATGACATTCTACAAAATTCATATATTTCTTTGATCAATCAAATATAACGCTTTTTTTAACGGTATATTACTTTGTGGTATCAAATCACGGAAGTCCCTGAAAACCCAATTATCCCAGTAATTGATAAGCCAAATCAGTCTGAATTTCAACTCAAATGCTCTTATTTTTTCAATATCAATAATAGGTTTTGATTTATAATATACTAAAAATTTTGCGGTAAATCAAGTTTAATCTTCCCATCATGATTCATTACATGAATTTTAGATTACATTTAAAATAACTATGTTAATTAAACTAAAATTATTAAATTTATATCACCAAATAATGAATACGTTTAAAAATTGTCTAATTTTTTCACATTATTCCTAACAAAACCTTCACTTAAATTCAAATAATAAGACTATGAAAAATTTCCCTTTAATTATCCTCACTTTCACCTTGCAACCAGAATCAGAAATACTTGTAAATCCTTTACAAAAAGATTCTGTAAAATCAACCATATCATAAAAGATGTTGATTTTTTAAAATAAAATATTCATTAAACACAAATCCTATGACCCTTTTTTCACCCAAAAAGAGAAATCTGATTTTTTGTGCCCTGCTGGCTGGTTTTTCAGCCTGTGCACAGATTCAGGATTCACTTCAACCCAACAAACAGGAGGAAGATAATGTGAAATATCCTGTACTTCAGATCAAAGGCCTTTTTCAGGCACGTTATCTTGTTGGTATGTCCGGGGATGTTGATGTAAACGGCCTCCATCACGCAGACGGATCAGGAACCAGTAATAACTTTATGCTTAAATACATGAGGGTTCAGGTACGTGCCCAGATCAGCAAAAGAACAGAAGTTGTGGCACTTGCCAATTTTGCTGATTTTAAAAACGATCCTAAAGGCAGAGTACTGGAAAACGCTTATCTGAAATACACCTTTAATCCAAAGTTAGCATTTACCGTAGGACAATTCAGGCCCTGGTTTGGTATTGAAGAAACCTACCCTATTGACATTATCAAATCCTTAGATTGGTCCAATCAGTATACCGAGTTTGGAAAACTGGGCTGGACAAGCTTTCAAATTGGGCTTTCTGCAACAGGGCAGCTTCAATTGGGCGAAATCCCCTTTCAGTATGCAGTTTCAGTTGTTAATGGAAACGGGAAAAATCAAATTAATGATAACGACAACGGGAAGCAGTATTCTACTAGATTGGTTTTTGGACTGTCAAAAAAATACAATTTCAACGTAGGCCTGAATGGCGGTATTGGCGAAGTATTAAGCAAAAAAATATATGCAGTAGGAATTGATCTGAGTTCAATGATCCAATTTGATCCGAAATGGAGCCTTGATATGCAGCTGGAAGCCAAACAGGCCACTAATCATGTTCTGTACAATTCTGTAGATCCGGAACTGAGACCTTCCAATCCCGACCAATACCTGATTCGTGGAGTATACTTCCTTCCGAATGTACGGTACGAAATCAATCATAAAAACCTCAGTGCCTTTGAGCTGTCCTGCCGTTATGAATACCTGGATACCAATTTCAGGCTGAACTCCAATCCAAGACAGACCATCACCCCTATGTTTGGACTGGAATTCCTGAAAAATTATGGAGCAAGGATTCAGCTGGGCGTACAGTTCGACCGTTACAAACACCAGGTGGAAAATACATCACAATACAATAACAATCTGTTCATTGTACAGGTACAGAGTAGATTTTAACCGCTTAAAGATTTAAAAATTATGAAAGAAATTAATATCACAAATATTGCAATAACGTTTGCTGTTGTGTTGGCAATATGGTTCATCCCGGCTCCTGAAGGTGTTGCCGAAAATGCATGGCATCTGTTTGCTATTTTTGCAGCAACTATTTTAGGAATTATCCTCAAAGCAGCTCCAATGGGTACAATGTGCATGATGGCTATTGCATTTACAGCTCTTACACAGGTAGTAGCTCCCGGGGATGCCGGAAAATCAATTACAAAAGCACTTTCCGGTTTCGGAGATAAAGTGATCTGGCTGATCGGTATCTCATTCTTTATTGCCAGAGGATTTATTAAAACAGGACTGGGAAACAGGATTGCCTTTTTGTTTATCAGGATATTCGGTAAAAGTTCTTTAGGACTGGCTTACGGACTCGGACTTGCGGATGTATGTCTGGCTCCTGCTATTCCAAGTAATACCGCAAGAGGCGGCGGAATTATTTATCCTATCATGAAATCCATGGCCATAAGCTTCGATTCTGTTCCTGAAAAACCTGAAACCCACAGAAAATTAGGTTCTTTCCTGACATTGAACAGCTACTATATGAATCTCATCGCCTCTTCCATGTTTCTTACGGGAACTGCGAGCAATCCGATGTGTCAGAAATTCGCAGCCAACCTGGGAATCAATATTACCTGGATGTCATGGGCTGCTGCCGGTTTCGTTCCCGGATTAGTGGCTTTCTTTATAGTTCCATTGGTTTTATACAAATTATACCCGCCTGAATTGAAAAAAACAGGTGATGCTCCCAAAATGGCCGCTCAGAAACTGAAGGAAATGGGACCTATTTCCAGAAACGAATGGCTGATGCTGCTGGCTTTCTTCATTCTTTTAGCTCTTTGGATATTTGGAGGGGCATTATCTATTGATGCAACCACTACAGCCTTCATAGGTCTTACATTACTGTTACTGACTTCTGTATTGACGTGGGAAGATATCAAAGGGGAAAAAGGTGCATGGGACACCATCGTCTGGTTCGCTGTTTTAGTTATGATGGCCAGCTCATTAAATGAATTGGGCTTCATTGGCTGGTTCAGTGATCTGATTAAAGTAAAAATAGGCGGATTAAGCTGGCAGGTTGCCTTTCCCGTAATCATTGTCGTCTATTTTTTCAGTCACTACATTTTTGCAAGTGCAACGGCCCATGTAGCAGCCATGTATGCAGCATTATTAGGAGTTGGTGTTTCTTTGGGAATTCCACCAATGCTGTTGGCTATGATGTTGGGTTTCTTAGGCTCAATCTATGGTGTTCTTACCCATTATGGCCACGGTCCCGCCCCTGTATTCTATGGAAGCGGTTATGTAGAGTTGAAAGCATGGTGGCTGAGAGGACTTGAAATCGGGATCGTATTATTGATCATCTATATGGTGGTTGGAGGACTTTGGATGAAAATCTTAGGTTATTATTAATTCATTAAATCAAAAATATGCTGTCAACCTTGTCAAGAAAAATGCTGCTGTGCCTTACAGGACTTTTCCTGAGCTTCTTCCTGCTGATTCATTTCTTGGGAAACCTCCAGCTGTTTCTTCCCCCGGAGCAGGCGCACCTTCAGTTTAATGCCTATTCACATTTTCTGTCCGGGAATATTCTGATCAAAATAGTTTCATATGTTCTGTATGCAAGCATTATCCTGCATGCTCTAGATGGATTGGTAATTACATTGAAAAACAAAAAATCAGGAGGGAACTATCAGTCAGAAAGACGTGGAAGAGCCAGTAAATGGTATTCCCGCAATATGGGAATTCTCGGAACTCTGATCCTGATCTTTCTGGTGATCCATTTCCAGAATTTCTGGTATGTCTATAAATTCGGAAACCCTCCACTGGACAACAACGGAAATAAGGACCTTTATATTCTCGTGGTAACTGTCTTTAAAGAATGGTGGTATGTTATTATTTATGTCCTTTCAATGATAGCCCTGTGTTACCATCTGATCCACGGGATCTACAGCGCAACAAGAACCCTCGGATTATATCATCCAAAATTTGTAAAATGGTTTAAAACTGCCGGTATTGTCTATTCAGTCATTATCAGTTTAGGCTTTGCCCTTATGCCGGTGTATGTATTCTTTACTTCCAATTAAACAGAAAAAGTCATGATCTTAGATTCAAAAATACCCAAAGGGCCTTTAGACCAAAAATGGGACAATTATAAAAAGAAAGCAAAGCTCGTTAATCCTGCCAACCGTAAGAAACTGGACGTTATTGTAGTCGGGACCGGACTGGCAGGAAGCTCCGTTGCTGCTTCTCTGGGAGAAATGGGTTACCATGTAAAATCATTCTGCTTCCAGGACAGCCCGAGAAGAGCTCATTCTGTAGCAGCACAAGGTGGCGTGAATGCCGCTAAAAATTATAAAAATGACGGTGACAGTGTCTATAGAATGTTTGTTGATACGCTTAAAGGTGGAGATTTCAGAGCCCGTGAAGCCAATGTTTACCGCATGGCGGAATGTTCTTTAAACCTCATCGATCAGGCCGTAGCACAGGGTGTTCCCTTCGGACGGGAATATGGAGGATATCTTAATAACCGTTCATTCGGCGGCGTTCAGGTGAGCAGAACTTTTTATGCAAGAGGGCAAACGGGACAGCAATTGCTTCTGGGAGCTTATCAGGCTTTGATGAGACAGGTTGGAAAAGACACTGTACAACTTTATTCCAGACATGAAATGCTGGATCTTGTTATAATCGATGGCAAGGCAAGGGGAATCATCGTACGAAATTTAGATACCGGAGAAATTGAAAGATATGCGGCGCATGCTGTTATTCTGGCAACCGGAGGTTATGGAAAAATCTATTACCTATCGACGTTAGCTATGGGATGTAATGGTTCGGCAATCTGGAGAGCACATAAAAAGGGAGCTTTAATGGCCTCCCCGAGCTGGATTCAGGTACATCCTACTTCACTTCCTCAATCCGGAGATTATCAGTCTAAACTAACCCTGATGTCAGAATCCCTTCGAAACGACGGAAGAATCTGGGTTCCCTCGAAGGCCGATGAAAAGAGACAGCCCAATGATATTCCTGAAAACGAAAGAGATTATTATCTGGAAAGACGATATCCTGCTTTCGGAAATCTGGCACCGAGAGACATTTCGTCCCGTGCTGCCAAAGAAAGAATTGATGCCGGCTATGGAATCGGGCCCCTTAAAAATGCTGTCTATCTTGATTTTTCAAAAGCAATAAGAGAGCAGGGAAAAGAGAAAATTCAGGAGAAATATGGGAATTTGTTAGATATGTATCTTAAGATTACAGGATATGATGCCTACAATGAACCGATGATGATTTCGCCATCTGCTCACTTTTCCATGGGTGGACTTTGGGTAGATTATGAGCTGATGACCACTATTCCAGGACTTTTTGCATTGGGAGAAGCTAATTTTGCAGATCACGGAGCAAACAGACTGGGCGCCAACTCTCTTCTGCAGGCTTCTGTAGACGGTTATTTTATTGCCCCTTATACAATTGCCAATTATTTAGCAGATGAAATTCATACCGGGAAAATTTCACCGGATACCCCTGAATTCGAAAATGCAGAACAAGCAGCTAAACAACAGATTCAGGACTTTATGAATATTAAGGGAAGTAAAACCGTTGATTATTTTCATAAAACATTAGGAAAACTTTTATATGATTACTGTGGTCTTGCAAGAAATGAAAAAGGCCTGAAATATGCCATTGAAGAAATCAGAAAATTAAAACAGGAATTCTACAGAGATGTAAGGGTTTCCGGAGAGGGTGACAAAATGAATTCAGAACTTGAAAAAGCAGGCCGTGTAGCAGATTATTTCGAGATCGGGGAACTGATGTGTTATGATGCCCTGACCCGGAACGAATCCTGCGGCGCTCATTTCAGAGAAGAATTTCAGACTCCTGACGGAGAAGCATTAAGGAATGATGCTGAATACCAGTTTATTTCCGCATGGGCATGGACAGGGGAAAACAATGAACCTGAGCTGATCAGGGAACCTCTGATATTCGAAGAGATACAGCCTACAGTAAGAAGCTACAAATAAAAAACAAAAATTATGGATTTACACCTTAAGATATGGAGACAAAAGGACAGACAAAGCGAAGGGAAACTGGTCAGTTATGATCTGAAAGAGTTGAATCCCCACATGTCTTTCCTGGAAATGCTGGATACTTTAAATGAAAAACTTATTACCGAAGGTGATGAGCCTGTGGAATTCGATCACGACTGTCGTGAAGGAATCTGCGGACAGTGTGGCATGATGATCAACGGAATTGCCCACGGACCTTTAAAAAATACCACAACATGTCAGCTGCACCTACGTTCTTTTAAAGACGGAGAAACAGTTTTGATAGAACCTTTCCGGGCAGAAGCTTTTCCTGTGAAAAAAGACCTGAAAGTAGACCGTTCGGCTTTTGACAGGATTATCTCTTCAGGAGGTTTTGTATCAGTCAATACAGGACAGGCTCCGGATGCTACAGCTATTCCTGTTATCCACGGGATTGCTGAAGAAGCTTTTGATTCTGCGGCCTGTATCGGATGTGGAGCCTGCGTTGCCACCTGCAAAAATGGCAGTGCAGCATTATTCACTTCTGCAAAAATTACTCATATGGTTCTTCTTCCGCAGGGTAAAGAGGAAAGGAGCCGCCGCGTTCTGGATATGGTTACCCAGATGGATAAGGAATTATTCGGGCACTGTTCCAATACGGAAGCCTGTGAAGTGGAATGCCCTCAGGGAATTTCTGTGCTGAATATCGCGAGAATGAATTACGAGTACAGCAGAACACTATTTTTCAGACGAAAACAGTAAGTTGCAAAAAGGTAAAAAGCTGAAAAGGCAAAAGAGATTATATACAAATTCACTCTTCTGCCTTTTTATTTTCCTAAACTTCTTTGTCGAAATAAAGTCTGTAATATTTTCCTTTGTCGTCCTCTCCCATTTCCAGCTTCTGTCTGTCACCGTGAATGTAGATATGGAAGTTTTTATCCAGTTTGATAATGCTTTTGAAATGACGCTGGGTTTTCTTTACTGCCGCTTCGCTGATCGGGAATTCTTCAGCAATATTAACCTGCATATCCTGCTCATAATCTGTTTTGAAATTCACAAAACTTTCAATTACATGCTGGTCTCCCAGTACTTCATTAGCAAAATCATCAAGCTTAAATTCTTCCTTTTCTTTGAAGAAATTGATCGATTTATTTAAGAAATCCGCCTGATCCGCTTTTGAAACTTCAAACTCCTGCGGAAGCTGCTTGGTAATATAATCTTTGTACACCATCAAGGCTTCCTGAGTGTGGAAATACTCATCATCACGCTGTTTTACCTTCAGGAAATCTTCGAACCAGTAGTACATATCCCCGTTTTTGTTGTTATCAACTACAGAAAGTACATACCCTGTCTCTTTGTTATTGTTGTAGATTAAAGCAGCCTTATCAATTTTAGATAAACCTATTCCCTGATCTTTTTCAATGTCAAAAGTTTCTTCCTGATGAGAAATTTTCAGGAAAGATTCTCTCTTTTCCGTTTTAAAGATCCCTATTTTATCCACTTTATCCGGACGGTCACTTTCTTCTTCAAAAAGGACAATAAACAGCTCTCCACCCTGAACCCTTGGATTTTCAGCTGCTTCAAAAAGATGTTTTGCAATATTTTCGGATTCCCAAAGGAATTTCGCTTTATCTTCAAAGATCTCGGAAACAGAACTGTAAACCGGATTATTAACCAGATATGTGTCACTGTAAAAATTAAAGGTCTCTTCCGATTTAAAAGAGCCTAAAAAGTAATCTTCAAGCAGCTCTGCCATTCCTTCTTCCAGCTTCAGCTCTTCCTGAGACAACGTTAAGGATTCTCCGTTGATTTTATTTCCTACTCTGTGTACTATAATTTTTGAAAACATGTCCTGAATAATTTGGAGTGCAAAGATATTCATTCTATTCTTTCCATCATACAAATAAAATAATAGGCAGATCTAAAAATTCCAGACCATTTAAAATCCTTAATGCTGATTCCGTTTTGATAACAACCTTATCATTTTGACAAGGTTTCCAGGATTTAAAATTGTCCAAACATACGATTAATCAATTGATTATAAACAAATTAAGCAAAATTCATTATCAAAGGAATATCATTCGCATCATCATTTACAAAACATACACAATGGACCTGAAGACCTTAAACCGCATTGACAAATTAAGAAGATTAAAAAGCAGAGGACCCAGAACTCCGAAATGGCTGAAACCCTATCATCTCCTTTTCGTGGCTTTTCTGATCATTTTCGTCTTTGGAGCTTTCATTAAACTTTTAGAACAAAATCATTAATCATATGAACTATTCAGAAGCCGTTCAGGAAATTACAGAGGTTATCCCTGACTTTGAAAATGAGCTTACGAAAAATGCACAACAGAATTCGTATAGTGTAATCCGAACTTTTACGGAATGTATCAAAAGTATGGTCCGACAGAATGACAGAAATGTTTTATACAAAAGTCTTCAAAAAATGGACAAAATTTACACAAATGGAGATACTACTTTAAAAAATGCAGTGGAAGGAATTTTCATTTATTCTCTGGATAATTTTACAGTTTTCTGCAGCGGAGAATACCGGAAAGTAATCTTTAGCCATATTTCAAAGGAGTTACAGCAGATTTACTCAAAACAGATTTACAATCATGGTATATAAAATTTCATTACATTTTTTATACGTTTCATTACAAAAGCATATTTTATTTAAAAATTAAAACTACTCAAATTCAATAAGTTATGAAAACAAAAATCAGAAGAATTTCCGACTGGAAAACATGGAAAACAACGACCAGCAGGCACAATACAGAGATATTGGCTACTCACATCGCTGTGATTATAGGTGTTTTTATTTTTGCTGCCATGCTGTAGATTTTGGTACACATTTCGCTGCAAATTAAATACTGAAAAATATTAATTATGAAGAAAGTACAAATGCAGGCTATTAATAAAAAAATAGCTGTTGAATACTTAAAATTTTTCTATCCGCCACTTCGAAATGAGATCACACAGTTATCTGTTCAGGAAAATTTTGCAGGTGTTATTCAGGCTACTATCAATTATTTAAAAGATATGCTGCAGGAATCGAAGATCTATATCGTAGCACATCACATCAAGCTGATGGATTGGATTTACAGAAATGCTGATTCTTATGTAAGGACCGTCATTGAAAATCTGTTTGTAAGATCTCTGGAAAGCTTTAAAAATCACACCAAGATCCAGCATTGGAAGCTTCTTTATGAATATATGCCTGACAATTTTCAGGTCATTTATAATGAACAGCAGAAGCAGGACCAGATCTTCTTCGGTAAGTAAGAAATAATTTAATTTGTAAATAGGCTCTTCAGGCATTTTGTCTGAGGAGTTTTTTATTTTCCGGATCAACAGGAATTAGAGCAATCATGAAAAATTATTATCCCATATATTTAGAAAAATGTATATTTGAATAATAACTCATCACTTGTTGAATAAAAATAAATTCAATGGCATATTGTTATCAATGTGGTCGTTCGGGAGCTTATCACCGCAGAAATGTTGTCACCGGCCATTCTTCATCCAGCCGTACAGATGTAACTTATACAGGCCCAAGGTTCCTGTGTGACAAATGTGCTTTGAATATGGATAAAACGGATCTGCTAGGCAGAATTTTCAACAAATATCTCATCATTATAGTTTTAGTGGGATTAATTTATTTTTTCAAAAGATAAAATGGCAGATTGGGGCAGCTTAAAATCACTTAAAACTCATTCAAGAATATTGAGCTGGGTTATCTTAGGCCTTATCCTTGTTCTGTTTCTGGCTCCAAAACACTTTTGGGAGAACAATCTGCAAAAAAATACGATATCCTCATCAGCAAAAGTAACCGCTAAACGTGGCGCTTCCATTAGAGATATCCCTTCTAAAAATGGTAATGTTTTAATTGTTGCTCCTGTAAATTCTGAAGTGGAAATCATTCAGAGAAAAGTAAAAAAAGATACTGTTGATAATAAGCAGGGAAGTTGGATCAAGATCCAATATCAGGGTAAAACCGGATATGTCTGGGAGTATTTACTTGATTAAATTATTATTTCCTGCCAATCATAGTTCTAATAAAATACATAGTAAAAACAAAAATCCCCGAACATAAGTTCGGGGATTTTCTATAATTCAGATTATAAATCCTTATTTTACTTCTTCAAAGTCAGCATCCTGTACATCCTCAGCACCTGCATTACTTCCAGGATTTTGAGCACCTGCATCTGCACCCTGAGCACCTTGCCCTGCTGCATACAGTTCTTCTGAAGCTGCCATCCAGGCTGCATCTAAAGCTTCTGTTTTAGCTTTTACATCGTCTGCATTTTTAGCTTCGAAAGCTGTTTTCAACTCTCCGTGAGCTGCTTCAATCGCTGCTTTTTTGTCAGCAGAAAGCTTTTCACCGAATTCTTTCAACTGCTTTTCAGTCTGGAAGATCAATCCGTCAGCTTTATTGAAAATTTCAACTTCTTCTTTTTTCTTGGCATCTGCTGCAGAGTTTTCCTGAGCTTCTTTCTTCATTCTTTCGATTTCTTCGTCAGAAAGACCTGAAGAAGCCTGAATCTTGATCGTTTGCTCTTTTCCTGTTCCTTTATCTTTAGCAGAAACGCTTAGGATACCGTTAGCATCAATATCGAAAGTTACTTCAATTTGAGGAACTCCTCTTGGTGCTGGTGGAATATCTGCAAGATCAAATCTTCCGATCTCTTTATTATCGTTGAACATTGGTCTTTCTCCCTGTCCTACTCTGATGCTTACAGCCGGCTGGTTGTCAGAGGCTGTAGAGAATACTTCAGATTTTTTAGTTGGGATTGTAGTGTTTGCTTCAATTAATTTAGTGAAAACAGAACCCATTGTCTCAATACCTAGAGAAAGTGGCGTAACGTCAAGAAGCAATACATCTTTTACATCACCTGTCAGTACACCTCCCTGAATTGCAGCTCCAACAGCTACTACCTCATCCGGGTTAACTCCTTTTGAAGGTTTTTTACCGAAGAATTTTTCCACTTCTTCCTGGATGATCGGGATTCTTGTGGAACCTCCTACCAAGATTACCTCATCGATATCTGAAGTTGATAAACCTGCATCTTTCAACGCTTTTGCTACCGGCTCCATAGATCTTCTTACAAGGTCTGAAGCCAATTGCTCGAATTTAGCTTTAGTTAAAGTCTTCACTAAGTGTTTAGGACCTGTAGCTGTAGCTGTAATATAAGGCAGGTTGATTTCAGTTTGTGCAGAAGAAGATAATTCGATTTTTGCTTTTTCAGCTGCTTCTTTTAATCTTTGTAATGCAATAGCATCAGATTTTAGGTCAACACCTTCTTCAGCTTTGAATTCGTCAGCCATCCAGTTGATGATCACATCATCGAAGTCATCACCTCCTAAGTGCGTATCACCATTTGTAGACAATACTTCAAATACACCGTCTCCTAAATCGAGGATAGAGATATCGAAAGTACCACCTCCAAGGTCATATACAGCAATCTTCTGATCTTTATGATTTTTATCCAAACCGTAAGCTAAAGCTGCAGCTGTAGGCTCGTTGATGATTCTTTCCACTTTAAGACCTGCAATTTCTCCGGCTTCTTTAGTAGCCTGTCTCTGTGCATCATTAAAGTAAGCAGGAACAGTGATTACCGCTCTTGTTACTTCCTGTCCAAGATAATCTTCAGCAGTTTTCTTCATTTTCTGAAGAGTCATTGCAGAAATTTCCTGTGGTGTATATTCTCTGTCGTCGATTTTTACTTTTACTGTATCATTTGGTCCTGCTACTACTTCATAAGGTACTCTTGAAATTTCTTTAGCATCTTCCTTAAAATGAGTACCGATAAATCTTTTGATAGAGTATACAGTTTTCTTTGGATTCGTTACAGCCTGTCTTTTTGCAGGATCCCCTACTTTTCTCTCACCATCTTCCGTAAATGCTACTATAGACGGAGTTGTTCTTTTACCTTCCGCGTTAGGGATAACAACAGGGTCTTTCCCCTCCATTACAGCAACACAAGAGTTGGTTGTTCCTAGGTCAATTCCAATTATTTTACTCATAATATTTATATTTTTTCTAATTTTTATATTTTAATTTACACTCTCAATTTCTCAATATCTGTACCATATCCCATTTTGTGACAAAATGACACAATCAAAAATCATCAGGGTTAATAAAATTTGCCAGATTATGTTAAATACTACTATTCAAGACAGTTTGAACATTGGAAGTTTGAAAAAATTAATCAAAGTTTAACCTTAGAAATATGAATTAAACTTTACGAATTGCTATTTTTGATAAAATATAAACTTTAGAATGTCAGTACACTTCAATCCGCGAGATATCACATGGCTTGCTTTTAATGAAAGGGTTTTACAGGAAGCTATGGACGAAAATGTCCCTTTACACTTAAGAATACGTTTTCTGGGAATTTTTTCCAACAATTTAGATGAATTTTTCAGGGTGCGGGTAGCCGGATTAAAGCGTGCAATGGATTTTAAAGAAAAAGTAATTGCCGAATCTTTCTATCAGCCGCCTTCAAAGATTCTTCAGCGGATCAATGAAATTGTGATCAGGCAGCAGCAGAATTTTGACAAGACCTGGAAACACATCCAGTCTGAAATGGCCGGTCATAAAGTTTTCATTAAAAATGCTAAAAACCTAACTTCCAGACAGAAGGAATTTGTAAGACAGTATTTCGATGAAGTCGTTGAATCCAATGTGATCCCTATCCTGCTTCATGAAAATACGCCCATGCCTTATATGAGGGACAAAAGTCTCTATCTGGGGGTTGCTATGAGAAAAAAGGACTGGCAGTATTCCAGCAATTATGCAATTATTGAAATTCCTTCACGTTTTGTAGGAAGATTTGTCCTGTTGCCTACGGAAGATCCTGAAGAAAAAAACGTCATGCTGCTTGAAGATGTTATTACATTCAACCTTCCGCATATCTTTTCGTATTTCGGCTATGACGAATTTGCTGCCAATGCTTTTAAAGTAACAAAGGATGCCGAGCTGGAACTGGATAATGACATTCGTACCAACTTTGCAGAAAAAATAGAAAAGGGGCTTAAAAACAGGAGAAAGGGGAAACCTACCCGTTTTGCTTTCGATAAAGATATGGATAAAGCCTTGCTGGAGCTTTTGATCAGGAAATTAAATTTAACGAAAAAAGACAGCATTATTCCGGGCGGAAAAATTCATAATTTCAAGCACTTTATGGATTTTCCTGATGTTTTTGAAACCTATGAAAGACCTGTTGAAAGAACCTCTTTCACCCATCAGGCTTTTGAAAACGGTGAAAGGGTAACGGATGTTATCTTAAAGGATGATGTTTTGCTCACTTTCCCTTACCACAAATATAATCCGGTGATTGATCTTCTGCGTGAAGCAGCGATGGATCCTGATGTAAAATCTATACAGATTACTGCTTACCGTCTTGCCGGCAGCTCAAAGATCAGTAATGCCCTGATTTATGCAGCGAGAAACGGTAAAGAAGTAACGGTTATGCTGGAACTTCAGGCAAGATTCGATGAAGAATCCAACCTGCAGTGGAAAGAAATGTTCGAGCCTGAGGGAATCACTGTTCTGGTAGGTCTTCCGAATAAAAAAGTACACGCCAAGCTATGTATAATCAAGAAAAGATCACACAATAAAACAATTCAGTATGGTTTTGTAAGTACTGGAAATTTCAACGAGAAAACAGCAAGGATCTATGGTGATCATTTACTGATGACCTCTGACCGTGGCATCATGGCAGATATCAATAAAGTATTTAATGTCCTCAAAAAACCGAAAGATGATTTCCTTCCTGTTCTGAAAACCTGCAAAAACCTGTTGATATGTCCACAGTTTATGCGTGAAAAAATCGTACATCATATTGATAAGGAAATTGAAGAAGCCAAGGCAGGAAGAAAAGCTGAGATCATTGTTAAGGTTAATTCCATGAGCGACAGGGCCCTTATCGAGAAACTATATGAAGCTGCAAATGCAGGAGTAGTGACAAGAGCTATTGTAAGAGGAATCTACTGCGCAGTTAACCAGAAGGAATTTAAAGAAAAAATAAAGGCTATAAGCATTGTGGATGAATACCTGGAACATGCAAGGGTAATGTATTTCTATAATAAAGGAGCAGAAGACATATACATCTCTTCAGCAGACTGGATGACACGAAATCTGGATTACAGAATTGAAGCCGCTGCAAAGATCACAGATAAGGAACTTAAGAAAGAATTGAAAGATATTCTTGACATTCAGTTGAGAGATAACGTAAAAGCTCGTATTTTAGACAAAAAATTGAGCAACGAGTATGTAAGGAATGATAAAAAGGAGTGCCGTTCTCAAATAGAAACCTACAAATATTTAAAAGCTAAAACAAGCAAAAAATGAAGATCGCAGCGATAGATATAGGAAGCAACGCCGCCAGACTTCTGATCAATGAAGTAAAGATCAGCAACAGAAAACCTGAATTTATAAAATTAAACCTTTTAAGAATTCCTTTGAGGCTTGGTATGGATGTTTTCACCATGGGGATGATTGGTGAAGAAAGAGAAAAAATGGTCATCGACTCTATGAAGATTTTCAGCGACCTTATGAAGATCTATAAGGTAGACCATTACAGGGCATGTGCCACCAGCGCCATGCGTGATGCCTCCAATGGAAATGAAATCATCCAGTTGGTTCAGGAAACCTCAGGAATCAATATAGAAATTATTTCCGGTGATGAGGAAGCAACCCTTGTTTATGAAAACCATGTTGCAGAGGGTCTTGACAAAGAATTTGCCTATCTGTACATTGACGTGGGAGGTGGTTCTACGGAGCTTACTTTTTACGAGAACGGAAAAATGGTCTACGAAAAATCCTTCAATATCGGAACAATCCGTCTTCTGAACAACCTGGTATCTGCAGAAAACTGGCAGGACATGAAAGCTGAGATCAAAAAGAATATTGTCAGCAAAAAACCAATTGTAGCTATCGGTTCCGGAGGAAATATCAACAAAGTTTTCTCAATGAGCAAAACCAAAGATGGAAAACCAATGACGCTTTCTCATCTTAAAAAGGTATATAAAGAGTTTAATGAACTTTCCGTAGCAGAAAGAATGACCAAGCACAATCTTAGAGAAGACAGAGCTGATGTTCTCGTGCACGCTTTGAGAATATTTAATAATGTCATGTCATGGTCTGATATTAACAGGATATTTGTTCCTAAGATTTCAGTAGCTGACGGACTTATCCATAATATTTACAGTAAACTGCACGAAAAAAAGTAAATTTCAGACATAATATATTTGAAAACCAGCTATTTTTTGGCTGGTTTCTGTTTGTGTAAACTTGTCGTTGCGAGCGAAGCGAAGCAATGACAGGCAATCTTTTTCATAATACATTCAGAATATAAAATCTGTGCAGATCTGACTAATCCGTTGGTAAGCAAATCAAATCTCAGAATATTATTCTCAAAGATGTAAAATTTTTACATTAAATTTAAAGTAAAACTAAATGACAGTACGTCATACATAATATCAACAGAAAAAAAATGAATCCGATCAAAATAATTCTTACAGGAGCAACCGGTATGGTAGGCGAAGGTGTTTTAATGGAATGCCTTGAAAATCCTAATGTTTCCGAAATATTAAGCGTAAGCAGAAAACCTTCAGGAAAAAAGCACCCAAAGCTCAAAGAATATCTAGTTCCGGACTTTTTATCTATAGACGTTAATGATGAAAAACTGAAAGATTATGATGCCTGTTTCTTCTGTGCAGGAATCAGTAGTGTAGGTATGAATGAGGAAGATTATACGAAGATCACCTATGATACGACAATTCATTTTGCCCAGGCGGTCCTGAACCAGAACCCTGAAATGGTTTTCAATTATGTTTCAGGAGCATCTACCGACAGTACAGAAAGTGGAAAACTAATGTGGGCAAGAGTAAAAGGCAGAACTGAAAATGCTTTGAAAAAAATGGGTTTCAGGAATGCATTCAATTTCCGCCCTGGATTTATGAAACCCGTTGAGGGTCAAATCAATGTAAAATGGTTCTTTAAGCCATTTATTTGGTTTTTTCCTGTTATATTACCTTCAAAATCACTAACTTTACACGAAGTGGGCAGAGCAATGATCAATGCTGTACATAAAGGCTATCCTACAGCCACTTTAGAAATTAGGGACATTAAAAATCTGGCAATATGAGAGATATGATAAAAAGAATAATTCTTGTTGTTTTTGTACTTCTGGTTCTGATTGCTATTTCAGGATTTTTCTATATGCAGAAACATCCTCTGGAAGAGAAAAGTTCTTCAAATAAAACCCTGAATCTCTCAGGAAGTAAAGTGACTGAATAAAATATCAGAACAAAGGAGATTAAAAAGACAGATAAGCTGGTTTGCAAAATTTGTCTTATCCTCATGTCATTTTCTTCTTATTTCGCCTTTCAATTATAACTGTTATCTTTTTATTAAACATTTCTTAAAATTCCATTAAGATACTTGCAGTGTATAAAGTTCATTTTTGCATCAAACTAATGCAAGTAAAAAATGACCAACAATTATCTCTTAAAAGGATCTGTCATTGCCGCATTTTTCCTTCAAAGCGGACTTTTCGGACAGACACTTATTCATTACTGGAATTTTAATAATAATACGTCTGCAGCGTCTATCACCACTCCTTCTTCTACTCTTCTCAACGGCTCACTTACCGCTGTGGCAGGAGGGACAAGCGAAATAGACTTTGCAGGAGGTACGGGGCAAAATTTCAATACTGATAATTTCAATGCACGAAACGGCGATCCTTCGGGAACCCATCTAAGGTTTAATAATCCAATCGGAGGAGCACTACAGTTCAATCTTCCTACCACGGGTTACCAGAATGCTATCGTAAAGTTTACAACAAGGAGATCAGGACAGGGTGCGGGAACTCAGGCCTGGTTCTATTCAACAGATGGAACTACTTTTATTCCCTATCAGACTGTAAATCCTCAGGATGCCAATCCTCAACTGGTTACTTTTGATTTTTCTGCAGTTTCAGGAGTTTCCAATAACCCGAATTTTAAATTAAGAGTAGAATTCTCTGCTACAGGAGGTGGAACGGGAGGAAATAACCGTTTTGATAATTTTACAGTAGATGCTGCAGCTGCAGGAGGAACAGATATTACACCTCCCACTGCTGCTTATTTCCCCACTCACAACACAAATAATGCTTCAATTTCTGTAAATCCTTCTATTTCTTTTAATGAAAATGTAAGACTTACAGATAATTCCGCGATCACCGATTCTAATGCACAAAGCCTTGTAGAATTCCGTACAGGAAATCCTTCGGGCACTCAGGTTCCCTTCACTACGACTTTTAACAATAATAAGATCACAGTAATTCCTTCTGCAGCCCTTATTCCAGGGCAGGCATATTATCTGGGTCTGAAACAGAATATGGTAGAAGATTTAAGTGATAATGCTGTTACAACGGCAACTTCAAGTATCTTTACAACTGCCGGAACAACGGTTTCTCTGGATAAGAATTTCATCAAGGTGAATGAACATGCAGGAGTTCTGGCATTAAAGATCAATGTTACCAATCCTTCTACAGCTACTGTGAATCTTGTTGTAAAGCCTGCACCGTTTAGTACAGCAGATAGTAATGATTTCACACTAGCCAACCAAACGATCAATATTACACCTTCTGCAACGAGCTACACTGTAAATATTCCGATCATTGATGATACACTGGAGGAACAGCAGGCTGAATATTTTGTAGTAAGTCTTGAAAATCCAACAGGAACAACAATTTCCGGAGATAATACGGCAACTGTTTATATTGTTGACAATGATAAGCCAGCTCCGGTTCCTTCCGGACAGATCCAGCTGAACTATGTGGGAAGTTTTGATCCTTCAGGAAACAATAACAGTTCTACGGAAATTGTAGTTCATGATCCTGCTGCACAGAAATTATTTACCATCAGTTCGCTTACGGATGTTTTTGATATTATTGATTTCAGCAATCCTGCAGCGCTGTCAGTGGTTAGAACTGTGAATATGGCTCCATATGGAGGAATTACAAGTATTGCGGTTAAAAACGGAATTATTGCTGCTGCTTCTCCAAATGCAGATCCGCAACAGAATGGTTCTGTAGTTTTCTTTGATATTAATGGAAATTTTCTGAAACAGATTACTGTAGGTGCTCTTCCCGACATGGTAACTTTCACTCCGGATGGAACCAAAGTAATCACTGCTAATGAAGGTGAACCGAATGATGCTTACACTGTAGATCCTGAAGGAACAATCAGCATTATTGATATCTCAGGAGGCATAGGAAATCTTGCGCAAAGTAATGTCACAACACTTAATTTTAATAGTTTCGATTCTCAGACTGCAGTTTTAGCCACAACAGGATTGAGAAAAGTGAGGACAAACAATACACTTTCCCAGGATCTGGAACCTGAATATGTAACGGTAAGTTCAGACAGCCAGAAAGCATGGGTGACGCTTCAGGAAAACAATGCAGTAGCTGAAATCAATTTGGCCACAAAAGCAATTACAGGAATCTGGGGGTTGGGTAAAAAGGATATGAGTCTTCCGGGGAATGGTTTTGATGCTTCCGACAATAACGGAGAAGTATTAATTGCCAACTGGCCGGTGAAAGCCTATTATATTCCTGACGCTGTTCAGAATTACAAAATAGGAAATACCAATTATATCGTAACGGCAAATGAAGGGGATGAAAAAGATCTTTCAGGATATAGCGAAAGAACAACGGTGGGAGCAAATACCTATATGCTGGATCCTGTATTATTTCCTCAGGCTTCTGTTTTAAAGGCTTCTCATAATCTGGGAAGGTTCAGGGTTTCAAGTGCAACCGGAAATACGGACGGAGATTCGGATTTTGAAGAAATTACGGCTTTGGGAGCGCGTTCATTCTCTATTTTCAATGCAGATACAAAACAGCTGGTTTATGATAGCGGTGACCATTTCGAAAGATATATTGCAGCCAATCATCCACTGATTTTTAATGCTGATAATGAAGGCAACGGGGCCAAAAACAGAAGCCGTGCCAAAGGTCCCGAACCGGAAGGAGTTGCATTAGCCACTATCAACGGGCAAACTTATGCTTTTATCACTCTTGAAAGAACCGGAGGGGTAATGGTGTATAATATTACAGATCCCAATAATCCAACATTTACAGATTACAAACACTCACGCTCTACTTCTGCTTACAGTGGTGATAATGGACCTGAAGGTATCACTTACATAGCTCCGGGAAATACGACAACCGGCAAAGGTTATATTATTATTGCCAATGAGATCAGCGGAACATTATCTATGTATGAAGTAGCTTCTCCTGCTACATTGGGAACGGGTGAAGTAAAAACTGAAAAAGCGACATTCAATGTGTTTCCTAATCCTGTAACTAAAGGAAATACGCTTTATTTTAACAGAGCACAGGATTATGAGCTTTACGATATGTCAGGAAAAATACTTGGAAAAGAGAAAAAAGCTTTAACGATAGACACTTATAAACTTTCTACAGGGGTTTATTTAATTAAAACTTCAGAAGGTGATATCAAAAGGGTTATTGTAAAATAACATATATGATTTAGTTGATAGAAGCTCCGGATTTTCCGGGGCTTTTTATTTTTAAAATCTTAATTTTATCATAAAAACCATATAACAATGAAAAAAACTTTTAAAGTATCACAATTCATCAATAAATCTGATGAAGTAATAGTTTGCTCCATCGATGATACCATTGATAAAGCCAAATCTTTAATGCTATTAAATGATTTTTCACAAATTCCAGTTTTAGATAATAATAGAAAAATTTTTGGAGCTATAAGTTGGAAATCTATTGGGAAAAATGAAGCTGTTGGCAAGAATAATGAAAAAATTATCGACTATCTTGAAGAACCTGCCATAGTAAAGGAAAATGGTGATTTTTTGGATTATATAAAATTAATTGCAAAGAAAGACTATATATTAGTAACAGATGATTCTGAAAATTTACTGGGTATAATTACTACGTATGACATGACAATTCAATTTAAAGAATTTATTATTCCATTTTTAAAGTTAGGAATTATAGAAGACTCTATTAGAGAAATTATTCGTCAAAGAAATATTCCTACTCAAAAAGATGTTCACGATCTAACATATGGAGAATATATAAAAATATTCACTCAAGAAGAAAATTGGAATAATCTAAATCTAAAAAATATTGATAAGGAGGTGTTCATTAATAAAATTGATGAAATAAGAAAACTTAGAAATAAAATTGCACACTATAAACCTGGAGGAATAAACAATTCAGAAAAATTTGTCATAAATTCTTTTGCAGACATCATTCAAAAATTTAATGATTACTTAAAGTAAAAAGATTCAGGCGGAAAGCTTCGCTTTCCGCCTGAATTATATCTCCAATATTTTAATATTACGCTTTCGGAGTCTCTGTTTCCGGAGTTTCCGGATTCATATTATCAAAATTCTTTTTCTCTTTTTTCTCAGGAACCGTAATAATCTCTTTCTTAACCTCATCCGGCTTTCCTTTTAAATAATCCGGTAAATTAAGTCCTGCCATATTAAACAGATCATTCAAAGGTGGAACTGTCTTCATCATTCCCGAAACAAAATTAGCGGTAGAACTGTTTCCATCCTGCCCGTTTCCGCTGTCCCAGACCGTAACTTTATCGATTTTAATATTTTTAACGGCTTCAACCTGAGTTTTAACGAGTTCCGGAAGTTTTTCAATTAACAGTAACTGGAAGGCACTGTTTGTATCACCGCCTGCTGCCTGTACAACCTTATCATAACCTTCTGCCTGTTTAGTCAGGATTTCATAAAGACCTTTTGCTTCAGCTTCCATTTTAGCGAAAATAGCGTCTGCTTCTCCTTTTGCCTGTAATCTTATTTTTTCTGCTTCAGCCTGGGCGTCAATGATTGCTTTTTGTTTTGCAATTTCTGCATGTACAACAATATTGGCCTGTTGTGTAGAGCGTTCTCTTTCTGCTCTTGCGGCTTCGGCTTTCTGTTCTGCCAGATAAGATTCCTCCAGTGATCTTGCAGCCTGTACTTTTTCTGCAGCTGTAGCAATTCTTAATGCCTCAGCTTCTTTTTCTCTTCTTTCGGCATCGGAATTGGCAATGGTAATTTTGGCTTCGTTCTCTCCTTTTACGGCAATAGAGTTTGCCAATGAGGTAGCAATTCTGGACTCCTTTTCTGCTTCAGCCTTACCGATAGATTCGTCTTTTATGGCTGCAGCAATACTGATCTCCTTATCTTTTTGTGTGATTGCAATCTTTACATCTCTGTCTCTCTGGGTTTCTGCAATCTGAGTATCTTTTTCCCTGTCAGCAATGGCTTTTCCGGTTTCCCCGATTTTCGTCTGCTCTGCAACACTGATGATGGCTTCGTTAATAGCTTTTGCAGCCGCTTCTTTACCCAAAGCTTCAATATATCCGGATTCGTCTCTGATATCCGTTACGTTTACGTTAATCAGCTTTAAACCAATTTTCTTTAGTTCCGTGTCTACGTTTTTAGAAATATTATCTAAGAATTTGTCTCTGTCTGAGTTAATTTCTTCAATGGTCATTGTTGCAATCACCAAACGCAGCTGCCCGAAAAGAATATCTTTGGAAAGCTCCTGGATCTGCTCCTGTGACAATCCTAATAATCTTTCAGCAGCATTCCCCATAGAATCCGGTTCTGTTGAAATAGCAATGGTAAATCGGCATGGTACATCCACACGAATGTTCTGTCTGGATAAGGCGTTGGTAAGATTAGCCTCAATAGAAATCGGTTTCAGATCAAGATAAGCATAATCCTGAATAACAGGCCATACAAATGCACCGCCTCCGTGAATACATTTTGCCGAGCTGCCTCCTGTTTTACCGTAAATAACTAAAATTTTATCCGACGGACATCTTTTATACCTGGAAATAAGGGCTAAAAATGTGACGAATAGTACAAGTACAATAACTAATGTAAGAATGAGAGTTCCTGGTATTTCCATAAGTAGTTTTTATAAAATGGTTGATAATGAATTAAATTTTTGAAACAACAAGAATCTTGTCATAAATGTAAGTTACCCTCACCGAATCTCCGGATGGGATATTTTCTTTCTCTTCCGTCATCGCCGGGAGTTCATGGCTTGTTCCGTTCACAGAAATTGTGATTTTTCCTTTACCGCTCATATCTGCCGGAATGGTAAGATAGACCTCACCTGCCTTTCCGATAAGATTTTCCAGTTTAAAGGTATTGTCTTCCGTAAGTTTCATGATCTGAAGGATAAGGATAAAGAATAAAAATATAAATCCGGCCCCGATGAGAACTGCTACAAAAATCAGCAGTGATTTGTTTCCTATTGAGCTATAGAATGCCACACCACTCCATCCGAATCCTAAAAGGAAGTTGATCAGATTTCGGAAAGAAAATAACTGAAAAGGAGTATCTGCATGGCTGTCCCCGCTAAAATCAGCGTGCATTACATCACCATGGCTTCCTCCGATAAAAGTAAGAACCGTTTGAATTAAAAAGATAAAGCTGGCCGCTATGGCTGTATACCAGAACCCCTGATGAAGCGGTTCTAAATTTTGCAGAAATTCAAACATAAAGATGTGTTTTGAACAAATATAACTAAAAAAAATCAATAAAACCAATAAAAATCCTTGTAAAACAACCCTTTAAACAAGGAAAATGATTGATTTGTAAAATATCTGAAAAAGTAATTTTTACCTAAAACCACAGCAAAAAAAAGACAGGCTGAAAAACCTGTCTTTAAAAAATATTTCGTGTAATTTTTTACTCTACATTGATTACTTTTTCAATCTCCGGAGCGTGCTGCTTGATGGTGTTTTCTACGCCCAGTTTCAGGGTTGAGAAATTCAGCGAACACCCGGAACAGTTACCCAGAAGTTTTACAAAAACCTGGTTGTCTTTCACGTCAATAAGCTCAATATCACCTCCATCCTTGTTCAGAAACGGTCTGATGCTTTCCAGAGCTTCCATTACTCTTGTTACTGTATCTTCGTGTGTTATATTTGTTTCCATATTTTTCTTCGTTCAATTCGGTTTTTTTCAAACTCAATTGAAATTAATTATTTTTTAGCTTTCGGCGAGCATCCTGCCATAGTCGAAATCTTTACAGCTTCTGTAGGAGGAAGGTTTTTATTTCTTTCTACAAGACTTTCCACCATATTTCTTGCCGTTTCGGTATAGATATCTGCAATTTTAGAGCCTTCCTGAAGCGCTGCAGGTCTTCCGACATCTCCCGCTTCTCTTATACTCTGGATCAAAGGAATCTCTCCCAATACCGGAATCCCCAGATCCTCAGCAAGATACTGAGCTCCCTGTCTTCCAAAGATATAGTACTTATTATCAGGAAGTTCTTCCGGCGTAAAATACGCCATATTTTCGATTAATCCAAGAACCGGAATGTTAATACTTTCCATCTGGAACATGGCAATTCCTTTTCTTACGTCTGCCAATGCCACATGCTGAGGTGTACTTACGATCACAGCACCCGTTACAGGCACTTCCTGAATGATAGATAAATGAATATCTCCTGTTCCCGGCGGAAGGTCAATCAATAAGAAGTCAAGCTCTCCCCATGCTGCATCTCTGATCATCTGGTTCAGAGCTTTTGAAGCCATAGGACCTCTCCATACTACGGCCTGATTGGCTCCGGAGAAATATCCTATAGAAAGCATTTTCACTCCGTAATTTTCAACAGGCTTCATCATACTTTTTCCGTCAACTTCTACAGAAATCGGCTTTTCACCTTCTGTATCAAGCATGGTAGGAACAGATGGCCCATAAATATCGGCATCCAGTAATCCTACCTTGAAACCCATTTTAGCTAAAGTAACTGCCATGTTCGCAGCAACTGTAGATTTTCCTACCCCTCCTTTTCCGGAAGCAATAGCAATAATATTCTGAATTCCCGGAATCTGCTTGCCTTTAATCTGGCTTTGCTGAATCTCGCTTGGTTCCGGAGAAACAATTTTAAGTTTTAAATGAATATCTTCTCCAAATTCACTGGCAAATGCCTGCTTCATTGCTGCCTCCAGCTTTTTCTTTTCGTGCATAGCAGGTGAATGGGCCGTCATGTCAATATACACATCGTTACCCATAATTTGAATATTATTCACCAAATCGTCTACTTCTATCTCTTTAAGGAAATCCTGTACCTTTTCTTTCGTCAACATACTAAATATAAATTGTTCACAAATTTACGGATTTTTTCGACAATTTAGAATCAATAAAATCTATAACCTGATGTGATAAATAACATAACATTCCACGTAGAAAATTCTCATTAACAGAAGCTTGTTTAAAATTCTAATTTGCCCTGTTTTTCTCATCAAATCTTACATTACGATCTGTTCCCTTCACTTTTTTGTTTCCAAAAGTATAGGTTGCCGATAACGTAAGCCGTCTTGCATCATAATAATTATTGTAAAAATGAGTTCCTGTGGTATAGTAAATTTCTCCCCTGCTCCTTGACTGTTTGAAAATATCGGAAACAAATAAATTCATCTGCAGGCTTTTCTCCATTAGACTTAATTTAAGTCCTGATGTGAAATTTCCTGCATAATTCATATATACATTTCCGGAATTGGACGGCAACCGGAACCAGTAGTTAAAAATCAGCTGTACTGTTTTACTTTTATTGAGGGAAAGATTGTTTTGAAAGTTAAAATCATAACTGCTTCCTTTTCGGGATGCAGCATCGGTGGAAAAAACCTTTGTTTCCATATAAGACAGGTCTGCAGCATAATTCACTTCCCAGAATTTGAAGAAAGTATCTGAATAATTTACCGTAACTCCCATACTGTTCTGATTATAGAAATTCTCAAAAGTGCTGATCCTGTTTTCCCCCTGAAGATTGGCCAGCTGATCAAAAGCATCTACCGTTCTCTGGAAATAGGCAGATGTTGAAAGCTTTCCTTTGTAAACATGGGAAAGTTCAAAATTATGATTGATGGATGGCTTCAACAGAGGATTCCCCGTAAAATATGAATTGACATTGATATACCAGCGATATGGATTGATCGCACGGAATCCCGGTCTGTTGATTCTTTTGGAATAATTTAAACTGAAAGTATTATTCTCATTACTTTTATAGGTAACGTAGGCCGTAGGGAAAAACTTGCCGTAAGAACTTTCCGTCTGCTGACCCGAAGTTACAGAGTTTCCGTTTACTGTAGAATATTCGTACCGGATTCCTGCTTTTGCCGACCATTTTTCATTGAAATCCTTTTCAAAACTTAAATAGGCTGCATAATTTTTTTCATTATATTCAAAAACATTGCTTTTCAGAGGATCTGTGATAAAACTTCCGTTGGTGAAGTTCTGGTAGGAGATGTCTGAGTTATTATCAAAATTAGTAAACTTTACTCCTGTTTCCGTTTTGGCAAATGGAAAAGGTAATGTAAGATCTGCCTGACCTGAATAAATTTTATAATTGACTGTGGAAGGTGTCCTGACCACAAAGCTTTCACCTGAACTTTCTGTTGTGGTAAAATCAATCAGGCTCTTCGGAATATTGGAAAAATAATTTCCGGTAATGCTCAGCTTATTGTCCCTCTTTCCGAATTTAAGATCATAATAAGCGCTTATGGTTTGCTGCTGGTTTTTAGCACGGTGTTCTGCATAGGTAGACAGTGTATTCGTATAATTTCCGTTCTGAAAATAATCTGACGTATTTTCAATATCCATATTGGAATGCCCGAATCCGCGGTCGTAAATAAATCCTACGTTAGACTTAACATTTAACCGGTAATCAATACTTAAATTGGCACCGATCCCGTCACCAAAATCTCTCCTGTCATCAGAACTTTTCAGGCCATCTGAACCTTCTATTGTATAATTTTCATAAGAATGCTTTTCGGAGTCAGATTGTCTTACCTTCACTGATGCCCGCAGTTTTTCATTCTGGTAATTGACTGCTGCACTGTTTGAAATTCCTGTATAGGTCTGTTGCTGAAGACCTGTAGTAAGGCTTCCGCTCCAGCCCAGGTTCTGGTTTTTCTTTAAAACAATATTGATCAGGCCGCTGTTTCCCTGTGCTTCATATTTTGCAGGAGGTGTGGTTATTACTTCAATTTTTTCAATATTCTCAGATCTTAAGCTTTTAAGATAGGTCACCAGCTCACTTCCGGAAAGATTCAGTATTCTTTCATTGATCATAACGGCAACACCGCTTTTCCCGGCAATGGCAATCCCGGAATTATCATCCACTTTAAGCAGCGGTGTGGTTGCCAAAGCTTCTGCACCATCCATTCCCTGGGAAGCAACAGAATTGGATACATTAAAGATCAGCCTGTCCGCTTTTCTTTCAATTAACTTTTTCCTGGCGGTAAGAGTAACGCCTTCAATCTGCTTCTCCTGCTTTTTTTCAATGAAAAAATCCTGCTTCATGTCACCATTTACTGTGATTTCTGATGTTGAAACTTCCGTTCCATCTTGTATCAGCTTTATATTGTAGACTCCGTTTTCAGGTAATTTCAGGGTATAATTTCCCTTCTCGTCCGAAATTGCAGACTGTCTGTTCTGATCTTTAACCGCTATAATTTCTATATATGAACTAATATTTCCTGTCTGTGCTATTTTCCCCGTTATACGCTGTGAAAAAGCAAGAACCGGCATCAGCATGGCCACCGAAAGTAGTGTTTTCTTCATTTATTATGTGATATTAATTTTTAATAAGACAATTTTTATCTTTCTTTCGTTACATAAGGTTCTGCAGTTTTTTCAATATATTCGTTGGTATAAATTGATGTTATGAAAAAAAGACTGGCAGTTTTTTCGCTATTCATTGCCCAGATCATATATTCCCAGAATTATTCCCGATATGTAAATCCTTTTATAGGAACCGGAGGCCATGGTCACACATTCCCCGGAGCCATTGTTCCTTTCGGGATGGTACAGCTTTCGCCGGATACAAGGATAGATGGTAGTTGGGATGGCTGCAGCGGTTACCATTATTCAGACTCTGTGATCTACGGATTTTCCCATACGCACCTCAACGGAACCGGGGTTTCAGATTATGGAGATATTATGCTCATGCCTACGATGGGAAATGCAAGCTTGAATTCTAAAGATTATTCGTCTAAATTTTCGCATAAGAATGAAAAGGCATCCGCTGGATTTTATTCTGTTAAATTAGACAAAAACAATATTGATGTCCGTCTGACTACTACCAAAAGAGTCGGTTATCACGAATATACTTTTAATAATGCAGGAAAAGCAAACATTATTCTGGACCTCAACCACCGGGATAAACTGCTGGAAGGGGAAGTAAAAATTATTGATGATAAAACCATCGAGGTTTTCAGAAGAAGTGAAGCCTGGGCTACGAATCAGTATATCTACGCCAGAGTTGAGTTTTCAAAACCGATGAAAATTTCAAAAAAAGATGTTAACGGGAAACAGGAAGACCATTTTTTCATAGGAACCAGACTTGCTCTGGCCTTTTCATCTGATGTTAAAAAAGGAGAAAAGATCAGCGTAAAAGTTGCAGTTTCCCCTACAGGCTATGAAGGGACAGAAAAAAATATGCTTGCAGAAGGAAAATCCAATGATTTTGAAATGGTAAAAAAACAGGCTGAAAGCGATTGGGATAAAGAGCTTTCGAAAATTGAGGTTAAATCTGATGATAAGGACAAGATTTCTGTTTTTTATACAGCTTTATATCATGTTTTTACTCAACCCAACATCAATATGGATGTGGATGGAAAATATAGAGGCCGTGACAATAAGCTTTATACGACAAATGGCTTTGACTATTATTCTGTATTCTCACTTTGGGATACATTCAGGGCTGCACATCCGCTGATGACACTGATTGACAGAAAAAGAACGGCAGATTTCATCAACACCTTTATCAGACAGTATGAGCAGGGCGGAAAACTTCCTGTCTGGGAACTGGCTTCCAATGAAACGGAATGTATGATCGGCTATCATTCTGTTTCCGTGATTGCAGATGCTATGGCCAAAGGTATTCAGGGTTTTGATTATGAAAAAGCATTTCAGGCGTCAAAAAATTCTGCCATGCTGGATATTTTCGGTTTAAATGCATACAAACAGAATAACTATATCAGCATGGATGATGAATCTGAAAGTGTTTCCAAAACGGTGGAATATGCCTACGACGACTGGTGTATTGCCCAAATGGCTAAAATTTTAGGTAAAAAGGAGGATTATCAGTACTTTATGAAACGCTCCCAGAGCTGGAAAAACCTTTATAATCCGAACAACGGCTTTATGCAGCCGAGAAAAAACGGAAACTGGTATGAGCCTTTTGATCCAAGAGAGGTCAATAATAATTATACGGAGGGAAATTCATGGCATTATTCCTATTCTGTACAGCAGGATATTCCAGGACTCATAACAGCACATGGCGGCAAAGATAAATTTGAACAGTTCATTGATGCTATTTTCTCAGCTTCGGATAAAACAACGGGAAGAGAACAGGCGGATATCACAGGTCTGATGGGCCAGTATGCGCAAGGAAATGAGCCTAGCCATCACATTGCTTATCTGTATAATTATGTAGATAAACCTGAAAAAACAGATGCCAAGATCAAATATATTCTTGATAATTTTTATAAAAATACACCGGACGGCCTTATTGGAAACGAAGACTGTGGCCAGATGAGTGCATGGTATATTCTAAGCTCACTGGGAATCTACTCTGTTACTCCCGGGCTTCCGGAATGGCAGACGGCAACACCTTATTTTGATGAGGTTAAAATTCATCTGGAAGATGGCACAACAAAAGTAATCACAAAGAATACAAGTAAATCTGAACTTCAAAAACTAGCTTTCGAAAACAGCAAACCGGCAAAGGATTTTAAATATACACAACTGACTGCAGCACCGGTTATTGCATCAGACAGGATCTTCGATTTTTCTGCAAAGGTTCAGATCACTCCTCTGAATCCGGGCGACAAAGTATATTATATGACTTTGAGTGAAAGCGATGCTAATGTAAGAAAAACTTTTACCGCATATAAAGCTCCTTTCACAATCAGTAAGACAACTCAGGTTCATGCTTATTCTGAAAGAAATGGAGAGAAAAGCTCTGTAACAGTAGCGAATTTTAGCAGAAGGCCTAATTATTGGGATATCACAGTCAATTCAAAAGTTAATCCGCAATATACTGCAAATGGAAAACTGGCACTGATTGACGGAATCAGAGGTGATGTAAACTGGAGAAAAGGTGAATGGCAGGGCTATCAGGGTCAGGATTTTGAAGCGGTAATTGATTTGAAGTCTCCTCAGCAGATCACAAAATTATCCTCTACTTATCTGCAGGACAGCAGAGCATGGATCCTGATGCCTAAAAAAGTGGAATATTATGCTTCAATGAACGGAAAAGATTTTATTCTTCTGAAAAGCATCGACAATACAATGGATGCCAAAGATGAAAAAGTACAGATCAAAGATTTCGAAGCAGAGATTTTACCTACCGAGGCACGGTACATCAAAATAAAGGCCTATTACTATGGAAAGCTCCCGGAATGGCATCAGGGAGCAGGTGGTGAGGCTTATATTTTTGTGGATGAGATTTCTGTGAAGTAGTTTCTAAAACTAAATATTATAATCATTTCCTTTTGAAACTTTTCAAAAGGAAATGATTTTTATGAAGATGCTTCGGCTCTGTCCAGCATTTATTTATACAAAATTTAAACAGCTATTCTGTAACTCCTTAGGATTTTATCCGACATATTGAGAAATCATTTACTCATCACAAAGAAAATTACAATGGAAAATTACGGTTATACAAAAACAGAAGATACACAGAATCAAAATCAGCAGAATAATGTCCCTTACCGCTCAGAAAAGAAAATTCCTGCAGCAATCCTGGGAATTCTTGTAGGCTGGCTGGCTTTGAATAAATTTTATTTAGGCTATACAAAAGAAGGTGTGATCCAGCTTGTTCTTAATATTATCACTTTTGGAGCAGCATCTATTATACCTTTTATTGAAGGGATCCTATACCTTTTTATGAGCGATAAGCAGTTTGATGACACCTATGTTTACGGAAGAAAAGGCTGGCTATAGGATTAATTAAGTTATAAATATTTCAAAGCCCTGCTAATCGTTTAATATATTCGTTTATTATTTTTATTTCCATAATTTTATACCACTAAATCAAGAATAAAATAATATGGAAAGTAATCAAGACCTGACAGATCTTCTTGCCCTGGATCTGGGTATTAATATTGTTGACCGAAGACCTTATGCCAAAGAAGTTTTCAAATGGCAGGATATGGATCTTCTTCCCCATTCTTCCACAGATACATTGCTTTGTGAGATCTTTGAATGGAACGGAAGAAACTGGAGAACTACCGGTAACAATCTCATAGGATACCTGTTTTCCGGAGACATCCTTAATACCGTAAAAGAACAGCTGATTAACACACCCAAAAATCCTGCACTGATCCCGGATTTTGAATTCACAAAAGACAGCATGATCGAATATGGCCTGTCTCTGCCTTCTTTGTTTAATATTGGAGTGAACGGAAATATTAAAAATGCCAAAAACTTTTCAGTAAGAGTAAACGGGGTAACAAAATCCAGAATTACCAACATTGATACTCCGGGAATTGAAATTCTGAAGAATTATTCTTTGTTTACACAGAGCAAATCCAAGACCTACAGAAAAAATATTAAATTCAATTATTTAAGTACTTCTCTTTTTTATGCTGAAAGTGTGGAAATCTTTCTGGAAAAAGATTCAGGAGTTGGGCTGGATGTCAGTTTTCAGACACAGGATGTAGAAGTAGATGCCAAAATAGATACAGACACAAAGAAACACTTTGTTTTAAAATATTCAGGGAATCAGGCTCCTTTTGCAGCAAAATTCACGAAAGGAAAAGATTTTAACATCATGTAATGAATTGTCCAAAAAACATTTACATTACTGCTATAATGGAGAAAATCCTAGTAATACATGTTTCGTAAAAAAAATAAAACACCTCAAGTTGAGGTGTTTTTTATTTCTAATGATGATTTTTCTATTTATTCAAAATCATTGCAGCTTCCTTCGCAAAATAAGTAAAGATCATATCTGCTCCGGCTCTCTTGAAACAAGTAAGGCTTTCAATAATTGTTTTATCATTATCCAGCCATCCGTTCTGTGCAGCAGCTTTTACCATAGCATATTCTCCACTCACATTGTAAACTGCTACCGGAAGATCTATGGCTTCACGAACTTTGGAAACGATATCCAGATAAGGAAGTCCCGGCTTGATCATAATGATATCTGCCCCTTCATCAATATCTTTAAAAACTTCGTTCAGAGCTTCACGTGAGTTGTGAAAATCCATCTGATAGGTCTTTTTATCTTTCGGAATTTCCATATTATCTTTCGGGGCACTATCCAGAGCACTTCTGAAAGGTCCATAGAATGAACTTGCATATTTGGCAGAATAGCTCAGAATTCCCACGTCTGTAAACCCGCTTTCTTCCAAAGCTTCACGGATAGCCAGTACTCTTCCGTCCATCATATCACTTGGTGCCACAATGTCGGCTCCGGCTTCAGCGTGTGACACAGACATTCTTGCCAGCGTATCATTGGTAGCATCGTTTACAATTTTTCCGTTTTCAATGATCCCGTCGTGACCGTAAATTGAATAAGGATCTAAAGCTACATCAGGCATCACAATCATTTCAGGAACCGCATTTTTAATTGCCTTGATTGTCTGCTGCATCAGTCCGTCTTTGTTCCAGGCCTCTTTTCCTGTGTTATCTTTCAAGTGCTCTGACACTTTCATGTACAGATTGACAGATTTTACACCCAAAGAAAATAATTCCTTACATTCCTTCACCGTCAAATCTATACTCCTCCTGAAGATTCCCGGCATCGACGGGATTGCTTCCTGCTGGTTTTCGCCCTCCATTACGAAGATTGGCATTACAAAATCATCAGTTGTAAGAATGTTTTCTCTTACCAAACTTCTGATAGATTCATTAACTCTAAGTCTTCTATTTCTTGAATGTATCATTTTGGAATACTTTTTGAATAAGTTCCTACAAATTTACTACAACTTATATAAAAAACTATTGTATAGAATTGTAGAATTGTTTATTTTTGTTTTAATACATTCGAGAAATTATAATTTGATGAAAAAACTTTTACTTTTATTTATATTTTTAGGCGCTTTCGTTGGGTTTTCCAACAATATGCAGGCACAACTGAGAGAGCCGGGTTCCATCACACAGAAGTCTGATGACGGTGTATTGGTAGCTTACCCAAATCCAGCAAAGGATTTTCTTCTGATCAAAGCAAAAGATTCTGCTTTAAAGATCAAAAGTGTAACCTTTTATTCAATTTTAGGAACACAGGTAGCTAACTATGCTGTTAACATGAATTCCGGAGAAATCAATATTGAAAAACTGAAACCCGGAAAATATCTGATTCGCTATATTTTAAGCGATAACACCCAAAAGGTTACTCAAATTGTAAAACAATAAAATTAAATCCTGATAATCATCAGGATTTTTTCTTTTCCCCTCAATCTGCCTTAATAATTCCGTAACTTTAAGCACTTTTTTATACTCATTGTAAAAACAATTTAATGCTTAAAGCTGAACATATCAGAAAGACTTATGGTGCCGGAAAAAAAATAGCATTGGATGATTTCAGCATCCATGTGCCCCAAGGCAGTATTTATGGTCTTCTAGGCCCAAACGGAGCCGGGAAAACATCCTTTATCCGTATTATCAATCAAATTACCCAGGCAGATTCCGGAGATGTATTCATCAATGGAAACAAGCTTAATCCAAGCCACATCAGAGACATCGGTTACATGCCTGAGGAAAGGGGGCTGTATAAAAACATGAGCGTGGGTGATCAGATCCTTTATTTCGGGGAACTGAAAGGAATGAGCAAAAACGATGCTCTTAATGAAGCCAAAAAATGGTTTGAAAAGCTGAACATAGACCAGTGGTGGAAAAAGAAACTTTCTGAACTGTCAAAAGGAATGGCGCAAAAAATCCAGTTTGTGGTAACTGTACTTCACCGTCCACATCTTTTGATCCTTGATGAGCCTTTTTCTGGTTTTGACCCGGTAAATGCCAATTTAATTAAAGATCAGATCATCGATCTTAAAAATAACGGAACCACAATTATTCTTTCTACGCACAGAATGGAAAGTGTGGAGGAAATGTGCGATTATGTAGCATTGATTAATAATTCCAAGAAAATTATTGACGGAAAAGTTTTTGACGTAAGGGAGAAGTTCAAGAAAAATATTTTCGGGGTAACTCTTTCTGAATTGGATGAAACCAAGTTTGAGAATTTTAAAATAAAACATGAAATTTTCAATTTTTCCAACGAAAATAATCTGGTTTCTTTTGATCTTAAAAATGAAAGCGGACAGAACGATATTCTTCTGGATCTTGTAAACGTAGGAAAAGTAAGATCATTCGACGAGAAAATCCCAAGCATGAATGAAGTGTTTATTAATGCAGTAAGTAATCATTCTTAATTTTTATGAATAATATTTTTTTAATTACAAAAAGGGAGTTTCTTACACAGGTTAAGAAAAAATCCTTCATTATATTGACATTACTCGCCCCTCTTTTACTGATCGGTTTTGGAGGCGTAATCGGACTGATGTTTAAAGCCAACGAATCTCACAGTATTATTGAGGTTGTAGATAAAAGCGGACTTTTCACAAATCAGCTGAAATCTGATGATAAACTGAATTATGTATTTGTTTCCGCCGCAGATGAGAAAGCAAAGATTAACAATCTGAAAGACAACGAATCCCTTGACGGTATCCTGATCCTTCCCGAGCTGAAAGATCATAATTACAGTGAACTGGAAAACAGCACAAGGCTTATTGTGAATGCCAAAATGGGCTTTGATACGAAGCAGAAGATCGTTTCTGATATTACGGATGTAATCAAAAAGGAAAAGATCAAACAGCTTGGTATTCAAGAAACCCAGCTGAACAGTCTTGATCAAGGTTTTACCTTAAAAACCATTAATGTTTCTGATAATAATAAGGAAGATTCCGACCTCACTTTCGGAGTAAAGAGCGGTTTAAGCATTCTTTTGATGTATGTAACTTTTATGTTTATAATCATTTATGGAGTAAGGGTAATGAGAAGTGTTCTTGAAGAGAAAAACAACCGTGTAGTGGAGATCATTATTTCATCTGTAAAACCTTTTGAGCTGATGATGGGTAAAATATTAGGGGTAACTCTGGTTGCTTTAACCCAGTTTCTGATCTGGATCTCCATGTCTGTTGCCGGAGCATTGGTTCTGAATACAGGATTTTCATCTTTTCAGAAAAACATTCCGGGTGGTAATGAAGAGCTGGCCAGCAAGCTGGATATTACGCAGATTGCAACTCAGGTTTCACACAGCTTACTGGAACTGAATTTCCCATTGATCATTTTTGTATTCATTGTATTTTTCCTTTTGGGATATATTTTTTACAGTTCAATCTACGCAGCTATCGGTTCTGCAGTAGATAATGAAACAGAGACCCAGCAGTTCACTTTATTTGCTATTTTACCGCTTTCTTTGGGAATGTATGGCAGTTTCTCACTGATGAACAATCCTGACGGTCCTCTGGGCTTCTGGCTGTCTATTATTCCATTTACTTCACCGGTAGCAATGATTGCAAGAATACCTTTTGGTGTTCCGGCATGGCAGATTGTTTTGTCTATTGTATTATTACTGGGAACAACTATCCTTATGATATTCCTGGCTGGAAAAATCTACCGTGTAGGTATTTTGATGTATGGGAATAAAGCGACTTTAAAGGAGATCTGGAAATGGATCAGAGGATAATTTTTTTAACACTGGCGTTTAGATCAAACTAAGCAAAAAATAATATAAAACAAAAATCCCGGAAATTAAAATTTCCGGGATTTTTTATATTTGAATAACTCGTTATTCTATTTGAAGATATAGCTTAAGCTAAGGCTGATCACCTGCTCAGATTTTTTCTTATCAGTACCTCCTTTTTCTTTTGCAAGATCAGGATAAGTATCTGAAAGACCTAGATCATACTTAAGAGCTAGTTCCAGCTGTCTCTTATAGCTGTATCCTACCCCTAATCCTAAAGCAAGGTTAAAGCTTGATGCTTTTCCGCTTACTGACGGATATAAAGGATCGGTAACGTCCGGATCATAATATGGTCTGCTTACCGGAGCATTTTTAACATTCTGACTCATCAGAAAGTTAAGTCTTGGTCCTATCATTCCAAAGAACTCAGATTCTGCTTCAGAAAAATATCCTTTAAAATAAATAGGTACGCTCAGATAATTGTTACCATATACTGCATCATAACCATCTTTTCCTTTAGAGTCTTTATCTTTTCCGGTTTCTCCTGCACCGTAGTACACAACTTCCGGCTGTAAAAAGAACTGGTTAGCCTTCCCGATAGGGATTAGAGCTAAAGCTCCACCCTGAAAAGCATATCTTGGACCAGAAGGGTTATGGGCATTTCTTACTCTGGAGTAGTTACCTCCTGCCGTGACACCGAATCTTGTATTTGCAAAGTCGATCTGAGCAAAAGACATAGTCGAAAGGGCCAGTGCTGAGGTTAATAAAAGTTTTTTCATATGTTTTGTTTTTGTATTATCCTAGAATTTTTGCAACAGTAGCACCAATATCTGCAGGAGAATCTACAACGTTGATTCCGTTGTCTCTCATAATCTGCATTTTTGCCTGAGCTGTATCTTCATCACCACCTACGATAGCACCAGCGTGTCCCATAGTTCTTCCTTTAGGAGCAGTCTGTCCTGCAATAAATCCTACAACTGGCTTAGTAGATCCGCTAGCTTTGTACCATCTTGCAGCTTCAGCTTCTAATCCACCACCAATCTCACCAATCATTACTACAGCTTCAGTTTCAGGATCGTTGATGAATAATTCCAAAGCTTCTCTTGTAGTAGTTCCAATGATTGGGTCACCACCGATACCGATTGCTGTAGAAACCCCGTAACCAGCTTTTACAACCTGATCAGCAGCTTCGTAAGTAAGAGTACCTGATTTTGAAACGATACCTACTTTACCTTTTTTGAAAACGAATCCTGGCATAATACCAATTTTAGCTTCTTCAGAAGTAATGATTCCCGGACAGTTTGGACCGATTAATCTGCAGTCTCTGTCAGCAATGTAAGATTTTACTTTTACCATATCTGCTACAGGAATACCTTCAGTAATACATACGATAACTTTGATACCTGCCTCAGCAGCCTCCATGATCGCATCAGCAGCGAATGCAGGTGGTACGAAAATGATACTTACGTTAGCTCCAGCTTTCTGAACAGCATCAGCTACTGTATTGAATACAGGCTTTCCTAGGTGCTCAGATCCTCCTTTTCCCGGAGTAACCCCGCCTACTACGTTGGTTCCGTATTCAATCATCTGGCCCGCGTGGAAAGTACCTTCGTTCCCTGTAAATCCTTGTACAATTACTTTAGAATCTTTGTTTACTAAAATTGACATTTTATTGATGTTTTAATTTATTTAAATATTTTATTAATGCTCACAAATTTACTTATTTTTCTTTGATTTCAGACAAAACCAAGTGAATAGTTTATTTGAGATTTCTCAGCTTTACTTCTTTTTTTAAATAGCCTTTGAAATCTTCTGCAAACATCCCGATATAGGTTCCTTTTTTAAGATCTCTGTTCACCCCTGTTTTACCAAGCAGTACAGATCCGCCCTCAATTTTGTTTCCTGAAGCAATGCCCACCTGACCCCAAAGTGTCACTTCATCACCGATAATACAACAGCCCGCAATTCCAACCTGTGAGGCAATCAGGCATTTTTTCCCGATTACCGTGTCATGTCCTATCTGGATCTGGTTATCCAAAACAGAACCTTCTCCGATTACGGTAGAATCCGTAACACCCCTGTCAATTGTACAGTTATTACCAATTTCTACATTATTTTCAATAACAACATTTCCTACGGAGATCAGACGGTCAAAATTCCCGTTCAGCTTTCTGTAATAGAATGCGTCGCCACCTAAAATGGTTCCGGACTGGATAATAACGTTATCACCGATTTCAGTTCTGTCTCCGATTACAACGTTAGGAAAGATAAGGCTGTTCTTACCAATCTTCACATTGTTTCCGATAACTGCAGTACGATGGATTCTTGTTCCTTCTCCTATTTCGGCATCGTGAAGTTCTTCAGTGAAATTATATATTCTCGTAAAATGAGTATTGATCTTATTGAAATCTCTGAAAGGATCATCTGAAACTAAAAGTGCTTTTCCTTCCGGACATTCTACTTTTTTGTCGATCAGAATGATTGTAGCAGCAGAGTTCAGCGCTTTATCGTAATATTTCGGATGGTTGACAAAAACGATGTCACCAGGTTTTACCATATGAATTTCATTGGTTCCCAATACTTCAAAGTCTTCAGGACCTACGAATTCAGAGCCTATTAAATCGGCAATAGTTTTGAGCTTTTGTGGAGAATGGAATCTCATAACAATCGGTTTTCTTATAAAAACAAAATTCGGACTGCCAGTGCAAACCGAATTTATGTAAATTTAATTATTATTTTACTCTTTCTAAGTAGCTGCCGTCTTCTGTGCTTACTTTAATTTTATCACCCGGCTCGATGAATAAAGGCACCATTACTCTGGCTCCTGTTTCAACAATGGCATTCTTAAGAGCATTGGTTGCCGTATTTCCTTTTACTCCCGGATCAGCTTCAACTACTTCAAGATAAACAGACTGAGGAAGCTCGGCAGAAAGAGGTGTTTCGTCAACTTCTTTCAAAATGATCGTTACTTCTTCTCCTGCTTTCATGAATTGTGCATTTTCAATCATTTCTTTATTCAGATATAACTGAGAGAAATCATCATTATTCATGAAGTGGAATCCGTTCTCATCATCATAAAGATACTGGAACTTTCTTGTGATTACTTTTACTTCGTCAATTTTGTGACCTGCAGAGAAAGTATTATCGATTACTTTTCCGTTGGTTACTGACTTTAATTTTGTTCTTACGAAAGCAGGTCCTTTCCCTGGTTTTACGTGAAGAAACTCTATTACTTTAAAAATATCGTTACTGTACTCTATGCAAAGTCCTTTTCTGATATCGTTACTTGTTGCCATTAAATTTTGTATATATTTATTTTCTTTTATTAAATTGTATTCCCTGCCCCTGAGGCATCATTCTGTTAAATGTATTATTATTGAATGCATTCATATTGTTATTCAATCTGTTTACATTCATCTGAATTTCAGAATTATACTGATTGGCGGTCCCAAAAATTGAGCTCCCAGTATTTGACCGTTTCAGAACATCATTTAAATAATTCTTAGCAATACTGTCATTAGACTTCTCAGGATGTTTTCTTTCCATGATTGAAGTCTTCGTTATTTTTTCAGTTTTTAATCCTTCCGTTTGCTGTCCAAACAACAAAGATGAAGCTGAAAGCATTATTAGTAAGATTAAACTTTTCATTTGTAATTTATATTAATTACTTTCTTTACCTGTTCCGTATCCTTTTACAATACCTCTTGGAGAGTTCTGGATAAACTGAAGGATTTCGTCTCTTTCAGCTGTCGGAAGCATTTCTTTTTCAATGTGTGAAATAGCCTGGGAAACGTTCATCTTCATCTGGAAAATAGCTCTGTAGATTTTCTGGATCTCAAAAATTTTCTCATTGGTAAATCCTCTTCTCCTTAAACCAACCGAGTTGATTCCTGCATAAGACATTGGCTCTCTAGCTACTTTTACGTATGGCGGGATATCTTTTCTTACCAAAGTACCTCCGGAGATCATCACATGCTTTCCGATTTTACCAAACTGGTGAACAGCACTAAGGCCACCCATCACAGTATAATCGCCAATTTCTACGTGTCCGGCAATACCACAGCCATTCACGATAATAACATGATCACCAATAACACAGTCGTGAGCAATATGGGAAGTTGCCATAATCAGGCAGTTCGCTCCTATTTTTGTAAATCCTAAGGCTTTTGTTCCTCTGTTTACGGTAACACATTCTCTGATTGTTGTATCGTCACCGATAATAACCTGAGTATCTTCACCATCAAACTTCAGATCCTGAGGGATCGCAGAAATTACCGTTCCCGGGAAAATCCTGCAGTTTTTACCTATTCTCGCCCCGTCCATAATGGTAACGTTCGGGCCTATCCAGGTTCCTTCTCCAATTTCTACATCCCCGGCAATTGTAGTGAATGGTTCTACAATTACATTTTTGCTGATTTTTGCGCGTTTATCTACGGCTGCTAATTGATGAATCATTTAATCAACTTTATTTTTTGCAACTTGAGCCATTAATTCTGCTTCTACTGCTACGGTATCTCCTACATATCCGTATCCCTGCATATGAACAATACCTCTTCTGATAGGCTCTATCAATTCAATTTTGAAAATCATAGTATCACCGGGAACTACTTTTCTCTTGAATTTTACTTTATCAATTTTAATGAAATAAGTGGAGTAATTTTCAGGATCCGGAACGCTTGCCAATACAAGGATACCTCCTGTCTGAGCCAAAGCTTCTACCTGAAGAACTCCAGGCATTACAGGCTCTTTAGGGAAATGTCCTACGAAAAAAGGTTCGTTCATAGTCACATTTTTCAAACCTACCACGTGAGAATCTGAAAGTTCAAGAACTTTATCAATCAATAAGAATGGAGGTCTGTGAGGCATAAGCTTCATAATTCCGTTAATATCAAAAACAGGTTCTTTGGTAAGATCGAAATCTGGTACGTTTTTCTTTTTCTGAAGTTTCCACTGGCGGTTCAGTTTTTTTGCAAACTGGGTATTCACAAAGTGTCCCGGCTTGTTTGCAATTACTTTACCTTTTATTTTTACGCCAGCCAAAGCCAAGTCACCAATTACGTCAAGTAATTTATGTCTGGCAGCTTCGTTAGGGTAATTTAATGTAAGATTATCAAGAATACCGTTCGGTCTGATAGAAACGTTATCTTTTCCGAAGGCTTTTTTCAGTTTTTCTGTAGTGTCGGGAGTCAGATCCTTATCTACATATACTATAGCATTAGAGATATCTCCGCCTCTGATCAATCCGTGATCCAAAAGCATTTCCAGTTCATGCAGAAAGCTGAAGGTTCTTGCAGAAGAGATCTCTTCTTTAAATTCTGAAATATTTTTAAGGGTAGCATTCTGGGTTCCCAATACTTTGGTTCCAAAATCTACCATGGTAGTCACTTCGTAAGTATCTGAAGGAATGATTGTAATTTCTGATCCAGATGCCGGGTCTGCATAGCTCAGTACTTCTTTTATTACCAGATATTCTCTGGCAATGTTCTGCTCTGCTATTCCTACACTTTCAATAGCTTCAACAAAGAATTTTGAAGATCCGTCTAAAATTGGAGGCTCGGAAGCATCCATTTCCAGAATGGCATTATCAATGTCACATCCCACCAACGCAGCTAAAAGGTGCTCACAGGTAGTGATTTTTACGCCTAATTTTTCTAATGTTGTTCCTCTTTCTGTTGCTACTACATAATTAACATCCGCTTCTACCTGAGGATGTCCCTCCAGGTCTGTTCTTACGAACACGAAACCTGTATTTTCCTTTGCAGGCTTAATGGTAAGTTTTACTTCTTTACCTGTATGAAGGCCAATTCCAGAAAGCGTTACTTCTTTCTGGAGTGTTTTTTGCATATCACTCATTAGTTTTATCTTTTGAGATATCCTCAAGATTATTTATTCTCTTTACAATTTCAGTAAAATTTCTGAAATGGACGTAATTTCTAAGATAGTCATTATAACTTATCGCAGGGGACCCGTACAATGTTTCTTTATCATTAACACTGGAATTCACACCACTCTGAGCCTGAATTTTCACCTGATTACCAATTTTGATATGGCCAACGACTCCTACCTGTCCTCCGATCTGGTTCCAGTCTCCGATAGTAGTAGATCCTGCAATTCCGGCCTGTGCCGCAATCACATTGTTCTGACCGATTTTCACGTTGTGAGCAATCTGGATCAGGTTATCAATCTTGGTACCCTTCCCTATAATGGTAGAACCTATTGTAGCTCTGTCGATACTACAGTTTGAGCCGATTTCCACATCGTCTTCGATAATCACGTTTCCTAACTGAGGAATCTTCTTAAATCCTTCAGCAGTAGGCTGAAAACCGAATCCGTCCCCCCCCACAACCGTGTTGGAATGAATCACACAGTTATCTCCGATAATACAGTAGTCATAAATTCTGGCACCACTGTCAATTTTACAGTTTTTACCGATTTTAACTCCTTTACCGATATATACATGCGGATAAATCTGCGAACCTTCTCCGATTCTGGCTTTCTCAGAAACATAAGTAAATGCCCCGATATACACCTTTTCACCAATCACAGCAGTATCATGAATAGAAGAACCGGTTTCGATTCCCTCTTTTCTGCCCTGCATTTCCTGATACAGATTCATCAGAATCTGAAAAGAAAGGTATGCATCCTTTACAACAATTAAGGTAGGATTATAATTATCTTTATCTATAAGTTTTTCCGAAACAATAATAACGGAGCATTTTGAGGTATCTAAAAAATGGGAAAATCGATCCTGTGCTATAAAAGAAAGATGTCCTGATTCACCATTCTCAATTGGTGAAACCCCCGTAATAACCGTACTTTCGTCGCCTATTATCTGTCCGTCAATAAAACTTGCAATTTGCGAAGCTGTAAATTCCATATTCTGCAAAGATAAGAAATTCTGTAATTCGCAAACATTTTTTGATTTTAGGAACGTGAATTTTAAGATTATTTAAGATATTATCTGGGAAATATCTCTCGGAAAGGTAAGAATATACCTGGCTGTTTTGTGTACCATAAGCCCGGACAACAGCTGATCCTGCGACTCTTCCAGCCTGATCTTTTTACCGTCTTTCTGAAGCAGATAAATAGGCTGTTTTTTGGTGTCATAAGGCAGTAATTTCCTCTTAATCTCATGTACAAGCTCTTTTCCATTATCAATTCCGAAAAATTCATTGGTGTTTTTTATTTTTTCTTCAATGAATTTCTTTTTAAAGGAGCGGGTGGAAATAATCGTTTTAGGAAGGTTTCTCTGGATCACACATTTGCACCAATAAGAAAGAATAAAGTCTTCGGAATCCTGCCAGGATTTCATCGCATGAATTATATCATTATCATCAAGTTGCGTAAATCTGTAAATATCCTCATCGGTAGCTGCACTTTTCCCACGGTTTAAAAAATATTTCAGATTTTCTCCTGCAGGCAGATCCATTCCTTCGGAAATCAGATATTTTGCTCTTTCCAAAATTTTAACCAAAAGAAACTCTGCGAGCGCTGAAGTTTTATGATAATACACCTGCCAGTACATAAACATTCTGGCGGTAAGGAAGTTTTCAATGGAGTAAACCCCTTTGGCATCAATCACCAATTCGCCTTCGCTGCATACATTCATCATGGAAATGATCCTTTGTGTATTGATATTTCCTTCTGAAACACCTGTGAAAAAGCTGTCTCTGTTCAGATAATCAAGCCTGTCTACATCAAGCTGGGAAGAGATAAGCTGGTTGAAAAATTTCCGATGGTATTTTCCCTGAAACATTTCGATGGCTACAGAAAGCTGTCCATCAAATTCTTCATTCAGCTTATTCATTAATAATAAGGAAAGTTTTTCGTGGTGCCAGTCGTCCATCAGCATATTTTCCAATGCATGAGAGAAAGGTCCGTGGCCGATATCATGCATCAAAATAGCAAGCATTGCTCCTTTTTCTTCCTCTTCGGTAATCTTAACCCCTTTCTGACGCAGGGTTTCCAGTGCCGTAAACATCAGATGCATTGCTCCCAGCGCATGGTGAAATCTTGTATGGGTAGCTCCCGGAAAGATCAGATTGAGAAGTCCCGTCTGCCCGATTCTGCGCAGTCTCTGAAAGTAAGGATGTTCTATAACGTCAAATAAAATTTCGTGTGGGATTCTGATGAAACCATGAACGGGATCGTTGATGATCTTTAACTTATTCTGCATGGAGGCTTTGGTATTGGTAAACAAAGTTAGGGATTTTAAATTTTAGGGATTATAAATTGGTGTTAAGAATTTTAAGCTGTCGGCATATGCAATATATTTTTATTTTTTTTAACCACAGATCATACGAATTTACACAGATGCTTCTGCATATTCTATTTTAAAAATATATCTTTGATTGTATAAATAACGCTACTGTTTAATGAGAAAAATTTCTCTCTTCATTCTATTTTTTTTCAGTTTACATTTTTCGGCACAGGCTTTATCTGAAACTCAAAAGCTGGAATCGCTGTGCAGGGTTTGGGGATTTTTAAAGTATTATCATCCTCATGTTGCCAAAGGAGATTTTGATTGGGATAAGCAGCTCTTTCAAAAAATTGATGAACTTGATCATATTCAGGATAAAGCCCAGCTTAACGAATTATATTCCAAATGGATCAGCAGTCTCGGAAAAATTGATGAATGCAAAAAATGCCCAAAAGAAGATAAAGAGAAAGTTTATTTTTTGAGAAATTTTGACCTGAACTGGATTAATAATAAACAAATATTCAATGAGGAAGTTACCCGGGAGTTACTTTTTATTCAAAATAACAGAAATTTAAGCAGCAGTCATTATTTCGGGAAAGGAGGGAAAAAGGTTTATTTTAAAAATGAGAATTCATACGGTTCAAAATTCACATCAAAAGAAATCAGCCTGCTGGAGCTTTTCAGATATTGGAATCTGGTAGAATATTTTTTCCCATACAAATACCTTACAGATCAGAACTGGAACGATGTTTTAACAGAAATGGTTCCTAAATTCCTGAATATTGACAATGATGAAAATTACCAATTAACTCTCGCAGAACTGGTAGCAAAAACTGATGATTCCCACGCCTTTCTATATTCACCTATAATCAATGTAAATCAATATGGAAGAAGAAAAGTCCCGGCATTATACAGCTATGCGGAAGGAAAACTGGTTGTAACAAAGATCATTAAAAATAAATTTGATGAAGAAACATCTTTGAAAACTGGTGATGTGATTTACGATGTCAATGGCCGGACGATACCTCAGATGGTGAATGGTCTAGGGAAATACATTCCTGCATCCAATTCCTGGGGAAAGATCAATAAAGTCAGGAATCTGTTTCTTTTCAGTAATAATAATTCCATTACTTTAAAAATAGAACGCGGTGGGCAAAATCTTGCTGTTCAGGTGAAAACATATCTTCTTAAAGATATTACCCAGGAAATACCGGCTGTTCAGCAAAAGTGGAAATTTCTGGATGCGGACAAAAAGACAGGCTATGTGAATATGGGTATTATTGAAAAAAGTGATCTGGATGATATGTATAAGGATTTTAAATCTGCTACGTCAATCATTTTTGATCTCAGAAATTATCCTAAACAGACTATTTTTCCTCTAAGCAGGTTAATTCTTCCGGAAAAAACAATTTATTATCAATTTAATTTTCCGGAGACGGATTATTTGAGTAAATTTTATAGCGCAAAAAACAGCATCGGAAGAAAAAATCCGGATTATTATAAAGGACGCGTAATTGTTTTAGCAGACGAGAGCACACAAAGCCAGGCAGAGACCACAACGATGATGCTTAAACAACACCCGAATGTTAAAGTGATCGGCAGTAATACTTCAGGGGCCAATGGTGACGTTATAAGATTTAAAATTGCAGACCTTGACACTTGTTTTACAGGACTTGGAGCCTATTACCCTGATGGAAGGGAAACGCAGAGGATAGGAATTGTCCCTGATATTATCATAAAGCCTACTGTAAAAGGTATACAGGAAGGAAAAGACGAGGTTCTGGAAAGAGCTTTGGATTATATAAAGACCGGTTTTTAAACAATTTGAATATCAGTAGTAATGATGCGGATTTTCATTTAACTAATATTTAACTTTTGTTGTCTCTAATTTGTGAGAATTTAAAAAGAATTGGTCAACATTTTGATGCAATAACCATGTAAAAAAATAAATATATGTCGGAAAAGATATTATGGATAGATGATGAAATAGATTTACTCAAACCCCATATCGTATTCTTAGAAAAAAAAGGTTATCAGGTAACTCCTGTTAACAATGTAAACGAAGCTCTGGAGCTTATGGATTCAGAGAAATTTGCGTTGACACTTATTGATGAAAATATGCCCGGTATTTCAGGACTGGAGGCTATTCCAATGATCAAAGACAAAGATAATTCTTTAAAGATCGTGATGGTAACGAAAAGTGAGGAGGAGCATATTATGGAAGAAGCCATCGGATCTCAGATTGCAGATTACATTTTAAAGCCTGTAAATCCCAACCAGATCTTATTATCATTAAAAAAGAATCTGCAGGAGGATAATCTTGTGGAGCAGAAAACAATTCTTCAGTATCAGCAGGAGTTCAGAAACCTGTCTATGGAACTTTCCTATATCAGAACTTATCAGGAATGGGCGGAATATTATAAGAAAATATTAAGCTGGGAGATAAAATTCGATAAAGTGGCAGATAATGAATTTTCTGACCTTCTTCAATCCCAGAAAGAGGAAGCCAATATCCAGTTTGCCAAATTCATTGAGAAAAATTACGAAAGCTGGCTTACAGATCCTGATAAACCTTTAATGAGCCATACTCTTTTTAAGGAAAAAGTAAAGCCTGAGGTAGAGAAAGAAAAAGTTCTTCTTCTTATGGTAGACAATCTGCGTTTTGACCAGTGGAAAGTTATTGAACCATTATTTACTAAATATTACAATAAAATTTCAGAAGATTATTATTACAGTATTCTTCCTACAGCCACACAGTATGCAAGAAACTCTTTCTTTGCAGGGTTGATGCCGTCTGAAATCGAGAAACGTTTTCCTGATAAATGGTTCAACGATAATGAAGAGGGGAATAAAAATGAATATGAACGTGATTTTCTGGAAGATCAGATGAAAAGAATCGGTTTAGGATCTAAATCGATGAAATATCTTAAAGTTCTGAATGCGGATTTTGAGCGAAAGATTTATGATGATTTTAACCAGCATAAAAATAATGACCTTCTGGTTATTGTTTACAACTTTATTGATATACTTTCTCACGCCAAAACAGATAATCATATTGTAGACCAGCTGATCCGTGATGACAAAACCTTCAGATCTCTTACTTTTAACTGGTTTGAAAACTCGTCATTACTAAAGATTATTAAAGCTGCTGCAGAAAACGGATATAAACTTGTAATTACTACAGACCACGGAACGGTATACGTTAAAAAACCAAGCAAAGTAGTCGGTGACCGTGAAACATCCACCAATATCCGTTATAAAACAGGAAAAAGCTTAACTTATGATGACAGTGATGTATGGGCTGTTACCAATCCTGAAAAGCTGTTTCTTCCAAAAGGAAATTTAAGCTCAAAATATATTTTTGCAAAAAATAATATTTTCCTGGCTTATCCGAAAAATTACAATCACTTTGTGAATTACTATAAAGAAACTTACCAGCATGGGGGAATTTCATTGGAAGAATGTATTATTCCTATCAGCATTTTAGAACCCAAATAATTTTTTTCATAGTTTAATTTAAATTTTGGGTTTAAGGCGGCAAAAATCGGATGATTTTTGCCGCTTCTTTTTTTACATATACTTTTAATAGTCTGAAAGAGTTCATATCTTAGCAAAAAAACGATGTTTATTATCTCGCTGACTTACAAAACTTCTCTGGAAAATGTAGAACATTTCATTCCGGAGCACAATGATTTTCTTGAAAAAAACTATACTTCCGGAAATTTTATCGCTTCGGGCAGAAAGGAACCAAGAACCGGAGGGATTATAATTGCAGATGCAGGCTCTAAAGAGGAAGTTGAAGAAATCATTACGAAAGACCCTTTTTATATTCATCAGATAGCAGATTATGATATCACTGAATTTATTCCTTCAAAATATAACGAACATTTTAAATTTTTCATCAAAAATTCATGAAGTTAATCACATATAACGTTAACGGAATCAGGGCAGCCTTTACTAAAGATTTTCTGGGCTGGCTAAAAATTGCTGATCCGGACACAATCTGTATTCAGGAAAGTAAAGCCGGAAACGATCAGATAGATATTGAAAGTCTTGAAAAAATCGGTTATTACAGTTATTGGCATTCCGCAGTCAGAAAAGGCTACAGCGGTGTCGGAATTGCGTCGAAAATCAAGCCTAATCATGTGGAATACGGATGTGGTATCGAGAGCTATGATAATGAGGGCAGAATTATCCGCGCAGATTTCGATGGGTACTCTGTAATTTCAGTATATGTTCCATCTGCCAGCAATATTGAAAGACTGGAGTTTAAAATGCAGTTTTGCCATGATTTCCTTACTTACATAAAGGAATTAAGGAAAACGATTCCTAACCTTATTATTTCCGGTGATTTTAATATTTGCCATCAGGCTATTGATATTCATGATCCGGTCCGTTTAAAGAATGTTTCCGGGTTTCTTCCGATGGAAAGAGAATGGATGACCAGCTTCATTGAAGAATGTGAGCTGATTGACAGTTTCCGCTTTTTCAATAATGAACCTGACAATTATACATGGTGGAGCTACAGACAGAATTCCAGAGCCAAAAATAAAGGTTGGAGGCTGGATTATAATTTTGCAACCTATACCTTAAAAGATAAGCTCTCACGGGCTGTAATTTTAAAGGAAGCTGTACATTCCGATCATTGCCCTGCCCTATTGGAAGTAAATGTTTAGAACAAACAAAAGCCAGCTGATACAGCTGGCTTTTTAATTTAAATCATAAATTTAGTCGACAATTTCATATTCAACCGGAATGGTACCATGACTGATATTTCCGATTTCATCGAACGCAGCTTTAGAAATATCTAATGCTCTTGATGAATGGAAAGGTCCTCTATCATTAATCCTTACTATTACCTGTTTTCCATTGTTCAGATTGGTAACTCTAATATTAGTCCCAAACGGAAGCGTTCTGTTTGCAGCAGTGAACTTTGAATTACTAAAAATTTCTCCGCTTGCTGTTTTTCTACCATTAAACTTATCGTGGTAGTACGATGCATAACTTGTTTTCTTCGCATCTAAAGTGTTACCTGTAAAAGAATAAACACCCAGGGTTGAAATCATCATTATGATTACGAGAATGAATCTTTTCATCATCTTGAATTTTATTGGTTTTGACGGAGCAAAAGTATAAGGAATGTTGTAAAGTCCCTACTCTATATGTTAAAAACTGTTAATGAAAACAAAATTATATGTTAACAAAGCCTGTAAGTTACTATTAACAGGGGTTTTAGGTAGCACTGTTAAAAAATGTTAAAAAATTAGCATAAAAGTTAACATAATTAACTTTTTAATAAAAAAATTGAAATTAACAATTTTATAAATAATTGAAAATCAGATAATTATTTATTTTAAGAAATTCAATAGTAATGCAAAGGAGTTATACAAAAAATAAAAACTTTAAGATATTAAACCATACAGAACTGTTTTAATAGGCTTATTAAGGTTGTAAAGTAAATCACTCATAAATTATTTAACAATAATTTTTACCCTAAACTAATTGCTCTATAAATTTTATATACTTTAAATTATCATCTACTTCTATCCTTCTTATGCTATTCATATTCAAATTAAATACCAAATGTATACTATGAGCAACTGTTAGCTTTTAAAAGGAATTAACACCATCCATATAAAAAAACCAATGAGAATCTCATTGGCTTTTTTTATAAATATAAATTAGAATCTATTTATTTGATATATTCTACTGTATAATCATAGTTTCCTGATGGATAAACTACAGAAATACTAGGAGATCCTGTAATAAGATTTCCTGTTGCAATATCATAAGAATATACATTGTTATCATAAACAGTACCTGTTCCTGCTTTATAAATAGTTACTCTGTATACAGAAGCTGTAGCACTTGCCGGAATAGTTATAGGTCCTGGAATGTATGCTGTAGGTGAAGTAGAGCTTCCACTAGCAGTGAACGTCCCTTTTTTAGCAAAAACCTGCTTACTTCCAACCAATGTATTTGTTGCTACTTCAGAAGTAGTAGTTACATCATATTTAGCACTACCTCCACCTACTGGTCTCCACACCCCGGCAGTAACGTTTCCGTTTGATGCTCCATTTGGGTTATAGAAATAGTAGTATCCAGGAGTAACAGCTGTTGCTGTTGAGGATCTGTTACCAGTTGTAAGAGTATTTCCTGTAGCATTGTTATATACTAGCATACCATCGAAGTAAGTTGGGAAAGTAACACTATCTGCTAAAGTAAGATCAAACTGGAAGTTAACCAAGTCTACACTTGGAATAATAACCCCTTTACCTACATATGGCTGAGCACCAGATTCAGTACTGAAGTTTGTACTTCCATCTAATAACACGTTAGAATTTGTAATGGTAGCATTTGTTGGCTGGTTAGTAAGAACCTGAGCATAGCTAACTGTTCCAAGTCCAACCAATAATAAAAGATTAAATATATTTTTCATCGTTGTATAAAATTTAAAAATTAATTATCACAGAGCATTATATTATAATCCAACACTCACCCAAATTGTTCCAGTCCAAACTACTGATGTTCTACCTCTAAGGTTGTTATTACCAGCCTGTCCTACTATACCAAGAATAGTGTTTGCTTGAGTTGAAGGGTTATTGTTAAATACAAGCACTGTACGTCCTGCATCTGCAGCTGTCAACGGAGGGAAAGTAATAGTAACACCTCCTGCCGCAATATTTGTTACTATTAAGTAGTCGTTTGCAGCAACGGTGTAAGCTCCCGCACTAGTTGTAGTTACTGTTCCTCTAATCGCTTCATACTTTTGAGGGGTAACAGCACCACCACCTCCTACTGCTTTCCAAGTAGATGTTGGGTCATCATAGTAATAGAAACCAGGAGCTGTAACATTTACAGTTTTAGCTGTCGTTGTACCATCTACAGCTGTAACAAATGCAAGAGCACCATTTTGAGCAGTTGCATACGCAGTATTTTTAGCTGCTAACTGATCTTCTGTCATACGAGGGACTAGTAAGGCATCAGGTCTAGTATTGTCAGTAGTAGTAGCTACCACGTCTAATGTTGCGGCCGGTGCAGTCGTGTTAATACCCACACGTCCCGTTGTCTGAGCCTTGGAAACTGCCGAAAGGCCAACGAGCATTGTCGCTGTTAATAAAAATTTTTTCATAAGTTTTTAAAGATTTTAAATTACATTATTTTTCATCAATATTTCCAAAACGGAAAATGCGTCCCAACTTGTGCTTTATCTTCTAAGCCATCCATATTTTCCAGCTTTATTTGGATAGGCAACTCATTGAAGCATTTGATTTTAAAACATTGCTTATTGCGCAAATTTAAGACATAATTTTGAAATTTATTCATTTTATATAAAAAAAATAAAAGACTTTTATTTAGCAAAATAGCAACTTACTGAAAATCAATATAATCAATAATATTACAATTTGATTTGCTGCGTTAAATTTTATTAATATTTTCAATTATTCCTGAAAATCATGTGTAAATATAATCCTGCTAAAAGGCAGGTTCTCAGATCAGTTCACCATATAAGTCAAATTCTTCTGCTGAAGTTATTTTCACTTCTGCAAATTCACCTATTGAAATATAAGTTTCATCAGCGGAAACCAGAACTGTATTGTCTACGTCGGGGGAATCAAATTCTGTTCTTCCAATAAAATAGTTACCTTCTTTTCTATCAAATATACATTTGAATGTTTTCCCAATCTTCTCCTGATTTTTCTCCCAGGAAATCTGTGACTGCAATTCCATGATCTCTTCCACTCTTGCTTCTTTTACTTCTTGTGGAATATCATCTTCTAGTACGTAAGCACCGGTATTTTCTTCATGAGAATAAGTGAAGCAACCTAATCTGTCAAATTTTTGCTCTCTTACCCAGTCTTTCAACTCCTGAAATCTTTCTTCAGTTTCTCCCGGATATCCAACGATTAAGGTTGTTCTTACAGCCATATCAGGAACCTTCTCTCTAAACTTAGCTAATAATGCATTCGTTTTTTCATGAGTTGTCCCACGTTTCATAGATTTCAACAGATCAGAATTAATATGCTGAAGAGGGATATCTATATAATTACATACTTTAGGTTCTTCACGGATGATATCCAGAACATCCTCGGGAAAGCCACTTGGGAAAGCATAATGAAGACGTATCCATTCGATACCTTCAACTTTTACCAACTCTTTTAAAAGTTCACCAAGCGCACGTTTTTTATAAATATCAAGACCATAATAAGTAAGATCCTGTGCAATAAGGATGATCTCTTTTGTTCCTTTTTTTGCCAGTTTTTGAGCTTCTAAAACCAGTTTTTCGATCGGCGTTGACACATGTCCGCCTCTCATTAAAGGAATAGCACAGAAAGAACATGGTCGGTCACAACCTTCTGAAATCTTAAGATATGCGTAATGCTTAGGGGTAGTAGTCAATCTCTCACCTACCAGTTCATGCTTGTAATCTGCACCAAGGTGCTTTAGAAGAACAGGCAGGTCCCTTGTTCCAAAATATTGGTCTACATCCGGAATTTCTTTAATAAGATCTGGTTTGTATCTTTCAGAAAGACAACCTGTAACAAAAACTTTTTCAACCTCGCCTCTGTTTTTTGCATCTACATAATCAAGGATTGTATTAATGGATTCTTCCTTCGCATTATCAATAAATCCGCAAGTATTGATTACAACAATATCTCCGCGGTCTTCATGAATCACTTCTTTTCCATTTGCTTTCAGCTGGCTCATTAATACTTCAGAATCATATACATTCTTGGAGCATCCAAGAGTAACTACATTGATTTTCTTCTTCCCTACAGATTTAGTACGCATCGTTTTGATTTTGAGTGTGCAAAGATACAAAATAATAAAGAGTAAGGCTCAAAAAATAAAAACCACTTTAGGAAAGTGGTTTTCAATATTTTATTTTAGAAATTGCGTTCGGAGAATTTCGGTAAAGCCTTATCTTTTTCAGAAAGAATAACTGATTCAAGTGGTAATTTCCAGTCAATATTTAATTCCGGATCATTCCAGATGACGCTTCCTTCAGATTCTTTATCATAAAAATTATCACATTTATACGAAAAGATTGCAGTTTCACTTAAAACGGAAAAACCATGTCCGAAACCTCGCGGTACATAAAGCTGAAGTTTATTCTCAGGTGTAAGCTCTACACCAAACCACTTACCAAATGTGGGTGAGTCTTCTCTTAAGTCAACTGCTACATCAAAAACTTTTCCCTCCAGACAAGATACCAGTTTGGCCTGGGCATGTTCTCCTTTCTGTAAATGAAGGCCTCTGAGTACCCCATATGAAGATTTTGAAATATTATCCTGAACAAAGTGCCCATTCATTCCTGTAAGTTCTTCAAATTTCTTTTCATTGAATTTTTCAAAGAAGTATCCTCTTTCGTCTTCAAAAATTGTAGGTTCAATGATATAACAATCTTTTAAAGGTGTCTCTTTTATTTTCATTTTTGTATTTATATCTATAAATTATATTCTTTTTTTAAGCTCCATTTCAATCCTAAATAAATTCCGCCTGCTGGAATAAATATAATCAAAATAATAACCCAAATCGGAAATTGTGTTTGAATTAAAAATATATTTATCAATAACTGGCAGAAAGCATATACAGAGCTTATGATTAAATGAGAAACTTTTTTCTCATTGGCAAACAGCTGATACAGATGTCTTCTATGAGCTTCAAATATGTTTTCCTTTAATAATATACGTTCAACAATGGTAAGTACGACTTCCATCCCATAAATTGAAAGTAATAAAATGTATTTATACTCTCCGGTTCTCATAACCAGTAAAGTAATAAGCCCGATTACCCAAAAACCAATTCCCATACTTCCTACATCCCCTGCAAAACATTTTGCTTTTTTTCTAAAATTGAAGAAAAGAAAAACCAAACATGCCAAAATCGGATATAATATAAAGTTTTCGTCTGTAAACTGTATAATATCTTTATTAATATGTGCCAAAGAGCCAAGAACTACAAGACTATAAATTCCAGTCATTCCATTTATACCGTCCATAAAATTGTAAGCATTGAGAGTCCCAATTATCACTACAAAAAGTATTGGCCATACCCAAAAAGGCATTAACGTAAAAGCCCCGGTAAAGTATAGAAGCAGAACTACTGAAACAAAATGAATCGAAAGCCTGATCTTATTGGATAAAGTTCTGACATCATCAATAAAACTGATGGTACATATCGCCAGAAGCCCCAATCCAAAAGACCAATAATTTTGAACTGCTTCATTAAGATTAAACAAACAAAAAACAATAAATGCGATTGGAAAAATAATTCCGCCGCCTCTTAAAGTGATTTGTGTATGGGCACTCCGGTGATTGGGTTTATCTATAATATTATATTTATCTGCTATTTTGAAGTATATCAAAATTGAAATAAACAGGATAACAATGACAAGAATATATTCCATTAGTTTAACTAAAGCTTTTTATTGTTTTTTCAAGACCTTGCTTCGCTGAAGCAGGAAGATCTGTAATTTTTAATGTATTTTTTATTTTTTCATTGGAAACCAGAAGATTACCGGTCATCTTTTTCAATCTTTTCGTATTGATAGGAAGAGGTAAAATATCGCCTGCTTTCGCAATTCCTTGTATGAATATTTTAGGGACGGATAGATTGAGTGTCCTTTTATTCGTAACTTTTTTTATAATAGTAATAATATCCTTTGTTGAAACCGGCTCATCATCACAGATGTGATAAATTCCCGTTTTTATTTCATTTTCGTTTTTAATAATTTCCGATATGAAGAAGCTGAAATTATCAATAGACAAAAACGATCTGCTATTGTCAAAAGATGCCAGCGGATATGGAAGTCCCTTTGAAATTATTTTATAGAGCAGTCCCAGATTGCCTTTGTCTCCGGGCCCATGAATCATTGGTGGTCTCAGAATAATCACTTTTTTATTTTCGGGAAGTATCTGAGCCGAAAGCCACTCTTCTGCCTGCCTTTTAGTTGTACCATATAAGGAAACCGGATTACAGATAGATTCTTCTTTCAATGGTTTTTCAGATTCAAATTCTTCAACGGCAGCAATTGAGCTTATGTGAATAAGAAGCCTGGCATCTGATTTAATGAAAGTATCAAATATTTCTTTCACCAATTCTACATTGGCAAAAGAATAATCTTTTTCAGACGCAGTTCCTTTATGATCGTGTGCCTTGCCCACAAGGTTGATCATAATATCTGCCGAACCAGCAGCTTCTTTCCAAGAAGTATCTCTTAATGATATTGCCTGAATTTCAGCATCCATCAACCTCGACTGTATAAGATTCTTCCCAACAAAACCAGAACCTCCAAAAACGGCTATATTCATAATTACTGTTTTAAAACCTGTTCCCAATGTTTAATGGATGAAAGTCCAAATACTTCATTTACCCACCCCTTTAAAGACATACTTTCTCTAATTTCAGAATTCATTTCTTTAAAATCGGAACGGAAAAAATTTTCGTCAAATTTGATTGCTTCTCTTTCTATGATATAAACATTCTGCGAATCATAAAAAGGATACTTTTTTATTTTAGGATTGGTAGTGATTAGTTTCCTGCCGGCCCCTAATGTTTCAAATGTTCTCATTGTAAGACCATCCTGTCCGGGATGGTTGATATCCAGAATCACTTTAGTATTTTTATAGACATCAACGATTTCATGGTGGGAAAGGCTATTGAACGAAATTTTATTGTAATCAAAGTTTTTAAAATTCCTATCCGTTGCTTTTTTATATTTAAAAAGAAGTTTGCTGGGAGAATAATAAAATGTAAACATTTTTAATTGATGTCCATTACACCATGATTTAGCCTTTTCACTAATTGAATAACGATCCGAGTGTGCCGTTCCAATAAAAGCCAGATCATTCTGAAATTCTTTGTTCTTACCATATAGATTTCCATAGTCCTGCGCAAAAAACAATGGTCTGAAACTCATTTGATATTGAACCGCATCCTGACTGTCAAAAGTAAATTTAGCCTCAAAATAATTTAAAATATCCAATCCATTCGAATTATTCTTGAATGAGTCATAGGTATAGAAAATAAATTTGATACCCGGATTATTTTCTTTTAAAAAATCAAGGAAAAATTTTGGCGTGGCTTCTCCTTTTATTAACAGGAAATAATCATATTTCTTATCTTTTATTTTTTCAATGATCTCGTTAAAATACTGATTGATTTTAACAGAATACATTTCTTTTTTTATACGGATAATTGCCTTGCTAAAAAATGAATTGGAAGGCCTTTCATCAAATAAAGCCACAGAAGCTCCCATTTCTTCAAGCTCATGCTTGATGAGAACTTCGTAATTAAAAAATTTAACCGAAATTAAAAGTATACTTTTCCCTTTTAAATTCATCTATCTATAATTATTAGTTTGTGAGATTTCTACATTTTTAGAATCAACAATAATACTTTTATTTGGATAATAAATATAGTTATCTTTAAAAAGCAGACCTTCTGATTTATCAACTTGCAATGCTACTACGTTTGGCGTATTCCTATAATCTAAAAATTTATTATTTGTAATAATTGACCTAGAACTAGGGATCGCCTTTATTACGGCATTTACATTATTAAGACCTGCGCAATCTATAAAATCATTGTTTAATATACTCCAGTCGTAAGCACCGTTTTTAATTACTACAGCTTCCTGATTTATTCCTTTGACAATATTCCCAATTACCTTAATATTATTGCTATTCTCACCTACAATAAAATTTTTGGTATAAGAATTCTTATTATAATAGGTATAGCGGCCAAGAAAATTTGAATTACTAATAATAATTTCATCGCAATTACTTAAATAAAAGAAACTATTAATACTTTTTGTATCTGTTGCATGTACAAAAAAAGAATTTGTAATCTGAATCTGCTGAACTCTTTTAATTGCGTTACCTTCAATTCTTATCTGGTAAGCTTCCCGACCATTATTATTAAATAGTTCCCCAATATATGCATTTGTAATAGATGTATTTTGATGTCCTGTTTTTTCATCTAATGGTTTTAATAGAAGTAAACATTCATTTGCACTATTTAGCCAAATATTGGAGAGCCTGTTTCCACCGGCAACAATCTTAAGACAGATATCTCCTCCAGTAATTTCAGTATTGGTAATAGTGCTATCTGAAAATAACTCTACACCAACTTTATTTTTAAAAAAAAACGAATTACTAATCCTGAGCAAACCTTGCCGCGATTTTAGACCAATGCTTTGAAAATTATAGAATCCGACATTATCAATAATTAATCCTCCACCAAATGTTCCATCAATACCAATTCCACCTATATTATTCCCATCGAACCGTAAATTAGAAATTTTCACCCAATCACAACCGTCCACAAATTTCAAAATAGGCTCATTTCCTATTGATTTTAGTACCGTTCCTACATCATTATGCCAATGATTAAAACCAACACCTTCCATACTTAAACCTTTAAAGTTATATGGAACAACTAAAGTTCTCACTAAATAAACTCCTTGTTCAAAACGTATTGGCTTACCGCTATTCAATGCACTCTGAATAGCTTTAGTATCATCAGTAACACCATCTCCCTTCGCATTAAATTCTTTCACCGACAAAATTTGTCCGGATAATCCTATTGAATTTAAAAATAAAATAAGAATTAAGGCAACTGTTTTCAAAATAATCTATTTATATAAACCTTTAGCTTTCATTTCATCAATCGACTTTTGGTATTGGTCTTCCTGCACTTCCTGAGTATTTACCCATTCTGTAAATTTCCGTAGACCTTGCTCAAAACTTACCTTTGGCTCAAATCCTAATAAAGATTCGATTTTCGTTAAATCAGCATAATTATGACGAATATCTCCTAAACGATAATTTCCTGAAACCGTTACCGGAACATCAACACCATAATTTTTGATTAAACCATTGGCCACTTCTAAAACATCAGTTGCAACACCGGTTCCAACATTGAAAACATGGTTATCAGCTTCCTCTTTCTCCAAACCTAAAATAGTAGCATCTACTACATCATCAATGAAAACAAAATCTCTGGTTTCCTTTCCGTCTTCGAAAATATTGATCCCATTTCCGTTCTTAATTTGAGTTGAAAAAATGGAAAGAATTCCTGTATATGGGTTTTTCAGAGACTGGCCAGGCCCGTAAACATTTTGGTAACGGAATGCAACACCAGCGATACCAATTGTAGGGCAAACTGTAAGAACCATCTGTTCCTGGTTTTGTTTTGTAATACCATAAACAGATGATGGATGAATTTTTGAAGTTTCGTCCGTTCCTACCAAAGTAAGAGCAGAAGAACCAGAGTATTTCACTTCGAAATCACCTTTATCCATATAATCAGCAGTACGTTGTGTCGGATAAACTGCACCTAACTCTTGACTGATGTACTTACCTTCTCCATAAATAGAACGGGAAGAGGCCACCACTACTTTTTTAATATTATGTTTTGTATTGACCAACAAATCTAAAAGAATGGCAGTTCCACCAATATTAACATCAATATATTTTTTTACTTCGTACATAGATTGTCCCGTACCTGTTTCGGCAGCATAATGGACAATAGCATCCTGACCTTCTAAAGCTTTTTTCCAATCTTCCTCACTGGTTACTGAGCCTAAAATAAATTTAACCTTGTCTTTAATGCTAAGATACAATGGGGAAGTTTCGGCAGGGTTCTCACCATGTATTTGTGGCGAAAGATTATCCAAAACTGTAATATTATAGCCTTTATCAATCAGTTTTAATGCTAAATTAGAGCCTATAAAACCGGCTCCACCTGTAATTAATATATTTTTCATAGTTTGTATTTATTAATCATTATATTTTTCCCAGCGTTGGGTTTCAAAATTATATTTTTTTATTGGTTTTGCAGGAGTTCCCACTGCAATAACATTTGCAGGTAAACTTTTTGAAACCACCGAGTTGGCCCCTACAATTGTCCCCTTTCCTATAACTACACCGGGCAAGACAGAAACAAATTCACCCAGCCAAACATTATCTTCAATGATAACCGGCTTCGAAAATAATTTTCTATCATGCGGAATTGAATCTGGAGAAGAATCATTTTCATTTCCCGCATAGCTCCCATGTGAACAGTCGGACACATAAATTTTACTGGCAAATAAGACATTATTCCCTATTTCCACTTTTTCCATTGCTGTAATATGAACATAATCGTTCATCTGAAAATTCTCACCAAAGAATAAAGTGGGTTGCTCATTTTCCGGATATGCCTCTATTCTGCATCCTACACCTGTTGTAAAACCTTTTGAAACTTTAATGAACTTTTTACCACGAATATCTATTGGGAAACGAATAATACGGGCATCTGAAAAGGTAAATTTAGTTCTAATCAGATTTAAAGTCATTTTACATAATCCCCAAAAGCCATATTGTGTCAGCTTACTTCCCATCATACAATTCTTTATAAAATTCCAGATATTTCAAATAAGTTTTGTCCCAGTCAAATTTAGGGAATTGTAAAACTCCTTTTTGAATTAATTCTCTTCTAAATGATTCATCCTCTAATTTCAAAATTCCTTCAGCCATCAAATTCTCATTGATATCATCATACAATATGGCTGCATCTCCAACCACTTCCGGTATTGAAGAATTTTTGTTCGCAATAACCGGGCAATGTGTTTTCATAGCCTCCACTAACGGAATGCCAAATCCTTCGTATGATGACGGGTATAGAAGCACAAACGCTTTATTATATAAAAAGTTCAGATCCTCATTATTTAATCTTGAAAGCTGAATATATTGTGTCCCCAATAAAGATTCAACATACAATTTTTCATCATCATTAAATGGCTCTCCTATAACTACTAGTTTATATTTATCTTTAACTTTCGCAGCTGTTTTAACTGCGATAGGGAAATTTTTATACTCTGTCCTGTGGCCTATGTAGAGTAAATACTTATAATTTTCAAGAGTCGCAAATTTTGGGTTTTTCTGCGAAATTTCAAAATTCTCATTTATTTTGAAAAAGTCATTACTCACACCATTATAAATAACTCTAATTTTTTGGGGATCTAAATTCGGAACAAAATGCAAAAGATCCTTTTTGGTATTTTCCGAAATACAAATAATACCATCTGAATTCAAAACGGCATGTCTTTTTTGTTGCAAATTCACCCAACGGGCTAAACCAGTTCTAAATTTTTCAGTTGTAAAATCGTGTATCGTTGTTACATTGATAGCATACTTTGATCCTGAAATCCTAAAATAACTGGAATGGAATATACTCTTTTCCTGTATTGGCTTCGTGAAATTTAAATATCTCCTAATCTTTAAATTTAGAAAAGTTTCTTTTTCTACATTATGAAGTGAAAACTCTCTTCTAAAAATATTATAATTGGGTTCTTCTTGTTCATAAAATACAACATCCAATCTTTTGTCCGCACTGAATCTTTTTATAAGTTCCGTCCAGTAAACCGACCCTCCTCCAGAGTTTTGAAGTGAATATATGATATTATCGAATACGACTTTCATTTCATTTGAATTAATTTTATTATACCTGGTATTATTAGCAAAAATAATGAAACGAAAAAAAACTGATAGAAAAACGTGCCTGATTCTCCCCTACTTAGATCAAGAATCATAGTAAAAAAGATAAAATTTAAAACTTGATTCTTTTTATTCGCAACCTTATTAATTAAAAAGCCTAAAAATAAATAAAAGAAAAATGGACCTACATATCCAAAGTTTACAAATGCTTCCGTTACAGGAGTGTATGCAAATCCCATTGTATATCTATTTCCAAAATTTCTTTTGATAAATTGATCAGCAAGAGAATATGGTTTTTCGGGATAAATATTTCTAGGAATGAAAAAAATTATGGGATACAAATAGGATTCACCGTATTTTAAATCTAATTGATTATTTTGATAATTTTTAAGATCAAAACTTAATGTATAAAATGGATAAACAAATTCATTACTTTGTAAAGTATTAATGATATTCTGTTCATTTGAAACATTCGTTAATCCCGAGGATAAATTACTTCGAATTGTACCTAGGTACTGAAAAACTGATATTGCTATTAAGAGACCAACTAACAAAGAAAATGTAAATTTTATTTTACGAATATTGACAACCACCCAAAAAATACCTAAAATCATTGGCATAAAATCTCTTCTATTTCCCGCACTAAGTTGTAACAAAATATAATATATCAAAATTGCTGTAACAAAATATCGAATTTTTTTTGGAATTTTCTTAAAATAGTAAATAAAATGTAAAAATATACCCGAGATGAGCAATCCAATCACAATGCTGCCCATTCCTCTTTCTTCGAATAAAGTTGAACGGTCCTTCTCCAATACCGATGGATTAAAAAGAGCCCCTATAGAATAGAAAAAATACGTAACATAACCAATTAGAATAAGTAGTATAATTATAAGAAAAAGATTATATCCATTATTATTTTTATATTCCTTAATATTAGACTCGTACAATTTATCATATTGTTCTTTTTTACTAAAAGACCAACCTATAATATAGGCTGGAATTGCTGAAGCATAAACTATAGTGGATATATAAACGGTATCTGATATTTCACCATTTAGTATTTTCTCTATCATAGCCTGAAAAATTCCATATAAAAAGAGAAATATAAGAAATATTAATGCATTTCCATTTGCTAATAAATAATCAACTCTATTTTTAATGACAAAAAATCCCAAAAACAAACTATAAAAAAATGCTAGAATTAATAATGTATCATTTTTATATACAACTAAAAACAAATAGCATATTAATAATATAAAGTACTGAAATATCCCAAAGGATGAAAGTAGCTTTTTGAATAGTCTCATTTATTTAGTTTTAGTTTAGCAAATTCTTTACCTAGTTGCAATGCGTTTTTTTCCACATTATAGTAACTTGCTTTTTTTCTATCCAATGGATAGTAGATAAGAGAAGCAATACGGCTAAGCCAAATTCTTTTTGTTAATTTAAGTCTAAAATCATGTTTTACACAAAGATATGCAGTCCCACATCGATATTTAAATACACGATTTAAAGAACTTTCATCACCTTTAGATAAAATTACCTGAGGATGAAAAAATTGAATTCTCGGCGAATACATTATATTCAGGGAAGTACTTTCTGTGAGAATTCTGTACAACCAATCATATCCTTCTTCTGCTCCAAAGAAACACCCAGCTCCCATGTTTTCATCAAAATTCCATTTTTTCAATATATCTGTCTTACTTATTACAGTAGCTTCAACAAAACCTCCTAGCATATTTTGTTGATTAAGAAAAGTTGGTTCTTTTTTGAAATTTAAAACACTATCTATTCCTTTTTCATCAATACATTTTCCAAATACCATATCAAGATTATTATTTTCAATCTCTACAAAAGCATTTTGGTATGTATCGTGTAAAATTTTGCTATCATCATCTGGAAAACTTATAAATTGTCCCGAGGCCAGCTTAACTCCTTGGTTTTTCGCTTTAGATAAGCCTTTAAAAGAAACTATTTCATGAATAATTGGTAGCTTCCCATTATATTTATTTATTATGTTATCTAAAAAAAACTTATCATTTTGATCAATAATGATTATCTCATATCGAAAATCCAGCTTAGCTTTTTCTATTGATTCCAATAGATTATCTAATTCTTTTGTACGACCCACCGTGGGTATTACTATTGATAATTTCATATTTTCTTGATCATCCATTTTATATTTTTAACATTTATTAATATATTAATATTGTTTATAAAACTTATAGAAATACAACTTAAAGCTTTGATAATTTTTTTATTTCTAAATGCCTGTTTAAGCAAACTATAATAGCTGAAAATATAATACTGAGCCGTATATCTATTTACTTCTTCCCTCTCTTGTTTCGAAAGGCTGTATTTGTTTAGATACAATACCCTAATTTGATTAATTTGTTTCAAGGAAGATATTATATGACTTCGAGATAAGACTTCCAAAGATATATCAAATTTCGAGAGTCTCCAAAAATCATAATTATCACACTTCCCAAACTCTTTACAAATAAATTCTGTTGCAATTCTAATATGACTTTCTATTTGTGAATGATTGTTTGACATTGACATGCCCATTTGATTTATTCTATATAGATATAATGATTCGTCAAGAATTCTAACATTTAACCCATCATTACACATTAAATCTGAAAATAGTTTATAGTCTTCAGCAGCTTTATAATTCTCATTATAATTATTATCCGTGAGCAGCTTTTTTCTAACTAGAGAGGGTGCATGAGGGATCGGGGAATTGAAAAATGTTACAAACTTTATTCCTAACCTAGTCTTCAATAAATCTAATCCATTCGTTTTAAGTGGACTACCATACTCATCAATAAAGGTATAATTAGAAGAAACAATGTCGGCATTATACTTGTCCCTCTCTTCTACTAACTTTTGAATACGCTGAATATCAGATATATCATCCGAATCCATAAATAATATGTATTCATATTGTGAATAATTAATAAGCAAATTTCTTGTAGCCGTTACACCTAAGTTTTCTTCATTTGCAAATACCTTTATTCTCTCATCTTTTTCTGAATACAGTTTTAAAATTTCTAATGTTTTATCACTTGAATAATCATCAATACATATAACCTCAAAATATGGATAAGTTTGATTCAGAATTGAATCTAATGCCGTATGGAGAAAATGCTCCACATTATAACATGGAATAACAACAGATATATAAGTATTATTATTTCTTCTCATTTTGATTTAGTTTTATTTTCAAAAATGGCTTGACATAGTAAATAATAATTGAATCCTTTATAATAAATATTTGAAGTAATAAATAAAATACACCTGATATAAACATACCTAGTATTAACCGTTGTAATACATTAATATCTGGGAGAAAATAATATATGGGAATAAAAAAACTACTAGCCACAAAAGTTTTAAATAGAAAAGATAAGTGTAAATTAAATTTTTGTCTTCTATAAGCATAATAGAACAATGATAGTGAAACTACTATTTCTGTAGTTAAAAATGTATATGTCGCCCCTAAATAACCTTTCGAAGGAATTAAAGAGAAATTGAGGATCAGACTTATAATAGTTCCTATGATAGTTGCTTTCAGAAAATCATTTTCTTTTTTTAGAGGCGTTAAAATGTTTAATGCAAATAAATTACTAAATGGAATTACAAAGATAAGAACAGAAAAAAACTTCAAAGAAAAAATAGCAGGTTCAAATGATCTCCCACCTAAAATATATACAAATTCTTTGGCATATAAATTAACCAAAACTGCAGCAGGTAAACCCATAAAAATATTAAAAATAACAATTTTACTAATTAGGTCTTGGAAAGCCTTTATATCCTCAGTTACCATAATTGCTGTTTTTGATAATACAACAGTTGTAAGTGATGATACCAAAATTACAACTATATTAAAAACCCTAAAAGCTAAGGAAAAATATCCCACATCTTGTTCAGTACTTAAAAAACCCAATAAGATAGTAGTCATAGTAACATAAATACTAATCATAAATTTAGTGGTAAAGAAAGTAAGTAATGGGGATAAATGTTTCTTAAGATTTTTTATTGAAGGCAATTTATACTCAATCGTCTTATTAATGAAAGTAATATTTAAAATTGATGTTAAGACAAATGTTAAAACTGTAATAAAGTAATAAATAAGACCATCAGAAGCATTTTTCACAAAAACAAAAACAGCTACTATACTGATTATCTTCACTATAAGTGTCCTAACCGCTATAAATTTAAAATTTTCTGTACCTTGAAAGAACCATTCTAATGAGAAAACGCCAACCAATACCTGAACACTCCCTATTAAATAATAAGCCTGATTAGCTTTAACAGTTGGATTAAAAAAAACAAAAAAAAAGTATACAATTAAAACGAAAACAGTCAAAATACTATTGATACTTATAAGTTCTGAGAAAGTCTCATTTAGATTTTGTTTTGAAACAAATTTCGCTTTTGAGATTTCCCGAACTCCGTAAACAGAAATTCCTAACGCTGCAATTGTGATAAAATATTGAGCAAAATTATCAACAAGATTAAATATACCAACTGTTTTAGGACCCAGAATTCTATTTGTATAAGGCAATACAATTAACGGAAACAATAATTGGCTTATAAGAAGCAAAAAATTGAAAATATAGTTTTTAAAAACAGTCATTGAGAAATTTTAATTTTATAAAAGCTCTATTTTATCAACAAATAATTGCTCATATACGTCTTTTACTCTTTGTGATTTATCTTTTTTCAAAACCAATATTGCATCACTTGTAATGATAAGAATACTTTTTTTTATTCCTAAAAATTCTGTGTGAATATCTGTACCAATTACCATATTACCATGTTTATCTATGGGCCTTCCATTAGCTTTCAGATAATCATAAAGAGATTCAAAAGATCCCATATCTGACCAATTGAAATCAGATTTCACAACCTTTAACCGGGTCGTTTTTTCCATTACTGCATAGTCTACAGATATAGAGGGAATTTCCATACTTTCTTCCAGAGGAAGCTTATTATCATGTAATTTTTCAAATGCTTTTTTTGAGGTTTCAAAAACCACTGGTTGATATTTTTTCAGCTCTTCTAAGAATATTTTAGCTTTAAAACAGAACATTCCTGAATTCCAAAGAAAATTTCCACTATCGAGAAACTCCTGTGCCGTTTCTAAATTTGGTTTCTCTCTAAAGCCAACCACATCATTCCCCTTCACCTGAATATATCCAAAACCGGTCTCCGGCCGCGTAGGGACCAATCCGAAAGTAATCAAATACCCTTCTTGGGCTAATTGTATCGCTTCATTAATTGATTTGTCATACTCCACTTGATTTTCAATCAGATGATCTGACGGGGTAATCAATAAAATATCTTCATCATCCACCGCAAATGCAGCCAATGCTATTGCAGCAGCAGTGTTTCTGGGTGTTGCTTCAATAATCTGCTGATACTGATCAATGCCAATTTCTGAAAGAGCTGCTTCCGACAGAACATAATTATCAATATTACCAAGTACTAAAATAGAATCAGACAGATTCTTATTTCTAAGTGCCGTAAGTTGAAATAAAGATTTATTGCCAAAAATATTTAAATACTGCTTAGGCTTATTTTTTCGTGACAATGGCCAAAGACGGCTGCCAACGCCTCCTGATAAAATTACATTAACTACTCTTGACATTATAATTTTTCTTTCAATTTTTCAAACCAGCTTTTTGGATGAGCTCCGTAACCATAACCATATTTGTTTCCGTATGCAAAATAGTCTTTATTCACATCATTTAAAACAAAACCTACGTTTCTAATCTTTCCGGAGTCTATACTGCTGTTAGCAAAATCTATTAGTGTTTTTTCTGTGTATCCTGATCTTGTTACATATAAAGTAGCATCGGCAGCTTCTGCAAAAAGGAATGTGTCAGTCACCAACATTAATGGTGCCGTATCCAAAATAATATAATCATATTTATCCTTCAGCTCTTCCAGCAGGCTTTCATATCTGCCATTAGTTAAAAGTTCAGTAGGATTTGGAGGAATACTTCCGGAATAAATAACATCCAGATACGGATTAAATGTAGATACATGGACAATATCCTGAAGCTGGGTTTTTGGTTCATGCAAATACTCTGTAAGCCCTAGCAGGCCTTTTCTGGCAGGATTATATCTTTGAAGTTGTGGATTTCTGATATCAGAACCAATGATAATTACTTTTTTGCTTGGAGTAGCCAGAGTAAGTGCTAAATTAACTGATACAAAAGTCTTTCCTTCTCCTTTCACCGTAGATGTAACAAAAACAATTTTCGCATCTTTCTTTTTCGGTAACATAAAATTCATGTTGGTGATAAGGATTCTGAAAGATTCTGCTATTGGTGAAAGATCATTAACTTTTATAAGTTCATCTTCGCCTTTCTCTAAGCTTGGAATTTCACCTATTACAGATTTTTCATGGGAAAGTTTTTCTAAATCATGTTTAGTCTTAACTTTATTATTAAATAATTCTTTAAGATAAATAATAATAAAAGGCAAGAGAAGTCCCAATACTAATGCTATTCCCAAGAAAAGAAGCTTTTTCGGGGCAACAGGTTTAGGGGAAGCATAAGCATAATCAACAATTCTTGCTTTATTGGCTGTTACTGCTAAGGAAATAGCTGTCTCTTCTCGTTTCTGTAACAATAACAGATATAGGTTTTCTTTTATCTGTTGCTGACGCTCAATGCTCCTAAACATTTTTTCCTGAGCAGGAATCTTTGTGATTTTTGAACTAATTTTATTTTGTTCTCCTTCGTATTGGTTTTTAGCTAACTGGATCCCGGTCTTATTTTTAATCAGACTTTCCATTACAGAACCCTTTAAAGACGAAATTTGCTTATTAAGATCTATAATCAGTGGGTTCTGAGGAGTTGCATTTTCTAACAATCGGTTTCTTTCTAATACCAACTGATTATATGCAGTAATATTAGCAGTGGCAGTAGCATTGTCTAGACCAATATTTGCAGGCAAAACCTGGCTGTTATTCTGCTTGCCCATAAAATTGATCAATGCGTTTGTCAATTCAAGTTGGGATTCAAGGTCAATTTGCTTTGCCCGAGCTTCTGCTGAAGCTTCAAGATTAATTTTTGCTTCTGTTCCTAAATCTGTAATCTGATTATTAGATTTGAACTTTTCTTTTTCATTTTCTACCTGACCCAATTCATTTGATATAATATTGATCCTGTCATCTATAAAATCTTTTGTTTTTTTAGATTCAGAATTTTTATCTGAGATAGCATCATTATTATAGGCTTCTACTAATTTATTTATAATATCTTTAGCTTTAGAAATATTTGCATAATTCAAAGATAGTCCTATTACTGTTGCATCTTTATTTCGTAACGCCACATTCAGCATTCCCTGAATACGATTTACGGCATCGTCAATAGTTGAATAGGTCATATATAAATCTCCTACTTCACCTGCTTCTAGCTTATTGAACTTTGCATTTTTCAAAATTATAATATTGGCATAAGGAAGACTTATGACTTTATTAAAATGGGCTTTAATTTCAGGCAGCTCATCACTTGTTAATGTTATATTTTCTCCCGATATTTCAATTGAAATTGGCTTTGTAGGCACTTTAGTGAAAGGCTTTTCATTAACTACCTCAATAGTTATGGGAGAGGTATTTTTATAAAGCTCTTTTTCTTTTAAACCATACTTTGTATAGATAGAGGTTTGCAGCCTTAGCTGTTTTACAACCTCCTGCATCAGTTTTTTAGATTTAAAAATTTCTATTTCATTATCAATACTATTGGTTCCCATTCCTCCCAATGTTGACAAATCTGACAATACACCAAAATCTCCACCTACGGGAGCTGCTTTTTTGGCATCTTTAATAAGTACTGATGATTGAATATTGTATACAGGTATAGCAAACCTTAAATAGGAGTATGCTATAATTATAGAAATTATAGGAACAATAACAAACCATAACCAATTTTTTAAATAAGGTTTAATTATTTCCTCAATATTAATTTTTTCTGATTCCTCAATAACTGGATTATCCATTATTTAGTTTTAAATTTTATAAGTTATTCTGTTATGTGTTAGCAACAGATATTGATTAGTTTATTATTCTAGATTATAGTCTTGCATCTACTAAACTTCTATTAATACAAGCTTTAGTATCAAAAATAACACTATCCTCTTTTTTCATTTTCTTATAGTCCAATGTAAGAAATTCTTTATGAGATACTGCAATAATAATAGAATCATATTTTTTATCATCCGGAATCCGATCCAAAATATCCACACCATATTCGTGTTTAACTTCCAGCTTATCAGCCCATGGATCAAAAATATCTACCTCTATTCCATATTCTGCCAATTCGTTATAGATATCTATTACTTTTGTATTTCTGATATCAGGACAATTTTCTTTAAACGTTACTCCTAAAATTAAAGCTTGTGAATTTTTAATAACCTTACTCTTTGATATTAATAATTTAACCACTTTCGAAGCTATGAATTTTGTAATTGAGTCATTTACTCTTCGGCCTGATAAAATAACGTCTGGATGATATCCTAACTGCTCTGCCTTATGAGCTAAATAATATGGATCTACGGAAATACAATGTCCGCCTACCAATCCAGGTTTGTATTTAAGAAAATTATATTTTGTACCTGCAGCTTCGAGAACATCATTAGTATCAATTCCCATTCTATCAAATATTAGTGCCAACTCATTAACAAAAGAAATATTTACATCTCTTTGAGCATTTTCAATTGCTTTAGAAGCTTCAGCTACCTTAATACTTGGCGCTTTATGAGTTCCTGCTATAATAATTTTTTTATACAAATTATCTATCTCATCAGCTATTTCCTTTGTGGACCCAGAAGTAACCTTTTTTACACTTGTTAAAGTATTTACTTTATCACCTGGATTAATTCTTTCAGGAGAATATCCCACAAAAAAATCTTCATTGAATTTTAACTCAGAATATTTTTCTAGTACAGGAACACATTCTTCTTCTGTACAGCCTGGGAAAACAGTGGATTCAAATATTACTATATCCCCTTTTTTTATAATTTTTCCAAGCATCTTCGAAGCGGAAATTAACGAGCTTAAATCTGGAGCTTTATATTTATCAATGGGTGTTGGTACAGTTACTATAAAAATATTGCAATCAGAAATATCATTTAATTCACTTGTCCCCTTATAACCTATCCCACCATTTGAATCTTCATATTTTTTTAAGCTCTCATCAAGTTTTTTTATATCTGCTTCAAGGGTTACATCAATACCATTATTAAGTTGATCAATTCTTTCGGTCTTAATATCAAATCCTAAAACCGGAAAATAGTTTGAAAATTCCAAGGATAGTGGCAAGCCAACATATCCCTGTCCAATAACTGCTATTTTATATGGTCTAATTTCATTCATTTGTGTTCCAAGTTGCTAAGATATCTTAAAAAAATAAAGCATATTTACTTTAGATTATTCAAGTTTAACTTCTATTTTTTAATTAAACTTACAACTACTGCAGCCGCAGTTATTGCAATTGAAGCAGCTGTCAGGTAAATTCCTGTATTTGGATTTTGTTTGGATATTATATCTTTAGTATTATTTGCAGGAACTATAATTGCATCTCCTTGCTTTAAATTATAGTAAGGAGAATTAATTAAATTAGCATCCAATAGATTTACTTTTCCGTGGGTAACATTACCATTTTCAGTTCTAATAACTAAAACATCATCTCTCTTTCCATACACCGTTAAATCCCCAGCTAATCCTAATGCATTTAAAATAGTAGCCTGTCCATTTGAAACAGTATAATCTCCTTGTCTGTTTACTTCTCCAAGAATTGTAACTTTAAAATTGGTAAGTCTTACATTCACAGTAGGATTAATTACATACTGCGTCATTTTATTTCTTAGTTCCTCTTTAAACTCAACCAATGTTTTATCTGATGTATTAAGCTTACCCAATACAGGAAAATCAATATTTCCTTCTGTATCTACAATATAAGTAGGTCCGGATACAGTATTGGAACCCTGATTAGGTGTATTTCCGCCTGCAAGCGCATTCGTTTGAACAAGTTCTGATGAAGAATAGTTTTGATTAAACGGCTTTACAACATCCATGTCTTTAGCAGTTACCAATATCACTAACTGGTCACCGCTTTGTATTGTATTGCTAGAATTTCTAGAAGATGATTCAACAGCCACCTTCTCTATATTCTGCATATAATTCAGATCGTTTTTTGCATTCTGGTTTGTTTTACATGAAACCAGCCAAAATGCGGTTAATACAACCAATACCTTACTTTTCATATTTTAAAATTGTACAAATATACATTTATATTTTTTTTATCTATCCAAAATCTCGTAGATCGAATTGTTACTTCTAAACTCAGGTACAATCGATTTCAGGATCTTTACCACCTCTACTTTATCCTTCAAAACAGAGGCATCTGTTATCAGGTTGATCAAGCTTTCTATTTCTAAAAATGCCATAGCAGGATCTTTAGAAATCATGATTTTCTCATTATGAGTTGGAAGTGTTTTAGCATTATCACTTAAAAGTTCTTCATAAAGCTTTTCACCTGGTCTCAATCCAGTGTATATAATCTTTATATCAATATTTGGTTCAAAACCGGATAATTTGATCATTCTTCTTGCCAGATCCAAAATCTTTACCGGTTCTCCCATATCAAAAACAAAGATTTCACCACCCTGCCCCATTGTTCCAGCCTGAAGAACCAGCTCACAGGCTTCCGGTATGGTCATAAAGTATCTTACGATATCAGGATGGGTAATAGTCACCGGACCTCCTGCTTCAATCTGTCTTTTAAAATGCGGAATAACTGAACCGTTTGATCCTAATACATTTCCGAATCTGGTCGTAATAAATTTGGTTGTGTTTCCTTCAACATGATGCAAAGACTGAACAAATAACTCTGCTGCTCTTTTGGAAGCTCCCATCACATTGGTAGGATTTACAGCTTTATCTGTAGAAATCATTACAAACCTGTTCACTTTATAACGGCTTGATAAAATAGCAACATTTTTTGATCCTAAAACATTAACACGAATAGCTTCATTGGGATTCTCTTCTACCAGCGGAACATGTTTATAAGCTGCTGCATGATAAACCATCGAAAAGTTATAGGTCTGAAATACCGGCTCTATTCTATGTATATTGGAAACATCAGCCAGAACAAATTTAAATCTGATATGAGGAAATTTCTCCTTCATTTCAAGTTCGATGTCGTACAGTGGAGTTTCAGCCTGATCCAGAACAACAATCAATGCCGGGTTAAACTGTGCTACCTGTCTTACAATTTCACTTCCGATAGATCCGGCACCTCCTGTTACGAGTATATTTTTGTTAAAGTGTCTGCTTTTAACCTCTTCGCTTTCTATTTTTATAGGCTTTCTATTAAGAAGATCTTCAATCTGAAGGTTTCTGATAGCACCGCCCAGATCACTGTCTCTTAATTTCTGTACAGATGGAGCTTTGAATATATTTAAGTCTTTTTCTAAAAATAAATTAACCCAAGAATTCATTTCATCTTTAGACATCATTTCTTTCACAATAATGACCCCGTCGATAATAAGATCTTCTTTTGTAGCTTCTTCTATTCTTTTTTTCTCATAAATAGGCTTACCCAATAAAGAAGCTCTTTTAGAATCTGTTCTCTGGGTAAGAAAACCAACCACCTGATAAGGTAAACTTGGATTATCCAGAATAGCACGTGCTATAGCAATAGATTGTTCATCAATACCAAGTACTAATATTCTTTTTTTAAGAGCACTCCTTCTGTATTCTCTGACGATATGAAAAAATTCTTTTACATATAATCTGAAAAGGAATAATCCCATAAAGGAAATTATGAAATATAATACAAGGAAAGCTGTAAGTATAAATTTACCGCCTGTAGACCAGAAATAGATAAGATTTACTAATCCCACCACAGTCATGGTACAGAAACAGGAAATCAATAGTTTAAAAAGATCAATAAAAGTAGAGTGTCTTATAATACCTGCATAAGTTTTGAAAAAATACATGAACATGGTATTTATCAGAATAATAAAGGCAAAAATAACGCTCTTATCTTCGTGATAAATAAACTCTTTCTGGGTAATTTTTTCAATAGTATATGTGGAAAGAAATAAAGACATTGCCAGAATAATAATATCTATTACAAGTATTATCCATCTGGGAAGATATCTTACGTCTGAGAGATTGACAACATTATCACCTCCGAATATTTTTTTTCTAAGAGAGCTGTACATTGTCTGAATTTGTATTCATGTTTAATTGGGTTTAACCCCTGTTTTTATTAATTACTCAATTTTTAAGAAATAGGTATAAAATCATATCTATTCTTAAATTAAAAAACAAATTTAGTGAATTTCATCTTCTAAAACTTCAGAAATTCTTAATCTGCAATCATCCGTTAAATTGGTTCCTGATGGCAGACAAAGTCCTGTGTCAAAAAGTGTACCAGATAAATTATTTCCAAAAAATTTGCAGCCATTATACAACGGCTGAAGGTGCATTGGTTTCCATAGGTATCTGGTTTCTATATTATTCTGTGAAAATTTATCTTTAAGATCTTCCTTAGAAAGTTTGTTTTTTAAAATAATGGTATTAAGCCAATAGTTAGAAAAAAAATCACTATTCGGTGCAGAAAACAGTTCAATATTTTCGCTATCCTTTAATAATTCTTGATAAAAATCATGATTTTTTCTCCGTTGGATGATTTTTTCTTCCAGAGTTTCCAACTGCCCCCTTCCTATTCCGGCAGCAATATTATCCATCCTGTAATTATATCCTAATTCGGAATGGTTGTAAAACTCTTCGTTATCTTTGCCCTGCGTAGCTAGAAAGAGTGTTTTGCTTTTGAGCTCTGCACTTTTTGAGATCAAAACCCCGCCTCCTGCTGTAGTAATAATTTTGTTTCCGTTAAAACTGATCACGGAAAGGTCTCCAAAAGTTCCGCAAAACTGGCCTTTATACTTACTGCCTAACGCTTCTGCACTGTCTTCAATAACAGGAACTTCATATTTTTTTGAAATCTGGAGTATTTCATCTGCCATAAAAGGCATCCCATATAAAGCTACTGTAATAATGGCTTTAGGCTTTTTCCCCTGTTGAATACAATATTTTACAGCATCTTCCAAAGCTTCAGGGCACATATTCCAGGTCTGTTCTTCACTGTCAACGAATACAGGAACAGCTTTAAGGTAAAGAATGGGATTGGCAGAAGCAACAAAAGTAAAGGATTGGCAGATCACAAAATCTCCTTCCTCAACATTCAATAACCTAAGTGCCAGATGAATAGCTGCAGTACCGGAAGATAAAGCTGTAACATGAGAATTGTTTCCTAAATAGTTTTCCAGGCTATTTTCAAATTCGTCTATATTAGAGCCATATTGCGAAATCCAGTTGGTATCAAATGCGTTATGTATATATTTAAGCTCATTTCCCCCCATATGCGGGGGCGAAAGCCAAATCTTTTCTTTTTTCAATTCTCTACTTATGTTTCGTCAAAAGTATCATTTATTTTTTCATATTCAAAGCCTCTGCTCATCAAATATTTTATTGTTTTGGATTTTTTCTGGTATTCCTGCATTCCTTTCTGTCTGGAATAATAATCTTCGAAGATTTTTTTGATCATTTTTTGATAATCTTCTTCATCTATTTCGTCAAAACAGCTGCTGATCAATTTTTCAGAGATCTGTTTCTGTTTAAGATGCATCTTGATTTTATTCCTGCCCCAGTGCTTGATATAAAACTTCCCTCTGATATAACTGCGCGTAAATCGTTCTTCATTGAGATAGTTTTCTTTCAGAAGATAAAGGATAATTTCATCTTTTGCTTCATCAATAAGCAGGAATTCTCTCATTTTCTGCTCAACTTCTGCATGGCAACGGTCCTGGTAAACACAGTAGTTTACCAGTTTCAGTTTTATTTCATCAAAGGTGAAAGATTTTTTCTCCATAATCAGATATGAAAAAGAATGGACAAGATGCCCATTCTTTATATTATAATGTTTTAAATCAAATTAATAGTTGAACAGTGCTTTACCTTCCATTAATTCATTTACTTTCTTTCTTACAGAGCCTATAACTTCTTCATTTTTGATATTGTCAACCACATCGGAGATTAATCCTGCAATTGTATCCATATCATTTTCTTTAAGACCTCTTGTTGTGATCGCGGCAGTTCCCAGTCTGATACCGGAAGTAGTGAACGGCGACTTGTCATCAAAAGGAACCATATTTTTGTTACATGTAATATCTGCAAGCACTAAAGCTTTTTCAGTTTCTTTTCCGTTTACATTCTTATTTCTAAGATCTACCAGCATTAAATGATTGTCTGTACCTCCGCTTACAATATCGAAACCTCTGTCGATCATCGCTTTGGATAACGCCTGTGCATTAGCTTTAACCTGTTTAGCATATGTTTCAAACTGGCCATCCAGTGCTTCTCCGAAAGCCACAGCTTTTCCTGCAATAACGTGTTCCAATGGACCACCCTGAATTCCTGGGAAAACAGCTCCGTCCAATACCTGGCTCATCATTTTTGTTTCTCCTTTCGGAGTTTTATGACCGTAAGTATTTTCAAAATCTTTACCCATCATGATCATTCCTCCTCTTGGACCTCTTAAAGTCTTATGGGTGGTAGTAGTCACTACATGGCAATGTTCGAATGGTGAGTTTAACAGTCCTTTTGCCACTAAACCGGCCGGGTGAGCAATATCTGCCCAAAGTGTAGCTCCGATCTCATCAGCAACTTCTCTGAATTTAGCATAATCAAGATCTCTTGAATAAGCCGAGAAACCTGCAATTAACATTTTAGGTCTTTCTCTCAAAGCAACCTCTCTCATCTGATCATAATCGATAAGTCCTGTTTCTTTCTGAACACCATAAGAAACTACCTGATATTGAATACCTGAGAAGTTCACTGCTGAACCATGAGTAAGGTGCCCTCCCATAGAAAGGTCCATTCCCATGATTTTGTCTCCTGCTTTCAAAACAGCAAGATAAATGGCAGCATTAGCCTGAGAGCCTGAATGCGGCTGTACATTGACGTAATCTACACCGAAAAGTTCTTTTGCTCTGTTGATGGCCAATGTTTCAACCTCATCTACAACTTCACAGCCTCCGTAATATCTTTTTCCGGGATACCCTTCAGCATATTTATTGGTCAGTACACTTCCCATTGCTTTCATTACGTTCTCAGAAACAAAGTTTTCTGATGCAATAAGCTCTAATCCATGGGATTGTCTTTGTCTTTCTTTTTCAATCAGGTCGAAAATAATGTCCATTTTACTTTTAGTTTTTGAAATTTTTCACCCCAAATGTACGGAATTTCCTGTAAGATTTTTGTATCAGAAAGTATGATTTTAGACCTGCTATTTTACAAAGCTTTTATATTTATTATTTATTACAGGTTTTCTTCTGCAAACTTTCTGCAGTAACTTTTAATCAGATTTCTTGTATTGATAAAATTCCGGTTTATTTCTTCTTCTGTTCCTGAAGTTTTCGAAGGATCGGGGAAGTTTTGATGAATTTTTTTTGCTTCAGTCGGAAAATAGGGACAATTCTCTCTGGCATGATCGCAGACTGTAATTACAAAATCAAATTCCATATTCTTATATTCATCAATAAGGTTAGAAGTCTGCATGGAAATATCAATCCCGTCTTTTTTCATTACCCGAACAGCATCCTGATTGAGTCCGTGGGTCTCAATACCTGCACTGTAGATCTCTGCTTTACCTTCTGTAAAATACTTTAAATAACCTTCCGCCATCTGGCTTCTGCAGCTGTTTCCGGTGCAAAGGACAAGAACTTTTTTCTTTATCATCATAACCAGATATTAACAACATCCTGATTCCGGGCTGCAACATGCACTTGCTGTTCCGCTCAACTGCTGAACAGATTCTATTCCACAGGCATCTGCAGCTAGGCAGGCCGTAAGTTTGTTTTTTAGGATAAAGTTTTTACCGTTAAATTCCAGATCATATTTTCCAATGGTCTGATCCTGATATTCTACTTCTATTTCAAAATCTCCTATCCCTAGTTTCTCCTCTGAAAGGTTAATAATGTGCAGCAGTTTTCCGGGCTTCAGGCGGTGTTCATAATCATTAGCATTCCAAAGCTGAAAATTAACTCTTTCCTCTTTTCTTATTGTTCCTCCGCAGTCGATAAAGTTTTTGGTGATCGATCCTATCTCTGTAACATGGAAATGTTCCGGTACAAATCTTCCATCCTCTAACTGAAATTCTACATTTTCCAATGCAGGTAAAATGTTTTTAATGTCTGATAGTTTCATAGTTCAATATTTTAAATTGCTATAATGCAATATTACGATAATATGATTCAAAAAATTTTAACAGCACTTCTGCTTTTTAACGGTGGAAATAATATTTGCAAAGAAGACATTCAAAATTTCAAAAGCGCTCTCGTCAATACAATAACATACAGAATTGCCCTCAATATTTCCTTTGATAAGTCCTGCATTCTTTAATTCTTTCAGGTGCTGTGATACCGTTGGCTGGGCAAGGGGAAGCTCACTGACAATATCCCCACAGATACACTCATTAACTTTTAAGAGATACTCAATGATTGCAACTCTTGCAGGATGCCCCAAAGCTTTTGCAATGACTGCGATTCTATTTTGTTCATTCGTGAAGAAGTCAGTTTTCGTAGCTCCCATAGCATTTATTTAATATCGCAATATTACGATAATAATTTTTAACAGCAAAGTTTTAAAAAGAAAATCCCCGCAGAAATTTCTGCAGGGACTTCACCAATTGATAATATAATAATTAAAACTTTTCTTCTGAAAGTTCCTTATTAACTACTGCTCCTGTGAAATTTCCCTGAGCAGTCGCACTTGCAACAGACCTCATCATGGTTGTATTATCCCCGCATGCAAAAACTCCGGGGATATTTGTTTTCTGCATAAAATCAACCTTGATAAATCCTTGCTCGGTAAGCTCACAACCAATATCCGAAACGTTAATATTCTGCCCGAAAGGTATTTTGGCATAAAGTGCTTTTAAAGAAATTTCCTTTCCGCTTTTAAAAACGATTTTTTTGATATTTCCGTTTTCATGTTCTATTTTTTCAACTTCATCTTCTACCAGACTGATATTATTCTGAGCCAGCTTATCTTTCTGATCTTTCGAAAGAACTGATGGCCCGTTACTCAATAAGAAAAGATCTTTCGTCAAATTGTATACTAATTTTGAAAAATCATAACCCATATCGCCGTCTGAAAGTATTCCGGTCACTTCATTCTTCACTTCATACCCATGGCAGTAAGGGCAATGCAGCACGGAAATTCCCCAGCACTCTGCAAATCCAGGGATAGCCGGCATAATATCTTTCACGCCTGATGCAAGGACCAGTTTTTTAGCATAAAACTTTTCACCATCAGAGGTTTCGGCTTCAAATCCCTCATTTGTGTTTCTCAATTTTACAACAGAACCTTCATGAAATTTCACGGTTTCATATGCTTCAACCTGTTTTCTGGCAAGGTCAGAAATTTCTTTTGGTGTTTTTCCGTCGTGCGTAATGAAGTTATGGGAATGCGGAGTCTGTCTGTTGCATGGTTTTCCGCTGTCTATAATCAGGGTATTTCTTAATGATCTTCCCAAAGACATTCCTGCTGATAACCCGGCATAGCTTCCTCCTATGATGATTACATCGAAGTTTTTCATTTAATTGATGGTTTTGTTTGTGGCTAAATATTTTCTGCAAATCCACTATAGTGCTTTTGCTATACAAAGGTATAACAAAATCTCATTAATGAAACAATGTTGCATTAATATTTCGTAATTATTTAAAAGTAGAAGTATTTTAACCTGAAACAGCTGTAAAATTTTTATACTTTGCCGGAATATTCAGTTTAATGAGTCATTTTTATTGCCTGAACAGCTTAATAGTATAGTCCAACAGCTCTTGACCTCCTGTTTCTCCATGTCCGGGAATTACAAGCTTCACATCCGGATATTGGGCTTTTACTTTTTCTACTGTTTGGGACCAGATGTGAATATTAGCATCTCCGAGATATCCTTTTGTGGCATCTATCTCTTTGATCAGGCAGCCTCCAAACATCGCTTTTTGATCAGGAACATAGGCCACGACATTGTCTTTCGTATGGCCTTCTCCAAAGTATTTCACCAGAATTTTATGTTTTCCTGCGTTCAAAGTTATCGTATCATTAAATGCATGATTGGGAACTCCGAAACCTGTTTGTTTTTTAGCAAGTTCCACCGTTTTAGTTTCGCCATAGGACGGAATGTTGTTTTTATCGAATTCTTTCAGCCCTCCCAGACTGTCATCATGAAAATGGGTTGCTACCACGGCATTTACTTTTGCATGTAAACTATTTTGAATCCAGGAAATTAATTCCCCGGAACTTTTATCATTGGCTGGTGTATCGAGAATCACAGTTTCGTTTCCGCCTTTTACAATCATTCCGTTGCATGGAACTTTTCCAAAGGATTCGGTATCTTTATATGAAATATGCTGGTAAATATCATCAGACAGCTGCATAACAGACAGATTAACCGTTTTGTAGACGATTTTAGCTTTTTCCTCTTTTTTCTGAGGGCTGCAGCTTAATACAAACAGCGTTGAGGATAAGAATAAAATTCCGGGTAGTGATTTCATAGCAACTAAATTAGAAAACATTTTACATCTTGAGATGGTACATCATCATTAATTAAGTGTTAATATCTGGATTTCACTTCAATAATTTCATCCCTGATCCTTGTACGGATATCAATTTTTGCCCCTTTGAAACTAAAAACAGTTGCTCCTCTTTCGCGGGCAAATTTATTGACAATGGAATCTGCTGCTTTGGAACTTTCAAAATATGGACCTGTCTCTTTTAACTCATCATCTTCTTTGGAGGGTTCTTTTACTCTGATCAGGTTATCATATTTTTTACTGAGATCAAACCAATTGATATAATCTGCATTAAAGGAAACTGCTTTCACTCCTTTTCTGGAATAATAATTAATTGCTCCTGCCTGACCATAATTATCACAAAGAACTAATGTCCTGCCAGTCCCGGAAAGTAGTGAGTATTCTTTATCTACTTTTTGGGAAAGCTCTTTCCAGCCCTGCATATCTGCAAAATCCTGAGGCAACGAATGGTCTTCTCCGTCTTCCCATCGAAGCAGTCCCATCTTTTTATATTTTTCGGGATGGCTCACGATATATTCGGGGCTTTTGTTAGGAAAAGCAAGGTTATATAAGGGTAAAAACAGCAATATGGGAATCAGGATAAAGACAGGTTTCAGGAATTTACGCCAGCCTTTTTCGAAGACATGGGACAGAAAAACGGCTCCAAATGTAATGAAAACAGGATAAAGCCCAATTGCATAATAATCTTTGGCCCTGAAAAATACAAACAGAACAATAGTAATAGTATATATCCAAAAGAAGGATCTGAATTTTTCAAACGGTTTATAAAAAAGCAGGGCATACAATCCGGCAATGATTACCGGCAGCGAGCCTATAAAGAAGAGGAGCTGGGATTTAAAGAAATCAAACCTGTCAACATGAACCAACTGTCTTTCGGAAAGTTCTTTCATGTGATACACGACAGGAAAATCATTATGATACTGCCACAACAGATTAGGAGACATAATAATCAAAGCCAGCAATCCGGCACTGTAAAGATGGGGCTGAGTAAAAATTTTCCTTTCTTTGGTCAGCAGAATTGCCGGAATAATTCCCAATACAGAAAAGACGATATTGTACTTATTTAAAAAGCCTGTTCCAAATATTACTGCAGCAATGTAGAGCCATTTCACTTTTCCGGAATTTAAATAAAGTATTAATGTATAATAAATAAGTGTCCATAAGAGGATTTCCAAAGAAGTCGGCTGAAAAAGCATATTGACACGAAGAAGTACTGAAAGCAGAATACCTGTTGAAGCAAGAATTTTAGCATATAAACTGCCCTGAAGTTCGTCGATCATTTTCCATACAGCAACAATCGTCAGTGCTCCGAAGAGTGCAGGGAAAAATTTCACCCAGAATATAGATCCTCCCAGCATTTTAATAAACCAAGCCAGCCAGGAATTCACAGGAGGCACAGAAAGATATCCCCAGGCGAGATGGTTGGCCTGATCGAGATGCAGGTATTCATCTCTGTGGAGTTCGTATTCGGGGCTGATCAGGGAATACTGAAGGATGAACTTTACGATTACAAAGAAAAAAAGAAGCAAATAGTTTTTCTTCATGGCTTATGTCCGTTATTTCTTTTAAGACAATTTATTAAAAATATCCATTACATCAATTCAATCAATTAAAAATAAAAATCCTGAGAAAAATTTTCTCAGGATTTTACAGTTTAAATATATAGTGATTGTTTACTATTTTTTCTTTTCTTTAAGCTCTTCTTTGTCTTTATCGGAAGGGTTCCATACTTTCACTTCAGAGTCTGCTTTAAGGCCGGAAAGGATCTGTACATTGATACCGTCACTTGCTCCCAGCTTCACATATACTTTTTTGAACTTCCCGTCAGTCTGCTTCACTTCTACAAATGGAGTGTCTTTACCGTTTTTCTTTTCATACTGGATAAGTGATTCATCCAAAAGCAATGCATGTTTTTCAGATTTCAGGACGATTTCTCCGTTGGCAGAAAATCCGGCTCTGATATATTCATTGTTAGGATTATTTACATCACCTTCAACCGGGAATTTTATGGTTCCTAAGTTATCTTTCCCTTTTGGAGCGATCATCGTCAGTTTTCCCGGGAACGTTTTGTTCTGAAGGGCACCGATTACGATTTTCATATCCATTCCCTGCTTAAGCTTTCCGGCTTGGGCTTCATCTATTTCTCCTTGAAAGATCAATGAATTAAGGTCTGCAATGGAACAGATTGTTGTACCTGCGTTGAATGAGTTAGCTTCAATTACCTGACTTCCTACTTTTACAGGAACTTCAAGAACAGTACCTGCTGCTTTGGAACGGATTTGTGTTGTTGCCAATCCCTGAAGCTCCGGAGTAGCTCCCGTTTTTACAATCTGCAATCTTTTTTGAGCTGTTGCCAACTGCTGATTAGCGTTTTTAAGAGACTGCTGCTGAGAAAACAGCTGCTGCTGAGAGTTTAAATACTCCTGCTTGGAAATAACCCCCTGCTTATACAGTTTTTCCTGCATGGCAAATTGCTTCTGCATATTATCCACGTTCATTTTGGCATTGCTGATTTGCAGCTGGGAGTTTACCACTTCCTGCTGAGCATTGTTTACATCAGCAATATTAGGAATGATTCTCACGGTAGCGATCAACTGCCCTGCTTCCACCTTATCTCCTTCATCTACAAGGATCTTATCTATGATTCCTGCAATATTGGGCTTGATCTCGATCTCTTCTTTAGGAATGATCTTCCCGGTTGCCATTACCTTGTCTTCCATGTCCTGGTACTTTGGTTTTCTGGTCAGGAAAGCTTCACTCTGTTTAGAATTGGATTTCACGAGATACCCGATCCCGGAGAACAATGCCACTGCAAATAAAAGCCCGAGTACAATATAAATGGCTTTTTTCCAAGTGAATTTCTTTTTCATATATCTAGTTTATTTTTTACTATTAAAAGGTTAAAGATTTAAAATATTCAATGATTTAAAAATTAAAAAATCATTTTTCAAATTAGCATATTATTCCGATCTCAATGCTTCAATCGGCCGGATCTTTACTGCACGCTGTGCGGGGATCATCCCGATAATCAGACCAAGAATAACCATTACCGCCATGGCTCCGAATACATTCCCATAATTGACAGTCGGATTGTAGAACGGAAATTCATCCTGATTTTGAGTCACCAGATTTAAAATGATGAGGACAAATATTCCAAACATGAACCCGAGAATTCCTGAGGAGAGTGTAATGACAACACTTTCCAGAAGGATCTGGTTTCTTACTTCGGCAGGTTTTGCTCCTAAAGCCCTGCGTATTCCAATTTCTTTAGTTCTTTCCGTTACAGTGATCAGAAGGATATTTGAGATAGCAATAACTCCTGCAAGAATAGTGAGTGTTCCTACAATAATTGTTAAAAGCTGCATCCCTGTAAGGAAACCTGTCAGTTTTTTAAATTCTTTTCCCAAATTGAAACTTCCAAAGGCATTGGTATCTTCGGGAGATACTTTATTTTTGGTCTTCAATACCTGTTTTACATCTTCCTCTACTCCATTTACATTGGCGTTGGGCTTGCTTACAATAGCAAACATATCAATCTGTTCTCCGGCATTATACATTTTTGTATAGGTTGAAAGTGGGATGAAAGCCGTTCTGTCATTTTCAAAACCTCCTCCTTTTTTCACTCTGAAAACACCAATCACATTGAAGAATATACCTTTTATATTGACCTGTTTTCCAACTGGATCTTCTTTTTTCTTGGCATCAAAGAAGTTTTTATAAATCTCTTCTCCAATTACCGCCACATTTTTATTTCCAAGAACATCGGCATCATTGATGTAACGTCCGAAAATAAGTTTCTTTTCAGAAATTTTATTTCCCACGGAGTAGTCTCCCGTAAGCGAATAAGTTCCGTTTTTACCGTTTCTTGACATGGATTCACCGGGTGTTCCGGTAAAGCTTCCTCTGGCATTCTGCGGGGAGATATAATCTATGGCATTGACTTTTCTTTTGAGCATCTCCATATCGGATAACTTGAGATGTACTTCTCTTCCTTTTGGAAATCCATCATATGGAATGGAGGTTTTCTGAGCCCAAAGAAAAATGGAGTTGGTCGCAAATCCTGAAAACAATTTATCAAAACCATTTTCCATCCCTTTTGCAGCCCCAAGAAGACTCACATACAAAAACATTCCCCAGCCTACACCAATCATAGTAAGGAACGTCCGAAGCTTATTATTCCTCAGTGAATAATAAATTTCCTGCCAAGTATCTTTTTTAAATAAAATGTTCACTTCTTTGAGTTATAAGTTTATATATAAATGATAGCTGATAAATGATGATTGATAATAGTTGCAGATCATTTCCTCATCACAGTATCAAATTTCCGGATTATTTCTTTTCAATTACGCGTCCTTATTCCGTTCTCAATGCTTCTATCGGCTTGATTTTGGATGCCCTGTATGCCGGAACAAACCCTGCAATAAGCCCTGAACATACCAATGCTATAAAGGCCATAAAGATTGTTCCCCATCCTACACTGGGACTCTTAATGAAATATTCTTCAAGACTGTCTCCTATTAAACTGAGAGCCAATACTCCTATCGCCACTCCAATAATTCCTGAAAATACTGTTATCACAACACTTTCCTGTACAATAAGGGCAACAATACTTCTCGGTTTAGCTCCAATCGCTTTTCGGACACCAATCTCTTTGGTTCTTTCTTTTACGATATATACCATAATGTTACTGATCCCGATAATTCCTGCCAGCAATGTTCCCAATCCGATAAAACCTACAATAAGGGTAAGAACTGCCATAAACTGGAAGGTTTCGTTCATATTCTGGGCGTTATTCCAGACACGGACTCCGTTTTCATCGTCAGGAGCAACATTCTTTCTTGCTTTTAATCTGTCTTTAAGCTCGTCACCATATTTAATGGCTTCCTGCGGAGTCAGTTTTTCATTATAGGCAATATAGGCGGTAGATACTGTATCTGAACCTTTTTTCATCTGCTGAAGGGTTGTGATTGGAACTGTAATATGTCTTTCATCCCAGTCTCCTCCATCATCCGAAAATACTCCTACTACTTTGAACATGGTCCCGTTGATATTCAGATCTTTTCCCACCGGACTTCCGTTCTTGATTAAGTCACGCTGAACCATTCTCCCGATCACAGCTACATTCAGCTTTCTCTCAAGGTCCATAGGGGTAAGATAACGTCCGTCAAGCATTTTTCTGTTCTCAATGACTTTTTCTCCAGGTTCTGCTCCGTTGATCTGATAGGTACCACTTTCTTTACCATATTTTACCATTAAGCTTGTGCTATATCTTGGACTGGCATCGCCTACTTTTTCTTTGTCTGTATTGATCAGAAAATCGTAGTCATCATTATCCATGGTAACTGTTCTGTCAGACTGGAGACCTTTATACGCTATAGTGGTTTTGCCTGTATAGATCGTAATCAGGTTCTGTGCATCTCTTGCAAAACCTTCGGTAAAAGCATTTTGCAGCCCCTTTCCTATCCCGAAAAGAACAACAAAAATAAACAGCCCCAAAGCCACAGTAAATCCCGAAAGCACTGTCCGCAATACATTACTGCGAATAGAACTGAATATTTCCTGCCAACGATCTAGGTCAAACATAGTTTTTATTTTTTTACTTTGTAAAAGTCAATTAACTGCGTTACAAATTTTCTTCGAAGTCAATTAACCCTGGTGTCAATCTTATTTTCAATTACAAAACAATCTGCTTGATAAATTCATCACTTTCTATAATTCCATCTTTCAGAATTACATTTCTTTTCGTCTGTGCAGCCACATCAGGTTCGTGGGTTACAACAATGATCGTTCTTCCCTCATTATTGATATCCTGAAGAAGCTTCATAATATCATGCGTTGTTTTTGAATCCAGTGCTCCTGTCGGCTCATCTGCCAGAACAACTTTAGGATCCGTGATCAGCGCTCTTGCAATGGCAACCCTCTGTTTCTGTCCTCCGGAAAGCTCGTTGGGAAGATGACCAGCCCACTGTCCAAGACCTACTTTTTCAAGATATTCCAGTGCTTTCTGATTACGTTCTTTTCTCGGAACATTCTGATAATATAAAGGAAGAGCCACATTTTCCAGAGCCGTTTTATAGCTGATCAGGTTGAAAGACTGAAAAATAAAGCCAAGAAACTTACTTCTGTACTCTGCTGCTTTTACCTCGGACAAATGCTCAATCGGAACTCCATCCAGCTCATAAGTTCCTGAATCTTTTTCATCCAGAATACCGATGATATTAAGAAGCGTAGATTTTCCGGAACCGGAACTTCCCATAATAGATACAAACTCGCCTTCGGAAATATTAAGATTAATTCCTTTAAGAACGTGCAGCTTGCTTTTCCCTGTATCGTATGATTTATGTAAATCCTGAATTACTAACATTAAGTGGTGCTTGTTTTATAACCAATAAGTAGATGATAATTTCAATTTGTTACAAGAAGAATAATTTATTCAAATATTTTATTGTTTAATAAAATAACCCTTTATTTATAGCACATTACAAAAAAGTGTTTAACCGTAACTTTAATTTTTCATTTATTTTTTATGTATAACCCTGTCTAAGCCATTATTCGTGGCGGTTTCATGTAAATGTGGAAAACTTTTACAGTTAAAACTCAGCCAATTAGTATTTACCCCTTTTAAAATCAGTTCTTTTTTTCGAACTTTGTCATTAGTTCTTTACAAGAAACCAACACAAATGAATGTGAATATGTTTCAAATGTAAATACCAAAAATACAAGAAGTTAAGCATTACTTCAAAGTTATCCACAGTGATGCAGATTATTTAATTTTAAAGATATTTTAATATGGGAATTTTCGATAAAAGAGTAAGTTACAAGCCATTTGAATACCCTGAGGTTCTTCAGTTTGTAGAGGCGATCAACAAATCGTTCTGGGTGCATTCGGAAGTGGATTTTACTGCAGATGTTCAGGATTTTCATTCGCAGTTAGAGCCGCACGAAAAACATGCTGTAAAAAATGCGCTTTTAGCCATTGCACAGATCGAGGTGTCCGTAAAGACATTCTGGGGGAACCTATACAACCACTTACCAAAACCTGAATTCAATGGCCTTGGAGCTACTTTTGCAGAATGTGAATTCCGTCATTCTGAAGCATATTCCCGATTGGTAGAAGTATTAGGATATAACGAAGAATTTTCCAATGTTATAGAAATTCCTGCCGTGAAAAAGAGAATTGACTTCCTGTCAAACGTTCTGAAACACGCCAATTCTACAACACCTAAAGAATATGTTTCTTCCCTTTTATTATTCAGCATCCTGATTGAAAACGTTTCGCTTTTCTCACAATTTGCAATCATCCTTTCTTTCACAAGATTCAAAGGATATATGAAAAACGTTTCCAATATCATCGCATGGACTTCCGTTGATGAGCAGATCCACGCCAATGCAGGAATTTATCTGATCAACAAAATCCGTGAAGAACAACCAGACCTGTTGACAGATTCAGACATTGAAGATATCTACACCCTGGTAGACCAATCCATTGAGCTGGAAGGTGAAATCCTTGACTGGATCTTTGAATTGGGAGAATTAAGTGTTTTCTCAAAAGAAGACCTTCTGAACTTTATGAAGTACCGTGTAGATGACAGTTTAAAAAAGATCAATATGGAAACCCGTTACAACGTTTCTCCCGAACAATACCGTCCGATGAAATGGTTTGAAGAAGAGGTTTTTGCTAATTCTATGGATGATTTCTTTGCAAAAAGACCAGTGGATTATACAAAACACGATAAGAGTATTACAGCAAACGATTTGTTTTAAAATAAAGGCGCGAGCGAAGCGAGCGTCAAAGCAGATAGTATTAGCAATGTCATGCTGAGCAGAGTCGAAGCATCTTAAAACAAAACATAAACTTAATACTCTAAACAACTAAAAAAAGCCTTAGTGTTTAAATTTAAAACATTAAGAAAGATTTTAGAATTAAGAAATTTTCTCCGGGTAATCAGAATATCAAAGCACAAAAAATGATCAATGTAATTGTAACCTACACCGTAAAACCTGAATACGTGTCAGAAAACAAAACCCACATTCAAACATTTCTTGATGATTTCAAAAATCTGGATCAGGAAACATTTGAGTATAAGGTGTACTTAAAAGAAGACGGCGTTACTTTCTTACATTACTCAAATTATATCAATGAAGAAATTCAGCATAAGGTTTTAAACACACCTTCTTTTAAAGAATTTCAAAGATTAAGAGATGAAAGCGGGCTGAACGGTACGCACAAAGTGGAAATATTACAATCAATATAAAAAGCAACAAAATTCCGGAGTATAAACACTGCCCCGGAATTCGAAAATATAACATCTATGGAAGAACAAAATTCAAATATATGGTGGCTCAACGAAGAGTCTGAGCAGATGCTGAACAGAGGATATCTGTTAAAAGGGGAAACTGTGGACGGAGCCATTGACAGGATTACTACTGCAGCAGCCAAAAAATTATACAAGCCGGAATTGCAGCCTGCTTTCAAAGAAATGATCACCAAAGGATGGATCAGCTTCTCCTCTCCTGTCTGGGCGAACATGGGAACACAGCGAGGTCTTCCTATTTCCTGTTTTAATGTTCACATTCCGGACAGTATTGAAGGAATTACCCACAAAATGGGTGAAGTAATCATGCAGACGAAGATTGGAGGCGGAACTTCAGGATATTTTGGAGAGCTTAGAAACAGAGGAACTGCTGTAACGGATAACGGAAAATCTTCAGGAGCGGTTTCGTTCATGAAATTATTCGATACTGCAATGGATGTAGTTTCACAGGGAGGTGTAAGAAGAGGTGCTTTTGCTGCTTATTTGGATATCGACCATGGTGATATTGAAGAATTCTTATCAATTAAAGATATTGGAAGTCCCATTCAGAACCTGTTTACGGGAATCTGTGTACCGGATTACTGGATGCAGGATATGATTGACGGTGATATGGATAAACGTAAAATCTGGGCCAGAGTTCTTGAAAGCCGTCAGCAGAAAGGCCTTCCATACATTTTCTTTACCGATAATGTTAACAGAAACAAACCTCAGGTCTATAAAGATCTGGGAATGTCTGTCAATGCAAGTAACCTTTGTTCTGAGATCATGCTTCCCTCTACCAGAGAAGAATCCTTCATCTGCTGTTTATCTTCCATGAACTTAGAGTTATATGATGAGTGGAAAGATACTGATGCTGTAAAATTAGCCGTTTACTTCCTTGATGCTGTTCTAACTGAATTTATTGAAAAAACAGAAGGCAACTATTACCTGCAGGGAGCCAGAAACTTCGCAATGCGTCACAGAGCTCTTGGATTAGGAGTTTTAGGATATCATTCTTATCTGCAGAAAAATATGATTCCGTTTGAAAGCTTTGAGGCAACTCAGTTCAACGCAAGAGCTTTCAGACATATCAAAGAACAGGCGGAAACAGCGTCCAGAGAACTTGCCAATATCTATGGTGAACCGGAATTATTAAAAGGTTACGGATTGAGAAATACCACCACTATGGCTATTGCTCCTACCACTTCAAGTTCTGCGATCCTGGGACAGACTTCTCCGGGAATCGAGCCATTCGCATCCAACTATTACAAAGCTGGTCTTGCCAAAGGAAACTTTATGCGTAAGAACAAATATTTAGCAAAATTATTGGAAGAAAAAGGTCTTGACAATGAAGAAACTTGGAGAACAATCATGCTGAACCATGGTTCTGTACAACATTTGAAAGAGTTAACAGACGAAGAAAAAGCTGTATTTAAAACATTCAAAGAGATTTCTCCAATGGAAATCATCTCTCAGGCTGCACAAAGACAGCAGTATATTGACCAGGCACAGTCTCTGAACTTACAGATCCCATCTACAATGCCTGTAAAAGATGTAAACTATCTTTACATTGAGGCATGGAAAAAAGGAGTAAAAACTCTTTATTATCAGAGAAGCTCTTCCGTCTCTAAAGAAATGATGGTTAATTTTGTAACCTGCTCTGCTTGTGAAGCATAGTATTCATAAATAATAAACGACCCAACATAATACAAAGCACGCTTTTCAGCGTGTTTTTTTTATTCAATTTTAAATTTTAACAAATTTTAACATTTAAATAAATGAAATTTAATTTCCCGTTAATCCTCCATTAATACTGAAAATATTTAATCACCGTTCCCTAAAGAGTGAATCAAGTCCTTCTATCAGAGGTTTTTAGCCACTATTATAAAATAATTTTATATACCTTTGTTCAAAATTTACTAATTAAAGCAATTTTTAATTAAAATAATAATAAAAATATATGAATTGGTATAATTAGAATTAATATAAAAATATATTTATAAGATTTCATTAAATTAAAGTAAATATATTTTAAATAAATATTAATCCAATTCAGATATTAAATATTTATCATCAAAAACAGAAAATTAATTAAAATAGTATATTTTTTAAGTATATATAAAAATAAGGTATTCATAAAAACACAATAAGAAGACAAAGGAATACCCAAATGCATAAATAAAATAAAAACACACAAAACAGCCTCTCACAAATCACTAAATGATGAATCTAAACCAAACAAAAAGTTTTGATTTAATTTTAAATCAAAATAAATTTAATTTATAACAAAAAATAAACAAAACACACAAATTGAACAATTAATTTTCTATTGGCAGGAAATTTGTTAATAGTACAAACACAAAAAAAATTATTTCGAAAATGCACAAAATTATCACTCTAATTTTGGTAATGGCTTTTTGCACCATTACCGCACAGGTGGGTATTAATACTTCAACACCTGACCAAAGTTCTGTTTTAGACATCACAAGTACTTCTAAAGGTGTTCTTCTACCAAGAATCAGCAATCTTTCTTCAGTTACCAATCCTGCTACAGGACTTGTTATTTTTGATACCAACAAAAAATGTATCAGTCAAAATGTAGGAACTCCTGCCACTCCGGATTGGGTATGTCTTTCTCCGTATGTAGCTAAATTTTTCTACATGCCAAGCGTAGTTTTTGACACTACCACACCAGCAACAGGACAAACGAAAGATCTTTACACTTTGTATAAAAACCAGTTCTCGAATGTACCGGCCAATGCCAGAAGTGCATCCGCTCCGGCAACAATTCCGTTTTTTCCAAATGCAACAGATCTGCACTATTACGTAACCGGATATGACTCTTCTGTTTTCAAAATAAACAGTATCAGCAACACGGGTGTATTAAATTACGATGTTTTATCAAATGCTACTTCAGCATCTTTCATCAACATTGTATTTGTTGTAAAATAAGCAGCCATGAAAAAGAATTTTAAAGGGCTGTCTTTGATGAGCCTGGTTTTTATTCTGCTTACCAATTTCGTGTATGCACAGACGGACAGTACTGAGGTAGCAAGTATTTATGGATTTTATTCCTATTCAAGTTCATTGATGAATGCTTCTTCAGCATCAGAACTTTCGATACAGGGAAGTGCCTCCCATACTTCTACAGGAGTACAGCTTACACCTGCAAGCTCGGGACAGTTCGGAGGATTGTTTATCAACGGAAGAACTTTTACTTCGGTAAACGGACTTCATGTTGAATTTGAATATGACATGAAAAACGGAACACCTCTGGGTGGAGCCTATGGGGACGGTTTATCCTTTTTCCTTTATGACGGGGCAGTAACGAGCCCTACCATTGGAGCACCAGGGGCAGGTATTGGGTATTCCTATAACAGAACACAAAACACCTATGCAAGTCAAAGAAAACCAGGTTTATCCGGAGCTTATCTGGGTATTGCACTTGACGAGTTCGGGAATTTTAAATCGAAGCGTTTTCAGGGAGAATCCAGAATAAATGGTATTGCAGGAGTATCATGGAGCCAGGCAACAAGCCATGTTACCTTAAGAGGAGCAATGGGTGCTGCTATCAATTCCAACGGATTAGGATTAGGATACACCGGATATCCGGTTCTTGTTACCCGCTCTACTTTAGGCAATACAGGGGCAGTAGGCAGAATTCTACAAAACGACAGAAGCTATATTGCTACCACAAATACGTTACCTACATTATTTGACCTTAGAAATAATGCAGGAGAGTTCAGAAAGGTATATCTTGACCTGATTCCGCATTTTACAACTCCAACCACAACAGATGGATTTGATATCAAAGTGGACATTCAGACTGCACAAAACGGAACACCTATTAATATAATCAATTATTATCATTACAAGACTTCTGTTCCTTATACTGAAAATGCAAACCCGCAGACTACTGATTTTAATACTTCAGATGTTGAAGGAACTCCCACTTCCCAAACTTTAAATGCAACCGTTCCGGCTGTTTTGAAGTTAGGTTTTGCAGCAGCTACAGGGGGTGCTTTCCAGCAGCATATTATCAGAAATGTAAAACTTACCCTTCCTTACGCTGCTGTTGCGAACGATGATGTTACTTCTACCTGTAAGCTTCAACCGGTGAATATTCCTGTTTTGAATAATGATATTGCCTACAAAGGTCCTATCAGTATAACTACCCCACCAACAGGAAGTAGTGCCAACATAGATTATTCAACTTTCAGTTTTGCAAAAACCAGTGATTCAGATCTTACATTATACCGTAAGAAAGTAACCCCGCAAGGGACATGGACTTATAATAAATCCACAGGTATAGTTACGTTTAATCCTTCAAGCGGATTTACGGGAACGGCTACAATGACCTATACGGTAAAAGGAAGAACTGTAAAGGATTCAAACGGTAAAATCGTTGAGCCTTATGGTGATACTGCTTACCGGTCTGTCCCTGCTACAATTACTGTCAATTTAAAAACCACAGGCTGTATTTACTCTGTTATTTCAAACAAAATGGTAACACAGGGAGTAAAATAAATAAATTAGCATTTTATAAAAAAGCCGTGAAAAATAATTTTTACGGCTTTTTTAATTCTCATAATCCAATAAAAATGAGATATTCCCAATAAAATTCTAATAAAACAAGCTTCTGCAAAAAGTATCTATTATTAGTAAAAAAAATACTATTTTTACCCCATTAGGTTTTTGCACCTATTTATAAAACTAATAACAAAAACACACATTATGAATAAAATTTTACTTACACTAAGTGTAAGCTTTTTCTCTGTAGCCTATTCTCAAAATCTTAATTTTGCCGATTCGAAATTCAAAGCTTTAATTTTAAGTTCAAATCCAAACAATGAAATTGCCAAGGACTCCAATGGGAACCCTATTGCTGTTGACACAAATGGAGATGGAGAAATTCAGGCTTCGGAAGCACAACAGGTAAAAATCCTTTCTGTAATACAGGATCCGAATCAAATGTACATTGATCCTAATGGAAACCCAGGGGACGTGAATAATATCAATCTCGCATATTATAACAGTCATTTACCTGACGGAATTACAGATGCATTACTTTTTCCAAATGTTGAGGAGCTAAATTTCCGGACAACAAAATCTGCCAATATAAGCTTCATTAATAACAGCAAAATAAAGAAAGTAAAGGGAAGACCTTATTATTACGATATGAGCCAGCAGGGGCAGTACGTTGCATCTGCAATTAATCTTTCGTTTGATAATTGTTCCGGAATTCAGAATATTGCTGATGTAATAGCTTATCAAAGTACGCTTAATCCATGGTCTTCAGATCAAAATATTTTAAGAATAAAGAACTGCGCACAAATTAACAGCAATGCGGTTATTGATTCAGCAGAGTTAACAGAATTGTATATCGAGAACTCCAATATCAGTACTTTAACATTCAATTCCTGTAAACTTCTAAAGAAGATATCTGTTCCCAATCTCAGTACTATAACGAAAATATCTGTTTTAGGAGATCCCGGAGCGACCGCACCAGGCTATACCAACCAAAATATTGACCTGATTGCCAATAATTGTATTAATCTGCAGGAAATAACTGCTGATACGGATCATTACAATACTTCAGGAGCTTATTTTTCATCTGCCAATCTAAATGGCTGTACTGCTTTAAAAAAAATAAAAGGGCTTAATTCTCCATCTGTTAATTTTTCAACTGCCGGGCTGATCAATCTGGAAGAGCTTGATTGCTCATTTTATAACAGATATGTCTATTATACTACTTCAGGAAGCTATTTTGGAGATGTAACTTCTCTGAATCTTGCCGGTTTGCCAAAACTTAAAATATTAAAAGCGTTCAACCAGCCTATTACCAATAACGTCAATTTCACTGCAGCAACTGCTTTAGAAAATATTGACATTACTAATTCAAGCGGCTATATGACTACTTTGAATGTAAGTAATCTGCACTATCTTAATACTTTGAAGTCAGCAGTATTGATTTCGTCTAATTCAACTCCTGATCATTTTAACCTGCAGAATATAACCGCACAAAACTGTACGGCATTAACTGATTTACAAATCAACGGAAATTTTAACTTGAAAACGTTAAACCTGCAGAACTGCTCAAGTTTACAGTCTTTAAACCTTCCTCCTGACAGCTCTACGACTCTTTCTTTTTCATCTCTGAACACTTTAAATATACTGCAGTGTGCGGCACTTAACGACTTAACTATCAACAATACGAAAATAACAGAACTGCTTGCATCAGACTGTGTGGCACTCTCTTCAATTGCCCTTGACAGTAATGCCAGTCTTACCTATGCAAATATTAAAAACGGTTCTATAGAAAATGCTTATTTTTTCAATAACAACACTGCTTTGTCTATGTGCGTGGATGCAGCACAGTTAGCCGATTTACAAAGTACCTATTCTAATATTACTTTCACTTCCAGCTGCGGAGGTGTTCTAAGTACGGATAATCTGCCGGCAAAGACAGATACAAATACAACTATTTTTCCTAATCCTGTAAAAGATTTTGTCCAGGTAAAATCTTCGGATACTATTAAAAATGTAAAACTATTTGACGGACAGGGAAGAATAATATTTGATCAGAATTTCAATCAAAATCTGGTAAAAATTAATTTATCGTCTTATCCGAACGGAGTTTACACAATGAAAATAACAGCCGGAAAAGAGGAAGTCACGAAGAAAATAATAAAGAATTAATTCTGAATATTTTAAACTGCAAAACCCTGGAAATTTCTAGGGTTTTTGTTTTATATTTGTTTACAAGTTTAATTTTTAAAAACTTCAGCTATGAAATTCGGACAAGTAGAAGACCCGTCAAAAATAGATTTCACACTTCCTAAAGATCATTCCAGAACTGAGGAAATTCTAAGTCAGAATAAAAAAGGTCTTGAAAACATTTCCATCGGGTGTGCCAAATGGAACAAAACCGATCTTAAAGGATTTTACCCTAAAGGAACTAAAGACGAATTGACATATTATGCCAAGCAGTTTAATTCTATTGAGCTGAATGCTACTTTCTACGGAATGCCTACTCCAGAACAGGTGGCCGTATGGAAAGAAAAAACACCTGAAAATTTTAAATTCTTTCCAAAAATCACCAATACTGTTTCTCATTTCAGAAGACTGATAGATGTTACTGAACCTGTAACCCAATTTGCATCAGCAGTGATGAATTTTGATGAAAAACTGGGAATGGCTTTTCTGCAGCTTCATGATAATTTTAAACCCAAAGATTATGACAGGCTTGAGAAATTTGTAAAAGACTGGCCTAAAGAGGTACCTCTTGCCATTGAGCTCCGAAATACAGAATGGTTCACCGATGAAGAAATCTTCAATACAACCTGTGAGCTTTTTGAAACCCATAATATTACGAACATTATAGTAGATACTGCAGGAAGAAGAGATATGCTTCATATGCGTCTTACAACGCCCAATGCTTTTATAAGATATGTAGGAGCCAATGCGGAAAGTGACTATGACAGACTTGACGACTGGATGAAACACCTGACAAAGTGGAAAAAAGAGGGTCTGCAGAATGTCTATTTCTTTGTACATCAGAATATTGAAAAAGCTTCACCGCTGCTTTCTGCCTATTTCATAAAAAAAATGAATGAAGAGTGGAAAACAGATATTCATATTCCTCAAATGGCTACTGATAATAACGGAACACTGTTCTAAACATGTTCTGTTTTCAATAAAAAGCTACAAAAAAGCTGTTTTTGTTGAAAAATTTTAGTAATTTAGGGTACACCGCCGCTCATGTAGAGTATGGTACTTTAAAATACAAATGCCATGGAAAAAGAAATTTGCACAATCAGTATTGCCAGCAACTGGCTTGGCGACGAATATACATTTTATGAGGATCACAGAATAAAAAGGGTTTATGATAATCACAGCCTGAGCGTCAACCGCACGGAATGGCTGGAACCCCACCAGATCAATAAGCAAAACAAAGATAAGCTGGTAAAAAACTGTCCTGAAGAATTCAAGGAACAGATCATGCAAATCCTGGATTATCCATAAATATAAAAGTAATGAGCAATAAGTAATTTTAAATCGTATTATACTTATTGCTCATTATTTATTGTTTTTTCCTCAATAACAGTACAAGATTCAGGAAGAGAAGAAGAAAGTCTAAGGACACCCAGATTCCAAGCTTTGCATTCTCATAATTGTACGTTTCTACCTGTTTTTTTGCAGTTTCCGATAGTTTTACACTTTGATTGATATAGTTCTGTACTTCAACAATCTGGTCAATATTTTTGTTTGGAACGGCATGCTGGGAGAAGTAAACCATATTCTTTTTGCCCAGGTAGCCTATGATCCAGTACTCATCGGATTTATCCATTTTAAGATATTCTATCCTATAGTATTCCGGGCGTATTTTCCCGATATGTTTGGGTTCTAAATTCCCATTTTTGGCTGTATCCACCTTGATCAGGTAAAAATCCAGTGTCTGGGGAAGCTTATTAATTACCTGAAGCCCTACGGAATTATCTACAAAGCTTACTGCACTCTTTTTAATGAACCAATAGGTAAAAGTTGAGATTGAAAAAACTACTGTAAGGATGCGGAACAGTTTTGCCCATTTTGCCATCCTTCCCGATTTTACTTTATACAAAACCAGAGAAAGAACACAAGCCCAGAAGATAACAAAAATGATAAATACCATACTGCAAAGATACTGATTTAAGATTTTTCAGAGGAACCTTAATCTACATTCCATTCTTTGTAAAACTGGTCAAGGAATCCCAGCATATAATCATGTCTTTCCTGAGCCAGCTCTTTTCCTTTTCCGGTATTCATGAGATCTTTTAAAAGCAGAAGCTTTTCATAGAAATGGTTAATCGTCGTTCCGTTGGATTTTTTATACTCGTCTTTAGACATATTCAGACTTGGCTGGATTTCCGGATCATACATAGGGTTGTTTTTAAAACCTCCGAAGTTGAAGGTCCTCCCGATTCCGATGGCTCCGATAGCATCTATACGGTCAGCATCCTGTACGATTTTAAGCTCTATAGGCAGTTCAGCAGGAACTTCGGCCCTGTTCTTAAACGAAATATTTTTAATGATAAATAAAACCTTTTCTATCACATCTTCAGGCACCTCCTGCCCTTCCAGAAATTCTCTTGCTATTTTTGGAGCTATGGTCTCGTCCCCGTTATGAAATTTCGGATCTGCAATATCATGCAGTAATGCAGACAATTCCACTACATCATGGTTACAGTCTTCTGCTGCAGCTATTTTTTTCGACAGCTTCCACACTCTTTCGACATGGTACCAGTCATGCCCCGCTTCAGCGCCTTCTAATTTTTCTTTTACAAATTCTACGGTGTTTTCAATCTTACTTTTCATTGATCTGTCAATTCGTTTAAAATAATGTTCCAGAGTTTTTTATTATAACTTCTAAAAAAATTGACGTGTCCTATTTCTTTTTTGTCAGATTCAGATACTTTTACCAGCCTGTAGGAAGGCTTAAGATTGGGATATGTATTATTCAAAAGGCTCAATACTCCTTTTTCAGTCAGCCATACATCATCTTCCGCCCGGATCACAAACACTTTTTGGGTCAAATTTTTAGAATAGTCATCAATTTTCTCCAACAGCCTGTTGGTTGATTTCTTGTTTAAAATTAAGGTTCTCCAGTCATATGCACAATTTTTTGGAAGACTTTCTCCAAGACCAAACCAATTTGCCGGGAAATACCCTAATAATCCGGTGGTTAGCGGTTGGGCAATTCCAAACCCGAGATAGGCTTCGACTTTGGTTCTGAGTTTCAGATTTCCTACAAATGCATTCTGGGTTCCCACAAAAATAAATTCATCAAACATCACGGAATCTTCATTCATCCCAAGAATCAATGCCCCGACCGAATGTCCCAGACAATATTTTTTATACTCCGGAAATTCTGTTTTAATATATTGAGTCAGCGTTTTATAGTCTTCAGAACCCCAGATTCTCATGGAAGCTTTAAAACCTTTCATATTTTCCGGTTTTGAAAGCCCGATTCCTCTGTAATCATAAGAAATAACTGTGAATCCATGTTCTGAAAAGAAACGGGCAAACGAGAAATAAACCTGCTGTTTAACCCCTGTTGCAGAATTGATCAAAAGCAGTTTACCATTGCTTTTTTCAGGCCTGAAAAGATGGACTGCAAGAGATATATGGTCTTTTGTAATAAGTTTCAGGTTTTCCATAGTGTAAAAAGAAAAAATCCACTATAAAAGTGGAGATTTTACTTATATTTTTATGTTAAGTTTATAACTTTCGATATGTGGCAAATAGCTTTAGGAAAAGAAATCCGACATTCTCGGAAGTCCTGTCTGTGAACCTTTCCCTCCTGAAACTCTTGAAGAGACCTCATTTCCGAATTTTACACAATCCTCAACAGAATTTCCATGGCATAGTGCTACGGCAAAACCTGAAGTAAAGGCATCACCCATTCCCATTTTGTAAACGGTTTCGTCTTTGTCATTTCTGTAGTACTTCATTTCCGTTCCGTCAAAATAGATTGTAGAATTGGTATCGTCTCTTACAAAAACCTTGTTGAAATATTTTTTAAGGATTTCTTCTCTCTTTTCTTCTCCGAAAACGGTATGAAGTTCACTACTTTTAGCTACAATAAAATCTACGTTTTCAATAATTCCTTCACTGACTTTCATAGCCGGAGAAGCATAAAGTCCGACTTTTTTACCGTATTTTTTAGCTTTTCTTATAGTATATTCTACCACTTCCATTGCTACTTCCAGCTGAACAAGAACAAGGTCCGTAGTATGAAAGTAACGGTCTGCTTCTTCTACATGCTGTATACTCAGGCATTTATTGGCAGCCGGAACCACAACAATTGCTGCATTTCCGTGGCTGGTGGTTACATATGCTGTTCCGGTAGATTCCATATCTGTTTCATGAACAAAGCCTACATTCACGTTTTCGCTTACCAGATTCCTCATAATCTGCTGTCCCAGAGGATCCATTCCTACACATCCTATAAAATATACATTGGCCCCCAGTCTTGCAGTTCCTACTGCCTGGTTGGCTCCTTTTCCGCCAAAATAACTATCTGAATTGACAGCTAAAACGGTTTCGTTGAGTTGGGGAATTTTTTCAGTTTCTAAGACCAGATCAATTGAAGAGCTGCCTACAACAATAATTTTGGGTTGTTCTGATGAGAAGTTCATTGGTGTTTTTATGTTAGTTTAATATAATGCATTTCAAAACTAGGTTTCAAAAGTAACTAATTTAATTAACTTATTTCAATAAATTCAGTTATTATCTTCACGGGCTTGTGATCTTTGTCATATGCAATGTAGCTGGCATAAAACCCTTCGCCGTATCCTGTTTCAAAGGCAAAAATAGTTCCAGGATGTTCATCAGAAGGTTTCAGAAACGCATACTGATCGATGGCTCCTTTTTCATCAAAGAAATACTCATGGAAAAATTCTTCATAGATTCCCATGAAATCTGCTCCTTTGCTGTGAAATAATTTTTTTTCAAGTTCATTAAGGCTGTTCTGGGTATCAACATCCATCAGGCATCCCATTCCACTTTCCACAGGATATCCAAAGATTTCCTCTTCAGCAAGGTCTTTAATATCCTGGCCTTCAGTGACCGCCATTTTCCATTCAGAAATTACAGCATTGCTGAAAATAACTTCAGCATATGCTACACAGTTACTTTCTCTTTCTTTATGGAGCAAGACGGAAAAATTACCTTTTGGAAATTCTGTAGTGAACGGCAACATATCATTGGTGATCAGAGGATCACAGGCTACCAGCTTTCCACTTGAAAGGTATATTTTCCCAACTTCAAAGCTCTCTAATAAGGGGCTTTCCACAAAGTTTTTTGAGAATAGTTTTTTTATGTTTTCTATGTGTGTCATTTAATTTTTATTGTTTAAACTGTCAGGCTGAGCATAAATCTTTCAATTTACGCTCAGCCTGACATTCCGACAAACTTACTGTCTATCTTTTAAATCTACAAACTTTTCAGTTTCTCTTCCAAAATTGCAATTTTATCCTGAGCGTCTTTCTGCTTCTGTCTTTCTACTTCTACAATCTCAGGCTTAGCATTGGCTACAAACTTTTCATTGGAAAGTTTTTTATCAACAGAAATTAAGAATCCTTTTAAATATTTCAATTCTTCTTCTGTCTTTATTTTTTCTTCTCCCAAATCTAAGTTTTCACTTAACGGAATAGAAATTTCCGTTGCCCCCACCAGGAATGTAAAGCTTGGTTTATCTGTTTTTGCTCCGAAATGAATTTCAGAAACATTAGCTAATTTTCTGATAACAGCTTCGTTTGCAAATTCTGAAGCATTGGTATAAATTTCAGCTGCTTCTCTTGGGGAGATTCCTTTTGTCTGACGGTAATTTCTAACTCCTGAAATCAATTCTGCAGCAGTTTCAAAGTTTTTAATGATATTTTCATTAAATGTTTCTGCTTTTTTCTGCTGGGCAATAATTAATGCATCCTCAATATTCCTTTCAGAAATAGTCTGCCATAATTCCTCTGTTAAGAAAGGCATGAACGGATGAAGTAATTTCATTAATTCCTCAAAGAAATAGATCGTCTTTGTATAAACTTCTTTGGAAATCCCTTCTCCGTAATTTGGTTTGATCGCTTCCAGATACCATCCACAGAAATCATCCCAGATCAATTTATAGATCAGATGTAAAGCATCAGAAATCCTGAATTTTTCAAACTGATCGTTGATTTCAGCAACTGTTTTGTTCAGTTTATTCTCAAACCATTCTATAGTCTGAATTTCTGTTGAATTAGCAGACTTGTCTTCATGATTCCACATATTGATCAAACGGAAGGCATTCCAGATCTTGGTCATGAAATTTCTTCCCTGAAGCATCAGATCTTCATCAAAAAGGAGGTCATTTCCTGCGGCAGAACTTAACAGAATACCCACACGTACTCCATCTGCGCCATATTTATCTATCAGTTCAAGCGGATCTGGTGAATTTCCTAAAGATTTTGACATCTTTCTTCTCTGTTTATCCCTTACAATCCCTGTAAAATAAACATTTTTGAACGGAACTTCTTTTCTGTACTCCAATCCGGCCATGATCATTCTGGCTACCCAGAAGAAAATAATATCCGGACCTGTTACCAAATCAGAAGTTGGGTAGTAATAATTGATATCTTTATTTTCAGGATCAAGCAAACCGTCAAATACAGACATTGGCCATAACCATGAAGAGAACCATGTATCAAGAGCATCTTCGTCCTGGCGTAAATTTCCGGTTGTCAGCTGCTGGTTGCTTGTTTTTTGCTTCGCAAGTTCCAAAGCTTTTTCAATGTTTTCTGCAACTACAAAATCATTTTCACCATCTCCATAATAGTAGGCAGGAATTTGCTGTCCCCACCAAAGCTGGCGGGAAATATTCCAGTCACGGATGTTTTCCATCCAGTATTTGTAGGTGTTTTTGAACTTTTCCGGATAGAATTTCACTTCATCATCCATTACCACATCCAAAGCAGGCTTGGCAATTTCAGACATTTTTAAGAACCACTGAACAGAAACTTTAGGCTCAATAACTGCACCTGTTCTTTCTGAAGTTCCTACTTTATTTACATAATCTTCTGCTTTCAACAAAAGATCTTTTTCCTCTAATTCTTTTGCAATCAGTTTTCTTACCTCAAATCTGTTTTTCCCTGCGTAATGTAAACCGTAATCATTAAGGTTTCCGTCATCATCAAGAGCATCAATCATTTGCAGATTATGTTTCTGTCCGATCTCATAGTCATTTACGTCGTGAGCAGGGGTAATTTTCAATGCTCCGGTTCCAAATTCGATATCAACATATTCATCTTCAATAATCGGAATTACTCTGTTGACGATAGGTACAATTACATTTTTACCTTTAAGATGAGCATATCTTTCATCATTAGGATTAATACATACCGCGGTATCCCCGAAAATAGTCTCAGGACGTGTTGTTGCTACAGAAAGAAATTCTTCTGTGCCCTCAATTTTATATTTAAGGAAATATAATTTTCCGCTCTGTTCTTTAAATATTACCTCTTCATCAGAAATATTGGTCTTTGCTTCCGGATCCCAGTTAACCATTCTGTAACCTCTATAGATCAATCCTTTATTATATAGATCTACAAAGCTTTTGATTACTTGCTGGGAAAGCTTTTCTTCCATCGTAAAACGGGTTCTGTCCCAGTCGCATGAGCAACCCAGCTTTTTCAGCTGCTCAAGGATTGTTCCGCCATATTTATCAGTCCATTCCCAAGCATGTTTTAAGAATTCTTCACGGGTAATATCTGATTTACTGACCCCTTCAGACTTCAGTTTAGCAACAACTTTGGCTTCAGTGGCAATTGAAGCGTGATCTGTGCCCGGAATCCAGCAGGCATTAAAGCCCTGCATTCTTGCACGGCGGACGAGAACATCTTGAATGGTATTGTTCAGCATATGTCCCATGTGTAATATCCCCGTTACGTTTGGCGGAGGAATTACCACAGTATATGGTGGTTTCTCATTAGGTTCTGAATGGAAATATTTGTTTTCCATCCAGAAGTTGTACCATTTCTGTTCAGTTTCCTGTGGATTGTACTTTTCTGAAATCTGCATAAATTCTATTTCTTTTGCTTACAATTTGCAAAAATAGTCTAAAGAAAAAAAATTTTAAGTATGAATTAAAATAATTTTTAACTTTGTTTCTCAAAATTTATCTAACAAACATATTAACATTCAAGAATATGAAAAAATTAATTGCAGGAATTGCATTATTTGGAACATTTGCACTGGCATCTGCACAGACAATTACGTTTGACAAAACGACTTTTGACTATGGTACTATTAAACCAAGTGCTGATGGTACAAGATTCTTTACAGTAACGAATACCGGTGACAAGCCTTTGATCCTTTCTAACGTAAAGCCTTCTTGCGGATGTACTACTCCTGAGTTCAGCCAGGACCCGATTATGCCAGGAAAATCTGCTAAGATTAAAGTAGGTTACAATACTGCTATTAACGGACCTTTCAACAAAATGATCGAGGTTTTCTCTAACGACCCTGCTAACAGCAGAAGCGTAATCTACATTAAAGGTAACGTAGACGCTAACGCTCCTGAGCCAAAGCCTTTAACAGCTGCGGAACAAAAAGCAGCAGCTAAAGCAGAAAAGAAAGCAGCTAAACTTGCTAAAAAAGCAGCAGCAAAGTAATCTCTACTAAAAAATAAAAAAACCGTCTTCAGTGAAGACGGTTTTTTTATTACATTTAGGCTAAAATACAATCAATCTATGGATACCAATTTTTCAGATGATTTCCTGATCAAAGGAAAAGTTTCGATAAAAAAAATTTCAACGGAATATAAGGGAAAACTTACGAAAGAAGAAGGAGAGCAATTGTTAACAGCTGAAAAGGAGAAGCTTCGTGAATTACAGGAGAAACTTTATGCCGATGGCAGTCAATCTTTGCTTGTTGTACTTCAGGCAATGGATGCAGCAGGAAAAGACAGTCTGATAGAGCATGTTTTCGGAGGTGTAAATCCGCAGGGCTGCAGTGTTACCAGTTTTAAAGCTCCAAGTTCGAAGGAATATTCCCATGATTTCCTGTGGAGACATTATCTGGCTCTTCCACAGAAAGGAATGATCGGAATTTTCAACCGCTCCCATTATGAAAGTGTTCTGGTTTGTAAAGTTCACCCTGAGTATAACCTCAGTGAGAAAACGTGGTCTTCTGTAAAGGATTTTGATGATAAATTCTGGGAAAACAGGTATGAAAGTATCCGAAATTTTGAGCAGCATCTTTCACGAAACGGAACTACGGTTGTTAAAATATTTTTAAATGTTTCCAAGGACGAGCAGAAAAAAAGACTTCTGGACAGAATCAATGAGCAGGAAAAGAACTGGAAATTTTCTGTAGGGGATCTTCCTGAAAGAGCCCTTTTCCCCAAATACATGGAAGCTTATGAAACGGCGATCAACGAAACGTCAAAAGACTATGCTCCGTGGTATATACTTCCTGCAGACGACAAATGGTTTGCAAGAGTAGCTGCCATACAGATCATTATCGATACCCTGGAAAAGATGAACCTGAAATATCCTCAACTTGGGGATAAAGAAAGATCAGAACTTGCTGAAGCAAAGAAAACACTTGAAAATGAATAATCAAGAAATTTTTAAATAACAAAAGCGGAGTACAATAATCTCCGCTTTTATTTATCCTTCAATAAATCTTTCTAAAAAATCACGAGAAAATCTATAAGCCGGATTTTGTTCTTCCGAAGAAGCGCCTGTTATTTATCTGCGTCTTGCATTGCTCCAAGACTTGAGCTGATTACCCCTCGGCTTTCAGGACGGGCCGCCCCTATTTTCATTACTGAAAAGAACCGATATACTTATCATTGCACCGCAAAGAGTTTACCTGGTTTCACTACAGCCGAACTGTACCTGCTTTCTGTTGCACTTGTCCTACCCTCACGGGTGACGGATGTTATCCGCTTTGCTGCTCTATGGTGTCCGGACTTTCCTACCCCTGCCGAAACAGGAATCAACAAGCCGATTTTCTCGCGGTTGCAAAGATACGGAGAATTTCAGAAAGGCAATAAGGAAATTTCAAAAGCCAGTTTTGGGATAAAGCTATTATGGAGAAATATAAAATTTGCTTTACAGCTTTCTTTATTTTTTGTCTTTCACCTATTTTACTTCATAATTCTTCATTAAAAATTACAGCATTATTATTATCTTCGTGCCATTATAAATCTATGACTTCCAGAGAAAAAGAATTTGCGCAGCTTATTAAGGATAATCAGGGCCTGATTATTAAAGTTTCGCGCCTCTATACCAATTCTCTTGAAGATGAAGAAGATTTGTTTCAGGAGATCGTACTGCAGCTTTGGAGAAGCTACGATTCTTTTAAAGGAAACTCTAAAATTTCTACGTGGATGTACCGTGTAGCCCTTAATACAGCCATTACTCTTTTCAGAAAAAAAAGCAAAAGCCTTCCTACGAACGAACTGGATATCAACCATAAGGATTTCGTGGAAGATGATGACGAAAAACAACAGCAGATTTCACTTCTGTATACTGTGATCAAAACACTTCCCAATGTAGAAAGAGCTATTGTAATGATGTATCTTGATGACCTGCCTTATAAGGATATTGCAGAAAACCTTGGTATTACTGAGGTTAATGCACGCGTGAAAATGAACAGATTAAAGAAAACCCTTAAAGAACAGATGCAAAAATATGCCTGATTTTGATTTAGACAGCTTTAAGAAAACATGGCAGGAGCAGCCTGTTCAGCCGAAATACGACAGCAATGAAATCCTTCAGATGCTGAACAGAAAATCACGCAATTATGTGAAATATATTTTCTGGATCAGCGTGGCAGAATTTTTATTCTTTTCCGTTCTGGGATTATTTTACTTCTTTCAGGATGATGAATCGGACAGCTTCCGTAAGATACTGGAAAAGTTAGGCGCGCAGAAAGCTCCTGAAATAGAGACTAATTTCGACCATGCTTATTTGGCCATAAAAATTCTAAGCCTTTTAATTACAGCCTATTTTGTTTTTAAATTTTATCAGAATTACCGTAAAATAAAGATTGAAGAAAACCTCAAAGGTCTTATTATACGGATCATTAAATTTAAGAAAACGGTCAATGCTTTTATCCTTATCAGTATTGCCATACTCGTTGCATTTACCTTTGTGTTTACAGCCTTTATTTTCTATGCATTAAACTCCCAGAATGTACGTCCCGACAATTCCAATCTGATTATCGTTATCATCGGGATCATTGTAAGTACTGTATTGTGTGTGGTGCTTATCTGGCTTTACTACAGACTTGTATATGGAATTATCATCAGAAAACTGGACAAAAATCTAAAACAGCTTAAAGACATAGATTCTCAGGAAAATTAGTACAAACAGGCATCAATTCAAGATTTTTCATTAATTTTATCCTACCAAATCTTAAACTATGCCATTATCTTACGTCTATGGAGCTTCCACTATTCCATTACTGGGACAAACCATCGGTGGAAATCTTAAAAAGACTGTTGAAAAATATTCAAATCAAGAAGCTTTAGTCTCTGTTCATCAGGGTTACCGAGCTACCTACCAGGAATTTTATAATCAGACAACTGCTGTTGCAAAAGCTTTGATCTTTTCCGGTGCGAAAGCGGGAGACAGGATCGGAATCTGGTCTTCAAACCGTTATGAATGGGTGCTGCTTCAGTATGCTACAGCCCGTATAGGAACTATACTCGTAAATATCAATCCGGCCTACAGAACCCATGAACTTACTTACGTGATTAACCAATCCGGTATCAGGTTTATGTTTTCTTCCTTAAGCTTTAAAACAAGCAATTATAAGGAAATGGTGGAGTATGCGAAGGAAGTCTGCCCCAGTCTGGAGCATGAAATCTTCTTTGACGATAATTGGGAAGATTTTTTAAATAATGGGCAGGATATTTCAGATGATACGCTTCACAGTTTTGAAGAACACGTGCAGTTTGATGATCCTGTGAATATTCAGTATACCTCGGGAACAACAGGTTTCCCAAAAGGTGTTACTCTTTCTCATCATAATATTTTAAATAACGGATATTTTATTGGTATACGCTTAAAATATTCGGAGAAGGACCGTGTATGTATCCCTGTGCCCTTTTATCACTGTTTTGGAATGGTGATTGGAAATATATGCTGTTTATCCCACGGTGCATGCATAGTGATCCCTAATGACAGTTTTGATCCGGATGTTACGTTAAAAACTGTATCAACTGAAAAATGTACCTCTTTATATGGAGTTCCAACAATGTTTATTGCTGAGCTGGCTGTTAAGGATTTTGACACCTATGATTTTTCAAACTTAAGAACCGGTGTTATGGCAGGATCTGTCTGCCCTCCTGAAATTATGAAAAAGGTGGAAAACCTGATGAATATTAAAGAAATGAGCATCTGTTACGGAATGACGGAGACTTCTCCCGTTTCCACACAAACCCTGATAGGAACCCCTTTAGAAAAGCAGGTCAGTACCGTAGGAACCGTTCAGGATCATCTTGAAATAAAGATCATTGACGAAAACGGAAAGGTACTGGAACGCGGAGAACACGGGGAATTATGTACAAGAGGCTATTCCGTAATGCTGAAATACTGGAACGATCCTGAAAACACCAAAAAAGTACTGGATGATGCCCGGTGGATGCATACCGGTGATATGGCTGTAATGGATAATGACGGTTACATTACCATTTCCGGCAGAATCAAAGACCTGATCATCCGTGGTGGTGAAAATATATCGCCTAAAGAAGTTGAAGACTTCCTGTATACTTATCCAAATATCCTTGATGTACAGATCATAGGGGTTCCTAGTGAAAAGTTCGGGGAAGAAGTGATGGCATGGGTAAAAGTAAGAAAAGGGTTTGAAGTATCAGAAACTGAGCTTTTAGAATACTGTCAGGGAAGAATTGCTCATTATAAAGTTCCGAAATACTGGAAGTTCGTAGATGAATTTCCAATGACAATTTCAGGGAAGATAAGAAAGGTGGAAATGCGGGAGATTTCTATAAAAGAATTACAGCTGGATGCTTTGAAGCAGCGTTCCTAAATAAGCTTTTTTATAAATTATTTTGTGTACTGATCTTTTTTTGACGCAAAGTTTTCATTATAATATTGCTTCATTTTGAGAAAAGCAAAGAGTGCTGGCTGCGCCATTGATTAAGCTGTATGGATAATACGCCCGCTTATTCGGATCAATGAAATTGATCCTTCTTGGCTCAGCTAAAATATACATTATTATAATGAAAACTTTGCGTTAAAAAAATTCTCGCAGATTTGGCAGATTTACTCCGTATACCCAGATCACGAATCAGGCCAGCAAATTCTTTCAATTAAAATATAAAAGCCCAGAAGTACTGGGCTTTTATTTATATGTGACTCATTATTAAAGTTCTTTTCTCAATCTTGCTACCGGAATATTAAGCTGTTCACGGTACTTGGCAATTGTTCTTCTGGCAATATTATACCCCTGTTCTTTCAGCATTACTACCAGTGCGTCATCTGTAAGAGGCTTTCTTTTGTTCTCTTTTCCGATTACTTCCTGAAGATGGGTCTTAATTTCTTTCGTAGAAACTTCTTCACCATCATCATTCGTCAGACTGTCAGAGAAAAGATCTTTCAGGTAAACGATTCCGTTCGGAGTATCGGCGTATTTGCTTTTTACTACTCTTGAAATGGTAGAAATATCAAATCCGGTAATATCTGCAACATCTTTCAGGATCATTGGCTTCAGCGATTTTTCATCACCGGTAATAAAATAATCCTTCTGGAACTTCACAATAGCCGTAATCGTCTGCAACAAAGTATTCTGGCGTTGATTAATGGCATCTATATACCATTTTGCAGCATCCAATTTCTGTTTGATGAATAATGCCGCCTGCTTATGCTCAGAAGAGTTTTTATCGTGAGAATAAGTAGTTAAAATATCCTTATATTCTTCAGAAACTCTTAAAGTCGGTGCATTTTTACTGTTAAGCATTGGAATTACAATACCATCCTTTACCTGGATTACAAAATCAGGAATAATCTCCTGGTTAATGGTGATTGTCTGTGTGTCAAAGTTTCCTCCTACTTTAGGTGAAAGTTTTGAAATCTCGTCCAAAGCATCTTTAAGGTCATCTTCTTCAATATCATATTTCTGAATGATCTTGTTATAATGCTTATTCGTAAGAGCATCAAACTGATGTCTTAAAATATTGGCAGCCAGGGAAACGGCTTTATCAGAGCTTACTTTTTTCTCAATCTGAAGCAAAAGGCATTCCTGAAGACCTCTGGCTCCCACTCCTGGCGGATCAAGCTTCTGGATATAATTTTCTAGGATATCCTCTACTTTTTCTCTGGTAGTATAAATTCCCTGTGAGAAAGCAAGATCATCAACAATAGCTTTGATCTCCCTTCTCAAATATCCGTCCGTATCTAAATTTCCTATGATATATTCAGCAATCTTTACATCTTCTTCGCTGATATTCACGAGATGAATCTGCTCCAACAGGTAATCATAAAGGGATTGACCTTCTGTCAGAAGACTTTCATTATCGAACTCTTCATCATCCGGAGAATAGTTGCTGGATGCGGTTTTATAGCTAGGTTCGTCATCGTAGATGTACTCGTTGACGTCAAAATCCGTTTCAATGCTTTCTGTTCCCTCGTCCTGATAAGCATCTTCAATAGAAGAATATTCATCCTCTTTAGAATCTTCCTTTACAATTTCCAAAGCAGGATTTTCTTCTAGCTCTCTTTCCAGCTCCTCTTCAAATTCCAATGTGTGAAGCTGAATGAGCTTCATCAACTGGATCTGCTGAGGGGCCAGCTTCTGTCCTAATTTGAGTTGTAAGTGTTGTTTAAGCATATTAATCCTTGTGTTTTAACATAACATATTCTACGAATTTAATGAATTAATTTGAAAAAGAACACATTTAGCATGATTTTTGCATTATACTTTTAACATAATAAACTATTGAAAAATAAAAAAAGCCTTAATTTTTTACATTAAGGCTTTTTTATTGATCTAGAATTCAGCACTTTTCGGTGTTCTAGGGAAAGGAATCACGTCTCTGATGTTCGTCATTCCCGTTACGAAAAGAACCAGTCTTTCCAATCCTAAACCGAATCCTGCATGCGGCACAGAACCAAATTTTCGGGTATCAAGATACCACCAAAGCTCGTGCTCATCTACATGCATATCTGCCATTTTCTGTTTTAATACGTCTAATCTTGCTTCTCTTTCGGATCCTCCGATGATCTCCCCGATACCAGGGAAAAGAACGTCCATTGCTGCAACGGTCTTATTGTCTTCGTTCAGCTTCATATAGAAAGCTTTGATTTCTTTCGGATAATCGAATAATACCACCGGGCTTTCAAAATGCTTTTCAACCAGGAATCTTTCATGCTCTGACTGAAGGTCTGTTCCCCAGCTTTCCACAGGATACTGGAATTTTCCTTTTTTGTTTTCTTTTGAGTTCATTAAGATCTCAATAGCTTCCGTATAGCTTACACGCTTGAAACGTTTAGCTATAACATTCTGAAGCTTTTCAATAAGGCCTTCTTTTGCTCTGTCTTTCTCAGCTTTCCCTTTCTGCTCTTCCTCAAAACGCTTATCAAGGAATTCAAGGTCGTCTTTACAGTTATCCAGAACATACTGGATCACATATTTTAAGAAATCTTCAGCAAGGTCGATGTTATCTTCAAGGTTGTTGAATGCCACTTCCGGCTCTATCATCCAGAACTCTGCAAGGTGTCTTGTGGTGTTTGAATTTTCAGCACGGAAAGTCGGCCCGAATGTATAAATCCTGCCTAATCCCATTGCTGCAGTTTCACCTTCAAGCTGCCCGGAAACAGTAAGGTTCGTCTTCTTTCCGAAGAAATCCTGTGCAAAATCAATTTCTCCGTCTTCCGTTTTTGGAATATTGTTCAGGTCAAAGTTGGTAACCCCGAACATTTCTCCAGCTCCTTCCGCATCAGCACCTGTAATTACGGGTGTATTGATATAGAAAAACTGGTTTTTGTTAAAGAATGAATGTACTGCAAAACTCACTGCATGACGCACTCTGAAAACAGCTCCGAATAAATTCGTTCTGAATCTTAAGTGTGCCTGATCTCTTAACACTTCCAAAGAGTGCTTTTTAGGCTGCAGAATCGTTTTGTCTCTGTCTTCCGTAAAGTTATCTCCTAAAATGGTAATTTTCTTTGCTACAATCTCTACATTCTGTCCCGCTCCCTGGCTTTCCACCACTTCACCTACTACCTTTAATGAGGCAGCTGTACTGATTTTACTGATAATCTCTTCATCGAAATTTTCGAAATCAACAACAATCTGCAAATTATTAATCGTAGAACCATCATTTAGCGCTATAAAGCGATTTGCACGGAATGTTCTTACCCAACCGTAAACCGTAATGTCATGATGTAATACTTTCTTGTAATCCTGTAGGACTTCTTTAATCGTTTGCTTTTTCATTTGTTGATTATAAATTTTCTTATAAAAATTAATGTCCGCAAAGTTACAAAAAAACAGCGCAACTTAATGATTGCACTGTCTTTTTAAAAAATCATTTGTCAAAATATATAATCAAAAACTATGTTCTGAATATGATTTAATTAAAGAATACGGTCTTTTTTCTCTCTTTTCCGTTTCGGATTTTCCAGGCGTGATAAGAACTTGGCACATCGTATTGCCATTTGGGAAGCAGCAAAACAATCAGGATAACATCAATATGAGATACAAACCCCAATCCTACCGTTAGATAAAATGCCCAGCCCGTTTGTTGAAACCCGATTAAATAAGTAAAAGCAATCAGCAGGCTCAGTCCCCACATTTTTGACAAAAAAGCATGGGTACAGGTTTCTTTCCCGAATTTCCAGATGCTGACAACGTAGCAGAGCGCTTCCATGACAAAGATTAAAAGGATTCCCTGCCATTCCCTTTTAATTAATTCAGGGTTGAGAAAATAGGCGGCAAATCCTAATGACAGCCAGAAAATCAAATCGGTCTGACTGTCCAGCCTTCTTAGCTTTTCTGAGGAGACACCAACCTTTCGGGCAATAATTCCATCAAAAATGTCAGTTAATAAACCAAAATACATTAATGCTAAAATTAAAAAGCCTGCTTCTGTTCCTTTGAGATATGCCAACAGCAAAATAACCGGAGCGAGCAAAAATCTGATTGCTATAAGCAGATATGGTAGTTTTTTCATGATTTTTTATTTTTAAAATTCCAATTGATTAAGGGAAATTTCCTCCTTTCGTTTTCGTTCCAGAAGCCAATCTGAATTCCTCTTGAATCTCTACAGACATTGATCAGTGAAACCTGAAGTCCTCTGCATTTCTGACTCACATTGGCAAAAGTAGAAATTGCCACTCCTTTTGTAGTATGATGAAAATTGTACAGCGGTGAAACAGCCACTCCATTTGTCACGGAAGGCGCGCTTATATTGCTTGATATATTAACCTCCAAGCCATTGGTAACGGTAGGCTCCATATTGATGATGGAAAGCTGCATTCCGTTGATTTTATTCATTTTATCCGGTAAAGGTTCACTATCAATATCATTAATAGCCCAATTATCAATGGAAGGAATACTTACGAGCAGCAATGCGGGAAAGAAAATCCCCAGGCCATTAAATCCCAATCCAACACCATTAACTTTTTTAGGCTGTATCTCATTATCAACCTCATCATAATACTTAATAAGCATCCCATTAACATTTTTCGTTTTTTTGGAAGGTGAAAAACCAATAAGCCTGGGTTTGTCCGGTTTAGTATTTAAACTATCCTGAGCATTGATGATACTACCTGCAAACAGGCTAATCATCAGCAAAAATTTTATTTTCATAATGGTTTGTCTTTAAAAATTATACCTCAAAATTATCTGCAGAAAACACAAATCCGAATGCGAAAAAAAATTAAAATAAATAAGTACATTTGTGAAAATCACAAAAAGCATGTATCAGGAACTTTTACTTAAGGAAATCCGCAGGAAAATTGGCACTCAATCTCTGAACGATGAGATTGCCAACATTCTGAATATAAGTTATGATGCAGCACACAGGAGAACATCCCTGAAAGCAAAGTTCAGTTTTGAAGAGGCTCTGGAACTGGCAAAATATTATCAGATTTCACTTAATCAGTTTATAACCTCGGATCAGCAGCTTGTGGTTCAGAAAACTTCAGCAGTGGATAAGACAGAAGACCTGCAGTCTTTCTTTCAGAATAACCTCAATATCTTTGAAAACCTGCCGCTTTCTGATGAGATGACTATTTATTATTCCGCGAAGGATATTCCATTTTTTTATACACTTTCGGATACACTGCTTTCCCGTTTTAAAATTTATGTCTGGATGAATCTGCTGAATGCAAAACAGGTTTTCATTCCTTTTTTGCAGTTTTCACCTCCTTACTTTGAATCGGACACTCAGGAGCTCAGGAAAAAATATGAAGCGCAAAATGTAGTGGAATTATGGAATGACAGGACCATTTCCAGTATTTTGCAACAAATTTTATATTATTATGACACGGGACTTTTACAAAAAAATGAAGGTGAAATTATACTGAAAGAGCTGAAAGAACTTATACAATATGTTGAACAGAAAACAGAAAGCAATCCAAAGTTTCATCTGTATGAAAATGAACTGATGCATCTTTCCAATGACATCTTTTTCCACCATCCGAAACAGTCTCTTTTTGCCATACCGGTGAATATGTTTGGATATATTTTGGTTAATGATGCAAAAACCTCCGGTGAAACACGGAATTATTTTGAACATCAGATTCAGAATTCAAAATCTCTGAATACCTCCGGAAACCGTGACAGAAAGATATTTTTCAATAAAATGTATGAACAGATTGAAAATTTAAAGCAAAAACTATAGTTATGAAAAGCCTCCATAATGGTGAATTTTTTGGACAGACCAATGAAACCCTGCGTTTCGATGGACTAACCATTACGGATACAGAATACACCCATCCCTACGTCGACTGGCATTATCATGAAAATGCTTATTTCACTTTTCTGCTGCAGGGAAATATGACGGAAGGAAACAAGAAAGAAATCTACGACTGTCCCGCCGGAACATTGCTCTATCATCATTGGGAAGATGCCCATTACAATATTAAACCGGACATTTTTACAAGAGGATTCCATCTTGAACTTACGGAAGATTGGTTTGAAAAGTTTCAGATCTCAAAAGATTCTGTTGAAGGGAGTTTTAATTTAAAAAATCCTGCTTTAAAACTTTTAATGTACCGGATTTTCAAAGAAACAAAAATTCACGATTCATCATTTGAGCTTTCTGTTCATGAGCTTTTACTTCATATTTTCGATCAATTATCTGATAAAAGCTGCAATTCTGACAAAAAACCGGGATGGATACGCAAGGTTGATGACATACTTCACGAAAGTTTCACGGAAAAATTGAGCCTGACTGAGCTTTCAAAAACGTTAGATATTCATCCGGTTCATTTGAGCAGGGGGTTTCAGAAGCATTTTCAGTGTACTTTAGGAATGTATGTCAGAAAACTGAAAATCAACAAATCTTTACCTCTTCTCAGCACTCATCAATCTCTAGCTGAAGTAGCCCTGGAATGTGGTTTTGCAGACCAAAGTCATTTTATCAGGTCATTTAAAGAAGGTATGGGAATTACTCCTTTACAGTACAGAAACCTTATGAAGAAATAGCCATGTTAATTTCATTCTATTTTTTCTAAAAACCGATTTATACTTTTGTTCAGATAAACTATTAAAATGAAATCGACTCTGCTATTCGTCTTATTTTTCAGTTTCGGACTTTCTTTAGGACAGTTCAAAAATATTACAGATCCTGATATTATCATAAATCCTGTTCATAAAAAAAACGTCAATAAAATTATTTTTCTGGATAAAACTGTTGCATTAGACCAGTTAAAAGAATCTGATTTTATTACTGCAAAAGTATTTCAGGAAGATAAAGATCTTGATATCCGTGTTTTTATGGATAATTCCCTGATCAATTATTTACATCAGCTTGATCCGGCTTTATCACCCGAGGAATTGCTCAAAAAAGGAAACTATCAATTCAATTTCTATGTTGACGGAAAATTAATCTATACAGAAAATCTGAATACGGGAGCCGGAATTCCGGAAGATAAAAAGAAGAAAACAACTTTTAGAATTCCTTTGCTAAGTTCAAAAAATGAAGATTCATGGGGACGATACATGTGGATGAGATTTTACCTGGCAAATGGTGGAATTGATGCACTGGAAGAGGGAAATCATCTTTTAAAAATAGAAATCAGGCCATATTTAAAAGCTTCGGTTTTAAAGACTGGAAATACCATTGCAGCAGGTGAAGTTCATTTAACAATTCCTCACAAAAACATTCCTGAGCAGCAAATTGCTGTACAAAATATACAGCCCAACAGTGGATGGAAAGTGTCCAATGAAAAACTGAATAAAGAAAAGATCAGGCTTTTAAACAGAAAAATTGCAGAAAACAGGTTTAGGGATATTACAGGAATTGTGGTCGTCAAAAATGAAAAGCTCCTTTTGGAAGAATATTTCAGCAATTCCGGAAGGGATTCCCTGCAGGATACACGTTCGGTCGGAAAAACTTTTGCTTCGGCTCTAATGGGTATTGCGATTAAAGATGGTTATTTTAAAAGTGAAAACCAGATGCTGAAAGAATTTTATAATCTGAAAGAATTTAAAAATTATTCGTCCCGTAAAGATAGTGTTACTCTCAAAAGTTTACTTACAATGAGCTCAGGATTTGACGGAAATGATGCAGATGAAAACTCCCCGGGAAATGAGGAAAATATGTACCCTACGGAGAATTGGGTAAAGTTTACACTGGATTTACCTACCACTGAAAATAAGCCCGGAAAAATCTGGAATTATTTTACGGCCGGTGTTGTGGTGACCGGAGATATCTTGGACAAATCTGTTCCGGAAGGTCTGGAAAATTATGCAGGGAAAAAGTTATTTCAACCGCTTGAAATCACAAATTACAAATGGCAATTTACACCGCAACAAAAACCGTCTTTAGCTGGCGGAATGCGCATGAGAACGCTCGATTTTGCAAAATTCGGACAGCTTTATAAAAATAATGGTGTTTGGAAGGGACAGAATATTATTAACAAAGATTGGATCAAGAAATCTTTTACCAATTATTTCACCAATGATAAGGAGTTTGAAGGCTATGGATATTTATTCTGGAGAAAAATATATAAAGTGGGAGATCAGAATTTTGAAGCTTACCAATGCAGCGGAAACGGCGGGAACAAGATCATTATATTCACAGAAATACCTGTTGTTATCGTCATTACAGCAAAAGCTTACAATAAACCGTATGCTCACCAACAGGCAGATAAAATAGTGGAAGAATATTTACTTCCGGCAGTTAATAATAAGTAATGATGGGATTGAATGAGAACGGACAGTAAATAATGTCTGAATTTCAGATCTGCTGTCTGTAAAAAATTATTGATTATTCGTCCTTTTTAGCGGAAACTAAAAATACATCGATAAGTCCTTCCGGAAGCTGCATTTTGATGAACCTTTCTTCTCTGTTCACCTCAAGGATCCAGTCTTTGATAATAGGGATCACTACTTCTTTTCCGTCCAGGTTGGTCACGAAATAGTTTTGAGCGGTCTGGTCGTTTACAGATCTTATCACACCGCATTCTTTATTGTTTTCATCAAGGATATCAAATCCAATGATTTCGTGATAATAAAACTGCTTCCCGGTAAGTTTCGGAAGGGAGGCAAGCGGTAAATAAACGTTTTTTCCCAAAGACTGGTCTACCAGTGCTTCGGAAGAATTTTTAAAAGCAATATTAAGAGCATCGTTTTTGCTCCAAGATGACTTTGCAATAAAAAAAGGAACCAATAATCCGTTGATTTCAACGAATATTGATTCCAATTTATTGTAAAGCTCGGGTTGGTCGGTATCCAGTTTAAGGATAACATTTCCCGCAAGGCCATGTCTGCGCGTGATTTTTCCTAATAAATAGCAATCTTCTTTACGCATACAGGGTTTTTCTTAAGCTTCAGTGTTTTCTTCAGTTTCAGCAGCAGGAGCTTCTCCTTCTGTAGCTTCAGCAACAACTTCTTCAGCAGGTGCGTTAGCAGCTTCTTCAGCAGCTTTAGCATCAGCCTCAGCTTGTGCAGCAGCAGCGATTCTAGCTTCGTTTACTTTAACTTCAGCTTCCAAAGCAGCTTTCTTAGCGTCAGCCTGAGCTTTAGATAAACCTTCAACTTTACCTTGTACTTTTTGTTCTTTAGATTCTACCCAAGCATTGAATCTTTTTTCAGCTTCAGCTTCGTCAAAAGCTCCTTTAGCAACACCACCTTGTAAGTGTTTTTTGTAAAGGGCACCTTTATAAGAAAGGATAGCTCTTGCAGTATCAGTTGGCTGAGCACCGTTGTTTAACCACTTTACAGCAGAATCAACGTTCAAATCGATAGTTGCAGGGTTAGTAATTGGGTTGTAAGTTCCTAGTTTCTCGATGAATCTACCATCTCTTCTAGCTCTAGAATCTGCAACCACGATGTGGAAGAAAGGCTTACCTTTTTTACCGTGTCTTTGTAATCTGATTTTTACTGACATAATGTTGTGAATTTTATGGGAACTCGTCCCAGTTAAATATTTAAGAGTGCAAAGATAGACAAAAATTCTTATCCAACAATTATAAAATGTAACAATTTATCGGTCTAACAATATAACAATGCTTTTGATACTCCTTAAATAAGAATTTATTGGTCATTAGTTAAATTTGCATTGCTGTATTTAATCTACTTTTCCCATATAGAAAAGTCCCAGACATTTCTGGTTTTCTTCAATGGTCAGAGATTCCCTAAGATGGTTTACAATCGAGGGAGAGCTCCAGTAACATCCTACATTATTTGCTGTGCAGGTAAGATACATATTTTGTACTGCCATAGAAACAGCCGCAATCTCTTCCCATTCAGGAACCATACCACTGAAATTAACCACAATGGAAACTACAACATCCGCTTTATTGATTTTAAAACCGATATCCTGATATTTCTTCTCCAAAAAAGTCTGTTCGGGTTGGGTAGCTTTGTAAATAGCCTGCATTTCGGAAGCTAATTTTGCTTTTTCATCTCCTTTGAAAAGCTTAAATCGCCATGGTTTCGTACGTTTATGATTTGGAGCCAGTGTTGCCGAGTGTAGAATTTCATCTATAATTTCCTGAGATATTTCGGTTTCAGAATAATCTTTTGGAAAGATGCTTCTTCTCTGTTCTATGATTTGTTTTAAAATTTCTGCATTATTCATACTGCAAATTTACAACATGTAATCGAATGCATTATATTCATTTATAACTGATTTTTCAACAATAAGCTGCGGTTTCTATAGGCTTTATAATTAGTTATCAGAAATGTGATTATGATCACCAAAATCAGCCCTAAAGAAAGCCATCGTTCCAATTCTTGATCTACAGGACCCGGCAACGATAAAACAAAAAGACAAATTGCATAAATGATTCCTGCATTAATCCATACGCGGCCTGCATCGGGATAAGGTTTTACGGTCACTGAACGGTTATAGCTAAGAATAGGCATCAGCTTATGGTGATCCCAGATCAGTAATATAATAATTGCCACCATCATCAGGGAAGTTATTACCCATGTCCCGGTAAAGGAAAGGCTTATGGTAATGACCCAGATATTGCTTAATATAGCAAGGAACATAAGGGCACCTAACAACGCATAACGTTGAGTCATCAGTAAAATCCCAGCTGCAATCTGGCAAAATCCTAAAAAATTCCAGTAAAATCCGGTACGGTACATGGCTTCAAAAAAATATCCGATAGGAGTATCCGTTGAAAGCACGGTAAATCTGTTTCCCATTAGCTTGGTAAGGCCAGAAGGAAAAAATGCAAATGCCACCAAATACCTTAAGTGAATGATGATCCAATGATTCCATCTGTTTGTCCGGAGTTTTTGAAATGTCATAGCTGATAAGTTTCTGGATGATAGGATTGAGAATTGAAGATTTAAAAGTATGTGAGTTTATAAAATATCTGGAGAAGATTCAACATCTGGAATCCGTCATCCGGGCTTTAAATCAAATTACCTCAACAATCTGCTGATGGATGTTATTTAATGTAAAGGCATTGCCGGCTTTCATTCCCATCATTTTTTTAGCCATGGGGCTTTCCGGGGAAATGGCATAAAACCGATCACCTTCATAAAAGAATTCTCCCAAAGAAACCGAAATATAGAAACGGGCCTTATTCGTAATCACCAGTGAACCCAGCTGTACTCTTTCGGTGGAGGTATTCAGAACTTTCGACATATTTCTTTTCAGATCATTCAAAGCACCAAGCTGGCGCTGCATCTGATAAATCTCTTCCTGCATCTCCTCCCTCATACTGTCATATTTTGGAGTCTTTTTAATATCACGGCTTGCTTCCAGGGTAAATTCGATAAAATTTTTAAGCTTTTCTATTTTTTCAGAAATTACTGCTTTCACATAATCTCTTATATCACTTTTCTCAAATACAATCTTCTCCATGAATCTAATCTTTACATAAAGATAATAATTTTTTAAAATAATAATTGATATTTTCGTTCTTCATAAAAACAAGCCAATGATTCACAATATGTACTTTTCAGAAGAACAGATCAAGACACGCAGAGAGCAGATAAGCTCGTTATGGAATACGGTATTGAAATCAAATGATGCCATACTGATCCACTCAGGAGAACCTATACAGAAGCCGGGAGGGCTTGATTCTACCTACCCTTTTCTGCCTCACCCTTCCTATTTCTGGCTCACTTTAAGAAGACGGGAAACGGAGGTGCTATTATACAGCAGGGATCTGGGATGGATAGAGTTTCATAAAGAGATTTCCAATGAGGATATTTTCTGGGAAGGAGAAAAGAATGATATTTTGGTTTCATCACCGGGGAAAAACATTAACAGCCTGAAAAATTTTCTGGAAAGTCAGCATTTTTCAAGGATCTTCTATTTAGGGCAGGCAAAAGATGCTTCACCTGAGGCTTTTGAACTGAGAACTTTATTAGATAAAACAAGAAGAAAAAAAGATGCTTTAGAAGTCAGCTTTATCAGGCATATTGCAGAAGTTGCCAATTACGGATATCAGAAAATCGCTTCTGTTCTGAAACCGGGAATTACGGAAAGAGAGGTTCAGATTGCTTATGAATCAGAAATTTTCAGGAAAGGTGCAGATACGGTTCCTTATGAAACCATTGTAGGAAGCGGAAGTAATTCGGCTCTTCTGCACGCCTTACCTTCTCAAAAAATTATTAAAGAAAATGAATTTGTCTTAGTGGATGCCGGTGCAGATATTTTTGATTACTGTGTAGATATTACGAGAACATTTTATTCTTCGGGAGAAATGTCTTCCCAGCACAAAGACCTTTATTCAATTGTACTGAAAGCTTATCATGAATGTGTAGCTATGTCAAAAGCCGGAGTTTTCTGGAGAGATGTTCACATTCATTCCGCCAAAGTTATTACAGAAGGGCTTCTACAGTTAGGCATTTTAAAAGGAAACCTTAGTGATCTTATTGAGAAAGAGATTGTTTCACTTTTTTATCCGCACGGAGTAGGACATCTTGTTGGCCTGAGAGTGCGCGACACGGGACAGGAAGAAAACCTCAACCCGAAGACCTATTTCGGAGCGCGGTTAAGGGTAGATCTTGAACTGGAAGAAAATCATCTGATTACAGTAGAGCCCGGCTGCTACTTCATGCCTGCTATTCTTGAAAGTGCTCACCAGCAGAAGGAATTTTATGATGATATCAACTGGGATGAACTTAAAAAGTGGCACAATATCGGCGGCGTTCGTATAGAAGACAATATCCTGATTAAAAAAGACGGTAATGAAAACCTTACGAACCGTATTGCCAAAACGGAATAAAAAATATTTTTTAAAATAAAAAAAGCCTTGTATTTCTACAAGGCTTTTTTTATTTTTCTGCAACTTTTTTAAGGTCTCCGAGTCCCTGATCAAACATTTTATTCATATTCATATCCATCATAGGTTTCATAATCTTCATCATGGTATTCAGCTCGTTATCTAATGACCAGGTTACTTTGGTTCCATTTCCTTCAGGAGTTAAAACAAAAGTTGCTTTAGCATCACCTTCAAAAGGTTTAATAAAATGAAGCTTGGTAAGCATTTTTTCGTTAGGTACAATTTCGGTAACCGATTGTTCGCCCTCACCTACTTTATCATTTCCTTTCCAGTGGTAAGAATCTCCTACTTTGTCACCATCTCCGGAATAAGTAATCACAATATCTTTATCAGCTTTGGAAAAAGGATCCCAAACATTGTACTCTTTCAGTGAACCTACATGCTGCCAGACTTTTTCTTTCGGTGCATTGATGACTACTGATTTTTCAAAGTGATAATTTTTGCTGAAAGCCAGCATTGCAATAACTGCATATACAACCGCCAAAAGGATGATTATGCCAAGAATTTTTAAGAGTGTTTTCATAGTTTTGATATTTAAAGTTATTTGTTCAAATTTCTTTACCACAAAACCAATTTAAAATGGAAAATTACAGATTCCCTAAGTTAATGCATTGTGGCTTATTGTTTTCAAAATTAGTCATTCCACCCTCGCCTTCTCTTTTCATATGACAAGATATTAAAGATAAAGTATTTTTGTCACATCCTGATATCCGGGCATTATTTTTGTGTATTTCAGCTGTGATTCCCGATGAATCATTAAATTTACGTTACATAAAAAATCGAAAAATGAATATTTTAACAGAGAAATTCAATACGCCATATCACTCAGCACCTTTTAATGACATCAAAAACGAAGATTTTCTTCCTGCATTTAAAGAACTGATTACAAAATCTGAAGATGAAATCAATAGTATTGTCAACAATCCTGAATCCCCGACTTTTGGGAACGTTATTGAAGCACTAGCTTATTCGGGAGACCAGCTGGATGTGGTTTCGAATATTTTTTTCAATTTGAACTCTGCAGAAACAAGTGATGAAATTCAGAAGATCGCTCAGGAGGTTTCACCACTTTTAACCGAATATTCTTCAAAAATCTCTCAAAACGAAGCGCTTTTCAGCAAGATCAAAAAAGTATACGATGAGAAAGAAAAATATAACCTGAACGAGGAACAGGAAATGCTTCTGAATGAAACTTATAAAGGATTTGTAAGAAGCGGTGCCCTCCTTAATGAAGCGGACAAAGAAAAACTTCAGAAAATCAACATGGATTTGTCCCTGAAGTCCCTTCAGTTCGGACAGAATGTTTTGGCGTCCACCAATTCTTATTTCAAACATATTACGAATAAAGAAGACCTTGCCGGAATTCCGGAGGCTATCCTTGAGCAGTATGCAGAAGAAGCCAAGGAAAGAGAGCTGGAAGGCTGGGTTGTTACTTTACAATACCCAAGCTATATTCCGTTCATGACCTATGCTGAAAACCGTGAACTGAGAAAAGAAATTGCTCTGGCAAATGGTAAAAAGTCTTTTGATAACGGTGAATTTGATAACCAAAACCTCATTAAGGAACTTTTGCAGCTAAAACAGCAGAAAGCTGAATTATTAGGCTATCAGAATTACGCAGATTATGTACTGGAAGAAAGAATGGCTAAGTCTCCGGTGAAAGTTTTTGATTTTTTAAATGAACTTTTAACGAAAGCAAAACCTTATGCAGATAAAGAGATTGATGAACTGAGATCTTTGGCCAAAGCCGACGGAATAGAGGAATTACAAGGATACGATCATGCTTTCTATGCTGAAAAGCTCCGCAAGCAGAAATATGATTTTAATGACGAAGAACTGAAGCCTTATTTCCCTCTGGATCAGGTACAAAATGCTGTTTTCGGACTTGCAGGAAAACTTTTCGGGCTTAGCTTTGAAGAAAGAAATGATATTCCAAAATATCATGAAGATGTAAAAGTGTATGAAGTTTCCGAATCAGGAAACGGAAATTCAGAAGAAAAGTTCAAAGCGCTTCTGTATGCTGATTATTTCCCGAGAAAAGGGAAAAGAGCCGGAGCCTGGATGACCAGCTATAAAAACCAGTATAAAAAAGACGGTGAAAATTCCCGCCCGCATATTTCCATCGTCTGCAATTTCAGTAAACCGACTAAAGATACGCCGAGCTTACTGACGTTTCAGGAAGTAACTACTTTATTCCATGAATTCGGACACGCGCTTCACGGAATGATGGCGGACACCCAATACCCGAGCCTTTCCGGAACTTCTGTGAAATGGGACTTTGTGGAACTTCCGTCACAGTTTCTGGAGAATTTCTGTTACGAGCCTGAGTTCTTAAAGACTTTTGCCAAACATTATAAAACCGGGGAGGTTCTTCCGGATGAAAAGATCGAAAAGATTGAACAGTCTAAAAACTTCATGGAAGGCTACCAGACCATGAGACAGCTTGGCTTTGGAATTCTGGATATGAATTACCACACGAAAGTGGGAGAATTGGGAAATGAAAGCGTGAAAGCATTTGAGGATAAATATACAAAGGCAACAACACTTTATCCTGTTAATCCTGAAACAGCAATGAGCCCTAGTTTCTCTCATATTTTCCAGGGCGGATATTCTGCCGGCTACTATTCTTATAAGTGGGCGGAAGTTCTGGATGCAGATGCTTTTCAGTATTTTAAAGAAACCGGAATCTTCAACCCGGAAACTGCTGCAAAATATAAAGTCCTTCTTTCTTCAGGCGGAACAAAAGATCCGATGGAGCTGTATAAAAATTTCAGAGGAAGCGAGCCAAAAGTGGAAAGCTTGCTGAAGAGAGCGTTTGGATAAAACACAATTAATTATTGGAACAAATAATTTATAAAGAACAGTCTGTGGCTGTTCTTTTTTGTTTCAGTTTAAAATATATTGTAAAATACAGGGAGAGTCGTGTGAATTTTAATTTATATCTCCATGAAAATATATAAATTAGCCTTTCTACATATTAAACACAAAACCACCTATGAAAAGAATATTAGCAATAAAAGGATTTTTAATCCTCAGTATATTTTGGATGTGTGCCTGTTCAAAAACAAAGCCAGCCGGAAAAGAAAATATTTTTCCAAAACAAAAACTACAAAGCCAGGATTTAAAAGAATCGATCGGTAAAAGTATAACCGTTACCGGCCAAACAATAAACATGAAGCTTGGCGCATTACTGATTACAGAAAACGGGGAAAGCATCTGGATGGAAGGAATGGACAGCTGGCCGGATGGATATTATGTAAGTGAATCTGAAACTAAAACCGTGAAGGTAACAGGAACTTTAACCGAAAAAAGTGATTTACCTGTTTTCATTGCAAATGACTCAACAATTCAACAGGGAATACCTCAACCGGAAGGAACCGACCTTGAAAAAGCAGGTAATAGATATTTATTAAAAGATTATAAATACACTGTACTTAAATGAAAACATCTGCTAGATAGTAATAAGTTTAACTAAAAACTGCATCAATGAACCGAAATTTATTTTTTCTGTTGATAACTTTCATTTTCTTTTCATGCAAAGAAAACAGTAAAAGTCCTGCTAAAATTGAAAGTGAACCAAAAACTGAAAAAAAAAATAATATAACAACTGAAATTTCAACGGATATTGGTCAGCTTCAAAAGTTGATCGACTTATCAAAATTCAGACCTAAAAAGGTAAAATTCAAATATACCTTCATCGATAATTCGAATGGAAGAGTTCCCGGCCCTTCCGATTCTTTTCTGGAGGCCATTTTATATTTTGACGACAAAACAATGGAAAAAATACAGGAAATGAGTCAAAATGCAGAGGCTCCAGCTCCAAACTATCAAAAAAAGGCTTTTAAATTTGATTGGCTTGACAAGCAGGTCCTCTCTGAGCTTGAAAACTCTGATAGCTTGAAAAACCTACATCGGGATTTAATTTTTGGAACTAATAACGGAGAATGCTGGTATTTGAAAAATAAAATCCTGTTCAAAAAAGAAACCAACTGAAATACTGTAATTAACAAGCAAAACATTTAAAAACAACAATATGGAAAAACAATTTTATGCCGTTTATTTGAACCCTTCAAGACCTGACTTTGCCATGACCATGACGGACATCGAAAGAGCAATTATGATGGAGCATGTAGCTTACTGGACAGAAAAAATGAAGCAAGGGAAAGTATATGCTTTCGGGCCGGTAATGGACCCAAAAGAAATTTATGGACTTGGAGTTGTAGCGGTAGAAAATGAACAGGAATTAAAAGATTTCATCGCCAACGATCCGGCAGGAAAAATAAATACATACGAATATTTTCCGATGAAAGCGGTAGTCCCTGCCTACTAACCGGAATCTAAACAAGTTTAAATAATAAACAAAAACACACAATGAAAGAATTTATGCTCTATATCCGGAATGAAAAAGATGCTAAAAAATCTTTAACAGAAGAGCAACACCTGGCTTTTATTAAACAATGTGAAGTTTATATTGATCAACTTAAAAGTGAAAACAGACTGATTGCTGCCCAGCCAATCGTTCGTGAAGGTGTAATTCTTAAAAAGACTGATAGCGGCTGGACAGAAAAAGATATTGCAGGTGATCGTGAAACACAGGTCGGATACTATCATATTTTAGCCAATGACATTGACGAAGCCATCAAAACAGCCAAGGATAATCCTGAATTTGCCTATGTTCCTTCTGCAACAATTGAGGTAAGACCCATAAAGACAAAGGAAACTGAAACAGGTTTTGTTTATCCTGCAAAAAAGTAAAATATATTAATGGTTAAAACAATAATTATTAAGAGTTTTGCATCAGGTTACCATTGTAAAAAATAAAACAAATGAAAAGACTTTTATTACTTTCTATAATCTTCATGCTTATGACTTCCTGCCAAGACAAGTTTAGCGGAAAAGATGAGCAGAGCTTTAAAACTTCAAGAGAAAAAATTGAAAAAAAACTTGACCCCAACGAAAAAACAAAGCTGGAAAAAGCCATGCGTGTTATTGCAATGGAAGCAATGACATTAAAATGGGAAGAACCTGAAAAATACAAAAACAAATCATTCAATAAAATTTCTTTGGAAATGATAGATGGTTTATCCTATTCTTCCGTAATTGATTTGGCAGAAGATATTCTGAAAAATAGAAATAAAAAAGAAATAGAGCAGTTAACTGGTGAAATTGACAGTTTAAATCTTCAGAAAAATGAATTTTCAAGTGCACAAAAATCATTAAATCTATTCAAAGTCAGTTCAATAAAAATAAGTAAAGAAGATTTTTTCGATGAATTGGTTCCGAAATTAGAGATAGATTATCAGTACACAGGAAAAAATAAACTTATCGGGCCTAAAACCATAGAATTTGTACTCGTAAAAAAATCTAACGGTGAAATTATTAAATCAGAAACCATTTTTAATGGTGACAATGAAAGCGTTCTGGAAAGTGGAGAAACAATAACCAGCAGTCTCATCTTAAGCCAAACAAAAGAAACAAACCCTAAACTTTGGAATGCTCAAAAGTATCCCATTGAAAACCCGGATCTTGCCGAATTTGATTTAGAATTAAAAGCTAGTGTTTTAGAATTAGTTCTTAATGGAAAAAAAATAGAAATGCCAAAAGCAGATATTAACCAATTAGATGCTGAAATTAAAAATAAGAAAGAAAAAATTGCAGAACTGAAAAGTGTAAAAGGAACTTTGGAAGAATTAGAATTGACGAATGAATAAAAACTCGTACCAACAGAGATTTTATACCAACTCTACTATCGTAAGAACTGTCACACTGAATATAACAGATTACAAAAACAATCAGGATTCTATATGACCACACAAGAACAAATCACAGAATATATTAACAGCCAGCCTGAATCCAAACAAAGTGACATGCAAACATTGCATAATATTATCCTGGAAATAAATCCGGAAGGTAAGTTATGGTTTCTGGATGGCAAAAACGATGAGGGTAAAGTTGTTTCCAATCCCAATATAGGTTATGGATTTTATACGATACACTATACTGACGGAAAAACCAGGGAATTTTATCAAATCGGTATCAGCGCAAACAAAACCGGAATCTCTGTTTATATCCTCAGCATCAGTGATAAGGCTTATTTAGCAGAAACCTATGGAAAAGAAATAGGTAAAGCAAGTGTAACCGGTTATTGTATCAGATTCAAAGCTTTAAAAGACATCAATATTGAAATACTTAAAGCAGCTGTAAAAGATGGGTTTGAAGCCCAGAATTGAAAAGCTGAGCCTGCTGCTGAATTTTTAACTACAACAAATTATGCCATAGGACAAACTGAAATTTCTTTACCCTCAGCATAAGTTTTCCCCCAATCACAGAGATTTTCCAAAATAGGAATCAGATCCTGACCTTTACTGGTTAAAACATACTTAACTCCTGCAGGAACCGTTCCGGGAATTTCCTTCTTAACAATTACCGCATGGGTTTCCAATTCTTTAAGCTGCCGTCCTAAAACCTGTTCAGAAATATTGGGCAATTCCTTTTTCAGCAGGTGAAAGCGGTTATTTCCCTGTGAAATAGAATAAACGATCTGTGATTTCCAACGGCCGCTAATCATCGCTACTGCTGAATTTAGTTCACAAACCTGGAACAAAAACTTTTCATTTATTGCATTGGTAGAATTTTCTTTACGCATGACTCATCATTTTAGCGGCTCACAATTTTGTTCGTTATTGTATACAATCAATTGCTTGCTGAATTTTGTAATAAAAATACGAAATATGAATAAAGCAATATTGATAATGGTTGGATTATTAACAGCAATTTCATCGAAAGCGCAGGAAAAATGGATGATCAAGTCTGAATACTTAGCACAACCCGATACAGTTCTGGTTTTTAGGCCCAAAGTATATAACAAAACGAAAAAATTTCCTTTGGTTTATCTTTTACATGGTTACAGCGAAAATTACAGACAATGGTCCCAAACAACAGATTTACAGAAACTGGCTGATCAATATGGCTTTATCATTATCACGCCGGACGGTTTTACATCCTATTACATCAACAGCCCAGTCAGCAAAAGTTCGCGGTACGAAGATTTTTTCTTTAAAGAGCTGGTTCCGAAAGTACATCACTCATTTAATATCGATGACAAAAATATTTTCATCAGCGGTTTGAGTATGGGTGGATATGGAGCTTTGCGCTATTTCATTTCACATTCTGACTATTTCAACACGGCAGGTTCCACAAGCGGAGCTCTGGAAATAGATTATCCGCATTTTCAGAAGGTAAGCCAGCAATTTTGGCAGAGCAGCAGAATGACGGATGATTTAACAAAAAAACTGGGTAATCCGGAAACAATAAACTGGAATCAGTACAGCATTTCAACACTTTTGAAGCAGCATCCGGATTTTAACAAAGCTTTTATTTTTGACTGTGGAACGGAAGATATTTTATATTCAAATTCTGAAAGTCTTAAACATCAAACCGACAGCCTGAAAATTCCTACAACTTTTATCAGCCAGCCCGGCGATCATAATACGGAATACTGGAGCAGATCTATTGAGCATCATTTTGTATATTTTCAACAGCATTTGAAAAAATAAGGAATTGGAAAGTAAGGTTTAATCAACTTTCCTTTTCTGCTGCAGTTATAAACTCACCATTATCTAAAACAACCTGGTTACCCCATTCTGTAATAGCATCTAAAACAGGAATAAAAGTTTTCCCAAGACCGGTCAGGCTGTACACAACTTTAATCGGCGGTTTTTTACCGAATACCTTTCTGAATACCAAACCGTCTTTTTCCAGTTGTTTCAGTTGCAGACTCAGTGTCATTTCAGTAACTGTTGCCAGTTCTTTCCGCAGTTCGTTGTATCTTTTGGGTTCATCTTTCAAATGGTAAAGTATAACCGCCTTCCATTTTCCTCCTACCAGATCCATAGTAAGGCTTACTGTACAGGGGTATGTTTTCCCTTTCAGTTTTACGTGGTCGCCAATGCATTCTGTTTTCATTTGAATTGTATTTTAACCTATCCGTTTAGATAGTTATTGCAAATATAATGTACTAAAAATAATTTTGTAACTCAATTAATTATAGTACAAATTCAAAATTATGAAAATACTTATCATTCTCGCTCATCCTGAAGAAAAAAGTTTCAATGCAGCAATGTTCAGTACCGCAATCAAAAGTCTGGAAGAGGCAGGCCATGAGGTTAGAACTACCAATTTATACAAAGAAAATTATCAGCCTGTAAGCGGAAAAGAAAATTTCACACGATTAAAAAACACGGATTATTTCAAACAGCAGGATGAAGAATTATTTGCTGTACAACACTCAACTCTGATGCCCAATATTGTTTTGGAACAGGAAAAAATTGAATGGTGCGATATCATGATCTGGCAGTTCCCATTATACTGGTTTTCGGTTCCTGCCATTCTGAAAGGCTGGGTAGACAAAGTTTTTACAATGGGTAGGTTTTATGATAATGGAAAAATTTTCAGCAACGGATTTTCAGTTGGAAAAAAAGCAATGCTTTCTGTGACAACCGGCGGTCCTCAGAAAAATTATGTTGATGACAGATATGGCGACATAAACTCAATTCTATTTCCTATACATCGTGGAATTCTTGAATTCCTTGGATTTTCGGTTTTACAGCCTGAAATAATTTATTCCGTAGAACGGCTTACCGATGAAGAAAGAAAGACATTGCTAAATAATTGGTCAAAAAGGCTGATCAATATTGAGAAAGAAATCACAAAAAATGGAGTTTTATAAATATTGATGCAGGACAGATCTTTGAACTGAAAATTCTTTCTTTTTCAGTGTCAATACTTTTCAATCCCGTTTTCTTTTTGTAGTTTCACAGCAATAAAACATCCGGAATCGACCGTAATTGATATCATGCGTTTTTCAGATCTTACACACTTGTTTTCTGCTTTAAGTGAAGAAGATTATAAAATAGAAACCTGTATAAAATCACTCAATAAATCCCTCATAAATTATTTATAAATTGGATGAGTTTCATTCCTGAAAATAAGAATCTATGGCCACGAAAAGCAAAAAAGCTAAAAATTCTTTCTTCCATTATTTAAAATTAGTTCTTGGGGTTGCATTCATCATGATTATTCTTTTTATAGATCAACCTGATACTTGGGCTGGTCTGGACTGCATTGGGGATAAGCTATTTTATTGAAGGTGAAAACAGAAAACTAAGTCCTTACTTCACAATTGTTCTGGGAATTGCTTATTTTTCTCTGGTGATTTATGAATATTTCAGTCAGTATCTTACTATTACAGATGAAAAAATCCAGGTAAATACATTGCCTAAGAAACAGATCAGCATTAATGAAATTACAGAAGCAGGATACTTTGCTGATGATTATACTTTCAAAACTGTTGCTGCAACTTTGAAAATAAGAAAATCCCAGATCAGTCCAACGGATCTTCCAAAGTTTGAAGCATTTTTTAATGATCTGAAACTACATTTAAAAAATACCAGCGCTGTGTTATCAGCTAAATAGATAAGTTTTAAATTGAAAACGATAAAAACATTACTACTTTTTAAGCAATCGCTATAAAGCATAACATAGTAATATAAAATAATTATATCTTTGTATAACAAAATAATAATTATGATTACTAGAAAACTTTTTGCGCCCCTTCTGATGCTGCTATTCTTCTGCAATATCAGCCAGGCTCAATCGTATGAGAAAAAAATAGACAGCATCATATTAACAGGATTTGGTAACAAAAATGAACCTGGCGGTGTGTTCCTTATTGCCCAAAAAGGCAAAATTCTATACCGGAAGGCTTTTGGAAAATCCAATCTGGAACTGAATACAGATATGACTCCCGATAATGTTTTCCAGATTGGTTCCATGACCAAACAATTTACTGCTATAGCAATTCTGATGCTGGAACAACAGGGAAAATTAAAGGTCAGTGATCCGGTTTCAAAATATATCAAAGACTATCCTTCAGGTGATAAAATCACAATTCATCATCTGCTGACCCATACTTCGGGAATCAAAGATTTTACCAAGATGAAATCATTATCAACGATTGCACAAAAAGAAATGAAGCCTGAAATGATGGTTGATTTTTTCAAAAATGAGCCGGCAGATTTTGCTCCCGGAGAAAAATTTGAATATAATAATTCGGGATATGTGGTATTAGGATATATTATTGAGCAGGTTTCAGGGCAGACGTATGAAGATTTTATCAAAAAAAATATTTTTGAAAAAGCTGGAATGGAGCATTCGTATTATGCTACCGACCGCCAGGTTATTCCTGGAAGAGCTTATGGCTATCATCAGAAGGAATACGGATTTGTCAACAAAACAGTGATCAGTTTCAGTGTTCCTTTTTCATCGGGTTCTCTGATGTCTACTGTAGATGATATGCTGAAATGGCAACAGGCTCTTAATCAGAATATACTGCTCAATGCTTCGGAAACTCAGAAAGCGTTTCAAAAATATAAACTGAATAGCGGTAAGGAATTTACTTACGGTTACGGATGGCATCTGAAAGATATGGATGGTGTACCTGCTCGGGAGCATGGCGGAAGTATTTTTGGGTTCAAAAGTATGGGAGTCTATATTCCGGGTGAAGATATTTATGTTATAGGACTGAGCAGCTGCGACTGTCATTCGCCAACAGAAATCACCAGGAATATTGTAAAAGTTACTTTACAGTCTGTGAAAAAGTAATCATTCTTTTACCTCATCTGCTTTTGGGAAGTATATATCCCGGAACTTTCACAATTGAAAATAAAACGGCAATCAGACAGGCTATATTAACGGCCAGAGCGATTGAAAAAGCCTTGTGGTAATTTTTTGAATCTGGCTGCACACCCAGAAAATAATAGAAAATGCTTCCTACGACAATAATTCCGGCTATTGCAGCCACTTGCTGGAAAGTATTGTACACTCCCGAAGCGTTTCCGGCAAGTGTCTGAGGTAATCCGGATAAAGCAATGTTAGCCAGTGAAGGAATAATGGAGCCGACACCAAGACCATGCATAAACAGAACTAGGCAAAGTATATAAAAAGGAGTTTCCATATCAAATAAAAGGATCTGCAGAAAAAGAATACTTATAATCAGCCCCAATCCTGCAATTAAAAACGTTTTGCCATACTTTAAAACAAGCTTTGCAGAAAATAAAGAAGTCAGAATAAAACCAAATCCCTGGAAAACGATAATTTCCCCGGCTGCCATTGCCCCTATCCTCAGCCCATCCTGAAAAAAAAGTGATACAATATAAAAATAAGAATCCAGCATAATGAAGAAGAAAGAAACCGCCAGAATACCCAGATTAAAATTTTTATAGCTGAAGAGAGTAAAATCAATAAGATAGGATTTTCTCTTCTTTAGCCTTACCTTTTGATTTTTGATAAAATAGATCAGAATGCATAGTGAGATAATAATCAGAAGCATTCTTTCAAAAAGGATTTCTCCATTTTCAGACATCGTAAGAGCATAAGTAAAACAGAAAAGTCCGGCAGCCAGTATAATGACTCCAAAAAAGTCAAAAGTATTTTTTCCGGATGAAGTTTTAGACTCACTTAATATTTTTTGACTGAGCCATATGGCCAAAATACATACAGGAACGTTGATCAGGAAAATAAGCCTCCAGGGTTCTTCCATTATGGTCATTGATGAAAAACAGCCTCCGAGAAACTGTCCTAAAACTGTTCCTGCTCCAATAGTAATTCCGTACCACCCCATCACCTTTGTTCTTTCTTCGTATCCTGTAAACAGAACCTGAATCATTGACAGAACTTGTGGAGACATAAGTGCTGCGCTGGTTCCCTGAACAAAACGGGAAATTACGAAAAGTACCACACCGGAAGATATACCACAGGCAATGGAACTCAGCATAAAGAATACCAAACCTAATATAAATATCCTTTTCCTCCCATACAGGTCTCCAAGCCTTCCTCCTGTGATCAGGAATGAGGCAAAACCGATAAGATAAGACGCAATCATCAGCTGTATTTCACCATTGGAAGCATGAAGGTCACGCTGAATAGATGGAATGGAAACATTGATTATAAAAATATCCATGATCGTAAGCAACTTTCCGGACAATATCACTATCATTTTCAAATATTTATCTTTCATTTTTATATAGATATATCTATTTTTAAATAAGTAAAAAAATTAAGACAACTGAGCCTCAATCATTTTTCGGATCCGGTCAAAGGAATCCGGATTTTTATTAATGGTTGAACTTACTACAGCACCTTCTATCAAAAGGAAAATATTTTCAGTCATCAGATCTGCATCAATATTTTTTTTGTTTTCAGCATATTCATCGATCAGTTTTCTGATCATTTCTTTCTGCTTCAATTTGTGCTGTTTTACAAAATCAGAAACAACCGGGCTGCTATCTCCTACTTCCGAAATGATTTTAATGAAGTGACAGCCGGCAAATTTTGATGACTTCTGTAAGCTTTTACGATAATCTATGAGAGAAAGTATCTTTTCCCTGGAGCCTGAAATTTTTGCAGAATATACTTCAAAACCTTTGAACCATTCAGATTCTTCTTTGAAGAGATACGCCTGAAGAAGATCATTCTTGGATGAAAAATGGTTGTACAGAGATCCTATGGCAATATCAGCTTCAGCAATAATCTGATTAATCCCTGTTGAATTAAAACCTTGTCTGTAAAAAAGATCCGAAGCTACCCTGATAATCCTTTCCTTTACTTTTTCTTTTTTCATCTGAAAAATTTTTACAAATTTATGCAAAAAAAATAGATAAGTCTATCTATTTTTTATTTTTCACTTTGTGTATCTTTATTTACAATTAAAAGAATAGATAATGGGTAAGTTCCATGGAAAAGTAAAATCTGTAAAAGAATACATCGCTGGAGTAATTCAGAGTGAAACTATGTACTCACCTGAAGGGAAAGTTTCAGAAATAAAGCTTTACAGAAAAGGGATTCTGTCCAGTACTGAAAAAAGATATGAAAAAGATGGTATGAATATCCGAGAAATTCACCGTTTAGGAAAAACTTCTCCTGAAATGGTCCTACTTCATTATTCTGATTCACATGGAAACCGTAATAAAACGGAATATTATGATCCTGAAAAGAATTTTCTGGATAAAAAAGAATTCGGAGAAACATTAGTAAAATATAATTCCACAGGAAAGCTTGTGAGTTTTGTTAAAGATAATGTGGTTCTTTTTCAAAAACAATTTAATAAAAAAAATCAGGCTGTTGAAGAATTATCATTTTCGGATCATGGAGATATAATTTATACTGTACAATATTTTTACCACAAAAATACAATAACAAGAAAATCATTTGATACAGAAAGACGTCTGACAAATCTACGATATCTGGTTTTGGATGAAAAAAACAGGGTTTTACAGAGCTTTAAATTTTCCAGGTATGATATTAAAAATGACTGTATTAATTATTATGAAACCTACAACACTGAAAACAAATCTAGAGTTACTACAGAAGATCTAAAAAACAGTATCGACAATAGTTTACTGGAAACTTCAGACTTTCCTTTAGATGATACTTTTGCTTGCATCAATGAAATTAAAAAATTACTCAACGAATTCAGATTTGATATGGATGGCAAAGAACTTTCCGGATATCCATCGATAAATTTCTTTACTGAATTCACTGATGTGGATTACGACCATCTGGACCGGGAGATTTCCTACAAAAAATATGTTTACTGGCCACATTTTAGTAAAGATCAGTTAACCCTACTGGAATACAGCATCAAAAAATATAATGATCGAAATCTTTTAATTGCACACAGCTATGGTAAAACGGAAAAGAATCATGATTTCGGCGGAAGTTATGAATATACCTATGAATTTGATAGCGAAAACAGAACTATAAAGAAAATCACAACCGGTGACAGCAAAAGCATAACCAGGATTTCATATGAGAATGGAAACAGAACTGAAGTTCAGGAAAAAGATGATGATGATCAAAAGTTTACCCATATTTTTGATTCGCATGATAATTTGATATATTATGAAGATACTTCAGATAAGAGAAACTGGAAATGGTATCAGACTTATGAATTCACCTATTATTAAACATTGTTTTATTCAATGATGATGCTTTTTTCAAATAAAATACCTTAATTAAGCATGATTTTAATCAATCTTTGAACTTGACGGTAAGCCTATCTCAGACTGATAAAAGTATTCAAACCCAGATTTTAATAAAGTTTGCCTTATATTTTAATTTAAACAGGTCATAAATTAGCTAGCCGTAAAGGGTATTAATAATTCACTGCATAACATTTTTCATTTTAATCATGACATATTTTGTATCTTTAGTTACCACTTTACAAAAAGATCATGTGGTACAGAGCAATGGCAGAAGAACTTTATTTCATCAAAACGAATCCCAGTGTTGCCAAAATCAATTTGTACAATAAACTTTGCCGTGAAGAGGAAAATATTATCAAATTTCTTCAGCCTGATGCCAAAGTAAGTCTTGAAATCATCAAAAAGAAAATACAAGATTCTGTAGAAAATCTTTCCAAAGAGGAACTTTCCAGCATTTTAACATGGTTCAGCAGTATTTATCCGGCCGACAGGGAGGAGACCAAAACACAGCTTTTTATCCATGGGCTTGATCTTTTTTATGAAATTCCGAAAGAACAAAATGTAAAAACATTTCAGGAAATACTTTCAGATTACGAAAATTACTCCAAGCATAATCTGGATTTTATGATAGATGCCCAAAACTTCAATCAGTTCCTTGTTTACGGATTATTTTTCACAGATATTGCCTTAAAGGAACAAGGAAACTCCACAGTCCTTTCCCATTATTTAAAAACAGATTATCCGGCTTTATATGCTCTTGCAGAAGACCAGTTCCGGAAAAAAGGTTCTGATCAGGGAAATGATCCGGCTTTGCAGCGCTACTTCGGGGATTTATATGATCTTACAAAGTTTTATAAAGGCTCAATTATTCAGCTTCATACCGGATAACGTCATTTATAATTTAAAATGGAATCCTTGAAATGCAGATAGTTTCGGTTTCAGAAAATAGTATCCTAATCCTCCCGTCAGGTAGGCTATGACATCCCAGATATCTCCTGTAAATTTTTCTGAAAGTATCGGACAAACCACTTCAAAAAGCAGAGACAAATAAATGAATGAGGACAAAATAAATTTGAGATCGGGTTTCCATTGATATTTCAGGATATCATTCATTAAATATTCTATCAGGCAGGTATACATCGGAACAGTAATGAAATCAGTAAAATGATTACTGATAACCGGAATAAAAATTCCTTTCCTTCTTAGAAAAATAATAAGCACCCAGACCACCAACCCCAACAAAAACCAATATGAGATTTTATTTTTCATCACATGTGAAGTATCGCCATAATGAATCCTATAAGGACCTGAAGAATCTTCACCAAGGTTTCCTGCATATCCTTCCCTTTTTGCGAATCTTTATTTTCAGCAGTTTCATAATTGAACATTTTCTTTCCTTCCATCCCGGTAGATTTAATCAGTCAAATATACTAAAATTAGAACAATTGTTCTAATTTTGAAATATGATTTAAACTCTCTTATATTTGAACCATGAAAACAAAGGACAAAATACTATCAAAAGCAATGGAGCTGTTTAATGAAAAAGGCTATAACAATATCACAACAAGGCACATTGCAGCTGAACTGAACATTAGTCCCGGAAATCTGCACTATCATTTCAAGCATTCGGAAGATATTATCAAGATCCTTTTTTCTGAATTGGTTCTTAAAATGGACGTTTTACTGAATAATCTGCAGAAAATAGAAGACAAAACACTGGAAGACCTATATCATTTTACTTTCTCCACTTATGATGTCTTTTATTCTTACCGCTTTCTTTTCATGAATTTCTTTGATATTCTGAAACATATTCCGGCAATAGAATCACAATACGAATCTATTAACATCAGCAGAAAGGATGAGTTCCAGGTAATTTTCAAGGGCTTCCAGAAAAATAATATTTTCAGAAACGATATTCCTGATTTTATCCTGAGAGGACTCACCACACAAATCTTTATCATCGCAGATAACTGGATCATACATAACAGCCTTTCTTTTAAAATGGACAAAGATGATGCAGTAAAACACTATGCATTAATCCAGATGAACCTGTTTTATCCTTTACTTACGAAAGAACAGCAGAAACTTTATGAAGAAAAGTACGTTATGGAATTATAATCACCTATCAGTAATTCTGTGCTGCTTATAAAGCCATAGCCAACTAAAAAGTCAACAAAATATATTTATCCATAACAATTCTTTATTTTGCTCATAAGGTATTTATGGCATGGAATTAGCTTCAGAAGCGCTAAGTAAAATTGTTTTGAAACCATTATTTTAAACCATTAAGACTTATAAACTGTTAAGAACAGTAAGTTTTTTTTATAAATCTTAACTGGTATGGAACTTTACAGCAAATCTTAGTGGTTTAAATATTGGATCAGTATCAGAAAACTTTTACATTTGTATCAATGAAACATTTAAACAGCATATTACGTCTTCCTTTTTTCAGTGAGTATTACTCCCCGGCGAATCGTTCGGGAAGACTTTCTATATCTGTAATCTAAAAAAAATAATCTAACGTATATAGAGCCCGGACAGTATTGTCCGGGCTTTTTTCATTTTAAAATCAAATCAATATGATCAGTACATTACAAGAAAATGCAGCCATTATTCTTCCGGAAAACGGTCTGGAACAGAAACTGAAACAGGCTGAAAAAGAGAACAGGAAATTAATCATCAAACTGGGGTTTGATCCTACTGCTCCGGATCTTCATCTGGGTCATGCAGTAGTTCTTAAAAAGCTGAAACAGTTTCAGGATCTGGGACATCAGATCGTCATTGTAGTGGGAAGCTTTACAGCAAGAATTGGCGACCCCACGGGAAAAAACAAGGCACGGAAACCTTTAAATACCGAAGAAGTTGAACACAATGCAAAGACCTATATCAATCAGCTTTCAAAGGTGATTAATGTGGAAAGAACTAAAATTGTTTTTAATTCTGACTGGTTGGATACACTCAGTTTTTCGGAAGTGATCCAGCTTATGTCTAAGGTAACCGTAGCCCAGCTGATGCAAAGGAATGACTTTAGCAAAAGGTTTACAGAAAATACTCCGATCGCGATGCATGAGCTTGTTTACCCTATTCTTCAGGGCTTTGATTCTGTACAAATTGAATGTGATATTGAAATGGGAGGAACCGATCAGCTGTTCAACTGTACAATGGGAAGACAATTGCAGGAAATTCATCAAATGTCAGCCCAGACAGTAATGTGTATGCCGTTACTGAAAGGTCTTGACGGTAAGGAAAAAATGAGTAAATCACTGAACAATATCATTGGCCTGACTGATGAACCGAATGACATGTTTGGAAAAACCATGTCGATCCCGGACAGTCTGATTGATGAATTCATTGATCTTGCTTCTGATTTTTCCTTCGAAGAAAAGACAGGTATAAAACTAAGATTAGAAAATGGTGAAAACCCGATGAATATAAAAAAACTGATTGCTAAAAATATCATTAGCCAATACCATGATTCAACAGCGGCAGAACTTGCAGAAGAATTCTTCAGCAGCCAGTTTCAGAGTAAAAATTTTGAGGAGAAAGTATATGAACCTGTTGATCTAAATTTATTCAGTCACGGAAAAATTAATGTGCTAGAACTTTGCTGTCATCTTAAAAGTGAGCTCAGCAAATCAGCTGTGCGCAGACTGATCCAAAGTGGAGGAATTCAGATCAATACTATAAAAATAACGGATCCTGAACAGGAAATCGAGCTATTAAAGGAAACTAAAATAAAAATCGGGAGAAGAAGTTTTTTTGAACTTATGTAAAACTTCGGAGGTACAAGAATAATTTTCAATATATTCGTTTGATTAAAGAAAAACGATGAGCTATTTTATGGTTGATATCGAGTCGGACGGCCCGATTCCCGGGGATTTTTCAATGATCTGTTTCGGAGCAGTTCTGGTAAACGAGGAGCTGGATACTACTTTTTACGGAAAACTGAAACCTATTTCAGAAAAATTCAATCCTGATGCTCTGGCTGTTTCCGGTTTCAGCAGGGAGGAAACCATGGGTTTTGATAATCCTGAAAAAGTTATGCTGACTTTTGAAGAATGGATCAGGGAACATTCGAAGGGAAGACCTATTTTCATCAGTGACAATAATGGTTTTGACTGGATGTTTATCTGCTGGTATTTTCATCATTTTACCGGAAAAAATCCTTTCGGATATTCTTCAAGAAGGCTGTCGGATCTGTACTGCGGATTGGAAAAGGATACTTTTGCCCAATGGAAACATCTCCGTAAAACAGAACACACACATAATCCTGTAGATGATGCCAGAGGAAATGCAGAGGTACTGCTGCATATGAAAAATGAAATGGGACTGAAAATCGGATTAAAATAATTATTATGAAAGATCTTCAATACAGAAAAGCCTCAGAAAACGATATTGATTACCTTCTTGATCTAAGAATGAAAACCATGAATCCGCATTATGCAGCTTCCAATCTTCCAACGGACAGGGAAGCTACGTTACAGAGAATTCTTTATCAGTTCGACAAGGCTAATATCATCCTTTTAAACAATGAACCTGCAGGATTGTTAAAGATCAACAGATCTGCGGATAAAACAGAGGTTCTACAGCTTCAGATCGATCCGGGCCAGCAGGGAAAAGGTCTCGGAAAAGCAATTTTGAGTGATATCCTGAGTGAAGCTTCCTCAGAAGGGAAAACAGTCTCTTTAAGTGTATTAAAAACAAATAAAGCCCAACATTTATATACAAGCCTTGGCTTTAAAATTGTGGGTGAAGATGAGCATTCTTTCTTTATGGAATTTCATGAGGAGACTCCCCATTCCTAGAGTGGGTGATTAGAATACAGCTTACTGATTCGCCATCGTCACCAATATCAGCCTTCCGCCTTCTTCAGAAGACAAAAGAATCTTTTTTCCATCTGTAAGTTCAACCATAGATCCGGGTGGAATCTCCTTCTGCTCTGTAACATCTTTCATAGAAAGCAGGCTTTGATTAACAAATACCCATTTCCCGTTATGAAAAGTAAAATAACCTACAGGCATTTTATCCTGCATCGTAAGGTTTTCATTTCTGATCACTTTTCTGGAAACATGCCATTTGAATAAATACTGATTGTTATACACCATCAGCCTGTGATTTTCCGGTTTCCATACCTCATCATCAAATTTATAGTATAAGTCCAGCACCGGAAGTGTTCCCTGATGTGATGTTCCACAGAAAGGGCATTTTGGATTGCTGCTGTTATCAAATACGTACCATTTCTCTGTACATTCCGGGTTGTGGCAAGGCTGTATCAGATCAGCAGTCTTTAGAAGTGCAGTTTCCCATTCATTGGCTGTAGGCCGTCTGATGGGGTCGTGAAGTCCTTCTATAAATGCTTTTTTAAACAATTCGGAAAGATAAGGTCCAGCGGCCGTAAAAGGAATCTTTTGAGGATCGCCCCAGAATGTGTCCCATTTTCTCAGATGATCAGCTTTGACATTATTCGACGGATCATTAGGGTGCTCTACAAACAGTGCCTTCTCACCCATAGAAATAATTTCATCCTTTTCAGAATCCAGATCCCAGATCTTTCCGCCTCTTAAAGGATGCCTTCTGAACAGGTACATATAAATAAGTACTGCCAGTGCATGAAGATCAGTTTTCTGATTGGGCAGATGTCTTCCGGGATCCTGCATACTCAGATGCTTGGTCTTTAAAACTTCGGGAGCAATAAAATCTGCAGTTCCGATGACTTCGGGAGGAAATAATTTTGGAACCACCAATCCGTCTATATCAATAATGCAGGCTGATTTTGTTACCGGATCTATCAGAATATTGTTATAGGAAAGATCTGAATGTGCTAATCCCATCTGGTGAAGTTTTTTCACCCCCCTGCTGATATTGATAGTAATCTGAAAATAGCTGAGCCAGTCTCCAAGCTCGGAATGATCCAGCCTTAAAGGATACTGCTGATTTCTGAACATTGGTGCGGTAAACCATTTCCCTACTTTATCCTGCCCCTGGATATTATCAGATCCTATATACCCTTTTGCAAAGAAGAATTTATTATGGTAAATGGGAACTACAATTCCCGTCAGTTTATTTTTTTCTACAATATCATATGGCCATCTGAATATTTCGTTCAGAAAATAATCCGGTGAATTTCCGCTTTTAATATTCCCGAGATAAGTGGAAACAATTCTCATAATACGTTCTTTCTGTCCTCCATCTAAAGGATTCCTGTAAAAAGCAACCACATATTCCCTGTCCGGCGAAAAGTAAACGTCCTTCACACCGCCGCGGATTGGGCTTTCATCTACATATTCATATGATTTTGCTGTATCCAGAATGGAAATAACTTTAACGGTCTTTTTCATGTTTTAATAAATTATGGCCAATGTTCTGTCGTCGTGATTTCCTCGGCTCCAGAAATCAGTCCATGTAAGAAGCTGCTGATCAGTGTCTGAATCGTTGATAAAATCTACCTTTACACGGTCATCATTATTTCCGGCGAGATCATCAAAAAAAGCTTTCCAGCTTTCTGTATCTTCAAGCCGGCTTTCCGTCATGAATTTCGGGTCGTAAATGCCGTCTGTCATCAGCACAAGATAAGAAAAGTCTCTGATACAGTTTATTTTGAATCTTGAAACCATATCATCGGTAAATATTTCTTTCATTGTAATAAACCGGGTGCCGCCTCCAAATTCGCCTACATCCATCCGGTTCAGAAGCTTTACTTCAGAAAAACCGGAGCTGATAAGATTAATCGGACAATCTCCCACTCCAAAAGTGAGGACTATATAGCCGAAATCAAATTTTTTAGCTAATGCAAAGATTAGCGTAGTGTGGAGATCTTTTATCGTAAAAGAATTTTCTGTGGCTGCTTTATCCAAAACATGATATACATGCAGAACGCCTTCATATAAAAGTCTTATGATATTCTCTTTTGCTTCGGATTTTGTTTCTTCTGATGATTCTGTGATACCGTAGGTAATTTCAATATTCTTTTCAATTTTGGTTAAAATTTCTTCTGAACTGAAAAAATTATTTACTGAAACGGCTGCAAGTCTTGAACCCTCTCTTGCTATAGCTGCAGAGCCTGCACCATCCGCAACAGAAATGATATTCCAGTCTCCCGGAAGTTCGTTTACTGCAAAATCATCATCCCTGAATTTTCCTTCATGGGCATGAGAACGTCCTCTTTTGGATACAACAGCAATTTTTCTGTCTAAAAACTTTCCTTTATGAGATGTGTCGTCAGGTTTATGATAAGCATCGTTTGTATCGCTTGGTATATTTTTCCAAAGGTCTTTTGGGTCGGCATTAACAAGCAGGTGTACTTTTTTGGTCTCTGTATTGTTTTCATCATGGGTATGATAGAATTCAATATCAAGCTCATGAAGGCTGTTTATGCCGGGAATTCCTGATATTCTATTATTTTCGAAGGTAAGACCTGTCTCCCGAAGATTGGTGATGTTTTTGAGCCTTATATTCGGAAAATCCTCCATATCAAAACTGAATTCATAAAACTGTTTTGAGCTGGCATTTTTAAGCACCAGATGAACATCTTTAAATTCTTCCTTCTCCCTGTGAATAACAGCTTTTTCCATGATTCTTCCTTTTCCTCTGAAATGATCTTTCTTATCCTAATGTCCTGTTAATATCAAATCCTTCACTGGAAAATCCGTAATAATCTGAAGTTCCGCACCAAGGGCATTTATTGTAACCTTCTCCGCTCAGACAGTGAATTCCGCCACATGAGCAGGTTGCCAGTGCAATAGGATTGGCACAGTGGGGGCATGAAGTACCTCCCTGAAGCTCTTCGATTGAGATTTTAAGGTTGTTTTTCTGAGAAGATGAAAGTCTCAGATATGCTTTTTCATCAATTTTATAGGCTCCATCCAGCCTGTAATATCTTGTAGACATTCCCGGTATACTTGATTCCGCAAATGTTTTCTTGAATTTCATTAAATATAATTTTTCCGTTTCTGAACATTTACCGTTCAGGACCACAAAATTATTGTCCGGAAATTTCTGCTCCAGTTCAGGGTTTACTTTTTCCAGAATAATAGAGTCAATTTTGGAAAGATTAATTCCTTCTTTATTAGCTTCGGTAACACTCTGGCTGGTTGTTTTAATAGAATCTGTCACCCATTTGAAAAATTCTTTATAGGAATTCTCATCAGAGTTATTGAACAGTAAAACATTGTCAGATAAAGTTCCCAACAGTTTATAGTTAGTATTCTCACCGATAGAAACAGCTATAGTATTAGATTTCCCATGATATTTATTGTTCCATCTCTCAATAGCTTTTGTGGCATCATCGGTAGGAACGCCATCTGTAAAAAGAAAAACGATAGGTTTCCAGTCGCCTTTCCTATCGTAGGTAGTTTTCACAATATCCCTGTCTATACAATCCATTACTTTGATGAGGCCCTGAGACAGCGACGTTCCGCTTCCAATGGGAATCTTTGGTGGATAAAAGCTGATAATATCCTGAAGAGGTGTAATAACCTCAGCTTCTCCCGCAAAGCCTATAATAGAAATATAGACCGTTTCCAGCGAATACGGATCTTTTTTTAATTCTCTGATGATATTGGCAATACCTTCCTGTACCTGCTCAATAGGCTCTCCAACCATAGATTCAGAGACATCGACTAAAAAATAAATAGGCAGTCTTCTCATGATTTATAATAAAGACAAGTGATTTAAATAATAATATTAAGCTCGGACGGCGGTGGAGGCAACGGTGCACTTTCTCCTGTCCCTTGCGATTTTCCTCCCATTGTAATGGATGAACTTACCCATTTGAAAAATGATGAAAGCGTAATGGCGTCGGTTGTATCCAATTTTACCACATGATCCGTAAGTTCTTTCAGAAACTGTTCATCTGCTTTAGGACCGGCGGCACAGCCTACAATAGCCCCAAATTCCAAATCTCTGATCACCGGGATCATTTGTCTGTATTTCTGAATATCGGAGGGTTTTCCGTCAGTAAATATAAATAGCAGTGGTTTCCAGTCATCTTTGCCATCCGAAGACCCTCTGATCAGCTCTTTCTTCACCAGTTCCGAGACCATTTCCAAAGCTGCACCGGTATGGGTAGGTCCACTGTCCGGACAGGTGATTTCCATAGGATAAAAACTGGCCAGATCAGTCAGAGGAATAATATTTTTAACTTCACGGTCGAAGGTGATCACACTCAGATGAAGGCTGTCCATTGCCTGCGGATCTGCACGGAGCATGCTTATCAGCCCGTTAAATCCGTTATTAAGTGCCTGAATGGGTTCTCCGTTCATAGAACCGGAGGTATCCAGTAAAAAGTATGCTAATAATCTCCTGCTCATGGTAAGATGATAGTATTTCTGAAGCCGGCAGGGAAGTTTTCAACTTCTGCTGCCGGCTTTTAAGTTTGATAAAATTCAGATTTTAATTGCTGTATGCGTACTGCTTCAGAATCTCAATAAAATTGTCTGTCTGATGAGGCTCTCCTAGCGCACGGAATTTCCAGTCGCCATTGTGACGGTATGCTTCGGCAAAAACCATAGCACATTTTCCGTTCATGCTTGCATCTCCTGAAAGGCTGTATTTTGTAATTTCTTTACCTTTGGCGTCTACTGCTCTGATAAAGGCATTCTCTATCATTCCGAAATGCTGGTTATTTTGTTTCCCCTGGTAAATGGTCACCAGGAATAAGATTTTCTGATAGCTCTCGTCTAATTGGTCCAGTTTAACAATGATCTGTTCATCATCTCCATCTCCTGCTCCGGTTCTGTTATCTCCGGTTAGCCATATATTTCCGCTTGGATGCTGCATGGAATTAAAGAAAACCACATCACCCTGATAAAGAGCGATCTGTCTTCCGTCATTAGTTTGCACAGTTTTTCCGAGATTGGCTACTTTGCCGTTTCCGTCTAAAAGAAATGCCACTGCATCAAGATCGTATTCTGCTTCTTTACTGAACAGTTTCCCAAAGAAACCGCCCTGTTTTCTTACATCCCATCCTAAACCGATCGTTACTTTTGAAAGATCGTAAACACTTTCTCCGCGGTCATTTTTTCTTAAATCAATTGTTTGACCTTTCTGTAAATTAATTGCCATAGTTATAGTTTTGTGTATTTGAAATAATTATTTAATAATTTGTCCTTTGTAATATTTTTCAAGGAAGAACGCAAGATCTGCTCTGTAGCCTATTCCTGATGCTTCGAATTTCCAGCTTCCGTTTCTTTTGTACAATCTTCCGAATTCTACTCCGGTTTCGATAGAGAAATCTTCATCCAGCTCGTATTTTGCGATCTCCTGACTGGTCCCGTTATCTACAATTCTGATATATGAATTTCTCACCTGTCCGAAATTCTGTTTTCTTCTTTCAAAATCTTCGATCGTTACTACGAAAAGGATTTCTTCAGCTCTAGGATCTACTTTTTCAAGATCTACAATAATTGCCTCATCATCGTCACCATCACTGTTTTTTCCGTTCGGGTCATCTCCTGTGTGAGTCAGTGCCCCATCGGGAGACTGAAGGTTATTATAAAAGACAAAACATTCTTCATTTATTAATTTCCTGTCAGAGTCAATCATGATGGCAGAAGCATCCAGATCGAAATCAAAGCCGGTTCCTTCATTCGGGTCCCAGCCGAGTCCTATCGTCATTTTAGTCAGTCCTATATCGATCTTTTGTCCTTTCTGTAAGTTAATTGCCATAGTGTTTTAGTTATTAATTATTTTTTGTTTAAGATAAATTTGATTTGTGAACTGACCAAATTTATTGATAAAAAAATGAAAGGTATGTGATAACTATTATAAATCTTTAATTTTAATAGGACTTTAACATAAAACAATGGCTGTCAATACTTAGCTATCTCCTTTGATCTCTTTCGAAACCATTAAGCACAAAAAAGCCCAATTAAAAAATTGGACCCGTATTAATTAAAAAGTTATTGTTGAATTAATTTTCAAATACTTTTTCAGCAACCGCTTTTTCTCTTGCCTTCGCCAGCATAGGAATGGAAATAAGTCCCATCACCAGCATGATAGTAATCTGTAAAGGAAGTGAAATAAATGAATAGGTCAACCCCATTTCACCACCTAACTCTGCATTTTTCCCCATTGAGATGAACAAAGCCATAAAACCGTATTTCATAGCCAGATTGAATGCTCCGATCCCTCCACTGGCAGGAACAATCATTCCCAAGGTACCAACAACCACAATAAAGAAGCCGTCAGCAATGGTAAAGTTAGAAGTTTCAGGAAGTGCAAAACATACGAGATAGGCTGCAAAATAGTAGCAAACCCATATTCCTATAGTATAAAGGATAAATTTTCCTTTTTCTTTTAATTTAAAAATTGTTGTCAATCCCTGAAGAATTCCTTTTCCAAAATTAATCAGTTTTTCTTTTTGATATTTATAAAAGAGACTTAAACCTATTAAAACTAATACTCCCAGAACAATTTTAGCATACAAATAAAATGAATCAAAATCCCTCACTCCCAACTTCATCATTTGTCTTTCAAAAAAATTAGGAATGAATTTCTCTTTCTCATCTTTCTTATTTATTACAAAATCATAGAAAGAACGAATTGCATTAAACTTAAAGATTAACGTTAAAATCAAAAACGCAACCATACAGATAAGATCTACTACCCTTTCGAGTATAATGGTTCCAAAAGACTTATCAACCGGCACTTTTTCCACACCATACAAAGCAGTCGCCCTAGCCACTTCACCACTTCTCGGAATGGTAAGATTCATTAAATAACCGAAAGATATGGACCACAATGAATTTGAGTTGGAAATTCTATGCCCTATTGGCTCAAGCATAAGGTTCCAGCGTACAGCCCTGAACCAGTAAGCCAGAATACCAAAAACAGAAGCAAACAATACCCACAGATAATTAGCTTTTGCCAAAGATGCCTTGATCACTTTAAAATCAAGCCCCTTTAAGGCCAGCCATAAAAAAAAGCCTGCAAAAGCAAGCGAGATTACTATTGTTAGTATTGGTTTTAAAGGATTTTTTGATTTTTTCTCCATGAAGATTAAGTGAGAAGATTTGTTTTTTCATCCGGAAAAACGATTTTCGGCTGGAATACTTTTGCTTCTTCAGGCGTCATCTGTGCATAAGCAATGATAATAATAATATCATCTCTCTGTACTTTTCTTGCAGCAGGCCCGTTTAAGCATACTTCCCCGGATTTTCTTTTTCCTTTGATAACATAGGTATCAAAACGTTCTCCATTATTCACATTCACGATATAGACCCTTTCTCCCACTACCAAACCGGCAGCTTCTATAAGATCTTCATCGATCGTTATACTCCCAATATAATTAAGGTCTGAGGCCGTAACCCGTACCCTGTGGATCTTAGACTTGAAAACTTCTATTAACATTCTGCAAATTTATTAATAAAAATTAATAAATCGGGCTTTTGAAATCATTTTAAAACTCCCACGAACCCAGCTATTTAATTTTGTATTATACAAGCTTTCAAGCCATTGTTTATAAATTACGCAAACATATCATTAAAAATATTAATAGTTTACACAAAATTCAGGATTTAATAAATACAGGAAATAATATTAATTTTTTGCTAAAGTCAATACACATAAGCATTTGGCATGATTTTAGTGAGCCGTAACGTAGATTTTACGTAAAAAGTGAAATTATCATATTTTAACTGTTTTACATGAAAACTAAAAAAATTTTACAAGTTTTAATAAAATAATTGCACAATTAGAAAATAGTATTATATTTGCTATAATTACGAACTAACTTAATATTAAAAATTATGAACAAGTCTGAATTAATCGACGCAATCGCAAAAGATGCAGGAATCACTAAAGTTGCAGCTAAAGCTGCTTTAGAATCATTCATTGGTAATGTAACAACTACTCTAAAGAAAAAAGACGGAAAAGTTTCTTTAGTAGGATTCGGTACTTTCTCAGTAGCTGAGAGAGCTGCTAGACAAGGTATCAACCCTGCAACTAAAAAACCAATCAAAATTGCTGCTAAAAAAGTTGCTAAATTTAAAGCAGGAGCTGATTTATCAAATGCAGTTTCTGGTGCTAAGAAAAAATAATCATTCAGATTAAAAAATTCAAGGGCTGTTTCTCAGGAAACGGCCTTTTTTTATTAGGATAAGGAGGCTTCGGGAGCCTCACCCACCCAGAAACGTTCCGGCAATAAGAAATACAGGATAGTTTTGGGATTCTATTTTACTATTTTAAGTTTGAGCTAAAGCTGCTTATAGTATATCTATTAAAAGTAAAAGCGGACTAAAGTCCGCTCCTATTAAATTTATATCTTTTCAGAAATAGAAAGATCAGTGTGTCTACCTACATGAAATTTCCAGCTTCCCACTAACCTCTAGTTTCTAACATCTAAATTCTTATTCTTTACGGCGCCAATCGGGAAATCTTCCAATCCAGGCCTTCCAGCTGATAAATAATCCTGTCATGAAGACGGTTGGGTCTTCCCTGCCAGAATTCAATTTCGTAAGGTTTTGCAATGTATCCGCCCCAGTTGGAAGGTCTTGGTACTTCACCGCTTTCGTATTCTTTTTCCAGCTCTTTTAATTTTTCTTCCAGAAACTCTCTGTTTGGAATCATCTGGCTCTGAGGCGAAACTACTGCCCCTAACTGGCTTCCTTTAGGCCTTGAATGAAAATATCCATCACTGAGATTTTCAGCAATTCTTTCAAGATTTGCTTTGATAATGATCTGCCTTTCCAGATGTGGCCAGAAAAAACTCAGGCAGGCCTTATGGTTATATTCTATTGCTTTTCCTTTTCTGCTGTTGTAATTGGTATAGAAAATAAATCCTTCGTAGGTATATTCTTTAAGCAATACCATTCTGGTCCTTGGGCAGCCATCTTCTTCCACTGTAGAAACCGCCATGGCATTGGCTTCAGAGACGGTCGGGCTATTACTGGCATCCAAAAACCAGTCCCTGAACTGTTCAAGAGGATTTTGTTTTATCTCACTTTCAATAAGTTGGGATTTCTCATACACTTTTCTTTTGTCGTGCAGGTTTTCCATAAATATTTTTTATTAAATTTGAGTATGAATTACTCATACAAAGGTAAAATATTAATTTCCACACCTGACATTTCCGGCGATATTTTTTCGAGATCGGTGGTATTGATCATTGAGCATAACGAAAGCGGTGCGTTTGGTTTGATATTGAACAAAAAAAACAGCCAGATGAGTAGTAAGTTCAAAAATTTTTTTGATTTCAAAATAGAGGTATATGATGGCGGACCTGTAGAAAATGACAAAGTCTTTTTTATTGTTAAAGAAAAGAAGGTAACTGAGGTTTATTCTGAAATCAATAAAGACTTTTATATTACGGAAGATATTGAAAGCATCATCAGTGCTGTTCTTAATAAGGAACTGAGCATTAATGATGTAAAAATTTTTTCAGGATATTCAGGGTGGTCTGCCGAGCAGCTTGATGATGAGGTACAAAGGAAGATGTGGACGGTGGTAGATATCTATAATTTAGACTATACACTTCCCAATGACCAAACCCTCTGGAAGTCTATTATGCAGAACCTGGGCGGAGAATATCTGCTTTGGGCCAACTCACCTGAAGACATTTCTCTTAACTAACTGAATTGCTATCTGATACCTTTTAAAAACATTAACAAACTTTAAGATTATATTAACCAATTTTAAAGAAAGAATTTCCGTTATTTGAACAACTAAAATCACTGAAATGAAAGGAATCAAATTACTTGCTTTATCAGCCTTTTCTGCTTCGTTTTTATCATTTACTCCCATCAACAAAAAATATATCGTTATAGACGCCGGACATGGCGGAAATGACAGGGGAACAGTATATGGTAATTTTCTGGAGAAAGATATTACTGTAAACATTGCCAAAGAAATCAAGAAACTGAACGAAAATCAGGATCAGTATGAAGTCGTTTTAACGAGAGATTCTGACACTTACCCTTCTCTGGGTGAGAGAACAGAGATGATCAATAAACTGAATCCGGAAATCGTTATTTCCCTTCACATGAACAGCGATCCTCAAAAGGAAACTCCAAAACAGGGAACTGAAGTGTATGTTCAGAATACTGACGGTTCAAAAAAACTTGCTGAAAAAATTTCTAAAAAATTTACTGTCGGTAAAATTGAGGAACGTAATCTCCATATGCTGAGAGAAACAAAGGCTCCTGCAGTATTGGTAGAACTTGGCTTCATGAATAATACCAAGGACAGAGAGTATGTTACCAGTGAACAGGGACAGAAAGAAATCGCTCAAAAATTCACAGAAATTATCCGTGAATATTAAATAAAAGAAACAATTTCTGATTTACTCAGAATAAAACCCGGTAAAGGACTTGGGTACTTTGTTGTTTACCGGGTTTGTCAATTTTTAAAAACTATTCTTCCAGCTTTCCACCATTTCTATAAAACGGGAGCTTTCAAAAGTCTTGTTTCTTATTTTACCTACAGAAAATATGCCTTTCTCGTCGGAGATCATTAAAATCTCTTCAGCCTTTTGTGATTCAAAGGCAATAATTTCATGTTCCTGAATATCTGCAAGGTTATTTTTATGCAGAAAAGTCACAAAATTTTCCATTAAAGGAGAGATGTATGCTCCTTCAGACTGCTTGGGAACTTTGATGATATTTCCTTCCAGAAACAATAGATTTCCGGAAGTAGTACGTGCAATTCTTTTATTCGGATTAAGCAGGATCACATCATCCAGATCATTTTCTTCCGCATAAATTCCACCGTAGATATTTTCCGGGCAGTGAACCCTGATGTTACTTAATAAATTATTATTTACATTGATTTCTTTGGTAAGATCCAGTTCCAGTGGTCTGTGATGAACTGTAAGCACATCTTCCGACTCTGTTACTTCATAAAAATAGGATACTGAAGCTTTTGAAGCTGTCACTGCATCATTATTCCTGAAAACCTGGAAATTGATAATCCCGTTTTTTATTCCTTTACCGTCTATTACATCTTTATGAAAAAGGGTCTGGAAAAATTCCAGAGTATAGGTAAGCGGAATATTCATTCTCATTTTTCTCATGGAAGCCATTAGAAAGAAATAGCATTCTTCATCCATGATCAGTCCGCCATTTCTCACAAAGAAAGAAACCTTTACAGCGTCGCCCAAAAGAAACGCTCTGTTCTTTACATTTAATCCGTCTGATGTAAAATATTGATTTTCCAATTTTTGGTGTGATTTATTTATAAAAAAATAATGAACGATAAATCGTTCATCAGTTTTACCATTTAATAACGTCCGGCTTAAGCCGCACCTAATTTTATTCTAAGGTTTTCTATAAGGTTTTCCCAATACAGTGCATTTTCCTGCTCATCACCTTCTTCACAGAAATCTGTAATATTCAGAGCCAGGTCTTCTGTAATGTCGTCTATTGTGATAGTCATTTCAAAGAAATTTTTAGTCCCTTCATCTTCTTCCCATCTAAAACGTACGAAACCTTCAGGCTTATATCTAATCAAAGTGGCCTTTTCGGCAGGTCCTCCGCCCCAGCTGAAAAAGAAATCATCGCCTTTCTCTGTTACCTCATCCGCAAACCATTCAGACAATCCTTCTGCCGTCGCCAGATACTCGTATAAAATCTCTGATAAACAATGCATTGGAAATTCGTAATGGACTTTATGTTTCGCCATATAATCTTTGTTTTTATCGTCCCGCAATATATAAATTAATTTTTTTATTACACTAAAAAGCGGTTATTTTTTTAAAGAATCTTCATGATATTTATCACAGATTTTAAATATATATTGAATATAATTTTCAGACCTGAAACTGCCATGCAGTCCATAAAAAATCTCTCCGTTTTGGAGAGATTTTATTGTTTATTTTTCATTTAAAACGTCCAGAATGATTTGACATCCCTGTCTGATTTCGTCCATAGAAATTGTAAGCGGCGGTGATATTCTCATATACTCGTTTCTGTAAAGCTGCCAGAATACAATAAGGCCTTTTTCCATGCATTTTTTTGCTGCTTCAAGGGTATATTCCGGTGTTCCGAGATTAACAGCAAGCATTAGCCCCTTTCCATTGATATTTTTGATCTTAGGATGCACAAGAAGCTCTCTGAACAGCTTTTCTTTTTCAGCTGTTTCATCCATCAGACCGCTTTCCAGAACTTCTTTCAAAGTGGCATGGCTGGCTGCTGCAATCAAAGGATTCCCTCCAAAGGTCGTAATATGCCCCAGTTTTGGGGAATGTGAGAGTGTTTCCATAATCTTCCCGGAACTCATAAAAGCACCTACAGGTACTCCTCCTCCCATTCCTTTGCCCATTACAAGTATATCAGGAACAATTCCGAAATGTTCGAAAGAGAACAATTTACCGGTTCTTCCAAAACCCGGTTGAATCTCATCAAGAATCAAAAGTGCTCCTACTTCTTCACATCTTTTTTTAAGCTTGATCAGATAATCTTTTTCAGGTACTAAAAACCCTGCTGCTCCCTGAATTGTTTCAAGAATGACACAGGCTGTTTTATCTGTAATTTTATCAAAATCATTTTCATTGTTGAATTCTATAAAGCTTACCATCGGAAGTAAGGGACGGAATTCTCTTTTATGGGTTTCGTTGCCGGATACACTCAGGGCACCGTGTGTGTTACCGTGGTATGAGTTTTTAAAGGAAACAATTTCCTCTCTTCCTGTATAGCGTTTGGCCAGCTTTAGGCTTCCATCGATGGCTTCTGCCCCACTGTTTACAAGATAAGTGATTTCCAAAGGATCAGGAGTAGCTTCTGCCAGAAGTTTGCATAGTGCAATGGGTTTTTCCTGCGCATATTCTCCATATACCATTACGTGCAGGTATTTATCTGCCTGCTCTTTGATAGCTTCCACCACTTTTGGATGCGAATGCCCCAATGTATTGGCAGAAACGCCTGCTACGAAATCCAGATATTTTTTCCCGTCCGTTCCGTAGATAAAGCTTCCTTCTGCTTTTTCAACTTCAAAACCTGCTGCAAATTTTGTGGTCTGTGCCTGATATGTAAAAAAGTCTTTATGCATTTCCATTGTTGCGAAAATTTTCAGCAAAGCTAAAAAAGATTCAGCACATGCAGAAATTATCCGTCCTTAATAAAAAAATTACCCTTAATAAGTTAAGAGTAATTTTTTATTTATGAGAGAAAGTTATTTTTATAGCACTTTTTCCACCGTTACAAAGCTATTAGCAATTACGTTATATGCAGTGGTTCCTCCAACTTCAGAAATTGCTTCTAAAGTAATATACTGTCCCTGAACTACATATACAGAAAAATCCAAACTGATTTTCCTGATTGTACCGTCAAAATTCACCGTATTTTCCAAAAGCTGGAATCGCTTAGCATCATTAACGTATAAACTCGCCCCCAATCTGCTGCTAAAAGATCCTGCAGTTCCTGTAAAGTTCAGGTTTACATTCACTCTATACAAACCACTCTGGCGAATATACAGCCTATTCAGGTCTGCTCCTGTTGTTGCTGTATTTGTTTTAAGTCTTAAAGGGTCTGCTAAAAAATTGGGCTTATCAATTAAAGAATTAATAGGTAACATTACAGATCCTGAACTGGTACTGACAGGGTTTATTGTAAATCTGGAAATATTATCGGATTCTACTTCAAAGGCTTTGCTCCAGACAAGCCCGTCAAATACCATTGCCTGGCCTGTGCTTTTTACAAATAAAAGCATTCCTCTCAAAACTTCTATCCTTGTTGCCGGGGTATTTACTCCCGTAAAAGGTAAATCGGTAGCAGTTTCAACAGCAGGCAGTCCAAAGCCTTTTACTCCCGTTGCTTCACTTGTATTTGTTATATACATCATCACCTGGTCATTCCCGTTAGCATTGGAATCAGGATTGGGTATATTTGTAAAATTGACTTGTGCTCTGTATATGCTTAATGAAAACAGGAACAGGCAGAATATATATTTTTTCATTATTAATAGGCTTTAATTAAACGTGCTCCAATATATGAGTTTATAGAACTGGTATCTGTACCGTACCCAGCCAGAGATCCTCCCGATCCACCAATTGTTGTTATAGTGGGAACAACTCTCAGCTCAGCACCTGCAGGCAAGGATATGGTTTGAGCAAAACTGGATGTTTTACTTGCCTGAGTATCAATAATAAATATAATAGAATAATTGGTCTTTGTAACAATAGTTTCCCAATCCGAAGCAGGCGTATATTTAACCTGTAATGTCAATTTAAATTCTGTAACACCTATCTGAGCCCCTAAACTTCCACCGGTAAAACCAAGAGCAGCTGCCATATCATACATTCCGTTTTGCTTTACGGTCACCGAACTTGCATTTTTCAGGAGCAGATTATCAACAAGAACCTGGCTTTTATCATCCGGTGCAAGATAAACCGGAGAGCCTAAAGCAAGGCATATTCCAAGACCAAAGGCTATACACGGGATTGTAATCCCTGAGGAAATTCCTAATCTTGAACCTTTAGGCTGATAAATTCCCTGTATCTGTCTCGCAGGATTCCAGGCATAGCCATCGTACTTGTAATACTGATCATCAGCTTTATTGTAGATAAGACCTCCTACAAGATTAGGATAATCGCTAAAAAGATCTGTTGATGCATCATACTTCGGAAAAGTAGTATAGGTATTGGAATATGGAAGTATTGCTCCTCTTGTTCCATCCTTGATTTTCAATATATTCTTACCACTGGCAACATTATCTCCAATGACTACTTGTGCGTTTACAACACATTGAAATAAAAGCACTGAAATTAATACTATCTTTTTCATCTTACTGCATATTTATTTTTTCAACAATAATTTCTGATACACCACTTCCTGTAGTATTCATAGAGAAAGACAATACATTTCCACCAATGATACCGGTACAAATTCCTGATCCGATATTCTGGTTTCCGTAAAATCTAAGTCTTAAATTGTCACCTGCTTCAAAGCTGCCTATATAAGTAAGCACTAATGACTGTCCCACATCAATGGCTGTCGGATTTAAACTTCCCAGAGATAACGCACCGCTGGTAGAGCTGGAGGTATTGTTTGTGATAGGTCTCCAGGTTGTAGGAGCTGCTGCAGTACTTGTTTCAAGATCAACCTTCGAGTATAAATTAATTGTTACTCCCACACATAAAGCCGGTGTCTTAACATCTATAGCACCACTTTTAAAGGAAATTTTATACAGGCCTTTTGTTTTTATGTTAATGACATTGCTTGTGGCTGATGCAAGGGAAACATCTGCAGAAATATCATTATAACTGGGACTGGAAGTTGTAAAAGGAACATCTATGGCTCCTCCTCCCGTAGGACAAAGCCTGTTTACCCCTCCGCATCCTAATCCGCATGTTCCGCAATCTGCTGTTATAACGGCACTTCTTATAAAGCGGGCCATTTTATTGTTTTTCAGCGTAGAAACAATTGCATCAGAAATTTTCCAGGTTGTACCGTCATTTTGTACTATACTTCCTGTTTCTCTGTTGAAAATAACGGATCCTTGGGTACCGGTCCCTGTTGTACCTGTTGCTGATGCAGGAAGCACTGCTGTGGTATTGGATCTTGGCATCCGGGCAGCATTATTATCCTGTTTTACATGCAAAAGTGTTCTTGTGTCTGGCTGAAATCCGGCGGTTTTAGTAATCCCAACCTGTGCGCTGACCCCTATAAAGCAAAAAATAAGGGCCAAGAGGAAATAGTAGATTTTCATTTTTAAATTTTTTTATCATTCTTGGTGTATTAAATTTATAAAATATTCTAACTTAAATGATATCATTCTTCAAAAAATAATGTTAAATAAAAAGAAAAACAAAAAAAACCTAGAATTAAAGGGCGATCCAGAGACTAAGCAACTATCTTAAAATTGAAAAAAAAGAAATTATTTTACTTTATTTCAAAGATTTTTTCTGTTTTTTTTAAATAATAAATCACCATTTCTTAGTTAAAAAATGGTGATTTATTATTTCTGTGGAAAAATAGTGACTTTATTTTCGTACCCGCTTAGGCTTTTTAGCCTCTTCTTTGGCTTTTTCTTTGTCTATAGCTTCCTGGGCCTTATTAAAGAGATCATTGTCAGCAGAATACTTTATTTCTTCATAATTCGGGCTGTCTACAAGGATATCCTGCCATTTTCTGATACGGTCTCTGGTATTCCAGTTAAAATCGGAGAATTTTCTTTTATCCGGTTCTATTTTACTCATGGGATAGGTATCTGAATTGGCGCCAATACTGCATGATATAATCTGTAAGGCTCTTTCTTCAAACAATGCACCAATGATTCCGCAGGTAGAAAGTGTAATTCCTATTCTCTGAGGTTGTTTTGTCTCCTGATCCACATCATCCACATATACAATTGACTGGGCATTTCCTACGACCCTGGCTTCTTTAATATCATTATTCTCATAGTAAACGGTCATGAATTTACCTTTTACCTGATTAAATTCATCTTTAAGGTTTAGTGAATCCACTTTGCTGATTGCAAAAGCGTTTCCAATGACCTTAAGTGAATCTATGTTTTCATTCTTCGTGTTAAAATAAGCTTCTACCTTGTCTCCTGTCACCTGCTTTTCACCACTCCAAAGGATTGGGTTGGTATACATATGCATGATTCCGTCTGTTTCGTTGAAGGCAATGGAGTCTGCCCTTCCTTGGGCATTTGATTTAAAGATACGTGCTTTTTTATAAGCTCTTAGAAAGCTTTTCTTTATTTTTATGTCTACTGCATCGGGTTTCTGGTAAGAAAGGATCTTTTCTGCTGCAAAATAAATAGAGTCTTTTTCCATGATCTTAACCGCATACGGGCCTTTAGTCATCATAGCAGAATCCTTTTTCTGAAAAACTTCTCCATAGCCGCCTTTAATATATCTTCTTTCTATGGGATCATCAAGGGTAACATTGCCGGTTGCTTTACCAAAACCTGTGACGTTGTTGAAGTACATATCATCACCTGTAAGGATCTTATCGTTATAAAATATCTTGGAATTTTTCGTAAGGAAAGCTTCCTTGGTTTCCATTCTGTAAGTTCCTCTTTCGGTATAAATCCTGTTTTTTGGATTGGCTCTGTTGGTAATTGTTGTAGGTCCAAAAAACTCAGCAACCTTTGTATTCTGGTTTTGTTTAATATTGGGGCCTTCTATAATGTAATCAGGGTTGTCAATTTTTACATTCCCTACAAAATCTATCATTTTGGTGTTGAGAAAGTAGGTTGCAGATTTGGTATACATCACGTTTTGTCCGTCAGAGATCGTTCCTCCGGTATTGAAGTATGCCTGATTGGCAAGTCTGTCGTAATAAAGGATATCGGTTTTAATGGTCTGCTTAGGATCGGTAAGAACAACATCTTTTCTGGCAACTCCTTTCTGGGTTACTCCATTATATTCCATTTCACTGGCGGTAATCACGGAACCGTCTGCATTCTGAAGCTTTGCATTACCAATAGCTTTTACAAGACTTTGATCATTATAAAGAATTACTTCATCGGCATAGAGAACAGATCCCTGATGCTCTATCTGAACATGACCTACCATGTACTGGTTTCCTTCGTACTTGGTGTCTTTTCTAAATTCATCGGAGTGGATAATCTTTACTTTATCTTCAGGTCTTACGGCAGGTGAAGGCTGTCCTTTACTTTGGATATAAGGATCCATCTGCGTCGTTTTATTCTCCTGTGCGGAGCTGAACGCAGAAATAAAGATTAACAGAAAAAGGATTATTCTCATTGATTAGTCATTCTTGGTACCATAAAAATACAGTGAATGCGAATCAATATTTACGCCAAATGCTTCTTCAATTGCTTCTTTAATTCCCTGGATTCTCGGATCACAGAATTCGATAATTTCTTCAATTTCTTTATCAGAGCCTTTTTTGTAAATCACCAAATGGTCATGCTGTTTGTCAAAATAAGACTTCTCATAAGATGAAGAGGTCAATGTTTTTTCTCCAAACTGATGCTTACGGATTAAGCCTGCATCAAGGAAAATTTCAATAGTGTTGTAAATCGTTGCTTTTGAAACATGATATTTCTTCTGCATCATGAGAAGATACAGATCATCCACATTGAAATGGTGATCCATACTGTAAATCTCTTCTAATATCGTATATCGTTCAGGTGTGTTTCTGAAACCCTTTTCTAAGAGGTAATTTCTTAAAACATCCTTGATCAAAGCAATATTTTTTTCTTTTTGTACTGTATCCATCAAAAAAATTATCTACAAATTTATTGATTTTTATTTAAATAGACCTTATGGTTGGGGATCTGTACTTTTAGGAATTGTGACGGAAGAAACCGGATTGCTCAATTTTGTTGTCATAAATCGTAAGCTCAGTAATCGGCGCAGATTCTACTTCCACGTTGTGTGTAGACACTCCCCACGCCTTGAAATCATCACTTCCGATGTACTTCACAAAGTTGTAGATATTAAGCGTAATCTTCTGTTTAACAGTTAAAAGTATATCGTTAATATATGTATTATCTATAATTACATACTTCAGATCCGGCGGGATATTATGTGCTCTGAGAGAAGGGTGGCTGCTTCTTGAAGGGATAGTTCCGTCTGCCATAAGATCTTTCAATACCATGTTAAAATAATCGTTGATTCTACGGTCTACTTTAAACCCTAAAAGGAAGTTAACCTTGTATACAGTTCCCGGCAGAATTTCATCTACGGTATATTTGAAAGTATACGGATCTTCCTGATTGACAATACTTAATATAAAATAATGATCGGCTCTTTTCGGCTGTTTTTTGATGATGGAATAGATAATTTTTGATTCTACTTCATCATTTCTTTTGGCTCTGCTCAGATAGGCAAGGTTGGTAGCATACTTTGGAATGCTTTCATCCAGCTTCATATCTTTTATGATAGAAACGTATTTCTCAATTTTCACAAACTGGATAAATCTTGTTTTTATCAGTCTTCCGTTATACCAAGCATACATGGAAACTCCAATAGAACCTGCTAAAACAACTGTAATCCATCCTCCTTCCATGAATTTGATAATGTTTGCACTGAAGAAGCCCAGCTCAATAGCCATATACACTAAAGCGAAAAATACAATTAATACTTTGCTTACTCTATGCTTTAACAGCCAGAATACCAACAGAACTGTAGTCATCAGCATCGTCACTGTAATGGAAAGTCCATAGGCCGCTTCCATTTTTCCTGACTCTCTGAAATGAAGTACCACAATGATACACAGGATAAGCAGTCCCCAGTTGATTCTTGGGATGTACATTTGTCCTTTAACCCCGGAAGGATAATCAATTTTTTGATTAGGCCATAAATTAAGTGACATTGCTTCTGAGAAAATAGTAAAAGAACCTGTAATCAAGGCCTGACTTGCAATAATTGCCGCCGCAGTTGCCAAAATTACTCCCGGTACGATCATCCACTCTTCCATGATTCCAAAGAATGGATTGACTACGGAAAATCCAGGTTTTCCATGGTTGGTTAAAAGCCATGCTCCCTGACCAAGATAGTTTAGAATAAGCATGATCTTAACAAATCCCCAGCTTACTCTAATATTTTTAGCACCACAGTGTCCTAAGTCTGAATAAAGAGCTTCTGCTCCGGTTGTACATAGAAAAACAGCACCAAGAATAACAATTGCACTTGGGGAATTCACAATAAGCTTGTAAGCATAATAAGGATTGAAAGATCTCAGAATTTCGAAATTCTCACTTAAATGCATTATTCCCAAGCCACCCAAAACCAAAAACCAGACTACCATCACGGGACCAAAAAATTTCCCGATAAAGCTGGTTCCGAACTGCTGTACCACAAAAATCACAATCAGGATTCCTATGGTTATAGGGACAACAGGGGTATGTGGATTATATATCTCAAGACCTTCGATAGCTGACATTACTGTAAGTGATGGCGTGATAACACCGTCTGCAATAAGTGCTGCTGCACCTATAATGGCAATAAGATACAGCCATCCTTTTTTAAGATTTTTAACTAACGAGAATAAAGCCAAAATACCACCTTCTCCTTTGTTATCTGCTCTTAAAGCAATAATTACATATTTTATCGTAGTCTGCAGAGTAAGGGTCCAGATAATACAGGAAAGAGCTCCTTCTATATATTCGTTGAAAGGCATATTACTGCCTCCGTCTTTTGCGTTTACGATCGCTTTCATTACGTAAAGCGGTGATGTTCCGATATCTCCGAATACAATTCCTAGAGATACTAAAACTCCAATAAAAGAAAGTTTCTTTATGTCAAAATGATAACCATCTTCTGTAAGGTCTGCCATGTCAGCTTATTTTTTTAAACGCGCAAATTTATACTAATTTTATGACGTCAAGAATTATTCTTCATGAATATAATAAATGAAAAAACTTCCTTTCGGAAGTTTTTCTCTATAATAGTTTATTTTACGTACATCGCTTTTTTGATCTCCTCTTTCACTTTTTCAAGTTTAGGGAACCATTCTGCAAATAATGCAGCTGAATATGGTGCAGGAGCATCAGGAGTAGTAATTCTCTTGATAGGCGCATCCAGATAATCGAATGCTTTCTGCTGTACCATGTAAGTAATTTCAGAAGATATGGAAGCAAATGGCCAGGCTTCTTCTAAGATTACCAATCTGTTTGTCTTTTTAACTGAAGCTAAAACAGTATCAAAGTCAAGAGGACGAACTGTTCTAAGGTCAATCACCTCTACAGAGATTCCTTCTTTAGCCATATCTTCAGCAGCCTGAATAGCCAGCTTCATGATTTTACCGAAAGAAACCAAAGTAACGTCTGTACCTTCTCTCTTGATATCTGCTTTACCTATCGGCAGGTAATATTCTTCTTCAGGAATTTCCATTTTGTCACCATACATCTGCTCAGATTCCATGAAAATTACAGGGTCATTATCCTGGATAGCAGTTTTCAATAATCCTTTTGCATCATAAGGGTTTGAAGGAACTACAACTTTAAGACCCGGAACATTGGCGAACCAGTTTTCAAAAGCCTGAGAGTGGGTAGCACCCAACTGACCTGCAGAAGCAGTAGGACCACGGAAAACGATCGGGCAATTCCACTGTCCACCACTCATCTGGCGGATTTTCGCAGCATTGTTAATAATCTGATCAATACCTACCAATGAGAAATTGAATGTCATATACTCTACAATTGGCCTGTTACCATTCATTGCAGCTCCTACAGCAATTCCTGTAAAACCAAGTTCTGCAATAGGTGTATCGATTACTCTTTTAGGGCCAAATTCATCCAGCATTCCTTTTGAAGCCTTATATGCACCATTGTATTCTGCAACTTCCTCCCCCATTAAAAAGATGGATTCGTCTTTACGCATTTCCTCGCTCATTGCCTGTGCAATTACCTCACGAAAAGTATATTCTGCCATATTTATTTGAAAAATTTAGAGTACAAAAATAGTGTTTTTTTATTATACACATAACAAAAAAGGTTTTTCTTATGTATGACTGAGTTCTCTGTAGTTTTTTCTGAGATTGGACAGGATTCTGCCATAAGTTTTTTTGTAGACAAGATAAATCAAATACATTGTAATGATAACAGCAATCGCAAAAACAATATAGTTTACCAATTCAGGAGTAAGAGTATCCGCGTTCGTTTTGTGATAAGTATTAAACTTGCTACCATCACGAAAACCTGCCATAAAATCTTTCACATTATGCTTGAAATTAATTAAATTATCCACAACAATTAATAAGAAAGAAATTCCTGCATATCCTACAATAACCTTTCGTAAATTTAAAATACCTTCCATCAGCGAAACAGAATCTTCGCCTGCCTTTATTTTACAATATAAATAGATAATGAGTCCGAAAAATATACCAAACAATCCCATCCTTATATAAGGAAACTCTCCATCAAAATATCCGTAGACTGCCCACAATACAATTTCGGTTATTCCGATGATCAATAAAGTCTTTGTAACAGAAACAGATTTATGTTTTATCATCTGATGAATTTCATTTTCAGAATAGTTTTTGAGTTCATCGGATTGTTTATTCCAGTCTTTCTTTAAAAGTTCCAATTCTTCCATATTTATTTTCTGTTTATTTTGGTTTTAAGATTATTTTTTGCCCTGTTCATTTTCACTCTTGCGTTTCCTTCTGTTATTCCGAGGATTTCCCCGATTTCTTTATACGGTTTGTCGTCAAGGTACATCATGATCAAAGCTTTTTCCACATCAGATAATTCATGGATGGCTTTATACATTTTCTTCAGTTTATATTCATCATCTTCGTATGTATCATACTCCATTTTCAAAGAAGAAACATCTATATCAATATGCTGTAATTCTTTCCTCTGCGGTTTTCTAAAAAGGGTCATTGCAGTATTGAGTGCCACTTTGTACATCCATGTAGAAAATTTAGCTTCTCCTCTGAACCCCGGAAATGCTCTCCAAAGCTGAACCGTAATCTCCTGAAACAGGTCTTGATGGTCTTCCCCATTATCCGTATATATCCTGCATACTTTATGAATAAGCCTTTGATTGGGCTTAAAAAACTCGACAAAAGATTTTTCCAGTTCTGTGCTCATACCTTATGAGTGGAAAGTTTTTATTTTCGTTACAGATTTTTTTCAAAAAAATAAAAAACGGCATCTCATTTCTGAAATGCCGTGTAAAATTCTATTTAAACTTGATTAGTTTACTTTGTCCCAGGTTTGAGTTCTTCCAAATACAGAAACTCCCATATACCCTCTTACATTCAGTTTGTCACCGCTTCTTGTGATGGTACATTTGTAAGTTTTGCCTGTTTTAGGATCAGTAATCGTTCCTCCTGTAAACTCGTCACCGTCTTTTTTAAGTCCTCTGATGATCTCCAGCCCCAAAACCGGTTTTCCTTTTCTGTCGTCCTTACATCCTGAGCAGTTTGGATCTGCAGGTTTTATCAGCAGCTGGGAAACTTTTCCGTAATACTTCCCGTCTGATTTTTTAAAGATTTCAACAATAGACTTAGCCTGTTTTGTTTCATCATCTATAGTCTTCCATTTACCTTCAATCTGTGCAAACGACAGTACGCCGAACAGGGAAAGTGCGAATGTTAATAATACTTTTTTCATATTTTTTATAGTTTTAATTCCGATAATAGATTTTTGTTGTCTATCTACTGTTAAAAATATAAATTAATTTTAAACAAACAAAAACTTTTATTATCCTTGGCATTATATAACAACACTTATACCAAAATCAATAATCTAAACATTCGTTAAACATCAGTGGAGTTTCCTGTTGATTACTCTATCCATATAGTCCTGATACCATGCTTTTGCAGTCTGCATTTCTTTCTGTATTTCGGGAGTATTTACCTTACCCATCAGATTTTTTTCAAATCCAAGGTCATTTTTTTCATACACACCTGTAATTTCCTTGCCATCGAAACGGTACATATGGTTTCCAATAATAAACTGTTCTGAACTTCCATCTGAATTAACTATAATAGGAGAATATTTTTTATCACTTACAAGACTTCTGCCCCAGCTCCGGATCTGTTTATTGTATCCGATAAGGTCTGCCAGCGTAGGGTAAATATCAATCTGCTGTGCTACTTCAGGATTTACTCCTTTAAGATTGTATTCCGGATTTGGAGAATAAAATATCAAAGGAACGGCAAAACGGTTCATGGCTTTTTCGTATTCACCATAAGCGATCTGGTTGGTATGATCTCCCGTGAAAACGAAGATGGTATTATTAAACCAGGGCTCTTTTTTAGCCGTTTCAAAATATTTCTTAATCGCATAATCCGTGTACTGGATTGGCTCGTGCATTTCGATGGTTCCTTTTTTAAATTTCCCTTTATATTTTTCAGGGATTTTAAACGGATGATGTGATGAGGCCGTAAATACAGTGGTCATAAAAGGCTGCTTCTTTCCTACATTTTTTGCAAAATACTGGAGAAACGGTTCATCCCATATAGCCCACATTCCATCGAAATCTTCATCATGGTTAAATTCATTTTTCCCGAAATAATGTTTAAAGCCTAAAATATTTCCAAATCCAAGAAAGCCCATTGATCCATTCGGAGCTCCATGATAAAAAGAAGTATCATAACCCAGATCATTACACACCGAAACAATAGACTGGATTTTCTGATTGGAATAGGGTGAGCTGGTAAATGCATCCGTAAGACTCGGAATTCCTGCCAAAACACTGCTCATTCCATGAATAGACTGTCTCCCATTGGCAAAAGTATTGGGAAAAATCAGACTCTGGTTTGCAAGACTATCAATAAATGGTGTATAGGAAACATAGCCATTTATATTTTTATCTTTATTAAAGGCGCCAGAATATTCCCTCCCGAAAGATTCAACAATAAAAATGACAATATTGGGACGGTTTTCCACTTTCCTGTCATAAATTTTATAAGGCTGAACATTGTCAGTAATATATTTTTCGCCTACAAAATGAACTTCTTTAAAATTATTGGTTCCTAATGTTCTGAAAAATGAGAAAGTACTGTTCAAAACTATATTTCCCTGAAGGGGATTGACTACAAAACGATTGGCATCCACCAGATTAATGGGTCTTGTACTATGTTTGAAATCACCACGGATTCCTCCGACAACCAAAACGGCCGTAGCACAAAGAACAAGCACAGACCAGATAAAATATGGGATAAGTTTTACAGGCTTCTGCTCCGTGATCTTCACTTTTTTGTAAAGGAAAACCCAAAGAGCCATTAAAACGATGAACCATATAAGAACAAAAGGATGCTGTCCGATGGAAACCATAAAAACCTTAAAAATATTGGTTTCATGTTTTGCCACCTGCATTGCGGTAGATGTCAGTCTTGCCTGGGCGAATTTATAATAGACAAAGTCTCCGAAATTCATCGCATAAGCAATTCCGTTGGTGATAAAATACAGCCAGAACAGAACAGCCTGGTATCCTTTTTTTGTATTGATAACGATCGGGATAAGACTTAACAGAATAAATAAAGCATTAACGTACAGAATCGCCGTTGTATCAAAAGCAGTTCCATGAAATGCCAGGTTGAAATAATCTGAAACGGAATCTACTTTGATGAGTTCTTTATTGAAATACCAGAACAAAAGCCGGGCAATCTGATAAAAAACGTATGCTAAGAAAATCCTGTATAAAAGGACCAGAACTTCTTGTTTTCTAAATTCTTTAAAAAATTTCATTCGGCAAATTTACATCAAAATCATATTCATCTCTTTTTTCCTTCATATTATTTCAGGATAAAATTTGGAAAAACTGTATTTTTGTTGAATGAATTTCATAAAAAATAATCTTGCCAATTTATTGACGCTTGCCAATCTATTTGCAGGCTGTATAGGTGCCATACATCTTATTCTGGGAGATTACCAGACTACGGCAATCTGCCTTATTCTTTCTTCCATCTTTGATTTTTTCGACGGGTTTGTGGCCCGTGCCGTAAAATCCAATTCCAATCTGGGGCTACAGCTGGATTCACTGGCGGATATGGTAAGCTTCGGACTGATTCCGGGTCTTACGATGTATAAAGCCTTAGAACCATTCGGAAACGAAATTTCAGGACTGCACCTCCCTTTTGATATCAGTTATATTGGCCTTCTTGTGACCGTTTTTTCATGTCTCAGACTGGCGATCTTTAACCTTGATGAGGAACAGCGTTACTATTTTAAAGGATTGAATACACCTACCAATACTGTACTTTTATTTGGATTGTATTATGCATTCAAAGAAACAGGAACTTTTGGATTTTTATTTGAAAATTCGTTGCTTTTAATTCTGTTGACCGTTATAACTTCGTGGCTTCTGATCAGCCCGATCAAGATGATGGCAATGAAATTCAAATCAAAAAAGCTTCAGGACAATTATCCTAAAATTATTTTACTGGGCGGTGGAATTGCCATTCTGATTATATTCCAGATTGTTGGTATTCCGATGCTTGTTATCTATTATATATTAGTATCTCTGATTTTTCAGAGACAGTTGAACTAAAGATTATCTTATTTTCAAATTAATACGTTATCAAATTATAGACATGAATTTAAAACTCCATAAACCTCTTTGCATTTTTGACCTTGAAACTACAGGAACCAATATCGGAAAAGACAGGATTGTAGAGATCTGTATTTTAAAAGTAAACCCGGATGCATCCAGAGAAAGCAAAACCTGGCGCGTAAATCCGGAAATGCCTATTCCTCTTGAATCCAGCGAGATTCACGGAATTTATGATGAAGATGTAAAAGATGCTCCTACGTTCAGGGAAATTGCTTCAAAAGTGATGGAAATGCTTTCAGGAAGTGATTTGGGAGGATTCAATTCCAACAGATTCGATGTTCCGCTTTTGGCAGAGGAACTTTTGAGGGTAGAAATAGATTTTGATCTGAGCAAATTCAGACTGGTAGATGCCCAAACCATTTTCCATAAAAAAGAACCAAGAAACTTAGGGGCAGCTTATCAGTTTTACTGTGGAAAAGTGTTGGAAAATGCCCATTCTGCAGAGGCTGATGTGATGGCTACTTTTGAAGTACTGGATGCACAGGTTGGAAAATATGATGATATTCCGAATGAGATCGCTCCTTTAAGCGAATTTACATTCCATAATAAGAATGCGGACCTTGCAGGATTTATTGGATTTAATGATAAAACGGAAGCTGTTTTCAATTTTGGAAAATATAAGGGACAGGTGGTAAAAGCTGTGTTTCAGAAAGATCTGGGCTATTACGGATGGCTTCAGAATGCAGATTTCCCGTTGTATACAAAGAAAGTATTTACAAAGATCCAACTTTCAGGTAAATTTTAGAAAATGTCAGGCTTAGTTAAGTTTAAATTTTATGAAACTGCCCTTGAAGCCAACAGGGACAAACAAATTCTTGCCGAAAACGGAGTGAACAGTTTTATAGCGAATGAGTTGCTTATCCAGTCGGATTGGTTGCTTTCACAGGCTGTAGGCGGTATTCAGCTTCAGGTTTTTGAGGATGATCTGGAAAAAGCAAAGCAGATTCTGCAGGATTACAATGATAATGAAGCCTATTCTTTAGAAGTGGAACACACCATCAAAGATCCGGAGTTTAGTTTTGTATGTCCGAAATGTGGGTCAAATCATATTTACAGGGACGACAGAGCAACAAGTTTCTTTGGAATTTCAATTTTGGCAAGCCAGAAATTTGTATGCTATTATTGTGGAAACGAATTTACTCATTAGGATAAAGTTTAGCATTCAAGAATAATAAAAGATTGCTTCGTCGTTACATTCCTCGCAATGACGAGCGTATAAAACATAAATAAAAAAGTTATGAAAATCATTTGTATAGGAAGAAACTACAGCGAACATGCAAAAGAGTTAGGAAACGAAATTCCTGAGAAACCGGTTATTTTCATGAAGCCGGATACAGCAGTTTTAAAAGGAAATGATTTTTACATCCCTGAATTTTCGAATGATATTCATTATGAGCTGGAAGTTGTTTTAAAGATTTCAAAAGGAGGAAAATATATCCAGAAAGAAGTGGCCAGCAAGCATTATGATGAAATCAGCTTAGGAATAGATTTTACAGCCAGAGATCTTCAGAGCGAGCTTAAATCCAAAGGCCTTCCATGGGAACTGGCCAAAGGTTTTGATGGTTCTGCTGTAGTAGGAAACTTTTTCAATAAGGAAAGTTATGATCTTGAAGCCCTTCAGTTTTCTTTACTTCAGAACAAGGAAAAAGTTCAGGACGGCAATACAAAAGATATGATTTTCAGCTTTGATGATATCATTACTTTTGCTTCCCAATATTTCACATTAAGGGTAGGTGATCTTATTTTTACCGGTACGCCGAAAGGGGTTGGAAAGGTAAATGAAAATGATGTTCTGGAAGCTTATCTGAAAGATGATAAAATTCTTGATATTCGAATATTATAAGTATTTAACATAAAAATTCTGCAATTTTTTCTTATCTTTAAATAACAAAATTAAAGGTCATGATAAATATTGTACTACCCGTAGATTTTGGGGACAAAACAGAACAGCTTGTAGACGGAGCCGTAAAATTTGCAAAACAGTTGAACGGCAGAATTTTTCTGATTCACGTAGCACCTTCGGATATTGGTTTTGCTATCGGTGATATGGGATATCAATATTTTCCTGAAGTAGAAGCCAACGAGATCAAAGAAGAGCTGGTACAGCTGAATAAGATCGAGCAAAGAATCATTGCTCATGATATAGACTGTGAGCATCTATTAAAACAGGGCATTGCGAAGGATACCATTCTGGAGTATGCAAAGGCCAAAAATGCTGATTATATTGTAATGGGATCACACGGAAGAAGCGGAATCTATGATGTTTTTGTAGGAAGTTTAACGAAGGGGCTTACGAAGGATTCCCACGTTCCTGTATTGGTGCTTCCTATCCACGACTAGAAAAAAGTAAATTTTAATCGTTAATAAAAAAACCGATCAGACTAAAGTCCGATCGGTTTTTTACTATATAACCAATTAATTAACCTTCTTTTTTGTAGATCTTAGGATCGTAGTAAGGATGCTTACCTTCAGTTGGAGAATAATAGTCTTTATCTTTATCACCGCTCAATTTTACTACCAGTACATAACACCAATAAGTAAACAATGTACAGCAAACAATAAATAAAATCCAGTTTAAAACATTTCCAAATGTATCAAAAAAACCAAATGTGAATTTGAAAACTTTACTTAAGAATAACCAGAAAGACGTCATTATTTTCCTTTTTTAAATTAACTTTGTACAAATTTATAAAAAATGTTTAAATTACTTTCAAAAGAAAGCAATATTTTTTCAATCCCTGTTTATATTGGTTTTCTTCTTTTAGTAGTCGTAATATTTAACATACTGAATTTCAACACTTATGAGGCTATTATCGCAGGAATAACTTTTCTGGGGATTGCTTTGGGATATTTTTGTTTTCACAGTATTGCACTTAATTATCAGACACATCTTCCGTTATTTTTATACACATTTTTTATTTTTGGACTGTATCCGGGAAATCTGGACATAGGAATTGCCGTTTCACTGCTCACCAATTCTTTTCTGATACTGCTTTTGACAAGTGCAGATGAGGATATCAGGAAGAAATCCTATGTTCTGGTAGGAGCAATTGTGGCTTTAAACTTCATTTTTCTGCCTACCACCTGGCCAATGGCTCTTTTCGTGATCGTTCACGTGATAGCAACATCTCAAAAAATAAGCTTAAATCTTTTCAGATTTCTTTTGGGAATTGTGCTGATTGCCTTCAGCTATTTCTCTGTCATGTTCTTTTTCCATTTTACTACATGGAATATTGATTATTTTCCTTTTGGAAAAATGAAGCCCATGACGGATTATACTGATCTACTTCCTTTGATTCCTGTTTTCCTGATGCTTATTTATGCAGTATACGACCATTTTAAAAACTATAACAAGAAAAGCCCGATAAGCCGTTATAAATACACTTTTCTGCTTGTTTTTTCACTGGCACAGCTGGTAACTATTATTCTGTACATGAATAAGAACTACGAATATTTACTGCTTCTGGCATTTCCGGCAAGCATTATCCTGAGCAGGATGATAAGATTTTTGCCGAAATACTGGATGCAGGAGATAAGCTTATGGCTTATCATTATGAGTATGATTGCTTTTAAAGCAGGTACCTATTTTAATTTATTTTAAAGATTATGATTCAGATAGACGATAAATTGATTTCAGAGGATATTTTTTCCGAAGAATTTGTTTGCAACCTTACGAAATGTAAAGGTGCATGTTGTGTGGAAGGAGATGTAGGAGCTCCCCTAGATAAGGATGAGCTTGAGATTTTAGACAGTATTTTTGATAAAATAAAGCCTTATCTTACACAGGAAGGTATTAAAGCTCTTGAAGAGCAGGGTACATGGACTACCGATCCTATGGACGGAATGTACGTTACACCTATGGTAGAAGACCGCGAATGCGCTTATGTAACTTTCGATGAAAAAGGAATTACAAAATGCGGTATTGAAAAAGCTTATGAAGACGGTGCTGTAGACTGGCAGAAACCTATCTCATGTCACCTCTACCCGATCCGCATTACCGAATATTCTACTTTTACAGCCCTGAACTACCATGAATGGAATGTTTGCAGTGATGCCTGCACACTTGGAAAAGAACTGCAGGTTCCTGTTTATAAATTCCTGAAAACTCCACTGACCAGAAAATATGGTGAAGATTTTTACAATGTTTTATGTGAAGCTGCTGATGAATGGAAAGAAGCATATGGCTCTTAAATAACAAAAAACCGTAGATCAGTCTGCGGTTTTTCTTTATCAGCTATTTTAAAATTACTGTTTCACTACTGCCATTTTCAGCCACCTGAAAAAGTATTAAAATTTATATTATAGTTAAATTTGAGTTAAAAATTATTCCCCCAGAAAAAAAGCCGGAAAATATCCGGCTTTTATATTATAAACTATCTGCTCTTATTTAAAATCAGCATCAGAAGCACCTGTATTTAAAACAACCTTTGTTGTTTTCACTGTTACTTTCTGACCTTGTCCCTGAATATCTACTTCAGAAGGGAACTTTATGCCTTCTACAGTCATGAAATCTTTTATAGTAACACTTCCTTCTCCTACACTGGATTTGTATAAAAGTCCGGTAGCAGCGTCAAAGTAAAATTTTCCTTTATCCGAAGACAATACATTATAATCCTTAGCATCCAGTTTTTCCGTTGTTACGGTCTGAAAAGCCGAAGGGTTAAAAGCCAATGCCTCAACGGTTGTTCCTTTTTTAAGCTCAGCAATGTTCTCGGCAGGGAAATCAGTTTTCTGTCCGGCTCTTTCTATATATCCTTTTTCACCGTCAAAAACCTGAGTCACGGTCTGTCCCATTGCAGTTTGTACAGATTTAAATTTGTTCCCCATTTTTACAGTGCTCATGGTAATATCCATTCCCTGAACATTGAGTGAATTATCAATAATGGTAGATTTTACCGCTTCTAATTTACTTTTACCGCCCAAAGCTTTAAAGTAATTATCAATAACTTCTTTTGGTGTCAGTTTAGATTTCACGACTTCCGTCTTTGCGGGAGCTGCACTGGCTTTCTGGGCTGCTGCCGGAACTGAAAAAAGTACGGCACAGAAAAACGGAATGATGATCTTTTTCATATCTATATAAGTTTAAAGTGTAAATATATGAATAATGACCACAATAAAATAAACACGGGATATTTTTGCGAAATATCAGATAATTTCTGTCCGGATATATTAAGATTCTTTAAGAATATATCAGCTTATGATTAATCCAATCCGTCCAGTAGAAAGATTAACTCGTAAATAATAGATAGGGTTCAAAAGCTGGAAGAAATTATTTTTTCTAATTTTTAACGCAAAGTTTGATTTTGATGCTGCTTCATTTTAAGGGATGCAAAGAGGTAATCAATTACACTGATTTGATGAAGCGAGTGTTTTATTTGCAGATATATTTATTGCTTTATTAAATCTACATCTTGGCAGAGGCTGTTAATAAGAGCGCAAAAAAACCTCCAAAAATTGGAGGTTTTCAAATATTTATATCGGAATAAATTATTTTTTAAGTTCTTCTAAAAACTCGTCGTGAGAGATTTTAGTTTCCTTTTTAGTAGCTTTTTCAAGAATTACATCTTTCAGCTTAGCCATAGCTACTTCAGAAGAAATTTGTCTTACCTGCTCCTGATCTTTCAACATTTCAACAGCATATTTCTGGATTTCTTCATCTCCTAAATGGTGGATTCCGTAGATAGCCAACTGATTTCTTACCAACTGCTCAGCCTGTGCCAATACATCAGCATAGTCTAACTGGATTTCGTTATCAGTCATTAATTTACCTTCAATGATCTGGTATCTTAACTGGCTTTTCTCTGCATTAAGGATTTCTTTAGCCTGCTCTTCAGACTGGATATTCTGGTTAGAGAATAATAACCATTTTACAAGGAAATCTTCAGGAAGTTTTACTTCTTCTTTTTCAGTAACCTGCTCCAACACTTTATTCACATAGTGAACGTCAGCATTTTGCTGGAAATATTCATCCAATTCAGATTTTACTTTTTCTTTAAGCTCTTCTTCAGATTTGATTGTTCCTTCTCCGTAAACTTTGTCGAATAAATCCTGGTTAAGCTCAGCAAGGTTCAGTGAATAGAAATCTTTTACTTTTACTTCTACTTCAGCATGGTGTAAATGTTCAACTTCTTCTTTGCTGAAACCTAATTCTTTAGCCAATGTTTCATCAGCTGCAAGAGTTTCCTTAGAAACTTTTACAGAACCATCCATTTTTAAAGCTTTTACCAATTTGAAAGCATCTTTGTTTTCAGCAGTAATGGTAGCGTTCTTTGGATGGTGGTGGTGCTCTCCTTCAGCATCTTCTTCTACAACCTGAGAAATTTCTAAAGCGATATAAGAATCTTTAGTGATTTTATCCTGAGGAACCTGCTCTGCAAAACGTCTCTGCATGTTCTCAATGCTCTTTGTGATTTCTTTGTCAGAAGCCTCTACTTTATAATGAGGAGCTTCATATTTAGCTAAATCTATAGTGAATTCAGGCTCATATCCTACTTCGAAACCAACTTCAATTTTGTCAGCATTGTAATCCAACTGGTTTACTGGCTGAGGAACAGGCTGTCCAACTAATCTTAACTTGTTTTCGTTAACGTAGTTGTTCAATGCGTCAGAAACCTGTCTGTTGATTTCTTCGAATGCAATACCTGCTTCATATTGTTTTTTAACCATACTCAAAGGCACTTTCCCTTTTCTGAAACCAGGAACTTGCGCATTTTTAGCATAATTAATCAACTGCTTTTCTACTTTTTCTTTGTAGTCAGATTTTTCCAATGTCACTGTAAGTAATGCACTTACGTCATCATGGTTTTGTGCGGTAACCTTCATTATTGATTAAAATTTTAGGTTGCAAAAATATGAAATTTTTATGAGAATTACCCACTTATAATCAATTCTTAGTACTCAAATATTTACAAAGAATAATATCTTCTTGCAGACAGCTTGAAATATCCGGTTCCGATCTGTTAAGCAGATGTAAATAAATAATCCTGACAAACAAGAACTTAATTATTAAATCTTTATAAATCATTATACATTCTCAGACCTTTTGACATGACATCTGACTTTTATTCACCAAAATAACCTTTTGCATACCAATTGAGTACTATTTAAAACCAAATCTTAAAAATATTACAATGCTTAAAAAAAATGATTTTCTTACTGTTCTGGAGTGGTCTTGCTGCCTGTATGTTGCGGGAATGATGATTTTGTTTGGCGCAGGTAAATATCAGCAATTCAGCCATTCTGTGAATGAAAAGTTTAAAGGAATGAAGATAATGTGGGATTTCTATTCCTATTCAAAACCATTTGTTATCACTTTGGGTTTGTTTGAAATACTGGGAGCCGTCTTATTAATTATTCCTAAAACAAGGATTATAGGATGCTTATTTCTAACCTCCCTTCTTACCAATGTAATTCTGCAGGATTATTTCTATGATGTACCTGCTATTTTTGGTGCTATTACCTTACAGTTAATTGTTTTCTTTATATTATGGCTAAACCGTGTGCCGGTAATTAATGGCATCAAAGCTTTTACACAAGTTTCAAAAAGAATTGGTACCAACAATCAAATAAAGCAAATTTTATATATTGTATTATGTACTGTTCTTATTTTTGTATTCATGTTCTATCTGATAACTTTTTTATCCAATATATTTATATTCTAGGACTAATAAAAAACCACTGAAATTTTCAGTGGTTTTTATATTTATGTGAACTATTTTAATTGCTCAGATTATAAGTAGCTTCAGCATCTGTTTCCCCACCTACTACGCTTCCCCAGGCGGTTCCTGCTTTTGCATCATTTACACTTTCAGGCGAGTGGATAAGGGTTAGTTTAAGAAATGGTGAAGTTCCGTCAACAGCTTTTATCACCTCCCACTTTGTTCTCAATCCTACTCTTTTTCCATCGTTTCTCAGGTCATTGCCGTCTAATCTGGTAATGTTGATATTTGATTTTGGAAAATCAAAAATAAGGAAGTGCTCATCTTTAGCTTCAATAATTTCATTTGTAGCATCTTCATTTCCGTTTCTGAATTTTGCTTCCACGGTATAAGATTTCCCGTTCTGCAAAGGGATTGTAGGTATTCCTCCTGCCCCGATGCTGTAGTCATAGGTTATTGTATTAGTCGTACCCTCTTCAGTAACCAGCAAAACGATGTTGGTAAGCTCTTCCTGAGGAAGATCATCCTCTTCAGCAGAACCGTCTCTCTGACAGGAAATAACAGTGATTGTAATTAATAAAACAGCTAATAATTTGATGATATTTTTAGTATTGAATAGTTTGTTCATTTTAAGAATTTTAAGATTGTAAAATTTTAATTAATTTTTTCTGAATCTTTAGAATCTGTATCTAAAGTTTAAAATAAAGTTTCTTCCTGCCTCATCTGCGAAGAACCTCAAACGGTTCAGATAATCTCTGTAAGAAGTATTAAAAAGATTATTCACGATAAGTCCTGCAGAAAGATTTTTGCTGATGTTGATTCCTGTCTGGATATTCCAAAGCGAATAACCGCTCGGCGGTGTACTCAGATCAATCATTTTATCCACCAGTTCGCCATCTACATAAAGTTCCAGCGGAACATTGCGGACCGGGAATCTGGTTTGCTTTAAAAAGGTCTGATTTTCAAGTGTAAAATAGAAGTTATTCCATTTTTCTTTCTTAAACTGTAATGCATTGGAAAAATTCGGAGGCATCATTAAAATCAGAGGCTCATTGTTGGTGTCATCCTGTCCGTGCACATAGCTTCCTTTGCCCACATAGGTAAGGTCATCGGTAAGCTTCCAGTTAATATCCAGATCCACTCCGTACATTTTGGCATCAATCTGCTGGTAAGCCCATTCCGGGAATACTCCTCTGATTGTTCCCTTAATTCCTACAGGAACCTGGTTGATGAAGTTTTTAGTGATGAAGAAATATGGATTTACAGAGATATTCAGTCCTTTCAAAACATTGATTTTCGAATCTACCGTTAAATTAAACTGATGCCCCTGTTCATTTTCCAATGCCATATTTCCCGTCTCAATCACACCTGCGGAATGATGCAGTCCGTCTGAAAACAATTCTGCCACATTCGGAGCTCTGCCCACTTTTGCATAATTAAATTTCAAATCAAAGTTGGAGCTTGGACGGTATTCCAGACCTGCATTGAAAGAAACATTATTATAATTAAGCTTTGGACGTGTCAAAATCCTGTTTTCATTTTTCCTTACATAAAACTGTGGAAAAGTATCTGCATATAATTTTTCCCAGTCACTTTGATCATACCATTTGGTAACATCATAACGCGTGAAATCATACCTTGCCCCTGCTTCAAAATTAAAATCATGAGAAATTTTATATTTAAAAACAGAATAAACACCTGCTGAATATTTATCGTAATTAGGGATCAGACGTCTTGCTTTGGTAGCAGGATCCGAATAATTGTTTTGAAAACCGGCATCAATTCCTGTTTCCAGAGACCATTTTTCCCTTTCCAGTAAATCATTCAGATTAAACTGATGCGTCATAAGTTCAAGATCCAGAGAAGGCGTATCATTCAGTTCCCCTCTTCTGATATCATATTCCTGCCTGTGATTATACTGATAGCTATAGGTAGCGGAAAGTTTTCCGATATTGGCAAACCTTTTAAACGCAGAAACCTTCGCAATGTGATGCTCAATAACCTGTCTCGGATTATCAATATCATAGCTGAATTTACCGGAGTAAACAGGAGGATTCGCAGTCATCGCCCTGTCATAGTCCCCTGAAGTAGACACGTGAGAATCTCTCAGAATTCCGATATTCTGGTTCGTCAGATAATAATCAAAAGAAATTCCTCTTTCGTAGGTATTATTCTGAACGGTAAAATTAAAGGAAGAAAAATCCATTCCCGTATTCTTCAGATTATAATCGGGAGCACTCTGATCTCCCAGTTTTTTGATGCTTCCGCGGGTTTTTACAGCCCACCCGTTTTCCCAGGTTTTGGCAACATCTACATCCAGTCCCAATCCTCTGCCATTGGAAATTCCGGTAAGCCCTACCGAACCTTTTATCGTATCTTTTTTAGGAAAAATTTCGGGTTCCAGTACTACCACACCGCCAATGGCGTCACTTCCGTATTTCAATGCAGAAGCTCCTTTTATCACATCGATATGCTGGAAATTGTTGATATCAACATTCGGAGCATGCTCTACACCCCATTCCTGCTCTGCAAGCTTAACTCCATTATTCAAAATAGAAATCCGGCTTCCATACAGCCCGTGAATAACAGGCTTTGAAATATTATTTCCGGTCTTTAAAGTAGTGACACCGGAAATTTTTGATAATAAATTCCCCAGATTATCTGTAGAATTTCTCTCGATTTCCGATTTATCAAGCGTTTTAATGATTAAAGAACCGTTAGCTTTATGACTTCCGTGGATAGTGACCGTTTCAATATCCTTGGTATGATGTTCCAACGTAATTACCAAATGTAAATCCTGATTAACTCCTATATTTTCAGTATAATCACTACAATCAGGATGTCTGGCAATGAGTATATATTTTCCTGCTGGAATTTTATTAAACGTGAACTTACCTTTACTGTCCGTTTTTGCTGTGAATCCGCCGACATTTACCACCGCATTTTCCAGCATGGTCTTATCGTGAAAATCCTGAACGGTTCCTTCTACGGTGTAAGTTTTTTGTGCACTTATCGATACCAGTCCGCACAGGACCAACATCAGGCTATATATCAATTTCATTGTCAATAGATTGATTGCGTACCTTTTACAGGTACATTTTTTTTCGTAAAAATTTTGTTGAATGGGTTTATTTATGCTGCACCTTTGTACAATATAAAATGTATTGATGATTGCAGATTTGAGAACTGAGAGATAAAATACGAGACTTTTGCGGTATTTATCCAGTAACAGTCATTCCTGTATCACAAAGTACAAATCTTAAATCATATGGCTGACAACTGCCAGCCGGCAGCTGATAACCAAACCCAAAATATTGAGCTTTAAATCCAATTAAAGTCAATAAAAAATCTATGATTATGAAAGTGCGGGAGGACCCCGGAGCTGAAACGTGAATTTAGTCTGAGACCAAATTTTTTCCTGAACAGCAATAACCTGTTTTACTTCATGCGTAAAATGGTCAAAACTAAAGTTGAATTCTTCAGGAACTAGTGTATGTCCTGTAGCTAAGAAATGACAGGCAAGACAGTCACCGGGCTTTTCTTTCGCTGAAGTTTTAGCAATGGTATTTTCTGTCTTTTTAAGATTGAAGCTCTTAAAATAATCAACAGCATCGTGATGGTGAAAACTTTGGGAAAACAGGGCAATGAAGTATATCCCAAACAAAAGTTTGGAGATAAAATTCTTCAGATTTCTGCTTTCCTTAAAAATCATCTGGTAAAATTATAAAAATAATTTAAGTTTTAAATTAAGTTTTATTAAAACTATATTCAATATGTTGATGAAAATGTTCTTTTGTTACAAAAGACACTATGGTTAAAATCCTTCGGCTTCGCTCAGGATGACACTGTTAAAATAATAATACCGTTAGTATTAGAAATGTCATCCTGAGCGAAGCCGAAGGATTTTATATTTTTAAATTCAAAAAAATTAAGCCAGTTGAGAACCTAAATGCTCCCACTCCTGTAAAGCAACGTCTAATTCCTCTTTAGCGTTATTATATTTTTCCAAAGTCTCTTCAGAAGGATTTTCTTTTGCAAACGACGCTTCCATTGCTTCTATTTCGGTCTCAAGCTCAGAAATTTTTTCTTCTACTTTCTTTAATTTATTCTGAATATTTTTCTGCTCTTTACTTACAATCGTTGAGGATTTTTCTTCCACCTTTACTTCTTTCGGAGCCGGTTTTACCTCAACTTTCACATCTTCGCTGTGAAGTTTTGCTTTTTCAGCAGATATTTCTCTAAGGGTTTCTTTCTGTCTGTATTCAAGATATTCGCCAACGCTTCCAAGGAATTCTTTCATTCTTCCGTCGCGGAATTCATAAATCTTGTCACAAAGCCCGTCCAGGAATTCCCTGTCGTGAGAGATCACGATCAAAGTCCCTTCAAAATTCTGTAAAGCCAGTTTGATGATTTCTTTAGACTGAATATCAAGGTGGTTGGTAGGCTCATCCATAATCAACGTGTTGAAAGGACGAAGCAATAGTTTACAAAGCGCCAGACGGTTTCTTTCCCCTCCGGAAAGTACTTTTGTCTTCTTGGTTACGGCCTCTCCCTGGAAAAGGAAAGATCCCAGAAGATCTCTTACTCTCGGTCTTGTTTCTTCCGTTGCTGCATCTTCAGCTTCTTCCAGAACCGTTTTATTAGGAGTCAGTACTTCTTCCTGGTTTTGGGCAAAATATCCGATGTTTACATTATGACCCAAATTCCATGTTCCTGTATAATCTTTGATATCTCCGGCAAGAATTTTAGCCAAAGTTGTTTTTCCCTGTCCGTTCTGTCCTAAAAGGGCAATTCTGTCTCCTCTCTGAACAATAAAGTCTACATCATCAAAAATCTGCTTGTTTCCATAAGCTTTTCCTAAATGATCAGCCTCAAAAATAACTTTTCCGGGAACCATAGACTGTACGAAACGGATATTGAATTTTGAAACGTCTTCATTATCAACTTCAATACGCTCTATTTTATCCAGTTTTTTAATAAGTGACTGTGCAAAAGATGCTTTTGTGGCACTTGCACGGAACTTATTAATATTGTCTTCCATCTGCTTGATTTCCGCATCCTGATTCTTTTTAGCCTGAACCAGTTTTTCACGGCGCTCTTCACGCATCACCAGATATTTGGAATAATTGGCCTTATAGTCGTCAACTTTTTTATTGTTGATATCAAAAGTCCTGTTGCAGACAGCAGTCATGAACTGTTTATCGTGACTTACCAGAACAATGGCACCGGGATAATCTTTCAGGAAATTTTCCAGCCAGATGATGGATTCCATATCAAGGTGGTTGGTAGGCTCATCGAGAAGCATGATATCGTTCTTCTGAAGCAGCAGCTTGGCAAGCTCAATTCTCATTCTCCAGCCTCCGGAAAATTCATCGGTGATTTTATGGAAATCGTCCGCTTTAAAACCTAAACCGAATAATATTTTCTCCATATCACCTTCCAGATTGTAGGCATCATGGTTCATCAGAAGGTCATTCAGCTCTGTCATTTTATTAATCAGATCCGTATAAGCATCACTTTCATAATCAGTTCTTGTTGCCAGCTGATGGTTAACATCTTCCAGTTCATTTTTCCATGCATTAATCTGTTCAAAAGCCTGCATAGTCTCATTCCAGACGGTTCTGCCCTTCACAAAGTCAAGATCCTGTTTCAGGAAACCGATGGTAACATTTCCTTCAGGAACAACACTTCCTTCGTAAAAGTTAATTTCCCCGGAAAGCATTTTCAATAAAGTAGATTTTCCTGCTCCGTTTTTCCCAACGAGACCTACCTTATCATCCTTTTTAATGGTGAAATTTGTATTTTGAAACAGATAGTTTCCTGAATGATGTAATCCTAAACCTTGAACCGAAAGCATTTTATTAAATAAAAATTAGTGATGAATAATGAATTTCCGGGTGCAAAAGTACGGAAAAAGAAATGAATAGCCCAGAAATAAAAACGGCCTGCTTTGGGATACAGCAAAAAGGAGTGCCCTCACAGACACCCCTTCGCAACCTAAATTTAAAACTGAAAAGTACTATTATTATTGATCTAATTCTGTTCTTAGGCAAAGGATTTCATCCCGATGGTACGGCTCCAGATATCATTATTGGGAACATTAGTTCCGTAGAGAAAATCAACTACAAAACTGTCTTCGGAAAGATGCAGCTCAGTAAGAAGCCTGGTTTGGGTTCCCCGGTCTATGGAAGTACTGCTGGGAACGTTCAGGCCAATGTTTATGAGCTCTGCTTCTATTTCATCTGCCGACCTCAGCAATACGTCATTCTGATACAGTCCGAAGTTGGCTGAAATGTGGGTATACTTTGCAAAATCTGCATAATTATAATAGGGTTTCATTGCAGGTAAAAAGCTTTTAACATATGCTGCAAGATCTGTATAAAAGTCAGCCAGAAAAGTATCTTCTCCAATCTCAAGACCAGAATGGGTAAGATCTGTACTGAAAATTCCGGACACAGCATTATTGGTTTCCTCCAGCATTATTCTTCCATACACAAACGGAAGTGTATTAAAGACCAATTCCCTTGAAACATAGGCCTGAGATAGAACAACTCCTTTTTCAATCTGAAAATCAGAGAGCAGCGAATCCCAGATTTTGTTTCCTTCTGCATCAGTTTTTGCGTTTCTTACATCTGCCACATAATCCTGCAGATCATTAGTATTAATGAAATCTGTAGAGATATAAACAGATTGTGGAGCCTGCAAATATCCACCGCCTATATCAGCATGAGCACCGGGAACAAAAATTTCTTTCCATACCGATCCGGCTGTTTCTGTTTTGGTATTCTGCATATTTTTTGAATTTTCAAAAAAACCTGTGAGGGGAAAAAAGAACCTACATTCATTAACGGCACATAAATGAAGAGCATTTTCCACTTCCTGCGGCAGGCTCATATCATAGGTGTTAAATGGCTTTGATTCAACGGTATCAAAGACACCCAAAAACTTTATCGTAACGTTCACCGAGGGATAATCCGTGGCAAGCTGATTGCAGAATTCTCTTGCCAGCATACTTCCCCTGCTGAATCCATAGATATAAAAGTGATAATCGACAGTTTTATCGTTTACCACATTTCTTACAAAATCACTGGCTTTCTGCAGTTTGTCATCAGAAGAATATCCGTATGCATCCGGAGGGTTAGCACATGTTGCCATCGCAAAGTTGCTGTCTTCGCCTCCGGTAACTGTCCCTATTCCTTCTACATATATTTTACTGTTTCCGTTGAACAGGTTGTACAATTTATAAATATTGGTTGGCGCTCCTTTATAGCTTTCATTATTTACAAAAGGTATATCAGATGAGCCTGCATTGATTCCGTTATTTCCAGTGCCGTCAAAAAAGATTCCGACAGCCTGTATTGTATCCTTTTCCATTGTTGTGTTTTTAAAAATTATTGAAAGTTTTCCGTAACAGTCTCATTCTGTGATTCTGCTGTAAAACTTATTTTTCAAATTAACGGAAGTAGGAAAAGCAATACTAGCGTGAAAAATACCAAATAAAAAATTCCGTATTTCTACGGAATTACATTTTATCAAGGGAATATATATTGTTTACAACAGCATAGATAACAATACCTACTGTATTTTTGGCTCCTATTTTTTCCAGAATCCGCTGGCGGTGGCTTTCTACCGTTCTGGGACTGATGAAGAGCTTTTCTCCGATCTCATTATTGGTATATTCCTGACAGATCAGCTTTACGACATCTTTTTCCCGTTCGGAAAGCTCATCGTCCATTTCAAAAAGGGATTTCTTTTTTGCGGAACTGTTCATATAGGTAAACAGCATCTGATGATCTTCGGCGGTAAAGAAAACTCCATTTTTATGGACCATGGTAATGGCTTCGATAAAGGTTTTTCTGTCTGAATTTTTAGGCAGAAAGGCTGAAACGCCTAATTTAACCATATACCCTAAAATGGAGGTTTTGTAATGGGAAGAAAGGATGATAATCTTGAGATCAGGATATTTTTCTTTGAGAATTTCTACCAGTTCAAAACCGTTCATGGGCTGCATCTGTACGTCAACAAGAGCGATTTGCGGAAACTCATCCTCAGAGAGGCTTCCCAGTTTTTCAATAAAATCCGGGCCATTATTGGAGGTAAGACATACGGATATATTTTTTTCGTTGGAAAGCAGCATCTTTACGCCTTCCAGAATCAGCTGTTCATCATCAATTAAGGCTATTTTTATTTGGGAGTTCATGGTTTCTTGGAATTAAAATAATTAAACGGCTTCCTTTGTTTAAGATACTTTTCCATTTATGGACGGCATTCATGGATTTTATCCTGGATTCGATATTTTTGATGCCCATTCCTTTTTTCACGAGATTATAATCAAATCCCTGTCCGTTGTCAGAAATAATAACGGCTGTGTGCTGAGGATAATCCTTGATATAGATCCACAGATCCGTAGCCGCAGAATGTTTGATCACATTAGTTGTAAATTCCTGAATGATACGGTATAGCTGTACTTCCACAAAGATATCTTTTTTCCCATATCCGGGCATAACCTGCATAGAGATATTGATTTTATGGGACAGATTGGCAATCAGCTCTTCCACATAGAGGACAAATCCCACCGATTCAAGGTTTACCGGATATAAGGAGTGAGAAATACTCCGGGCAGCATCAATGAGTGAGGACATCTGGCTGTAAATATTTTTTTTGATAACCTCATCTCCTTTTGTATCAAGATTATTAAGCCATAATGAAAGGATATTGAGCCTGTTTCCGATGTCATCGTGTATCATAACGGCAATTCTTTTTCTTTCTTCTTCCTGGGCTTTGATGTTTTCAAGGACAAGGTTTTTCTGGTGGAGAACTTCAGCTTCATGCTGGACATTTTTTTCTTTAATAATCCTACTGATAAAGGATCTGTAAGCCAGGAGAATAAAAGATACTATAACGGTTATGGTAACAATTATAAGGATGAGCAGGCTGATATTTAGGGTTACTTCTTTAATCTGATGAAGGTATATAAAAATGAACAGTACAAAATGCTTGACAGAATATTATTCACACTGAGAATAATATAATAATCGTTTTCTGAAAGGTTGGCCAGCTGATGCTGAATGATAAAAATAAATACCGAAACGGAATAGTAGAAAAAGATACAGGCATCTACAAGAAGAAAACGGTTCTGTGCAGTGCCGCCCTTTATTTCCCTGATCAATGTAAACCCTGAAAGACAGACAATGATAATATTTGATATTACCTTTACAATATCGCTGTTGAAGGGATTATTAAAAACATATTTCGATATCATAAATCCACATGCGAGCAGTGCCATGATACCGGAAAAATACTTCGGCAGCTTCAATTTCCTGATAAATAGGGCCGTAAACAGAAAAAACTCTCCGGCTATATATAAAGGATACAGAAACGAGGTATCATTAAGATTGAAAACATAAGGCAGAACAAGATTCAGTAATTCAATAAAAAAAAGAAAAGCAATACAGTGAAAATATTGCTTTTCGTTATTGTTCAGTACACGGTATTTTGCTGCTCCCAAAAGTATGATGGACAGAAGCAGACCATAGTTTAGGAATAAAATTACTTTAAAAAAATCTGTCATTCCTATCTATACTGTGTATTTAAGATCCAAGTTCAGGAATACGGCAAACCGGAGGGCATGGTTTTGCCCAGTCATAGGTATTTGAAATCACACTTTCAGAGGTTCCTTCCTGCAATAATTCATGGAAGGAAATAAAGATCAGCGTGACCAGCATTCTCTGGTAAATATCATTGTATCTGAGTCCGAACGAGCATTTAATACCCGCTACCTTCGGATAAGGATGGGTAAGATCTTCTTTTGGAATATAAAATCTTCTGAAAACCCTTTCTCCTTTGAATTCGTTACACTCACGATAGAACCATTCCATTCCTTCGTTTCTCCATCGCTGGATAGCATCTATGGCAATATCCTGATCAAGGATGGGCTGCTCGGAAACCGGAAAAGACATATTGGTATTATCATCCACCTTGGTAAGATCACTGGAAAGAACTGCATTTTTGGTAATTGTAAATTCTTTTGTTTCCTGCAATCTGAGATCAAATTTAAGAGGCCCTAACACAGTATACTGGTATTCAGTAACACTTTTATCAATATGCCCCTGCGCATCTAAAGGAAGGAAAATAAGGACAAGCTGTCCGCCATATACACCAACCTCAGCGCAAAGGTCAATATATTGGTTCTTTTCTGTGATTTTACTGATCTGATCGGAAGACAGTTCGAAAATGTAATTGGTAAGAATCAGGTTGGATACCAGCTGATAGTCTGAAACATATCTGCCCCACTCGGCGGCGGCCAGTTTGTAGTCGTTCTCGTTCATAAGTTCATGGTTTATTTAGTTGCATAAAATTATACAAACTAAATATCCTGCACAAATAATCGCATCATAAATTTATTATTCGTAAAATAAATTTAATATCAACCCATAAAAAGCACCTATTTTACAATATAAATCGTCGTTTCTATCGGCCACTATACTTCACAGATAAGAGAAGATGATAAAAATCTAAGAATTGTAAAAGAACAGGATCAATAATTCCTTACCGTGATATGATAACAGCTTTGCTGTCTTTCTTTGATGTAATAAATTCTGCCGGCATTTGCGTAGTACTTTAAAACTTTCTCCAGGGCTGCTTCCATTTTAGGATTGTATTTCAGTACATCATTGAACCTGACATAAGAAATATCAAAAGAATTTCCGTAGTTGTGAGAGCTAATCCCTAGTGAAGCGTTGGAATTCACCCTTCTCAGCCTGCACTGGTCTTCAAGCGTTCTTGTGATTGATGAAACTGTAAAAGTGTGTCCTTTTGTTTCCTTACTGAATCTTGCCCCCATTTTTTCAAGGGTGGCTTTTGCTTTGGAAACCATATAAGCTCTGCTGTAATCAAGTTTCTGAACACGATATCCCTTTCCGCTTTTTTTTATTTTGTGGAACTTTCCGCTGGTTATATATTTCTGTATTGTTTTAGAGTCTTTCAGCAGTTTTACATTAAAACTTTTGGAAGCATCCAGATGCGGTTTATAAAGAGCAGTAGGCTCTACTTTAAGCACCGATGCAAAATCATAGCAGGGAAGCGCTTTTTTGGCAGCCTGCGCATAATAAAAGTTATACATAAAGGGCACAAAGGCTACACACAAAAACTTTCTCATTAACCACGCTTTTAAATTACTCATGAAAGATAAACATTTATGACATATCATTCAACCCATGAAGAATGCCTTCCTAAAAAAATTCCCAACAAACATTAAACCAAATTACCAAATATGTAATTTTATATTACTAAATCTTAAAAAAATTTTAGGGTTTAACTTTTTATTTTAAAATTTAAACTTTACATTTGAGATACATTTTAAATGATAAACATATGATAAAAAAACTTTTTGCTGAATTTTTCGGCACATTTTGGCTTGTTTTCGGTGGTTGTGGAAGTGCAGTTTTTGCTGCCGGAGTTCCTGATATCGGAATTGGCCTTTTGGGGGTTTCTTTAGCCTTTGGTCTTACGGTTCTTACGATGGCATATGCTGTAGGGCATATTTCCGGCGGACATTTCAATCCGGCTGTTTCTTTCGGGCTTTTAGCCGGGGGCAGATTCTCTGCTAAAGATCTTATTCCTTACGTAGTAGCACAATGTCTTGGAGCTCTTGTGGCTGCAGGATGCCTTTATGTGATCCTTAACGGTGCAGGGGTTGTGGATTTTTCTCAACCGGGAGCTTTTGCTACCAATTTCTATGATGCGGCAGTCTACAACGGAAAAGCATTCAGCATGGGAGCAGCGTTCCTTGCGGAGTTCCTATTAACAGCTTTCTTCCTGATTGTTATTATGGGAGCTACGGACAAATGGGCTAACGGGAAATTTGCAGGTATTGCTATCGGATTGGCTCTTACCCTGATTCACCTTATCTCTATTCCTATTACCAATACTTCGGTAAACCCGGCAAGATCGCTTTCACAGGCAGTTTTCACCGGCGGGCTTGCAATGTCTCAGCTTTGGCTGTTCTGGGCAGCGCCTATTTTAGGAGGAGTTACAGGAGGTTTGATCTACAAATTCCTGCTTCAGAGAGATTCTGCTGAAGTTACTGATTAATATTAATTTCAATATCTATAAAAAAAGTCCTGCCTTCCGGCAGGACTTTTTGGATAAATACGGTTATAAAAAGAACAGAAACACTTATTGGGTAATTTTCTACGTTTACTAATTACCAATTTGTTATGAGAATTATAAGCTTCAATTTTATAGTATAGATTAAATAATAATTTAAAACCTAACTAAAATGAAAAAAATTCTCTTTTTATTATTCTTTGTATTGATTTGCCAAAGCCAATTAGATGCACAAAAGAATACAGCTCCTGCACCGACCTATAACATCACTGTTACCAGAAATGATATTTTTGCCGAAAACGTACCCGGTCATGCCCATACCGATGTCAAATTTGACATAAAAATCGGATCTAACGAACGGTCTGCCACTCCTTTTCCTCCGGATATTTCCACTTCCAGAATTTATAACTTTCCTGTCACGATATCACTTCCCGGATTTCCCCCTCCAACCAGATACGGCAAAGTAAGTTTTAGTTATCCATCCACATTATACAGCGGATATTACCCACTTCCGACTGTAATTGGAGAACATACCACAATTCCTTCAGACCCTACAATGATCTATTATCCCGGCCAGTTTGGATATGGAGTAGATATTACCTGTACAGGCCCGAATCAATATCTTATAGGCGTTACCAGATTTGAATGTTATATCTGTGTTCCCGGAGGTGGTACAGTATCAAAACAAGCCATATCACAGCCTAAGACAGCCATAGTTTCAAATTCAAGTCTGGGAATCGATGAGCTTTATTATACAGCTGCAGATAAAGAAAAGATCTCTGTAAGCGTAATTGATATTCGCGGAAAAGTTGTCAGAGCATATGCTACAGATATACAAGCGGGATTAAATAAGCTTCCGATTGATCTTCAAAATAACCTGGAAGGTACTTACATTGTTAAATGGCAATCCAGCAACGGTACAAACGGAACTTTAAAAATGGTGAAAAAATAATAATCGCGTTTACTATTTTTATACTTAACTCCTGTACAATGCAGGAGTTTTTTGATGTTTACTTTTTCCTGATATCAAAAGGATTCTTGAAAATCAGTTCTTCATGTTTTCCTTTGATTTCCAATTTGCGCTGTAATAAATTCAGGGCCATTTTCCGGATAAAAAGGTCTTTATCATTCAGCTTCCAGTAAGAGTCTTCATGTACTCTTTTAGGCTTCCTTATGAGATAGAATTCAGTTTCCCAGGTATCTTCATTGTGATAAAATTCGATAATTCCGCAATGTTCCGGAATTACAGCATGCTCTATCATACCCATCGGAAGGAGAAAGCTGAAAGCATTACAGATATAGTCGCCACATGAGATCTTATCATGTTTCAGGAATTTCTCACCGGTATCTTTATTGAGGTATGATTTTTTGAAATCGTTTTTAAAATCACTTTTTGAAAGCTTGATCTCAATTTCATGACTGAATCCTTCAGCATCTATGAACAGCATATCCGCTTCCCAGTCGGCCTGGAAATAATTCGTCAGCACAATTTCTTTTTCAAAATCACAGTGGGAATGGATATAGGCATGAACAAGCTCTTCTATTTTAAGCATGATGACTAAGGTTTAAATTGAGATTATTTCTTTTGAAGTTCAACAACTCCATAATGCAGCCATATTCCAAAAACACCTGTTTTAGTAAAACAGGTTTCATCTTTACCGAATCTAACGGTGGTATTGGGCTGTGTCTGGCAAATAAAAAAATGTCCACCGTCAATACAGTTTATTTTCCCCGCTTGATGCAGATCTGTCCAACCGAATTCTTTATAGGCATCTACATCATTTTCGGGATCAAACAGAAATCGTTTAACCGTTATTTCATCTTTTCCTCCATCTCTTTTGGAAGTCATGGACCATCGGGCTAAATCTGATTCTTCTTTGGCAGGAATTTCTTCCGGATCGGCATCTTTAATTCTGGCAACAGTTAAAGTATCTGTAACCCTGGAAACCCCGCTGTTGATTTCATTCACCAGATAGGTTCCGGACCAGATATCCTTTTCGCCATTTTTTTGTGCAGATAACAGACCTGATAAACCTATCAACATTAAAAACGTAAAGATACTTTTTACCAGCCTCATAAAAATTGTTATTTGTTTAATTCTGATTTTAAGAAACCAATAAACTGCATCCACGGATATCGGAATGGTCTATCCTTCCCAATACCTGAAATTTATCTTCCGGAAGGGTTTTACCTAAATCCTGCGTTGCGATAAAACAGCATGAATGTATATTGGCAAGGTCTATAATGTTGACAGCTCCGGTTCTCCCCTCTTTTTCATAGGAAAAAGGATCTTCTGCATTTCTGATTAATACTTTCATCCAGTTTGGACATTTATATTCATTGTTTCCAAGGGAATAGGCCTGGGAAAGCAGCTCTGTCATTGAATATTCCGAATAGATCTTTTCTGTTTTAAAACCATCCTGGAGAATCTTCAAGAGTTCGTCTTTAGTCATTTCCTCTTTTCTTCCTTTCATCCCACCGGTTTCGATAACTGTCAGATTTTGAGATCCGGAAACAGAAAGATTCTGAGATTCAACGAAATCCAAAAAGTCCAGCAAGGCAAAAGATACTCCGAAAAGAATAACTTTTTTGTCTTTCAAACTGTTTAAAAGCTGAAACAGCTCGGAATGATTGTAAAGAAAATATCCGTTCTCAGGCTTTGCAGATTTCTTCATAAGATAATCCACCATATAGATCAGAGAGGAATTCTGCTTTTCCAGATAACTTGGAAGGAGACCCAGAAAAATAAAATCCTCCGGTTTTCCTATAAACTGCTCAAAACTTCTGTAAATACTTTCTTTATAAATATCCGGATCTGCGATATAATGCTTTGAAAGATTCATCTGCGTAGTTCCTGAACTCTGAAAAAACAAATCGGCAGAAGCATTTTTGTCTAAAATCTGATGATTTTTAAACATTTCTATCGGCAGGAAAGGAATTTTCGCCAGACTTCTAACCTCATCAGGATTGATTTTCAGGAAATCCACAAACTTTCTATATATGTCAATATTTTCATACTGATAATGAAAAGCTGCCAAAGATGCATTCAAAAAGTCCTGTTCTGTCTGTATGCTGAATATATTTTCCAATTTTTGAAAACTATTTTAAACTTTTTACCAGCTCATAATGAGATAATTATGCAAAAAGTATGTTTTTTTTAATATTTTTTTAATCGAAGAAGTAGACTTTGGTAAAATTCTTGCAATTATTATTTCGGAATATGGATTAAAAACAAGAATGGACTTCGGTTTATTCGAAAATTACCTCTCTCAGGGGTAATTTTTTTTTGTTCCGTCCGCAAAAGTTTTCAGTTCAAAATCTGCTTCAAAAACGCCATAGGTAAAGTAAGAGATCCAGTCGCCCAGATTAATATACTTCGCTTTCTGTTCAAGATCCAGCACCATAGGCAGATGACGGTGACCGTAGATAAAGTAATCAATTTTCTGGGTTTTCAACTTCTCTTTCGAATAGATGATGAGAAATTCTTTGTCTTCTCCTAAAAACGCCTTGTCCTCTTCTCCTGAGATCATTTTATTTTTCTGCGAAAGATATAAAGCTACCTTCATGGCAATATCCGGATGCAGCCATTTGAAAAACCATTGTGCTACAGGATTGGTGAACAGCTTTTTCATTCTTTTATAACCTTTATCACCAGGGCCAAGTCCGTCTCCATGAGCCAGCAGAAACTGTTTTCCGCCCATCTCAAAGTATTGTTTCTTATAAAAGACAGTACAGCCTATTTCTTCTTCAAGATAGTCTTTCATCCACAAATCGTGATTTCCTACGAAGAAATAGATATGGATTCCTCTGTCTTTCAGCTCGGCTATTTTACCAAGAACACGGACGTATCCCTTTGGAATAACATGTTTCCATTCATGCCAGAAATCAAAAAGGTCGCCCATTAAAAACAAAACCTGAGCATCTTCTTTGATCTCATCCATCCAGCGGATAAATTTCTCTTCCCGCTTTTTGCTTTCCTTTGGAGTAGGAGCGCCAAAATGCTGATCTGAAGCAAAATATACTTTTTTCCCAGGTTCTAAATTAATAATCGTTTTTAACACCGGTCTGAATTTTTATTAAAATTAGGGTTACTTATTATCTTCTGCAAACCATTCTCCATAGGAGTTTTCGGTTTCGTGAAGTTTAAGGTAGGCCAGAGAAACCTCAGCCGGAAGTTTTGATTTTATTTTTGCCGCAATGGCATACAGCATATTCTCACAGGTAGGCTGAAAACTGCAGTAAATCACTTTATGTCCTTTATTTTCAAGGTCTTCGCCCAATTCTTTGTGCGGAGATAATGCATTAACAAGAACTGCATGATCCCATACATCCACAATCTCAGATTTAACGATACTTTTGATATCCCCAAAATCCACCACCATCCCGTTTTTGGGATTTTCCAAGTCATTAACCGGTCTTCCTTTTACCGTTACAAACAGCTTATAGGAATGACCGTGCATATTTTTACATTTCCCATCGTAATTGTACAGCACGTGCGCCGTCTCGAATGTGAAAATTTTCGTAATACGTATCATGGTGCAAAGATATGACAAAACATAATTATAAGCTGTGTATTGGATTTGGAAAAACAGATTGTTAATTATGTTCTAGCGTTAAAGATTGATCTTACTATGTAACCCCGGGATCAATTCATCAATAATTGATTGAAGATCTACTTTCTTCTTAAAATCCTCTTCACCAACATATCTGAAACATCTTGTATGACTCTCAATATTTTGCATAGCCTAATTTCTATTATTTTCTGATTTGGCTGCTCAAATATCATTTCAAAATTTCGATTTTCATTTAATTTAAAAAAATATAGCGTTGATTTTCAAAACTATACTTTAGTACCAACATGTTTGGCACATGATCTCTTAAAAATTAGGAGTATTGATTTCAATACCCCTAATTATTTATTAATTTATAAACTTCATCTGAATTCTGATTCTGAATATTTTTCGGCCATAAGTCTAATTAAATCATCATTCTTACATGTTATTTCCCAAAAACCATCATCAAAAAATTCTAAACAAATTTGGTTATTTCTATAAGAATCCTCTTCATTAGAGTACCTTCGAATATTCTGTATTGTCTTATCGATGAGTACTTCAATTTCAAATACTTGATCTATATTTACTATTAAGTTCAAAAATGAATTCCAATCAGAAAATATATTTATATTTTCTGATAAGTTTTCGTTGGAATAATCTTTAGTTGTTCCATAAAATCTCACAATCCCGAAATTATATAATTTGAATTTGGAATCAAACTCAATGATATCATTTAAAAATGAGACTAACTCTATAGTCTCATTTTTTTTGCTTGCTATTTTTATTCTTTTATATTCTAACATGATTAATCAAATGGAAATGCTGATTATGTTGATAAATATATCAAAAATTACTTACCAACACATTTGGAATATTTTGTATGACTCTCAATATTTTAGATAGCCTAATTTCTATTATTTTCTGATCTGCCCACCCAAATATCATTTCAACATTTCAATTTTCACTTAACTTAAAAAAATATAGCGTTGAAAATCAACGCTATATTTTCAGCAATATGTCTGGTACATTACCAACTAATAATTTTAATAAGGTACCGACATACCATCACAAATAATTGGAGTTTGCATATATTCTTCGGATAGCTTATCAATGAGTTTTTTTTCATACATTGAATTTATCCCAATTCCTAAATACAGGGAATTATTATTAATCACAATCATACCTTTAGGATACTGCGAATTGTTCTTATTTATAAAATAGAATTCATAATCCCTGTTTGGTTTAGATAAAATAAACGAAAGCATTTCAAAATAATCATCAGTTTCAAATTCTATTTTTCCAAAATATTGAGGATAAGTAAAATATTCATCCTTGGGCTTAAATCCGATTAACCAGTTTTTCATAAAATCAAATACGATTTCTTTTTCAATTTTATTGATATGTATATAGAGATCAGTTAATTTAGATTCATTAATATCAGAGAAATTTTTGACAACACATAATGTACGATTATCCAATTTAGAAAGAATAATTTCCATTATTTTAATATAGTGATCAATAGACTCATAAGATAATCCTACTGTAAACACAACCAACTTGTTATTTGTTTTTAATAAATAATAAGTAAAAACCAGAAAATTTTCTATTGCTTCACATGAGTCTAATTGATCATCTTTAAAACCTATTATATTTTCAATTTCAAGTTTTAATTTATTTTTGCCTTTTAGTTTATCATAACTATTTCCGTAAATTTTAACTGCATTTTTAATAGGAAAATTAACAGCGGTAAAATCTTTATTATCAATTAAGCTCTGATAATCGCTATCTATATCTGTTATTATTATGCTCATATTTAATTATTTAGTAGGAAGGTTTCTAATTGGTAAACCATAGTGACCTGCTTCAACATTAGTTTTAAAGTTTCCTTTAAGAATTGTTTGTATGTATTTTATATCTCCAGTTTCTATTGCGTATCTGATTGCGGCATTCATACTGTGGTTACCATCCATTAAAACTTTTTTCCCATCAGTTGTAATATATCCAGCTCCTCGCTTACTAAATGTCCCAGCTTTCATCTGCTGATAATATCCTTCGATTATTACTTTTGCATTTTTTGACAAGGATTTTTGTTCACTATAAATTCCTGCTTTTTTAGCAAAATTAGCAATTCTATTTTCCATAGAAAGTTTGCTAGAGAAAGCTCCAACATGACCAGTTCCCATTCCAGACCCAACTAACCCATGTTCTGCTCCCCATTTAATACCTCCACCAACATTAAGACGCATGTAGCCTGTCATTTGTCCTCTAAGATCATCCATCCTTGCTTTGTCTGCACCTTCAAGCACGAAAGCATTTCTTGTATGTGTATCAAGCCATCCGGAGATAGGTCCTCTAATATTTTCTTGTACCCAGTTTGATGTTCTTTCACTTAATCTTAATTTATTTCCTGGTGGGTCTTCTCCAAATTGTGAAAAATCAATCCCTGAAAAGTAAAAAGTAGCCATTATATCTCTAAAAGCCTGAGTTTCTCCAAAAGCCACACCTTCATCACCTCCCAAATCTAAAGATTCTAACATTTTCTGAAATGTCCCGGATCCATTATTGCTGGCTATAAAATCCATAAGAAATTCATTATCAGCACTTCCACCTCCCATATAAAAACTCCAAAGTGACATAGGGAACATTACATTTCCTGCTACTTCCTCCTGAACCTGTGGTTTTCTTCCGTCAGGGTCTATAAAGCTTACTGGGTTATTAAAGGCATAGTTATAAGGAGAATATCTTCTCATCTGTTCTGCCAATGGGTCTATCACACCCCATCTGCCAATATCACTCATATACATTCTTGCTCCGTAATCATTCCAGCCTGTTTCCTGTTGCAGTTCTTTACCATTATATTCGTAGTTATAAGCAGGATTTCCTGTTAAAGCATTATAACCTTCATGCTTTAGCCCAAACGGATAATAATTGTTTTCTTCAAGAACTTTGTGCTGCCATTTAAGCTTTTGGAGTAGCTTAAACGTATATTTCCCAAATGGTCTGCATAGCTGTAAATGTAATTATTATTTGCAAAATTTTTATTAACATAAAATAAAACAGGTAACCATTTAGATTACCTGTTTTTAAGTTAATTCATTTTGAAATTTTCTTTGTTGATTAATAAAAGAAACCAACATACCTGAAACATCTTATATGACTCTCAATATTTTAGATAGCCTAATTTCTATTATTTTCTGCTCTCGCTATCCAAATATCATTTCAAAATTTCGATTTTTCATTTAATTTAAAAAAAATATAGCGTTGAAAATCAACGCTATATTTTTTTCACCAACATATCTGGTACTTTACCAAAATTCATGTATTTACTTTTTTATCATTTACAAAAATCTATTTATTAAAAATCCCAAAATGAATAATATAATTCCTACCACACAAATTAATTTGAATAATCCTAAAATAATATTAGTAATCTCACTATTATTTGAACTATTATTAATTCTTATTTCCTCAAAAAATAGCAGCTTAAAATATTGTAAAGTGGAAGGGGAAAATCTTATGGTTTTAATTTGCAATGCGTTATTTAGCTCTTCAAAATTTTTATAGTGCAATCCTATTAGTTTAAAGGATGTTTTATGATTTTTATCTACTAAATAAACAACCTTATAATTTCCTCTTGTTCCAGATTCAGTAAGAATAATCTTCCCTATATAATCTTCCATGTTTAGTGTTTTACCTAAAGGCTTTAAAATAGAATAATACTTTAAGCTATTTTCTTTAATTTTTATCCACTTTATATGTTTAAGAAAATTAATTACTAAAAAGAATATTCCACTAAATAAAATCAAAAACAATGTCCCTTTAATATTGAAATCATGTAATTTCAATATTTTAAATATAAATATTAATGACGCTGGCAAAGGTAAAATTATTGTAAAAATTGTCCAATAAATTGTATACCCTGAAAACTTACTTTTAATATAATCCATCATACATTTCAAATTTTCCATATTCATTGGCAACAGACTCATCAATCATATCCCCTAATCCCTTCGCTTCACCATTTATCATATAATTAACTCCCATTGTTCCCATATCCGCTACAAACCATACTCCAGCCACAATTGACCCTACTCCAGTTGTGGAAGCCACTAACATTGCAGCATTAATTGCATGGGAAGGTTTAAGTTCTCCAGACATTGCAATATCAGCAACTAACAGAGCGCCTCCAGCAGCAGTTAATTTAGTACCTAAACTTTTTGCTCCCTGAAAACCTTTTACTTGTTGTCCTCTCCAAAATTTAGCTCCTGGATTTTTCCATTTACTTTCCCAAGCATATGAAATCCCTCTTGTTTTCGTCTGATGCCATAGTTCATTATATTTAAAAAAACCACTTCTTGGTACATTTGCTGTGGCTGCAGCACCTACTGCTGTGTTTATCCACCATGTAGTGTTAGAGGTAGTTTGTTTTCTGTCAAAATCATCCAGAACTTTTTTAAAAGCCACAGTCATCGCATTCATAACATCTTCTGAACTAATATTAGCTCCTTTCTTAGCTGTTACAACAACTTCAGGAACTTGAAAAGTCATGTCGCCGTTATTAGAAAAACTTTCTGTAGAAGAGCCTTTACCATTTGAAGAATTTGTAATTAAACCTCCGCCACCACTTTCACTACTCTGATTGGAAGCCTCATTCAGTAGATCAAAAAAACTACCTATATTATCCTGC